>NZ_BMQP01000049.1 GCF_014648175.1 Planobispora rosea
GGCGCCCAGGACGAACGCGCCGATCGAGGAGACCATGTTCAGGTCGGTGAAGCCGTCGATCGGGCTGTAGTCGGCGTAGCGGCGCGGGAAGCCCTGCGCGCCCAGCCAGTGCTGGACCAGGAAGGTGGTGTGGAAGCCGATGAACAACGTCCAGAAGTGGAACTTGCCGAGCGTGTCGTTGAGCATCTTGCCGGTGAACTTCGGCCACCAGAAGTAGAAGCCGGCGAACATCGCGAAGACCACGGTGCCGAAGACCACGTAGTGGAAGTGGGCCACCACGAAGTAGGAGTCCGACACCTGGAAGTCCAGCGGGGGCGAGGCCAGGATGACGCCGGTCAGGCCGCCGAACAGGAAGGTGACCAGGAAGCCGATCGAGAACAGCATCGGCGACTCGAAGGTCAGGTGGCCGCGCCACATGGTGCCGATCCAGTTGAAGAACTTCACCCCGGTCGGGACCGCGATCAGGAAGGTCATGAACGAGAAGAACGGCAGCAGCACCTGGCCGGTCGGGAACATGTGGTGCGCCCACACCGTGATCGACAGACCGGCGATGGCGATGGTCGCGCCGACCAGGCCGATGTAGCCGAACAGCGGCTTGCGGCTGAAGACCGGCAGGATCTCCGTCACGATGCCGAAGAACGGCAGGGCGATGATGTAGACCTCGGGGTGGCCGAAGAACCAGAACAGGTGCTGCCAGAGCAGCGCGCCGCCGGTGGCCGAGTCGAAGATGTGCGTGCCGAGCTTGCGGTCGGCCTCCAGGGCCAGCAGCGCGGCGGCCAGCACCGGGAAGGCCATCAGCACCAGGATCGAGGTGAGCAGCACGTTCCAGGTGAACATCGGCATGCGGAACATGGTCATGCCGGGCGCGCGCATGCAGACGATCGTGGTGATGAAGTTGACCGAGCCGAGGATGGTGCCCAGACCGCTGATGGTCAGGCCCATGATCCACAGGTCGCCGCCGATGCCGGGCGAGCTGATCGCGTTCGACAGCGGGGTGTAGGCGAACCAGCCGAAGCTGGCCGCGCCGCCCGGGGTGAAGAAACCCGACATGGCGATGGTGCTGCCGAAGGTGAACAGCCAGTAGCTGACCATGTTCAGGCGCGGGAAGGCCACGTCCGGCGCGCCGATCTGCAGCGGCATCAGCTCGTTGGCGAAGCCGGCGAACAGCGGCGTGGCGAACATCAGCAGCATCACCGTGCCGTGCATGGTGAACAGCTGGTTGAACTGCTCGTTGCTGGTGAGCTGGAGGCCCGGCTGGGCCAGCTCCGCCCGCATGACCAGCGCCATGACGCCGCCGATCAGGAAGAACACGAACGAGGTGATCAGGTAGAGGTGCCCGATGATCTTGTGATCGGTGGACGACGCCCACTTCGCGATGATGGAGCCCTTACGGGTCGGCGTCGGGCCGCCGACGATCACGGGGCTGCTGAGTGTGGTCACTGGGCACCCGCCTGCTTAGCGATGTACTGGTCGAACTCGTCCTGCGTGACGAGCTTGACGTTGAAGAGCATCCGGCTGTGGTCCACGCCGCAGAGCTCGGCGCAGCGGCCGGCGTAGGTGCCGGGCTTGTCCAGCGTCGTCACCTGGAAGCGGTTGTCCACGCCCGGGATCACGTCGAGCTTGAACTTGAACGCCGGGACCCAGAAGGAGTGGATGACGTCCGGCGAGGAGAGGTTGAACTGGATCCGCTTGCCCGCCGGGAGCACCAGCTGCGGGCCCTGCTCATAGTTGTCGACGGGGACCCCGACGACCTCGGCCGTCTTGCCGCCGGCCTCGGTCGTGAAGCGCCAGCTCCACTGGAACGCCTCGACCTTGACCGTCACGTCGGGCTTGGCAGACATGTCGGTGAGGTAGTTCTGGTCACGCGCGGTGAAGTAGAACAGGACGCTCACCATGATCAGCGGCACGATCGTGTAGAGCATCTCGATCGGCAGGTTGTAACGCACCTGGGGCGGGAGCGCCGCAGAGTTCTTCCGCTTGCGATGGAACGCCACGGACCACAGGATCAGGCCCCACACGACCACACCGGTGGCGAGGGCCGCGATCCAGGATCCGTTCCACAGATCCTGGACGACCTCGGACTGCTCGGTGATGCCCTCGGGCATGCCGCCGCGCTTCCAGTCTTCAGCACTGCACGCCGTCACGGACACCAGCAGCAGCGCCAGAGCGGCAGCGCGTGGCACCCGGCGGCGGGCCAACGGACGCCGTGCAGAACGGCGGGTCGGACTCACGGATCGCCTACCCCACAGATGAAGCCCAGGAGTCGCTCCTGGGCGGTCGTATGTTCATTTTGCAGTTCACAGCTTTACGCTGGGGGACACATTAGCGCGGCCGGTCGCCGCCCCCCCGCGCAGCCCCCGATTGTGTCGTGCGGGGTGCGACGATTGGGGCGTGGCGTACTTCGACGCGGCCTCCACCGAGCCGCTGCATCCCCAGGCACGCGAGGCCCTGATCTCGGCGCTCGACGCCGGCTGGGCCGATCCAGCGAGGCTGTACGGCTCCGCGCGCCGGGCAAAGATGTTACTGGAACAGGCGCGGTCCGAGATCGCCGAGGTGCTCGGCTGCCGCTCGGACGAGCTGTCCTTCACCGCCTCGGGCACCCAGGCGGTGCACCTGGGCGTGCTCGGCGCCCTGCGCGGGCGGCGCCGGGCCGGCCGCCGCCTGGTCGTCTCGGCCGCGGAGCACTCCAGCGTGCTGCACGCCGGGCAGGTGCACGAGGCCGAGGGCGGCTCGATGGAGACGGTGGGCGTCGGCCGTACCGGCGTGGTGGACCTGGAGGCGTTCGGCGCGGCGGTCCGCGCGGAGGGCACGGCCCTGGCCTGTCTGCAGAGCGCCAACCACGAGGTCGGGACCGTCCAGCCGGTCGCCGAGGCGGCGGGGCTGTGCGCCGGGGCGGGTGTCCCGCTGCTGGTGGACGCCGCGCAGACCGCGGGCCGCGGGCCCGTGCCGCCGGGCTGGTCGCTGCTGGCGGCGAGCGCGCACAAGTGGGGCGGCCCGGCCGGGGTCGGCGTGCTCGCCGTCCGCAAGGGCACCCGCTGGCGCAGCCCGCTGCCCGAGGACGAGCGGGAGCGGCGCAGGGTCCCGGGGTTCGAGAACGTGCCGGCCGTCGTCGCGGCGGCCGCCGCGCTGCGCGCCGTGGCCGCCGAGGCGGAGCGGGAGGGAGCCCGCCTGGCGGCTCTGGTCGACCGGGTCCGCGCGGAGGTGCCCCGGCTCGTCCCGGACGTCGAGGTGATCGGCGAGCCCGTCGCGAGGGTCCCGCACATCGTCACCTTCTCCTGCCTCTACGTGGAGGGAGAGGCGCTGCTCACCGAACTCGATCGAGCCGGATTCTCCGTATCGTCCGGAAGTTCCTGCACGGCGAGTACGCTTCGTCCATCGCACGTTTTGGAGGCCATGGGCGTGCTTACGCATGGCAACGTCCGGGTATCGCTGCCCCGTGGCGCCTCCGAGGCGGATGTCGACCGCTTCCTCGCCGTCCTGCCGGACGCCGTCCGCAGGATCCGGGAAGAGGCGGGAGTGAAGCTGTGATCGGAGAGTTCGGGGAGTGAGAACGGGATGACGTCCAGGCAGACCTCCGAGGAGGACGTCGGTCAGGCTCCGGCGCTGACCATCGACGCCCTGGGCAAGAAGTGCCCGATCCCCATCATCATGCTCGCCGAGCGGATCAACCACGTCCCGCTGAACGGGGTCGTCGCCGTCCTCGCCGACGACCCGGCCGCGTTCACCGACATCCCCGCCTGGTGCCGGCTGAAGTCGCACCGCCATGTGGCCAGCCACGAGCTCCCGCAGGGCGGCTGGGCGATTCATGTGCGTCGCAACTACTGACATGCCCGAAAAGTGGGTATGAGCCCCTCCGGACATCCACCACACGTTTCGGGGGGAAACGGCGTGAATGCAGAAACCGCCAAGGATGTGATGAGCTCCGGCTGCCAGTGCATCGAGTCGGACCAGTCACTCGAACGGGCCGCGCAGCTCATGGAGGAGCTCGGCGTCGGGGCGCTGCCGATCTGCGGGCCCGACGACCGGCTGAAGGGCATCATCACCGACCGCGACATCGTCGTGAAGTGCGTGGCCCAGGGGAAGGACCCCTCCGAGGTCACCGCCGGCGAGCTGGCCACCGGGCTGGTCTGGGTCGACGCCAACGCCAGCGTCGAGGAGGCCCTCTCCAAGATGGAGCAGAACCAGATCAAGCGGCTGCCGGTGATCGAGAACGGCCGCATCGTCGGCATGATCAGCGAGGCCGACCTGGCCAAGAACCTTCCCGACGATCAGCTGGCCGACTTCGTCCACCGCGTCTACGCGGGCGTCTGATCTCGGTTCGCGCCGCCGTACGGCCCGCCCGGCGCGCGGGCCGGGCCGTACGGCACAGCATCACAGGAGAACGTACGGCGGGCGTCAGGCGTAGTGGCAGCGCACGTTCTGGGCCACCTCGGCGGCGGCCTCGGCGCCGTAGGCTGCGCTGAAGCGCTCCAGGAAGACCCGCTGGCGGAGCTCGTACTCCTGGCCGCCGACGCGCTCCAGCACGTGGGTGGCGGTGAGGTTGCCGATCTGGCCGCAGCGCTCCAGGGACAGGCCCCAGGCCAGACCGGCCAGGAAGCCGGAGCGGAAGGCGTCGCCGACGCCGGTGGGGTCGGCCTTGCCCAGTTCGGGAGCCGACGGGATGTGCAGGGACGGCTCGCCCTTGCGGTCGATCACGACGCCCTTGGGGCCGAGCGTGGTGACGCGGACGCCGACCCGGCCGAGGACCTCCTCGTCGGACCATCCGGTCTTCTGCTCGATCAGGCCCTTCTCGTAGTCGTTGCCGAACAGGTAGGCGGCGCCGTCGACCAGCTGGCGGATGTCCTCGCCGGGCATGCGGGCCAGCTGCTGGGACGGGTCGGCCGCGAACGGGATGCCCCGCTGGCGGGCCTCGTCGGTGTGGCGGAGCATCGCGTCGGGGTCGTTGGGGCTCACCAGCACCAGGTCGAGTCCGCCCACCCGGTCGGCGATCGGCTGCAGCTCGATCAGCCGGGCCTCGGCCATCGCGCCGGTGTAGAACGACGCGATCTGGTTGTGCTCCTCGTCGGTGGTGCACAGGAAGCGGGCCGTGTGGAACGTCTCGGAGACGTGCACCGACGCGCAGTCGACGCCGTGGCGCTCCAGCCAGGAGCGGTAGTCGGCGAAGTCGGCGCCGACGGCGCCGACGAGGATCGGCGACAGGCCCAGGCAGCCCATCCCGAAGGAGATGTTGGCCGCGCAACCGCCCCGACGGACCTGCAGGTCGTCCACGAGGAACGACAGGGAGACCCGGTGCAGCTGGTCGGCGACGAGCTGGTCGCCGAAGCGCCCCGGGAACGTCATCAGGTGGTCGGTGGCGATGGAGCCGGTAATGGCGATGCGCACGGGATCCTTCTCCTCGTTGTCAGCATCTTCGGGAAATGAGCCCCGCAAGAATACGCGAAGTCGCAGCACAACGAAGCCCTGCCGGGTGAGGAACATCTCACCCGGCAGGGCTCGGTGGCCTGCCCGCCGGCCGGACGGATCTCTCGTTAGTTGAACGAGTCGCCGCAGGCGCAGGAGCCCGTGGCGTTCGGGTTGTCGATCGTGAAGCCCTGCTTCTCGATCGTGTCGACGAAGTCGATCGTCGCGCCCATGAGGTACGGCGCGCTCATCCGGTCGGTGACGACGCTCACACCGTTGAAGTCGGTGACGATGTCGCCGTCCATCGAACGGTCGTCGAAGAAGAGCTGGTAGCGCAGGCCGGAGCAGCCGCCGGGCTGCACGGCCACGCGCAGCTGGAGGCCTTCCTCGCCCTGCTGCTCCAGCAGGCTCTTGACCTTGGCCGCGGCCGCGTCGCTCAGGATCAGGCCCTGGGCCGTGGTCTCGCTGCTCTCAACCGACATGTGGTGACTCCCGCGTCTGCGTCAGCCGGCCCGACCGGGACGGCTGTCTGTTTCTGACGTCCTTCTTAGACGCTACCAACACCTGTCCGCTGCCACACATTCCATGTCCCCTCCCCCGGAATAAATGCCGCAAGCCATGTGTCATCATTAGTCGTCAGTTCGACGATAAGGGGGTGTGGTCGTGACGACCACCGAGACCGGGCTTCCACTCTTCGTCCTCGGCCGGGGTGCCGACGCGCACAGCGAGCGCGGGGTGGACTGTCCCGGAGAGCTGCCGCCCGCCTCCGACCCCGCGCTCGTCGAGCGCGCGCGGCGGGCCAAGGCGGCGCTCGGCGACCGGGTCTTCGTGCTCGGCCACCACTACCAGCGTGACGAGGTCATCCAGTTCGCCGACGTGACCGGCGACTCGTTCAAGCTCGCCCGGGAGGCCGCGGCGCGGCCCGAGGCCGAGTACATCGTCTTCTGCGGCGTGCACTTCATGGCCGAGTCCGCCGACATCCTGACCGGCGACGCGCAGCGGGTCGTGCTGCCCGACATGGCGGCCGGGTGCTCGATGGCCGACATGGCCACCTTCGACCAGGTCGAGGAGTGCTGGGAGGCGCTCCAGGACGCCGGGATCGCCGACGTCACCGTCCCGGTGACCTACATGAACTCCAGCGCCGACATCAAGGCCTTCTGCGGGCGCAACGGCGGCGCCGTGTGCACCTCCTCCAACGCCCGGCGGGCCCTGGACTGGGCGTTCTCCCGCGGGGAGAAGGTCCTGTTCCTGCCCGACCAGCACCTGGGCCGCAACACCGCGGTCCTGGAGATGGGCCTGTCGCTGGACGACTGCGTCGTCTACAACCCGCACCGCCCGAACGGCGGGCTGACCGTCCAGCAGCTGCGCGACGCGAAGATGATCCTGTGGCGCGGGCACTGCTCGGTGCACGGCCGCTTCTCCGCGCAGAACGTCGACGACGTGCGCGAGCGCATCCCGGGCGTCAACGTGCTGGTCCACCCCGAGTGCAAGCACGAGGTCGTCGTCAAGGCCGACTACGTCGGCTCGACCGAGTACATCATCAACAAGCTCCAGGACGCCCCCGCGGGCTCGTCCTGGGCCGTCGGCACCGAGCTGAACCTCGTCAAGCGGCTCGGGGCGATGTTCCCCGACAAGCACGTGACGTTCCTGGACAAGACCGTCTGCTACTGCTCGACGATGAACCGCATCGACCTGCCGCACCTGGTGTGGGCGCTGGAGTCCCTCGCCGCCGGCCAGGTCGTCAACCAGATCACCGTGGACGCCGACACCACGCACTGGGCCAAGGTCGCCCTCGACCGGATGCTCGCCCTGCCCTGATCCTCTGACTCCCCATCCCCCGGATCCCCTGTCCTCGGCCGCCGTCCCCGGCCACCCCGCGGCAGACGTGATCCCCCGGTCAACGGGAACGGGCCCCCGGCGACGCCGGGGGCCCGTCGTGCCCGTCCGGACGGGACCCCTGCGGGTCAGGGCTCCCTGGTGTAGCGCACGAACTGCGTCTCGTACTCCTTGGCGTCGGTGGTCTCGGCGAGCACCCGCTTCACCTTCCCCTCGAGGTCGATCACCACGGCCTCGTACCCGGACCCCTTGGTCCGCCAGGCCGCGATGTGCTGGTCGTCGTACCAGCCGATGACCCGCTTGGTCGCGAACGGGATCCGCGCCGTCGGCTCGCCGTCGGCGGCGGTGGACCAGACGCAGATCTCCGCCTCGGTGCCCTTGCAGTACGTCATGAGCAGCTTGCCGGACGGGTTGATGTCGTCGCCCTCGACGGTGAGCGGGGTGCCGACGTCCAGCAGGGTCTGCAGCACGACGCCGCTCTGCGGGTCGTAGAAGCGGATGCGCTGGATCTTGCCGTCGATCGCCCAGGTGCCGACCGCGCGGCCGTCGCCCCGCCAGAAGTAGCTCCAGGTCCCCGCGTCCTTCTCCTTCACCCGGACGATCTTGGCCTTCTTCGTGGCCACGTCGATGACGGCGAAGCCGTACGGCTTGTTCTCGTTGTTGTCGAGCGCCTCGTACAGCGTCACCAGTCCCTTGCGGCCGTCCGGCGACCACTGCGGGTAGATCGGGTAGACCGGCGCCTTGGTGATCTTCACGTCGGACTCCGTGCCGCTCTTGTGATCGACGATCGACACGACGGCGTAGCTGTCCGTGGTGTAGGACCGGTCGGTGCCGAGGGCCTGGGTGCCCGCGGCGTTCAGCGTGTACTCGAAGTAGGCGTCGTTCTTGACGAATTCGCGGGTGCCGGTCTTTCGGACGTAGAGGCGGTGCTCGCTCCCTCCCAGGGTGTAGGAGGTCAGCTTGATCGGGTCCTCGTCGCTCTCGTGGATCGTGATCGAGCTGCCCGGGAGCTTGATCTGCCGCTGGGCCTCGGGAACCGTCGGCTCCGGCGTCGGCGCGGGCGAGGTCTTGCCGCCGTCCCCCGCCTGGGGGGTGGGGGTCGGCTCGGGCGTGCCGCCGCCGCGCACCGCCAGCGCGATGCCGATCGCGACGAGCGCGACCACGAGCCCGGAGCCGAGCGCGACCCAGATCCGCCGCACCCCGCCTCGCTCGCTCCCGCCGGGCGGGGACCCCGGTGTCCGGGCCTCCGGCGGGTACCTGACGGTGGCCGGGGACGAGGAGGCGGCGTACGACTGCTGCGGGAACCCGCCCGGCCCCGTCTGATGCGGCGGATACCCCTGGGGACCGGTCTGGTTCGGGTATCCGCCCGGCCCCGGCTGCTGGGGGAATCCGCCGGGTCCCGTCTGATGCGGCGGGTAACCGCCGGAACCGCCCTGGGGTCCGTACCCGCCCTGCTGCGGGAACCCGCCCGGCCCCGTCTGATGCGGCGGATACCCCTGGGGACCGCTCTGCTGCGGGAACCCGCCCGGCCCCGTCTGATGCGGCGGATACCCCTGGGGACCGCTCTGCTGCGGGAACCCGCCCGGCCCCGTCTGGTGCGGCGGGTAACCGCCGGGTCCCGTCTGGTGCGGCGGGTAACCGCCGGGCACCGGCTGCTGGGGGAACCCGCCCGGTCCCGTCTGGTGCGGCGGATACCCCGGGGAGCCCGGCGGGTACGGGTGGCCCTCGGGCCCCGTCTGCTGGGCCGCGGCGGCCGAGCCCTCCATGAGGATGCCCCGGGGCGAGATGGGGGGCGCCGCGTCCTTCGACCCCGGGACGGTGTGGCCGAGCAGGCGCATCAGCGCCTCACTCGCCGTGGGCCGCTGCTTCGGGTCCTTGGCCAGGCAGTGGCCCACCAGCTCGCGCAGGGCCTGGTCGGTGATCCCCGACAGGTCCGGCTCCATGTTCATGATCCGGTTGAAGATCGCAGGCAGGCTGTCGGTGCCGAACGGCGGCTGCCCGGTGGCCGCGAACACCATCGTGCAGCCCCAGGCGAACATGTCGGCGGCCGAGTCCGCGGCCTCCCCGGCGAGCTGCTCGGGGGTCATGTAGGAGGGGGTGCCGATCGCCGTCGCGGTCAGCGTCGAGGTCCGGTCGAGGGCCTTGGCGATACCGAAGTCGATGACCCGGGGGCCGTCGGGGGCGAGCAGCACGTTGGACGGCTTGAAGTCGCGGTGCACGATGTCCGCCTGGTGGATCGCGACGAGCGCGGTGACCGTGCCGATCGCCAGCCGGTGCAGCGCGGAGCCCGTGCGCGGACCCTCCTTGTGCACGACCGAGTCGAGCGTCGGGCCGTCGATGTACTCGCTGACGATGAACGGGCGCTGCTCGTCCACGCCGGTCTCCAGCACCGCGGCCGTGCAGAACGCCGAGACGCGCCGGGTCGTGCTGACCTCGCGGATGAAACGTTCCAAAGCCTCTGCGTCCTGCGCGAGATCGGCGCGGAGCAATTTGACCGCGACACGCGTCCCGGACGAGGACTCGCCGAGATAGACCGTTCCCTGGCCACCTTCACCGAGCCGCGCGGTGAGCCGGTACTCCCGCACCCTCTCGGGATCCCCGGGCCTCAGGGGCGCAAGATCCGGCATAACGAAACCCTCCATTTTGGGATTTTTGTGTCCCATTGAATCTAGCGAGGGTACTGCCGAGTTAGCCCAACAGGGGAATCACTTCTTGATAGCGTTCCGGTGCGCCCCGGTGCGGTGCGGGGAGCCCGGCGGACAGGCCCGGCGCGGACGACCGGGCCTGCGCCGTACGGCTCGCGCCCGAAGAGAGAACCCGCCCTCGCCCTACCCGGGGATGAGCCCTTCGTCGCCGAGCATCTCCCGGACCTCCTCCATGGAGGCGTCGGCCGGGGGCAGGATCAGCTCGGAGGGCTCCAGGCTCTCGTCGGGAAGCGCCCTGCCGACGTGGCGGACCTGGTCCAGCAGAGCGTGCAGCCGGGTGCGGAACGTCTCCTCGTCCCCGGCCTCGATCGCCGCCTCCAGCTCACCGTCCAGGCTGTTGAGCACGGCCAGGTCACCGGGTGCGATCTCGACCTGGCCCTCGCCCATGATTCGAACGATCACTGTCCCTCCCCGGGCTGGCGGTACTGCTGGGTCGGCGGCTGCTGGTACGGCTCGGCCTGCGGCTCCTGCTGGTAGGGCTGCTGGGCCGGCTGCTGGTAGGGCTGCTGCTGGTACGACTGCGGCTGGGCCTGCTGCTGCGACGGGCCGGACTCGATCGCGCTCTTCGGCGCCGGTCCCTGGCCCAGCTCGGCCTTCATCCGGGCGATCTCCAGCTCGATGTCGGTGCCGCCGCCCATCCGGTCCAGCTCCGCCTGGATGTCGTCGCCGCGCGACCCGCTGAAGTCGTCGAGCGCACCGCTGGCCAGCAGTTCGTCGATGGCCCCGGCCCGCGCCTGCATCTGCGCGGTCTTGTCCTCGGCACGCTGGATCGCCAGGCCGACGTCGCCCATCTCCTCGGAGATGCCGGAGAACGCCTCGTTGATGCGCGTCTGCGCCTCGGCCGCGGTGTAGGTGGCCTTGATGGTCTCCTTCCGGGTGCGGAAGGAGTCGACCTTGGCCTGCAGGCGGTGCGAGGCGGTGGTGAGCTTCTCCTCCTCGGCCTGCAGGTTGTCGTGCTGCACCCGCAGGTCGGCGATCTGCGTCTGCAGGCTGCTGCGGCGGGTCAGCGCCTCCCGCGCCAGGTCCTCGCGGCCCACCCCGAGCGCCTTGCGCCCCTGGTCCTCCAACTTGCGCGCCTGAGCCTCGATCTGATTGATCTGCAGCTCGACCCGCTTGCGCGAGGTCGCGACGTCGGCCACACCCCGGCGCACCTTCTGCAGCAGTTCCAGCTGCCGCTGATAGGAGTAGTCAAGGGTCTCGCGCGGATCCTCCAGCTTGTCCAAGGCGTTGTTAGCCTTGGACTTGAAGATCATGGAAAGTCTCTTCATCACGCTCATGCGCGTTGGCCGTCCCCTTCTTCAAATGCGCTTCGGGTCACCCCTGTGATTCCGACCCCCCGTAAGAAAAGCGGCGGAGCCACATAGGTTCACCCTACGCATAACGCACGGGGGCGTCACTAAGTTGCAGTCCCGGTAGGCTGGCATTGTGTTCCGACGTACCCAGACCACCGGGGACGACTCCCCAGCGCCCGTCACCGAGTCCAAGCCCGAGGGCAAGGGACGCCCCACCCCCAAGCGCCGGGACGCCGAGGGCCGCCGCCGTCAGCCGGTGAACGCTCCGCGTGACCGCAAGGAGGCCTACCGGCAGCTGCGCGAGCGCCAGGCCGCCGACCGGGCCAGGGCCCGCGAGGGCATGGCGCGCGGCGACGAGCGTTACTTCCCGGCCCGCGACCGGGGCCCGGCCAGGAAGTTCGCCCGCGACTGGGTCGACTCCCGCCGCCTGGTCAGCCAGTACTTCCTGCCGTTCTCGCTGGTGATCCTGCTGCTGACCTGGATCCCCTTCCCGGCGCCGGCCCGCAACTACGTCTACGCGGCGGTGATCACCGTCGCCTGGCCGATCATGATGCTCGGCGTCGTGCTCACCTCGATCTGGGTGGCCCGGAAGGTCAAGAAGCTCGCCGCCGAGAAGTTCCCCGGCGAGAACCTCAAGGGCGTCGGCTTCTACGCGGCGATGCGCGCGCTGCAGATCCGCAAGCTGCGCTTCCCGCCGCCCCAGTTCCTGCCCGGCGGCAAGCCCGTCCCGCCGAAGAAGTAGGCCCTTCCCCGGCATCACGAGCTCCGTCACTCCGCGAGGAGGGGCGGAGCTCTCCCGTTCCCGCCCCGCACGGGCCGCGGCGGACGCGCTCACCCTCCCGGCTCGGACGGAGTGAGGATCGGTCACCCTCCCGGCTCGGACGGGTCGAGGATGACGTCCCACTCAAGCTCGCCGTCGATCACCACGGGCTTCCAGTAGCCCACGGTCCCACCGGTCTCCAGAGCGTCGGCCGTCATCTTCAGCAGGGCATGGTAGGAGCGGATCCGGACGCCTCCGGGCGCGAAGTCCGTGGTCCCCGCGTGGTCGGTCTTCCCCACGTTGCGCCGGACCGAGTCGACCACCAGCTTGTCGCCGGTCCCGAAGTCCCCGACCGGGATCATCCGCCCGTCCCACCAGTCACCGCGCGGATCACCGTAACCGTCGGCCCCGATCTCGCAGAGCCCCCGCCAGGTGTCACGGATCCCGCGCACACTCATGCTCTCGTTCCCGAGGAAACCGAATCCCCAGGTCCTGTCGGCGGAGACGGACCCGTTGTGCCGCAGGAGCGAGGCCCGCAGGTCGTCGGGGAAGCGCAGGCCCATCTGCGCCTCGGCGATCGCGATCGTCCGCGCCCGGGCGGGCGGGGCGAGCGTGCGGTGGCTCCTGGGCGCGTTGGTCTTGAGCCACCGCTCGATCCGCCGCCACTGCCGGTTCACCGCCCGGGTCACCCTCGGGTCGATCTTCCGTATCACCGGACGCCCGGTCCCCGGGCGGCAGTCGTCGTCCGGAACCGTACCGTCGGGACCCTCACCGGCGGGCTCCGCCGGAGGGCGCGCGACGGGATCCCCGGTGGAGGGCGGAGCGGTGCCCGGCATGGCGTCGGCCGTGAGCGCACCTCCGTCCCCGGTGACCGGCTCGGGCGTCTCCGCCGTGCAGAAGGTGCGCAGCATGCCGCTCGCCTCCCGCGTGGGCGGGGTGCACTCGCGGTCGTCGAAGAGGTCCTGGAGGTCCTCCGGGTAGATGTGCTCCTCCGTGTACTCGGGCCCGGCCGCCTCCTTGGAGAAGACCGCCGTCTCCAGGGCCTGGGCGGCGAAGACCAGAACGCACAGCGCGATCGCGGCGCCGCCCCAGCGGACCACCCGGCGGCGGGCGGCCTCCCCCAGCGACGGGCGCAACGGGCGCGGCGCGTGCGGCGGGCGCGGCTTCGGCTCATACGGCCGGGTGGCGTGGCGCGCCAGGTCGGCGTCGGTGGGGGTGCCGAGGATCGGGACGGGCGGCCACGGCTGCGAGGGAGGCGATCCCGGAGCCGGCGGTGCCGTGTCCTCCCCCGGGGACGCCTCCGCCGGGGCTCCGGCGCTCTGCGGGACCCGGCGGTCCCGCGCGGTTCCGGGAGTCGTCCGGGCACGCGGACCCCCGGCGGCACGCCGGAGACCGCGCACGCGCAGGACCGCCGCCACGACCGTCACTGTCACGGCGGCCGCGAGCGCGAGCCGTACCCATCGAGAAGAGAGCAACCGCAGCACGCCGGGCAGGGTATCCCGAATCAGATCATCGGAGAGCGCCCACTAGGGTCGAAACATGGAATTCCGTCACCTTGGCCGCAGCGGTCTCATGGTCAGCGAGATCAGCTACGGCAACTGGATCACGCACGGCTCCCAGGTCGAGGAGGACGCCGCCCGGGAGTGTGTGAAGGCGGCGCTCGACGAGGGGATCACCACCTTCGACACCGCCGACGTCTACGCGGGGACCAGGGCGGAGGAGGTGCTCGGCCGCGCGCTCAAGGGCGTCCGCCGCGAGTCCCTGGAGATCTTCACCAAGGTCTACTGGCCCACGGGCCCCGGCCCCAACGACCGCGGGCTGTCCCGCAAGCACATCACCGAGTCCGTCCACGGCTCGCTGCGCCGCCTGCAGACCGACTACGTCGACCTCTACCAGGCCCACCGGTTCGACGTCGAGACCCCGCTCGAGGAGACCCTCAAGACCTTCGACGACCTCGTACGGCAGGGCAAGGTCCTCTACGTCGGCGTCAGCGAGTGGAACGCCGAGCAGATCGCCGCCGCCCTGAAGATCGCCGACGAGATGGGCTTCGACCGCCTGGTCTCCAACCAGCCGCAGTACTCGATGTTGTGGCGGGTCATCGAGTCCGAGGTCGTGCCGCTGTGCGAGAAGGAGGGCCTCGGCCAGATCGTCTGGTCCCCGATCGCGCAGGGTGTGCTCACCGGCAAGTACCTGCCGGGCCGGCCGCCGCCCGCCGGTTCCCGGGCCACCGACCCGACCGGGGGCAATTTCATCTCCCGCATGCTCACCGACGAGGTCCTCACCCGCGTCCAGGAGCTGAAGCCGATCGCCGCCGACCTCGGCCTGACCATGGCCCAGCTCGCGGTGGCGTGGGTGCTGCAGAACCCGAACGTGTCCTCTGCGATCGTCGGCGCCACCAGGCCGGAGCAGGTCCGCGACAACGTCAGGGCCGCCGGGGTGAAGCTGGACGCCGAGGTGATGAAGCGGATCGACGCCGTCCTGGGCCCGATCGTCGAGCGGGACCCGGCCAAGACCGTCAGCCCCGCCAAGCGCCCGTGACCCCACGGAACGGCCGGTGACGGCATCCCCCGGGGCCTCCGCCCCTCCCCGCCGGGAGGGGCGGAGGCCCGCCCGCCTCCCGGGGTCTCCCCGGGCGCCCGGGTCCGTCCTACTCGGGACGCAGCGACATCCCCTCGTACTCGGGGCGGCCGTCCTCCAGCAGGGAGACCTGTTCCACCCCGGCCTCCAGCAGATCGCGCCAGTTCTCACCGAGCCATGACTCCGCGTCGGCCTGGTTCGGGAACGTGTCGTCCGGCAGGCCGCCACCGGTCAGCTCGCCACCGCCCGCGTTCTCGTAACGCCAGCGCCACGCCATGCCACACGCCCCTTCTCGCGGGTTCCCGCCGACGATCTCGGCGGCTCAGCGAACCCTACTATTCCGCATGTCCGCGGGATCATGCCGCGTGCGCCACACCCGCGATCACCCGGGTCTCCCGGCGCCGTGTCACCCTTGCGGGGTGAAAATCCTGTTCGAGGGTACGGCCGGCCCGTACGGCCGGCCCGCCCCCGGCTGCGGCTGCGCCTCCTGCTCCCGCCCGGCCCTCGTCCGCCGCCGGCCCGCCCGGATCGTCGTGGACGGGCACCCGCTCCCCCCCGAGGGCTGCGCCGTCGTCACCCCCGGCGGTGAGCGCCTTCTGTACGCGCCTCCCGGTTCCACCCATCGGGACGGGCCGGAGGACGGCGACGTCTTCGACGCGGTGCTGATCGACCTGCTGGACCGGCCGGAGCGCCTGGGCGGGCTGCGCCGTCGCGGTCTGGTCGGGGAGGACACCCATGTCGTGGCGGTGGGGATCGACCACCGGGTGCCGTCCGACACCGAGCTGGAGCGGCGGCTCGCGCTGTGGGGGGCGCGGGCCGTACCCGACGGGACCGTGCTCGACACCCGCGAACCCGCGCCCGCCCGGCCCCCGCAGCCGCGCCGGACGCTCCTGCTGGGCGGGTCGCGCTCGGGCAAGTCGGCCGAGGCCGAACTCCGGCTGCTGGCCGAGCCCGAGGTCGTCTACGTGGCGACCGGGCCCTCCGGCGGCGACCCGGAGTGGCTGGCCCGGATCCGCGGCCACCGGGAACGCCGCCCCGCCCACTGGGACACGGTCGAGACCACGGATCTCGCCGGGCTGCTGGGGACCGCCCGGGCCCCGCTGCTGATCGACGGGCTCGGCACCTGGATCACCGCCGTCTTCGACGAGTGCGGGGCGTGGGAGGGCGGCGCGGCGGCCCGCGAGCGGGTGGACGCCCGGTGCGACGAGCTGGTGGCCGCGTGGCGGCGGACGCGGTCGCGGGTGGTGGCCGTCTCCGACGAGGCCGGCCTGGGCGTCGTCCCCGCCACCTCCAGCGGCCGGGCGTTCCGTGACGCGCTGGGCCGCCTGAACCAGCGCCTGGCGGCCGAGTCCGAGGACGTCTCCCTCGTCGTCGCCGGCCGCCTCCTCCCCCTCCCGATCTGATCCCTCCGGATCTGATCCTTCCCGGCACGGCGCTACGATCACGGCCTATGCCCGAGACACCGCCTCCGGAGAACCCGGAGAACCCGGGGAACGCCGAAGCCCCGGACGGCCCGTCGCGGCCGTCCACGCTCGCCGACGGGTTCCGGCTGGCGATCGGCACGCTGAGCGTCCTCCCGGTGCGGCCGGGGACGGTGGACCGCCGGGCGGGAGGCCGGGCGATGGCGCTCGCCCCGCTGGTGGGGGCGGTGCTCGGCGGGATCGCCGCGGCCGTGCTGACGGCCGCCCTGTGGCTGGAGATCTCACCGTTGCTCTCCTCGGCGCTGGCCGTGGGCACGCTGGCGCTGCTCACCCGGGCGCTGCACCTGGACGGGCTGGCCGACCTGGCCGACGGGCTGGGCAGCGGCCGGCCCGCGGAGCGGGCGCTGGACATCATGAAGCGCTCCGACATCGGTCCCTTCGGCGTCGTGACGCTGGTCCTCACGCTGCTCGTCCAGACGGCGGCGCTCACGGAGGCGGTGTCGGCGGGCTTCGGGCCGCCCGCGCTGGTGGCGGCCTGCGTCGCGGGGCGGCTGGCGCTCACCTGGGCCTGCCGCGAGCACGTGCCCGGCGCCCGGCCCGGCGGGCTCGGCGCGACGGTCGCCGGGACGGTACGGCGCGGCCCCGCCCTGGCCGCCACCGCGCTCTCCCTCACGGGCGTGGCCGCCGTGACGTTCCTGTTCTGCTTCTGGATCCTCGGTCCGTCCTCTTCCGGCCACCACTACTTGAGCCACTCCCCGGAGGACGCCGTCCTCTACGACGGCTCTTACGCCCCTCTGCGAGGGGCGGAGATGAGCGAGGCCTACGCAGGGGCGCTGGAGATCTCCTCTTTCCCCGAAGGCGTGCTCCGTCTGCCTCAGGACCTGCTTTCCCCCCTCCCCGCCCTTCTCCCGGTGGTGGCGTGCCCGCTGGCGGTGGTGGCGGGCCTGCTGGCTGCGTCGGCGCTGCGGCGCAGGGCGGTGCGGCGGCTGGGTGGGATCACCGGGGACGTGCTCGGCGCGCTCGTCGAGACCGCCACGGCCGCCGCCCTGGTGGTGTGCGTGATGGTGTGACCCGCCGCCTCCCTCTCAGACGGCCGTCGGGGCGGACCGCCGTACCGGCCAGCGGGTGAACAGCACGGCGGAGAGCACCGCCAGCAGCGCCGAGCCGGTCAGGCCGGTGATCCCTGCGACCGCGAGGTCCGGCGGGGCGGCGGCGTCGCCCAGCAGCAGGGTGAGGCCCGCCGAGGCGTTCAACGCGCCGTGGCCGACGACCGCGGGCCAGACGCTTCCGGTACGGAGCCGGAACCAGCCGAGCAGGGCCCCGTAGGCCACACAGAAGATCACGAAGAAGGGGGCCGCCCAGGCGCCCAGCTCCGGGTAGTTGTAGCCGCGCAGGGTCAGCGGGGCGTGCCAGGCGCCCCAGATCACCCCGGACAGCAGCAACGCCCGCGCGGTGCCCAGCGGCATCAGACGCGGCAGCAGCCAGCCCCGCCAGCCCCACTCCTCACCGAACGCCGCCACGGAGTTGATCAGCGGGGCGATCGTCACGGCCGACACGACCTGCACCACGGCCAGGACCGCCGGGTCGACCGGGGCCTGCGGTCCCGGCGCGGCCTGCGCGAGGGCCTCGCGGTACAGACTGAGCCCGTCGAGGTCCAGGGTGAGCAGCCCGAGCGCGGCGCTGAGCGCGATCGCCGCGACGGCCAGCAGGGGCGTGCCGAGCCAGGAGAGCACGAAGAGGACGATCGTGCGCCTCCTGTCCTCCCCCAGGGTCAGCCCGGTCGCCCTGGCCCACTCGCGCCAGGTCGTGCCGGGGACTCCCCGCCGTCTGCCGGACAGCCAGACGGCCAGGACGCCGAGCGCCGGGGTGAACATCATCGCGATGCTGATCGCGGCGGCGGCCGGGGAGCCGAGGGATGCCTTCCCCAGCCAGACGGGGAGCGCGAACAGCCAGGACAGGCCGTACGCGACGAGGAGGAACGACCAGAGGTCCGCGGAACGACGTGGCACGACGTCACCTTTCGGGGAGCGGGGAGAACGGGCCCCCTGCCGGGGCGGCCCGGTGAACACGGGCGGAGATCGCGGGTGGAGCGCTGATGGGACGCGGTCCTCAGGACCCGGGCGGGGGCAGCGCAGGGCGGGAACCCGCCCGCGTGAGGAGGGTGTCCGGGAGAGGGACGGGGATCTTCGGGGGACAGGGCTCGCGACGGCGGATCACGAGCCCGCGGCCTCGGCGATGTAGGCGTTCAGCAGGGCGGCGCCGCGCTCGGCGTCGTCGGCGGAGACGGCGAACTCCCCGCCCCGGGCGCGGCGGATGACCAGGTGGTCACCGCCGCGCAGCATGAGAGTGGTCCGTCCGGTGCCGGGAACGCTGCGCACGCCCCAGCCGCCGACCTCGCCCGGTGTGCGCCGCTCCGCCCAGGCCGACTCGATCGCCCCGGCAGGGGTACGGCGGGCGGGCCACCCCCAGGGACCGAGCCCGACGCGCAGTCCCTGGGGGTCGACCGTGACCCGGACCGTGGCCGTGGCGACGCCGAGCAGCGAGATGGGGACGGCTACGGAGAGGATCGACCAGGCGGCGGGGACGTCGACCACGTCCCCCGCGGCGAGCCCGATGACGATCAGCGCCGCCACCGGGGCCGTGACGGCCAGCCAGGTCAGCCAGGGGTTGGAGACGCGGCTCACCCAGACCGTGCGCCGCCCCGGCCTGAGCCGGACCGCCGGTGGCGGCTCCGCCGGGTGTCCGGTGGCGGGGTCGGGTCCTCCCCTGCCGAGATAGCCGGCGAGCGTTCCCACGGCGAAGGCCACGAGGAGCACCGCGAAGATCGTCCATGGTGGCAGCTCCGCCTCCCGCCAGGTCGCGGCGTCGAGGTTGGCGTAGAGGGTGGAGCCCTGGACGCCGAGGGCGAACACGGCCCAGCCGAAGAGGAACGCCCACCAGTTGATCCGGATTATCCGGGTTCGCAGGGCCGCACCGTGCAGCGCGGCGGCGAGCAGGATGATCCAGGCCACTCCCCACAGCGCCAGGGTGACGACGAGGTCGGCGGCGAAGGACATGTTGTCGTCGGGGACGGATCCGCCGCTCCAGTGGGTGGCCAGCGGGTCGGGGAGGCGGTCGCGGAGAGCGAGCGGCACGGCGACCATGGCCGCGGTGACGGATGTGCCCCAGACGGCCGCGACGGTGACCGCGAGGCCGCGGGCGGGGGCCGCGTTCCGGCCGGGGGAGGGAGCGGACGTCATGGGGACTCCTCGGGATGGGCGTTCTCCGTGCGGGGCCTTTCCCCGCGGAGGCGTTTGCGTGCGGGGCCTTTCCCCGCGGGGCGCTGCGGCCGTGTCAGGACAGCTCCCTGATGATGTGGATCACTTCTTCCGGGCCGTAGCCGTACCGGTCGGCCTCGGCGAGCAGCTCGCGCGCCGCCTCCACCAGCACGGCGTGGGCGTCGGGGCGGTTGAGCACGCTGACGCCGCGCCCGCGGCGGAACTCCAGCAATCCCTCGTCCCGCAGCTCACGCAGCGCGCGCAGCACCGTGTTGGCGTTGATGCCGAGCGCGCCCGCCAGATCCCGGGCGGGCGGGAGGCGGTCGCCGGGCGCGTAGGAGCCGTCGGCGATGGCGCGACGGATCGCCCCGGCGACCTGTTCGTGCAGTGGCCTGGGATCGTTCAAGTCCAGAGTGAGCAACATGGTGCTATCGACAGTAGCACCATGACAGAAATGACGCTAGTTCGAATAGCACCATTCTGCGATTACCGATAGGTAGGATGAACCCCCGTTTACGCGGACGCCCCAAGCAGGACTAGCATCTGCGTATGTGACCACTGTGCGGTTGAACCCACCTAACAACGTCGTCTCGTTCGACACCGACGCGCTGGTCGTCGGAGTCCACTCCGGACCGGACGGCCTGCGTGCCGCTCCCGGCGCGGAAGGGCTCGACCAGGCACTCGGCGGCAAACTGGCCGAGACTTTGAACGCCATGGGAGTCAAGGGCAAGCCGGGCGAGACCGCCAAGGTGCCGACCTTCGGCGCCCTGGCCGCCCCGCTCCTGGTCGTCGTCGGTCTCGGCGACGCTCCCGAGGGCGACTACGACATCGAGGCCCTCCGCCGCGCCGCGGGCGTCGCGACCCGGTCCCTGGCCGGGACCGCCCGCGCCGCGCTCGCCCTGCCGTCCGCCTCCGCGGAGCAGGCCGGAGCCCTCGCGCTGGGCGGTCTGCTCGGCGCCTACTCCTTCACCGCCTACCGGACCGGCGAGCAGCCCGCCCCGGTGGCCGAGCTGACCGTGCTGAGCGACGCCGAAGGCGCCGAGGCCGCCGTCGAGCGCGCCTCCACGGTCGCCGCGTCCGTCTCCCTGGTCCGAGACCTGGTCAACACCCCGCCGTCGGGCCTGTGGCCGGCCCGCTTCGCCAAGATCGCCGAGCAGACCGCCGCCGAGGTGGGGCTGTCGGTCGAGGTCCTCGACGAGACGGCCCTCAAGGAGGGCGGTTACGGCGGCATCGTCGCCGTCGGCCAGGGTTCGGCCAACCCGCCGCGCCTGGTCCGCCTGGCCTACAGCCACCCGGAGGCCGCCAAGACGGTCGCGTTCGTCGGCAAGGGCATCACCTTCGACTCCGGCGGCCTGTCCATCAAGCCGACCTCCGGAATGGACTGGATGAAGTCGGACATGGGCGGCGCCGGCGCCGTCTTCGGCGCGCTCGTCGCGATCGCCAGGCTGGGGCTGAAGGTCAACGCGGTCGGTTACCTCTGCCTGGCCGAGAACATGCCCAGCGGCACCGCCCAGCGCCCGTCCGACGTGTTCACCAGCTTCGCCGGCAAGACCGTCGAGGTGCTCGACACCGACGCCGAGGGCCGCCTGGTCCTGATCGACGGCATCGCCCGCGCCGGCCAGGACAACCCCGACCTGATCGTCGACGTCGCCACGCTCACCGGCGCGCAGATCGTCGCGCTCGGCTGGCGTACGGCGGGCGTCATGGCCAACGACGACGCGCTCCGCGAGGAGGTCGTCGCGATAGCGGGCGAGCAGGGCGAGGCCGCCTGGGGCATGCCGCTGCCGGAGGAGCTCCGCAAGGGTCTCGACTCCCCCGTCGCCGACATCGCCAACCTGCATCCCGAGCGCTTCGGCGGAATGCTCACCGCGGGCCTGTTCCTGAAGGAGTTCGTGCCGGACGGCGTCAAGTGGGCGCACATCGACACGGCCGGGCCCGCCTTCAACAAGGGCGAGCCGCACGGCTACACGCCGAAGGGCGGGACCGGGGCGATGACCCGGACCCTCATCGGCATCGCCGAGCGGTACACAGCGGGCTGAGAAGTCGGCATCAGCCCGCCCGGTAGCACAGCGGGCTGAGAAGTCGGCATCAGCCCGCCCGGTAGCACAGCGGGCCGACGGACCCGCTCCGGCCCTCTTCCGGTCCCGCGCGGCAGGCGGGGGGCCGGGTGCGGGACCCGCGTTCCGCCCTTCGCGGGCGGGGCACAAGCGACGTAGACAAGTGAAAAGATGCGGATGCCGGGGCCGGGCCGACAGCGGGCCCTCGGCGGCGTACCGATCCGACAAGGAGCATTCCTGTGGCTGATGGCAGCGGCCCCTACGACATCGTCATCCTGGGCGGCGGGAGCGGTGGCTACGCCTGCGCCCTGCGGGCGGCGGAGCTGGGCAAGACCGTCGCGCTGATCGAGAAGGACAAGATCGGCGGCACGTGCCTGCACCGGGGATGCATCCCCACCAAGGCTCTCCTGCACTCCGCGGAGGTCGCCGACGAGACGCGCGAGAGCGCGGCGTTCGGCGTCAAGGCCCGCTTCGAGGGCATCGACGTCCCCGCGGTGCACACGTTCAAGGACAAGATCGTCACCCGCGCCTGGAAGGGCGTGCAGGGCCTGCTCAAGAGCAGGGGCGTCACGATCGTCGAGGGTGAGGGCCGGCTCGTCGGCCCGACCCGGATCGCCGTGGGCAACGACGTCTACGAAGGCCGCAACGTCGTGCTGGCGACGGGCTCGGCGCCCAGGTCGCTGCCCGGCCTGGAGATCGACGGCGAGCGGATCATCACCAGCGAGCACGCGCTCAAGCTCGACCGCGTGCCCTCCTCCGTGGTCGTCCTCGGCGGCGGCGTCATCGGCGTGGAGTTCGCCAGCGTCTGGCGGTCCTTCGGCGCCGAGGTGACGATCGTCGAGGCCCTGCCGCACCTGCTGCCGCTGGAGGAGGAGTCCAGCTCCAAGCTGCTGGAGCGGGCCTTCCGCCGCCGCGGCATCAAGCAGGAGCTGGGCGTCTTCTTCGAGGGCGTGAAGACCACCGACACCGGCGTGGTCGTCAGCCTGGCCAACGGCAAGACCCTGGAGGCGGAGCTGCTGCTGGTGGCCGTCGGCCGCGGGGCCGTCTCCTCCGGCATGGGCTTCGAGGAGGCCGGCATCGCCATCGAGCGCGGCACCGTGGTCGTCAACGAGCACTGCCAGACCAGCGTTCCGGGCGTCTACGCGGTCGGCGACCTGATCCCGACCCTGCAGCTGGCCCACGCCGGCTTCGCCGAGGGCATCATGGTGGCCGAGCACATCGCCGGTCTCAACCCGCCCGCGATCGACTACGACGGCATCCCGCGGATCACGTACTCCGACCCGGAGGTCGCCTCGGTCGGCATCACCTCGGCCCAGGCCCAGGAGCGCGGCTACGAGATCGTGGAGGCGACCTACGACCTGGCGGGCAACCCCAGGAGCCAGATCATCGGCACGCAGGGCGCGGTCAAGGTCATCGCCCAGAAGGACGGTCCGGTACTCGGCGTGCACATGGTGGGCCGCCGCATCGGCGAGCTCGTCACCGAGGGCCAGCTGATCTACAACTGGGAGGCCCTGCCCTCCGAGGTCGCCCAGCTCATCCACGCCCACCCGACCCAGTCCGAGGCCCTGGGCGAGGCGATGCTCGTCCTGGCCGGCAAGCCGCTGCACGTCCACAACTAGCCGAAGCCCTCACTCGAAAGCGCGAGAGAAGACACCATGCCGAAGTCCGTACAGATGCCCCAGCTCGGCGAGAGCGTCACCGAGGGCACCGTCACCCGCTGGCTGAAGAAGGAGGGCGAGCGCGTCGAGGCCGACGAGCCGCTCCTCGAAGTCTCCACCGACAAGGTCGACACCGAGATCCCGTCCCCGGCCGCGGGCATCCTGACGAAGATCATCGTTGCCGAGGACGAGACCGTCGAGGTCGGCACCGAGCTCGCCCTCATCGACGAGAACGGTGTCGAGGGCGCGTCCGCCCCGGCCCAGGAGGCTCCCGCCCCCGCGCAGGCCCAGGCCCCGGCCCCGGCCCCCGAGCCGGAGCCGGAGCCCGCCCCGGCGGCGCCGATCTCGTCGATCCCGCAGCCCGCCCCGCAGGCCCAGCAGGCCCAGCCCGCTCCCCCGGCTCCGGCCCCGGCCCCGCAGGCCCAGACTCCGCCGCCGGCTCCGGCTCCGGCTCCGCAGGCTGCCCCGGCCCCGGCTCCGCAGGCCGCGCCGGCGCAGCCCGCCGCCCCGGCCCCGGCCCCGGCCTCCGGTGAGAGCCCGTACGTCACGCCGCTGGTCCGCAAGCTCGCCGCCGAGCACAACGTGGACCTCGAGAGCCTGAACGGCACCGGCGTGGGTGGCCGCATCCGCAAGCAGGACGTCCTGGAGGCCGCCCGCGCCCAGCGCGAGCGGGCCGCCGCCCCGGCTCCGGCCGCCGCCCCGCAGGCCGCCCAGGCCCAGGCCCCCGCTCCGGCCGCCGCCCCGCAGGCCGCCCAGGCCCCCGAGCCGGTCGAGGTGGACACGACCCTGCGCGGCCGTACCGAGAAGATGTCCCGTCTGCGTCAGACCATCGCCAAGCGCATGGTCGAGTCGCTGCAGGTCTCGGCCCAGCTCACCAGCGTGGTCGAGGTCGACGTCACCCGCATCGCGCGCCTGCGCGACCGGGCCAAGACCGAGTTCCAGCGGCGTGAGGGCGTCAAGCTCTCGTTCATGCCGTTCTTCGCGCTGGCCGCGGTCGAGGCGCTCAAGCAGCACCCGAAGCTGAACGCCACGATCAACAGCGAGACCAACGAGGTGACCTACTTCGACGCCGAGCACCTCGGCTTCGCGACGGACACCGAGCGCGGCCTGCTCGTCCCGGTCATCAAGAACGCCGGTGACCTCAACATCGCCGGTCTCGCCCGTAAGATCGCCGACCTGGCCGAGCGCACCCGCGCCAACAAGGTGAGCCCGGACGAGATCACCGGCGGCACGTTCACGCTGACCAACACCGGCAGCCGCGGCGCGCTGTTCGACACGCCGATCCTCAACCAGCCGCAGGTCGGCATGCTGGGCACCGGTGCGGTCGTCAAGCGCCCGGTCGTCGTGGACACCCCCGAGGGCGAGGTCATCGCCGTCCGCTCGATGGTGTACCTCGCGCTCAGCTACGACCACCGCCTGGTCGACGGCGCCGACGCCGCCCGCTTCCTGACGACGATCAAGCGTCGCCTGGAGGAGGGCAACTTCGAGAACCAGCTGGGTCTCAACGCCTAGTCACCCGTTCTCCCGGCCGGGCCGGTCCGCCTCCCGCGGACCGGCCCGGTCCCTTTCTCCGCCCCGTTCCCCTTCCTCCGGCAACCGGAGTGATCCCGCCTCCCGAAGATCTCAGCGGAGGTCGATTACATTGGACGGTATGACGATCATCGTGACCGGGTCCTCCGGCCTGCTCGGCACGGCCCTCGTCAAGGCGCTGCGGGCGGACGGCGCCCGGGTGGTCCGGCTGGTACGGCGGGCGCCGCAGAGCTCCGAGGAGTCGTTCTGGAACCCGGCGAAGGGGCTCGTCGACCCCGCCGCACTGGAGGGCGCGGAGGCCGTGGTGCACCTCGCCGGGGCGGGCATCGGCGACCGGCGCTGGGACGGCCCCCGCAAGCGCGAGCTGCTGAGCAGCCGGGTGGAGGGCACGCAGACCCTCGCCACCGCGCTGACGGAGTTGTCGTCCAGGCCCCCGGTGCTGCTGTCCGCGTCGGCGATCGGCTACTACGGGGACACCGGCGACCGGGCGGTGGACGAGTCCGGCCCGTCCGGCGAGGGATTCCTGGCCGGACTGGTGCGCGCCTGGGAGGCCGAGGCGGAGCCCGCCGCGCGGGCGGGCGTCCGGACGGTCCTGCTCCGCACCGGACTGGTGCTGAGCCGCGACGGCGGCATGCTGTCCCGGATGTTGCCGATCTTCAAGCTCGGCCTGGGGGCGCCGCTCGGCTCCGGCAGGCAGTACTGGTCGTGGATCTCCATGGACGACTGGGTGCACGCCGTACTGCACACCCTGAGGACCCGTGAGCTCGATGGCCCGGTGAACCTCACCGCGCCGGAGCCGGTCACCAACGCCGAGTTCACCGCGGCCCTGGGGCGGGCGCTGCGCCGGCCCACGATGCCCCTGCCCGTTCCCGGACCCGTGCTGCGCGCCGCACTCGGCGAGTTCGCACAGGAAGGGGTGCTGATCGGACAGCGGGTGACACCGCGTCGGCTCCTGGATACGGGTTACGTGTTCCGGCATATCCACCTCAACGAGGCACTGCCCGCCGTACTCTAGGGTCCCTGTTCCCACAGAGAGTCATCGGGAGATCACGCTCCCGGAACCCCGGCCCGGCGGCCGGGGTCTCCCCGCTGGAGGCAATTGATGAGCAGGTCAGGTCAGTCCCACATCCTCGCGATCGGCGGCGGCTCGTTCCGCCCGTCCGCCCGTTACGGATTCATCGAGGCGAGCCCGCTGCTGCGCTACGGCCTCGATCTGACCGGCCAGGACCGTCCCCGCCTCGGCCTGCTCGCCACCGCCACCGGGGACGACGCGGACTGGCTGCTGAAGATGTACGGGGCGTTCCGCGACTGGGACGTCGAGGTGAGCCATCTGACCGTGTTCCCGATGCCCAACGTCGCCGATCCGCGCGAGTGGATCCTGAGCCAGGACATGATCTACGTCAGCGGCGGCAGCGTGGCCAACCTCGCGGCGCTGTGGCGGCTGCACGGTCTGGACGAGGCCTTCGAGGAGGCCTGGCGGGCGGGCGTGGTCCTGTCCGGGCAGAGCGCGGGCGCCCTCTGCTGGCACGTGGGCGGCAACACCGACTCCTTCGGCCCGCGGCTGCGGCCCTGGTCGGAGGGGCTGGCTCTGCTGCCCTACTCGTGCGGCGTGCACTACAACTCCGACCCGCAGCGCCGCGAGCTGCTGCACGCGTCGGTGGCCTCGGGGGAACTGCCCGGCGGTTACGCCGCCGACGAGGGCGTCGGCCTGCACTACGTGGGCACCGAGTTCATCCAGGCCGTCACCGTGAGCCCGACCGGCTACGCCTACAAGGTCGAGCACGACGGGGCGGACGGCGTCAAGGAGTTCCGCATCGAGCCCCGGATGCTCACCGCGTGAGCGGCCCCGGGAACCGGCTCCCCCGGGCGTGATCCCGGCACGGTCAACTACCCTTGAGCCGTGAGCGAGCTGGCGATCGTCCGACTTGGCGTGGATGTCCCCTACGAGCAGGCGTGGGACCTCCAGCGGCGGATCCACGCCCGGCGGGTGGCGGACGGGATGCCCGACGCCTGCCTGATGCTCGAACACGCTCCCGTCTACACCGCGGGCAGGCGGACGGCCCCGCACGAGCGCCCCGGCGACGGCACCCCCGTCATCGATGTCGACCGGGGCGGCAGGATCACCTGGCACGGCCCCGGTCAGCTCGTCGGCTACCCGATCGTCCGCCTGGGCGGGCGCCTGGACGTGGTCGCCTACGTGCGGCTGCTGGAGGAGGTCCTCATCCAGGTCTGCTCCGACTTCGGGGTGCGCGCCGGCCGGATCGCGGGGCGCGCCGGCGTCTGGGCGGTCGGCGACCCCTCCCACGGCCTGCCCGACCGGCAGCTCGGCGCGATCGGCATCCGGGTGGCGCGGGGTGTCACGATGCATGGTTACGCGCTCAACTGCGCCAACGACCCGAGCTGGTACAACCGCATCTCCCCCTGCGGGATCGAGGGCGCCGGGGTCTCCTCGCTGTCGGCGGAGACCGGCCGCCGGATCGTGGTCGACGACGTCATTCCGTACGCCGAGAAACGTCTGGCGGAGGCGCTCGGCGCGCGGGTCTTCGACCTTCCGGAGGAGGACCTCTTCCGCCGGTGACCGGGAGCCGCCGGCCCGGCGCCGCCGCTCCGCAGCCGCCCGCCCCGGGCCGCCGCCCCGGAGCCGCGCCGGGTTCCGCGGAGACGTAGGATAATCGGGTGACCCCCTGGTGATCCCAGGTTCTGCAGAAGCGTAGGGTGATATACGTGAGCGAGCGCAGCGAGCGAACCGACCAGCACAACACCCTGGTCATGCGACCGGCGAAGGAGGAAGCATGACCGTTTCCCCGGACGGCCGCAAGCTCCTCCGCCTGGAGGTCCGCAACGCGGAGACCCCCATCGAGAAGAAGCCCGAGTGGATCAAGACCCGGTTCCGGACCGGTCCCAACCACACCGAGCTCCGGGCGCTGGTCAAGCGCGAGGGCCTGCACACCGTCTGCCAGGAAGCCGGATGTCCCAACATCTCCGAGTGCTGGGAGGACCGCGAGGCGACCTTCCTCATCGGCGGCGACCAGTGCACCCGGCGCTGCGACTTCTGCCAGATCGACACCGGCAAGCCCAAGGAGTACGACACCGACGAGCCGCGCCGCGTGGCCGAGTCGGTCCGCCAGATGGGCCTCAACTACGCGACCGTGACCGGTGTCGCCCGTGACGACCTGCCCGACGGCGGCGCGTGGCTGTACGCCGAGACCGCCCGGCAGATCCACGCCCTGCTCCCCGGCTGCGGGGTCGAGCTGCTGGTCCCCGACTTCAACGGTGAGCGGGACCAGCTGGAGGAGGTCTTCTCCGCCCGGCCCGAGGTGTTCGCGCACAACATCGAGACCGTGCCGCGGATCTTCAAGCGGATCCGCCCCGGCTTCCGCTACGAGCGCTCCCTGGGAGTGATCACCAAGGCCCGCGAGGCGGGGCTGGTGACCAAGTCCAACCTGATCCTGGGCATGGGCGAGGACCGCGAGGAGGTCGTCGCGGCCATGCGCGACCTGCACGCGGCCGGGTGCGACCTGCTGACCATCACGCAGTACCTCCGGCCCACGCCCCGGCACCACCCGGTGGAGCGCTGGGTGAAGCCGGAGGAGTTCGTCGAGCTCCAGAAGGAGGCCGAGGCGATCGGGTTCGCCGGAGTCATGTCCGGCCCGCTGGTCCGCTCCTCCTACCGGGCGGGACGCCTCTACAAGCAGGCCGTCGAGGCCCGCCAGCACGCCTGACCCCCCGCCAGCCCGGCACCCCGCCGACCACCTGTTCCGGCCCGAGGCCCCGCGCCGCACGCGCGGGGCCTTTCCGCGTTCTCCGCCCCGGCGTCCCGCTCCACATGGTCTATAACTATTCGGTCACCATACCTACTGGCCGCTCGGTTTCTTGGGTGAGACTGGCCGCGTGGACATCGAAGAACTGATCGGGAAGCTCGACCTGAGCACCAAGGTGCGCCTGCTGACCGGCGCCGACATGTGGTCCCTGCCCGCCGTACCGGAGATCGGGCTCGAACGGCTGGTGATGAGCGACGGCCCGATCGGTGTCCGGGGCGAGCAGTGGACGTCCGCGGACCCCTCGATCGCGCTCCCCAGCCCCACCGCCCTCGCCGCGACCTGGGATGCGGCACTGGTCCGCCGGGCCGGGCTGCTGCTCGCGCAGGAGGCCCGCCGCAAGGGTGTCCACGTGCTGCTGGCCCCGACCGTCAACCTGCACCGCAGCCCGCTCGGCGGGCGGCACTTCGAGTGCTTCTCCGAGGACCCGTACCTGACCGGTGAGATCGGCGCCGCCTACGTCGAGGGCGTGCAGGAGGGCGGCGTCGGCACCACGCCCAAGCACTTCGTGGCCAACGACTTCGAGACCGACCGGTTCACGGTGAACGTGAAGGTGTCGGACAAGGCCCTCCGCGAGGTCTACCTGGCGCCGTTCGAGCGGGTGGTCGGGGCCGGGGCGTGGGGCGTCATGTCCGCCTACAACTCGGTCAACGGAACCACCATGACCGAGCACCGCCCCCTCCAGCGCGACCTGCTGAAGGGCGAGTGGGGCTTCGACGGTTTCGTCGTCTCCGACTGGACCGCCGCGCGCTCCACCGAGGCCGCCGCCGAGGGCGGGCTCGACGTCGCCATGCCCGGCCCGTTCGGGCCCTGGGGCGGGAAGCTGGAGGCCGCCGTCCGCGAGGGCCGCGTCGCCGAGGAGATCATCGATGACCAGGTCCGCCGGGTCCTCCGCCTGGCCCGGCGCGTCGGCGCCCTGAAGCCGCGCGGCGCCTCCCCCGCCGCTGACGCCTCCCCCGCCGCTGACTCCGCTCCCATCGACGGGGTGGCCCTCGCCCGCGAGGTGGCCGCCCGGTCGTTCACCCTGCTCCGCAACGAGGGCGGTCTGCTGCCGTTCGAGGGCTTGCGGAGCGTGGCCCTCATCGGCTCGGCGGCCGGAGAGGCGAGGATCATGGGCGGGGGCAGCGCCCAGGTGTTCCCCGACCGGGTCGTCTCCCCGCTGGAGGGCCTGGGCGCCCGCGACGGCGTCGAGATCCGCCACGCGCTCGGCACCGATCCCCGGGTACGGCTCGCGCCGCTGACCGGCCCGGTCCGCGCCCTGTTCCTGGACGCCGAGGGCGCGGTCCTGGCCGAGCACCCGCTGGCCACCGCCGAGGCCCGCTGGGTGGGCAGCCTCCCGCCGGACGTGGACGCCGGGCGCCTGGCCGCCGTGGAGCTCCGTACCCGCTACACCCCGGGCGTGAGCGGCCCCCACGAGTTCTCGGTCGCGGGCGTCGGGGCGTTCACCATGACGATCGACGGCGGAACGGTCTTCGACGCGGTCGTCAGCCCCGAGGGCGACGACCCCGCCGCGGCGTTCCTGTCCCCGCCGGAGCGGCGGATCGTGGTCACCCTGGCCGAGGGCGCACCGGTCGAGCTGAGCGTGCGCCACCCCGCCGGGGCGTTCGGCGGCATGGCGTTCGTGGCGTTCACCCTGGGCCACGCCGACCCCTCCCCCGGCGACGACGTGCTCATCGCCGAGGCCGTCAAGGCCGCGGCGAGCGCCGACGTGGCGGTCGTGGTCGCCTCGACCACCCTGGAGGTGGAGAGCGAGGGCTTCGACCGGACGAGCCTGGCCCTGCCCGGCCGCCAGGACGAGCTCATCGCCCGGGTCGCCGAGGCCAACCCCCGCACGGTCGTGGTCGTCAACGCCGGGTCCCCGGTGGAGATGCCGTGGCTGGAGCGGGTGCCCGCGGTCCTGCTGACCTGGTTCCCCGGCCAGGAGGCCGGCAACGCCCTGGCCGACGTGCTGTTCGGCGACGCCGAACCGGGCGGGCGGCTGCCCACCACGTGGCCGGTCCGCGAGGCCGACGCGCCCGTCCTGAACGTGACCCCGGCGGACGGGGAGGTCTCCTACGACGAGGGCGTCTTCATCGGCTACCGCGCGTGGGAGCGCGCGGGGCGCGCCCCGGCCTTCTGGTTCGGTCACGGCCTGGGATACACGTCCTGGTCCTACGACACGATCGCGGTGACGGGCCGGACGGTGACGGTGGCGGTGACCAACACCGGCGAGCGGTCCGGACGTGAGATCGTGCAGTTCTACCTCTCGCCTGCGGAACGGGACGCCGGGCGGCCCGCCCGCTGGCTCGCCGGGTTCGACGTCGTCGACGCCGGCCCCGGTCAGACGGTGATCACGACGGTCACCCTGCCCGAGCGCGCCTTCCAGGTCTGGACGGATCAGGGGTGGACGACCGTCCCCGGTGACTACACCGTCGAGGCGGGCCGCAGCGTCGCCGACCGCCGCCTCGGCGTGACCGTGTCGGTCTGACCCGGCGCGGCCGGACGCCGTACGGCCACGTGCGGGACCCCGCGCGGTCGTACGGCGTCCCGGGGCGCCGCGACCGCCCCCGGCGGCCGGGGCACTCCCGGGACGTCTCGGGGGCGCGGCCGTGCCCGCCGGGGCGACGCGCGACCGAGGTCACGTTTTCATTTCTTCACCCCTGGATTTGTATCCTTCAGACATGGCGAAAAAGCCCGAAGACCCGGAGCGCATGGGGCGCATGAAGCAGCTGCGTATGATCGCGCAGATCATCAAGCAGGCCAATCCCAAGGGGATGCCGATCGTCTACGCGTCGGCGTTCGGCACGCTGGTGCTGTTCATCGTGCTCGGCCTGGTCACGGGCTGGTGGCCGCTGTACTTCCTCGGCGTCATGATGGCCCTGACCGTCGGACTGGTCGTCTTCGGCCAGCTCGCCCAGAGGGCGCAGTACTCCATGCTGCAGGGCCAGCCCGGCGCCGCCGCCGCGGTCCTGCAGGGGATGCGGGGCAACTGGCAGGTCACCCCCGCCGTCGCGGTCAACCGCGACCAGGACATCGTGCACCGCGTCGTCGGCTACCCCGGCATCGTCCTGGTCTCCGAGGGACCGGGCAGCCGCGTGCAGAAGATGCTCGTCGCCGAGAAGAAGCGGGTCCAGCGGATCGCGCTCGACGTCCCGGTCTACGACGTCCAGTCCGGTGACGGCGAGGGCCAGATCCCGATCGGCAAGCTCCAGCGGCACCTGATGAAGCTGCCCCGGAACCTGAAGAAGCCCGCGGTCTACGAGGTCAACAACCGGCTCAAGGCGCTTCCCCAGACGCTGCCGATGCCCAAGGGCCCGCTGCCGCGCGGGGCGAAGATGCCCCGGCCGCCGAAGATGCGCTGATGTCCGCGGACGGGGTCGGCCGGCACCGGGTCGACGCCCCCGCCACCTCCCGGGCCAACCGCTCCTGGTGGGACGGCGCCGCCGACGAGTACCAGGCGGAGCACGGCGCGTTCCTGCGCGACGCGGGTTTCGTCTGGTGCCCCGAGGGCCTGGACGAGGCCGACGCCCGGCTGCTGGGCGACGTGGCGGGCCGGGACGTCCTGGAGATCGGCTGCGGCGCGGGGCAGTGCGGGCGGTGGCTGGCCGGGCAGGGTGCCCGGGTCGCCGCCTTCGATCTGTCCTTCCGCCAGCTCCAGCACTCCCGCCGGATCGATCTCAACAGCGATCACGGCGACGGCGACGACTCCGGCGCCGGTTCCGGCGGCACGGCGCTCCCGGTGGTCCAGGCCGACGCCGAGGCGCTGCCCTTCGCCGGCGAATCGTTCGATCTGGCCTGTTCGGCGTACGGCGCGCTGCCGTTCGTGGCCGACCCGGCGGCCGTGTTCGCCGAGACCCGCCGGGTGCTGCGCCCCGGCGGCCGGTTCGTCTTCTCCGTCAGCCACCCCGTCCGCTGGGCGTTCCCCGACGACCCCGGTCCCCGCGGGCTCACCTCCGACCGCTCCTACTTCGACCGCACGCCGTACGTGGAGTTCGGCCCCGACGGGCAGCCGAGCTACGTCGAGCACCACCGCACGATGGCCGACTGGATCGGGCACATCGTGGCCTCCGGGCTGGTGCTGGCCGCGCTGACCGAGCCGGAGTGGCCCGGCGGCCACGACCGGGTGTGGGGCGGCTGGAGCCCGCTGCGCGGACGCCACCTGCCGGGCACCGCGATCTTCACCTGCGTGAAGCCCGCCTGACCCTCACGGGGTCGGGCGGGTCACATCCGTACGACCACGGTGTTCGCCGCACGGTCGTGCAGGCCGCGCTGGTCGCGGTCCCAGATGAGCGCCGGTACGGCCAGGCACAGCAGCAGGCTGCGCACCAGGGCGGGCAGCAAGCCCGGGTTGCCGCCGTCGAGGGCGGCGACCCGGATGCCGAGCAGACGCATGCCGAAGGTCATGCCCATGGTGCCCACCAGCAGGATGTTCACCACGCAGAAGATCACGAGCGGGACCCAGCCCTGCTCGGCGGGGTTGACCCGGAAGATCCCCTGGGCGACGGCCCAGGTGCAGATCATCCAGTCGATCACCAGGGCGCCGATCCTGCGGCCGAATCCGGCCACCGCGCCGCTGCCCTCCTCGGGCAGCCCGAGCCGCTCCCCGGGGTAGCCCAGGTCGACTCCGGCCGACCTGACGCCGCCGAGCCAGGTCTGGGTCCAGCGAGGCTGCTTGCTGCTCATGACCCAACGGTATCCGCCCTGGAGGCCGCCCCCGAATCCAGCCGAGCTGGTTACCGAAATGGGGCGAAAATCCACCATCATGTGCATCAACCATTACGCCATCACCTTTGCCCGGAGCACTCCCCCGTGTCAGATGACGACATCGACCGACGCTTCAACGAGCTCGCCGCCCAGATCGACGCGGGGGAGCGGAAGCGGATGACCAGAGCCGCCAGGCAGGCGTGGGCCGCGCAGCCGCGGAACAGGCGCAGGCGCAGGCGGCGGATCGCCGCGGCGGTGACGGCGGTCGCGGTCGCGGCGGCCGGCGGGGTGGTCGCCTACCGGCCCGACCTGCTGGAGGGGGTGGCCACGGCCTTCTCCGGACGCCTCCCCGGGGAGATGATCGCCGCGGAGGGACCGGTCCCCGAGGAGACGACCCCGGTGGACGTGGAGCCGGTGAAGGTGTCGCCGTTCGAGGGGTCTCCGGCGATCGACTACCCCGACGGGATCAAAGGGCTGGCGATGCCCCCGGCCAAGGCGGTGGGAGGGCTGAGCGCGAAGGACGTCGCCACCGCCCTCAAGCGCACCGGGGACCTCCTCAAGGCCTCCAACCTCGACCGCCGCATCCTGTTCAAGGCCGGGCACAAGCCCTTCAGCAAGCTTCTCCATCCGCAGATACGCGAGTGGTTCCTGAAGAACCTCGACCGGCGCAAGCCGGGGAAGGACGGCTTCAACACCCGGTACTGGCTGACCTCCTTCGCGCCCAGGACCGCCGAGCCCGTCACCGATGTGATCAAGGTTCGCGGGCGGACGAAGGTCTCCTCGTTCAAGAGCCGCGGGCGCACCGGAGCCCGGATCGAGGTGAACTACCTGTTCGTCTACGCCGTGCAGCGGCCCGGCCAGCCGTACACCGCCATGCGCGTCGTCGCGCACAACCGCGGCCGGATCGAGGTCTACCGCGAGAACGGCGAGCTGGTGCTGTGGATCCGCGACTGGAACAACGGAGGCACGGCGGGCGCCAGGTGCGACGTCGACGACGGCTTCATCCACCCCGCCTACGAGGACTCCCCCGAGGACCGGGAGGCGGCGGAGGCGACCGGCGCCCCGGTCGACCCGTACGACCTGGAGGACGATCCCGAGGAGGAGGGCTGCCGCCTCACGACCGGAACGTGAAAAAGCGGCAAAATACGGGTTTTCCCGCGAGGCACTCCCGATTTTGAGGCTAGCGTGGTGCGGCGCCCCTTAACACGAGTGAAACAAACGAGACACGGGGCGGTAACGGCACGGGCCTAGGTTCGGTCCGATAGCCCGTGCCCCTTGGGAGGTTCGCGTGTTCAACTCCGCCGACGGCGTCCTGAAGTTCATCAAGGACGAAGGCGTACAGTTCGTCGATGTCAGGTTCACCGACCTGCCGGGGACGACGCACCACTTCACCTTCCCCGCGGAGAACTTCGGCGCCGGCGTCTTCACCGACGGCCTGATGTTCGACGGCTCTTCGATCCGCGGTTTCCAGGCCATCCACGAGTCGGACATGCTGCTGCTGCCCGACCCGTCCACGGCGGTGCTGGACCCCTTCCGGGATCACAAGACCCTCAACATCAACTTCTTCGTGCACGACCCGCTGACCGGTGAGGCCTACACCCGCGACCCGCGCAACGTCGCCCGCAAGGCCGAGGAGTACCTGCGGGGCACCGGCATCGCCGACACCGTCTACTTCGGCCCCGAGGCCGAGTTCTACATCTTCGACGACGTACGGTTCCAGACCAGCGCGCACGAGAGCTACTACCACATCGACTCCATCGAGGGCGCCTGGAACACCGGCAAGGCCCAGGAGGGCGGCAACCTCGGCTACAAGCCGCGCTTCAAGGGCGGCTACTTCCCGGTGCCGCCGATGGACCACTTCACCGACCTGCGCTCGGAGATGGTCCGCCAGCTCATCGGGGCGGGCATCGAGGTCGAGATGCAGCACCACGAGGTCGGCACCGCCGGCCAGGCCGAGATCGACTTCAAGTTCGGCACGCTGCTGAAGACCGCCGACAACCTGATGCTGTACAAGTACATCATCAAGAGCACGGCCCTGAAGCACGGCCACACGGTCACCTTCATGCCCAAGCCGATCTTCGGTGACAACGGCTCCGGCATGCACTGCCACCAGTCGCTCTGGAAGGACGGCGAGCCGCTCTTCTACGACGAGGTCGGCTACGCGGGCCTGTCCGACACCGCCCGCTACTACATCGGCGGCCTGCTCAAGCACGCCCCGTCGCTGCTGGCCTTCACCAACCCGACGGTCAACTCCTACCACCGCCTGGTCCCCGGCTACGAGGCCCCGGTCAACCTGGTCTACTCCCAGCGCAACCGCTCGGCCTGCATCCGCATCCCGATCACGGGCTCCAACCCGAAGGCCAAGCGCATCGAGTTCCGCGTGCCGGACCCGTCCTGCAACCCGTACTTCGCCTTCTCGGCCATGCTCATGGCCGGCATCGACGGCATCCGCAACAAGATCGAGCCGGTCGAGCCGGTCGACAAGGACCTCTACGAGCTCCCGCCGGAGGAGGCCCGCAACATCCCGCAGGTGCCCGGCTCCCTGCCGGAGGTGCTGGCCGCGCTGGAGGCCGACCACGACTACCTGCTGGAGGGCGGCGTCTTCACGACCGACCTGATCGAGACCTGGATCTCCTACAAGCGCGAGAACGAGGTCGACCCGATCCGGCTGCGCCCGCACCCGCACGAGTTCGAGCTCTACTACGACGTCTGATCCGCCGAGGCCGCGACCTGCGGAGAACCCGGCCGATGATCCGCCGGGCGCGGGCGTGGCGCTCAGGCATCGCGCGAGGCCGTCGAGCGGCCGTCCGTCCAGGACGCGCCCGGCGGCCTTCCGCGTGCGCCGCGATCGAGTCGTCCCGGGGACGGATGCGGACGATCTCATCGCTGGGCCGCCGGTCCCGTTGTGTCGGTGGGCACTGGGAACATGGCGCAATGATCGCGACTTCTGACGGCCGCACCCGGCCCACCGGGGACACATGAACGAGAGACCACCGGAGCGGGCCGTTCTCTGGAAGGCCCCGCGCGAGGGAACGGAACAGCTCAAGACGGCAGCCGGGGTTCTCGTCGTCGGCGCGATGATCACGATTCTCATGGCGGTATCGCTGCAGGCCGCGTTCGCCGTCATCGTCTCGGCCCTGATGACCGCCGTCATGACCGGCGCATTCGCGATCGGCGGGTCGAGGGCGATCACCGAGGTCGAGCTCGACGGGCCGTTCATCCGGTTCCACGCCATGGGAGGAGACCGCACGAAGGCGGTCGTCCAGCTACGCGCCGTCCACCTGCGCCATTACCGGGGCCACTCTCCTGAGACCGTCATCCGCTTCGCCTTCGACGACACCGCGATCGAGGTCTCCGGACGGCCCGACCCCGGGGCGGAGAAGCGGCTGTCTCAGGCGCTCCCCGTCCCGGTGACCTCGGAGACCACCCATCGGCGGTATCGCGAGAGCGGCGGCGGGGCAGGCCCGTGACCGATCCGCCGTCTCACCGACGGCCGGGCGGCAGCGCAGAACGGCCGCCCGGCGTCATCCGTTCTGCGGTGGGGCGAGCCGTACCACCCGGTCGCGGACGGGGTCGCCGAGGTCCGCCTGGAGCAGCCCGTTGTCGACACCGGGGGTGCAGTTCACGGAGATCCGGACATCGGCGAGCGGTCCAGTCGGATAACCGAACAGCAGCCGGAACTCACGGTCGTCCCCTCCCCCTCCGCCCCTGCACCTGTGTTCGCTCGGCCGGCTGTCCGCGGAGTTCAGCATCGCGGCCAGGTCGCGGGCGGTCGGCTCGCCGTACTCCCGCCGAGGGGGTTTCGCGGTGTGCGAGGCGGCCCGGCCGCACACCACGACGGAGACCGCTCCGTCCGGCACCATCCGCTCGTCCTGCCCCCGGCGGCCGAGGGTACGGCCCTGGCAGGGGTCGTCCGGATGGACGGGCTTCCAGGTTCCCGTCCGGTAGGCGGCGGTGATGCTCGGCCCGATGTACGAGCGGCTGCCGGACGTGCCGTTCGTGGTCTCCACGCAGGAGTTGACCTCCTCGGCGCTGCCCACCCACAGCGCCCGGCCGTCGGGGTAGGCGAACCTGATGAGGTAGTTCGTCATCGGCCCGCCCATCAACGTGCACCCGCCGACGCGGGGGGCGGCGGCCACCGGGAGATGGGCGAGGTCGCGGGCCATCACCCGCGCCTGGCCGGTCAGGATCCGGCTCCCGGCCAGCCGCTCGCCTCCCGGGTGCGTGTTGGTGCCGGGGTAGGCGCAGATCATCGCCCGCACCGGCGAGCCGGGCACGAGGGATTCGCCTGCTCCGTCGATGTCGGCCGCGGCGGGCACCCAGCCGCCGACGTCGCCGCCGCCCCACCGCTGGGGGCACGAGGCCGGCACCGGCGGCGCCCCGCCCGCCGACTGCGAGATCAGTACGGCCGCCGCACCCGTCACGACCGCGATGAGGGCGGTGAAGACGGCGACGGCCCGGCGGGTGATCCTCATGACGCTGAGACGCGCGTCCCGCCTGATCGGTTCAATCTCCAGAGAACCCGCTCGAACTCGCTCAAACCTTCTCGAATTCGCTCATGGAACGGCCTGGAACGCCTGGGTCCGGGAGCACGCGGAAGATCCTGCGACGGGGGCGGGCGACGGATCACTCCGTCACCGTGGGCACCGGCCACCGTGAGGCGTGCAAGCGGCCGGTAACCGGAGTGCAGGAGGTGTGCATGGGGCGGGCCGTACGAATGTCCGTGACGGTTGTGGACTTCGGATGGAAGGCGCGTGACATGCGGACGACCGGTTCCCCGGGTTTCCCCGGCGGGAAGAAGGAGCGCACCGTTCACCGCGGGCTCACCGCCGCCGTCTCGCTGGCGATCGCAGCCGTGGTGATCGCCACCGTCGCCGACGCCGTCCATGATCTGACGGGAGCGCCGGATCGGTCGACGCGCATCACGGATGTCCGCACCGGTCCCGGGGAGGTGGGGCAGGAGGCCCCCGGATCGACGACGGCGCGCTTCGCCGGCATCCGCAGGCTCGACGTCCACACCGACCACGGCGACGTGGAGATCGTGGCGTCGGACGCCGCCGAGCTCCAGGTGACGCGCCACCCCCACGGGAACGGCCCCACGGGCGAGTCGTGGGGCGACGGGTACCTCACGATCGGCGTGATCTGCGACGAGAGCGCCGCCTGCACCGCACTGCGCGACACCCCCGAGGAGCACGTCGACTACACGCTCGCCGTCCCGCACGGCATCGACGTCACGGTCAGCAGCCGCAACGGGGACGTCACCGTACGGGGGCCGGGCGGCTGGGTGAAGGCGCACGCGGCCAACGGGACGGTGCGCACGGTCCCGCCCCCGTCCGGACGGTGAGCGTTCAGGCGTCCCCGGACACGTAGACGGGCCTGGCTCCGCGCACGTTCGTCATGATGGCGTAGACGGAGGTGGAGGCGGTCATGAAGAGCCAGTTCCGCTTCAGGCCGCCGAAGACCAGGTTGGAGGTCTTCTCCGGCAGGGGGAGCCTGCCGATCAGCGTGCCGTCGGGGGCGAGGCAGTGCACGCCCTCGTGGGTGGCGGCCCAGATCCGGCCGGTGTCGTCGAGCCTGATCCCGTCGAAGGAGCCCGCCGCGCACTCGGCGATCGCCTTGCCGCCCGACAGCGTGCCGTCGTCGTGCACGTCGAAGGCCCGCAGATGCCTGCGCCGGGTGTCGACGACGTAGAGCACCCTCTCGTCCGGGGAGAAGGCCAGTCCGTTGGGACGGACGAAGTCCCCGGCCACCAGGCGCACCTCTCCGGTGACCGGGTCGGCGCGGTAGACGTTGTCCGCGCCGATCTCGCTCTCGGCCCGGTGCCCCTCGTAGTCGCTGGTGATGCCGTAGGAGGGGTCGGTGAACCAGATCGAGCCGTCGGACCTCACCACCACGTCGTTGGGACTGTTGAGGCGCTTGCCCTCCCACCGGTCGGCGATCACCGTGATCGAGCCGTCGTGCTCGGTACGGGTGACGCGGCGGTTGCCCTGCTCGCAGGAGATCAGACGGCCCCGGGCGTCGAGGGTGTGGCCGTTGGTGTAGCCGGCCGGGGCGCGGAAGGGGCCGACGGCGCCGGTCAGTTCGTCCCAGCGGAGCATGCGGTCGTTGGGGATGTCGCTCCACAGCAGCTGGCGGCTCGCGGGAACGTACACGGGCCCCTCGGCCCAGCGGCAGCCCCGGTGGATCCGCTCGATCCGCTCGTCACCGCCCACCGTGGCGAAGCGGTCGTCCAGCACGTCGAACTCGGCGGGGATGGTCTCTGTCATGAGGAGAGCCAATATCACCGAACCTAGTTATGTCAAACACCAAAATATCCTGATAATGTCTCGTCATGGATGACATCGACAGGATGTTGATAGGGCTGCTCCAGGAAGACGCCACCCGCTCCTACGCCGCGCTCGGGGCGGCCGTGGGCCTGTCGAGCGGGGCGGCCCACGAGCGGGTGAGAAAGCTGCGCGAGCGCGGCCTGATCCGGCGCACCACCGTGGAGGTCGATCCGGTGGCGGCGGGCAGGGGTGTGCTGGCATACGTGATGATCGACGGGAACACCTGGATGGGCGACACCGCCGAGGCGCTCCGGACGATCCCGGAGATAGAGGAGGCCCATGTGATCGCGGGTCCGGCGTCGGTGCTGACCAAGATCCGGGCATCGAGCACCCGGGAGCTGCAGGCCGTACTGCGCCGGGTGTTCGAGATCGACGGGGTGGCCAGGACCCAGACCGTCGTCGTGCTGGAGACCTTCTTCGAGCGCGGCGTCCACGTGCCCGGCCCGGCCGGTGCGCCGGAACCGCTTCCCCGGTGACCTCCGATCCCGGCGAGGGGGTACGGCACCGCAGTCAACATCCGGTCGATCCATGACACAAGTCGTGATTCAGTACATTGCAAGCGGCGTCCGATAGAAACGGGACATAAGAAACGACCGCACGATCTGGAGAACGACCACCGTGTTCCGCACCGTCGCCACCACCGCCGGCGTCATCGTCATCGCCCTGTCCTCGCTCGTCGCCTGCAGCGCGGGCGACGAGGCGTGCGCCGCCTCAGCCGGTACGGCGAGCCTCTCGTTCGCCCAGGCCGGCGCCGCGGACTCCGCGGGACAGAAGCCGCCGAAGTCCAAAAAGAAGAAGAAGGTCGATGTCGACGTCGACGGTGACGACTGCGAGGAGTGAGCACGGGGTGCGGAACACGCCCCGGCGGCGGGGCGGACTCCCCCGCACGGCGGGCGCGGCGGGCGCGCTCACGCTGCTCCTGCTGGCCACCGCCTCGGTGCCGGTCCTGCCCGCCGCCCTGAACCGGCTGACCTCCGTCGCCCACGCGATCCACTCCGGGGCCGCCCGGCCCGGCTGGGCGGGCGGCGCGATCCCCTACTCCTGGGGAGGCGGCCACGACGAACGGCCGGGGCCCTCCCTGGGCACGTGCGAGGGGTACCGGGGTGCGATCAGGCCCTGCCCGGCCGCCAGGACGCTCGGACTCGACTGTTCCGGCCTGGCCAGATGGGTCTACCACCTGGCCTACGGCCGCGACGTCCTCGGGCCGGGCAACACCGACGACCACGTCCGCCGGCTCACCCGGATCCCGGCCGCGAAGGCCCGTCCAGGTGATCTCGTCTTCTACGGCACGGTGAGCGAGCACAGGATCAAGACTCACCACGTCGGCGTCTACATCGGCCAGGGCAAGATGATCAACGCGCTGAAGACCGGGACGGAGATCCGGATCGACCCCCTCACCCGGGTCAAGGGCTTCGCCGGATACTTCCGCCATCCCTGAGCCGCGGAGGTCAGCCGCGGTTGCGGAACCCGGTGAGGCGGCGCAGGACGTCCCACCAGAAGGGGGCGCCGAACAGCAGGGCGACGGCGGTGAGCAGATAACCGGGCCAGTGGCCGGGGGTGATCAGGCGATCCCACCAGACGCCGCCGTTCCAGTTCAGGGAGGGGTCGCCGCCCTCCGGGGGAACGGTGATGCTCACGATGGCGTTGTCGAAGATCTTGACCAGAGCAGGCGAGCTGAGGGACTCGGTCACGCACTCGTACGGCTCGGCGGCCCCGTCCGCGGAGCACTTGTCCTTCAACGCGGTCAGGCCGTCCTCGCTGCCGCCCGCGATGGCCGCCACTCCGGCCCGGAAGGCGTTGTCCCGCAGCAGCGTCTTGCCGTACTCCAGGGCGTCCATGCTGAACAGCAGCGTCAGCGCCACTCCCAGGGCGAACACCACCCACTTCACATAGCGGCGGTAGAGCCCGGACAGGCGCTGCATCTCCCCGTCGAACCAGCTCTCGACACCGGCCCGGAACTTCTCCATGTCCGCCTCGGCGCCCTTCCACACACCGCGCAGATGACCGGCGAGCGGGCTGTGGATGGCCTCCAGCTTGGCGATCAGGCCCTCCACCCCGCCCTCCTCGGCGGAGACCAGCTCCATGACCGCGCCGGAGAACCGCTCCGGAGGGATGTCGGAGATGGTGGTCCGCGCGCCCTTGGGATGGTCGATCTCCTGGAGCCGGCGGTAGAGCCGCTCGGTCATGTCGACGTCGGGTACGGGCGCCTCGGCGGCCAGCACCGTGGCGGGGTCCACCGGCATCGGCGCGACGACCGGAGGAGCCGGGTCGGGGCTGTGCCGGGGCCGGGGGTCGTTCTTGGAGAAGGGCAGCTTGGCGAAGACATCAGCGATCTTGGACGGGATCCACGAGGTGCCCTCGGAGGAACCCCCGTCCATGGTGTCGCGCAGGTAGGCCCAGAGGAACTTGCTGCGGATCCCGAGCAGCCGGACGAAGGCCTCGTTGACCCCGCTCACCAGGAGGGAGAGCAGGAGGAAGGCCAGCACCAGACCGATGGCCAGATCGGCGTAGACGGATATCAAAACGGATCACCCGGAGTCGTTGATACACGCCGATCATGGCGGGCGCAACAGGAACGCCGCATCACGATGGCACCGAGACAACCGTGTCACACGACACCAGAAGGGTACTACTAGCGACATTGTTACTACTCTGCGTACACGTCTGACTCCCCCATCGGGTACGCGGCCGCCTCGGAAGAAGCGATCAGACATGGGGAGACGTGATGAGCCAAGAACGTGATCGTGCCACCGACCGCCTCGCCCGGATGCTGGGCCTGGTCAGCATGGGCCTGGGCGTGGCCCAGGTCGCCGCGCCGGGTGCCGTCAGCAGGCTCGGCGGTGTCGACGGCTCACCCCGGGCCCGCGCCCTGATGCCGCTTGCCGGGGCCCGGGAACTGCTCCACGCGGCCCTCCTGCTGGGCGGGCGCAGGCCCGCCGACCGGGTGTGGACCCGGGTGGCCGGTGACGCCATGGACCTGGCGGCACTGGGCCGGGCGGTCTCCGGCACGCAGGGCGACAGGCGCCGCCGCGTCATGGCCGCCACCGCGGTGGTCCTCGCCGTCACCGCCCTCGACGTGTACACCGCGGCCCGCGCGGCCCGGCGCCGCTCACGTCCGGGCAGCCCGGAGGTCGAGCAGGTGGCGCGGCGGGGGATGAACCTCCACGCGGCCGTCACGGTCAACCGTCCGCGCCGGGAGGTGTACCGCCGCTGGCGCGACGTCGAGAACCTGCCCGGCTTCATGGCTCATCTGGAGTCGGTCAGCACGACCGCGGACGGGCGGTCGCACTGGAGGGCGCGAGGGCCCGCGGGGACGGCCGTCACGTGGAACGCGAAGGTCGTCGAGGATCGTCCCGACGAGTTGATCTCCTGGAAGTCCGCCGGCGGTGTCGTCGGCGTCACGGGGTCGGTGCGCTTCGCCGACGCTCCCGGCGGACGCGGTACCGAGATCCACGTGGACCTGTCCTACCGCCTGCCGACCGGCCGGGCCGGGCTGCTCCTCGCCCGGCTGACGGGTGAGCACCCCGAGCAGCAGGTCCGGGACGACCTGCGCCGGTTCAAGCAGGTCATGGAGACCGGTGAGGTGGTCCGCTCCGAAGGCAGCCCCGAGGGCACCCGCGCGCTGCGCCAGGCCAGGCAGCGTCCGGCCCGGCCCGTGCCTCCCGTCCGGTCCTCCGTCCGGGCCTCCGTCCGCTCCGCCCACTGAGGAGAGTCAGATGAAAGCCGCCTGCTGGATGGGCCGTAACACCGTCGAGGTCCACGAGGTCCCCGACCCGCGGATCCTCAACGCGCGTGACGCCGTCGTCCGCATCACCTCCACCGCGATCTGCGGTTCCGACCTGCATCTGTACGACGGTTACGTGCCGACCATGAAGAAGGGCGACATCCTCGGCCACGAGTTCATGGGCGAGGTGGTGGAGGTGGGGCCGCAGGTGTCGACCCTCAAGGTCGGCGACCGGGTCGTCGTCCCCTTCCCGATCGCCTGCGGGAACTGCGGTTCCTGCGCGAACGGCATGTACTCGGTGTGCGAGAACTCCAACCCCAACGCGGGCATGGCCGAGAAGCTCATGGGCCACTCCCCGTCGGGCATCTTCGGCTACTCCCACATGCTGGGCGGCTACCCGGGGGGCCAGGCGCAGTACGCCCGCGTGCCGTTCGCGGACGTGGGACCGATCAAGATCGAGGACGACCTGCCGGACGAGAAGGTGCTGTTCCTGTCCGACATCCTGCCCACCGGCTGGATGGGCGCGGAGATGTGCGACATCAAGCCCGGGGACACGATCGCCGTCTGGGGCGCCGGGCCGGTCGGCCAGTTCGCGGTCGCCAGCGCCTACCTGATGGGCGCCGAGCGGGTCATCGCCATCGACCGCTTCCCCTACCGGCTGAGGAAGGCCGCGCAGGCGGGCGCGCAGACGCTCGACTACGAGGAGGTCAACGTCCTGGAGGCGCTGCGGGAGATGACCGCCGGACGCGGCCCGGACGCGTGCATCGACGCCGTGGGCATGGAGGCCCACCATCCCGTGGCCGCGGTCCACGCCTACGACCGGACCCGGCAGGCGGCCCGCATGGAGACCGAGCGGCCGCACGCCCTGCGCGAGGCGATCATGGCCTGCCGCAACGGCGGCACCGTCTCGGTGGTCGGCGTGTACGGCGGGCTGCTGGACAAGTTCCCGATGGGCGCGCTGATGAACCGGTCCCTGACGCTGAAGGCGGGCCAGTGCCACGTGCAGCGGTACACGCGGCCGCTCCTGGAGCGGATCCGCAACGGCGACATCGACCCGAGCTTCGTCATCAGCCACCGCATGCGCCTGGAGGACGCCCCGCGCGGCTACGAGATGTTCAAGAACAAGCAGGACGAGTGCAACAAGATCGTCCTTTCCGCAGTCTAGCCCCCGCAGACCGGCTCAGCCTCCGCAGACCGGCTCAGTCCTCGCAGACCGGCTCAGTCCTCGTAGAAGACCCGCTCCACGACCTGGCGGGCCCTGCGGGTGACGCGGCGGTAGTCGTCCACGAAGTCCTCGCTGCCGTCCGGCGGGTAGCCCAGGGCGCGGGCGATGAGCGCGCGCTCGCGGACGTCGTTCGGGATGGAGTCGGAGGCACGGCCCCGGACCAGGACGATCGCGTCCCGGATCCGGGAGGCGAACCGCCAGGCGTCGGCGAGCACCTCCTCGTCCGCGGGGGCGAGCAGGTCCTCGGCGACCGCCGCGCGCAGCGCCTCCAGGGTCCGGGTGGTCCGCAGCGACGGCCGGCGTCCGGCGTGGCGGAGCTGGATGAGCTGGGCCACCCACTCGACGTCCGACAGGCCGCCCCGGCCGAGCTTGGTGTGCAGGGCGGGGTCGGCCCCGCGCGGCAGCCGTTCGGCCTCCATCCGCGCCTTGAGCTTGCGGATCTGCAGCACAGCCTCGTCGGACACGCCCGCGGCCGGGTAGCGCAGCGGGTCGGCCAGCCTCAGCAGTCCGGCGCCGAGCTCGGCGTCCCCGGCGCAGAACCGGGCGCGCAGCAGCGCCTGGGACTCCCACGGCGATGACCAGCGTGCGTAGTAGGCGGCGTAGGAGGCCAGTGTGCGGACCAGCGGCCCCTGACGTCCCTCGGGGCGCAGGTCGGGATCGACGGTCAGCGGCGGGTCGGGGGCGGGCAGGGCCAGCAGGCGGCGCAGCTCGTTGGCGACCGCGTGCGCGGCGTCCGCCGCGTCCTTCTCCGGCACCCCGGGCAGCGGCTCGTGGACGAACATCACGTCGGCGTCGCTGCCGTAGGAGCACTCGACGCCGCCGAGACGGCCCATCGCGATCACCGTGAACCGGGTGCCCAGCGGCGCCCGCCGTTCCATCTCGACCTTGGCGATCGCGGCCTCCAGCGCGGCCTGGACCGTCACGTCGTTGAGCGTGGACAGCGCCTGGCCCACCTGCTCGATGTCGATGTGCCGGGCGAGGTCGGCCACCGCCGTACGGAACAGCTCCCTGCGCCGCAGGGCGCGCACGGCGGCCACCGCGACCTCGGCGTGCTCGGGATGGCGCGCGACCGTGGCGCGGGCCTCCGCCAGCAACGCCCCGGGCCGCCGGGGGTCCAGCTCCGCGTCGGAGCCGAGCAGCGCGACGGCCTCGGGCGCGTGCAGCAGCAGCCCGGTCACGTATCTGCTGGTCCCCAGGAGGTGGGCCAGCCGCGAGGCGACGGCGGTCTCGTCGCGCAGCAGCCTCAGGTACCACGGGGTGGCGCCGAGCTTGTCGGAGACCTGCCGGAAACCGAGCAGGCCCGCGTCGGGGTCGGGGGCGTCGGCGAACCAGCCGAGCATGACGGGCAGGAGCGTGCGCTGGATCGCCGCCCTGCGGGAGACACCGGTGGTCAGCGCCGCGATGTGGCGCAGCGCCCCGGCCGGGTCGGCGTAGCCGAGAGCCTCCAGGCGGGCCTGCGCGGCGGCGGTGGACAGGCGGTCCTCCGACTCCGGCAGCCGGGCGACGGCCTGCAGCAACGGCCGGTAGAACAGCTTCTCGTGCAGGCGGCGGGCCTCCAGCGCGTGCCGCCGCCACCGGGCGGTGAACTCCCCCACCGGGTCGGCGGTCATGCCCAGCCCGCGCCCGAGCCGCCGGAGCTCGGTCTCCCCCTCGGGCACGACGTGGGTACGGCGGAGCCGGTGCAGCTGGAGCAGGTGCTCGACCCGGCGCAGGAACGTGTACGCCTCGGCGAGGGCCCTGGCGTCCTCCCGCCCGACGTAGCCGCCCCGGGACAGTGCGGCCAGTGCGGGCAGCGTGGCGCGGCGGCGCAGCAGCGGGTCCAGGCGGCCGTGCACGAGCTGCAGGAGCTGGACGGCGAACTCGACGTCGCGCAGGCCGCCCGGGCCGAGCTTGATCTGCCGTTCGGCCTCCTCCGCCCGGACGTGGGCCTCCACCCGGCGGCGCATGGCCTGCACGTCCTCGACGAAGTTCTCGCGGGTGGCGGCCTGCCAGACCATCTCGTTCATGGCGGCGACGTAGCGGCCGCCGAGTTCGGGATCACCGGCGACCGGCCGGGCCTTCAGCAGCGCCTGGAACTCCCACGTCTTGGCCCAGCGCCGGTAGTAGGCCTGGTGGCTGGCGAGGGTCCGGACCAGCGGCCCGGCCTTCCCCTCGGGGCGCAGCGCCGCGTCCACCTCCCACAGCGCCCCCTCCGGGGTGGTGGCCGAGCAGGCGCGCATCATCCCCTGGGCCAGGCGGGTGGCGATCTGGACGGCCTTCGTGTCGTCGACGGCCCCCTCCGCGACCGCATCGGCCGCGCCGGTGGTCCCGCCGGTGGTCCCGCCGGTGGTCCCGTCCCCGGTTCCGGCGGCCGTCCGGCGGGGCTCGGTCACGAAGATCACGTCCACGTCGCTGATGTAGTTGAGCTCGCGTGCCCCGCACTTGCCCATGCCGATGACGGCCAGCCGTACCGCGCCGGACTCCGGCTGCTCGGACCGCGCGACGGCCAGGCCCGCCTCCAGCGCGGCGCCGGCCAGCGCGGACAGCTCGGCGGTCACCTCGCCGAGCGCCGCCTCCCCGGTGACGTCCCGGGCGGCCAGGTGGAGCAGGCGGCCCCGGTAGGCGACCCGGAGCGCGGACAGGGTCTCGGTGGAGGCGTCCGCCGCCCGCGGTTCGGGGTCGTCGGGGTCGGCGCCGACCGCCAGGAGCAGCTCGGCGCGGAGCTCCGCCTCATCGGGACGCGCCGTGGCCCGTTCTTCCTCCAGCAGGTGCCAGTGCTCCGGGTGCCGGGCCACGTGGTCCCCGAGGGCCGCGCTGACGCCGAGGACGCCGAGGAGCCGGGCCCGCAGACCGGGGTCGCGCCGGAGCGCTCCGAGGACGCCGGGATCCCGCTCGGCCAGCCGGTTCAGCGAGGCGAGCGCCAGGTCGGGATCCGCCGTGGCGACGAGGGAGTCCAGCAGGCCGACGTCACCGGCGGCCTCGGGTCCCAGCTCGCCGAGGAGCCTCTCGGCCCCGGCCCCGTCGGAGAAGCCGAGCCTGACCAGCCGTCCGGCCGTCGTCTGCATGCGGGGCACGGCGCTCACCGCCCCCTCCCCGTCTCCGATCGCAGGCACAGTCGTCCCTCAATCCTCGCATCAGGGGTTCGGCATTATCCAGTGAGGGACCCCGGGCGTTCCCCTCAGGGCCGAGTCGTCGACGGGACAGCGCACGCCGCGGTGCCGCTCGCGACGGTGGTGGCCGGGGCTGTGGCCGTGGCAGAGGAGGCGACGGAGGCGACGGAAACGGCGGCCGCGGCGGAGGCGACGGTCGCGGCGAAACGCTCGGCGAACGGCCTCCAGACGGCGGCGAGCCGCGGTCCGGACGCCGCGGCCTCGGTCACCAGCTCGGCGGCGGGGTGGCCCAGGGCGACCAGGTGCTCGGCGGAGCCGTCCACCCAGCCGGCGAAGATCTCCGGAGTGGCCTCCGGGTGGAACTGCACCGCCCAGGCGCGCTCGCCCAGCCGGTACGCCTGGTTCGGGTAGGCGTCCCCGGTGGCCAGCGGGACCGCGCCTTCGGGCAGCCGGGTCATCGCGTCACCGTGGTACTGCACCGCGACGGCGGGCTCCGGGCCGTCGAGCAGGCCGTCGAAGAGCGGATCGCCGCTCGCGCCGGGGAGCGGGACGATCCGGCGCACCCCGACCTCCAGCCCGCCGCCGCCGCGCTCGACGGTCCCGCCGCAGGCGAGCGTCATCAGCTGGGCGCCCAGGCAGATGCCCAGGGTCGGCACGCCGGTGTCCACCGAGCGGCGGATCAGGTCGCGGGTGGCGGGCAGCCAGGGATAGTCCTCGTCCTGCCAGGCCGCCGCCTCGCCGCCGAGCACGATCAGCCCGTCGGCCGCGCGTTCGGGCACCGCCTCTTCCAGGTACGGCCGGACGACCTCGCACTCCGCCCCGGACCGGGCCAGCCATCCGGCGAAGAAGCCCAGGCCGGCTCCGGCCTCGTGCTCGATGACGGTAATTCTCATGCGGTAATTATGCGGCTTACCATCCCACAACCCGACCTATCGCGATTCGTCCCCCGTACGGCTCACGCCGCCGCGCCCACCCGCCGGGCGGCGAGGCGCGCGGTGTCCGGCCAGCGCACGTCCCAGGCCCAGCCGAACCGCTCGAACAGCCAGATCAGCCGGGCGCTGGGGTCGATCTGACCGCGGAGCACGCCGTGCCGGGCGCAGGTGGGGTCGGCGTGGTGCAGGTTGTGCCAGGCCTCGCCCAGCGAGATCACGGCCAGCCACCACACGTTCCGGGAGCGGTCCCTGACCGTGAACTCCTCCTTGCCGAAGGTGTGGCAGATGGAGTTGATCGACCAGGTCACGTGATGCTGGACGAAGATCCGTACCAGGCCGCCCCAGAAGTAGGCGGTCAGGGCCGCGCGCCACGAACCGCCCCACAATCCGCCGATGAGGGTCGGCAGGCCGAGCGAGAGCAGCACGATCGGCACATAGGCCAGGTTGTGGGAGAGAAGCCTGATCGGCCGGTCGGCGAGCAGGTCGGGGCAGAAACGCCGCCGCGAGGTGCGCTCCGGGCGGAACAGCCAGCCGACGTGGGCGTGGAACAGCCCCTTGCTCAGCCCGACGAAGCCGGGGCCGAACCGCCACGGCGAGTGCGGGTCGCCCTCCCGGTCGGCGTACTTGTGGTGCCTCCGGTGGTCGGCCACCCAGCGGATGACCGGCCCCTGGAGCGACATGCCCCCGGCGATCGCCATCACGACCCGCAGCCAGGTCTTCGCCTGGAAGGAGCGGTGGGTGAAGTGCCGGTGGTAGCCGACGGTGATGCCGAACCCGGTGACGAGGTACATCACCCCGGCGATGACCACGTCCCGCCAGGTCAGACCCCATCCCCAGGCGAAGGGGACGGCGGCCAGCACCGCGAGGAAGGGCACCACGACGAACAGCACGACGAGCAGGCGCTCGAACCACGGCACGGGAGTGGCGGCCAGGTCCGACGGTGCGGTGGAAGTGGAGGCCATGCCCGCCGAAGATAATCGCGGATCTCGACAAAATCTCCGCTCCGGACGGCGATTTATCCGCCGGAAATTATCACGCTGACGACAAACCACCCGGAGACCGCCGCCCGGAAGCACTCCCGGCCGAGCGCCGGCGAGCGTGCGGCCCGGCTCCTCGGGAGGAACCGGGCCGCGGGACGGGAGAGGGCCGGGAACGGTCAGGCCGGAACAATCCAGGTGGCCTTGGCGGCGGCGACCAGGGTGCCGTCCACCTCGTAGACCGCGCTCTCACCGAAGAGCTTGCGGCCCTCACGGCCGGTGGCGCGGGCCACCACCGAGTAGATGCCACCGGGGTAGACGCGGCGGTGGACCCGGGCGGTCAGGCGACCGAGCAGCGCGAACTCACCGGGGGCGAAGTGGGCCCAGCCGGTGGCGCAGTCGAGCGCCGCCCAGACGACCGCGTCGGGGACGACGCCGTCCTGGTCGGTGACGGTCATCGGCACCCGCCAGCCGGCCGCGACCAGGTCCTTCCCCTCCACCGGGCCGGGGAAGATCCGCAGGCCGTCACCCGGATCGCGCATGCCGCAGGTGAAGCAGCCGGGGAAGGCGTGGCCCCTCAGCCCGGCGAAACCGCGCTCGGCGTGGGCGGCGTCGTTGAAGGGCACGAACGCCGGGGCGTCGAGCTGCTCGGCGACGGTGATGGCCTCGACCAGGAGGGTCTCGCCCTGGGTCAGGGTGGCGGTGTTGGCGAGCTGGCGCAGCTCCAGCTCGGCCTCCAGCGGGGTGGGCGCGTGCAGCGTGACCTCGACTGCCGAGTCGTGCCGGGCGCCGTGCAGGGCCTCGGAGACCGTGCCCGCGATCCACCCGCCGTTCGCGGCGCCCTCGGGCCCGCGGAACCGCGCCGGAACCGTCACCACGGTCTGCAGACCAGCAGCCGTCGTCATGCCGCACCTCCTATCGCCGTGCACGGCGAAATTGATCCTGATATATAACAAGCAAAGGGACCGGCCGATTTTAGCCGAGTAGTTGCACGTACAGCCAACCAGGGGTCCGTAACGTTCCTGTGGACGGCCAATGACAGGGGAATGACCGCCTGCCCGCGGAGACCCCCTCCGAAAAAGGCCACCCGGAGACGGAGTGACGCTGCGTCCTACCGTACGCGCACATAAGGGGAGTAAATGGCACCCCACCCCCCTGATCCTCCCGTGTCTCCCTCCCCCCGGCGGAGCAGGAGGCACCGGGCAACGAGCCGGCGGCGATCTGCGACGGTACGGCCGCCTCCGCCCCCTCTGACACGGTCCTCCGGGTCGCCGGCCGAGCACCGCGGACCCGCCGATGTCCACTGACGGAGGATGTCAGGCGACCGTGGCTAGCTTCACGCCATGGACAACGATTTCGGCTTCCTCGTCGGCACCTGGACCTCCCGGCAGCGGCGGCTGCGCAGGGTGCTCGCCGGCAGCGAGGACTGGTACGAGTTCCCGGGCTTCACCACGTGCTGGAACGTCCTGGACGGCGCCGGCAACATCGACGAGGTCACCTTCCCGACGCAGGGATTCGGCGGCGTGACGCTGCGGCTGTACGACAAGGAGACCGGCCTGTGGTCGCTGTACTGGGCGAGCAGCAGGACCGGCATCTCGCTGCCGCCGGTGGTCGGCCGTTTCGGCGACGACGGGCGCGGCGTGTTCACCGCCGACGACGTGTACGACGGCATCCCGATCAAGGTCAACTACATCTGGTCGGAGATCACCGCGGACTCGTGCCGCTGGGAGCAGGAGTTCTCCCCCGACGGGGGCACGACCTGGGAGACGAACTGGGTCGCCGAGTTCACCCGCGCCTCCTGACCCCGGCCGACGCGGGTGGGCCGCCCCGGAGCCAGCGGCCCACCACGGCCAGGGCCAGCGGAAGCGGCACCGTGCCCGCGCCCAGCCCCACCTCCACCAGCAGGTCGAACACCTCCCCGCGCCGGGCGGCGACGTCGATGGCGGCGTCGATGAAGCGGGGGGACTGCGCGGCCCGGGCCAGCACGTCGGTGGTGAGCAGGTGCGCCCCCAGAGCGCCTCTCAGCGTGCGCCGATAGGCGCCGAGCGGGTCACCGACGGCCTCCACGGCCGCCTCGCCGGCCAGGCGGCCGGACAGCAGGGCGTAGTAGATGCCCTCACCGGTGAGCGGGTTGACAAGCCCGGCGGCGTCACCGGCGAGCAGCACCCGGCCCGTACCGGGCTTCGGCCGGCCCGGTGACAGCGGCAGGTGGTGGGCCTTGAGGCGGCGGGCGGGCAGGTCGGGCAGCAACTCGGCGAGCCGGCCGTGCAGGACCTGGCGGCCGGGCAGCCCGGTGGCGCGCAGACTCGGCAGCAGCATGCCGAAGCCGATGTTGGCCGTGCCGTCCCCGATCGGGAACGACCAGGCGTAGGCGGGCCAGCCCTCCTGCTGCATGGCGATGAACTGCACGTCGTCGTCGACGGGCACGTCGGCGTAGCCGCGCACGGCGATCGCGGTGTGCCGCTCGGGACCGGCCGGGATCCCCGCCAGGCGCCGCACCGTCGAGTTGGCCCCGTCGGCGGCGACGAGGGTGCGGGTGGCGAGGCGGTCGTCGACGACGACGTGGTCCTTCCGGGCCGCGATCGCGCGGACGCGGTGGCGCCGGACCTCCACCCCGCGGGCGCGGGCGGCGTCGACGAGGCGGGCGTCGAAGACCTCTCGGGGGACGACGCGGTTGGGCCGGGCGACGGTGGCCAGGACCCGCGCGCCTCCCGGGGAGATCACCGACAGGCGGTCCGTGGGCCGGTAGTCGGCGATGAGGTCGGGCACGCCGAGCAGAGCGAGTTCGTCACCGCCGTGGGCGGCGATGCCGTCCCCGCATGCCTTGTCCCGGGGGAAATCCGCCTTGTCCAGCAGCAGCACGCGGGCCCGGGGACGCAGTTGCTTGGCCCGCAGGGCCGCCGCCGAACCCGCCGGGCCGCCGCCGACGACCACCAGGTCCCAAATGTCGCGCACGTCGTGAACCTGCCACAACGCATCCCAGTGAAACCGCCGCGCCGGCCCGGAGTCACAGCACCGGGAGGTAGCGGCCCAGCTCGAACTCGGTGACCTGGCGGCGGTACTCCCGCCACTCGGTGCGCTTGTTGCGCAGGGACAAACGCGCCGCTCTACGGACCTGCGGCGATATCCCGGAGTGCCGCGCTGACCGGGGTTTCATCCCTCGGCGGATCTCGATGTTTCTTGCTGGCTCCGCGCCTCGTGTGCCCTGATTGTGCCCTGCGCGGACGCGCACGGCTCCCCCTGGCTGATCTTCCCGTCTGCCTCGTCCCACCCGAAGGGCAGCGGGCCGACGACGGAGGATCATGCCCGTCTTCGCGTGTACCTTTGCCGGTCGCCGTTCCTCGATCATCGGATGCCAACGATCACAGACGGGCTTGAGCCGGAGGAGTCGGGTTGCTGGGCTCTGCCTGGGACGTGGCAGGCGGGACGATCAGGCTCCCTCAGCCACCTACGGTCTCCGGTCCGGCAATCGCGATCATCCCGGAGCCGAGGCCCCCGCCGGAGGCATGCTTTCCGACCACTACTTTCGGTGGCCTATCCTTTGGGTGCCGTCACGGGCAAAGGCGAATGGGAAAGTTCGTATTAGCTTCGCGCTAACACCCCTTGCTGGGATGAGCCGGTTCGAGTCCGGTAGTCCGTGGCGGCTTTCGCGTTCCCGCGGGGAGCGGAGCGGCCGGCGTCGATCCGAAGGACGCCGTAGGCGCCGCGTAGCGGTCGGGGCCGGTGGTCGGAGCGACCTTGGGCGGCGGCGCGGGCCTGGGTACGGCGGGTTGCTTGGTGCGGTGCGGCGGGTGTGCGGTGGGCCGCGCGTGCCCCCGCGCGAGACCGGCCCCCAGGCCGCATGCTCAGCGCGGGGAGGCACTGGCGCGGGGGTACGGCGGCGCGGCGCGCGCCGCCGCTTGATTCACACAATGGCAATTCGGCAAGATTCCTGCGAGCTTCGTTACGGAAGGACGCCGAACCGTTCGGCGAGATCGCGAAGTTCGGGCCGTGCGCGTGTACCGGAACGCTGGATCAGGTCACGGGCGACGTCGCGGGCGACCTTGTGTGTCCGGGTCTGCTCTGGCGTGAGCTGTTCGGCCTCCTGCAAGGCATGCAGAGCATCACCGATATGACGCCGCATGGCGTGGGCCTGCGCAACGTCGATCAGAAATCGGGCTTGGCGCTCCGGGGACATCTTTGAGGTGTCGATGTGCTCTGCGAGATCCAAGGCTTGCCCTGCGTCTCCCAGTTCGACGGCGACGGCGACGGCGTGGATGCCGACGTTGGTCGGGCCGAACTCAGTACCGAAGTCATTGCGATCGGAACCGAGCCGCTCGGCGGTCTTGCGTGCCTTGTCGAGGTGTTCGTGCGCTTGGGCGCGCTCGTTCTCCCGTGCGGCGGCAATGGCCAAGACCAGTTGGAATGCCCCATAGAGCGAGAGCACCTTGGGGTCGGCGTCTTGCTCGATCTTCTGGGCAAGAGCGTCGGCGACAGTGCTGCCGACTTGGTATGCCTGTGAGATCTGGCGCAGTGACAGGAACACGTGCGCCATGCGGAACAAGCTTGCCGCTACTTCCAGAGGAAGCCCGAGGTTCTCGGCGTTGAAGGCGGCGCGATCGGCAGCGATCCACGCGGCGTCGTTCTCGGAGAGCTTGGCCATCATCGCGGCTGCCGCTTGGTAGGTGTCCGTCAGTGCGTGTCGAGCTTGCTTGCGAAGCTCCTCGTCCGGGGCGTGCCGTACAGCCAGCTCAAGGTCTGTGATCAGGTTGGAGAGTACGGGGGCCAGTTCGGTGTAACGGCCAGCATGGACCATCTCCCAGACCGGGACCTTACGCTTGAGGATCTCGGACAAGCGCTTGGCGGTCACGGGCGTGCTTTCTGCTGTGATCACCGAGCGGATAACGGGGTGGCCGGTCAGAGCAAGTCGAAGTGTCTCGAACGCTTCTGAGCGGTCTTCGGCCGGTTCGTCGGTAGTGTCAGCGCCGCGCAGCTCGGCGACGCTGACCGACAACGTATCGGCGACCTTTTGGAGAACGGAGATCCGGTCAACGGAGCGGACCCCTCTCTCAACTTGGGAGACCCAGCTTTCGGAACGTCCGATGAGTCCGGCGAGATCGACTTGGGACAGGTTGAGGCGCTTGCGGTGGTACGCGATGCGTTCACCGACAACACGTGCGTCGGTCACGAGATCATGCCGCCTCGGAGGAAGTGGACGGCTTGCCGACGATCATGTTCATAAAGTCGACCTCGATTGCCTCTAGCAGCTCCTCGCGCTGTGCGAGGAAGTCTTTGACGTGCGGCTGCTGTTCATGTGCGTCGAAAGCCGCCCGGTCACGGTACAGCTCGTAGAAGATCCGCTGTCGCGGTTGTCCTTCGACATGGTGACAGGTGTAGATGAGCGTCCCCGGCTCTTGAGTCGTGATCTTGGCGACGGTCCGGGCGGTGAGGTCATCGAACGCGGATTCTGCCCCGTGGCGCACCGTGAAGCGCACTACCAGTGCGAACGGCTCTGCACCGTGAGCCATATTGCCCTCCTGGGCTTGATCGTATGCGGGTCAATGTCCACTTTATGCGGGTAGCACTTTCCCTACCAAGTAGTTATACCCGCATTTTTAGTACTGGTTCTCCTTGACTCTGGGACTACCCGCACTCAAAATGTGGGTAGACGCAAAAAAGGTGCGAATGAAGGGAGGTAGGGCGATGGCTCTTCCTGGAGGGATGAGGTTCCCGGTCCGCTTTGAGGACGTGTTCCCGGCTGGCTGTGCGCTGGTGCCGGACTCGATCGTTCAGGCGGAGGACTACGACGAGAAGACCGGTAAGAGGACTCCGGCCAAGGACAAGGTCACCCAGGGCCGCGTCTGGCAGTGCCGCGTCATGGACCTGGACCCCGATCTCGGGGCCAAGTCGCGCGAGGTCGCCGTGAAGATCCTGGCTGAGGTGCAGCCGGTTCCGCCCACGGGCGGGATGTTCGAGCAGATCGAGTTCATCGACATGACGGCGACGCCGTACCTGAACGACAAGACCAAGCGCCTGGCGTACTCGTTCCGGGCTGCCGGGATGGTCAAGCCGAACGGCTTCAAGGCTGCGTCGGCTCCGGCTCCCAAGGACGGTGCGTGATGGCGCGCAAGGGCGGCTCCTGGCAGCGAACGGCGCTGCATGTGGATGGCAAGGGACAGGCCACCTGCACCACCTACCCGGATCGCACTCCGGTCCTGGCTCTGGGGGCCGGTAACTCGATCGTCAGCGTGTGCCTGCACGCCGACACGGTCACCGCTGAGTCGGTGGACTTCGCACGAGAGCTGGCCAAGGCGGCTGCCGACTTCGCGATGGAGATCGAGCGGCGTTGGCGGGGCCTGTCATCGATCAGCACGCAGGCTCCCAACCGGGTGGCCTGATCTCGATCACCAAGAGGAGCACGTCATGCGGTTCAACCCCGATTACTCCTGGGACACGTGCAACCACGCCAACACGACCGTGTACGCCAAGGACGGCGTCGAGGTGTGCGACGACTGCGGGTTCATCGTCTATGAGGACCTGGACTGACGCGGCCTGACGGCAAGGCGGGGCCACTGGAAGTTGCCGCTCCCGGTGGCCCCTGATCTCCACCCCAACCGCTCCAACGGATCAAGGAAGAGGTGTTCAGTCTATGTTCCGCAAGCTCCCCGGCGACCCCGCGCGGGATCTGGTGTCCACCACACCCGATACCGCCGTGGTCTTCCGTCCCTCGGTGGTGCAAGTCCCCGCCATCGTCACCGTCCTGATCGCGCTGTGGCGCTTCCTGGGCGGGACCGTCCGCACGATCTACCGCCACCCGATCGCCTGCCTGCTGTGCCTGGGCCTGGCCTGGCTGATCTACTCGGTGGGCTGGCAGCGTGCGCTGCTGCTCATCCTGGCCGAAACCGGGCTGCTGATCGCCTGGGCACGGCTGGAGCGGGCCTCGTTCTGCGCTTTGGTCGGCTGGCGGCTGCTGGCCTGGTACCGCTGGATGTGGATCTACCGGCGGCACTGGCAGCCCACCATGGTCATCTCCGGTCTCGGCCGCACATCCGGGGGGCGCGAATTCCTGCCCCGACTGCGCAAGGTCACCTGTGACGGCTGGGCCGACACGGTGCGCATCAAGATGCTGTCCGGCCAGTCCCATGAGGATTGGGAGAAGCGGGCTCCGCACCTGGCTCATGCCTTCGGCGCGCCCTCCTGCCGGGTCACCGTCGGAAAACCCGGCTGGCTGGCCCTGACCTTCCCGCGTCGCGATCCGCTGGCCGTCCCGCTGCCCGCCATCCCGATCAAGAACGTGCCGCATCCGGAGTTCGCCGAGACCGGTCTTCGCGAGGACGGCAAGCCGCTCATGCTGCGGGTGCATGGCACGCACCTGCTGATCGTGGGCGCGACCGGGGCCGGTAAGGGCTCTTGGGAGTGGGGGATCATCCGCGATCGCCTTCCCCTGGTGCGGGCGGGCCTGTGCCGTCTGTGGGTGTGCGACCCCAAGCGCATGGAGCTGAAGTTCGGTCACAGTCCCAGCGAAGCGCCTGGTAAGACGCTGTTTTACCGCTATGCCGCGACCCCGGAGGACTGCCTGACGCTGCTGGAAGAGGCCGAAAAGGAGATGCAGCGAACCGCTGATGCCTTCGGCGGGCATGTGCGCAAGCACGTCGCTTCGCTGGAGTACCCGCACAACATCATCATCGTGGATGAAGTGGCGTTCCTGACGGCCTACGTCGATGACCGCAAGATCAGGGATGCGATCAACAGCAGACTCTCGACCCTGTCCACGCAAGGCCGCTCGGTCGGCTTCACCCTGATCGCCGCACTGCAGGACCCGCGCAAGGAGGTCCTGAAGATCCGCAACCTGTTCCCCGACAAGATCGCCCTGCGGCTCGATGAGTCCGACCAGGTGGACATGGTGCTCGGAGAAGGCGCGCGGGATCGCGGTGCGCTGGCTGACCTGATCGCCAGCGACGAGTACGAGGGCGCGGGCGTTGGCTTCGTCCGGCTGGAGAAGTCGCCCATCCCGATCCGGGGCCGTGCGGGCTACGTCTCCGATGACGACATCACCGACATGGTCCGCGACTACGGCCAGCACCTGGCGGAGGTGATCTGAGATGACCACCGAACTCGAACCCCTGACCGGGCATCGCTGCCCCACCTGCCGGACCAAGGGCAAGTCCTGGCTCAACGCCAAGACACAGCAAGTCACCTGCACTGAGTGCGGACAAGCATCCCTGGTACTGATCACCCCGGAACCTGAACCGGAACCGGAACCGGAACCGGAACCGGTCAAGCCTCGCCGTACCCGTACGGCTCGCCCCCGGAGCAAGGCCAAGTGAACGCCACCGACCGTCAGACTCCCCGCGCGATCCGGCTTTCGATGCCGCTCGCGCGGGAGGTCGTTGACCAACTGGCCATCGCCCTAGGGGTATGCATCCGCCCCATCCCGATGTACCGGCTCGACCCGGCTACGGGCGAGACCAGGTGCGTGGATGTGCCGTGCGGGACCACTCTGGAGAGCAAGTGCCCGCCATGCGCCAAGCGCAACCTTCAGCTCCGCAAGGCCCAGTGCCGCGAGGGCTGGCACACCGAGACTGAACCGGAGATCACCCCGAACGCGCCCACTGAGGAGCAGACCTACCTGATCGAGCTGCGTGCCCAGCTCCAGGGCTACCGCGACCAAGCCGAGGCCGAGGGTGAAGACCTCGCATCCTGGGATGAGGCGATTGCTCAGGTTGAGATGGAGATGCGGGCCGCTGGCCTGCGGGGCTCGGTGCTGGGCCGCTCGGCCACTAGTCGCCAGCGCTCCACCCGACGACGGCAGGACGCCCCAGACCTGCCCAAGCGCAAGAAGATCCCCGGCACGCTCGGTCGGCTGTACGAGGCCCCGGACGGCAGGCGCTACCGGCCGTCGATGTTCATCACGCTCACCCTGCCCTCCTACGGCAAGGTGCATGACGGCGCTCCAGTCGATCCGGACTCCTACGACTACACCCGGGCTGCGCGCGATGCCATCCACTTCGGTCGGCTGGTGGATCGCTTCATTCAGAACCTGCGGCGCGTGGCGGGCTGGGACGTGCAGTACTTCGCCACCGTCGAACCCCAAAAGCGCGGGGCTCCACACCTGCATCTGGCCATGCGGGGCACGCTGTCCCGGGCCGAGATCAAGCAGATCGCCGCTGCCACCTACCACCAGGTGTGGTGGCCTGCCACCGACCGGGTCGTCTTCGATGGCGAGCACCTGCCCGTCTGGGAGGACGGGTGCGGCTATCTCGATCCGCGTACGGGTGAGGTGCTGCCCACCTGGGATGAGGAACTGGATGCTCTGGACGAGGATACCGAGCCGCTGCACGTGCTGCGCTTCGGTGATCAGGTCAAGCCGGTCGGCGTGCTCGGCGGGACCGAACGGGCTGATCATCTGGTCAAGCACTACCTGACCAAGTATCTGACCAAATCGATCGCCGAGACCGTGGAGCCGCAGACCCAGCGCCAGAAGGACCACGTCGATCGGATGGTCGAGGCGCTGCACTACGAGCCGTGCTCGGAGTTCTGCCCGAACTGGCTGCGCTACGGCGTGCAGCCCAAGAACGCGCGTCCGGGTCAGGCTCCGGGCCGCTGCAAGGGCAAGGCACACAAGGCCGAACACCTGGGCATCCGGGGCCGTCGCGTGCTGGTCTCGCGCAAGTGGTCCAGCAAGACCCTGACCGATCACCGGGCCGACCGCCGCGCCTGGGTGCTGGAGACCCTCGGGCTTTCGGCAACGGAGAGCCCCGACCCCAGCCGCTACGTCTGGCGCAAGGTACCCCCGGGTGATCCGGACCTGCCGCCGTTGGGACAACGGCTGCTTTCGGCAATCGCTGAGCGGCAACGGCAACGCGAACTGCTGGCCGAAGCACAAGCCAGACAGGCCGACACCGATCTTTCGGCAACCGGGAAGGAGGCGGCGGCATGAACACCCTCAATGACGATCTCTGGGACGTGGCGCGAGTCGCGAAGTTCCTCGGCGTACCGCCTGCCACCCTCTACCAGTGGCGCTACCTGGGCACCGGTCCGACCGGTCACAAGATTGGCCGTCACCTGCGGTACTTCCCGGAGGACGTACGAGCCTGGGTGCGGGAGCAGTCATGACGATCTATGACCGGTGGCACAAGTCCCGGCCCAAGCCGGATGAGGAACTGTGCGGCTGCCGCCCCAAGCGGGTCCCGACCAGCGATCACGGCTGTGACGGGCGCTGGCAGGTTCGCTACCGAGACGACACGGGTAGTCAGCGGAAGCGTAACTTCGATCGCCGTCCCGATGCCGAGCGGTTCGATACGGAGATCAAAAACAGTCTGCACAAGGGCGAGTACCTCGACCCTTCGGCCGGACAGATCACCTTGAGCGCCTACGCCCGGGAATGGCGGGCCAGTCTGACGAGTGATCCCGGCACCCTGGAGGGCGTGGACAGTCGGCTGTCTCGGTGGGTGTACGGCCAGAAGATCGGATCAGAAACGATGATCTCTTTGGCTGCCCGTCCCGCTCTGCTCCGATCATGGATCAAGCTCATGGAAGGCGCGTTGGCCCCGGGCTCCATCAAGGTCATCACAGACATGGTGTCAGCGATCTTCAGCACTGCCGTTGACGACCGGATCATCAACCGCAATCCCTTCAAGCTGAAGTCGGTTCAGACGGCACGGCCGGTTGAGAACGGCTCCAAGAAGGTGATCCCCTGGACGCTGGCTCAGGTCGCCAGGGTCGCCGAGATGCTTCCGGCCCACCTGGGGGCGATGGTCTATCTGGGCGCGGGCTGCGGACTCCGGCAAGGTGAGCTGTTCGGGATCGCCGTCGATGATCTGGACTTCGACAACGGCTTGGTCCACGTGAACCGTCAGGTCCGGCTCGTCCGAAGTCGGCAGGTGTTCTCCCTGCCCAAGCGGAACAAGACCCGATCAGTGCCCATGCCCGCATCGGTGGCCGAACGCCTGCGGGCACACATCGAGCGCCACTCCCCCACGGATGTGACCTTGCCCTGGCGAGTGCCAGACGGGGAGCCTCGGACGTACCGTCTCCTGTTCGTCCGGGAGACCGGAGGCGCGCTGCATCGAGGCTCCTTCAACTACACCTGGCGCGGTGCCATCGAACGGGCCGGGATCGTGCCGCCCACTCCTCCGGGCATTCGGCGCAAGCCGTACCGGGAACACGGCTGCCATAAGCTCCGGCACACCGCCGCGTCGGCCTGGCTTGCCGCTGGCGTCGATGTCGTGACCGTCGCCGAGTATCTCGGGCACAACGATCCGGCCTTCACCCTGCGGACGTACACCCACCTCATGCCCAGCGCGACGGAGCGGGCGCGGCGGGCCATGGACGCCTTCTTCAGCGACAGCGTGTGTGCCCTGGATGTGCCTTGATCTTCGATATCTGCCTGATCGCCCCTGCCGACGAGCCTTCCCCGCCTGTCCGGGAACGCTCGTCGGCAGTCTGTTCGCGCAGTTCAGAGCACCGGGAGGTAGCGGCCCAGCTCGAACTCGGTGACCTGGCGGCGGTAGTCGTTCCACTCGGCGCGCTTGTTGCGCAGGAAGTAGTCGAAGACGTGCTCGCCGAGGGTCTCGGCGACCAGCTCGCTGCGCTCCATGACCGCGATGGCCTCGTCCAGCGACTGCGGGAGCGGCGCGATGCCCAGGGCGCGGCGCTCGGCGCTGGTCAGCGCCCACACGTCGTCCTCGGCGCCGGGGGGCATCTCGTAGCCCTCCTCGATGCCCTTCAGCCCGGCGGCGAGGATCACCGCGAAGGCCAGGTAGGGGTTGCAGGCGGAGTCGAGCGAGCGGAACTCGATGCGGGTGGAGCCGCTCTTGTGCGGCTTGTACATCGGCACGCGGACCAGGGCCGAGCGGTTGTTGTGGCCCCAGCAGATGTAGCTCGGCGCCTCGCCGCCCTGACCGGCGATCGCCTCGGCCCCGCCCCACAGGCGCTTGTAGGAGTTGACCCACTGGTTGCAGACGGCGGTGATCTCGGCGGCGTGGGCCAGCAGGCCGCCGATGAAGGCGCGGCCGGTCTTGGAGAGCTGGTACTCGGCGCCGGGCTCGTGGAAGGCGTTGCGGTCGCCCTCGAACAGCGACATGTGGGTGTGCATGCCGGAGCCGGGGTACTCGGTGAAGGGCTTGGGCATGAAGCTGGCCCAGATGCCCTGCTCCAGCGCGACCTCCTTCATGACCAGGCGGAAGGTCATGATGTTGTCGGCGGTGGTGAGCGCGTCGGCGTAGCGCAGGTCGATCTCCTGCTGGCCGGGCCCGCCCTCGTGGTGGCTGTACTCCACCGAGATGCCCATCGACTCCAGCATCATGATCGCCTGACGCCGGAAGTCGTGGCCGGAACTGTGCGGGGTGTGGTCGAAGTAGCCGCCCTCGTCGATGGGCTCGGGGCGGGCGCCGCGCTCGGGGCGGTTCTTCAGCAGGAAGAACTCGACCTCGGGATGGGTGTAGAAGCTGAAGCCCATGTCGGAGGCCTTGGCCAGGGTCCGCTTGAGCACCCAGCGCGGGTCGGCGTGCGAGGGCGAGCCGTCCGGCATGAGGATGTCGCAGAACATCCGGGCCGTGCCGGGGTTCTCACTGCGCCAGGGCAGCATCTGGAAGGTGGCCGGGTCGGGCTTGGCGAGCATGTCCGACTCGTAGACGCGGGCGAAGCCCTCGATCGCCGAGCCGTCGAAGCCGATGCCCTCGGCGAAGGCGCCCTCCAGCTCGGCGGGGGCGACGGCCACCGACTTGAGGAACCCGAGCACGTCGGTGAACCACAACCGGATGAACCGGATGTCGCGTTCCTCGAGGGTGCGCAGAACGAACTCCTGCTGGCGGTCCAAGGCCTCTCCTCTGTTGCCGGCGCGGTGCGACACGCCTGGTGGTCTACCAGTCTGCCCGGCGCGTGTTTCACACACGTTACGAGCACGGACGGCGAGGCGCCCGATCGGGTCCGCCGCACCGCTCCATTCTCCTCTCCCGTCTTTCCCGTCGTGCCTCCATGGAACCGGCCCCGTCCCCTCCTACAGTGAGCGATTCCTGACAGTGCGCGACCGGAAGGCCGCCGACGCTCCGATCCGGGGGAAGACGACGACGATGCTCACCCTTTCCCGGCCGGTCCTCTCATCCGAGGCACTGGCCCCGCTCACCGAGCGACTCGCGGCGATGACCGCCCCCTGCCCCATGCACCCCTCGGTCCACCGGATCGAGGCGGCCGTCATCACCTGGTCGCGCGAGCTCGGCCTGGAGGCCGTCCCCGGCGCGGACGCGCACCGGCTGGCCGGGCGGGCGCTGGCCGGTTGCGACGCGCCCTCCGCCACGCTGTTCGCGCGCTGGCTGGTCTGGGCGGGCCGTTTCCGGGAGGAGCCCGCCGCCCGCGCCGGGGTGCTGGCGGTGGCCGGGGGCGGCGATCCCGGGCCGCACGTGGTGGAGCGGGCCTTCGCCGACCTGTGGCGGGTATCGGCTCCCGGGATGAGCGAGGGGTGGCGGGAGCGGTTCCGGTCCGGGCTGGCGGCCCAGCACACCGCGCTTCCGGCACCCCGGGACGCCGTGCCACCGGCACCCCGGCGCCCCGCGCCGCCGGTGCTCCCGGATGCCGCGCTCTCCGGCGCCGGGCGCGACAGGACCGGCTTCGGGACCTACCTGCTCGACCTGGTGGAGCCCTGCCTGGGGGTGGAGGTGCCCGTCTCCGTCGCCGGGAGCCCGCAGTGGCGGGCGGTCACCGAGGCGAGCGGCGACGTCGCCGCCTGGTGCGACCTCCTGGCCGCCGGGCGCGTCCCGGCCGCGGCCGGGGAGCGGACCCCGGACGGGGTGGTCGAGCGGATCGTGACCCGGATGGAGGAGTTGTGGACGGCGGCGCGCGCCGTCCCCGCCCTGGTGGAGCGGCGCGGTCTCGACTTCGCCGCCTCGGCCGAGGTGACCCGGGTGACCTGTGCCTTCCTGACCGTCTCGCGCGCCTACCTGGAGCGGCTCCTGGAGGCCGGGACCCGCTACGCCGCGCAGACCAGGGAGTCGCCGACCGGGGTGCGTCTGTAGAGGACCTCTCGGCCCATCCGCCGCCGCGTCACCAGGCCGCCGTCGGACAGGACGGTCAGGTGCTGGCTGATCGCGCCGGGGGTGAGCTCCATCCGCCGGGCCAGGGCCGAGGTGGTCGAGGGATCGGCCAGGGCGGTGAGGATCTGCGCGCGGGTCCTGCCGATCAGCGCGGCCAGGGCGCCGGGCGCGGGCGGCGGGCCCTCGGTCCACAGGGTGCCGACGCCGGTGGCGGGGTAGACGAGCATCGGCTGGTACGGCTCGACCATCACGGCCGTGTCCGGCCACCAGAAGGCGGTCGGCACGAGCACCAGCCCGTCGCCGCCCAGCGGGGCGGAGTACTCCCACCTCCGCACGACCGCGAGCCGGTCGCCGCGCCAGCTGACGTTCGGGTGCAGGTCGGAGAAGAGCTCCCGGGCCCCGCCCGCGGCCAGCTGCCGGGAGCGGCGCGTCACCTCCCCCTCCAGCAGCCCGTGGACGCGCGGCCAGAACTCGGCGAAGGCCACCTCCCAGTAGCGCTGGAGGGTGTCGGCGACCCGCGCCACCCCGGCCTCGGGGTCGGCCCGGAACCTCTCGACGATCCGCGGGTCGGCCCCGGAGACCCAGCCCGCCTCCGCGGCGGCCCGCTCGGGCGGCGTGCGCCGTACCCGGTCCAGCTCGGCGGCGAAGTCGGGCACCGGCGTGTCGGGGGTGGGCGTCACGAAGTCGACGAGGTAGCCCGCCGTGGGGACCAGCGCGAACAACTCGGACAGGTCGAGCCCGGCCAGGCGGGGCCGTACGGCGCGCACCCAGGGCAGGTGGAGCGAGCGCCGGGCCGGGTCGCGCAGCGTGCGCAGGCTGGCGACCAGTTCCCAGATCGGTGAGAAGGCGAAGCGGATGCGGGCCACGTCGTCGGGGGCGAAGACCCACTCGACGTGGCAGGACTTCTTCTGCACCCCGCACGACCCTTTAGTCATGCCTAAAAGATTGGCGCACTTCCGAACACCTGTCCACCCTGGTCCCCATGACGAGCTCGACCCTCACCAAACCCGGATTCCTGCAATCGAAGATCGGTGGACTTCCCCGCGCGTTCTGGGCCCTGTGGTCCGGGACGCTGGTCAACCGGGTCGGCATGATGGTCGAGCCGTTCATCGGCGTCTACCTGACCCAGGCGCGGGGCATGTCCCTGGCCACGGCGGGCGCGGTGATGGCGGTCTTCGGGGTGGGCTCGCTGATCTCCCAGGTCCTGGCGGGCTGGTTGGCCGACCGGTTCGGGCGGCGGATCACGCTGACCGGCGGCATGATCGCGACCGCCGCGGCGATGGTCGCGCTGGGGGCGAGCACCTCGCCGGCCGCGATCGTGGCGACGATGTTCGTGCTCGGCCTGACGATCGACGCCTACCGGCCCGCCTCCACCGCGCTGGTGGCCGACCTGGTCGCGCCCGAGGACCGGCCGCGCGCCTACGGCCTGCTGTTCTGGGCGCTGAACCTGGGTTTCGCAGTGGCGATGGTGATCGGCGGCTGGCTGGCCGAGGCGGGTCACGGCTGGATGTTCTGGTTCAACGCGACCACTGCGGTGATCTTCGGGCTCCTGGTGTGGCGGGCGGTCCCGGAGACCCGGCCGGAGCCGGGCGGGCGGGAGGCCGCCGCGCGCGGCGGGTTCGGCGTGGTGCTCCGGGACCGGCTGATGGTCGCCTACATCGTGATCTGCACGCTCGCCAGCCTGGTCTACACCCAGGCGTTCACGACCCTGCCGCTGGCCATGACCGGGGCGGGCTTCGACAAGACCGACTACGGGCTGGTCATGGCGGTCAACGGCATCCTGATCGTGCTGATCCAGCCGCTGACCGGCGACTGGCTGGGCAGGCGGGACCCCAGCACGACGCTGGCGATCGGGTTCGCCGTGATCGCCGCGGGCTTCGCGCTGAACTCCGTCGTCTCCAGCGTCGCCGGGTACGCCGCCACCCTGGTCGTCTGGACGCTGGGCGAGATCGTCACCGCGGGCATCCCCGGCGCCATCGTGGCCGCGCTCGCCCCCGCCCACCTGCGCGGCCGCTACTCGGGCATGTACGGCCTCTCCTGGTCGGCCGGGGCCATGCTGGCGCCGCTGCTCGGCACCCGTCTCCTGGAGGCCGGTCCCACCACCCTCTGGCTGACCGTCGGCGCGATCGAGCTGGTGGCCGCCGGCGGCCTGCTGGCGATCGGCCCGGCGCTGCGGCGCCGTACGGGGACGGCGCAGGACCGTACGGAGGCCGCAGCGCACAGCCTCACGGAGGCCACGCCGCACAGCCGTGCGAAGACGGCGGGCCGTGAGCGTGCGGAATCAACATCACGTTGAGCGCTTGTTGATTGAACATTCGCCCATCCCGGCTAGGGTCACTCCAACGTCTGCACATGCCGCACGTGGAGGGGCTGGGTGGCTCGCGAGCTGGGCCGATCGGGGTCGGAGGGGCAGCACGCCGGCGAGGCGCACGGGCGCGTGCGCCTCACCGGCGTGCTGATCGCCGTCGTCTCCGTGGCCCTGGAGTGCGCGAACATCGTGGTGACCGCCGAGCTCCCGCAGCCCGGCTACACCCCGCTGCCCTTCGCGCCCGAGGACATGGCGGGAACCGCGTTCCCGCTCTTCGGCGCGCTGCTGATCTTCCGCCGGCCGCGGCTGCTCATCGGCTGGCTGCTGGCGGTGGGCGGCCTGGCCTGCGCGGTCAACATCCTGACGGTCAACGTCGCCCTGCTGAACGGCGCCTCCCTCAGCGCCGGCGCCGTGCCCGCGCCCTACCGGCTGACCATCAACCTGAGCTGGGTGCTGGCGACGTTGCTGCTGGGGATGCTGCTCCCCCTGCTCTACCCGACCGGCCGCCTGCCCTCTCCCCGGTGGCGGCCGGTGGCCGCCCTCGCCCTTCTGGTGCAGGGACTGGACGCCGTGCGGTGGCTGCTGGTCTCCCTGGACGTGGTGAAGTTGCCTCCGGCCGTCACGAAGTTCATGCACTGGCCGGCCAACGTGGTGATGGCGCTGGCCTTCGCCTCGCTGGCGGTGCGCTTCCACCGCGCGGAGCCGCTTGAACGACGGCGGATCCTCTGGCCCCTGTTCGCGTTCGCGGGCCTGCTCGTCCCCTGGGTGGTGGGCGGCCCGATCTGGTGGCTGACCTCCTTCACCATCCCGCTCATCCCGGCCGCCATCACGTTCTCGATCCTGCGGCACGGGCTCTACGGCATCGACACCCTGATCACCCGCACGCTGGTCGGCGCGGGTCTCGTCGGTGTGATCGGCGGCGTCTACGTGGCGGTGGGCGCGGCCTCCAGCCTGTTCCTGTCGGACGTCGACCGGCTCGGCGGCCTGCTCGCCGCGCTCTGCGCCGGGGCCTTCTTCCACCCGCTCCGCCGGATCCTGCAGCGCGGCGCCGACCGGCTGCTCTACGGCAGCAAGGGCGACCCCGTGGCCCTGGCCGGAGAACTGCGGCGGCGGCTGCAGCGCACCGATCCCGCCGAGGGCCTGCCCGCGGCCCTGGACGTGCTGCGCGAGGGACTGTCCGTCACGGGGGTCGCGGTGCGCTTCCCCGACGGGCGGCCCGCCCGGACGACCGTGGGCGAGCTCGGTGAGACGGCGCGCGAGGTCCCCCTGGTCTGGCACGGCGAACCGGTCGGCCATCTGCTCATCGGTCCTCCCGGTGCCCGGCGGCTGCCGGCCGCCCACAACGAGCGGGTCGTCGCCGCGCTCACGCCGTACATCGCCGACTGCGCGCACGCGGTCCGGCTGGTCGCCGCGCTGCGCCACTCGCGGGAGCGGATCATCGCCGCCCGCGAGGAGGAACGCCGCCGCCTCCGCCGCGACCTCCACGACGGCCTGGGCCAGTCGCTCAGCGGCATGGCCATGTCCATCAACGCGGCCCGGCACTACCTGCACGCCTCCCCGGAGAACGCCGAGCGCCTGCTCGACGGCCTGCGTTCCGGCATGGACAGCGTGACCGGCGACATCAGGCAGCTGGTGTACGGCCTGCGCCCCCCTGCCCTGGACGACCTCGGCCTGGCCGGGGCGATCACGGAGATGGCCGGGCCCGGCGTCGCCGTCGAGGCGGACGGCGACCTGACCGGCCTGCCGGCCGCCACCGAGGTGGCCGCCTACCGGATCGTCCAGGAGGCGCTCACCAACGTCCGCAAACACGCCTCGGCCACCACCGTGCGGGTCGCGCTGGAACGCAGCGACCACCTCGTCGTCCGGGTGAGCGACGACGGGGTGGGCGTGCCGCCGGAGCGGCGCTCCGGGGTCGGGCTGACGTCGATGCGGGAGCGGGCGGCCGAGCTCGGCGGCACCTGCCTGATCACGTCACCGCCCGGAGAAGGCACGACGGTCGAGGCGGTGCTGCCGCTGTTCCTGGAGGAGGCCCGGCCGCTGACTCGTTAGAGCGTGACTCATTTGGTGGTCGCTCGTTTGATATGGCATGGATGCGTTCCTTCAGC
>NZ_BMQP01000050.1 GCF_014648175.1 Planobispora rosea
TCCAACCGGCCAGGACGACCTACACGCCAACCCGGTGATCGTTTCCGGTCACAGCACTAGCGGGTGAGACCGGAGCCGAGATCGCGGACGGTCCGGGCAAGCGCGCGGATGAGGTCGTTCTCGGTGTCTGACCGCCATACCAGCGCGTACGGCAGGGGCGCCACGTCGCGGACCGGCAGGTAGACGATGTCCTGCCGTGCCCAGTACCGCGTCATGTGGCTGGGGAAGAGCGCCACGGCCTCGCCCATGCCGGTCCGGGTGAGGATCTCGGCGGTGTTGCGCACAAGCGGGCCGCGCTCGATGACGCGGCCCTTACGGGTGTGCGACGGTACATAGCTTTCGAACCAGTAGTCCGGTCTGGTTTCGATGTCGACATGCTGAAAGTCGCCCACCGTTTCCAGCGAGACGGACGTGCGCTCGGCCAGCTCGTGCCCGGCGGCGACGGCCAGCACCCGCGACTCGGCGAAGAGAATCGGGCCGACGGTGAAGTCGGGCTCCTCGACGGGCAGCCACGCGACCAGGACGTCGATCTCACCGCGGCGCAGATCGCCGAACAGGTCGGCGAAGGCGGGATGGCTGATGCGCAGGTCCCAGGCGGGGTGGCGGGAGCGGAAGGTGTCCCAGTAGGGGCGCAGGTCGTGGACGTTGATCGGCAGCATGCCGATGTGGAGCACGGCGGTGACGCCCCGGGCGGCCAGGCGGGCGCGTTCGAGGCTGTCGCGCAGACCGGCGTAGACGGGCCGCAGGTCGTCGCGGAGCTGGTGGCCGAGCGGGGTGAGCCGCACCCGGCGGCTGGTGCGGTCGAACAGTGGAGCACCGATGCGGCGCTCCTGCGCTTTGATCGCCTGGCTGACCCGGGCCTGGGAGACGTGCAGCCGGGCAGCGGTCCGGCCGAAGTGGAGTTCCTCGGCGAGCACCAGAAAGATCTCGATGTCCCGCAACTCCATTTGCGTCCCTTTCCTCCGATAACCCGCATGTTATCGATCGGCCCACGAAGCCGGCGTTGATCCAGGTGGCGGGGCAGGGCAGCCTGGATCCGTCCGCCCCGGCCGGATCCATGCGCCCATGCCGACGCCGGGCCATTCGCTCATCGACTGTAGGAGTTTCCACATATGTCCATCCCCGCCACCGCCCGCCGCACCTGGTTCATCACCGGGGCCAGCCGCGGTCTTGGCCGTGCGTTCGCCCTCGCCGCGCTGGAGCGCGGAGACCGGGTGGCCGCCGCTGCCCGTACCATCACGCGGCAGGACTTCGACGACCGGTACGGTGATCGGCTGCTCGCCCTGCCCCTGGACGTGACTGCCCGCGACGGCGTCTTCGCCGCCGTGGACACCGCCATCGAGCACTTCGGCCGACTCGACATCGTGGTGAACAACGCCGGGACCATGTCCTCGGGCATGGTCGAGGAGTTCGGTGAAGCCGAGGCACGCGCTCAGCTGGAGGTCAATCTCTTCGGGGCGATGTGGGTCTGCCAGGCCGTCCTGCCGCACCTGCGCGCCCAGCGGTCCGGCCACATCGTGCAGATCTCCAGCATCGCCGCGCTCGGCGGCTTCCCCAGCACCGGCATGTACAGCGCGAGCAAGTTCGCACTGGAGGGCATGAGCGAGGCCCTGGCGATGGAGGCCGCGAGCTTCGGCGTCAAGCTCAGCATCGTCCAGCCCGGCGGCTACTGGACCGACCTCTACACCAGCATGACCAGGACCACTCCCAAGGAGGAGTACGCCCCCTTGCGCACCGAACTGGAGAAGCAGTGGGCCGAGGGCTCGATCGACAGCGAGCCTCGCCTGGCCGCCGAGGCGCTGCTCAAGCTGGTCGACAGCGACGACCCGCCGCTGCGGCTGCTGCTCGGCAGCATGGTCTACGACCTGGCCTTCGACATCTCCCGCCGGCGGATGGAGACCTGGGCCGCCTGGGAGCAGGTCAGCCGTGCCGCCGAAAAGGCCGTACCCGCCCCCGGGAGCGCCGGTTGACGAACCGGCCCGGAACTGCTCACCGACGAGCAGCCGCTACGCCGGATAGGAGCGCTGCTCTCCGGCGGCGACATCCGCTACCCGATGCCCGGCTCCCACGGGCGCCCGTTGGCCGGCGCCTTCGCCCCCGACCTCATCCTGCACACCGGCCAGGGCATCACCAGCGTCGCCGAGCTCATGCACACCGCCCGGCCCGTCCCGCTCGACCTGGCCGACCGCCCGGACCTCCGGGAGACCGTCCGGAACTGGCACCATCGCGTCGACATCCTGACCGCCAAGACCGACCTCCGGCCCGCCGACGCGCTGCTGATCCGCCCGGACGGCCACGTCGTCTGGGCCGCTGGCCTCGACGAGTCCGCGGGCAGCGCCACACCCCCGCTGCGTGAAGCACTCTCCGTGTGGTTCGGAACGCCGAACATCTGACAGAGACATCTGAGAGATGTCTGGAGGACGGCTCAGCCGAGCCCGGCGAGCGCGGCGAGCTCGCCGCGGGAGACGACGCCCAGCTTGGGACAGGCCTTGTAGAGGTGGTAGCCGACGGTGCGGGGGCTGAGGAAGAGCTGGACGGCGATGTCCTCGTTGGACAGTCCTCGTGACGCCAGCTGGACGATCTGCCGCTCCTGCGGGGTCAGGCCGGTCGGCCTGCCGGGCGTGGGCGCGCCGGACACCGGCGTGCCCGCGGCGTGCAGCTCGGCCTGGGCGCGGCCGGGGTCCGCGGCACCTCGGCGGTGAGCCGGCGGTGGCGCTCCTCGTCTCCCTCGACGGCGGCCAGGAAAGCGAGCAGGGCCCTGTTCGGGGTGGCCCAATCGCAGCGAATGCCCATTATGAGCGCTCTGTCTACCTTTCCCTGTTCATGGAGAACGTCAACGAGCTCATCGCCCGCTACATCGACGCCTGGAACGAGACCGACGCCGACAGGACCGGCAAGCCGCACGGCCTGCTGCGCCCTACCTCCCGAACCGTCATCACCGGACGGACAACGGAGAGGAATCATGGCATCGGACGGGCTCCGCCCGGATGAGCGCGTCGCGCTCGCGCGGGAACTACGCGATCACCCGGGCGGACCTCACTTCCAGAATCTGATCTCCGGGAAGGTCGTGGAGGGCCCGTCCAGCAGCGGCTGCTCACGCTCACGCAGGTGCCGGTCCATGAAGGCGACCACGTAGGCCCGGGTGACCTCCAGTTCCCGGGCCGACCGCTTGGTCAGCAGCGGGTAGTCGGTGAAGGAGGCGTGGTCGCCGCCCTCCACCGTGAGCCAGCGCTTCCAGCCCGTCATGCCCGCCCAGTCGCGGCCCCAGGTGAAGTCCTCACCACCCGGCTCGTGCAGTCTGCCCGCGCCCATCAGCATGAACGGCCGCCCCAACCCTTCGCCGGGGACCGGCACGAAGAAGGTGCCGTCCATGTTGATCCCGGCGCGCACGCGCGCGTCCTCCAGCATCGTCCACGGCGTGCTCGAACCACCCAGCGAGTGCCCGGCCATGCCGATACGCGAACGGTCGACGAGCCTGGCGCCCTTCCACACCGAGCGCCGCCCGAGCAGCCGGTCGAGCACGAACGACACATCCGCCTGCCGCGACCTGACCGCCTTGTCGCCGAACGCCCAGGGGTCGGCCTCCTGCTCCGCGCAGGCCGCGCAACCGGCCAGCCGGTCGCCGGGCAGGCTCGTGCCGTACGACTCGTGCACGTGGTCGATGCCGACGACCACGTAGCCCCGGCTGGCCAGTTCCTCCGCCAGGCCGGTCAGCGACGAGCGCGACATCGTGAACCCGGGCGAGAGCACCACCAGCGGCAGCGTGCCCCTGCGCCCGGCCGGGCGGACCCCGGTGACGGCGTTGGTCCTGGCGCCGCTGACCGCCTCGGCCGGGACGCCGGTGACCTTCTGCCCCTCCAGCAGGGCCGCGGCCTCCTTCCTCGTCATGTACGGCGCGCGCCGGCCGGACCCCTTCTCGGCGGGGTACCACAGCGAGACCATGAGCTCCCTGGCCTTCTGGGCGGGTACCCAGGGGTCGGGGCGGCTGCGGTCGACCAGGTGCAGGCTGACCGTCCCCACCGGCCGGGATCCGGTCGGCGCGGGCAGCACCAGGCTCTCGCCCGGGACGGTCTCGGCCCGAGCCGGGCCCGTGGCCCGGGCCGCTGTCGGATCCGTGACCTGGGCCGCGTGCGGGGAAGGGCTCACGGCGCGAGCCGCCTGCGGGGAGGCGCCCGCCGCCTGGACAGGCACGACGGCGAGGAGGGCGAGCATTCCCGCCGTGACGGCGCCGGCGATCCCGGCACCGCGCATGATCTTGATTTCCATGCCGCCCATGCTCCCGACTCCGCCGGGCACTCCTCTTCGGTCGAACGTCCAGCTTCACCTGCGACTCCCGGATGGCCCGCGTCCACCTGGAATCGCACCGGCACGAGCGTGACGCCGGTCCGGGAGCCGCCCGCACCGGCGACCCCGTCCCGAGGCGCCGGAGTTCCGCGGAGCCCGCCCGGCGACCGGCGCCGGCCCGCGCTCCGAGCCTGAAAGTTACACACCTTTCCCGATAACGCCGCAGGTGACGTGATCGAGGCGACCGTCCGCCTTCCCGGCCGCACCACCCGCCCCTACGATCTGCGCAGCCGACGACGGGAGCAGACGATGCAGCGGATCAGCGCTTTTCTCGCGGTGATGCTGGCGTTGGTCGCGGGAGCGGTGGTCCTGACCGCCGCGCCGGCCAGCGCCGCCACCGTCAGGATCATGCCTCTGGGTGATTCGATCACCGGATCCCCGGGCTGCTGGCGCGCCCTGCTGTGGAACAAGCTGCGGAACGCCGGCCACACCGACATCGACTTCGTCGGCACCCTGCCCGCACAGGGCTGCGGGGTGGCCCACGACGGCGACAACGAGGGCCACGGCGGCTTCCTGGTCACCAACGTGGCCAACCAGAACCTGCTGCCCGCCTGGCTGGCGGCCGGCAGGCCCGACGTCGTGATGATGCACTTCGGCACCAACGACGTGTGGAGCAACATCCCGCCCGCGACGATCCTGGGGGCGTACACCACGCTGGTGAACCAGATGCGGGCGAGCAACCCCGCCATGAAGATCCTGGTCGCCAAGATCATCCCATTGAACCCGCCCACCTGCGCCGAGTGCGGGCAGCGGGCGGTGAACCTCAACAACGCGATCCCGGCCTGGGCCTCGGCCGTCTCCACCCGGCAGTCACCGGTCGTCGTCGTCGACCAGTGGACGGGCTTCACCACCGCCACCGACACCTACGACGGGGTGCACCCGAACGACGCGGGCAACCAGAAGATCTCCGACCGCTGGTACCCGGCGCTGGCGGACCTCCTGTCCGGCGGCACCCCGACCCCCACGGTGACCCCCACGGTCACCCCCACGGTCACCCCCACCGTGACTCCCACGGTGACCCCCACGGTCACGCCGTCCGACGGCTGCGCGGCGACGTTCAGGAACATCGGCCAGTGGCAGGGCGGCTTCCAGGGCGAGGTCACGGTCAAGAACACCGGGACCACCGCGACGAGCGCCTGGACGGTCCGGTGGACCTTCGCCGACGGCCAGAAGATCAGCCAGATGTGGAACGGCACGCTCAGCGCGAGCGGCGCGGCCGTGAACGTGCGCAACGTCGGCTGGAACGGCGCCCTGGCCCCCGGCGCGTCGGCCGCCTTCGGCTTCCTGGCCTCCTGGAACGGCGTCAACAGCCCGCCCGTTCCCACCTGTTCACCCGCCTAGCGGACACGACGACGGCTTCACCCGCGTCGCGGACATGACGGCCGTCGTCCCGCGCACGTCCGTCATGCGGAGGGGTGACCGCCGCGAGCGCGGGCCGGATCTCAGGAGCCCGTCCCGCGCGAGCCGTAGGCCGGGCCGAACACGACCAGCAGCGCCAGATCCTCGGTGACGTCCACGAAGCGGTGCTCCTCACCCGCCGGGACGAAGATCACCGCGCCGGGGCCGACCTCGGCCTCGCCGCCCGGCGTCACGATCCGGGCCCGGCCCGCGGTCACCACGTAGATCTCGTCCTCGGTGTGCGGGCTCTGGTCGTCGACACCTCCCACCGGGATGCAGTACGTCCCGACGGACAGGTCCGGCACCCTGAGGTGCTCGACCCAGTCGTTGGCGGCTCCGGCGGCCGGCTGCGCCCACTCTCCCGCACCCTTGACGATCTCCATGGCGGCTACCCTACTGACAGTCCGCCCGGGGCTCACCGTCAGGCGGGCGGAGGCTCGACGGCGGTGTTCTGACCGGCCACGATCTTCCAGCCGTCCTCCCGCCTGGCGATCACATAGAGCGCCGCGCCGTGGACCCCCTCGACGGGGTCGCCCGAGCTGTCGGTGGGGGTCTGCGCCACGTTCACCGCGACCGTGTCGGGTGCGATCTCCAGCAGCTTGACGACGTCGTAACGGGCGTAGGAGTCGCGCAGGAACCCCTTCAGCGCCGGAGCGCTGGACTCGGCGATCGCCGTACGGCTGTCCAGGCGCGTGCCCATGGCGTTCGACCAGGACGTCCGGCGGGCGAACTGCTCGCTCAGCCCGACGGGGTCCTTGGCGTTGAACGCCTTCTCCAGCGCCTTCACCACGCCGGTCACCGCCGCCTGCGTCTCCGCCGAAATGTCTCCCACCACGAGGATGCCGTCCGTCATGACCGTGCCTTTCGAAGTACTGAGCCCATCCAGGGCGACGGTGATCGCCGTCATGCACCACCCAACAGCCTCAACTTTGGTTGAGGTCAACCCGGGAGCTCAGCCGGGGGAGGCGGGGGAACGTGCCGGGACGGGAACCGGGGAGAACCCGTCCGGACCGGCCGCGAGGGCCCGCGCTGTCGGCGTGCCATTGTCCGGCGTGTAGCCCGCGACGGGGCCCTCGTAGAGGATCGTCCCGCCGTGCTTGCCGGGGCCCGGCCCCAGGTCGATCAGCCAGTCGGCGTGCCGTACGACATCCAGGTTGTGCTCGATCACCACGACGGTGTGCCCCTGCCCGACGAGCGTGTCCAGCACGTGGAGGAGGGTGTCGATGTCGCGCGGGTGCAGGCCCGTCGTGGGTTCGTCGAGCAGGTACACGGTGGGCCGGTCGGTGTCGCGCAGCTCCTTGGCGATCTTCAATCGCTGGCACTCGCCGCCCGAGAGCGTGGTGAGCGACTGGCCCAGCCGGAGGTAGCCGAGGCCGACCTCCGACAGGTGCCGGAGAGCCCCGGCGATGCCCTTGTCGGGCAGCCGGTGCACGGCCTGGTCGATGGAGAGGGCGTCGACGTCGGCGATGGACAGGCCGTCGACGGTGTAGGCGAGCACCTCGGGAGTGAAGCGCCGTCCCTGGCACGCTTCGCAGACGACCTCCTGGCCGTCCATGAAGGCCAGGTCGGTGTAGATGATCCCGAGGCCGTCGCACCCCGGGCAGGCTCCTTCCGAGTTCGCGCTGAACAGGGCGGCGGAGACGCCGTTGTGCCGGGCGAACAGCTTGCGGATGACCGGCGCGATGCCGGTGTAGGTGACGGGGGTGGACCGGCGGTTGGTGCTGACCGGTCTCTGGTCGACGACGGTGACGTCGTGCTGCTCGACCAGTTCGGCGGCGAGGCTGGACTTCCCGGAGCCCGCGACGCCGGTGAGGACGGTCATCACACCGGCCGGGATGTCGACGGTGACGCGCCGCAGGTTGTTGCGGGTCGCCCCGGTGATCCTGATCGCCCCCTCGGCCGCGCGCGGAGTCCGGCCGCCGGACCGGCGCCGGGAGAGCGCGCGGCCGGTGTGCGTGTCGGCGCGCCGGAGCTCCTCGAAAGTGCCCTGGAAGACGAGCCGGCCTCCGTCGGCTCCGGCGCCGGGGCCGACCTCGACGATCTGGTCGGCGACCGCCATCACGGCGGGATCGTGCTCGACGGCGAGGACGCTGTTGCCGCTGTCGCGCAGCCGCCCGAGCAGTCTCGTCACGGACTCGACGTCGGTGGGATGGAGCCCGACCGTGGGCTCGTCGAACACGTAGATCATCTCGGTGAGGCTGGAGCCGAGGTGCTTCACGATTTTGACGCGCTGGGACTCGCCGCCCGACAGCGTCGTGGTCGCCCGGGACAGGGTGAGGTAGCCCAGCCCGATGGCGTCCATGGCGTCGAGCCTGGAGACCAGCGCGGCCGCGGCGGGGGCGACGTGCGGCCCGTCGACGCCCCGGATGAGCCCGGCGAGTTCGGTGATCTCCAGGCGGGACATCTCACCGATCGTGTGCCCCAGCACGGTGGCGGAGCGGGACCGCTCGTTGAGCCGGTCCCCGTCGCAGTCCGGGCAGACCTCGGAGCGGGTGAACCGGCGGATCGTCTCCTGCTTGCGCTCGGACACGTTGTCCGCGGTGTGCAGATAGATCCGCTCGAACCGCTCGACGACCCCCTCGTAGTCCTTGGGCGGTCTCCGCCCCAGCCGCGCCGCCGCCTCGCCGCCGTAGAGCAGCGCGTCCCGCTCGTCCTGGCTCCAGTCCCGCAACGGCGTGTCCGGGCTGAAGGCGCCGATGTCGGCGTACTGGGAGTACCAGTAGCCCCCGTTGCCGAAGCCCGGCAGGCGGATCGCTCCTTGCTGGAGTGACTTGTCCAGGTCGAGGAACCGGTCCACGGCGGAGGCGACGACCTCGCCGAGCCCCGAGCACGTCGGGCACATCCCGGCCGGGTCGTTGAACGAGAAGTGGTTCGACTCGCCCACATGGGGTTCGCTGAGCCGCGAGTACAGCAGCCGCAGGTAGGTCCAGGCATCGGTGATCGTGCCGACCGTGGAGCGCGCGTTGCCGCCGATGCGCCGCTGGTCGATCACCACCACCGGCGAGAGCCCGTCGATGTGCTCCACGTCGGGACGCGTCCACTTCGGGAGCCGGTTCCTGGCGAACGGCGGGAAGGTGTCGTTGAGCTGGTAGCCGGCCTCCGCCGCGATCGTGTCGAAGACCAGCGACGACTTGCCCGACCCCGACAGGCCGGCGAAGACGACGAGGCGGTTGCGTGGGATCTCCGCGTCCAGGGAGCGGAGGTTGTTCGTGCGGGCGCCCTTGATCGAGATGCTGCGCTTCACCATGCTTCCGACGATAGGACCAGATGTGGCCGGATTCTGACCGCGATTCCGTCCATGATGGGGTCATGGCGGATGTGACCGAACGCATGCTGGCCCTGCTGTCGACCCTGCAGACGGGCCGGCCGTTCAGCGGGGAGGAGCTGGCCTCCCGGCTGGCCGTGAGCCCGCGGACCGTGCGCCGTGACGTCGAACGGCTCCGGGGGTACGGGTATCCCGTCGAGACGCAGCCGGGTCCCGGCGGCTACTACCGGCTCGTGGCGGGCCGGACGATGCCTCCGCTCGTCCTCGACGACGACGAGGCGGTCGCGGCGTTGCTCGGTCTCGCCACTCTCGCCGCCGCGCGCTCCGACGAGGACGGGGCTCTCGACGACGCGGCCACCCGCGCCTACGGCAAACTCGACCAGTTCCTCCCGGCCCGGCTCCGTCCCCGCGCGGCCGCGCTGCGCGCCAGTCTGGAGACCGGCCAGCACCGTGCGCCCAGCGTGAACGCGGAGGTCCTGGCCGGCCTCGCCGAGGCGATCACCGGCCGGGAGGTCGTGTCGTTCGACTATTTGGACAAGCGCGGGAAGGCGAGCCGGCGGCGGGTGGAGCCGCACCGGCAGGTCCACCTGCATCTGCGCTGGTACCTGCTGGGCTGGGACCTGGACCGGAGCGACTGGCGGGTGTTCCGCACCGATCGCGTCGGCGGCCTCGTACGCACCGGTGCGCGCCACTCCTCCCGTGAGCTGCCGGCCGATACGGCCCTGTCGTACCTCCGCCAGGGCCTGAACGCGGACCGCCGTCGCGTCCGGCTCGCCGTACGGGCGGAGCCGCACGAGGTCGCCGACGCGTTGAAGTACCAGGACGCCCGGATCCAGCGCGTCGGCGATCAGGAGACCCGCGTCGACGTCTGGCTCGACTCCTGGGAGTGGCTCGTCATCAACATCGCCTTCCTGGACGCGGACTTCTCCATCGTCGAGCCCGCGGACTTCCGTACCGCCTGCGCCGCCTTCGCCCGCCGCCTGCTCGCCGCCAGCGGTCAGGACGGTTCCGAAACCGCCGATCCGCCGTAGGCGGAGGCCGCACGGTCGCGCCCTCCCACGACGCCGGCCGCCCAGAGCGCCACGCCGATGTAGAGGATCTGCTCGGGGACGCGCTGCCACAGCGGCGTCGCGGCCTCCCCCGCCAGGGTCACCCCGGCCAGCGCGGCGTGGATGTTGGCCGGGAGCATGAGCGCGAACAGCAGCGCCAGGCAGATCCCGGCCGCACGCCGGGTGGCCGGAAGCACGAGGCCCACCGCCCCGGCCAGCTCCAGGACACCGGTCAGATAGACCACGAGGACGGGGAACGGGACGAACGGCGGCACCATGGCCACCATGTCGGCGTGGTTCGGCATGAAGGTCACGCCCGGCGGGACGAAGTGGGCACTGGCCGTCATCAGGAGCATGACGGCCAGACCGTGCGCGGCGCTCCCCCGCCAGGTGGCGAAACGGGCCAGGCCGAACACCGCACCCAGCAGACGGAGACCCAGCGTGGCCACGACAAGAACGATCACGGTCATAGAACTCGCCCTCCTTCGGATAGTTATACTATCCAATATTGGATAATAGTGCTATCCAATTCGGCGGCCGGGCCGGACTTCCCGGGAAAAGCCCTACAGGGCCCGACCTCTGCGGAAGAGTGCCACCCTCGGATTCACACTCGCGGCGCTCGCAGTACTCGCAGTACTCGCGGCGCTCGCAGTACTCGCAGTGCTCGCGGTGCTCGCGGTGCTCATGGCGCTCATGGCGCTCATGGACCGAGCCCGATCGCGGGCAGGATCGCCTGGTCGACGATCGCCGCAAGATCCTCGTCGGTGGGCGGCGCTCCGGTGTCGATCAGGCGTTTGGTGACGAGAGCCTCGCCGATGTCGGCCACGACCGGGGTGAGCAGTTCGGCCGGGAAGCGACCCCGGTCGGCGTAGTGCCGCAGCACGGTACGGGTGAACGTGCCGCCTCGGTTGGCGAAGACCCGCTCGAACAGGGCCTCGGACATCAGTGCGGCACCCTTCGGGTCGGTGAGGATGGCCGCGACGGCACGACCCGCCGGACTGAGGGCCCACTCGACCATGAGGCGCAGGGCCCGGATGAGGTCCCCCCGCAGATCATCGGCTCCCGGGGCCGGCTCCTCGACCGGGTGCTGGTGGTAGAGCGCGTCGAGGAGCACCTCGATCGGGCCCGGCCAGCGGCGGTACAGGGTGGTACGGGGCGTCGCCGCGCGCCGGCCGATGCCGTCCATGGTCAGTCGCCCCACGCCGACCTCCACCACCTCTTCCAGTACGGCGTCGTGGATGGCCCTGATCAGCTCTTCACCGCGCCGCCGCGTCCGGGCGCCCTGATCGCTCATCACACCCCCTTGATTAGATACATGAACGTATCTTACTCTCGGAATTAGATACATTCCTGTATCTAATTCCGAGAGGACGGCCATGTCCATCGCCCCACCGGCTCCCGCACGCGGAGCCACCCCCGTCAACCGGCGCGCTCTCGCGCCCGACCTCGCGCGCGGGCTGATGCTGCTGCTCATCGCGGTGGCGCACGCGCACATGTACCTGTCAGGCCACGCGACGGGCTTCCGCGGCTACACACTCGACGGCGGCGGCCTGGACCGGCTGGTCGCCGGGGTGCAGATCCTGCTGGTGGACGGGCGCGCGCTGCCCATGTTCGCCGCCCTGTTCGGCTACGGCCTGGTGCAGCTCGCCGACCGGCAGCTCGCCGGGGGCGGGAGCTGGCCGCAGGTACGCAAGGTACTGCGCCGCCGGAGCCTGTGGCTGCTGACGTTCGGGTTCTGCCACGCGCTGCTGCTGTTCTTCGGTGACATCCTCGGAGCGTACGGACTGATCGGGCTCGTGCTCGTCGGGTTCATCCGGCGCGAGGACAGGGCCGTGCTGCGGGCCGCCGTCATCGGGCTCGTGCTGCACGTCGTGGTGCTGTTCGGCTTCGGGCTGCTCACCGTCTCCGCTCCCAAGGGCGACACGCCCGCCGCCATGGCGGACCCGATCGAGGCGACCGTGATGCGGCTCATCGGATGGTCCGGGATGACGCCCACGTACTTCGCCGCCAGCGTGGTGCCGGCCTTCCTGTTCGGCGTCTGGGCGGCCCGGCGCCGTGTGCTGGAGGACCCCGCGCCACACCGACGCCTGCTCTCCCGGGTCTCCGTCACGGGCACCGCACTGGCCGTCACCGGCGGAGTGCCGCTGATGCTGATCGACACCCGGATCTGGGCGCCGTCGGACATGACGGCCGTGTCGGCATACACGCTGCACAGCGTGACGGGCATCGCCGGCGGACTGGCGTATGCGGCGATCATCGGACTCGTCGCCGGCCGGATGCGACGCGGCTCCCCCGGTGTGGCCGTCAAGGCCCTCGTCGCGTGCGGCCAGTGGTCGCTGACCTGTTATCTCCTCCAGTCAGTGGTCTTCGTCGCGGTGTTCGCGCCGTACGCCGGAGGGCTCGGCACCCGTGTCGGTGACGCCGCCGCCTCCGGAATCGCCGTGCTGACCTGGCTGGCCACCGTGGTGCTCGCCGCGCTGCTGGCACCCGGTGGACGGAGAGGGCCCGCCGAGACCGTGCTGCGGCGCCTCACCTACGGGCGCCGGTGACCCGCCGTACGGACAGCCGCAGCCGAGACCGACCACGGTTGACGGTTCGGCGGCGGGCCCGGGCTAGGTGAGCACGTCCTCGGGGCTGGCCGCGGGCGGGAACCCCGCGCTGGCCCCCCACATCTCCGCGAAACGGCCGTCATCGATGCGGAAGATCTCGAACAGCATGGGCTGCGCCTCACCGTCCGCGACCCCGATCCCCTCGACGGTCGAGCGGACGGCGGCCCTGTCGTCGTCAACCACGATGTCCTGGGCGATGACGCGGATGTCGGGAAACCGGGCGACGAGCGCACGCCAGGCGTTCTTGCCCTCCTCGAACCCGGTGGTGCCGAGCGGATGGCTGAAGAAGCCGGGGGTGTGCAGGTCGGCGGCCTGGTCGAACCGCCGGCTGTTGAAGCACTCCTGCATCCGCCGCACCAGGGCCCTGACATCGTCGCGGGTGGTCATCAGCGTGGTCTCCTCGCAGTTGACGGGTCGGACCGGGAAGTGACAGCGTCTTAACCGGTGCGCCGCCCCGGTTAAGACCAGAGTATACGGTGCGGCGCCCCGGTTATGCTGATACCGATATGTCTGACCAATCGCCTCAGTCAGCCCCGGCGAAGCCGACGACGGCCCACGGAAGCGACCGGGAACCGCGGGCCGACGCGCGCCGCAACCGTGAGCGGGTCCTGCGCACCGCGCAGCAGCTGTTCGCGACCGAGGGTCTCGGCATCTCACTCGACGAGATCGCCCGCCGCGCCGGCGTCGGCCCCGGCACCGTCCACCGCCACTTCCCCACCAAGGAAGCGCTGTATCTGGCCGTCGCGATCGACCAGCTCAGGCAACTGGTGGCGAAGGCGGAAGCACTCGCCGCAACCAGCGATCCCGCGGCCCTGTTCACGCTGCTGTCCGCGATGATGGCCAGCGGCGCCGAGAACGTGGCGGTGAAGAGCGCGCTGGTGGCCGCCGAGTTCGACATGCGCACCGCCGCCCCGGATGTCGCGGCGGATCTCACGCGCCATGTCACGGACCTGCTGGGTCGCGCGAACGCAGCCGGCGCCGTACGTCCCGACCTCGCCGTCGAGGAAGTGATGGCACTGGTCGCCGGCGCCTTCGCCGCGATCCGTCACGCCGATGCGGAGACCAGCCCCACGCGCGCCGCGCACATCGCCCAGCTCATCCTCGACGGGCTACGGCCCCAGCCCCAGCCCCGTTGAGCGGACCGGCCCGCAGAAGGACCGCTCCCGGTCGCCCGGGAGCGACCTCCGGCCCGGGCGGAGTGTCCACGAGCAGGACCAACCCAAGGATCACCCCGGGACACAGGAGGTCAGGGCTTTCTCTCACCCGGCTCGGACATCACAGCCCGCCCGCCCCGAGCACCGCGACCCGAGAAGATCAATTGTCTCCGGCCTGCCGGGAGTCCCAGGCGGCCAGCACCTGCTGCTCCTTCTCCATGGCGAGGCCGAATGGCGGGGTGCCGGGTGCGGCCTGGACCTCACCACCTGACCGCAACCACTCCCAGGTGTCCCGGACGGAGTCGGCGAACGGACGGGTACGCAGTCCTGCCGCCTTCGCCGAAGCGCCGGACACGGCCCAGAAACCACCCACGTCCGGCAGGTCCGGAATCCAGAGCGGAAGCTCCGTCCACGGCTGCACCCCTTGGGAGAGCAGGAACCCCTCGTCCATCCACACGGGGGTGGCGTCCGAGCCCGTTACCCGCACACAGGTGTCGACCAGCCGGCCCATCGTGGTGTTCGTCCCGTCCGGGACGACATTGTGGACGCCGCCCGCCGCCGCCTCGACCTGGTCCAGCACGAACACCGAGATGTCGCGCACGTCGATCAGCTGCAGGCCGCGGGCCGGGTCGCCTGGAGCGATAACCCGGCCGCCCTCGGCGATCCTGGTGAGCCACCACGGCAACTGACCCAGGTTGTCGTACGGTCCGACGATCGATCCCGCACGCGCGATCAGGGAGGCGCCGAGCCCGAAGACCTGTTCGACCGCCAGTTCGCAGCCGCGTTTGTGAACCCGCAACTTCCCCAGGTCGGCCGGGTCACCCTCCTGGTCCGCCGCGCCGGGCCAGGTCGCGGCCGACTCGTCCACCGGAGCGGTATCCCAGGTCCGGTAGACGGCTGTGGTCGAGACGAACGCGTAGAAGGGCGCCGACCCGGCCGTTGCCCGCGCGGTGCGCAGGACGTGCGCCGGCACCAGGCCGCCCGGGTCGATGACCGCGTCGAAGCGACGCCCGGCAAGCGGCCGGATGCCCTCGTCGGTGGACCGGTCGCCGCGGAGCGCCTCGACGCCGTCGACGTCCTTGCCGGTCAGCCCGCGGTTGAAGGTCGTGACCTCATGGCCTCGGCCGAGGGCGTCACTCACGAGCGTGCGCCCGACGAACGAGGTCCCGCCGATGACTAACAGTCTCATGTTCCCACCTATTGATTGCCTTTGACAACATGTGTTGTCGCCCGCATCATGGTGGTGTCGTAAACAGATGTTGTCAATGGAGTCGTCGTGCGAGACATGTCCGACGCACAACGCGTCAATGTGGCCAACGCCGTCGAGCGACTGGCATGGACGATGGTGCGGGAGATGCTGGAACTCGAACCGGACGCCGGGCCGCGCCCGGACCTGCCGGACGCGGATCTGCGGCAGATGTGGCTGGCCGCGCTGACCTCGTTGCTGGCGATCCGGGACAGCGCGGAGCAGCTGGCGGCGTCCGCCGCGCTGTCCGCGGCGCAGCGCGGCGCCGACTATCCCGCGATCGGTGACGCGGCCGGAATGACCAGGCAGGGCGCCCGGCGCAAGTGGCCGGGTCTCGCCGGGCTGAGTGACGAACGACAGCGCAAGCTGGCGTGGTGGAACCGTCGCAGGGACCAGTTCGTGCAGTGTGCCCGTGCCGTACTCGCGACGTCGGAGGAATGGCCACGCCTGGCTCTCCTGCGCGAACGGCTCGACGACATCGAGCATGCATCCCCAGCGGAGCGAATCGACGCGTTCGACATGGCGCTGATCGACGCGCACACGGTGGCGCTGGGCGCTCCCACGCCTGCCGAGGCCGCCGCGGCGCACGCGAGCGGGCTCCTCTCCGCACTGACCGCCGACGCGTATGCCGCCGCGAACAGCCGTTCGGCCCTGCTGAGCCGTGAGGACTCCGCCTGCGCGGCGGACGGCTGCCTCTCGGAGCCGGTCGTGGAACTGTGGCGTCCCGATCTCGGCCAGCGGCCCGTGCCGTCCTGTCGCGGACACGCCGTCGAGGCCCTCGGAGAGCCGGCCACCAGGATCGTGGCCGCCTACCAGCCAGACATCGCGCTCTCGGTGTTCGCCGAGGCACATGCCGAGGACTGAGCCGTGGACTGAGCCGAGGTCGGCCGGCGTGATCCGGTCATGACCGCAGGGAACGCCGCCTTGCAGCGTCGGCGGATCAGCCGAGCCGTCGGATCAGCAGAATCAGATCAGCAGAAGAGTCTTTCCCAGGGCGGTTCGCGACTCGATCGCGGCGTGCGCGTCCGCAGCGCGCTCCAAGGGGAAAGTCTGCCCGATGACCGGCCGGATCCGGCCCGCCGCCGCCTCCGACATCACCCGCTCGGCCCAGCCGCGCGTCTTCGGCCCGAAGCCGAAGAGCTGCTCGATCCCGATCACCTCGACTCCGCGCCGTCGCGCCTGGGAAAGATCGATGCGCGTGACCCGGCCGCTGGAGGCGCCGTGGACGGAGAAGCGGCCACCGGTCGCCGTCACCTCGAACGCGGCTCGGCCGATCGCTCCACCGACCCCGTCGAACACCACGTCAGGGCCCGCGCCACCGGTCGCCTCGCGTACCCGCTCCGCCCACTCCGGGTCCGAGTAGTCGACCGCGGCGTCCGCGCCCAGATCACGGACCATGTCCAGCTTCCGCGCACCGCGCGCGGCTCCCACGACCTTGGCGCCCGCCGCCCGAGCCAACTGCACCAGCAGCGTGCCGACACCTCCGCCTGCCGCCTCGACCAGCACCCACTCCCCGGGAAGAATGCGAGCTCCCTCGACCAGCCCCAGCGCGGTGCTGCCGTCGGTGTGCAGAGCGGTGGCCTCGGGCAGCCCCAACCCGTCCGGCACCGGGATCAGGTTCTCCACCGCGGCCACCGCGCGCTCGGCGAAGCCGCCGGTCTCCCCGACATCCGCGATGACACGCCGTCCGGACCAGTTCGGGTCCACGCCTTCCCCGACCGAGTCCACCCGGCCGGCCACCGTACCGCCCGGCACGTACGGCAGTGCGGGTCTGTCATGCCACTCGTCGGTACCGCGCCGGATCTGCGTCTCGACGAACGTGATGCCCGCGACGGATACGTCGACCACCACCTGTCCCGGTCCGGCGGCCGGGTCCGGTGCCTCACCCGGAACCAGCACCTCGGGACCTCCGAAACGCGTCGCCCGCACCACTCGCACGCCAGCCGCCCCCTGCACTCAGCTTGTCCGACACCGACGCAGAGCACTCTTCACCCTCAACCTGGGTCGAGGTCAATTGATCGTGCACTACGACGTACGGCCTCAGACCGCCCGCACCGGAAAGCCGGTACACCCATCCCAAGGGCGGCAGCCAGTGAGCGTGGGTCTCGTCGGCAGCCCGCACCACCACCCCGCGGGGCAGCTGCTCCATCGAGGCATCCGGAGCACCGGCGAAGACGACAGCAGGGCGCATACCGACCACGACCTCACCGGGGCGGAGAGACGGTCTGAGCAACCTCGGTCCAACCCCCCAACCCCCGGCGAGGCTCGTGGCAATGCCCGTCTGCCCCAGTGATCTCACGCCGTGTCGCGCGTAGGACTTCTGGATGCGTGCCTAGGCGCGTTCGGGCCAGATCGGGCCCTGGTCGGTCCAGGTGACACCCTTGTTGCGGCACAGGCAGAAGGGGTGGCCGATCGGGTCGGTGTAGATCCGCCAGCCGTAGCCGTCGGGGCCGATGAAGTCCTGCTGCAGCGTCGCGCCGAGGTCGAGGACGCGGCGCTGCTCGGACTCGATGTCGTCGACTTCGAAGTCGAGGTGGAACTGCTTGGGATGCTCACTGTCGGGCCACTGCGGAGCGCGGTAGTCGTCCACCCGGATGAACGCCAGCTCGACCTCGCCGAACTGGATGCCGGCCCAGTCCTCGTGGCTGCCTTCCTTGATCGGACGGCCCGTCACCTCCGAGTAGAAGGCCGCCAGCTTCATCGTGTCCGGGCAGTCGATGATGAAATCGGTGAGTCGCAGCATTTCGCGATCTTGCCACAAGATCTCTGATACATCTGATACAGACGCCTCAGCCCGGGTTCCCATCGTGCAGTGGAAGTCCTCCTGCCGCGCGGTCGTGAAGCGGTCGACGAACGAGGGGTCTGCTGATGGGCGGCGCGGGGCTGGAAGTGCCCATGCTCGATCGCCCAGTCGCAGACACCCGTGTCGGGGGACTCCGTGAGCATCCCCGCCAGCTTGCCGGCCTTGATCCATGGCTCTGCGCGTTCCCGCGTCCGGCACACGCCCGACGGCCACCGCGCACCCTCGCCCAGGAAGCCCCACACGGTCACGGGACTGCAATCGCTCACCGCCGGGACACTTCGCCACTGGACGGAGAGCTCTGCCTCTGATCACTGAATGCCGTCCGGTGCCGTCAGGTTTTGATCTCAACCATGGTCGAGGTTGCAGGATGGGTCACCAGGCCGTGCGCCCAGCAACCGATCATGAGGAGCATCATGTGAGTCCTGATCCCGGGTTCTATTCGATCATCGACTACACCGTCGACGGCTTCGACACGCAGCATGAGTTCGTGGAGGCCTTCACGGAGATCCAGGAGCGGTGGGCGCGTTCCCACCCCGGCTACCGCTCGGCCCGCTTCCATGTGAGCACCGACGGCACCCGCGTGTACGACATCGTGCACTGGGCCGGCGAAAGGGACTACCGCGACTTCGTGGAGACCTCGGACACCGAGGGGCGGATGGCCGCCATCCGTGCGGCCCTGGAGGGTCTGTCAGGGAGGGCCGAAGCGCGTATGAGCGGTGCGCCCGCCTACACCGTCGTTCGCGAGGCCGGTCCCGGACCGCAACGCCTCAGCTCCTGACCGCACCTACGTCTCACCCGGCGGGTCGTACCCGGCGGGCCAGGCGGAGACCCCGCTCATCCACGCCGTCGAGGTGAAGTGCCACCCTCGGCGGCGGCCGACCGAGGAAAGGACGTTCATGAAGGTCGAGATCTACGCCGACGTGCTGTGCCCATGGTGCTACATCGGCAAAAGACGCTTGGCGGCGGCGCTGGAGACGATCGCCGACCGTGACAGAGTGGAGCTCGTGTGGCGCAGCTACGAGCTCGCGCCCGGCGAAGGCCGGACTCCCGGACCGACGGCCGCCGAAGCCATGGCCGGGTGGTGGGGTGATCAGGCTGCAGCCCGTGTCGAGCGGATCCGATCGTTGGGCGCCGCCGAAGGACTGGAGCTCAACCTGCACCTGGCCCGCCCGGTGAACACCTTCGACGCGCACCGGTTGTGCCATCTGGCGGCCGATCACGGTCGGGGAGACCAGATGATGGAGCGTCTGCTGCGTGCCTATCACACCGAAGGGCTCAATGTGGCCGACCCGCAGGTTCTGCGGCGCCTGGGCGGTGAGACCGGTCTGGCGGATGACGAGGTGCGCGCCGTCCTCACCGGTGACGGCTACGCCGACGCCGTACGGGCAGACCGGCGCCGCGCGATCGAGTGCGGTGTCACCGGAGTCCCCTCCCTGGTGATCGACGGTGCCCGGCCGGTCCCCGGTGTCCAGTCCCCCGCAGCGCTGCGTGAGCTGCTGGAGCCCGGCCGAGCTCTTCCCTGACTGCGAACGCCGCTGCCGGACCTGGCTCGTCTCCAGCGACGTCCCCGTCAACGACGTCGCCAGCCGATCTCACGGCATGACCCAGTCGGCATCGATGGAGATTGCTTTCTCCGCGTGCCGCTGCCGTACGTGACCGTTGTGATGGCGGGTGAGCAGGCAGCCCAGGACTGTCCGAGCCACCTCACCGAGATCGTCCAGCATCTCAGGTGGTGGCGGCTCCCCGTAGATCCGGTACGGGATCCGCAATCGCTGCCCCCGCACCGACACGTCGAACCCGCCCACCAACGCGGAGCGGGCCGACATCAGCAGCCGAACGGCCTCCTCGACCTCGGTCCCCAGCTCCGAGGGAAACGCCTGCATCGTGCCACCGCTGCCTCGTCCACCCCGCCCCCAGATTGCCGATCCCCGTACGGGGTAGTCACTCAGTTGGTCACTCAGCAACGCAGAAGGCCGCTCCCGATCTCTCGGAAGCGGCCTCTGACCTGGGTGGAGACGAGGGGATTCGAACCCCTGCCCCCCGACCCCCGACCCCCGACCCCTCCGATGCGAACCCGGTGGGGCGTGCCGCTCTCGATTGCCGGATGCCAACCGGTGCCGTCAGATGCCGCGACGGTGATGCTTGACGGCCTCGGCTGCGCTCCCGTGTCAGCGGGTCCGCTGACTTTTCGCTGACTCCACGAAACGCCCACCGGTAAGGTCATCGCAGCAAGGAACGTCCCGTCTCCCTTGCAGCCCTCCGAATATGTCAGGCTCATCCGCCATGATCAGCGCACACCCAGTACATGCCCTCAAGGAGTGCCATGGCGGAGATCATCAAGGCGCTGATCCCTCCATACAAGATAGAGCGATACCTGGAAGGAGTCGTGGACGTCGAAGACGACGAGTGGCATATCCGCCGCCTAAACGCCACGAGGGAGATCTGGGCAGATATCGGCCCCAGCGCCATCGCCCTCAACACCGGTTACTGCGATGAAGCTCTCATCAAGTACGAGCTCTGGCAGGGCGAACCGCCCGCCTCCGATTGGGATGAGCGCCGGTCGGGAAGCGTCCATTTGGTCTCCGGGAAGATCTACGCGATCAGTTGCCACTCAGGAGAGATGACCTACGGTGAGGAGTTCGATCTCGGCCGCCGGGACCACGAGTGGCGGTTCAGAGCCCATCGCATGTTCCTCAGCCACGAGGACTTCACGACCGACATCATCAGCCTCGTCCTGTTCAAGCTGCAGTTCTGGTCGCCTGCGGATGCCGTACGGTCCTCCTCCGAGAAGGAGCCGACCGCATGACCGCGTCCGAGCAGTTCAGCCTCCATCCGAGCTCAGAAGAATGGCAGAGTGCATGGATCGCCCGGGGAGAGCTCTGTAGCCGACGGTTCAACCTGCCCGCTGGAGTGTCCGAGGTGATCTTTGACCGGGCACGGCTGGTGGACGTCGACTTCTCCGGCATGCGACTCGCCGGCTTCAGCGTCCACAACAGCACGTTCGAAGGCTGCGACCTCTCCGGCACCGCCTTCGACCGGCTGTCGATGGGCGCCACCTGCGTCCAAGGACCGTGGGACGGCGTCGACTGGCCCCAGACGATCTTCCGCGGCTGCACCTTCCGGCGTACCCGTTTCCCGCCCCTCACCTTCTTCGGCAACGTCCGGTTTGAAAGGTGCGTGTTCGACCGCTCACGGCTGCGCAACCAGACGTCAACGTCCGAGGCCGAGTTCGTCGACTGCGTCTTCCTCGGCCGGGTGCGGGAGGTCAACTTCTGGGGCCGTCCCACCGAGCACCAGACTTCGCTGGGTCGGGACCGCAACGACTTCACCGGCAACGACTTCACCGGCGCGGAACTCGACTACGTCGCCTTCCACCACATCGACCTGCGGGCACAGCGCTTTCCCGGTCTGCCCGGCTACGCACTCCTCGACCGGATCAGCGAACGGGTGGAGAAGGTTCTACCCCTGATGGAACGCTGGCCGGACGCACGCCACCGCGAAGAAGCCGGATTCAGCCTGGAGTTCCTCGCCGACAGAGCCCTGGAGCAGAACGACGATCAAGCGCTGGTGAGCCCGGCGGACATGGGCCGAAAGCTTCCACCCGCACTCCGCGAGGAACTGTTCGAGGCGTTCAGGAACACACCCAGCGATACATCCCCTGGCCGAGCCGTACCGCCTCACGGGCCAGGTCCCGCAGCGCCATGAGGCGCTCGAACTCGAACTCGTCGAGCAGTTCCTCCTCGGCGTACTCCCGCAACCACGCATCGTCCACGACGGCGAGCGCGGCGACGGTCTCGGGCGCCATCCGCTCCACACCCGCCGACTCGCCGTCGTCGGCGATGACCTCGCTGTCACCGAACTCACTGAGGTCACGGCCGCTGAGCTCTGCGCCCAACGTGTCGAGCTCGTCGAGCCACCCCTTGCAGTCGACGTACGGCAGGTGCGCGGCCTCCGGCCCCCCGGGCAGGACCAGCCGGGCGGACCGGTCGGAGCCTGCTGTGAAGTAGTCGACGAGAACGCCCATGGAGGGTCACTCTACCGAGTGGATCAAACGGGCCCCTCAAGCCCACGAGCTTCTCGCAGCCGGTCACTCAGCAACGCAGAAGGCCGCTCCCGATCTCTCGGAAGCGGCCTCTGACCTGGGTGGAGATGAGGGGATTCGAACCCCTGACCCCTTCGATGCGAACCCCGGTGGGGAGTGCCGCTCTCGATCACTGGGTGCCATCTGGTGCCGTCAGGTGCCGCGGCGGTGACGTCCGTCGATCTCGGCTGCGCTCCCGTGTCAGCGGGTCTGCTGACTTTTCGCTGACTCCCCGACCTTCCGACTCGCCGGTGAACCCTCCTCGCACCCTCAGCAACCGCACACACGCACAGTGCCTGGATACTTGCGGCCGTGGTCATCGTCGAAGTCGTCCTGGAGACTTCCGATGCGGTGGACTTCACGGCCTGGCCGATCGCGGAGCCGTCGCGCGACCGTCTTCTCGCCCTCTCCGGCCAGATGTCTCCCGCCGAGGTCGGGACGGCCATGGCCGTCATCTTCAGCTACAACGGCATTCCCGTCACTCACGCCGCCGACCTGACCGAGGCGCATCTGGAGCAGCATCTCGCCGAAGCGGAATGCCTGATCGCTCCGGGCGGGCTGCGCTTCCACGACACCACCACCGACGTCAGCGTCCCGCCCGGTTGCTGCTTCGGCTTGGAGAACTGGCGGGACTGGTGGGATGTGGCCTGCGGGCGAGAATCTTGGCTCGGCCACGACCCCACGCCGCACATCACCCATGTGGGTCACACCATCCAGCTCCGACAACACAATGAGGACGCTCCGTCCATCGAGATCACTCGCGGCGAGCTCTCCAGTCTGCTCACCACAGCTCAACGGCACTTCTCCGGATTTCTCGATCTCGCCCGGCAATGGGCGGCGGCCACTACGCCAGGGCTGGCCGACCGGCTCACCTCAGCCCTCGACCAACACTTCATCATCAATGAAGTCTCTTCGTCCCTGGACGGCCGTGCGACACGGTGATTCTGGACGGCCGTGCGACACGGTGATTCTGAATACTTCCGCACAAGGCGGGACGTTGTGCCACCATGATGCGTCGTTCCGACAGAGGAGGCTGGTTGGTCGTTTTCGTCTGTGCGGAGTGCGGCGCCGCGATGACCACGAAGGTGGCTCGGGTGGCGCTTCCCGACCACTCTGGCCAGAAGTACGGTCATGGTCTGCTCCCCAGCCTGCTGGAGCCGGGAACATACGTGGTGGACCCTGGAGACGGCCGACCCTGGGAACCGTTGAAGCCCGAGCCGGAATCACATGGCGTCCGGCTGCTGACGTACTGCGTCTCGGGCGCCCCGAACAGGATCGGAATCGCGCCGGGCGACGTCCGTGGAACCGTCTTCATCCCGGAGCGGTTAGGTGGCTGCTGTTGCGGCTGGGACGGCCAGTACGGCCCCAACCTGGCGTGCGCGAGGTGCGGCTGTCCAGTGGCGACTCGCGTCGACGACTGCGGGTTCTGGCAGGTGGTGTGGCTGGAGCCGGAAGCCGTGCGTCCTGTCGCCGTCGATGGTCCCGCCCAGCGGGTGATCGACTGGGCGGAGTTGCCGACCACGCCGCCCGTTGATCCGCGTGGTTTCTGGAGCCCTCTGTGGGAGGCCGCGGCAGCGGTGGCACTGGCCCACCTGCTGGCGGCATCGGGCGGTGAGCGGGTGTCCGTCCCCAAGGGACCTGTCGCACAGGTGTTCCGCCGGGTGATCGACAGGCTGCTCCCTCCGGAGCCACCGGAACGCCACCTCGTCCTGGCCGGGCCTGGCCTGTCTGCCGCGACCACGGATATCGCCCTGGTGCCGCGACATCCACAGACCGGCGAGGTATGGCCCTGCGACGCGGGAGCGGTGGTGCCCCTGTCCGCGGGAGTGTGGACATACATGGCGTTCAACGATGACCGGCGGCTCGTGCCGGCGGCGTACGGGATGCCTGCCGTCGTTCGCCGTGATGATCCGCCCCCGCTGCTGCCGTCCAGCCCCTTCCGTCCTGACGGGCGAGTGTTCCTCAGCACGTTAGAGCGGCTGGCGGCGGTTCGGCAGCCGTGGTTGCGCCGCATCTACGACCGGGTGAAAGACCGCCCCCACATGGACCCGTTCGCGTAGACGCGCGAGCAGGGGGATGACCTCACGGATGGGTTGCGTCCATGGACGTGACCGCCGTCCGCAAACCGGTACGGCCATCGCAGGATGCCGCCTTCGTGCTATGACGCCTGCGGCCCCAGCCCGGATCTGTCAGCCCCGTACGCCATGATCAGCAGCCATATATCCCATACGTCCCCAAGGAGTGTCATGGTCGCCAACAATGAAACCGGATGGTCTGGTATCGGCTGGGACGGCTGGACAAATCTCAGTCTGATCCGCGCCCGGCTCGACGCGGGTGCCGACCCGAATTCAGAGGTGTTCTTCCTCGGACGGCCGCTGCACGTGGCGGCCGAACGTGGCTCACCCGAGGTGGTCGCGGAACTGGCCCGGCGCGTTGACGACGTCGACGCGGAGCATGAGGGTCGTACCGCACTCTGGGAGGCCGTCTTCAACAACCGTCCCGGCAATGCCCTCGCCCTGGTCACCGCCGGAGCCGACCCGTGGCGGCCGATGATGAACGGCTGGTCCCCCGGACGGCTCAGTCTGGCCTCCCCTACCCCTGACCTGTTCCCTCTCCCCGACGGCGAGGTCGTCCTGTCCGCCACCGAGGCCGCCGCCGTGGCCGAGGCCAGGCACCTAATCACCGCATTGGGACGCCTGGAGCACGACGGCTTCAGCCTCGCCTGCGTGGCCGATATCACCGCGGCCGAGGCGGCACGGCGACTGGAGGCCGTACCAGCTGATGATGACGAGATCGAAGAGATCATGGATGACCCATTCTCGGACTTCGATGACAGCCTGAGCGTTATCGGGGTCACGGACGTGCCCGGCGGATGCGTCGTCTTTCAACCATGGGGATACATCGCATACACCTCCGGCTCCGGCGTCGCGAAGCGCCTGTCGGCGGGAACCGTCTGCTACGCGATGTACGCCAACCCCAAGAGCGGCAACCAGGGAGCCGTAGCCCGCGACGGCGTCATCGAAGAATGGGACACCCACCCCGGCGGCGGCAGCGTCTCCCCCGACGAGCCCGCCGAGGAGATCCTCGCCACCTACCTCTACCACTACCAGGCTGTGGCCTACTGCTTCGCCGGTGCGGGCCTGCGGCCGACCGACGCCCGATCGATCACCGAACAGCCCGACATGTGGCTCAGGCTACCCGAGCGAGACTGACGGAAATGATCATGGATCCCATCGAGATGAGGTTCACCAAGGCGATCCAGGCGGGTCTGCAGAAGGAGGGGTTCTGCTTCACCTGGTGCCGGAACGGCGACCTGGAGGAGGTGGCCCGCCGGTTCGGCGCGGCCCCTGGAACAGGTGTGTGGGCCGACCTCGAAGAGCTGGAGGAACTGGAATGTGAACACTGGGAGGACCTGCTCCAGCTGACCCCGGCGGGTGAGTGGACGCTCGCCTCCGAGCCCCATGGCTTTCAAGGGAACCGGACGGAGGTCATGGAGGCGCTCTCCGCCGGTGGGTGCGCGCTGAACGTCCTCTGGCGCGGAGAGAGGGACAGCTGGGTCACCTATGCCGTCGACGGCGACATCGTCACCTCCTTCCGGCTGATGGACCTCTCGGAACGATCGGGCAGCGACCCGGCGGCGCTGGACGGGCTGCTGGAGCGGGTGGGCCTGTACGACGGGCTGTCGGCATGGGAGCGCAAGGTGCGGATCATGGCGTTGGCCGAGGAGGTCAGCGGGTGGACACTCACCCCCGAGTGGGTGCGTTCCCCCCAGTTCGCCGCCTTGATCACCACCCCGGTCCCGCGAGCGCTCGTCCCCCGCGCCTACCTGCATCCACGGGAGCCGTTCCTGGATGAACCGGAGTTCGCGCGACTCCTGGCCGACCCGTCTCCCGCGCTGGCCCCTGCCATCACCCGGCTGGCCGTCTCCATCGTCACCACCGCAGTCGGACTGGAGGAGCATCCACTGGCGGAGGAGACTCTGCGGATTCTGGAGCTCGGCGAGGCGAGTCCAGCCGAGCGGGAGGCGCTGCGGGCACGGCTGCACCGGGCCGCCGAGGAGACCGGACAGACCCTGTCGCGGCAGCTCGGGTCCACGCCTGATACGGCGGAAGCCGAACTGCTGGAACAGACGAGCCATGCCCTCTACACCCTCGGCAAGGCGCTGTCACCGCCTCCCGTGCACGCGGCGTACGCCGTGGCGGACGAGGCCTTCCGGATACCTCGGCTGTCCAGGACGGACGTCATGCGCCTGCACGTATTGCGCAACGTCGCCGACCGCATCCTCTCGGAGGAGATGCCTCACCCCTGACGCCGGAAGCACTTTGGAGAGGAACCAGTCCTACGGTCACCGAACAGCGAGAAGGCCCGGCTCCATGTTCTGGAACCGGACCTTCTCGTCCTGGTGGAGATGAGGGGATTCGAACCCCTGACCCCTTCGATGCGAAGGTAAACAGGCAAGTCTGACCATGTCGATCTGAGTCGATCGGGTGCCTCTCACCTTACAGAACACTCCGGGGAGGACACGGGAAGTCTGGGGGAGCCGCAAGGCGGTGGCTCCCACAATTGGCTCCCGTGGCCTCCCGGAGTTGAGAGGATCCTATGAGCAACAAGTATTCAACCACTCCCGGCCGCCTCGACGCCGCACGACTGGAAGGGTTCGAAGGCGTCCGCAGTCCACATCTCGGCCGAGATCACGCTACTGAATCACAACCGTGTGCCTGCCGAGAACTACATCCATGCAGTAACAGCATACGAAGTACTCACGGAGGTCTTCCGAGCCGATCTCGTCGGCGTATGTTCAAGTCGGAATCCGCTTCGAATCGGGGATCGGACTCAGGACGGTGTGCAGCGGAGTCGCTTAGGAAAGGGGTGGATGACGCAACCACGCACATCCTTACGTGCGCGAGGAGCTCTCAGCCTGCATGTGGATGATTAGGCTGTGAGTGACCCATCCCTGCGTGCGCGGGGAGCACCGACCCGTGCTTCTTGATCAGTGCTTGGGCGCGGGACTATCCCCGCGTGCGCGGGGAGCACCAGCCGTGTACCAGGCTGAGGACCTCGGTTTCCGGACCATCCCCGCGTGCGCGGGGAGCACCACCTCATCCCGGGACGAGGGGCGGGAGGGCCGGGACCATCCCCGCGTGCGCGGGGAGCACCACTGCCACCCTTCCGAGATCAGCGGGCACCCGGGACCATCACCGCGTGCGCGGGGAGCACTGACCGTACCCGGCGCCGATGTTGACGACGAGGGGACCATCCCCGCGTGCGCGGGGAGCACTTGCCGACGGAGCTGATTGACAGGTCCCAGTCGGGACCATCCCCGCGTGCGCGGGGAGCACCGGTCTCCATCACGTCGAGCGCGGCCTTGACCGGACCATCCCCGCGTGCGCGGGGAGCACCGCTGCTCCATCCCGGCCTTGGCCTCGCGGTCGGGACCATCCCCGCGTGCGCGGGGAGCACATCGGCCGCTGGGACCCCGCCGGTACGGCCGAGGGACCATCCCCGCGCGGGGATGATCCCGACCAGGAAGCCGACGTCCGCGCCGGCCGCTAGTGCTCCCCGCGCACGCGGGGATGATCCCTCATAGCAGCCGATGGGGTCGCCTGCGGCGGCGTGCTCCCCGCGCACGCGGGGATGATCCCGCGGCGGCGGAGAAGCTGCGGGCGAAGTGGGGGTGCTCCCCGCGCACGCGGGGATGATCCCCTCGTCGCCCCGCTGAGCTGATCGGAGACCTGGTGTTCCCCGCGCACGCGGGGATGATTCCAAGTGTCAGTTGACTTTCTATTGTGGGAGAGTGCCCCTTGTGCACACGGGGACGATGAGAGGGGAAGAGATGGAGTACATACAGGCCCTAACAACTGTTGACAGCCCGGAATCTGGGGAAAGCCTGGCGCGAAGCATCACAGAGGCGCGATTTGCCGCGTGTGTGCAGATCGTAGGGCCGATTCGTTCCGTTTACTGGTGGGACGGAAAGGTGGAGACAGCTGAGGAGTGGCAGCTTCTGATCAAGACGACGGCCGAGATGTTCCCCGCGCTAGAGAAACACATCAAGGAAAATCACTCCTACGACACCCCCGAGATCATCGCCACCTCGATTGTGGCGGGAAGCCCTGAATACTTGAGCTGGATCAGCGCGGAGACGAAGCGAACTGACGCTTCGTCATAGCCAGCTCTTCCAAGAAGGCCCGCACTGCCGGCTGGGTTCGCCAGCGCCTCAGTGGTTCCGCTATCACCTCAAACCGGGGGAGCCAGATAGCAGATTCAGTCTCTCTGACTGCTCTGAGTCCTTCTCGGGCGAGTTTGGCCGCTTCATCGACGGAACCTTGGACGATGTGTGCTGTGGCGATGTCACCGAGAATGATCGCGGCACGTTTCCTATCTACTTCCGGCAGGCGGGCGATGACAGCATGTGCCAATTCCTCAGCTTCGGTGAGTTTTCCCACCTTTGAGTAGGTAGCAATACGGAAGGAGTCGAACCGGTCTTGGTCGAGAAATCTGGTCCATACACGGTCTTCTTCGGGGTCGGTGATGCTGAAGGCTTCTTCAGCCTGCGCCCAGGAGCGTAGGGCGGTTTCCCTGTCACCGAGGGCTGCGCTCTCTTCGGCATGCCGCGCAGCAAGCCATGATGCTGTACCGGGTGACATGGATGGGGGAAGCAGTTCCAAAGCGCTGCCCAGAAGGGCTCTAGCGCGTCCGTGGGAGCCTTTGGCGCTAGGGATGTAGCTGCGATAGGCGTAGGTACAGGCGATGATGCTTGAATCGTCTACCTCTTTTGCGCCTCTCTCCGCAGTGGCGTAGAAGTTGCGAGCAGTTGTGGCACTGCCCAGGTCGCTGGCTATCCACCCAGCCAAGACGCTACTTTCCCCCGCGACCACAATCAGACGCCTTCTCAGTTCGTCCTTCGGGTCGGGGGTTGTCCCGTTGAGGATCGTCGCTACCTCTCTGAGGTGAGCGGCGAGCCCTTTGAAGATAGAACTGGCGGACATGATCTCTTCGAGGCGATGGAAGCCGGCCGACCGGGCTTCCATTTCTCGGACGATTGCTTCATCGATGGCACTTGGTTTGGTCAGGGCGTAGGAGAGTCGCTCCCACACCTCGTTCTGAGCAAGGCTGGTGGTAGCACCGACCCTGGCGATCATGCTGAGCAATTCGCGGCGTTTCAAGGCGTCGCCCCGTTTCCCAACTGCTTCGGCTAGAAGCTGCAAGTCAAACGTGTCCGTGGAGATCTGGAACTCGCCGCCGTTGGATCGCGCACCATCCGCACCATCAGTCCCACCCGACGGTGAAAGCCCCAGAGCGCGACGTGAGTGTGCAGGCATGCCCAAACCATCGGCGATCGCCTCAAATGTAGACTTTGCAGTCGGAATTCGCTTGCCCGTCTTGTACTCGCTTATGCGCCCTTGGGCGATCCCGGTGAGACTGGCGATCTGTCCTTGCGTGACCCCGTACTTGCCGAGGATGCGGATGATCCCTCCGAGATCCCGCCGTTTGCACACCTCAGTCATGTCCTGACGTGCGAAAACAGCATCAAGGGTCTCTCTGACTTTCCGCTGATCCATCACCATGGCGCGCGATCCGTTCCCGTGGTTGCTCGCCTGCAAGGACGCCTCAGATCTATCAGTCCATCACATCGTGAGATATCGCGGTGAGATTCGCCAGAACATCTTTGCTTGGAAACCTCACATCAGTCCGTGACGCAGGTCAGAGCTGACATGAGGCAAGAGTCGAAGATCGTATTTATCTGACTTCCGTCCGTTCATTGCCTGTGAAGCGCAGTTGCGGAGGTCAGTTCATGGTTGGGGAGCAAAGGGCACCTCGCGTCACCTCCACAACCTCAGTCGCCGTTGCCGACCAGCTACAACGGGAGCTGGCCGAGCATGGGATCACGGCGGATGTGAACGACGGCTACGGGCTGGCCGTGGTGTCGGCCTGGCGTGGTCTGGTCGTGTGGACAAACGGTGATCTTTTCTGGTGGTGCGCTGGCTGGAACGCTCAGCGTGGCCGACCCGTCTATGCCTGCCATCCAGCGGCAGATCCGAAGCGGGCAGCACGACGCATCGCCGTCCGGTACAAGGATCTTCGCGCCACAGAGCGTTCCGCGCCGGACAGGTCGTGAACGGCCATGGCGCAGAATGCGAAGCGCCTGACCCATCCACAGGTTCACGAAGTGGTCCTACTGGGAGAGCGTCATGCGGAACACGTGGCGCTTTCGAGAATCGAATTCCTCGACTTTTTCAGTCTGAATATCAGCGACGTGCGCGGCGGATACAGCGCCAGCGCGCTGTATCACGTATATCTGCGCTCTCGTACACACGCACGGATGCAGGACAGCCGTGGCGAACCGTAGAGCTGGTGAGCACGCAAGGCTCATGACTGAAGGCTCCCCTGCCACCCGCTCGCGATGGTGCGGTTGACCGACTCACCCCTCCCGCCGTCCCTGTCCCGCACCATCGCGTCAACGCCCCCGGCAGAGCCCTCCGCGCTCGTGAGAGCGCCAGTTCCCAAGGGCTCTGTCGGGGGTCCTCTCGTACGGGCACGGCCGTGAGCTGGGACTTATCTCACCGCAGGATCTAAGCGATCTCATCGCCGGATGTTTTCGATCTCACCGCATGATCACACCACGCGATGGGTTGCCCCCTTCCCCGGAACCTACCTTCGCCTCGTAGGTCACCGGAAACGGAAGGGATGTGATCTAGATGAACACAGCTCAGCACCACCGCCGCCGCGAACTGATCACCGGTTTGCGCGCCCTGGCCACCTTCCTGGACAGCCACCCGCAGGTGCCCGTCCCCCGGTACGGAACCGTCCGGGTGTCGGTCCACACCAACTACGACACCGACGCCACCACCGAGGCAGAGGCGATCGCCGAAGTCGAGCGGATCGCGGCCCTGTTGGGGACCACGCCCGTCGTTGAGGGCGGACACCACGTCGCCGGTATGGAGTTCGGCGGCGTCCGTTACGAAGCCGTCCTGGTCACGCGGGCGGCAATGACGCGCCGCGCCGCTCTGGACTCCTACAGCGACGCGATCGCCCTCGACGAGATTGAGGAGGCGTGAGCGATGGACATCGCACTGGTCGCCGTGGTCCTGGGCCTGATCCTGTCGATCGCCGCTCTCGCGCTGTTCGTGGTGCTGGTCGCCGTGATCCGCGCCGAGGACCGCCGCCACGCCCCCACCGGAGCCCTGAGCCACCGGCTGTTGGGCACCTACGCCCACCGTTGCCCCCCGGCCGCCTGCACCGGAAGGAGGTGAGCCCTGATGCGCACACTCCCGCCCACGCCTGGCCGGTGCTTATGCGGTGCCGACGCCAAGCCCGGAACCCGGCGATGCGCCAAGTGCCGTGCCCGCTGGCGCTGGCACCGCCGCAAGTCCCGCCACGACGGCCTCTGACCCGCCCACCGTCCCCAGACCTCGGAGACCCCCCTTGTGAGAGGAGGTGAGGTCCCATGACCGTAACCGTCCCGCTGGTGCTCGTGTTCGGCGCACTGGTGTTCATCGCCTGGCGTTACCTGGGCCTGCGCTGGTGGCACGCGCTGATCACCCTGCTGTTCGGCTTCCTGCTGGCCGCGACTGCGCTCGCGCCCGGTATCCGCAACGCCATCCGCGCGGTCCTGAGCTGGATCACCGGCCACTGACCCCTGTCCCCGACCGAAGGATGTGATGCTTGATGCCCCACCGCCACCCCTACCCGCACACAGATCTTCAGGAGGTTGCCTCTCGCAACACCACCGCCGCTCAGCTCCTGGCGGCCCTCACCCAAGAACCCCTGCCCCTGCTCCCCGTCTGGGCGCACGTGATCGCCGCCCTCGACGACATCGAAGCCCTGATCGACGAGATCACCGGCCTACGCGCCGAACTGGCCAGCGTCCGCTACCAGCGCGCCAACCTGCGAGCCGCCATCCGCGCCACCCTGGCGGCCGACCACGACGGCGACGACGATCCCCTGTACTACATCCGTGACGAGCTGCACGCCCAAAGCAGCGCTGAGCAAGCGGTGGGTGAGGGCCGATGAGCAGACATCGCATCTCACGCCGTCAGATACGCCGCAACGCACGCCGGATGCGCCGCTACGGTGTCCAGCCCGTCGGCATGATCGACGATCTGGAGTTCGCGCCCCTGCTCATCGCCGGTATCGCTCGCCTGGCCTGGCGGTACCGCTCCGAACTCGCCCCGTTCACCCTGGCCATCTCGATCCTGCTGGGTGGCATGATCCTGCGGCACTGGTTCCCCGAGTGGTGGCCCACCGTCCTGATCATCATGATCATTCTGGTCGGTGCGCTGGCCGTCTGGGGTCGCTGGGTCAACCTGCCGCGTCCGATCGAACGCGGCTATGCCTCCTTCACCACGGCGTTCGCCGGAACGTGGCTCACCCTGGCCGCCTACCACGGACCGTTCACCGCTCCCCTGCCCGCCGTACTCGGCATCGGCACATTCCTGCTGGCCGTGCCCTGGTGGGCGCATCGGCGCAGGCGTGCCCGCGTGCGGGTGGAACGCACGCTGGCCGCCTGGCCGGACATCGCCCAAGCGGTCGGCCTGACCGGATCCCGCGTGCAGTCCGCGATCGTGGATCTGTGGGGGTACCGCTTCCGGCTCGGGCTCGGACTCGGGCAGACCGTTGAGGACGCGGTCAACTCCGTCCCCCGTCTGGAATCGGCACTCGGCACCGCGCGCGGCGGGGTGCGCGTTCAGCCGGTGGCCAGCAAGCAGGCCAACCGCGCCGACGTACGGGTGATCGAAACCGACCCGCACGCCGACGCCATCGCCTGGCCAGGTCCATCCATCACCTCGATCACACAACCGGCCAAGCTGGGGCTGTTCGAGGACGGCAACCCCGTCCGTGTTCCCCTGCTCCGGCGGCACGCGCTGTTCGCGGGCATGTCCGGGGCAGGCAAGTCCGGTGGCGTGAACGTCCTGCTCGGGGATCTGACCGCCTGCCAGGACGTGATCCTGTGGGCGATCGACCTCAAGCGCGGCATGGAACTTCAGCCCTGGGCATCGTGCATCGACCGGCTGGCCACCACACCGCAGGAGGCGGAAGCCCTACTGGCCGATGCCGTGGTCATCCTCGACGCACGGGCCGATGACCTCACCATGCGCGGTGAGCGCGTGTGGGAGCCATCACCGGAACGACCCGCGCTGATCATCATCGTCGACGAGTACGCCGAGCTGGCCAGCGAGGCACCACGGGCCGTCGACTACGCCGACTCGATCGCCCGACGTGGCCGTGCCCCAGCGGTCAACCTGATCGCCGCCACCCAACGCCCTTCCAAGGACGCGATGGGCAAGAGCGCGATCCGCTCCCAGATGGATGTCCGTCTGTGCTTCCGCGTCCGGGAACCCCGTGACGGGGACCTCATCCTGGGCCAGGGCATGGTCAAAGCCGGATGGCAGCCGCACAAGCTGGACGCTCCCGGCAAGTTCCTGATCAGCTCCCCGGAACACGACATCCCCCGCCGCGCCCGCACCTACCTCCTCGATGACGAGGGGGTACGGGCCACCGCCGAACGGCACGCCACCGCTCGCCCGGTGCTCGACGAGGTGTCGGCCCAAGCACTGGAACGCGCGGCTGATACGTCGGCTCCGCTGCCAAGGCCCACCGTCAAGCCTTCCCCCCGGCATGCTCGCGACAACGCCGTACGGGAGGCTGAAGAGGCTCTGGCCGCCGCACTGAGACAGGCTCCCGGTGACGGGATCAGCATCGGCGATCTCATGCGCGCCACCGGCATGCGCCGTACCTGGGTCTACCAACGCCTTCAGGACCTGGGCCGTGCGCGTCAGGTCGAACAGGTCACGCGGGGGCGCTGGCGAGCCCTGCCTGAGATACACGATCCGTAACCATCTACGTCCGCCGTCCGCGTCCGTCCGCGCGTCTGCGCGTAGATAAGCGCCTGACAGACGCGGACGGACGGACCGGCGGACGATCACAACCCGTAATCAGCGACAGCGCGGGATCACCGCGAAGAAAGCGAGCCGCCACTGACGAACGAGAGGGGGGATGCCCCATGCAGGCATACACCGTCGAACAGGTAGCGGAGATGTTGAGCGTCGGACGTGACAAGGTCTACTACCTGCTCCGCACCGGACAGCTCAAGAGCATCAAGATCGGCAAGCTTCGCCGGATCACCGACCAGCACCTTGCCGCCTTCATCTCCTCACTGGAGTCCATGGACGAGACGTAGAACAGCGTGCTACAACGTTCTACAGGGCCGGTTGTGCGGCGGTGCCGCACAACCGGCAAGCGCCTCTTGATACCTGCACGACACAGGAAGGAAGCCGTCTATGACACGCGACCGAACGACCCTGCCGCCCGTCCGGGTGGATGCGGAGCTGAAGGAACGTCTCCGCAGGTACGCCGAGTCGCAGGAACGAGACGTGTCGTGGGTGATCAGGAAGGCGATCGAGGAGTATCTCAACCGCCACGAGAAGGGGTGATCCCTTGGCCAAGATCCTGATCGGCACGTACGAAGCGACCATCTACCCCGAGGGAAACGGCTACACCGGAGCGATCTCTCTCGGCTTCGGCCCGGACGGCAAGCGCCAACGGGTCAAGCGCAAGGGCCGGACCAAGGCCGAGGTGAAGACCAAGCTCATCGAAGCCGCCAAAGAGCTGGAATCCGGCGTCAAGAGCTCCGACAAGTACACCGTCCGCGACGCCGTCGAGGACTGGTTGTCCAAGGGGCTCAAGGGACGCTCGACGGGGACGGTCAGCAAGCTGACCACACTCGCCCGGAAGCACGTCATTCCGTTGATCGGCAAGGAGAAGCTCAAGCGGCTCACCGCCGATCAGGTGGACGAGTGGCTGGACGGTCTCACCGGCTGTCTGTCCACGAGGACTCTCGGAGAGGTCCACGCGATCCTGAAGCGCGCCATCCGGCAGGCTCAGGCCCGTGACCTCGTGATGAGGAACGTCGCCGAGCTGGTTCAGACGCCTACGGGAAAGCAGGGAAGGCCGAGCAAGGCACTGACGCAGAATCAAGCCGACGCGGTCCTGAAAGCGGCGGAGTCGTCACCGCTCCACGCCTACGTGGTGCTGAGTCTCACCACGGGCATCCGCACCGAGGAAGCCCGCGCGCTGCGCTGGGATCACGTGGTCGCCTGGGACAAGACCGCCAAAGGGTGGCGGGCCGTCACCGACGTCGGGTTCAAGCACGAACGATTCGCCATCTACGTATGGCGAGCGGACAGGGTCACCGGCGACACCAAGACCCCGAAGTCCCGACGCACCTTGGAGATCCCCAAGCTCGCCGCTCAGGCGCTCCGGCAGCATCACACGCAGCAGGCCGCCGCTCGGCTGAAGGCCGGCGACGCCTGGAAGGAGCACGGTCTCGTCTTCTGCACGAGCGTCGGGACTCCGCTGGACGCCCACAACGTGCGGCGATCGTTCCGGGCGATCACACGACAGGCGGAGATCGGAGAGAGCTGGACTCCCCGCGAACTCCGTCACTCATTCGTCTCGATCATGAGCGCGAACGACGTGCCCCTGGAGACCATCGCCGATCTCGTCGGGCACGCGGGTACCCGAGTCACCGAAGCGGTGTACCGCAAGCAGCTCAAACCAGTGATCACCAAGGGTGCCGAGACCATGAACGCCGTCTTCGGCACCGGCAAGACCAGGAAGCGTAAGTCCGCGTGAGGTGGCTCCCCGATTGGCTCCCACCGACCTCCAGACATGGAAAAAGGGCTCCGGATCAACTCCGAAACCCTTTCCCACCTGCATCTTCCTTGTGGAGATGAGGGGATTCGAACCCCTGACCCCTTCGATGCGAAGCCATTTCGCCGAGGTCTGGAGCCTGGTCTATGTGCTAACTGAGCTGCGGGGACGGTCCCTCATCGTCCGTGATCGTCCGACCCCGTCCGTGGCCGTTGTCACTCAGTTGGTCACTCAACTCTCCGCCGACCAGTTCCCCCTATCGGCCGTGAAGCTCTCCGCCCTGCGGCAGGATGACGATTCACTGCTCTGAAGCATGGCGGACGCCTGGCCCCGTAGACCGGAGCCAGCCTTGTAGTTAAACGGGGACATTCGGCTTGGGAGCGGACCCGATCAGCGGTTCATCCTTGATCAAAGGCGCTGAAGAACTCCCGGACCTCGGCAGCCAGGTTGCGCAGCTGCTCACCGGCCTCCAAGCGGGTGGTGACTGACGCCTCCCAGGCATCGAGCCCAGTATCCCAAGGTTGAAGCCTCCATGTCACATCAACGTGCCCGCCTGGGTGGAACGTCGCCGTAACCGCGAAGTTCGCGACACCCCAGACGCGTTCTCCCTCCCAGCCGCGGAAGTCAGCCACCAGCTCATCCAGGAAATCCACAAGAGGCCGATCCCAGGCCGACTGGATCACGCGATCGAGACGGGCGTCGAGTCCGGCGGCGTGAAGCTCGACGGAGAACTCGGCTTCGTATGGATCTTGCGCGTTGATGCCACTCAGCCGGAGATGCACACCCGGGCAGCGGACCACCACTTCCGGCTCAGGAAGGCCCATACAGTCACCCGTCCTTCGGCCAGTCCTCCTTGTCGGCCACGAAGCTCCCGCGCTGCGGCAAGGTGAAGACCCATCCCTCATCTCGGAGCATGGCCACGGCCTGGCGGGCCGTGTCGCGAGCTATCCCATGATCCTTGACCATCTGCGACTCGGACGGAATCTGGTCGCGCGGCTGCAGCTCACCAGCCTTGATCTGCTCTCGGATGATCGCCGCCACCTGCTGGTAGATCGGCGTCGGGTCGAACTTGTCCACTTCCACGAGGACGACGTTAGGCATGTAGGCGACGCTGCTCATATGGGCAACGTCGTAGACGAGGTAGACAAGGTAGACGTAAGGTCAGTTTGTGACCTGGACTTACCACAGCATCCACGTCAGCCCACCCCTGGTCGACCACCAGAAGCTGACTTGGCTGACACAGCTTCCCCGTGCTGACCGTGTACGTGTCCGACAGCACACTTGCATGTGCAGGGAAGCGGTCTACGAACTATGCGCTTCTGGCGGCCTGATGTTCATCCGCCGAACCACAAGGCGGTCGGGAAGAACCACCATTCACGAGACGGAACGCTGGCTCAGCAAGCGCGCCGAGGAGACATGGATACTTTTGCTATCAGGTCATGCACACTAAAAGGGAAAGAAAACAATTGAGCACGACTTAAGTTGCAATTTAATACCATACGCGAAGCTTGCCGTAAGATCCTTTAATATAAAGATCAAGCCCTCTGTCTGTTGCTTCCACCAGATTCAAAAAAAGGCCCGAGACCATCTTCAGGGAAGTTGAAGTAAGACGAGCATCTCCCCTAGAGTCTACGTTCCAGGAGTAAGCCGGCATTTTATATCCATGGGCAAAGCTATGGCGGACTTGGATAATCTCGTCAACCAACCCACGCACTGCGATACCACTCATACTCTTGGCAGGCCAGTTCCAGTCATTGATGGGATCATATCCAGTTGATTCATAAATCAGCTTGCGGGAATTAGATGAATTGGGCGTGTTGAATCGCTTTAGCTCTGCTTCAACTTTTGGCTCTAGCAGCATCCTCAGTGCCGTAAAGGTCAAATTCAGCGGATCTGCGATTTCTTTAAGGAACTCTCGGACAACCGACTCCAAATATGCTTCCCAAGCAGCAACACTTGCAGCTAGTGCAGCGTGATACTGCACCCTCCGCTGCTTCTGAGAGAGATTCGAAGCATTCCCTCTCAGGCACAATAGCTCAGCATCCGAAAGGGCTCCTTCAAAACGGACCCTTGCCTGCGATGACATTTATTCACTCAAAGAGTGTCAACGAAATGCTCAAGAGCGGTACGATAATTTTGCAGAGGCTCCGGGTTAATCTGAACCCTTTCCACTCCAGCTATTGTACGAGGACCAGCCTTGAGCTTGTGCAGAGGCGTGCCAGTCATGGAGGAAACAATGCAGGCACCATGATAGTCGGGGACGGTAACAAAAGACTTGCTGGGATCCATTCCAGGATTAGCAAATACTTCTCTATGTCCAGAGTGGATGTCCTTAACTGTCTTCTCGATCGTATTAGCTACTGCTTGGAATGCTCGACTGGGGCGACCCTCATAGCGCGTTACCCGATTACTAACGAAGGTATGGAGGAGCGGGATATTAACCCCCTCCTCTCTCGCCCTACGAGAGAAATTTATCCTTGAGTAGGTGGCCACATGTTCGTCGCCAATTCCATAGGTGAGAGCAGCAACGTTCTCGATTGCCCGCCTTGAACTATCGTCAGCCGTGAAGGGAATAATGATGTTTCGAGAAGCCGCCAGTCCGAGTTGGGTATAGATAGCAAAGCTAGGGTTACAGTCGATCATGAATATCGCGGGGCGATCCCCACTCCTCACCGACAAAGCAGATGTTAGATCTTTAACCCACTCAATAACCTGCTTCCATGCATTCGTAGGAATGACAAGCTGAGAGGTCTGGCGAATCGCTTCCGAAAGAATCTCCAGAAGGTTATCTCCACACACAAGATATAGATTGCTAGGAATGGACGAGTTGAAGTCGATCGGACGAGATACGTACGGCTCGACATCATCCAGTTGCCGGAAGGGAGAGTTAAGCCTCGCTTCGAGATATCCGCCAATCGTCGATCTCGGAGCACTCTGAATGAGCTGCTTTATCGCCTTAGGGCTAGTCTCATATCCGCCAAGCAGGGTTTCACTCACGTTCCCTTGAGGGCAGAGGTCTATCACATAGACGTCAGCCTCCGAATGTCTGCGCGCATACTCGGCGGAGGCAATGAAGCAGAGATAGCTCTTACCAACGCCACCCTTGTTATTCCAAAAAGCATACGAAGACATTTACCCTCCACCGTGGAGATCTTTCTTCATGACCATATCCGGTCTGCGACTCTGACGGGAGCCGGTACGCCCGTCAGGGAGCAGTCTTTGTGATCAGTTTTCGTATCAGCAGAGCTGCGACTTTCCACAGTACTCGGGGACGCTCGCCCCTTTCTACTCTCTGATCACCTCGTACGCCGTCGACCCACCGCGGAGCGGCAGCGGGCCGGGGACGGAGGAGCAAGCTCGGCCTCGCGTGTACATCAGCCGGCCGCCGTTCCTCGATCATTGGACGCCATCCCGCACGGCCGGGCTTGAGCCGTAGGAGCCGGTCTGCTGGGCTTGCCTGGGTCGATGGCGTGCGTGGTGATCAGCCCCGGCCACCCCACAACCCCGGCTCGTGCTCGGCGATCACCTCGGGGCCGGAGATCCCCCACCGGAGGCATGCTTTGACCTCTGCTGTCTGCATCGCCGTACGGCTTCTGCGCGCCGTGCTCCGTCCGGCCTGGTGGTCGCCTGCCCGCGTCACTCTGCCCGGCGTTCGATGTGCGGTGGGCCGGTCGGGCGGGACCGGCCCGGAGAGGCCGCACGCCCGCCCGGTTCCGGCCCGACCGCCCGCCGCCCAGCGGGCGGCGGCTTGATGACGTAGGGAAGGTTTGAACCACCTCCCTCCGGCGTCACTACCGGCTCGCTCTGATCGCCTCGGTGAGTTCCTGCATACTCTTGGTCACCGCATCCGCTCCGGCCTGGGTGAGGCTCTCGTCCTTCCCCGGGGCGTCGGCGTAAGCGATGCTGCGGCTTCCGGCGTTGGCCGCGGCCTGCATGTCGAAGTCGGAGTCTCCGATCAGCACAGCTTCACCCGGTGGGACGTCGACCATCTCGCAGGCTCGGAACAGGGATCGGGGATGCGGCTTCATCTCGATCGGATTGCTGATCGGGCGGCCGACGACCCCGGCCACGCGCTCTCTCAGATCGGCCAGACCGAGAAACGTCTTGATCGCGGGCTCGGAGTTGTTGCTCACGATCACTACTGGTCGGCCTGTCTCAGCGCAGGCGTCGAGTAGTTCCCGGACCCCCGGCGTGATCCTGGCGCTGCCTGCGGCTTCGATCTCGTAGGTCATGAACGAGGTCTCCACCTTGTCGACCATCTCCGGCGCGAAGACCGCCGTACGGCGCAGCACCTTGAGCGGGTCGTCCAGCTCCACGACGTCCCGCGGGAGTTCCACGCCCTGATCCTGGAGCAGCTGCTTGAGCCGGGCCGCGACCACGGGGGCCGGCAACCCGGCGAAGACGCTGCACACCGGTCCGTCGAAGTCGAGGAGAACGGCGCGCGACTGGCGGAAGATCTCCACCAGTGTCTCGGTCACAACTCGACCTCTCGGCTGATCGTGGTCCACATGCTCTCGAACCACGTCCGGACCTGGGCGACGTACTGCGACTGCATCGAGGATGCGTCCTCAGTCACCTGGTAGTGGAACAGGACCGCGTCCTTGCCCATGACGTCGTACATCTCGTGCGGCTCGCCCTTGATCCGGACCGTGTGCTTGACCACCGGGTAGAAGCCGAAGAACACCTGCTCCCGGTTGATCACGTAGAACTTGAACGCCGGAGTCGTCTGGTGGACGCGGACCTCTACGGAGGCGGACTTCACCAGTCCGAGGTCTGCCAGCTCGTGGACGGCGTCCGCGATGGCCTGGGTGCTGCGCTGCTGGATGCGGCGGGCGCGTTCCCGGATCACGGGGTCGTCGCTGAGATCTTCCGCCCGGCACGGCAGGGACATCGGATGGTCCATGTCCGGGATCAGGATGCGGATGCCGATGGTCTCGGGTGTGAGCCGTCCAAGCCGGATCTTGTCCAAGGGCTCCTGAAGCATGCCCTGAAGGGTCTCCCCGGAGAAGCCCGCGAAGTCGATGGAGACGTTGCTCGCCTCGAAAGCGTGCTCGATGTGCGGTCGCAGCTCCACCGGGCGCTCGGTGCGCTCCCGGACGAACACGCCGCTCCCCTGACGAGACACGATCAGTCCCTCGTCCCGGAGCAGACGGATCGCCTGCTGGACGGTCATGCGCGCCACGCCGTACTGCTTGGCGAGTTCGGTTCCTGAGGGCAGCTTGTCCCCCGGCTCGAACTTCTTCGTCAGGATCGCCGCACGCAGGGCGTTCGCCACCTGCTGGTAGGGCGGCCGGGGGTCGTCGGGGTCGAGACTCATCACGCAAATCAGTCTAGTTCTCCTAGGTCGCCTAGGCCAGTTCTTCCGAGACACTTGACATGGCTAGGCAACCTGGCCAACATGAAGTCACGGCCAACATGGCTAGGCAGGTTAGACAACCTCAAGGAGTGATCGAAATGCGCAACATCCCCGTCGACATCTCGGCCCTGGCGTTCATCGTCGCGGGCGAGCCCGAGCCCAAGATCGTGGACCGCGCCACGGGCGAGGTGAAGCGAGACGCGGAGGGGCGGGACCTGTACACGATCCCGCTGCTCCCCAAGCCGAACGACGACCGGCGCAACCCGGTGATCGTGGTGACGTTCCCCAGCGAGACGTTCCCGCAGATCCCCGAGGGCGTGCAGGTCACCCCGGTCGGACTCGCCGCGTTCTTCTGGTCGATGAACGGCCGCTCGGGTCTCGGCTTCCGCGCCGAGGCGATCCGCCCGGCCAACCTCAAGGCCGCCTGACCGGCCGACGTGACGCCCCTGGAGCGGGCTCGCCTGGCAGCTCCGCCCGCTCCGGGGCCTCCCTCTCGCCTTCGACGAAAGGATGGCTCTCATTATGTTCGAGCATCTGGCCTGGTGGTTGCTGGCCCTGCTCGCGGTCGTCACTCTGCTCCTGTGCTGGCGTAGGTGGCACCGGCAATCGTTCTGGTACGTGGTGGGGTACCCGCTCACCGCGATCACCGTCCGCGCCACCTGGCGCAAGGTCGCCCTCGGGTGCGGTCTCACCAAGAAGCGGCAGCGCTTCTGGTTCACCACCGTTCCCGGTCTGATCTCCTCCAGCGGCACGGTACGGGTCAAGCGCAAGTTCCAGCGGGTGACGGTCGACACCAAGCCGTGGATGTGGATGCCCATGCCCACCCGGCACGGTTGGCGGGTCACCATCCGCACTCTGGAAGGACAGGTTCCCGAGGACTACAGCGGAGCGGCTGAACGGCTCGCGCACTCCTGGCGCGTGCATGCCGTACGGGTCTCCTCGCCTCGGCCGGGACGGGTCGTTCTGTCCGCGATCATGCGCGATCCTCTCGTGCACGTGGACAAGCTGCTTCCCTCGCCCGGCCTGCTGAAGGTCACCGTGGGACGGCTGGAGACCGGCAAGCCGTGGATCATCGACTTCCGTACGGTCCCGCACTGGATGAACGCCGGGGCCACGCAGTCCGGCAAGTCCAACCTCGCCAACGCGCTCATCGTCGGGCTGGCGCCGCAACCGGTCGCCCTGGTCGGCTTCGACCTCAAGGGCGGGGTGGAGTTCACTCCGTACGGCCCGCGGTTGTCGGCCCTGGCCACCTGCCGCGCCGAGTCGGTGGGCCTGCTCGATGACCTGGTGGCGCTGATGACCGACCGCATGGGCCTGTGCCGTCAGGCGGGTGCACGCAATATCTGGCAGCTCCCGCCGGCCCTCCGGCCGATCCCAGTCGTCGTCCTGGTCGATGAACTGGCTGAGCTGTATCTGATGGCTGACAAGTCCGAGAAAGACGAGATCGCCAAGACCTCGACCGCCCTCCTTCGCGTGGCTCAGCTCGGGCGCGCGTTCGGGATCTACCTGTTCTGCTGCGGCCAGCGCATCGGCTCCGACCTCGGACCCGGCGTCACCGCCCTACGTGCCCAGTGCTCCGGGCGCATCTGCCATCGGGTCAACGACCCCGAGACCGCCACCATGACCCTCGGCGATCTCGACCCGGCTGCTCTGGTCTCCGCCCGCGCGATCGCCGCCGAGACACCCGGCGTCGCCATCGTGGCCAGCCAGGACGGCCAGTGGTACCGAGCCCGTTCCTTCTACGTCTCCGAGGCCACCGCAGAGCACGCCGCCCACGCCTATGCCCATCTGGCCCCGTCCTGGGCCGATGTCATGGCCTCTCGGGTCGACGGCGACGTGCCGGACATGCACGCGGCCTGACTTCATCTCCCTGCGGCTCGGCGTGAGCCCTGATCACGCCAGGTCCCTACCCGACCCATGCCTGAACCCGGAAGGAGGTAGACCACGATGACCCGTCACAGCCCCGGTCGCGTCCACTCCATGGTACTGGACTCCGCGCCGGTCGTGATCCTGGCCGTCATCGCGGCTGTGGGGTCCTTCACCCACATCTCCGAGCTGGCCGCCGAGCACGGTCAGCGCGGCTGGCAGTCCTGGGCGGTCGCGGTGTGCATCGACCTGATGTGCGTCATGGCCACCCGGGAACTCCAGCGGGACAAGCGCACCGGCCGTCCCCGGCGGGGACCGGTCTCCTGGCCCTCCCTCGTGCTGGCCGGCGGGATCGTGCTCACGCTCGCGGCCAACCTGGCTCGCGCCGAGACATCGGTGTGGGGATGGATCTGCGCCGCGATGCCCGCTGTGGCCTTCCTCGTGGCGATCTCCATGCTGGAGCGCCGTGCCTCGCACCGGCCTCCGACCCCGGTCCCCGTCGTCGTCCCGGTCGCAGAAGCCGTTCCCGAGGTCGACGCCGCTCCCCTACCGACTGTCCAGCTCCCCACGGCCGACGTGTCCGAGGAGCCTCCGGGCAACCAGCCCGGCCCGTCCCCTGCCCTGCTCACCTTCGCCCGGCGACTGGCCGACGAGCACAGCGCCAAGCACGGCCGTCCCGTTACGGCGGACCTTCTCCGCACCCGTATGGGCATCTCCGGCGACCTCGCCGCCGACCTGCTGCGGCAGATCGCCGCCGATCCCACCTGACGAAAGGAGCCGATCCGTCATGACCTTGCCCGAACTCCCCCACCTGCTGGAAGCCGCCCGTGCCTGGGCGCGCGGTTCCTACGCCGTGGAGGCCGCCGTGGAACTGCTGGCCCATCACGGGACGTGGCTTCACCGTCGCGACTTCCTCCGCATGGCCGTGGAGTACGCCCCAGCCACCTACGGCCAGACTCCGTACGCCTCCATCTCCTGGGACACCCTTCACTCGGCGCTGTTCAACGGCCTGCTCCCCTGCTCCAACTCCGAGGCCGCCGTCCTGCGCATCGCGCTCAGCCTCGCCGAGGGTCACCCCGTCGACCTCGGCCCGGCCATCACCCGCCTGGACCGGACCAACCTCGCGTACGTCCTGGCCGCCATCCGGCACGCCGGGGGCGACCGCCACGCCTGGGCCTCCGTGGGGGACACGCCATGATCCGGCTGGTCTGCCCCTTCTGTGGCTGCTGCGCCCGCTACGGCTGCGAACTCGACGGCGACCCGGCCGACTGCGACCGCCTCGACGACACCGACGACACCCCGTGCCCGTGTCCCCGCTCCGAGGAAGGAGGAGACACCCCGTGATCCACGCCTACACCTGCGCCACCTGCGCCGGAACCGGCCTCGTCAACGACGACAGCGACAGCAGCCCGTACCAGCTCTCGGCCACCTGCCCCGACTGCGACGGCACCGGAATCGACAACTGATCAGTGACGCCACCACGGGGCGGCCAAAGCCTGGCAGCCCGCCGCTCCGCGGGGCGTCTCCTCCGCTCACTCGCAAAGGAACCACCAGTATGCGCCACCGGCCACATACGGACCGCGACGGATACGGCTCCGTCCGCGTCCGCTCCATCCATCGAGACGACGACCGACCCACCGACGAGCGCACCGGAAAGGAGGAGAGATGAGCGAACCCGCACCCATCGGCGACCTGGTCGGCCCGGTCATCCGGGACCTGGCCCGCCGCTCCGGCAAGGATCTGAACCGCTGGTTCCAGCAGGTCGACCGGCTTCATGGCTGCTCCGCCCCTGTCCGTCTGGTCGGCGACGTCTCCACCGTCGACCCGGCAACCGGGGAGGTCCTGCACCACTACTCCACGAGCGGCGAACCCCACGGGCAGTTGCTCGTCCGCTGCGGCAACCGGCGGGCCTCCCGCTGTCCGGCCTGCGCCGAGACCTACCGGGCCGACACCTTCCACCTGATCCGGGCGGGCCTGCTCGGCGGAGACAAGGGCGTCCCGGCCACCGTGAGCACGCACCCCCGCGTGCTGGCCACCTTCACGGCCCCGAGCTTCGGCCCGGTCCACCGTGGCCCGGACAAGCACGGCCAGGCCGACGTCTGCCATCCCCGGCGCAAGGATCCGGCCTGCTTCGAACGGCACGGCTCCGGTGACCGGCGCATCGGACAGGCCCTCGACCCGGACAGCTACGACTACGCGGGCCACGTCCTGTGGAACGCCCACGCGGGCATGCTCTGGCACCGCTTCGGGATCTACCTGCGGCGTCACCTGGGCGCATCGGCCGGACTCACCCGCAGCGAGTTCAGTCGACGGGTCCGGCTCTCCTTCGCCAAGGTCGCCGAGTACCAAGCACGCGGGAGCGTCCACTTCCACGCCGTCATCCGCCTCGACGGCCGTACCTCGGAAGGCAAGGTCAGCACGCCACCGGCCTGGGCGAGCGTGGAGCTGCTCAGTGAAGCCATCGCGTCATCGGCCGGGGCCGTGCATCTCGACGTCCCCGACCCGTACGGCGGGGCCATGCGGGATCTGTGCTGGGGCGCAGTCGACGTACGGCACATCGAGACGGCCGGCCCGGACGGAGTCGCGCTCTCCGAGGCGGCGGTGGCCGGCTACGTCGCCAAGTACGCCACCAAGGCCGCCGAGACCTCCGGCACCCTGGACCGGCGGATCAGACACTCCGACCTCGCCCGGCTCGAACAGTACGGCGTCACCGAACACGCCGCCCGGCTGATCCGTACCGCCTGGGAACTCGGCAACCCCACGGCCTATCCCGACCTCGCGCCGCTGCGGCTCCGGCAGTGGGCGCACATGCTCGGCTTCCGAGGTCACTTCTCGACCAAGAGCCGGGCCTACTCCACCACCCTGACCGCGCTACGCCACGTCCGCCTGGAGTACCGCCAGGCCCGCGACCTCGCCCGCTTGCCCTACGACCCGGCCACCACGCTCGTCCTCGCGAACTGGAAGTACGCGGGCCAGGGCTACACCGCTGGGGAATCCGCCCTCGTCTCGACGATCTCACCTAAGGGAGGATCCGTTGAGCACTGACCTGACCTCGATCATCGATGCCCGGCTCTACCGGGTCCCCGACGCCATGCGGCGGCTCGGCCTGAGCCGCACCGTGATCTACGAGCTGATCCGCGTGGGGCGGCTGCGCTCGGTCAAGGAGGGCCGTACCCGGCTCATCCCCGAGTCCGCGATCCGCGAGTACATCGCGCTCCTGGAACGGGAGGCAGCCTGATGACCGAGCGTCGAAGCCGTGGGGACGGCGGTCTGCACTGGGACGAGGCCCGACAGCGCTGGATCGCCTCGGTCACGGTCGGCTACACCCCGGCGGGCAAGCGGATCGTGAAGAGGGCCAGCGGCAGGACCAAGACCGCTGCCCTGAAGAAGCTCAAGGAGATCATCCGCGATTACGAAGACGGGCTCCTGGTCTCCTCGACGGGCTACACCGTGGCCGACGCCGTACGGAACTGGCTGGAGTTCGGGCTCAGCGGCCGGGACCCCGCGACGGTGGAGAAGTGCACGATCCTCGCCAGCAAGCACATCATCTCGGCCCTGGGTGCCCGGAAGCTGGTCGATCTCACCGCCGACGACGTTGACCGCTGGTTGGCCGCCAAGGCGAAGGAGCTGAGCACGCGGACGCTCCGTGAGCTGCGTTCGATCCTCGTCCGGACCGTCAACCGCGCGCAGGCTCGCGACAAGGTGAAGCGGAACGTGGTGCTGCTGTGCGAGATCCCCAAAGGCAAGGCGGGCCGTCCATCCAAGTCACTCACCCTGGAACAGGCGGAAGCCGTGCTCAAGGCGTCGGAGGGTACGGCGCTGCACGCCTACATCGTGCTGTCGCTGCTGCTGGGAGCCCGTACGGAGGAGCTGAGGCCGCTCACCTGGTCACACGTCGACCTCGGCGGCACCCCGCCGTCCATCATGGTCTGGCGCTCGGTCCGGGAGAGCGGCGACACCAAGACCCGCAAGTCCCGGCGCACGCTGGCCATGCCGAGACGGTGCGTGGAAGCGCTCAAGCTCCACCGCGAGCGCCAGGACGTGGCCCGTAAGGCAGCGGGCAAGAGCTGGCAGGACAACGACCTCGTCTTCGCCTCCAAGGTCGGCACCGAGCTCGACTCCCACAACGTCCGCCGCTCGTTCCGGTCCGTGCTCAAGAGGGCCGGCCTGAATGAGAAGGAGTGGACACCTCGGGAGATGCGGCACAGCTTCGTCTCGCTGCTATCCGACTCCGGCGTCCCCCTGGAGAACATCTCTCGCCTAGTCGGTCACCGAAACACTTCAGTGACCGAAACCGTCTACCGCAAGCAGCTCCGGCCGATGCTTCTTGAAGGAGCCGAGGCGATGGATAAAATATTCCGAGAAGACTAGAAAAAGGGCCACCCACAAGTCACGGGTGGCCCTTAGCTTCACTCTCCCGAGGAAGGAATATCACTTAGTATCACCGAGTCGCTTTATGAAACGATGCAAACTGCCATTAAGTTCGACGGGATTACTAATCGCCTCTACCGTAATACGGTCAACAAAAGCGATCCCAACATCACGGAGAAGATGCTCTCGACTCGTGTCTAGAGCTCGTCGCCCAGTGTGGTGAGGACCGTCGATCTCCAGCACCCCGGCACGATTCCTGTAGGTCACCAGGACGTCCGGCTCCCATGTACGTCCTAGCACTCTCCCTCCGGCAAGCGGAAAGATCCCGATCGTATCGTCACGCGGGAAGTCCTTCTCCTGGATCTTCTTGAGAGCTCGATACACGATCAGCTCGCCCTCATTAGTGAACGCTAAGTGGTCTTCAACGAATCGAGGCTCCTCCACTCGGACCAAGCGCCCCTGATTGGACTGCTGTTTACCGGATATGTATTGCCGGACATGGTCTCGCCACTGAGGGCCGACCGAAGGAAGCGTCTCTCGGAGACCTACCCATGCGATGCCATAATCACGACGACGAGATACCTCTTGGCAGGTCTCACGGATACGAGTCAGCTTCTCTTCTGTGAAGAGGCTTTGATGCTCGGGCGCGACTTCCAACCAGAGATCCTCTTCTCTGGCTTGGTCGTCCCACTCAATAGTTGCACTCTTAACTTCTAGCAGGATTCCTGCTAGCTCTTTTTCGCCCCGCAAGACCAGCAACGCGGCGGCATGCCCCAAAGTAGCTTCGGCCCGGAGGTACTTCCGTTCCTCATCGCTCAGGTTCGGTGCGCCGAGAAGCTCGTCGTAAGACTTGTTTGCCTGCCCTGCCCGTCCGGCGCTGTCCCGCATGCGTCGCCCCTCCAGCTCGCACGTGATCTAGCAAGACGATACCGGTTGTGTGAGACAGTTCACGGTCAGCTCGCAGGCATCCTCCACACTGGCCAGTTCGAACAGCTTGAGCCACCCGGCCTGTCACGAGGCGCCCTCCGCTTGAGGGGTAGTCACTCAGTTGGTCACTCAGCAACGCAGAAGGCCGCTCCCGATCTCTCGGAAGCGGCCTCTGACCTGGGTGGAGATGAGGGGATTCGAACCCCTGACCCCTTCGATGCGAACGAAGTGCGCTACCGGACTGCGCTACATCCCCAAGGCGTGAACTAGGTTAGCAAACTTCTCGGGGCACTCGCGCCATCCGGGGTCGTCTCCCTGGTCCGGCGGTTGATCAGTCGCCGACCGCGCGGACCGGAGGGTCGGCGTACTGGTCGAAGATCTCGTCGCGGGCCGCGGTCAGATCGATGATCTCGGCCGCCGGGCGCTGGGCCTCCAGCTCGGCCCTGCGCCGCGCTGCCAGGCGGGCCCGCCTGGCACGTTCCGCACGGGCCTTGGCGGCGGCTCTGCGGCGTTCGGCGTCGATCCGTACGGAGACGCGCAGCACGGCCAGGTAGGCGCCCAGGAGGACCACCGACGGGACCACGCCCCACCAGGGGATCACCTGGACGGCGGCGGTCACGGTCGAGGCCAGGACCAGCAGTGTGCACCAGAACGTCAGCCGCCTCCGCTTGGCCACGATCCTCGCGCGGCGGCGCAGCTCGGCGCGGCGGCGTTCCGCACGCCTGGCCGCGGCCGTGAACTGGGGGCCGGTCTCCGGCCCCGCCTCGGGCACGGAGGACTCGGCGGTGACGTCGAACTCCCCGGTGAGGGTGTCACCCTCGACGGGCTGGTCCGACTGGTCCGGCTGGGCGTACGGCTCGGCGAGGTCGTGAGGCTCCGGGAAAGTGGCACGGTCCCGTCTCAGCCACATGGGAACGAGGACGCACAACCACATGATGACGATGGCCAGATACAGGAAAACGCTGCTGCTCACGGCCACCTCCGGGCAGCACGAAGGCGCGCGTGGTCCTCCGGCGCCCTCGATGTGCTCACGTCACGCACCGTAAGACCGCGTGTCACTATTTGACGAGCATTCGATGCGGTGTGTCGTGAGATCTTCAAACCTCTTCGCGGGAGGTGCCGCCGGAAGCGGCGGCCTCGCGGTCGAGGCGCCATCGGGGGAGCAGTCCTCGCGGCGCGTCTTCGATGGTGAGCGCGTAGCAGATGTGGTCGCGCCACGCGCCGTCGATGTGCAGGTGCCTTCGCCGGACGCCCTCCTCACGGAATCCGAGTTTCTCGACCACCCGGCGGCTGGCGTGGTTCTCCGGCCGGATGTTGGCTTCGACCCGGTGCAGACCGGTGACGAAGAAGCAGTGGTCGACCGCCAGCGCCACGGCGGTCGGGATGATCCCCCGGCCCGCCAGCGCCCCGTCCACCCAGTAGCCGATCTGCGCGGACCGGGCCGAGCCCCACACGATGGCCCCCACGGTGAGCTGGCCCGCGAAGGCGCCGCCGTAGGTCACGACCCAGGGCAGGGCGAGCCCCTGCCTGGCCTCCCGGCGCAGGGAGCCCACCATCGAGATGTAGGGACCCAGGCCGCTGCGGGACAGGGGCGTCTCGGGGTTGCTCGGCTCCCAGGGACGGAGCCATGCGGCGTTGCGCAGCCGCGTCTCCCGCCAGACTCGCACGTCCCGCAGGCGCAGCGGCCGGAGTCCCACCGGGCCTTCCGCCAAGGTCACCGGCCAGCCACGAAGTCGATCCACGTCCTCAATCATCCCCCGAAGCCGGACCGACGTGCCACGGGACCGTCAACGCCGATGGTCCCCGCCCCGGATCTGGTCCACGGCATGGCTGAGGACGGGGGCCAGTACGGCCATGCCGTCACGGACTCCTCCGGAGGAACCGGGCAGATTGACGACCAACGTGTTTCCCGCCTGGCCGGCCAGTCCCCGGGAGAGGATTGAGGTCGGCACCGCGTCGCGGTTGGCCTGGCGGATGGCCTCGGCGATGCCGGGAATCTCCCGGTCGAGCACCCTGCGGGTCATCTCCGGGGTCAGGTCGGCCGGGGTGAGCCCGGTGCCGCCGGTGGTGACGATCACGTCGTACCCCTCGGCCACACCGGACCTGAGTTCCTCCTCGACGGGTTCGCCGTCGGGGACCACGCGCGGGCCGTCGACGTCGCATCCGGCCTCCGCGAGCAGCTCCGCCAGGAGCTTTCCTGACTTGTCTTCATATATTCCGGCGGACGCCCGGTTCGACGCCGTGATCACCAGAGCTCTCACACGCTCTCCCTCCGCGACTTCCACGGATGTCACGGCCGTACGGCTCCCGCACCGCCACGGCCCTGCCCTCTACGACCGGGTCCACACGCCGGTCTTGCCGCCGGTCTTCTCCTCGACCCGGACATCCGTGATCACAGCCGCGGGATCCACCGCCTTCACCATGTCGATCAGCGCGAGCGCGGCGACCGTGACCGAGGTCAGGGCCTCCATCTCCACACCGGTCCGGTCCGCGGTCTTCACCCTGGCCGTGATCTCCACGCCGTCGTCGGCCACGGTCAGTTCGACCTTCACTCCGTGCAGCGCGATCGGGTGGCACAGCGGGATCAGGTCGGGAGTGCGCTTGGCGCCCATGATCCCGGCGATCCGCGCGGTCCCGATCGCGTCCCCCTTGGGCACGTCACCCGAGCGGAGCAGGGCCACGGCCTCGGCCGAGAGCAGTACCTTGCCCGTGGCGGTGGCCGTACGGACCGAGACGTCCTTGGCCGAGACGTCCACCATGCGCGCCGCACCGGTCTCGTCGATGTGTGTGAAGTTGCTCACGACGTCTCCTTCGCCGAACGAACCGAACGCACCGCACCAGCCGAACTCACCGCACCAGCCGAACTCACCGGACCAGCCGAGCTTTCCGGGCGCGCGAGGCCGCCGCACTCGGTGATCCGCCCGGTCACAGGAGTCATAGGGCTCATAGGGCTCATAGGGCTCACAGGGTTCACAGGGGGATGACCTCCACGGCCGCGCCCTCGGGCAGTTCGGTGACGTCCTCGGGGACCACGATCAGGGCGTTGGCCGCGGCCAGGGCGGCGAGCTGGTGGGATCCCTGCCGGAGCACGGGGGTCACCACGCCGCCGGGACCGAGGACGCCGCGCAGGTATGACCGCTTTCCCGCAGGCGAGCGGAGCGGGGCGCCGGTCACGGCGGGCACGGTGGGCGTCGGCTCCGCCGGCCGGCCCTGCATCTTCCGCAGCGCCGGCCGGACGAACAGCATGAACGACACGAAGGACGACACCGGGTTGCCCGGGAGTGTGAAGATCGGAACCTGGTCCTCGCCCACGACGCCGAAGCCCTGCGGCATGCCCGGCTGCATGGCCACCCGTTCGAAGCGGACCGTTCCGAGCGGGGCGAGGGCCTCCTTCACCGGTTCGTACGCGCCCATGGACACCCCGCCACTGGTGATGATCGCGTCGGCCCTCACCAGCTGGGCGTCGAGCTGGTCGATGAAGCTCCTGGCGTCGTCGGCGACGATCCCGGCCCGGTATCCCTCCCCACCCGCCTCACGGACCGCGCCGATCAGGGTGTAGCTGTTGGACTCCCAGATCTGGCCGGGGGCCAGCCGGCTGCCCGGCTCGGCCAGCTCGGCGCCGGTGGAGATCACCACGACCCGCGGGCGGGGCCGTACCAGGACCCTCCTGCGCCCGACCCCCGCCAGGATGCCGAGCTGCGCGGGACCGATCGCGGTGCCCGCCGGGAGGACCACGTCACCCGAGTGCACGTCCTCGCCCGCCGAGCGGATCGCGTTCCCCTTGGTCACGGGCCGCCCGATGGTGACCCGGGCGGTGCCGCCGTCGGTCCACTCGACCGGGACCACCGCGTCGGCTCCCGCGGGCATCGGCGCCCCGGTCATGATCCGTACGGCCATGCCCGGGCCGAGCGCGTGCAGACGGCCGTCACCGGCCGCGACGTCGTCGATCACCGGGAGCGTCACCGGGGCGGTGCCGACGTCCTCGGCCCGTACGGCGTAGCCGTCCATGGCCGAGTTGTCGAACGGCGGCAGGGGGACCGGGGAGGTCACGTCCTCGGCCAGGGTGGTGCCCAGCGCCTGGTCCAGGTCCAGTTCGAGCGGGGCGAGCACCCGGACGGTGCGCAGGATGTCGGCGAGGTGGTCCTCGACCGGCCTCATCGGGACCACCTGGTTCACCTGATTCGCCTGATTCGCCTGGTTCACCTGGTTCATCGCGAGGCCAGGAACTCCTTCAGCCAGGGCAGGAACTCCGGCGCGAGGTCGGGACGGTCGGCGGCGAACTGCACGACCGTGCGCAGGTAGTCGAGCTTGTTGCCGGTGTCGTAGCGGCGGCCGCGGAACAGCACGCCGTGGACCGGCCCGCCGCCGGAGACGTCGCGGGCGGCCAGGGTGCGCAGGGCATCGGTGAGCTGGATCTCGCCGCCCCGTCCCGGCGGGGTGTTCTCCAGGACCTCGAAGACGGCCGGATCGATCACGTAGCGGCCGATGATCGCCCAGTTGGACGGCGCTTCGTCGGCCGGAGGCTTCTCCACCAGGTCGGTCACCCGGACCACGTCGTCCTCGGCGGTGGGCTCGATGGCGGCGCAGCCGTACAGGGAGGCCTGCTCCCTCGGCACCTCCATGAGCGCGATGACGCTGCCGCCGTGCGTCGAGCGGACCTCGATCATCCGCTTGAGCAGCTCGTCCCGGGGATCGATCAGGTCGTCACCGAGCAGGCAGGCGAACGGGTGGCCGCCCACGTGCTGTTTGGCGCACAGGACCGCGTGGCCGAGACCGCGCGGCTCGCCCTGCCGTACGTAGTGGAGGGTCGCCAGGTCGGCGGGCTCGCGCACCTGGGACAGGCGCTCGTCGTCGCCCTTGGCCTCCAGTACGTCCTCGAGCTCGATCGCCCGGTCGAAGTGGTCCTCGATGGAACGCTTGTTCTTCCCGGTCACCATGAGCACGTCGAGCAGTCCGGCGGAGACGGCCTCCTCGACGACATACTGGATCGCGGGTTTGTCGACGATCGGGAGCATCTCCTTGGGCGTCGCCTTGGTCGCCGGCAGGAAGCGGGTGCCCAGACCCGCCGCGGGAACGACGGCTTTCGTCACAGGATCGAAGTCGGCCATGTTCGAACCATAACGGAGGGACCTGTGGACAAGGTGAAGCTGCGCTCCACGATCGCCGCAGCGCGCGCCGCGATCGCGGAGGAGGAACGGCACGCGGCTTCCATCCGGATCAGGGATTCCCTGCTGGACCGGCCCTGGGTGCAGATGGCCGGGCTGGTGGCCTGCTACTGGTCGATCGGGACCGAACCCGCCACGCACGGCCTGGTCTTCGCGCTGTGGAAGCACGGCGCGACGGTGATGCTCCCGGTGCTGCGCCCGGACAACGATCTCGACTGGGCGGTGTACGACGGGCCCGGCACACTCGCCCCCGGCCGCTTCGGGATCATGGAGCCGGTCGACACCCGGCGCGGCGTCGACGCGATCAGGACCGCGGCGCTGGTGATCGTTCCCGCGCTGGCGGTCGACCGGTCCACGGGCGTACGGCTCGGCAGGGGCGGCGGGTCCTACGACCGCGCCCTGGCACGGGTGGGCCCGAACGTGCCGACGGTCGCGCTGCTCCACGAGGGCGAGCTGCTCGACGGGGTGCCCGGCGAGCCCCACGACCAGCCGGTCCGCTACGCCGCGTCACCCGGCGGTATCGTCCGGGTCGGAGCGGCGCGAACCGCGGGGTAGGACACAATGGTCCCGGAGCAGGACAGAGACCGGGGCGCGCCCTCCGCTCCCTGAGGTGGGAACGGCTCCTCACACTGCCCACTCGGGGCCCTCCCCGTCCGGGGTGGGCCGCGGACGAGTCCTGCCCGTTTCAGGCATTGGAAGACGAGCGAGAAAGCGATTCCCGCGTTGAACGAGCCCGGCAGTTCTCTCGCTTCTCTGGCTTCTCTGGTTTCTCTGGCTTCTCTCGCTCGGCCTCGATGAACTGGAACGTCTGGCTTCTTCTCGGCGCGGGGATCCTCATCGCCGCCGTCGTCGCGGTCCGTGTCGCCCACTGGAGCGGGCTCCCCAGCCTGCTCATCTTCCTCGGCTTCGGACTGATCATCGGCGAGTCCGGCTTCGGGATCCAGTTCGACGACGCCCAGATCGCCCAGCAGCTGGGCCTGATCGCGTTGGCGATCATTCTGGCCGAGGGTGGTCTGACCACCACCTGGAGCCACGTCAGGGGTTCCATCCCCACCGCGGTGGTGCTGGCCACCGCGGGCGTCGGGGTGAGCATCGCCGCCGTCGCGGTGCCGGTGCACTTCCTGCTCGGCATGGACTGGCGGATCGCGCTCCTGCTCGGCGCGATCCTCGCCTCCACCGACGCGGCGGCCGTCTTCTCCGTCCTGCGCCGCCTGCCCCTGCCGAGGCGGCTGTCGGGAATCCTGGAGGCCGAGTCCGGCTTCAACGACGCTCCCGTCGTCATCGCCGTGATGATGCTGAGCACGGGCTCCTCGCCCAGCATCTGGAGCGCTCTCGCCGAGGTCGTCATCGAACTGGCGATCGGCGGGGGTGTCGGCCTCGTGGTGGGCCAGCTCGGTGTCTACGCGCTGCGCCGCGTCGCGCTCCCGGCCTCGGGCCTGTACCCGATCGCGGTCCTCGCGCTCGCCTTCGTCGCCTACGCCGGGACCGTCCAGCTGCACGGCAGCGGTTTCCTCGCGGTCTATCTCGCGGCGCTGGTCATGGGCAACTCCCGGATGCCGCACCGCGCCGCCAGCCGGAGCTTCACCGAGGGCCTCGCCTGGCTGGCCCAGATCGGGCTGTTCGTCATGCTCGGGTTGCTGGCCAGTCCCTCGAAGATGCCGGCGGCGGTCGTTCCCGGCCTGGTCACCGGCCTGATCCTGGTCGCGGTCGCCCGGCCCCTGTCCATCATGGTCTCCGCCCTTCTCGTACGGCTGACGCGCGTCGACCGGCTGGACTGGCGGGAGCAGGCGTTCCTGTCGTGGGCCGGGCTGCGCGGCGCCGTACCCATCGTCCTGGCCACCATCCCCTGGGCGGCCACCTCGATCGACGACGCCACCGCCAGGTTCGTGTTCGACCAGGTCTTCGTCATCGTGGTCGTCTACACCCTGCTGCAGGGGCCCACGCTCCCATGGGTGGCGCGGCTCCTCGGGGTGGCCGTCCCCGACCAGGCACGTGACCTGGAGGTGGAGTCGGCGCCGCTGGAGGAGCTCAAAGCCGACCTGCTGCAGATCAAGGTGCCGCCGTCGTCCCGGCTGCACGGCGTGGAGATCTTCGAGCTCCGGTTGCCCAGCGACGCCCAGGTCACGCTCATCGTGCGGGACGGCAGGACGTTCGTTCCCTCGGACACGACCAGGATCAGGACCGACGACCAGCTCCTCGTGGTGGCGACCGCGGCCTGCAGGGAGACCGTCGAGCGGCGGATGCGCGCCATCAGCCGCCGGGGAAAGCTCGCCGGCTGGTTCGGCGAGCGCGGTGCCTGATCTTCCCGGGCACCATTCCTGATCTTCCTGAGCGCGATGTCCGCTCTTCCCGGGCGCAGCGCCTGATCTTCCAGGATCCCGGCTCGGTCCCGGCCTTTTGGGACGCCTCTATCCTCCGACGAGGTGACGCCCGGCTCCTGATGGCCTGACCGGAATGTGATAGCTCCGACTCGCGTTTATGCTAGTCGACGCCTTACCATTAGCAGTCGAGCCGTTCGAGTGCCAATTGGCGCGGACCCCATGAGGAGGAGAGCGTGCCCACCTACCAGTACGCCTGCACCGCCTGTGACAACCAGTTCGAGATCGTTCAGAAGTTCACGGACGACGCGCTCACCGTGTGCCCGAGTTGCCAGGGTGAGCTCCGCAAGGTGTTCTCCGCGGTCGGCATTGTCTTCAAGGGCTCCGGTTTCTACCGGACCGACAGCCGGTCGTCGAGCTCGTCCACGGTGAGCTCCTCGTCGTCTTCGACGTCCTCGTCCTCCTCGTCGGCGTCGACGGAGTCCAAGCCCGCCGCGACGCCCGCTCCGGCCCCCGCGGCCGCCGCCTCCTGACGGCGGGCCTCCGCCTCCCAGGGTCCGTTCGGTCCGACCCCGGTCCTCCCGGGGTCACCGGCCCGCGGGCCGGTCGGCCGCCGCGCCGAGGAGTTCCCGGGGAAGCCGGTCCAGCAGCTCGCGCAGCTCGGGGTGGTCCCCGGGCCGCCAGTCGTCGACCAGCCGGGTGAGACTGTCCCGGGCCGCTCCGACCAGGCGATCGGCGACGCGTTCCCCCTCAGGCGTGAGCTCCAGGCGGGTCCCTTCCCCCGCGTGGCGGATCAGGTCCCGCTCCATCAGCTCCCTGGCGTACGGCCGGCCCTCCTCGACCGTCACGCCCGCCCGTTCCGCGAGCTCCGCACCCGTCTGCGCCCCCTGCGTGCCCAGGCGGGTGATCAGCCAGATGGAGCCGGGGGAAAGTTCGGAGAGGCCGGTCAGGTCGCCGAGCCTGCGGTAGTAGTCCCGGCGCATGTCCGCGTCGGCCAGCCGCCACAGTCCCCGCTCCACCTCGCCGAGCGAGGACCGCTCCGTCGGCACCGCGCCGTAGCCCTCGCCCAGGTCGGCCGCCGTGGTGGTCTGCCGCAACGGCACCTGGGGAAGCAGCCAGGCCAGCAGGAAGGCGATCAGCGGTATCGGCGCGCCGAGCAGGAAGACCTGGGCGATCGCGTCGGAGTACGCGTCCATGAACGCGGCGGACGCCTCCGGCGGGAGCTTCTGGACGGCCGTCGGGTCGGCCTGGACGGCGTCGGCGAAACCCGGCGGGAGCCGTACCGTCTCGGAGAGCCGTGCCAGGTCGTCGGTGAGCTGGGAGGTGAAGATCGACCCGGCGAGAGCGACGCCGAAGGAGCCGCCGATCGAGCGGAAGAAGGTCGCCCCCGACGTCGCCACGCCCAGGTCGTCGAAGTCCACGGCGTTCTGCACCACGATCACCAGAACCTGCATGACCAGGCCCAGCCCCACGCCCAGAACCAGCAGGTAGAGGCTCAGCTCAAGGGTGGACGTACCCGTGTCGATACGGGAGAGCAGATAGAGCCCGACCGCCGCGACCGCGCAACCCATGATCGGGAACGGCTTGTACCTCCCGGTTCTCGCGATGGTGTGCCCGCTGATGATCGAGGTGAGGAGCATGCCCGCCATCATCGGCACCAGGTGCAGTCCCGACATCGTGGGCGAGACACCCTGCACGACCTGGAGGAACAGCGGCATGTACGTGAGCGAGCCGAACATCGCCAGGCCCACGATGAAACCGATCATCGACGCCACGCTGAAGGCGCGCATCCGGAACAGCCGCAGCGGCAGCACCGGCTCCACGGCGCGCCTCTCGGCCAGCCACCAGAGCAGGACGAGTACCGCCGTCCCGGCGCCCAGGCCGATGATGACGGGACCGCCCCACGGGTAGACGCCCCCGCCCCACGTGGTCAGCAGGACCACGCAGGCGGATGCGCCGCCGAGGAAGACGATGCCGAGGTAGTCGATGGCGTGCCTGGTGGTCCTGGCCCTGGCCGGCAGCACCGCGGCGACCACGGCCAGCGCGACGACGCCGATCGGCAGGTTGACGTAGAAGACCCAGTGCCAGGACAGGTGGTCCACGAACAGCCCGCCGAGCAGCGGCCCCGCGACGCTGGAGACGGCGAAGACGGCGCCGAACAGCCCCTGGTACCTCCCGCGGTCCCGGGCGGGCACCACGTCCGCGACGATGGCCTGCGCGAGGACCATGAGCCCACCCCCGCCGATTCCCTGCAGCGCCCGGAACCCGATGAGCTGCTCCATGTTCTGGGACAGGCCGCAGAGCGCCGAGCCGACCAGGAAGATGACGATCGCGGCCTCGAACAGCCGCTTGCGGCCGTACTGGTCGCCCAGTTTGCCCCAGAGAGGGGTCGAGATCGTCGAGGAGAGCATGTAGGAGGTGACCACCCAGGACAGGTGGTCCAGCCCGCCCAGGTCCCCGACGACCGTCGGCAACGCGGTCGCGACGATGGTCTGGTCCAGTGCGGCGAGCAGCATGGAGAGCATGAGCGCCCCCATGATGATCCCCAGGCCCTTCGCCTGTCCTTGCGCCTGTCGCCGCCTCTGAGCCCGCCCCCGGCCCTGAACGCGCCCCCGGCCCTGAGTCCGCCCCTGCGCCTGCTCCTGCTCCTGCACCCGCCCCCGCGTCGGCCTCTTCGCCGGCCCTTTCGCCCGTCGCTTGGCCCGATGAGTGCCCATCCGTCCCCCCGATCGACGTACGGCCTGCATACCCAGAGCGACAGTCCAGTCACATTCCGGACACGGTTATCCACAGGCGGGGACCCGGATCTCTTCACCCGGCGGCTCGAAACGCTAATGTCTGCGCCATGGTCACTCGCGCGGACGTCGGTGTCATCGGCGGCTCAGGTTTCTACTCCCTGCTCGACGACGCCACGGAGGTCGAGCTCTCCACACCGTACGGTCCGCCCAGTGACGTCATCACCGTCGGGCGCGTCGGGTCGCGTTCGGTGGCCTTCATCCCCCGCCACGGGCGCGACCACCGCTTCCCTCCGCACCGCATCCCCTACCGCGCCAACCTCTGGGCCCTGCGTTCCCTCGGGGTCCGCCAGGTCCTCGCCCCCAGCGCCGTGGGCTCGCTCCGTCCGGAGCTGGGACCCGGTGCTCTGGTCGTCCCCGACCAGATCGTCGACCGCACCTCCGGCCGCGTGCAGACCTACTACGACGCCGGCGGTGTCGTCCACGTCTCCTTCGCCGACCCCTACTGCCCCTCGGGCCGTGCCGCGGCCGTGTCGGCCGCCGAGTCCGCGGGCTGGTCGGTGGCCGACGGCGGCACGCTCGTGGTCATCGAGGGCCCTCGCTTCTCCACCCGGGCCGAGTCCCGCTGGTTCACCGCGAACGGCTGGACGATCGTCGGAATGACCGGCTTCCCCGAGTCCGTCCTGGCCCGCGAACTGGCCATGTGCTACACGTCGCTGTCCCTGGTCACCGACCACGACGCCGGGGTCGAGGCCGGCGAGGGGGTCACCCACGAGGAGGTCCTGGCCTTCTTCTCCGCCAACGTCACCCGGATGCGCTCGCTGGTCACCGACCTCATCGTCGGCCTCCCGCAGGAGCGCACCTGCCCCTGCGGCCAGACGCTCGACGGCCTGAAGCTCCCCTTCGAGCTCCCCCGATAGCCCTCCCGGGCCGCATGGTCCGGCTGGTGTCCATCCCGGGTTCCGCGCCACCCGGCTCCTTGTCCCTGGAGTCAGTCATGCGCGTTTTCCGTCCTCGCCCCGAACCTCCCCGCCCCGGATTCCCCCGCCTCGGTCTCTCCCGTCCGGGCCCCGGTCGTCCCGGGACCGGCTTTTCTGGAGCCGTTCATCCCGGAATCAGCCTTCCGGGAATCATTCGTCCTGAAACTGGCCTTCCGGGAATCGGTCGCCCCGGGCCCACCCGTTCCGGATCCACTCATCCCGGATTTCCCGGTTCCGGGTCTTCCCGCTCGGATCTTCTCCATCCCGGGCACCCTCGCTCCGGCTTCCTTTCTTCTCGCTTCCCTCGCTCCGGCTTCGCAGGTTCCGGCTTCCCTCGTTCCGGATTCCTCCGGCCCGGCTTCCTGCGCCGCCGCCATCGGGTGCTCGCCGCCGCCCTGGCGGCCCTGGCCGTGACGTGTGCCATGACCGGGCTGCGGCCGGACACCGCGTCGGTGACCGTGCTCGCGGCGGCCCGCGACCTTCCCGGCGGCGTCCTGGCCGCCACCGACGTACGGCCGGTCGCCCTGCGGCCCGGCACGGCCCCCGACGGCGCCCTGCGTCCGGGCACGCCGATCGCCGGGCGGATCCTGGCCGGTCCCGCGCGCCGGGGCGAGCCCCTCACCGACGTCCGTCTCCTCGGCCCGGGACTGCTGACCGCGCACCGTCCCGGGACCGTCGCCACCCCCATCCGGGTCGCCGACCCCGAGAGCGCCCGCCTGCTGTCCCCCGGCGACATCGTGAACGTCCTGGCCGCTCCCACCGGCTGGGACGGCCCCGCCGCCTCCGGCGCCACGACGGTGGCCGAGAACGTCCCGGTCGTCGCCCTCCCGGCGAGCGAGTCCGGCGGTGGAGCGCTGATCGTGCTGGCCACCACTCCCGAGCAGGCGGTCGGACTGGCCTCCGCTCAGGCCGGCGGGAAGCTGTCGATCACCATCTCCACACCCAGGTAATAACCCGGCCGGGGCCGGGTAATGAGAGCTTCGCCGTACCGGCGAAACCCTGTGATCGACCAGAAACCCCCTGTGAGGAGTGGCTCATGTTGAGCGGATTCAAGAAGTTCCTGCTCCGGGGCAACGTGCTTGAGCTCGCCGTAGCGGTGATCATCGGCACCGCCTTCAACGCCATCGTGCAGTCGCTCGTCAAGGACGTCTTCGCCCCGCTGCTCGCGGCGATCGGCGGCCAGCCGCACTTTGAGAAACTGGTACTCAAAGTGGGCTCCGGTGAGATCAAGTACGGCGTGTTCCTCAACGCCGTGTTCTCGTTCCTGATCGTGGCGGCGGTCATCTACTTCTTCGTCATCACCCCGTATGAGAAGCTCACCGCCCGGTTCTCCTCGCCGGAGGAGACGACCCTGCGCGAGTGCCCGGAGTGCCTCTCCGAAATCCCCAAGGCCGCCGTCCGCTGCTCCCACTGCACCGCCCAGGTCGCCCCGCTGACAGAGCCGACGTCCGAGACTCACTGACCGCCGGAACCGTACGGAGAAATCGCGGGGACGGCTCTTCCGGGCCTCTTCCGAACCTTTTCCGGACCGCTCGAAGCCGTCCCGGACGGTCCGGCCGGTCGGCCTCGTCCGGGACTGCCGGGGGCCACGCTAGAGCAGGGATCCCAGCTTCGGGTCGTACTCCCAGTGCCAGGGCTCGAAAGGACTGACGTAAGCCCACTGGGGGTGGATCCAGCCGAACTTCTTGCCGTTCGCCTCAAGCCAGTTGAACTGCGGCGACCGGAAGTTCTGCACGCCCCCGCACAGGTCGACGGCGAGCCCCAGGCCGTGGTTGCTGCGTCCGGGGATGGCGGCCAGGCCCGGACGGCGATAGTAGACCGACTGCTGCTCGGCCAGGCTCCGATAGCTGTCCGTCACGCACATGTGCCTGCCGAACCGTTTGCGGTAGGCCTCGTTCAGGCTGATGAACGCGATCGCCGCGTCCGCCCGGAGTTCGTGCCCCCGCTGCTGGAGCGGGCAGAGGTAGAGCTTGGGGATCAACCCGTTGGGGAAGTCCCCGGTCAGGGTCGCCCTCGTCGGGTTGCATCCGTTCGCCGCCTGCCCGGATTTGTCGATCTTCACGCCCAGCTTCACGAGAGCCTGGGTCAGCGTTTTGACGATCTTGTCCGAGCGGGCCTTGAGCGTCTCGATCTCGGCGTTCATCTGGGCCTCGGCCAGCAGGTTGTCCGCCCGCAGTTCCTGGGCCTGCGCCGCGACCCGCTCCCGCTCCGCCTGCAGGCGGCTGCTCTCCTGAAGCACCTGGTTCCGCTGGGCCACGATGTGGGTCGTGCTCGCCATGGCCCTCAGCGCGGAGGTGTCACCGTTCCCGGCCAGGAAACTCTCCAGGCCGTTGCTGCCCGACTGCTGGTAGAGCACGCCGACGATCTCCGAGAGCGGCTGCCGTACCTGGGCGAAGGCCCTCTCCGCCTCCTGCAGTTCCCGGAGCTTTCCGGTGAGCTCCCTCTCCGAGGCCTGAATCTCGGCGCGCCGCTCCTCCAGTGCCCTGGTCGCGACCTCAAGGTCCTTGGACGCCTTCTCAGCCTCGCGCCGGAGTTCGGTGAGACTGCCCGGATCCCGCATGACGGCGCCCTGCGTCTCCAGCGGCGACCGCTGGACCGCGGAAGCCCGAGCCTCCCCCGGCGGCGGCTGGGCGACGGCGGCCCCGGGAAAGAGGGAAGTCATCGTCGCGACGACGACGATCAGACTCGCTGATCGACGAGGTGGCACGTCTCGACCCCTCCGTTTGCAACTCGTGACCTGGGTCAGCCACGCACGTTACTACAGCTCACCACGTGCACGAGCCAGACTCCTCAGACCTGCTATGCACCGAAAGCACGATTTCGTGCTCATTTTCGGCAAGCCTTCTAGCGAGAACGCTCCAGGCACACCTCCCACAACCAGGTCCCCTTCCATTCCTCCGCGCAACTCAACTGGACGCTGATCTCCAGCCCGTCCGGCTTCTCCGCGGCCCGATCAGGCGCCTGACTCTCCCGGGGCTCCTCACCCCGCCCAGGCCGCCCCCCACCCGTCTCCGGCCGCCGCTCCCCCCGCGCCGCGCTCTCTCGCACCGCGCTCTCCCCGCCGGACCCTCCCCGCCCCCGGTGCCCCCCTCGCGCCTCCCCTGACTCCCCGGCCCTCGGCCCCAGAAGGACGGGCGCGGCCATGACGACCGGAGGCACCTTCCTCCGGTACATCTGGTCAGGTTGGAGGGGCGGCGGAGGAGGCACGAGCTTCGGCCCCGTCACCGCGACCCTGACGGGCATGATCGTGGCAGGCAACGTCACGACCGACCCCTCCCAGGACTCGGCATCCACAGCGTCCACCGTGCTCCGGCCCTGGGCCGACGTGGTTCCGGCTTCGTATCCGGCCAGCTCCGCAACGAAGAGGCTGCCGGCCAGAAGCATCGGAGCACACAACGCCACCCCGAGTGCAACAGGCCGCAGCGCCCGCCCTCTGATCCATTTCCGCTGCCCTTTGATCACGAAGCGTGACATTAGCCACCCCGACCCTCCGTCCACCCATCCGCTTGCCATCCCTTTGTCACAGCTCAGCGAACCGATGACCCGCAGTTCCCCCTCCCACACCCCCCGATCGCACACACACTCCCCGTTTTTCGCTACTCTTACTGGTACGCCCTTGCCTCCGTAGCTCAGGGGATAGAGCACCGCTCTCCTAAAGCGGGTGTCGCATGTTCGAATCATGCCGGGGGCACCATCGTGACCTTGTCATCCACTGCCCGACCTGGGGATCCTCCCCGGCACGGCGTGCGTCCCCCTGCAGCTGTAGACCGCCATGAGCGGCCCCGACGTAGGCCACCACGAGCGGCCCTGACTCACTGGTCGCGGTCTATTCAAGGGATGATCTTTGAGTTGCCCTGCCAGGTCAAACCGGGGAAGAAGCCTCAGCCTGTCAGAGCAGGAAGCTGTTCAACCGGTTCAACTCTCGAATCTCAGTCGTCGGCGGCGACCAGGAGCGCCAAGGTGCCGGCGACGCGATCGATGAGAACCAACTCGTGGAAGTCGATGTGGACCCCGCCCCAGTCGTGGAACGCCTCACGGTCGAGATCCTCCAGCCGGTATCTCTCGATGGCTTCTGCGAGTAGCGGATGAACCTCGTTCTCCAGCCGAGCGGACAGGGCCGCAGGAAGCGGCCCGAACTGTTCCGCCCAGCCGCGCAGGATGGCGTTCGCACCCGCCTTGTCGATCCGTGTGAATGCGGCCGGGCTGATGTTCCGCAGCCAGTAGGAACCATGGCGAATCCCGTCAGGCTCGGCTCCCCCTCCGGCGTAGTCGTCCCGGTACTGCTCATGCCCGATCAGTTCCGCCAGCAGATGAGTGCCGTCGACGTCCGGGCGGGACAAGCCGAAGCGCTTGATATCAATCCAGCGGTATGCATGACGCTCGAAGTCGAAGTCGCGGAAGTTGATGAATAGATGATCTTGATACGCGAGCGTCCCCTGCATGTCTCAACGGTAAGAACAGCAAAATCATCGATTCGGCTGCTCCCTTCCGTTCCGGTGAAGGCCGGTCTTATATTCCCAGGGCCTTGGTGAATCTGCCCGTTGGCGCGCGATGGCTGCCCTTCGATGCACTTGGCGTAGACCCGAATGAGCACATCCACACCGTGCCCGACCCAATGGGCTACCTCAGTCGGCGGGACACCCGCGTTGAGCCGCAGAGAGACCGCTGCGTGCCTCAAGTCGTACCTCCAATGCTTCGGAGCCGCCCTGTTCTTGGCCACTACCGCACTGGTTCTCCTGTGGTGACGCAGGTGGGCGTGGATTGCCCACGCGGTCTTAGAGGGTGACTCATTTGGTGAGTCTGCGGTAGCAGATGAGTGCGGCGGCCAGGGCGACGA
>NZ_BMQP01000051.1 GCF_014648175.1 Planobispora rosea
CGCGGTCGCCGTGCCGGAAGGCGACGGCCTCCAGCTCCAGGTCATGGCCCACCGGCCGGATCGGTTCACGCGCTTCCGGCAGCGGCTCGGTGCGCAGCACCGCGTCGAGCCGGTCCAGCTCGGAGCGCGCGCTGCGGAGTTTGCCGCCGATGTCCGCCAGCGACAGGACCGGATCGGCGCAGCGGGCGGCCAGCACCAGGATCGTCAGCACCTCCGCCGCGCCGATGTCCCCGCCGAGCGCGAGGTAGGCGCCCAGAACCAGCAGCGCGGTGAACATCGCCTGCACCACCAGTGCCAGACCGATCATGCCGGGCAGCGCCGACAACACGGTACGGCGGGAGGCGCGCTGAAGTTCCCGCAGCGCGTCGTCGAGCAACGCGAAACGTTCACCGGTCCGTCCACCGGCGCGCAGCACCGGCTGGGCCTGGAGGTACTCGACGACCCGGTCGGTGGCCTCGGTGTCGCGTTCGTGGCGGTCGGCGTCGGTGACCGCCGCCGACCGCGCCGTCCAGATCTGGACGGCCGCCACGACGGGCAGGGCGGTCAGCGCGGCCAGCCCCAGCTGCCAGTTGAACGCGAGCATCACCGCGACGATCGTCAGCGGGGTGACGCAGGCGGAGACGAACGGCGCCATCAGGTGCGCCGCCACCCCCATCGCCTGCAGGAGTCCCTGACCTGCCATGACGGACACCTCACCGACCCGGCCGGGGCCGTACCAGCCCAGGGGCAGCCGGGCCAGGTGCTCGCCGAGCCGGTGGTACATGCTGCGCAACATCGTGGTCCCGACCCGCATGCCGGACAGGTCGCTGACATAGCGCAGCACCGCGTAGGCCGCGACCGCGGCCCCGAACGCCGCCAGCCACAGCCCGGCCTCCCCGGGACGGTTCCCCAGCAGCGCCCGCAGCACCGGGACCAGCAGCGCGTAGGACAGGCCCTCGGCCACCGCGGTCATCGTCATCAAGGCCACGATGCGGCGCATGGCCCGGGCGTACTCGGGACCCAGCACGCGCAGCAGCATCCGGATCATCGGGGCTCGTCTCCTCGCTGAACACCTGCGGGGGTCTCGATCCGCCCGCCGGTCTCCTCGCCGGTCTGCTCGGTGCTCTCCTGGCAGGTCCCCCCGGCGGCCGCCGGCCGGTGGGATCCCCACTGGGATCGCCACAGCGCGGCGAACCTCCCGCCGCGCGCCAGCAGTTCGGCGGGCCCGCCGCGCTCGGTGATCACTCCGTCCTCCAGCACCACGACGGTGTCGGCGTCGGAGACGGTCTCCAGGCGATGGGCGATGACCAGGATCGTGCGACCGCCCTTCAACGCCGCCAATGCCCGCCGTACCGCCCGCTCGGTCTGCGGGTCGGCGAAGGAGGTCGCCTCGTCGAGCACCAGAACGGGCGTGTCGGCCAGCAGCGCGCGGGCGAGCGAGATCCGCTGCGCCTCACCGCCCGACAGGCCGGCCTCCTCGCCGATGACCGTGTCGTATCCGCGCGGAAGCTCAAGGATCCGGTCGTGGATGTGCGCCAGCCGGGCGGCGCGGACCACGTCGTCGCGGTCGGCGTGGGGGACCGCGAGCGCGATGTTGTCGGCGACCGACGCGCGCAGCAGGTGGACGTCCTGCAAGACGAAGGAGACCTTCCGGTAGAGCTCCCGGCTGCCGATCTCACGCAGGTCGACGCCGCCCAGCACGACCGACCCGCACGTCGGGTCGGAGAATCTGGGCAGCAGCCGCACCAGGGTGGACTTGCCGCTTCCCGACGGCCCGACCAGCGCGGTCACCGTCCCCGGCTCGAGCACCAGGTCGACGCCGCGCAGTACCTCGTGACCGGCGTCGTAGCCGAACCGCACACCGCGCAGCTCCACCCGGTGTCCCCGCGGCGCGACCGGGTGCGCCGGCTCCGGCAGCGGCGGCACCGCGAGCACCTCCCGGGTCCGGCCGAGCGCGCGCCGGGCGGCCTGCATGTCGTCGAAACCGTGGCCGAGGGCCGCCACCGGAGCGGTCAGGCCCAGCCCCAGCAGCAGGAAGGGCAGCAGGTCCGCCGGGGCCATGCCACCGGACCCGATCAGGGCCGTACCGCCGGCCAGCACGACCAGCAGCACGAACGGCGGTGACAGCGCCAGCTGCATCCCGGCGGCGACCAGGGACACGCCCCGCACCCACCGCACGAAGACACCGACGAAATCATCCGCCGCCGCAAGGAACCTGCGGTGGGCGCGCCCGGCCCCGCCGAACGCCTTGACCACCGCGATGCCCTGCACGAACTCGACGACCGAACTCGCGATCCGCCCCATGGCCGCATCGAACTCCTCCTGCTCGCGCAGCCGGGCGGGGAGCATCAGCAGCGGCACCAACGACACCGCCGCGACCACCGGGATCAGCGTGATCAGCGTGAGCCGCCAGTCGACGGTGAACAGGTAGACCAGCGACACCAGCGGCACCACGAACGCGGAGACGAGCTCCCCGGGAGCGTGGGCGATGAACGGGTGCACCGCGCTGACGTCCTGCCCCACCACCTTCGCCAGCTCACCGGTCCGGCGCCGGGAGAACCAGCCGATCGGCACCCGGCCCAGCCGCGCGGCCAGCCGCCGCCGCAAGGCCAGCTGCACCCGGGCGTCGAGCAGATGCCCGATCCCGGCCGACGCCGCCGTGAACAGCAGCCGGACGAACAGGCCGCCCGCACCCGCCGTCACCACCGCCCAGACGTGACCGTGATCGGCCGGGCCCGGTGCCAGCAGCGCGCGCCCCAGTTCGACCACGGCCAGCAACGGCGCCAGGCCCGCGACAGCACCGATCACCTGCAGGACGACGACGACGGCGAACCTCCGCGCGTGCGGGCGCAGCAGCCCCGCCACCCCGGGGTCCGCATCCTCGCCGCGCACCGCGGCAGACCTCATCCGGCCAGCGCCCGGCGCAGCACCGCGCCGAGCTCGGCGATCTGCCGCTGCGACACCTCGGCCGACAGGATCGCCTGCGAACCGTGGAAGGTGCCGGGCCACTGGTGCAGCTCGACCGGCACGCCCGCCTGCAACAGCCGCAGCGCGTAGCCGATGCCCTCGTCGCGGTTGGGGTCGAACTCCGCGGTGGCGACATAGGCGGGCGGCAGTCCGGACAGGTCGGCGGCGCGCGCCGGGGCGGCGTACGGCGTCGCGGGCGCGGAGCCCAGGTAGTGCCCCCACGATGCGGTGACCTTGTCGCGATTCATCCAGGGGGTGTCGGTGAAGTTCCGCTGCGACCACGTCTGCTGCCGGTCGTCGAGCCCGGGCTGGTTGAGCAGCTGGAAGCGGATCGGCGGCCCCTGCTCGTCGCGCGCCCGCAGCGCCACCGCGGCCGCGAGGCTCCCGCCGGCGCTGTGACCCCCGACCGCGATCCGCTCCGGATCGACGCCGAGCCCGGCCGCGTTCCCGGCGACCCAGGCCAGCGCGGCGTAGACGTCGTCGAGGGCGGCCGGGAACGGGTTCTCGGGGGCCAGGCGATAACCCACCGAGACCACCACCGCGCCGGAGCCGTCCGCGAGACGCGCGGCCCACGGATGCTCGGTGTCCAGGTCGCCCATGACGAACCCGCCGCCGTGCAGCCAGACGACGGCGCCCTGCGCCAGTTGGGGGCGGTAGATGCGCACCGGCACCGGCGGATCGGCGGGCACCGTACGGTCCTCGATCTCCATTCCCGCGACGTCCGGTAACGGAACCGCGGTGGCCAGCTCGGCGAGACCCTTGCGCGAGGTGACGGGATCGGTCAGATCAGCCCGGGGGAACAACGGGACGAATGCTTCCAGTTCGGGATCCATGCCGGCCATCCTCCCGGCCGTCACCACCGAGATCATCCGCCATTCGTCGGGCATCCCGCACCGATCACGCACCGATCGGCGCGATCTCCTGGCCCGGAAAGCCCTAACCTGGGGCCATGGAGGCTCTGGCCGCACGGTTGTCACGCCTGGACTCGCAAGCCGGGGGAGTGATCCGCGTCGTCATGTTCTACGACACGCTGATGCGCCGGCGAGTGGACCTGCCGGCCCTGGTCCGGGCCTCGGCCGGGCTGGCCGAATGCGTGGCCGGGATCCGGCTGTCCGGCACGGGCCGGACCATGCGGTTCTCACCCGACGGCCGGCAGCTCACCGACCCGCCGGCCGCAACCCCCGCGACCGCCGCGGCGTTCCCGGCCTCCAGTACGGCGCCGATCGTCCTGGACGACGAAGAGATCGGCACGGTGTGGCTGGAGCGCCCCGGCCCGCCCAACACGCTTGACGAGGTACTGCTGGACCGCCTGGCGATCGCCGCCGCCGCGGTCGTCGAGCGCTACGGCCCCGCCCGCACCACCATGGCCGACCCCGCGCTCGTCGAACTGGTGATCAGCCCCGGCAGCGACGAGGCCGCCCGGGCCCGGGCGCTGCGGCTGCTGGGCTTCGCCGCCGACCTGCCGGTCCGCGTCGTGGCCGTGCGCTCCGCGCTGCCGCTGGATCGCATCGGCGCGCTGATCTGCCCGGCCCGCCCGGTCAAGGCCGCCCCGCTGGCCGACGCCGGAGTCCTGCTGGCCACCACCGTGGATGCGGCCCGCTTCCCCGCGGGCGTGCACGCCGGCCTGGGCGCAGCCGACAGCCCCGACCGTTCCTGGCACCAGGCCCGCACCGCGCTGCGCTTCACCACCGCCCGCCGGCCCGTCGTCTCCTACGACGCTCTGGGCGCGCTGGCGCTGCTGGCCCAGCTGCCCCGGCAGGCCGCACACGACAACGCCGACGTGACCGCCATCGCCCGCCTGGCCGACAACGCCGAGGAACTGCAGACGCTGGAGGCCTACTGCGAGAGCGGCTCCCTGCGCCGCGCCGCCGACCTGCTTCACCTGCACCACAGCAGCGTCGCCCGCCGCATCGAACAGATCGGCAAGACCCTGGGCATCGAGCTGACCGAACCCACCGGACTGGTCCGGGCCTCGATCGCCCTGACCGCGTGGCGGCTGCTCGACGACTGACGCCGGGTTCATCGCCCCGTCCAGCGCCGACCGGCCCGTCGTCGTCAACCGGCCCTTCGCCCTCCGGCCCCGGCCATGCCCGACGGCACCCGGCGGCCCGTACCGGGCGATGGGGGAGAAGGGGAGAGGTTCGAAGGTTCAGCGTTCAGCGTTCAGCGCGAGGTATGCACGGAGTTCGCCAGCCGCACCACATCCTGGGCGCCGTCCTCCAGAAGCCTGGCCGACAGGTCGGACAGGGCCCGTCCCGCCGCGAGTTCGTCGCCGATGTCCGGGACGGCGCTGTCACCGGGGTTGCGGCGGGCATGCGCCACGCTCTCATGGCGGGTGCCGTCGTCGGCGAGCAGGGTCGCCCTCGCCGTGGTGACGGTGTCGGAGTCGTCCTCGGTGATGGATATCTCCACGTTCCACTGCTTGGTCTGCATCACGAACACCTCCTATCTCCCAGGGTCCCCTCCGGCCTCGGACAGAGAAACCCCCTTGAACCCGACACAGTTCGACTTTTCATTACTTTTCACCTTCAGTCCGGCGCCCCGAAGCCCATTCGAAACACAACGGCACACCGGACCCCCGCCCCCGCCGCAGACACCCCGCAGACACCCGGCGAACTCAGTCCTGATCAGTGAGCGCCGCCACGACATGCCGGTGAACACGATCCGCCGCCGACGCAGACACATCCCGGAACCGCAAACCCACCTCGGCGCTGTCCTCGTGCACCTTGCGATGAACGACGTCGGCACCGAGCGTCAGAGGACCCTCACCCGGCAGCGGAATGCCGACCTCGACGACATCACCCTGACCCAGCGGCGTACCACGGCCAATGGAGAAATGCGCCCCGGACTCACTCAGGTCAAGCATCTGAGCCGGATACTCACGACCACCCGAACGGATCCACGTCCTGCCACCGATCGCCGCACGCGGAGCATTACGCCTTTCGAGCTGCTCGGTCAGATGCGCCATCGTCGAAATCCGGTCGATCGCCCGATCCAGATACTCCTTGAGCAGATCGACACTCGAATGCTGCCGCCGCGTCATCACCCCCACCTGCGACGTCGCCTCACCCAGATCACCGACACCACCGGTCATCTCGGTGAGCGACCTGGCCATCGCCAGAGCGTTCTCCTCCAGAGAATGAACGATCGCAGTGATCTCAGCAGTCGACCGGGTCGTAGCCGAGGCCAACTCCTTGACCTCGTTGGCCACCACACTGAAACCCCGACCCGCCTCACCCGCCCGGACCGCCTCAATGGTGGCATTGAGCGCCAGAAGATGAGTCTGCGCAGCCACCTCCGAGATGAGCCGGGCGATCCCGTCCACCCTGGACAGGCTCACCTCAAGCTGCTCGACCGTGTCATTGGCCCTGCGCGCCTGCTCGGTCACGCAACCGGTGACGGCATCGGTCACACCGACCCGCTCCTCGATCGTCTCAGCGGCGCTGCGCAACTCCTCAGTCCTGTCAGCCACCACCCGCAACTCACCCATGATGATCGCCACACTGTCATTGATCATCTCCTGGGCACGCTGATGCGCCTGCTGCTCGTTGAGCCGCCGCTCAGCGTAGAGGGCACGCAACTGCTCCTCCCTCGCATCGGCGGCACGCTCCAGCTCCGCCCCCTGAGCGGCGATCATGTCGAGCAAGCCGTCGACGACCCGCCCCAGCGCACCGATCTCACCCCGCCCACCGGACCCCACACGCAACGTACGGTCACCCGACGCCACGGCAGCCTCAACGACCCGCAACAGGGACCCGATCCGGCGCCGGTCCCGCCGCCGCACCAGCAGCAGCACCACGACAGACGACAGCACCGCCCCGAACAGGAACACCGCCCCGAACAGGACACCGGGTACCGCGCCGGCGAACTGCCCCCGGGCCACCAAGCCCGACGGCACCACAACAAGAACGACCAGCCCCACCAGGAGGGAACCGGCACACAGACGACCAAGCTTCACGCCAGCTCTATCGGACGATCCCGACCGGCCCTGAGCCAAACCCACCGCAACCACCCAGGCCCGCCCGGCTCCACCGCCACCGGCCGGGGGAGAGGACCGGCGACCTCCCTCCAGGCGGCGGCATCGGCGGCATCGGCGGCATCGGTCGTGACCGCGATGTTCACCCACCTGCTGACCGCGTCGTGACGAGCGATCACGCAGCCCTCGCCGGGGGAGCACGCCGGGGAAGGCTGCACTGCCTCCCAGCCCGCACTCAAGGGGAAGCCTGCGCACAGAGAAAATCCATCCGAGAGCGATACCGGACAGAATTCACCTTCTGTCTGGTATCGGATGTAATGTCGCTTTTGTCAGATGTCAGAGTCTGCGGACGAGACGGGACGCGGCCCGCTGGCTCATACCGGTCTCACCCCGGATCAGGAAGACCGCGTCGTCGAACTGACCGGAGACCTTCAGCTCCCGCGCCTGGCTCACCAACTCGGGCCCCAGAGCGCCGCCGAGGAGACTGTTGCGGGGCCGGTGAGCCAGCCGTACCGCGAGCCAGATCAAAGCGATGATCAGGATGAGGACGACAGCGGACACTATGACGATCCTGATCGTGTCTGACATGCCTTGAGGATAGCCTCGTCGATCGTCCGGTGTCTGCAGTCCCAGGAGTCTGTCCGGCGGGGTCGGCGGCGCGCGTGTCGTAGGCAGCCCGCGTGGAGGGCATGGAGGGCGCGGGGTGTGCGGGTGCGGTTTTCTCCGGCGTGTCGTGACCCCTCTTCCCGGATCCCCACACGGCTTTGATGCATAATCGCACTTATGCATCATTCAGGATCCGCCCTCCCCGCCCACCCAGGAGACCCCGATGGAGCGTGACCCGCTGGTACTCATGCGCCTGCCCGAAGCCCTGGCGGACTTCCTGTCGTCCCTGCGCACCAAGAAGCTCTCCCCGCACACCGTCGCCGGATACGAGCGCGACCTCAGGACCGTCACCGAGATCGTCGCCTCGGCCGCGGGTGTCCCGCCCGCCGAGCTCGAGGTGCGCCGGCTCACCGGGCGGGCCGTCCGTACGGCGTTCGCGGAGTTCTCCGGACCGCGCTCGGCGGCCAGCGTCAACCGCGCCTGGAGCGCCTGGAACCAGTTCCTGACCTTCTGCGTCGCCGAAGGGCTGCTGGAGGGCAACCCGATGGCCGCGGTGCCCCGGCCCCGCCAGCCCGCCAAGGCGCCCAAGCCGCTGCTCGGCGACGGGACCGCCTCGCTGACGTTGCTGGAGCGGATCGCGGCGGGTGCGCGCGAGGCCCGGGATCCGTGGGTGGAGCGGGATCTCGTGGTTCTGGCGTTGGCGCTGGTGACGGGGATGCGTTCGGCGGAGTTGCTGAGCTTGACCGTCGGGTCGATCGGCGGCTCCCCCGGCGATCGGCGGATTCAGGTGGTCGGCAAGGGTGGCAGGACCCGGTCGTTGCCGATCGAGGCGCCGGTTGAGCGGCTCGTCGAGCGCTATCTGCGCAGCCGGTGTGAGCGGTTCGGGCTGGCGGACCTCCCCCGGTCGGCGGCGTTGCTGGTGGACACGCGCAATGAGCCGTTGCGGCGGGGCGGGCTGCAGTATCTGGTGCGTCAGTGTTACCGGTACGCCGGTGTTCATGATCGGGTGCAGCGGGGGACGTTGGTGCACGCGTTGCGGCATGAGTTCGCGACGCGGCTGGCCGAGCGCGGTGCGTCGGCGCATGAGCTGATGGAGCTACTGGGCCACTCCTCCATCGTCACGGGCCAGGCCTATGTGGCGTCGACGGCGCGGGAGGTGCGGCGGGCCGCGCAGGGCAATCCCGCCTACGGGGTTCTGGCGGAGTACGCGCGGGAGGATGGCGGTGGTGCGGTGGGTGATGCGTCTGCGGGGTGAGCGTGTCGTCGGGTGTCCGTACTGCGGTGCGTGCTGCGGTGGGCTCTTCGCGCTGACCACTCCCCTCCCCCGGCTGCGGCGGGCTTTCGGCCGGTAATCTTCAATCGTTGTCGGCTCCGGGGTGTCCTGGTGCGGGAGGCGGGAGGAGGGTGTTCGATGAGCCGCCGGGAGGCGGGGCTTCGTCCCATCGATCTGGCGCGGATGGCGGGTGTCTCGACGCAGCAGATCCGTAACTACGGTGAGGTGGGTGTCCTGCCTCCGGCTCCGCGGACGCCGGCCGGTTACCGCAGGTTCGACGCCCGGCACCGCCAGGCTTTGATCACTTATCAGGCTCTGGTGAGGGGGTACGGCACGGACACCGCTCGGGCGATCATGCAGGCCGTTCACGCCGGGGATGTCCCCCGGGCGGTGACGCTGGTGGACGCGGGACACGCGGCGCTGCATGAGCAGAGGTTGTCGCTTCAGGCGGTCAGTGAGGCGCTGGAGGTGGTCGCGCGGCAGGACCCCGAGGCGGAGGGGCCGGTGCGGTCGGGTATGCGTGTCGGTGATGTCGCGGCTCACCTGGGTGTGCGTGCTTCGGCTCTGCGGGTGTGGGAGGCGGCCGGGTTGCTGCGGCCGGGGCGGGAGCGGGCTACGGGGTATCGCTGTTTCAGTCCGTCGGATGTGCGGGATGCGCGGATGGTCAGCATGTTGCGGCAGGGACGCTACTCTCTGGCGCAGATTCTGCCGATTCTCGAGGGGCTGCGCCGTACGGGGAGCAGCGAGGCGTTGCGGGAGGCTGTGGCGCGGCGTCAGGCTGGGTTGACGGAGCGGGCGGTGGCGATGCTGGAGGGTTCGGGTCGTCTGCACTGTTATCTCGAGGGTGGGGAGGGTGTGGTGTGACCTGCGGGCGGGTCGGCTGCTCCCCCGTCGTCGATTTTGTTCTTTTTAGGTGTTTTTCCTAAGTGATTGCCTTTACAACGTAGATTAATTTTGTCTCTTCTGTGATTTCCCGCCGCGGTGAGGGAAAGGCTCACATGGGACCCTCTTCACCGGGCAGAGGATTCGCCATGAGGAACTTCTTCAAGGTCGTACTGGTGCGGTGGTTGTCGCGCACTCCCCTGGGCCTGGCCCTGCTGGGCGTCGGCTGGTGGTTCCGGCGCAGGAAGCGGCGCGGGCAGGCGACCCTCTCCCCCGAGGGCGCCGCTGCCCGCAACCGCCGGGGCCGGGGCCGCATCCGGGTCCGCAGCCGGACGCGGTAGGCGGCAGGACGCGGCGGGCGACGCGACGCGATAAATCGTTTGCGGGATTGTCAGAGGCGTCTGTTACGGTCGCGGGCGTGTCCGAACAATCCCCGCACTCTCTCATCCATGCGCGTGGCCTGGTCAAGCGTTTCGGTGACTTCACCGCGGTCGACGGCATCGACCTGGACGTGGCGCCCGGCGAGGCGTTCGGTTTCCTGGGGCCGAACGGTGCCGGGAAGTCCTCCACGATGCGGATGATCGGCTGTGTGTCCATGCCGACAGCCGGTGAGCTGCGGATTCTGGGAATGGATCCGGTGCGCGACGGTTCCCGGATCCGGGCGCGGCTGGGGGTGTGCCCGCAGCTGGACAACCTGGACCCGGATCTGAACGTTCGGGAGAACCTGACGACGTACGCCCGTTACTTCGGGCTGTCGAAGGCGGAGGCCCGGCGCCGGGCCGAGGAGCTGCTGGACTTCGCGCAGCTGCGGGACCGGGCCACCAGCAAGGTCGAGCCGCTGTCGGGCGGGATGAAGCGCCGGCTGACGATCGCGCGGGCGCTGGTGAACGAGCCGGATCTGGTGCTGCTGGACGAGCCGACGACGGGGCTGGACCCGCAGGCGCGGCACCTGCTGTGGGAGCGGCTGTTCCGGCTCAAGCAGCGGGGCACCACGCTGGTGCTGACAACGCACTACATGGACGAGGCCGAGCAGTTGTGCGACCGCCTCGTGGTGATGGACGGCGGGCGGATCGTGGCCGAGGGGTCGCCGCGCTCGCTGATCGAGACGTATTCCACGGCCGAGGTGGTGGAGCTGCGTTTCCCCGACGAGGTCGACTACACGGGCAAGCTCGAGGGCATCGGGCGGGTCGACCCGCTGCCGGACCGCATCCTGCTGTACGCCGATGACGGGGACGCGGCGGTGGCCGAGGTGCACCGGCGGGGGCTGACGCCCTCGAGCGTGCTGGTTCGCAGGTCCTCGCTGGAGGATGTGTTCCTGCACCTGACCGGCCGGACGCTGGTGGACTGACGGTGGCGCATCCGACGGTGGCCGTGCTGGAGCGGCACCTTCACCTGTACCGGCGGCTCTGGCGTGCCTCGGTGTTCTCCTCCTTCATCCTGCCGGTGCTGTTTCTGGTGAGCATCGGGGTCGGGGTCGGCAACTACGTCGGCGAGATCGGCGGTGTGAGCTACCTGGCGTGGATCGTGCCGGGCGTGATGGCCTCCACGGCGTTCCAGATGGCGATCGGTGAGTCGACCTACTCGGTGCTGGGCGACTTCAAGTGGGTGCGGGCCTATCACGCGATGCGCGCCACGCCGGTCGGGGTCCGTGACATGGTGGCCGGCTGGATGTTGTACATCCTGCTCCGGGTGGAGATCGCTGCGGTGGTGTTCCTGGGGGTCACCGGCCTGTTCGGGGCGTTGCGTTCCCCGTGGGCGGTGGTGACCCCGCTGGTGGCGGCGCTGGTGGCGGTCGCCGCCGCGGCTCCGGTGACGGCGTTCGCGGCGAGCATCGACAACGACAGTTACTTCGCGCTGCTGTTCCGGTTCGTGATGATCCCCTCGACGTTGTTCGCGGGGGTGTTCTTCCCGGTCGACCAGCTTCCGGAGATGGTCCGGCCGCTGGCGTACGTCTCGCCGCTGTGGCACGGGGTGGAGCTGAGCCGGGCGGCGACGCTGGGGGCCGCTCCCCCGTGGCCGGTCGCGGTGCATGCGGGCTGCCTGCTGCTGTTCGCCGCCGCGGGGCTGGCCTGGGCGGTCTCCGCCTTCGGTAAGCGACTTCAGGATTAGGGGGCCGGGGCATGGTGACGGTGATGCTGGCGGTGGCCCGGGTCTCCCCCTCCCGGGTGGGCGCGGTGATCAACCGCAATGTGGGGGCGTTGCGCAGCGGCCCGTCGTACTGGCTGGTCCTGCTGTCGGGGTTCTTCGAGCCGGTGCTGTACCTGCTGTCGATCGGTGTCGGGGTGGGGGCGCTGGTCGGCGACCTGGCGCTGCCGGGCGGGCGGGTGGTGGAGTACGCCGTGTTCGTGGCTCCGGCGATGCTGGCGGTCTCGGCGATGTCGGGTGCGCTGGCGGAGACCACGTTCAACTTCTTCTTCAAGATGAAGTACTCCAAGACCTTCGAGGCGATCCTGGCGACGCCGGTGAAGCCGTTCGAGATCGCGGTGGGCGAGCTGGCGTGGGCGCTGGTGCGCAGCGCGGCCTACACCGGGGCGTTCCTGGTGGTGATGGTGGCGCTGGGGCTGACCAGCCCCGGGTGGGCGCTGGCGGCTCTTCCGGCGACGTTGCTGGTGGGGATGGCGTTCGGCGGGGTGGGCATGGCGATCAGCACGCTGATGCGCGGCTGGCAGGATTTCGACATGCTCACGACCGGGCAGTTCGCGTTGTTCCTGTTCTCGGGGACGTTCTCGCCGGTGCGGGACTACCCGGCCGTGTTCGAGGCGGTGGTGGCGGTGACGCCGCTGTTCCACGCGGTGGAGCTGGTGCGGGGGCTGGCCATCGGGGAGCTGGGCTGGGGCCTGCTGGGGCATGCGGCGTATCTGGTGGTGATGGGCGCGGCGGGCCTGGCGTTCGCGGCGCGGCGGATCCAGCGGACGTTGTGCGTGTAGGCCGCCGGTTGCGCGGGTGTGCCGCCGCCCGCCGGGAGGGGCGGCGACCGGTTCTCACGCGCCGGTTCTCACGCCGCGTGGACTGGGGTCGAGTACCCGGCCGGGTCCTTTAAGGGGGCTCAGCCGTCCGAGCTCGCAGGCGACGGCGGTACCTCGGCGACGAAGAACAGGAAGCTGATCTTGGTTGAGAAGGCGTGGAAGTCGTCGGGGAACAGCTCGCGGGCGGCCGGGTCGGGCTGCGGCTCGCTGATGACGGCCAGGCGGAGGCCGGCGGCGGTGAAGGCGTCGGTCATCGCGTGCAACGGCCGGCGCCAGAAGGTCATCGGGAAGGACTGCCCGTTGAACGTCCACAGGTCGGTATAGCTGGTGGTCGCGTGGTAGTCGGGCCGGGGGTCCTGGAGCGCGTAGTCCGCGAACGGGTGGTTCACCGAGGCGATCAGCCGGCCGCCGGGCCGCAGCACGCGCCGCATCTCGGCCAGCGCCGGTCCCCAGTCCTGCAGGTAGTGCAGCACCAGTGAGGCGATGACGTCGTCGAAGGCGCCGTCGGCGAACGGCAGGGGGGCGTTCAGGTCGGCCACGTGCAGGTCGGCGTCCGCACCGAGGCGCTTCCTGGCCAGCGCCAGCATCCCGGCGCTGGCGTCGATGCCGGTGACGGCCGCACCGCGCTCGCGTAGCGCGGCGGTCAGGGGGCCCGAGCCGCAGCCGGCGTCCAGGATCCGGCGGCCGGCCACGTCTCCGGCCAGGGCCAGGATCGCGGGCCGCGTCAGGTACGCGTTGATGAAGCTGTTCTCGGTCTCCGCCGCGTACGCCTCGGCGAAGCCGTCGTAGTCGTTCACCTGGGCCGCCGGATCGACCGGCCGGGGCGCGGTCGAACCCCAGAAGGGCCTCGGTGGTACGGGATTGCCGGGTCCGTCGGTTACGTGTTCCATCGCCGCAGCCTAACGATCTTCGGTCGCGCTTGCGGATGTTTCATGGGATTTTTCCCGATGCCCGGACGCGTCGCACGCCGACACCATCACCGGGAAACCGTCTCCATGGCGCGGGCAGGCTCCACCTCGATGGTCGCCGCCCTCGGCGACGCTGCCGAGGACCCCTTCACGGCGGCAGGGTGAAGGGCTCCGCCGACACCACGGCGGAGACGGGGACGGGGCCGTAGATGTGCGGGAAGGTCTCCGCGCCGTCCCGGATGTGCCGGTCGTCCCGGGGGCCGGGCGGCGCCTCGAAGCGGACGTCGAGACCGGTGGGGTCGATGGTCAGCAGGGTGAGCGGGTCGGTGACGCCGCGGTAGTAGCGGCGGGCGACGCCGTCGAGCTGGGCGTGGTCGGCGCAGGCGTGGATGAAGCCCTCTTCCTCCAGGGTGCGTCCCCGTGTGGAGACGCGGTACTCCCCCGTTGCGCGCGCGGCGTCCCAGTCCGCGGTCAGGGCCAGGTGAAGGACGGTCATGCGCCCCGCTGTGCCCGGGGGTGTGCCCGTCCCCTGTACGGCTCGCCTGACCAGATCACCGATCAGGAGGAAGAAGGAGAGGGCCAGGCAGAAGAACCCCACCCTCAGGGAGGTCGTGAAATTGTGCGGGCTGACCGTGATGGACGGGCCCAGCAGGCGGGCCGTTGCGATGATCGCATAGGCCGGGAAGGCGACGCCGATGAACAGGAAGGGCGTCACCAGGATCCGCAGGACTTCTCGGGGCCTGCGTCCCACCTGGATCACGGCTCTGAGCAGCAGAAGGATCATCAAGGCGATCAGGATCCAGTCCACGGCGTTCATCGCGTGATCGTAGAACATCCGCGCACGCGCCTCACCGGCTGCTCCGGGCGGGGCGCTACCGCGGTCGCGGGGTCCGGCCCGGCCGCGGCGCCGTTCACCGCCAGAGGGCGGTGATGAACAGCGCAGCGCGGTCTTCATGGATGCTCACCCGGGCCATGCGGTGGGGCGGTGTGGGCGCACGGGCCGGCGGAGAGGACGCCCGGCGGGAGGTCCCTGCCTGCTGGCTGTCGTGCGGCTGTCGGTGCACGGCGTGCACCGGGACGGCGGGCACGCGGAGGCCCTGGCCCGCTCGATCGCCCAGCCGCAGTGGCGGGCCCGGGCGCTGGTCGTCCTGGTGCGGGCATACGCCCGAGATGCTGAGCGACGAGATGCTGAGCCGGCGGCGTGCTGTACCGTCGGGCCGATGAGGTTCGCGACCTTCAACGTGCTGCACGGCCGGCCGACCGAGAACGGGCGGCCGCTGCCCTTCCCCGCAGCGGCCGCAGAGCCGCTCGCCGAGGCCGTCGCGTCGACGGACGCCGACGTCCTGGCGCTGCAGGAGGTCGACCGTTTCCAGGAGCGGTCAGGACAGGCCGACCAGGCGGCGATCGCCGCCCGGAGGGTGGGCGCACGGGATTGGCGCTACGCCTCGGCCCTGCACGGCCGCTCGGTGCCGGACCGCGGGTGGGTGCTCGACCTGGCCCAGCCCGGGTTGCGCGTGTACGGGCCGCAGGAGGCCGCGGCCCGCAGCGGCGGCCCGTCGCACGGGATCGCCTTGCTCAGCCGGGTCCCGGTGCTCGCCTGGCGGGCGCGGCGGCTGCCGGCCGCCCCCGTGCGCCTGCCGCTGCGGGTGGTCGGGCGGCCGGGGCTCACCATGGTGCCCGATCAGCCGCGTGCCGTACTGGCCGCGGTCCTGCAGGGCCCGCGCGGTCCTTTCACCGCGGTGGCGGCGCACCTGTCGTTCGTCCCGGGCTGGAACGCGGTCCAGCTGAGCGCGATCCGCCGCTGGATCGCCGGCCTGCCGGTGCCCCACGTGCTGCTGGGCGACCTGAACCTGGTGGGTCCCCTGCCCCGGATGGTGCTCAGCGCGGCCGCCCGGCTGGAGGACCCCGTCGGCAGGAGGCGGCCGGAGGGCCGCCGCTGGCGTGCTCTCGCCCGTACGCCGACCTACCCCGCGCACCGTCCGCGGGTGCAGTTCGACCACGTCCTGGCGACGGGTCTGTCCCCGGACGCGGTGCGCGGGACGGGCACGCCGTCCACGCCCGTCTCCGATCATCGGCCGCTCGTCATCGAGCTGGCGTTGTGACCGGGTGAACCGGCCGGGACCGGCCGGTGGTGCGGCCGGTTCCGGCCGCACGGGGATCAGCGGCGGTTGCGCCATTCGTGGTGCAGGATCGCGTAGATCAGCTCGTCGGTCCATTCGCCTTTGACCCACTCGTTCTGCACGAGGTGGGCTTCGCGGCGCATGCCCAGGCGTTGCAGGACCCGCGCGGAGGCGGTGTTGCGGGCGTCGAGGCGGCCGGTGATGCGGTGCAGGCCCAGGCCGTCGAAGCCGAGCTCCAGCAGGGCGCGGCCGACCTCGGTGGCGTAGCCCTTGCCGTGGTGGCCGGGATGCAGGACGTAGCCGATCTCTCCGGCGCGGTGGGTGCGGCTGTGCCAGAACAGCAGACCGTCGCCGATGACCTCGCCGGTGTCGGCGATCTCCACGGCGAGGGACAGGGCCTGGCCCTCGTCCAGCAGCGCCACCTGAGTGATCTTGGTTTCCAGGGCCTCGCGGGCCTGCTCGCGGTCGCGGGGCTCCCAGTACAGGTAGCGGGTGACCTCGGGCAGCGACTGCATGGCGTACACGGCGTCCAGGTCGCCGGGGGTGAAGGGACGCAGGATGAGCCGGTCGGTCCGGATCGGGTAGGAGGGTTTCAGCACGCGGCCAGCCTAGAACAGGGCAAAAGCGGCCGGCGATGCAATAAATTCCGTGCCGGGCGGGGCCCGGTCCGGTCGTCGGCCGGGCGGGACGCGGGTCGCGTGCGGCGGACCGGAGGGGTGTCGGACTCAGGGGCGGGGACGGGCCTGGGCCCGGTAGCGGCCGGGGGACTGTCCGTGGGCGCGGCGGAAGGCGCGGGCGAACGCGAACTCTGATTCGTAGCCGACGCGGCCGGCGATGACCGACAGGGGTTCGGCGCCCTCCTTCAGGAGGACCGCGGCGGTGATCATGCGCCAGCGGGTCAGGTATGCCAGGGGCGGCTCGCCGGCGAGGGTGACGAAGCGGCGTGCGAACGCCGCCCGGGACAGCCCGGTCGCGGCGGCGAGCCGTGCCACGGTCCAGCGGTGCCCGGGAGCCTGGTGCATGAGCGTCAGGGCGCGCCCGATGCGGGGATCGCGCAGTGCGCCGAACCAGCCCGAGGCCGGGGGGCCGTGCTGTTCCTGCCAGGCGCGCAGGATGTAGACCAGCAGGACGTCCACGAGCCTGGCGGTGACGCCCCGCGCCCCGGGGCCGGGCCGGTCGAGTTCGGCGGCGAGCAGCCGGACGGCGGAGCCGAGGGGGCCGCCGTAGGTCGCGTGCGGCGCGGGCAGGTGCAGCAGCCTGGGGAGCGCGGAGAGCAGGGGGTGGGTCAGGCCGGCGCCGAAGTCGTAGACCCCGCAGATGATCACTGTTTCCGCGCCGGCGCCGCCCACCGAGGCGGTGTTCGGGTGGTCGTGGGCGGCCAGGACGCCGGTGAAGGGCACCGCGGCTCGTCCGGGCCGGTCGGCGGCGCAGTAGGGGGCTCCGTCGGGCAGCAGCGTCACATCGCCTTCCCGCAGGTGTACGGGCTCGGTGTCGCCGTCCAGCCGCAGCCAGCACTCCCCGCGGACGACGATGTGGAAGTTGGCGGCGCCGCCGCCGTCGAAGTGCAGGCCCCACGGCGCGCGGGCGGTCAGGCGGCCGGAGACGCCGCCGCCGATCCGGGTCATCGTGAGCACGTCGTCGAGCACGTCCACGGGGTAACGGTAGCCCAGGGAAGTGAGACGATCTGCTAGGAATCTGAGCGTTCTCGTCATGGATCGTCGCAGGGCCGCTCCGTAGCCTCGACACCGGATGCCGCGCCGGCACAGGCGCGGCCGGGTGTGGGAGGAAACGCATGAGTGGATCGCCGGTTCCCGTCCGGACTCCGTTGCCGCACGTCCTGGAGGGCAGGACCGTCGTGCTGGTCGGCGGCAGTTCCGGGATCGGCCTCGCGGCCGGGCTGCTGCTGCGCGCCGTGGGCGCCCGGATGGTCGTGGTCGCCCGTGACGAGGCGCGGCTGGCCGCCGCGGCCGCGGCCATCCGCGCGGCGGCGCCCGGCCCGGGCGGCCCGGGCGATCCGGGCGCCGCCGTCCTCACCCGGGCGGCCGACGCCTGCGACGAGGAGGCGTTGCGGCGCGCGCTGGACCCGGTCGATTCGATCGACCATGTGCTGGTCACGGCCGGGACGCTGGTGATGGGCCCGCTGGCGGAGCTCGACCGCGGGGCCGGGTCGGTCGTGGTGGACAGCCGGTTGTGGGCCGCCTACTCCGCGGCCCGCGTCACCGAGTCGCGGCTTCCGGCCGGCGGGTCACTCACCTTCGTCTCCGGTGACTTCGTCCGGCGCCCGCTGCCGGGGACCGCGCTGGCCGCCGCCGGGCTGGGCGCGGTCGAGGCCCTGACCCGGGGTCTGGCCGTGGAGCTGGCGCCGCGGCGGATCCGCGTCAACACGGTCCGCGCGGGCGGCACCGACACACCGCTGACCCGCTCCTTCTTCGGCCGCGGCGCCGATCCGGACTCCGGGGCCGCGGCGGCGGCGATCGCGGCCGCCGGTGCGGCGACGCCGCTGGGGCGGCTGGCCGGCCCGCAGGAGGTGGCCGCCGCGGCCCTGTTCCTGATGGCCAACCCGTACGTGACCGGTAGCGTCCTGACCGTCGACGGCGGCCAGACCCTCGGATGAGGTCAGCTCGGATGAGGTCAGCTCGGATGAGGTCACTCGGATGAGGTCACTCGGATGAGGTCAGTGGACGCCGCCGGCGAGGTTGAGGACGAGCACGCCGCCGATGATGAGGGCGATACCGGCGATCTTGGCGAGGTTGAGGCTCTCGCCGAGGAACAGCACACCGATCGCGGCGATGGCGGCGGTGCCCGCGCCGGACCAGACGGCGTAGGCGGTGCCGACCTCCATCTGGAGTTTCAGGGCCTGGGCGAGCAGGTAGAACGCGGTGCCGTAGCCGGCCACTACGAGCAGCGACCAGCCCTTGTGGGAGAAACCGTCGCTGAGCTTGAGCGCGGTGGTGGCCAGGATCTCCGCGATGATCGCACCTGCCAGCATCAACCAGGCCATATGTGAAGTTCTCCCCCGAAAGTTCTCTTATCGCTGTCCAGTGTAGGAGTCAGGGCATTCCACAGGCGGGATGCCCCGACCCGCCGTACTCCCCCGGATCGCGCGAGCGGGGCCCGGCAAGCGCACCGGGGTCGGTACGCTGACGAATGGCGGTCCGGCGCCCGCTCCTGCGAAACGGCCCGGAAAACAGGCAAGCCCTTGCGGGCCGAGTCGAAAGCGTGTTCCACTGATCGGCATGGGATGGCACTCCCCCGCGCTGCTGCCCGAGGTCCCCGACACCCGGCCGCGGATCGAGCGCACCGCGGTGACCCGGGTGCACGGCGCGTTGACCTGCTACGAGGTGCGCGCGCGCAAGGCGCTGGAGGCGGTCCCCGGCGGCTGGGCGGTGAGCCCGTACCGGGGCTGCGCCCACGCGTGCCGTTACTGCACGGCCCGGCGCGGCCACCGCTACCTGGGCCTGGACGCCGGGACCGACTTCGACTCGCGGATCGTCGTGCGCACCGACATCGTCCGGCGGCTGCGCACCGAACTGAGCCGCACCTGGGACGGCCGGCCGGTGGCGGTCGGCCTGACCGGTGACTGCTACCAGCACGCCGAGGAGATCTACCGGTTGATGCCGCCCCTGGTGACCGCGCTGGGCGAGGCGGGGGCGGCCTTCACCGTGCACACCAAGAGTCCGCTGGTGCTGCGCGACGCCGACCTGCTGGCCGCGACCGGCGGGGCGAGCGTGATGGTGTCGGTGGCGTTCGTCGACGACCAGGTCCGCCGCATGGTCGAGCCGGGGGCGCCGAGCGCGCAGAAACGCCTGGAACTGGTGGCCGCCCTGGCCGAGCGTGGAGTGGCGTGCGGGGTGGCGATGGCGCCGATCCTGCCGCTGCTCACCGACTCCCCCGACCAGCTGACCGCCACCGTGCGCCGCATCGCCGGCGCGGGGGCGACCGGCCTGCTCCCACGGGTGCTGCGGCTGCCGCCCGGCGCGCGCGAGTGGTACCTGGCCTGGCTCGCCGAGCGCCACCCGGGGCTCGTCGCCCGCTACGAGGAGCTGTACGGCAAGAGCCCCGACGCCGACACCGGCTACGTGACCCGCGTCACCGAGCAGGTGCGGGCCCTGGCCGCCCGCTACGGCCTGCACTGCGGCCCGCCGGAGACGGCCCCCGCCACGGCCGCCTCCCGGCAGCTGTCGCTGCTGTAGAGCGACCCCGCAGCCCCCGCGCGCGGGAGAACCGGCCGGAAAACCGGTCGACAGGTTGATCTTCAGCCGCCTACCGTACGGCCCATGCATAAGTTCGGCAACGACGAGATGGTCGAGCGGTTCCTCTCCGACGGCTTCGTCAGAATCGAAGAGGCGTTCCCGCGCGAACTCGCCGAGCGGGGCCGCGAGATCCTGTGGCGGCAGATCGGGCTGAGCCCCGACGACCCGTCAGGGTGGACGAAACAGGTGGTGTGGGCCTACGACGAGAGCTTCGACCCGGTCTTCGACCAGGCGGCCAACACCCCCCGGCTGCACGAGGCCTTCGACGCGCTGGTGGGGCCCGGCCGGTGGGCGCCGCGCCGCGAGGTGGGCATGTTCCCCATCCGCTTCCCCGTCGACCCGCCGGACGACGACCGGGGCTGGCACATCGACGGCAGCATCGACCGCGGCGACGGCACCTACGCCGTCAACCTGCGCTCACAGGATCGGGCGCTGCTGATGCTCTTCCTGTTCTCCGACGTCGGCCCGGACGACGCGCCGACCCGCATCAGGGTCGGCTCGCACCTGGACGTGCCCCGGGTGCTGGAGCCGTTCGGCGAGCAGGGCGCGGAGTTCTTCACGCTGAGCCCGCTGGTGGACGCCGCCAGCGCGCACCGCCCGGTGGCGCACGCCACGGGACGGGCCGGGGACGTGTTCCTGTGCCACCCGTTCCTGGTGCACGCCGCCCGGGAGCACACCGGCACCAGCCCCCGGTTCATGTCGCAGCCCGCCCTTCCGCTGAAGGAGCCGCTGGTGCTCGACCGCGCCGGCGGCGACTACTCGCCGCTGGAGCAGGCCGTACGGTTCGGCCTGCAGACCAGCGGCGGACAGGATCGCCAGGCGGAGTGAAGCAGGGCCGGGACCCCGGGGCCTACCTGAGCCCAGGGTCCGCCCGAGTCCGGCCGGGCGCTGCGAGCGCGAACCAGATCCCCGCCGCCCCGCACACCGCCGCCGCCACGAGCAGCGCGAGCGCCGACCCGCCGGTCGTGCCCATGCCCACGGCGGCGCCCATGGCGGCGACGATGCTGGACTGGTCGCGCCGCCTGCTGGAGCAGGCCGAGCAGGCACACCGCGAGGTCACCGGGCAGGCGCAGCGGCTGCGGCTGGGCGCGCTGGAGACCCTGGCCGCCGTCTACGTCCCGCAGGTGCTGGCCCGGCTCGCCGGGCGCCGGCCCGGCATCGAGGTCCAGGTCCATCCCACCGCCCGGCGGGACGACCTGCTCGCCGACGTGGCCGCCGGACGGCTGGAGGCCGCGCTGCTGCTGGACACCGGAGAGGTCCTGGGAACCCTGGGGTTTTCTGCGCCGCCCGCGCCCCTGGCCTTCCTGGACATCGGCACCGTCCCGCTGGTCCTGGTCGCCGCCCCGGGCCACCGGCTGAGCGGGCGCCCCGCCCTGTCCGCCGAAGACCTGGCCGGTGAGAGGCTCCTGGTCAACGCGCCCGGATGCTCCTTTCACATGGCCGCCGACAAAGTCTTCGCTCCCACCCTGCAGCGCATCCCGGCCGGCGGCGTCCAGGTGATGCGGGCGTGGGCGGAGCAGGGCCTGGGCATCGCGCTGCTTCCGGAGTTCGCGGCATCGGCCGCGCTGCGTTCCGGCACGCTCACCGAACTCGGCCTGCCCGTGCCCGCCCTGAGCCTGCGGCTGGTCTGGCGAGGCGACCGCGAAGCCCTGCCCGGCCTGCGGGACCTCCTCTACGCCGCCGTCCCGTGACCGGGATCACCGGAGGCGAAAGCCCGGCGCGGGAGAAGCTCCCGCCTCAGCCCTGGCCAGGCACCCCAGAGGGTCAGGCATCGTTCAGGGCGCTGCCCTTCTTCCACTCGTTGAACGACAGCTGCCAGTAGCTCCAGCCGTTGTTCCACTCCACCTCGCGATCGGTCCCCTTGATGATGATCACATCGCCGCGCTGGACGGTGTCGTAGAACCACTTGGCCTGGTCGGGGCGGGCGTTGATGCAGCCGTGGCTGACGTTGCGGCGCCCCTGGGCCCAGACGTTGTTCTTGGCGTGGACGTACTCGCCGCTGTTGGAGAACCGTACGGCGTGGTTGATCATCACGTCGTAGTACTCCGGGTGGCCCTTCGGGAAGCCAGGGGAGATCATCCGCTCGGGGTTGGATTTGCCCATGGCCAGGTGGACGCCGCTGGTGGTGGTGTAGGCGCGGGTGGTGGCCATGCCGGCGCTGATGAGCATCTTCTTGACCACCTTTCCGTCCCGCTTGACGATCATGGTGTGCTTGCGGGTGTCGACGGTGGAGATCTGGGCCGCGCCGATGCGGATGGTCTTGGTGAAGTCCTCGACCCCGTACATGTTCCTGGCGCCCTGCACCCCTTCGAGGCGGGCGGTGAAAGTGACCTTCTGGTGGGCCTTCCAGAACTTGGCGGTCCGGTAGATGACGGTCTTGTCGTCGATCCACCGCCACGCGCCCTCGGCGGGCTTGTCGGAGGTGACCTCCAGGGCGCGCTCGACGTTGGCCTTGCCCGCCTTGGAGGGGATCGGGTTGTTGAAGGTGACGATGATCGGCGCCCCCACCCCGACCTTCTCCCCCTTGACCGCCGGGGTCACGTCCGCCACGGCCAGCTCGACCTCAGGCTTGAGCGTGGTGAAGGAGCTGCTGGCGGTGGTGCCGCCGGCCGCGCGCGCCGAGACGGTGTAGTCGCTGGCGGGCTTGAGCGGAGCCTTGGAGACCCACTTGGTACGGCCCGCGTCGAACTCCCCCTCCAGCTGCTCGCCATCGCTCTCCACGGTGACCTGCTCCAGCGGCCCGCCCGCGGCGGTGACCACGACCTTCTTGTCCGGGCGGACGGTGGAGCTGCCCTCCGCCGGGCTGATCTTTATGACCGGGGCGGCGGGAGTCGCCTGGGCGTCCTTCCCGCCGTCCCCGGTCGCGGCAGAGGGCGCGCCCGCCGGTTCGTCGGAGCAGGAGGCGGTCAACATGACGGCGGTCACGACGGCGAGACCGGCGACCGGCACCCTCAAGCGTCGGCTCTCAACGTTCAGCACGAACCTCTCCCCCACTGTGCAAACTCATCCAAAAACACTAATAGGAGATGCGTATGCACTGCCCGGGGTTCAGCCCAGTTATGTCACGTTTGTATAACTTCTCCTGGTCAGCCTCGTGCCGACACCGAGTGAACCTGGTAATGGCGCGCGGCCACGACAACGGCGACCCGCCACCGCCTCACCCCTCCCGCAGCCGGTGCGTCAGGCTCGTGTGCCGCCGCCCCGCACCACGCGTACGCACCGCCTGCCCCAGCGCCCGGCGCGAACCGACGATGACGACCAGCTTCTTGGCCCGCGTGACGGCGGTGTACAGCAGATTGCGCTGAAGCATCATCCACGCGCTCGTCGCCAGCGGGATCACCACCGCCGGATACTCGCTGCCCTGGGAACGATGGATCGACACCGCGTAAGCATGCGCCAGCTCATCCAGCTCATCGAAGGAGTACTCGACGTCCTCGTCCTCATCGGTGCGCACCGTCAACTTGTGATCATCAGGCCGGACGTCGACCACCACACCCACCGTGCCGTTGAACACCCCCGCCGCACCCTTGTCATAGTTGTTGCGCAACTGCGTGACCTTGTCACCGATCCGGAACACCCGCCCGCCGTAACGCCGCTCCGCCAGCCCCTCCCGCGAAGGAGTCAGCGCCTCCTGCAACAGGAGGTTGAGATTGCCCGCCCCCGCCGCACCCCGGTGCATCGGCGCCAGCACCTGCACATCACGACGCGCGTCGAGCCCGAACTTGCGGGGAATGCGCCGCGCCACCACATCCACCGTCAACGCCGCGATCTCCTCCGGCTCCTCGCACGGGAACAGGAAGAAGTCCTTCATGCCCTCCAGCACCGGCGGCAGCCCCGTGTTCACCCGGTGGGCGTTGGTCACCACCCCCGACTCCTGCGCCTGCCGGAAGATGTGCGTCAGCCGCACCCGGGGGATCTCCTCCTCCGCGGCCAGCAGATCACGCAGCACCTCCCCCGCCCCCACCGACGGCAACTGGTCGACATCCCCCACGAACAGCAGATGCGCACCCGGCGCAACCGCCTTGACCAGCTTGTTGGCCAGCAGCAGATCCAGCATCGACGCCTCGTCCACCACCACCAGGTCGGCGTCCAGCGGATTGTCCCGGTCGAACGTCGCATCACCCCCCGGACGCAACTGCAGCAACCGGTGCACCGTGGTGGCCTCGTGACCGGTCAGCTCCGACAGCCGCTTCGCCGCCCGCCCCGTGGGCGCCGCCAGGATCACCTTCGCCTTCTTCGCACGGGCCAGCGTCACGATGGAACGCACCGTGAAGCTCTTACCGCAGCCCGGACCGCCCGTCAGCACCGCGACCTTCTCCGTCAACGCCAGCCGTACGGCCTGCGCCTGCTCCGCCGCCAGATCCGCACCCGTCCGGCCCCGCAACCACTCCAGCGCCACCTCCCAGTCCACCTCCTGGAAAACGGCCATCCGATCATGAGAGGACCTCAGCAGCGCACGCAGCGAACCGGCCAGCGACAACTCCGCACGATGGAACGGAACCAGATAGACCGCCGGAATGACGTTGTCACCCGCCGGCAGCTCCTCCCGCACCACCCCCTCCTCGGCCACCAGCTCCTCCAGGCAGGAGGCCACCAGCTCCGCCGGAACCTGCAGGATCTTCACCGCGTCGGCCACCAGATTGGGCGCCGGCAGATAGCAGTGACCGTCGTCGGCCCCCTGCGACAACGTGTACCGCAGACCCGCCTTGACCCGCTCGGGGCTGTCGTGCGGGATGCCCACCGCCTGCGCGATCGTGTCGGCCGTCTTGAACCCGATCCCCCACACGTCGTCGGCCAGCCGGTACGGCTCGTTCCGCACCACGGAGATGGAGGCGTCGCCGTACTGCTTGAAGATCCGCACCGCGATCGAGGTGGACACCCCCACCCCCTGCAAGAAGATCATCACCTCCTTGATGATCTTCTGCTCCTCCCACGCCACCCCGATCATCTTCGTCCGCTTCGGCCCCAGACCCGGCACCTCCACCAACCGCTCCGGAGCCGTCTCAATGATCTCCAACGTGTCGGTCCCGAAATGATCGACGATCCGCTCGGCCATCTTCGGCCCGATCCCCTTGATCAACCCCGAACCCAGATAACGCTGGATGCCCTGAACCGTCGCCGGCAGCACAGTGCTGTAGGACCACACCTCGAACTGCCTGCCGTACCGCGGATGCGAACCCCACCGCCCGGTCAGCCGCAACGACTCACCGACCTGCGCCCCCAGCAGCGGCCCCACCACCGTCAGCAGCTCACTCCCCGACCGCTCCGTGGCGACCCGGGCGATGGTGTAACCCGTCTCCTCATTGGCATAGGTGATGCGTTCGAGCACCGCTTCCAGCACGGTGCCGGGGGGACGCTGCGCCTCCGGAGTGGTCATGGCGGGTATTGTGCCGCACATCCCCGACATCCTCCCCTCCCGCTCCTCTCGCGGAGGCCGCCTCCCCCACCTGGTTGCTTTTCTTTCCTCATCGTCGTTGGTTGTGTAACAAACCACTTCCTTTACAATGTAGATCAATTATTTTTCCGGCGACGGGACACCCGGTCACCCATCGCGGAAAGGAACCTTCCGCGATGGGTGACACCGTCCTCGTATGAGCACCTCGCCCACGCTGAGCATGAAGGCCCTCAACCGGATCACCCTCGACCGGCAGCTGCTGCTGCGCCGCGGCGAGCTGTCCCCCCTCGCCGCCATCCGGCACCTGACCGGCCTGCAGGCCCAGGCCGCGGACGCCCCCTACCTCGGGCTCGCCGCCCGCCTGTCGCGCTTCACCCAGGACGACCTGACCAGCCTGTTGTACGGCAGGCAGGCCGTGCGCGCCTCGGTGCTGCGCGGCACCCTGCACCTGGTCGCCTCGGCCGACTACCGGTGGCTGCGCCCCCTGATGCAGCCCGTCCTGGCCCGGGGCCGGCAGGCGGCCTTCGGCCGGGTCACCGCCGGCGTGGACCTGGCCGAGCTCACCGGCACCGCCCGGCGGCTGCTGACCGGGCGCGTCCTGACCCGCCCGCAACTGGGCCGGATGCTGGCCGAACGCTGGCCCGGCGTCCCCCCGCAGGCGCTGGGATGGTCGGCGCAGGCGCTGCTGCCACTGGTACACGTCCCGCCGCAGGGAACCTGGGGCAGGGGCGGCGCCACCCCCTTCGCCCTGGCCGAGGAGTGGCTGGACGAGCCGATGGAGGCCGAGCCGCCGGTGGAGCGGATGATCCGCCGCTACCTGGCGGCCTTCGGCCCGGCCGGGGTCATGGACGTGCAGGCCTGGTCGGGACTGACCCGGCTGCGCGAGGTGATGGCCCGCATGGACCTGCGGCCCTTCCGCGACGAGCACGGCCGGGAGCTGTTCGACCTGCCCGACGCCCCGCCGCCGCCCGACCCCGGGACACCGGCCCCCGCGCGCTTCCTGCCCGAGTTCGACAACCTGATGGTCGCCTACGCCGACCGCACCCGGATCATGACCGACGAGCACCGCCGGCGTGTGTGCGTCGGCGCGATGGTCGCCGCGACCATCCTGGTCGACGGCACCGTCCACGGCACCTGGAACCTCGCCGCCGGCCGCCTGGCCGTCCAGCCGTTCACCCCCCTCACCCCCCGGGCCGAAGCCGAGCTGACCGAGGAGGCCGGCCGCCTGCTGGACTTCGCCGGCGCCCACGACCTGCGGTTCCTGCCACCCGTGTGATCACGCCTCGAACCCGGCGGTCCCCGGGTCTTTCCAGCATCATCTCGGCGGGATAGGAACGGAGAAGCGCCCAAGATCCACGGGGAGGCGCGCCGCCGACAGGTGAACGGGGAGATCGACATGACCAGACAGGTGATCATCGAGGCCGTCGAGCAGCCGGGACTGACCGCCGAGCAGGTCCGGCGGGTGGCCGCCGAGCACCCGGCCGTGCTGGCGCACCTGGAGACCGCCGACGCCGACCGGCTCATCCTGGGCGAGGCGGCCGCCCTGGGCCGCGAGCCGGACGGGCGGGCGCCGTTCCGGGCGAGCGTCTTCGACCCGGTCTCCAACCGGGGGGTGGAACTGCGCGGCACCGTCGGCCGCCCCGAGCACGCCGAGGTCGTGCCCAGCGCCTACCGGCCCACCCCGGGCCCCGGGGAGCTGCGGGCCGCCGCGGAGATCCTGCGCGCCGACGGGCGTTTCCCCACCGGCGAGGACGTCATCGTCTACCGGCCCATGCCGCCCCTGGCCGACCTGGAGAACCCCGACGGCACCACCACGCGCCGCCCCACCCTGGGCGTCTACACCCCCGGCGGGCCCGTCAGGCACCGCATCGTCGCCGTGGACGTGGCCGCGCGCACCGTCGACTGGTCCCCGGCCGGGGTGAGCGCGGCCATGCACCCCGACCACCCCGACGACTGCGAGTCACGCCTGCCCACGCCGGTGGAGAGCCTGCGCGACCGGGGAGGACCGGACGCGGTCCGGCTGCGCGTGCTCGACGGCGGCACCGAGCTGTGGAACCTGATCGTGGTACGGCCCCGCGCCTCGGCGCCGCAGAACCCCGGCGACGGCTCCGGGGTGGAGCTGCGCGAGGTCCGCCACCGGGGCAGGCTCGTCTTCCGCCAGGCGCACGTGCCGATCCTCAACGTCCAGTACGAGGAGGACGGCGTCACCTACCGCGACTGGCAGAACGAGGAGACCCGCTTCTCGGCCGCCGGCGCCGACCCGGTCGGCTGGGGCTGGCGGATCTGCGACCGGGCGCCGAAGACCATCCTGGAGCGGCCCGACAACGACGCCGGCAACTTCCAGGGCGTCGCCTTCCACGACGGCGGCGGCGGCGAGGTGCGGATCGTCAGTGAGATCGCCGCGGGCTGGTACCGGTACGTGTCGGAGTGGCGCCTGGCCGACGACGGCACGGTCCGGCCGCGTTTCGGCTTCGCCGGGGTGCGCAACCCGCGTACCTGCATGCGCCACCGCCACCACGTCTACTGGCGCTTCGACTTCGACGTCGAGGGCTCCGACAACGACGTGATCGAGCAGTTCGACGGCACCGCCGAGGCCCCCGTCGCGACGCAGATCGTGCGCGAGACCACCCGCCGGCGCCGCCCGCCGGCCCGGTTCTGGCAGGTCACCGACAAGTCCAGCGGCCGCGGCTACCGGATCGTGCCCGGCCCGCACGACAACACCACCGACCCCTACGGCATCGCCGACCTGTGGTTCCTGCGCCGCCGGGCGAGCGAGCTGTACGACGGCAACCCCCACGACGACAACCGGGCGATGCTGGGCCGGTTCGTCAACGGTGAGAGCGTCAGCGGCACCAACGTCGTCGTCTGGTACGCCGGGCACTTCCGCCACGACCAGAACGCCCCCCACCCCCATCAGGGCCACATCGTCGGCCCCGACCTGATTCCGGTCCGCTGACACCCCGCCGGCGGGTACCGATCTTCGGATAGGGCTGTCGCCGGAGCGGGCTCGGCGGGACGCTGTCTACTGCGGCGTCCACCGCGGCCGTGAACCCCGGCCGGGAGACCCCGGCCGGGACGGCGGCGGGCGGGACGGCGGGAACAGTCAAGGAACGGTGAAGGAGCGGCCGGTGCACGGTGACCACGAGCAGATGCTGGGCGGCCTGATCACCGCCCATCACCTGGCTGCCCTGGAGGACCTGCCGGCCCTGATCGCCGGATACGCCGGCCTGACCGGTTTCACCGAACCGGTGCTGTACGTGGCCGACCTGCAGAACCAGTTCCTGGTGCCGCTGCCCGGCCAGTGCGACGCCGGCGGCGGGCCGCTGGGGCCCATCCGCGTCGACACGACCATGGCCGGGCGGGCCTTCCGCTCCCTGGAGATCATCCAGGCCCGGCACACCGGCTGCGGGCCCTCCCCGACGCTCCCCGGGCAGGGCCCGTGGCGGTTGTGGGTGCCGCTGCTGGACGGCACCGAGCACATCGGCGTGCTCGTGCTCACCGCCGCCAGCGACGACGAGGCCACCCGGCGGCAGGCCGCCCGGCTGGCCTCCCTGGTCGCGCTGATCCTGTCCAGCAAGCGCGCCACCAGCGACACCTACGCCCGCCTGGTGCGCACCAGGCCGATGCAGCTGTCGGCCGAGGTGTTGTGGACGCTCCTGCCCGTCAGGACGTTCGCCACCGAGCGGGTGGTGGTCACCGCCGCGCTCGAGCCGGCCTATCTCGTGGGCGGGGACGCCTTCGACTACGCGCTGGTCGGCGACACCCTGTACCTGTCGATCTTCGACGCCATGGGGCACGACACCGCCGCCGGGCTGACCGCCACCATCGCGATGGGCGCCTGCCGCAACAACCGCCGCCAGGGCGCCGACCTGCTGGCCACCAGTGAGGCGATCGACGCGGCGATCGCCGAGCAGTTCGGCGGCACCCGCTTCGCCACCGGTATCCTGGGCCGCCTCGACACCCGGACCGGCCTGCTGACCTGGGTCAACCGCGGCCACCACCCGCCGCTGGTCCTGCGCGGCGGGCACGTGGTGGCCACGCTGCAGGTGGAGCCCAATCCGCCCATGGGCTTCGGGATGGCCGCCCTCCGCCAGCCGTCCCACTACCAGCTCGAGCCCGGCGACCGGCTGTTGTTCTACACCGACGGCGTCATCGAGGCCAGGAACCCCGCGGGCCAGGTGTTCGGCCTGGAGCGCTTCGCCGACTTCGTCATCCGCCGCGAGGCCGACGGCGTCTCGGCCCCCGAGACGCTGCGCCGCCTGATCCAGACCCTGCTGGAGCACCAGCGGGACCACCTCGACGACGACGCCACCGTGCTGCTGGTCGAATGGCACAGCCAGCGGCACCGCCAGCTCCTGCTGTGAGGACGGGATTATTCGGTTGAGCGCGCCGCCTCGCGGGTCCTAGGCTCACGGCCATGATGGTCATGTTCTTCAGCCTCAGCTGAGTTCCGTCGGCGAGACGAGGAGAGCCCCGTCGCCGACGAGGCGGGACGGCGCCGTGCCGTCCCGGGCCGACGCGGGAGAAGAACGATCATCATGCGCGTTCGCGCGATTTCTCTCACCGCTCCGCGTCCCGGCGCCCTCGCCGTCCCATGACGGCGGCGGGCCTGGTGGCACGGTGCGTTCACGGGCTGGAGCCGACGGTCGCCGCCGAGATCCTCCGGCGCGGTCTCGGTGCGGTCACCCGTCTCGGGCACCGCGAGGTGCACTTCCACACCTCCCGTCCCGGTGCGCGGGCTGTCGCCCTGCGCACCGCCGACGACGTCTTCCTCCTCGCCGCGCAGTGCGCCGACGTCGGCACGGCCAGGCGGGACGCCGGCGCGCTCGCCCGTCTCGCCGAGGCGGCCGACCTCGGCTCGCTGGTACGGCTGCGCCGCGAACACGGCGGCCCCGGCGCGCTCACCGGTGTCGAGGTGTCGGCGTCGTTCCTGGGCAGGCGCGGCTTCACCCGCTACGACGTCGAGGACGCCGTCGGGCATGCCCTGGCGCGGCGGCTGGGGACCGGATACCACTCGCGCCGGACGGGGGCCGCGCCCCCGCCCGGCCACAGCGGGTGGCGGGTGACCCTGGACGGCGAGCGGGCCACGCTCATGCTGCGGATCGCCGAACGGCCCCTGCACCGGCGCGACTACAAACGACGGTCCGTCCCGGGGACGCTGCATCCCCCGCTGGCCGCCGCCATGGCGCAGATGGCCGGCATCGGCCCCGGCCATACGGTTCTCGACCCCTGCTGCGGCGCCGGGACGTTGCTGGTCGAGGCCGGCAGGCAGCAGCCCCGCGCCCGGCTGCACGGCTTCGACCTGGACCCGCAGGCCGTGCACGCGGCCGCGGAGAACGCGGCGGGCCTGCCCGTCGTCCTCGGGCGCGCCGACGCCGAGCGTCTGCCGCTGCCGGACGGCGGCATCGACCGGATACTGAGCAACCCGCCCTGGGGCGGCCAGGTCGCCGGCCGCGGCCTGCTCACCGTCTCCCTCTCACGGTGGTGGGCGGAGCTCGGCCGGGTCCTCGCGCCCGGCGGGACGGCCGTGCTCCTGCTCCCCGGCACCGGCGACCTGCCCGCCGGCCTCGACCGGGGGCTCGTGCCCGTGCACCTGCAGCGTGTCCGGATCTCCGGCGCGCAGTCCTTCCTCGTCCAGGCGGTCCTGGAGGAGCGTGCCCGGGACCGCCGTCACAGGCGCACGACGCTGCCGAGGTGATCGACGCCGTCGGCGGTGTCGGCGGCGAACCACAGGCCGCCGGGCGGGAACCGGGGAATGACGGGAACGGTCAGTGACGGGGGGCGGGATGGCGGGAGGCACCGGGGAGCGCTATGCTCAACCCTTCCAAGGTTCTCCGAGCAGATAAATAACCCACTATGCAGGAGAGTACCAAAGAAATGTCGCAGCGTCAAGTCGTCCACCCCGAGAGCGCACTCGCCGTGGCCCTCCGTACCGAGCAGGCCCGCCTCACCCGCCTCTACGACCGCCTCGACGCGGCCCGCGAGCAGGCCCGGACCGCGTTCGCCGCCACGCTGGGGCGGAGCGAGGCGGGCGGGTCGCGGCAGGCCCGGGTCGAGCGTGAGGTCTCCGCCGGCGAGCGGTCCCGCCGCCTGGCCCAGCTGACCGCCGTCGAACGGGGCCTGTGCTTCGGCAGGATCGACGAGACCGACGGGGAGACCCGCTACATCGGCCGGATCGGGCTGCGGGACGCCGACGGTGAGATCCTCCTCACCGACTGGCGCGCCCCGGCCGCCCGGCCCTTCTACACCGCCACCCCGGGCGACCCCGGGCCGCTGGTGCGCCGCCGCCACCTGCACACCCGCGACCGGACGGTGGTCGGCATCGACGACGAGGTGTTCGACCTGGACCGGCTGGGCGAGGGCGACCGGCGCGCCCTGGTCGGCGAGGCCGCGCTGCTGGCGACGTTGCGGCGGGGCCGTACCGGCCGGATGGAACAGGTGGTGGCCACCATCCAGACCGAGCAGGACAGGGTGATCCGCTCCGGCCTGGCGGGGGCGCTGGTCGTGCACGGCGGGCCCGGCACCGGCAAGACCGTCGCGGCGCTGCACCGGGCCGCCTACCTGCTGTACGCCCACCGGGACGTGCTGGAGCGGCGCGGCGTGCTCGTCATCGGGCCCAACACGCTGTTCTCCCGCTACATCGGCCAGGTGCTGCCCTCCCTGGGCGAGACCGACGTGGTGGTGGCCACGCTCGGCGAGCTGTACCCGGGAGTGCGCGCCACCGCCGCCGACTCCCCCGCCGCCGCGGTCGTCAAGGGCGACGCGCGCATGGCCGGCGTCGTCGCCGCCGCGGTGCGCGACCGCCAGCGCCTGCCGGACGGCGACCTGGAGGTGACGATCCCGGTACGGACCTCGCTGCGCGACGGGGTGGAGGTCGTGGTGGAGGAGATGACGATCAGCGCCTCGCACGCCGCCTGCGCCGCCGCCCGGGACCGGGCCAGGGACTCGGGCCTGCTGCACAACACGGCGCGGCGGCTGTTCACGCTGGATGTGCTCACCGCCCTCGCCCTCGACCAGGCCGCACAGCTGGACGCGCTCGGCGCCCTCACCGCCGAGGAGGAGGCCGAACTGGAGGCGCTCCTCGCCGAGGCCGACGCCGGCGTCGGCGCCGACACCAGCGGCGACGCCGGCGGCGCGGAGGACGACTTCGGAGGGGACGTCCCGACCGCCGAGGAGGCCGCGGAGGAGGCCGCCGTGCAGGCCGCCGAGGACCTGCGTCACGCGCGCAGGGTGCTGTGGACGTACCCGGCGGTGCGCGAGGCGGTGGAGGCGCTGTGGCCGTACCTCACCCCGGAGCGCCTGATCGGTGAGTTCCTGGCCGACCCGGCCGCGATCGCCTCGGCCGCGCCGCACCTGTCGCCCGCCGAGTGTGCGGCCCTGCTGCGGCCGTACGGCGCGCCGTGGACGCCCGGTGACGTCCCGCTGCTGGACGAGGCGGCCGAGCTCCTCGGCGTCGACGAGGTCGAGGAGCGGGCCGCGCGCCAGGCCGAGGCGGAGCGGCGCAGGCAGCAGGAGGCGTACGCCCGGGGCGTGCTGGAGTTCACCGGCCTGGTGGACAGCGGGCTGGTGGAGACCAGGCTGGTGGAGGCCGGGATGCTGGCCGAGCGCCACGAGGATCCCGGCCTGGGGACGACCACCGCCCAGCGGGCCGCGGCCGACCGCACCTGGGCCTACGGGCACGTCATCGTGGACGAGGCGCAGGAGTTGTCGGCGATGGCCTGGCGGACGGTGATGCGGCGGGTCCCGGCCCGCTCGCTGACGGTCGTCGGCGACCTGTCGCAGACCGGTTCGGCCGCCGGGGCCCGCTCGTGGGGCGAGATGCTCGACCCCTACCTGGAGGGCCGCTGGCGTGAGGAGCGGCTGACGGTCAACTACCGCACCCCGGCGCAGATCATGGCGGTCGCCGCCGACGTGCTGGCCGCGGTCGCCCCCGGACAGGAGCCGCCGGAGCCGGTGCGCGAGGACGGGGAGCCGCCGCGCGCGCTGCGACTGGAGGCCGTGGGCGGGATCGCGGGCCTGCCCGCCCTGGCGGAGGCGGAGCTGGCGGCGGTCAGAGCCGGCCTGGCGGACGGAGGGCGGCTGGCGGTGATCGTCCCCGAGACGCGGTACGCCGAGGTGTCCGCGCTGTTCCCCTCCGGCGCCGAGGACGTGCTCGACCGCCCGGTCGCCGTGCTGACGCCCGCCGCGGCCAAGGGGCTGGAGTTCGACGCGGTGCTGGTCGTCGAACCCGCCGAGATCCTCGCCCGGGGTCCCGCGGGCGGCCGCGACCTCTACGTCGCGGTCACCCGCGCCACCCGGCGGCTGACCGTGGTGCACGGCGGCCCGCTGCCGGAGATGTTGTCCCGGCTGGCGCAGGACCGCTGACCGGAGCCGCACCGTCCGTGCGGCCATGCGGCCGGTGCGGCCGTGCGGCCGGTGCGGGCGCAACCGTTCCCCGCCATGCGCACGAAGTTCCTCATAGCGATCAAAGGAGCTTCACACATGGTGACGATGATCCCCACGTCCGGCGGCGTGCCCGCCCCGACCGGCGGCCGGTCCGACGGCCCCGCCGCGCGCGGGACCACCTGATGCGGTCCGCCCCGCCGGCCGTCGTGATCGGCGCCGGGCTCGGCGGCCTGTCCGCCGCCGTGCACCTGGCGGCGGCCGGGCGCGAGGTGACGGTCGTCGAGGCCGGCCGGGAGCCGGGCGGCTGCTGCGGTACGGCGCTCGCGGGCCCCTACCGTTTCGACACCGGCCCCTCGGTGCTCACCATGCCCGGCGTGCTGGCCGACGTCTTCGCCGCCGCCGGGGAGGACATGGCGGGGTGGCTTCCGCTGCGCCGCCTGGACCCCTCCTACCGGCTCACCTACCACGACGGCTCCCACCTGGACGTCCTGGCGGACGCCGAGGCGATGGCCGATCAGGTCCGCGCGCTGTGCGGCCCGGCCGAGGCCGCCCGCTACCGGCGCTTCCGCGCCCTCCTGGGCGAGATGTTCCGGGCGGAGTGGTCGTCCTTCATCGACCGGGACATGACCGCGCTGCGCAGCCTGGCCCGGCCGTACGCCCTGCTCAGGCTGGCCGGGATGGGCGGCTTCCGGCGGCTGGACCGGCTGGTGGCCGCCCACCTCACCGACGACCGGCTGATCAGGGCGCACACCTTCCAGGCGCTGTACGTCGGCCTGTCCCCCCGGCAGGCGCTGGGCATCTACGCCGTGATAGCGCACATGGACACCGTGGGCGGCGTCTACTTCCCCGAGGCGGGCGGCATGCACGCCATCCCCCGGGCGCTGGCGGCCCTGGCCGAGAAGAAGGGCGTCACAGTCCGGTACGGCGTGCGCGCCACCCGGGTCGAGGCCGACGGCTCCGGCGTCACCGCGGTACGGCTGGACACCGGCGAGCGCCTCACCACCCGGCACGCCGTGGTCGCCTGCGATCTGCCGCGCGCGCACGCCGGGCTGCTGCCCGAGGGCGCGCGCGACTGGCGGCTGCGCAGGCCGCGCTTCTCGCCCTCCTGCGTGGTGATGCACCTCGGCCTGGACCGGCGACTGCCGGGACAGGCCCACCACACCCTGCACTTCGGGCGGGAGTGGGCCTCGACGTTCGAGGCCCTGCGGCGGGGCAGGCCGCAGCCCGACCCCAGCCTACTCGTCACCCATCCCACGGCGGACGCCGGCGCCGCCCCGGCCGGGCACGCCACGCTCAGCGTCCTGGAACCGGCCCCGAACCTGGCGGCCGGCCGGTGGGCGCACGGCCGCACCGACCGGCTGGTGGAGCGCATGCTCGCCCGGCTGGCCGGGCTCGGCTACGGCGACCTTTCGGGCGCGCCCCGCATGGTGTGGGACCCGCCCGCGTGGGCGCAGGCGGGCCACTCGGCCGGCACCCCGTTCGCCCTCGACCACCGCTTCACGCAGACCGCCTGGCTGCGGCCCTCGGGTGCCGCCCGGCGCGTCCCCGGCCTGCACTTCGCGGGCATGCACACCGCTCCCGGCGTCGGCGTGCCGCCCGTGCTGATCTCCGGGCGGCTGGCGGCGCACCGCATCCTGGAGGAGTCCCGATGAGCCTGACCGCGAGCTACGAGACCTGCCGCAGACTGCACGCGCGCTTCGGCCGCTCCTACTATCTGGCCACGATGCTCCTGCCGGCCTGGAAGCGGCGGCACGTGCACGCGCTGTACGGCTTCGCCCGCTACGCCGACGAGATCGTCGACGCCTTCGACATGGCGGGCGACCGGGCCGCGGCGCTGGAGCGGCTGACCCGCCGGCTGTCGGCGAGCCTGGCCGGCGAGGCGGTCGACGACCGCGTCCTGCCCGCGTTCACGCACACGGTGCGCTCCTTCGGCATCGACCGCGGCGACGTCGACGCCTTCCTGCGGTCGATGCGCGCCGACCTGTCGGTCGGCCGGTACGCCACCTACGCCGACCTGCTGGACTACATGGAGGGGTCGGCCGCGGTCATCGGCACCATGATGCTGCCGGTGCTCGAACCGCTGCCCGGCATGGAGGGGCCGGCGCGCGAGCCCGCCCGTCAGCTCGGCCTGGCCTTCCAGCTCACCAACTTCCTGCGCGACGTGCGGGAGGACCTGGCCCGGGACCGCGTCTACCTCCCCCAGGAGGACCTGGAACGCTTCGGCGTCGGGGAGGCCGACCTCGCCCGGCCGCACGTCTCCCCGCGGCTGCGCGACCTGCTGGCCTTCGAGGCCGGGCGCGCCCGCGGGCACTACCGCGCCGCGCTGGCCGGCGTCGGGATGCTGACGCCCTCCTCGCGGCCCTGCGTGCTCGCCGCGTACGAGCTGTACGGCGGCATCCTGGAGGAGATCGAACGGGCCGGGTTCGACGTCCTGGCCCGCCGTGCCCGGGTGCCGCGCCGCCGCAGGCTGGCCGTCTTCACCCGGCACCTGCTCGCGGCCTCGGCGGCGGGACGGGCCGACCGCCGGGTGCGGGCGGAGGTGCCGCGATGGGTGTGAGCGGGACGGACGGGAACGGGACAGGCGGGAACGGGAAGAGCGGGCGGCCCTCCCCGGTCGTCGTCGACGCCATGGGCGGGGACCACGCCCCCGCCGCGGCGGTGCGCGGCGCGGTCCTCGCCGTCCGCGAGCACGGCGTGCCGGTGGTGCTGGTCGGCCAGGCCGACCGGGTCCGGCGGGAGCTGGACAGGCACGGCGCGGCCGGTGAGATCGACGTCGTGCACGCCCCCGACGCGGTCCCGATGACCGAGCGCGGGAGCGCCGCCGCGGCCTGCGACTCCTCCAGCCTGGCGGTGGGATGCGACCTGGTACGGCGGGGCGCCGGCGCGGCGTTCGTCTCGGCGGGCTCCACCGGCGCCGTGGTGGCCTGCGCCGTGCGCGGCATCGGCCGGGCCGAGGGGGTGCTGCGGCCCGCGCTGGCGGTGGCCCTGCCCACGCTGGCCGGGGGCGCCGCCGTCCTGGTCGACGCGGGCGCGACCGCCGATCCGACGCCGCCGATGATCGCCCAGTTCGCCCTGCTCGGCGCGGCGTACGCCCGCCTCGTGCTCGGCGTCCCCGACCCGTCGGTCGGGCTGCTGACGATCGGCTCGGAACCGGGCAAGGGCAACCGGCTGGCCCGTGGCGCGGCCCGGCTCCTGCCGGAGCTGCCGATCCGCTTCCACGGCAACGTCGAGGGCCACGACGTGCTGTCCGGAGCCGTCGACGTGATCGTCACCGACGGTTTCACCGGGAACGTCGTGCTGAAGAACGTCGAGGGCACGGTGCGCACGGCGCTGACTATGGTCGCCGCGGCGGGTCTCGCCGCACCGCAGCGGCTGCGCGAGGTGGCCCGCCGCTACGACCCGGAGACGCACGGCGGCGCCGCGCTGCTCGGGCTGAGCGGCACGGTCGTCGTGGCGCACGGCTCCTCCGGGGCCGCCACCGTCGCCCGCGCCTGCGTGGTCGCCCGGGACCTGGCTCGGGGCGGGGCCTGCGAGCCGCTCGTCCCGCAGGCCACCGCCCGCCCGGCGGACGGCTCACCCGGGCGACCCGCCCCGGAGGCCGTCCGGTGAACGGCTCACCCGAGCGGGTCGCCCCCGTCCCAGGTTCCCTCGCTGGCGTACGGCGCGAACCTCGCGAACAGCTCCTCGGAGTACCACCCCTCCGCGCGCACGCGGCCGACCACCCGCGCGTGCGCCGCCCCCCGGTAGGCGAACGCGCGCACCGCGGCGGCGTCCCGCCACAACGAGAAGGTGGCCTGCCTGGCCAGCGGCCACTCCCCCACGCCGACCGAGGCCAGGCAGCCCTCCTGGCGCCGCAGCGCCTCCTGCACCGGGGCGACGGACCGGTAGAAGGCGGCCAGGCGGGCGGGCCGGATCGAGGCCCTGGTCAGCACGGCGACCGGCCCGCAGGAGGGGACGGCCGCCGCTCTCGCGGGGCCGAACGGGTCGGTCCCGCCCCACCGGCCCCGCGAGAGCAGCGGAGCCAGCCGTACCTGCCAGTGCTCGCGCGCCTCCCGGCGCCAGCGCGCCGGGACCGGTGAGCGCAGCAGGAACTCCTCCAGATCCCGCTCCCGGCGCCACACCGCCAGCAGGGCCCAGCGCCGCAGGTCGGCGCCGAGCGTCATGGACGGTCCCCGCCCGGTGCCCAGGAGTCTCCAGAACAGCAGACCGGAGGTGCGCCGCAGCACCGGCCGGTCGAGGGCCATGTACCGCATGGCCGCGACATCCGCATACCTGATGAGGTGGAACGAAGCGATGTTTCCCGGGTGGTTCCCCGCGTTCGTGGCGGTCATCGGCGGTTACCTTCTCGGCTCGGTGCCGGTCGCGGTGCTGGTCGCCCACGCCCACGGATTCGATCCGCGGCGCGTGGGCGACCGCAATCCCGGCTTCTGGAACATGAAGGAGCAGCTCGGCCCGCGGGCCGCGGCTCCGGTGTTCGCCGGCGACATGGCCAAGGGCGTGCTCGCCGGGCTGCTCGGGTCGCTGGCGTCCTGCGGGGCGCTGGGTCCCCCGGGGCCGTTCGGCTCCTTCGGGGCGGCCGGTCCCGCCGGCCCGTCCGGATCGTGGCCCCTGACCGGTGGGACCGGCACCGTGGCGGTGTACGCGGCCGTGGCCGCGGCCATGATCGGCCACGCGTGGCCGGTGTTCGCCGGGTTCCGGGGCGGCCGGTCCATCCTCACCTTCGCCGGCGGCTTCGCGGTGATCTGCCCGCCCGCGTTCCTGCTCGGCCTGGTGGTGCTCGCGGTGACGACGGCGTGCGCGCGTTCGTTCGCGATCGGCGCCAGGGCCGCGGTCTTCGGCCTCCCCGTGCTGCAGTTGTTGTTCACCCCGGTGGAGCAGGTGGCGGCCACCGGGGCGCTGATGTGCCTCATCGGGCTCCGGTTCGGCCAGGCGGCGCTGGCGGAGCGCCGCCGGTGACACCGCGGACGGCACCGCGGGCGGCACCGCGGACGGCACCGTCGGTGATGCCGCCGCTCCCGGACGCGGACGCGGTGCCCGCCGGGTAGCGGCGTCCCCGCCAGGTGCGGACCGGGCGCAGCGTGGCCAGCGTCAGCCGTACGGCGGTCGCGGGATCGAGCAGCGGCGACGACCACAGGCCCGGGCCCGGGCGGGTGTAGCTGCCGCGCAGCGCGCCGGTCAGCAGCAGCCGCACCCCGAGCAGCGCCAGGTCGAGCCGGGTCGGCCGGCCGAGCACCAGCCGCGCCGCGGGCAGCGCGCACGTCAGCCAGACCACCGCCAGGTCGGCGGCGAGCCGGCCCGCGCCGGTCACGTCCCGCAGGGGGAGCGAGCGGCCCCACTCGCGCCAGACCTCACCGGCCGACTCGTGCATGTCCACCTCCAGCAGGCCTCCCGCGTCGAGGAAGCCCACCGCCCAGCCGTCGGCGGCCAGGGTCCTGGCGAGCGCGACGTCGTCGGTCATGTGCCCCCGGATCCTGCCGAAGCCGTCGGCCGCGGCCATCCGGTCCCGGCGGAAGGCCGTGCACTGGCCGTTGGCGAGCGTCAGGTGCGGCGGCGGCGGGACGCGCGGGCCGATCGGCCCGAACCGGTAGACCAGCGTGGCCAGGAACGAGGCGTGCAGCGCCTGTTCGGCGGCGCCGTCGCAGACGAACCGGGGTCCGGCCGTCACCAGGTCGTAGTCCTGCAGGGCGGCGGCCATCGCGGACAGCAGGCCGGGCCGGGGCCGCGCGTCGGCGTCGAGGGTCACCACCACCTCGCCCCGCGCCGCCGCCGCGCCCTGGCGCAGCGCCCACTGCTTGCCCACCCAGCCCGGCGGGAGGGGCGCCCCGGCCAGGACCGTCGCGCCGAGGGAGGCGGCCAGGCGCGCGGTGCCGTCGCGGGACTCGTCGTCGACGACGATCACCTCGCCGGCCGCGGGGTCGGCGAGCACGGCGCGCAGGCAGGGGCCGATACGGGCCTCCTCGTCGCGGGCCGGGATCACCACGGATATCTCCGGTGTCCGCGGACCGGCGGGCGACGGCGGCGGGGACGGCGAAGCCACGGGTGACGGGGGCGGGGACGGCGGAGCCACGGGTGACAGCGGCGGCAGCCGGTCCCGGCCCCGCGCGAGCCGCGCGCCGACCGCCACCGCGGCCGCGGCCTGGGCCGCCGTCACCGCCGCCGCCACGACCCTGGCCGCCGCCGGTACGGCCGCGGCTCGGGCCGCCGCCGGTGCGGGAACCCGTACGGCAAGCAGCCTCATCGGCGCCGTCCGGTGACCGGGAAGTCCTCACCGACCAGGGAGGCGACGATGCGCCCGCCCATCGCCACCATCGGCAGGCCGCCGCCGGGGTGGACGGAGCCGCCCACCAGGTAGAGCCCGCGGTACGGGCCCCGGTTGCCGGGACGGCGCAGCGGCGCCAGCGCCCCGTCGTAGGCGGTCCCGTAGATCGCCCCGTTCCAGGCGCCGTACCGCTCGCGCAGGTCGGCGGGGGTGAACAGGTCGACGAACCGCAACCGGCCCGCCAGGTCGTGGCCGCGCGAGGCCAGCCGCTCCAGCACCAGGTCGCGGTAGGTCTCGGGCGTCACGGGCCACCGGGACGGGTCGCGCGCGGGCACGTTGACCAGCATCACCCAGTTCTCCGCGCCGGCGGGCGCCTGTGAGGGGTCGTCCACCGCCGAGCAGCCGATGTAGACCGTCGGGTCCCGGGGCGGGCGGCGGCGCTCGAAGATGTCGGCGAACTCCGCGGCGTAGTCGGCGGAGAAGACGACCGTGTGGTGCGCCAGGCCCTCGGTCCGTCCCTCCACCGCGGCCAGCAGCAGCAGCGCCGACGAGGACGGGCCGAGCCCGGCGATGCGGCGCAGCCGGCCGCGGTGCGGCGACAGCCGCGCGTACAGGGCCGTCGCGTCGGTGTTGGCCACCACCGCGTCGGCGCGCACGGTCTCGCCGTCGGCCAGCCGTACCCCGGACACCGCGCCGCCCCCGGTGAGGATCGCGCCGACCTCACGGGAGAGGAACACCTCCACCCCGGCTTCCTTGAGGAGCGCCGCCAGGTCGTCGGCGAGGCGGGCGAGCCCGCCGGGCAGGTACCAGCCGCCCAGGTCGTGCTCGATCGCCGGGATGCAGCCCAGCGCGGCGGGCGCCCGGTACGGGCTCGACCCGGCGTAGGTGGCGTAGCGGCCGACGTACTGGTGGAGCCTGGGGTCGCGGAAGTGGCGGCGGGCCAGGCCGGCGAGTGTGCGGCCGGGCGCGACCGCCAGCAGGTCCGAGATCCCCGCCCCGGGCGCGGGGCGGGTGAGCGGACCGGCGAAGAACGTCCGCCGCGACGCCTCCAGGCAGCCGCGCGCCCACCCGTGGAAGGCGCGCCAGCGCGGCCCCTCCCCCGGCGCGAGCCGGTCCACCTCGGCGGCCATCCGCTCCGGGTCCCGGTGCGCCGCCAGCCGGGAGCCGTCGGCGAAGCGGTAGTCGCACAGCAGGGCGGGCTCGACCGGTTCCCGTACCACGCCCAGTTCGGCGAAGACGTCCGGGAACGTGAGCAGCGAGGGCCCGAGGGAGAAGGCGAAGCCGTCGCGCCGGTGCTCGGCCAGCTTCCCGCCGAGCCGGGGCAGCCGCTCGTACAGGCGCACGCCGTACCCCCGCCGGGCCAGCAGCAGCGCGCTCACCATGCCTCCCACGCCGCCGCCGACCACGACCACCTCAGTCATCGGCACCTCCCCGCCGGTACCGCCGGCAGGTCCACGCCAGCACGGCGAAGACTCCCATCGGCACTCCTCCCACGATCGCCACGAACGGGTCGCGGGGCTCGAACACCGCCGCGAAGCCGATCGTCTCCATCACCGTCATCACCGTGTACAGACACAGCAGACCGGCCGACCCGGCGACGCGCCGCCCGGCGACGGCGTGGATCACCGCCATCAGCAGCGCCGACACCAGCAGCCAGCCGGCGAAGTTGCTCAGCGGAACGCCCCGGTACACCCCGGGCCCGGCCCAGGCCCACGCCCCCAGCCGGAGCATCTGCGGGTCCAGGAACAGGTCCCACGCGGTCAGCGCGACCGCGCCCGAGAGGATCCGCACCCACCCCTGCCCTGGCGCCACCGCGTAGGCGGCCAGGCCCATCCCGGCCCACGCCAGCGCGACGACCACCGGGACGCCGTCCACCTGCGGCCACAACACGCCGGTGTAGCCGTACTCCCCGAACGGGAAGCCCGTCCTGGTCCCGATCCACTCGGCCGCGAACCCGACGGCCGCCGCGGCGCCGAACGCGGCGGCGGCCGAGGACGGGGACGCGGCCGCCGCGGTGAAACTCACCGCGCAGCCGGCCAGCAGCACGACGACGAGGCCGACCAGCGCGACCGAGCGCGGTTGCAGCCCGGAGGCGACCTGGGCGGCGGTCATCGCCGCCAGGAGAGCGGCTCCCGCGACCGCCGGGATCCGCCGCACCGGCCGCCGGGCATCGATGGTCCGTATGTCTTCCACATTGAGAACCTTCGTAGCGGCGGCGCGATCAGACGCATGCCGCGCACACGACTCCGGCCCGGGGCGGGCTGTGGCTGGCTGTGCCCCGATCCGCCGGCGCCGCCTCGGCTCATCGCGCCAGCACCCCTTAGCCTGGGGCGATCCAGTCGTCCTTGGGAGGGATCTCGTCGATGTCGCCGGTTCTGGAGAGTACGGCCCGCGCGCTGCTGCGCAGGATCGCGGTGGAGCAGGCCGGGTCGCGGCTGCCGTCGCTGGCCGCGGCCGTGGTGCGTGACGGGCGGATCGCCTGGTTCGGCGCGCGCGGCCGGGTCGGGGGGGCCGCGCCCACCGAGGCCACCCAGTACCGGATCGGATCGATCACCAAGAGCATGGTCGCCGTCGTCGTCATGCGGCTGCGCGACGAGGGCCGCCTGGACCTGCTCGACCCGGTCGGCAAGCACATCCCCGGCACGCCCGTGGGCGAGGTGACCGTCGCCCAGCTGTTGTCGCACACCGCCGGGCTGACCGCCGAACCGCCGGGCCAGTGGTGGGAGCGCACGCCGGGCATGCCGTTCGAGGAGCTGCTGGCGCTGCTGGGCCCGGAGACCTCCCGGCACCGGCCCGGCCGCCGCTACCACTACTCCAACCTCGGCTTCGGCCTGCTGGGCGAGCTGGTGGCCCGGCACCGCGGGACGGACTGGGCGCGCGCCGTGCGCGAGGAGATCCTGGAGCCGCTGGGCATGCGCGACACCACCACCCGGCCCCGCGCCCCGCACGCCACCGGCTACGCCGTGCACCCGTGGGCGGACGTGCTGCTGCCCGAGCCCGAGCACGACGCGGTCGCCCTGGCCCCGGCCGGGCAGATCTGGTCCACCCCGGCCGACCTGGCCCGGTGGGCGGCGTTCGTGGCCGGTGACACCGGGGGCGTGCTGGCGGAGTCGACGCTGGCGGAGATGCGCGAGCCCGCGACCGTCGACGACGGCGACGCCTGGACCGGAGGGTACGGCCTGGGCCTGCAGCTGGCCCGCGCGGGCGGCCGCCGCCTGGCCGGGCACACCGGGTCCATGCCGGGCTTCCTGGCCTCGGTCTGGGCCGACCCGGCCGACCGGACGGGTGTGCTGTTCCTGGCCAACGCCACCTCCGGGGTGAGCCGGACGCTGCTGACCGACCTGCTGGCCGTGCTGGACGAGCACGAGCCGCGGTTGCCGGCCGAGTGGGCGCCCGCGGAGGTCGATCCGGGACTGCTGGAGCTGACCGGTCCCTGGTACTGGGGGCCGGCCCCCTACGTGCTGCGGCTGCTGGGCGGCCGGGACCTGGCCCTGATCCCGCTGAACGGCACGGGCCGCACCTCACGGTTCGCCGCCCGGGCCGACGGCACCTGGCTGGGGCTGGACGGCTACTACGCCGGGGAGACGCTGCGCCTGGCGCACCGCCCCGACGGCACGCTCAGCCATCTGGACCTCAACACGTTCGTCTTCACCCGCACCCCCTACGACCCGGCGGCCGAGGTGCCCGGCGGCGTGGATCCGGACGGCTGGCGGAGCTGAGCGGCGGGCCCGGGCCCAGGCGCCTGACCGCGCCCGGGCGCGGTCAGGCGTCCGGGCCCGCGGCGGCCGGGGAGGCGGTCAGCGCGTTCACCAGGGCGGCCGGCGGGCCCGTCAGGGTGCCGTGCAGCACCTCCACCCGGTGCACCACGCGCGGCGCGGCCAGCGGGACGCCCACGACGCCGGGCCCGGCCACCGGGCCCGGCGGACCCGCCGGTTCCGCTGGGCCCGCCGGGTCCGCCGGGTCCGCCGTCAGCGCGGAGGCGGGCAGCAGGGTCAGGCCGTGCCCGGCGGCGACCAGGGCCGTCACCGTGCGCAGGTCGTGGCCCTCGTAACGGAACGCGTCCCGGAAGCCCTCCTGTCCGGCGGGCAGGCCCGCCACCTCGCGCAGCCGCTCCACCGCGACCGCGGCCGGGGCCTGCACCCACAGCGCGCCGGCCAGGTCGTCCAGGGCCAGGCCCCGCCTGCGCGCCAGGGGGTGGCCCGCGGGCAGGACCACCAGCAGACGCTCCTCGGCCACGCCGACGGCGGTCAGCGGGCCCACGTCCGGCAGGCGGAGCGGGTCGCTGGGCGCGGCGATCCCGTCGAGCAGCCCCACCTCGGCCGTGCCGGAGGCGACCTGCTCGGCGACGTCGCGGCGGTCCAGGGTGCGCAGCGTCACCTCCAGGCGCGGCCCGCGCAGGCGGCGGGCGAGCGCGGGCGGGCAGGCCAGCGGGGAGGCGGCCACGACCAGGCGGCGCGGCGGTCCGGCCGCGGCGCGCAGCACGTCGGCGCGGGCGGCGCGGTGGCGCAGCAGCAGCGGCTCCGCGTGTTCCAGCAGGCGTCGCCCGGCCGGGGTGGGCACCACCGGCCGGCGCTGCAGCAGCGGCGTCCCCAGGTCCGCCTCCAGCGCCGCGACCTGCTGCGACACCGCCGACTGGGTGTAGCCGAGTTCACCGGCCGCCGCGGAGAAGGACCCCAGGCGGGCGACGGTGACGAATGTGCGCAGCAGATGCGGATCCACAGTTCATCAGTATCTCTTATCGACTCAGCAAGAATCATCGTTGGCGCTTACCTGTGGTGGACCGTCAGGATGACGGGCATGACCACCGCCACAGTCGCCCTGGTCGGCGACCGATCTCCCGGCGTCCAGGCCCACACCCGCGTCCCCGCCCTGCTGACGGCGCTGCACGAGCGCGACGGGCTGACGCTGGACGCCTACTGGATTCCCACCCCCGACGCCGGTGACCTCGCCGGGTTTGACGCGATCTGGATGCTGCCCGGCAGCCCGTACCGGAGCGAGGCCGGGGCGGTGAACGCCGCCCGCACCGCCCGCGAGCACGGCATCCCGTTCCTGGGCACCTGCGGCGGATTCCAGCACACCCTGCTGGAGTACGCCCGCCACGTCCTGGGCCTGGCCGTGGCGCACGCCGAGAACGACCCGGACGCCGAGGAGTTCCTGCTCGTGCCGCTGGAGTGCTCGCTGGCCGGCCACGAGGACGAGGTACGGCTGGCGCCCGGCTCCCTGGCAGAGCGGATCATCGGGGCGGAGCGGACCGTGGAACGCTACTCCTGCAACTTCGGGCTCGACTCCGCCTACCTGCCGCGGCTGGAGGCTGGCGGGCTGCGCTTCACCGGCCGGGACGAGGCGGGGGCCGTACGGATCCTGGAGCTGCCGGACCACCCGTTCTTCCTGGCCACGCTCTTCCAGCCGGAGCTCGCCGGGGACGGCACCCGCCCGCATCCGATCATCACCGCCTTCGCCTCGGCCGCCGTCGCCCACGCGGCGCGGGTCCCGGCGCCCTGAGCCTCGGCGGGTCCCGGCGTTTCGGCCGGTCCGGTGCTCCGACCCGGCACCGGATTCAGCCGGGCGCCGTCCCGCGGCCGCCCTCCTCGTCGCCCGGGAGGTCGCGCAGCGTCCGCAGCGGCGAGAACATGATCGGCAGGAAGCTCACCACGAGTACCGCCGCACCCGCCCACAGTGCGGCCCGGGTGCCGGCCGCCTCGCCGATCAGCCCCGCCGCCCCGGCGCCGATCGCCAGGGCGCCGGTGAACATGAACCGCAGCGTCGCGGTGACGCGGCCCAGCAGGGGGCCGGGGGTGACGCGCTGCCGGAAGCTCACTTTGATCACGTTGGCGACGCCGACCTTGTAGGTGACCGCCATCCATCCGGCTCCGGCCAGCCACAGCCCCGGCCCGGTGCCGAGCAGGGGGATCAGGGGGGCGAACGGTACGATCGCCACACTGCTCAGCCAGATCAGGCGGCTCTCCCCGAAGCGCCGCCCGAGCCGGGCGGCGCCCGCCGAACCGAGGAGGAACCCGGCTCCCCCGGCGGTCAGGAACACCCCGAGCCACACCGGTGACAGGCCGAGCTCCCGTACGAACACCAGGGGCAGCATCGTCTGGACGATCTGGATCGCCAGGTTCGTCAGCGCTCCCTCCAGCGCGATGGCCCGCAGGATCGGGTGCCCGGTGACCATGCGCAGCCCCTGCCCGATCTCGCGCGGCAGGCTCGTGCGCTCCCCGCGGGCGATGGGGGGTTCGGCCCGGGTGATCCCGCGCAGGCACACCGCCGACCACAGGTAGCTCAGCGCGTCCGCCAGGATCGCCACCGGCGCCGACAGCAGCTGGATCAGCAGGCCGCCGATGCCCCGCCCGGCCAGCTGGTTGGCGGCGTCCATGCTGACCAGCGCGGTGTTGGCGGCCGTGAGCCGGTCCGGGGCGACCAGGTGCGGCAGGTAGCTCTGGTCGGCGATGTCGAAGAACACGGTGGCGAACCCGCAGATCAGCACCACCGCGCACAGATGGGCGAAGGTCAGCGTCCCCAGCCACCAGGCCAGCGGCACCGACGCCAGGAGCGCGGCCCGCACCAGGTCGGCTGCGACCATCACCGGCCGCCGCCGCATCCGGTCGACCCACGCCCCCGCGGGCAGGCCGACCAGCAGGAACGCCAGCGTGCTCAGCATGGCCAGCACGCCCAGCTGGCCGGGGGTGGCCGCCAGCGCGGTCACGGCGGCCAGCGGGACGGCCAGGTGACCGATCGAGGTGCCCAGCTTGCTCGCGGCGGCCGCGGCGAACAGCCTGCGGAAGTCCGGGTCGGCGAAGACCGTCCGGCCCGGCGGCGCCGCACCGGACGGTGCCGTCTCCCCGGTCTCCCCCGTCGCCCTCCCCCGGGCCCGCTCCCCGGTCTTGTCCGATGTCCTCTCCGGTGTCGTCATGCGGCCGACCTTGCCGTCCCCGCGCCGAGGCCTCTATTAATTCAGGCAGGAACGAATCCAAGTGGCCCGCTCCGCGCGGGGCGGGGAGGGAAGGTGCCGTGCTGAAGCTCGGGTTCGGCTTGGCCGACCTGGCGTGCACTAGGTTCGCGTTCTCTCCGCTGTGGGAGGTCGTCGCCAGCGTCCGGGTGCTCAAGAACCCCGGGGAGCACCCCCTGCACCGGCCCTGGGTGACGGCGGTACGGCCCCGCCTGGAGGCCTCCGGCCTGGACTGGGGAATGCTGTCCGACCTGGTGCCGGTGCCGACCCGGGTGATCCCCGCGTTCGTCTGCCCGCCGCCGGTCACCACCTCCCCCGATCTGGAGGTCGAGCTCGCCACGATGCGCTCGACCCCGCCGGGCGACGTGCGCGGTTACGGCGACAGCCCGCGCCTGACCGTCCTGCGTGAGGACCCCGCGGCCGGGCTGGAGCGGCTGGCCGACGTCATCCGGGGCTACTGGGCGATCACGCTGGCGCCGTACTGGCCCCGGATCCGCACCCTGCTGGAGGGCGACGTCCTGTACCGCGCCCGGCGGCTCGCCGAGGGCGGCGCGCACAGCCTGCTCAACGACCTGGATCCGGCCGTCCGCTGGGAGGACGACACCCTGTTCGTGGCGCACCGGCACGTGTCGGCGGTCCGGGAACTGGGCGGGCGCGGCCTGCTGCTGGTGCCGTCGGTGTTCGTCTGGCCGCGGCTGTTCTCGGTGACGGCTCCCCCCTGGCAGCCCACACTGCGCTACTCCCCTCGCGGCGTCGCCACCCTGTGGGAGCGGCGGACCACCGGCGTGCCCGAGGCGCTGGCCGCCGTGCTCGGCCGCTCACGCGCCCTGCTCCTGGCCGAGCTGGACACGCCCGCCTCCACCACCCACCTGAGCAGCCGTACCGGGATGTCGATGGGCGGGGTGTCGCAGCACCTGACGGCGCTGCGCGACGCCGGTCTGGTCAGCGCCCACCGGAGCGGCCGATATGTTCTGTACGCCCGGAGCGAGGCGGGAGAGACGCTGCTCTCGGCGGCGGCCCGGCCCGCCTGACGGCGCAGGCCGCAGCCGACGAGGACGAGTGGCCTCAGGCGGGCTGGGCCACGAGCCGGCCGACCAGGACGTTGACGCGCTCCCGCCGCACGGTGTACCCCGGGAAGGCGGCCCGGGCGGCGATCTCGGCCCGGCGCAGCGCGGGCCGGAAGTCGTAGATCCACAACTGGCCGCCGGGGCGCAGCACGCGGCGCAGTTCGCGCACTCCCGCGCCGGGGTCGTCCCAGTGGTGCTGGCTCATGGTGGACACGACGAGGTCGAAGGCGCCGTCGGGATGGGGCAGGTCGGCGACGTCGCCGACGGTGAAGCTCACCCGGTCGTTCCCGGCCGCGGCGCGCCGCGCGTAGGCGATCATGTCGGCGGACAGGTCGAGGCCCTCGGCATGGAGATCCGGGCAGTCGCGCGCGATGGCGATCGGGACCCGGCCCGGGCCGGTGCCCGCGTCCAGCACGCGGGATCCGGCGGGCAGTCCGGCCCGAGCGACGTCGGCGACGGCCCGCGTGTAGACGGGCCGGAATCCGAACAGCCGGCTCATCCGGTCATAGAACCCGGCGTGGTTGAAGAACCCGAACAGGGTGGCGTGAGCGCTCATGGCTGCCCCTCCTATAGTTGCATGGCACAACTCTCTTCTCGCCGAGCATAGGATGAATAGTTGTACGGCACAACTCATGAGACCGGATTCCCCGACGACGACCTGCGCTGCCTGATGCGGCTCATCGTCCGCGCGGGCGGGTTGCTGGAACCCCGGGAGTACGGCGGCCTGCGCGTCTCCCTGTCCGAGGTGTTCGCGCTCGGCGAGCTGGGAGACTCCGGCACGTTGTCGCAGCAGGAGCTGGCCGCCCGGCTGGGCCTGGAGAAGAGCACGGTGAGCAGGCTCGCCGCGGGCCTGGAACGCCGGGGCTGGTTGTCGCGCGAGCGCGACCCGGCCAACCGGCGCTTCTACCGGCTGGGCCTGACACCCGAGGGGTGGACGGCCGTCGAACGGATGGGCCGGGAGTTCCGCGCCACGCACGCCGCCCTGCTCGGCGCCCTCACCCCCGCCGAGCGCGAGGGACTGGCCCTCGGCCTGGCCGGGCTGATCCGCGCCCTCTCCGCACTCGGCGGAGAACACGGGCACGGGCCTGGACACGGGGAAAACGGCGGAGACGGCCGGGAAGACGGAGAAAGAGGCGGGGACGGGGGCGGAGCAGGAGAAGATTGACGACGTTGTCGGTGCCGCGCGGTACGGTCGTCCGGCACCGAGAAAGGATGCCCCCGAATCATGCGGCCTGCGGATCTGAATCGCCTGACCGTCCAGGAGTCGGCCGACCGCTACGTCGAGCTGGTCCGGGCCCGGACCTCGACGGGCGCGCTGTCACCGGCCACCGCCGAGGTCTACGCCAGGGACGTGGCGACGTTCGTGGAGCTGGCCGGGCCGGACCGGGTGCTGGACGACCTGTCCGGCGAGGACGTGGACGCGATCCTGCTGGCGTTCGCGCGCAAGCCCGACGGGCGGCGCACCCGGCCGGAGCCCGGCGATCCGGCGCGGACCCCGGTGGGGCCACCGGGCCAGCCGGGCCAGCCGGGCCAGTCGCCGTCCTCGCAGGCGCGGTTCCGGCGGTCGGTCTCGGCCCTGTTCAAACATGCGGCGCTGGCGGGCTGGGTGCAGCTCGATCCGATGACCGCGGCGACGGTGACGGCGCGGGAGCGCGGAGGGCTGCGCCCGGAGCGGCGCGCGCTGACGCGCGAGCAGGCCCAGGGGCTGATCGGCGCCGCACGGGCCCTGGGCGAGAACGGCGGCGCGCCGGCGCCGGCGCCGGGCGAGGAGGGGCGCAAGCGCCGCGACCAGCGCACCGAGCTGCGGGACGCGTTGATCGTGCTGCTGCTGTCGACGGTCGGCCCACGGGTCTCGGAACTGGTCCGGGCCAACGTGGAGGACTTCTACACCAACGACGGGGTGCGCTACTGGCGGATCTTCGGCAAGGGGGGCAGGACCCGCGACGTCCCGCTACCCGGTGACGTGGCGCGGATGCTGGAGGTCTACCTGGCCAGGGGGCGGCAGGAGTCGGCGGACAAGGCGCTGCTGCTGTCGTGGCGGGGCAGGCGGCTGGCGCGGGGGGACGTGCAGGCGGTGATCGACCGGGTGCAGCGGCGGGTCGACCCCGAACGGCGGCGATCGGTGACCCCGCACGGGCTGCGGCACACGACGGCGACCCACCTGCTGGCCGACGCGGTGGACATGGACGCGGTACGGCGGGTGCTGGGCCACAGCGACCTGGCGACCCTGGGCCGCTACCGCGACGAGCTCCCCGGTGAGCTGGAGGTCGCGATGCGCACCCACCCGCTCCTGCGCGGGCGGGAAACCCCGCCGGACGCAGGAGACGGCTCCGGACGGTGACCGGTCCCCGCGACCGTCCCCCTCCGGCGGGACGACGGCGGCCGGGTCGCCGGCTACGCCACGATCTCCCCGGCGGGCTCAGGCGGCGCGGTCGGCGGCGCTGATCTCGGCCAGCACGTCCAGGGAGACGCCCAGGGCCTGGGCGAGGGCGGCGATGGTGAAGAACGCGGGGGTGGGCACCCTGCCGGTCTCGATCTTGCGGAGGGTCTCGGCGGACAGCCCGGCGGCGGCGGCCACCTCGGCCATGCTCCGGGCGCCGCGTGCCTGGCGCAGCACGGCGCCCAGGCGGTGCCCGCGTTCGCGGTCGAGTTCGGTCAGCGGAGGTCGGACCATGCACCCGATCATAGCAACCGTGATAACAATCCCGGAACCGTGATAGTAATACCGGTATAGGTATTGGATCAGAGGGAGTGCGGACCATGGTTGAGATCAAGACCGCGGCGGAGACGGAGGCCATGGCCGAGGCCGGGAAGGTCGTCGCGGCGGCGCTGGCCGCGGTCGCCGCGCACGCCCGCGCCGGAGTGAGCCTGCTGGAGCTGGACCAGGTCGCCCGGACGGTGATGGACGAGTCCGGTGCCCGCTCGGCCTTCCTGGGCTACCGGCCCTCCTTCGCCCCCACCCCGTTCCCCGCGGTGATCTGCGCGTCGGTCAACGAGGTGATCGTGCACGGCATCCCGAGCGGATACCGGCTGCGCGACGGGGATCTGCTGAGCGTCGACTTCGGCGTCTACCTGGACGGCTGGGCCGCCGACGCGGCGACCAGCCTCGTCGTCGGCACGCCCCGCGCGCAGGACACGGAGCTCATCCGGACCGCCGAGGCCGCGCTGGAGGCCGCGATCGCCGCCTGCGTGCCGGGCGGGCGGCTGGGCGACATCGGCCACGCCGTCACCCGGATCGGCCGGGCCGCCGGGTACGGCGTCCCGGACGACTTCGGCGGGCACGGCATCGGCCGGGCCATGCACGAGGACCCGCACGTGCCCAACCGCGGCCGCCCGGGACGGGGCCTGCCCCTCCGGCCCGGCCTGGTGCTGGCGATCGAGCCGATGTTCACCGCCGGGGGCGGCGACGGCTACGTGATCGCCGCCGACGGCTGGACCATGTCCAGCGCCGACGGCAGCCGCGCCGTCCACGTGGAGCACACGGTGGCGATCACCGAGGACGGCCCGCGGGTGCTCACCCGCCCCTGAGACCGCCGGGCCGCATCAGAGGCCGGGGCGCGGGGATGACGGCGGGGTGCGGTGCGCGGACGACTGCGGGGAGGGCGGCACCGGCATGGTGACGCGCACGCAGGTGCCCTCACCCGGGGTGCTGTTGATGCGGATGCTGCCTCCGTGCACGCGGATGATCTTGTCGACGATGGCCAGGCCCATCCCGGTGCCGGGGATCGCCCGCTCCTCGGCCTCGGGCGCGCGGTAGAAGTCCTCGAAGATCCGTTCGACGTGCTCGGCGCCGATGCCGATGCCGGTGTCGCAGATCTCCACCCGGGGCGCGGGGTCGGCGCTCGCCCTCACCTCGATCGTGCCGCCGTCCGGAGTGAACTTGATCGCGTTGTCCAGCAGGTGCACCAGCACGTGCTGGAACCTGAGGGCATCGGCCCACACCGTGGCCCGGTCGGGGGCGTGCAGAATCAGCGTGTGGCCTCTGTCCTGGACGCGGTCGGCGACGACCTCCAGGGCGCGGTGGACCAGCACGATCAGGTCGACCCGCGCGGGATGGAAGACGGCGGTCTCGGCGTTGAGGCTGGCCATCAGCAGCAGCTCGTCGATCAGCTCCAGCAGGCGATCGCTGTTGTGCTCGATGACCCCGAGGAACCGCTGCTCGGTGGCGGAGTCGAGGTCACCGTCCTGGATGAGCTCCAGGTAGGAGCGGATCGAGGTCAGCGGGGTGCGCAGCTCGTGGTTGATGTTGCGCAGGAACTGGTCCTTGAGCTCCTGCACGTCCTGCAGTCCGTGGATGATCCGGTCGGCGCGGCGGACCTGGTGGTGGGCCTCCAGCAGCAGGGCGGCGTTCTCGGCCAGTACGGTCAGCATCTGGTGCTGCTCGGGCGACAGGCGGCGCGGCCGGTGGTCCATCACGCACACCGTGCCCAGGGCGTGACCGCGGCTGCTGATCATCGGCGCGCCCGCGTAGAAACGCACCCGCCACTCGCCGGCCACGATGGGGGTGTCGCGGAAACGCGGGTCGGCGTCCGCGTCGTGGACCTCCAGCAGCCGCCGGGCGGCGATGGTGTGGGGGCAGAACCACGAGTCGGCGCGGTCCATGCCGGTGGCGGTGACGCCGCTGCTGCCCTTGAAGTGCTGGCTGTCGGCGCCGACCAGGTTGACCAGGGCGATCGGGGTGGAGCAGACGCGGGCGGCCGCGGCGGCGATGGCCGAGAAGCGCGGCTCGGGCAGTTCCTCGGTGGCTTCCAGCTCCTCCAGTTCGCACAGCCGTTCGTTCTCGTCAGCCGGCATCGGTGCCGGGCTCACTACGCCCGGCCTTCGGCGAAGCGGGTGGAAGCGCCGGACCGGCCGGGCGTGGTGTCCCCATCCTCCTCGCCGGCGCCGGGGATGCGCACCGCCAGCAGGGCGGTGTCATCGTTGGCGCCGCAGGCCATGCGCTCCAGCAACCGGTCGCAGAAATCACCGACCGGCCGGCGGGCCAGCGCGGCGGCATGACGGCGCAGCCGGTCCATGCCGGCGTCCAGATCGCCGTCGGGCGCTTTGACGAGCCCGTCGGTGTACAGCAGGACGGTGCTGGCCGCCGGTAGCGGCTCGATGGCGTCGTAGCGGGACTCGTCCCGGGCCAGGCCGAGGCCGAGCAGCAGGTTCTGCCCGCTGGTCAGGTAGCGGCTGTGGCCGTCGTCGGTGACCAGCAGCGGCGGCAGGTGACCGGCGCTGACCCAGTGCAGCTGCCAGGGGCCCGCACCGGAGCCCTCGACCCGCGCCAGGACCACGGTGACGGCGTCGATGCCGGTGATGTGGACCACCGCGTCGTCCAGCCGGTCGACGATGAGACTGGGCGGCTCCTGGCGGTCCCAGCACAACGAGCGCAGCATGTGCCGCAGCCGGGCCATGTCCGCGGCGGTGGTCATGTCGTGCCCGGGCACGTCCCCGACCATGGCGGCGACGACGCCGTCGGGCAGCATCATGGCGTCGTACCAGTCGCCGCCGATCAGGGAGCCCCGCGGGGCCGGCCGGTAACGGGCGGCCAGGCGCAGGGGCTCCAGCGCGGGCAGGGGGTCCAGCAGGTGACGCTGCATGGTCAGGGCCGCGTCGCGCTGCCGGGTGCACAGGTCGGCGTTGTCCACCGCCAGAGCGGCCCGCCGGGCGATGTCGGTGATCAGTGTCAGGTCGGCGGCGTCGAACGGATGGGCCGGATCGAGGCGCGCCACCGTCAGGGCGCCCAGCACCTGGCGGGCGGCGCCCAGTGGCGCGACGATCGCCGAGGCGGCGCCGAAGGCGGAGAACAGCTCGCCGTGGGCGGCGGCCAGCGGCGAATCGGCCGCCGCGGCGATGTCGTCCGGGCCCAGCAGCAGGGCCTCACTGCCGCGCAGCACCCGGGCCAGCGGCGCCCGGGAGGAGTCGGTGAGCGGCGGCAGCGGACCCTGCCAGATCTCCTGGCCGCGGCCGCCGGAGATGTCGGCGCGGCTCTCTTCGGCGGCACGGCTCACCGGATCGCCGCCCGGAGGGACGACCAAGACCCGGCACACCTCCGCGGGCCCGGTGCGCAGTTCGACCGCGGCCCAGTCGGCCAGCCGGGGCACGAGCAGGCGTCCCACCCGCGCCAGCGCCTCATCGACCCCCGAGACCTGGCCCAGCACGGCGCCGATCTCGGTGACGGCCGCCAGCCGCCCGGTGACGTGCTCCAGCGCGGCCAGATGATCGGCCTGGCGCTGGGCGGCCGCCCGGCGCTCGTCGGCGTCGACGAACAGCACCGCCGCACCGCACAGCCGCCCGTTCCGCCGGATCGGCGAGGCCGTCCAGGCGATCGGCAGCAGTCGGCCGCTGCCGCGCAGGAAGGTGCCGCATCTCCCGTCCCCGCGGGCGGTACGGCCGTGTTCCAGCACGGCCAGCAGCTCACACGCCGAGCGCGGGAGCGGCGCGCCGTGCTCGTCACGGTGCAGCAGATCATGGGCGTCGGCGCCCACCAGCGCTTCGGCCGGACGTTCCAGCAACGTTTCGGCCCGCGGGTTGACCGCGCTGATGCGCCCCGCGCGGTCGGTCAGGTACAGGCCCGCGCCCAGGTCGGCGAATACCGCCCGCAGCACCTCCCCGTCCGGAAGCGCCCCGTCCGACGGCGTCCCGTCCGACGGCGTCCCGTCCGGCGGAGCCGGCTCAACGCGCGCGTCGTCGTCTGCGGATTCGTCCGCAGCCTCGGCCCTCTGCGTCGTCACCGCGCCGCTCCTTCGCTCCGTCTCGCCCCGGGCACCGCGCACCGCACACCGCGCCAGGATGCCCGGCACCGATCCTCATCAACGGCCGTTCGCGGACGACACGGACGCGCCGCGCTTGGGACAAATCGCATCCATTCCTGACCGGGGCGCGAAAGCGCCCGAACACCCGTGGCGGGCCGGCCCGGGGACGTCGCGGCACGACGCCGGGTCACGGCGGTTCCTCCAGCCGGATCATCAGATCGGTGACCAGTCGCTCGGGCGGCGTGGCCGCCGGGTCGGACAGATAGACCTCGCGGACGGTGCCGCGCACGGGATGCCCGCGCTCGGCACACCAGGCGAGAAGCGCGTGGTAGGCCAGGGTGATCTGGTCGTACGGCCCCACGTGCGTGACACGGGCGAAGCGCCCTGCGGGCAGCAGGTCCGCCGAGGTCCCGGCCGGGGGGCGCAGCCACGGCGCCTCCGCCGGCGCTCCGGGGATGTCACCGTCCGCCGCCGGGTCCAGGGCGACCGTGACGGGCAGGGGCTCGTCCAGCTCGACGGGGAACAGGCCGATCAGCCGGGCGGGGCCGTCGCGGGAGACCTCCGTCAGCCGCGCCACGCAGGCGGACACGGCCCGGCCGATGTCCCGCACACCGGCGGCCACGTCCCGGGCCAGGATCACCCGGCGGGCCGGTTCGACGACGACGTCGACCGGGGCGTCGGGGATTCCACCGGCCAGGACCCGCTCCAGCGTCGCGAGGGTACGGCGGCGCCGCGCCAGCTCGGCCTCCAGGTCGTCGCGGACCCGGCCCAGCGCCCGGGCGGCGCCCGTACCGGACAGCACCTCGCCGATCACGGCCAGCGGCACGTCCAGGGAGCGCAGCAGTCCGATCGAGAGCGCCTCGCGCGCCTGCCCGGCCCGGTAGTAGCGGTACCCGGTGGCCGGATCCACCCACGCCGGCACCAGCAACCCCAGGTCGGCGTAGTTACGCAGCTGCTTGACGCTGAGCCGGCACAGCCGCGCGAAGCGCCCGATCGCCATCAGGTCCCCGCCGGGTCCCCGTTCCAGATCCTCGTTCACGTCTTCAGCATGGGCCCTCCTCCGGAGGGGGGTTCCCCGCGGCGGCCGTCCGGGCGGCGGGGTGAGCGCCCCGGCGGCGCCGGACGCCGACGGCGGGCCCTCGCCCGACGCGATCTGACATCCCGTCCCTGAAGGAGGGTGAGGCGGCGCCTCACCCTCCTTCTCACTCGGCTCAGTACGGACGCTGCAGGTGGCGGCCGAGCGCCGGGTCGTACAGGCGGCCCGACACCAGGACGGTCCCGTCCAGCGTCGTCGGGTGGAACGCGCCGCCCAGCCAGCCGTAGCGGACCGGCTGGGACGGCACGCCGAACTCGTCGTACCCGACCACCGTGGCCATGCCGGTGCCGAGCTCCAGCTCGCTGCCGACGTGCCCGCCGACGGTGAGCAGCTGGACGCGCACCGGCCCGGTCGCGCCCGTGAGCGCGGCCAGCTCTCCGCCGACGCCCGCGACGTGGCGGACGACCCCGCCGTCCCCGGTGACCCAGGAGGGCCGGTCGCCGTCGGAGCCGTAGTGGTGGACGGTGCGCGCGCCCGTCTCGGTGGTCTCCGAGCGGATCCGGCCCGCCGGGTCACGGGTCCAGGTCAGGCTCCGCCCGCCGTGGGTCTGCCTGGCGGGCAGGCCGTCGGCGAAGTAGCCGATGGTGCGGTCGCCGGGCAGCGAGGTGGTGCGGCCCGCCGGATCGTAGGCGTAACCGTCTCCGGTCAGCTTGCCGTCGGGGGTGTGGGCGTAGGTGGTGATGCTCGCGGCGGAGTCGTCGGCCTCCGGGCAGTCCTCCTCCGACGACTGCACGGCCAGCCGGATGCGACTGCCGGCGCTGTCGTGGTCGTAGCGCCGCAGCGTGCACAGCGGGAAGGCCATCTCCAGCACGGAGCCGAGCAGGCCGGCCTTGTCGTAGCCGAGCTGCCGCTCGACCATGAGATCGGTCCGCATGCTCAGCAGCTCCTGACCGTGGACGTTCCGGCCCATCTGGTCGATCATCACCGGGCCCTCCAGCCCGTCCCGGGTGTAGATCCGGGTGAAGCTCTGCCCGCGCTCGTCGTAACCGGCCCGCAGGTGCAGGCCGCCCGGCAGGCCGCCCTCGATCTGACGTCCTTCGGCGTCGTAGCGGGCGGTGAACGTGCCCGCGACCGAGTCGGTGACCGAGGTGGCCATGCCGCGCGGCTCGATCGTGGCGTCGTAGGCGTAGACCCTGACCGAGGGGGCCGAGTCGGTGACCTTGACCGGGCGGTCGAGGTCGTCGTACTCGGTGCGGGTCCAGCCGCCGTCGGCGTCGGTGTGGCCGATCACCCGGCCCAGCCGGTCGTAGGCCGTCACGGTCTTCTCCGCGCCGCGCCACCGCTCGGTGGGCCTGCCGGTCGCGGGGTCGTAGCCGAGGCCGATCTCGGCCTCGCCGCCGGCCCTGGTGGCGATGAGGCGGTCGGCCGCGTCCTGCTTGAGGGTGGTGACCGTGTCCCCCTCGGTGACGGTGGCGGGCAGGCCGGCAGCGGTGTAGGTGTAGGTCCGGCCTCCGTCCCGGCAGATCAGGCCCGCCCATTCGGGCCGTCCCGCGCACGGGCCGTCGCCGGTGGAGGTGTAGCGGGAGGCGGCGGGGACGTCGGTGGTCACGGCCCGGCCGCCGGGGTCGCGGACGGTCCTGGTCTGCCGCCCCGTGGCCCAGTCGTAGGCGATGGCGGTGGTACGGACGTCCGCGTCCGGCCCGGACTCGCGTGCGACGATCACCGCGCCGGTCCTGACGGTGGTCGGCAGGTCACGCGCGGCGGCGGAGGCCGGGCGTCCCTCGTCGTAGGTGTAGACGGTGCGGGTCCTGGCGCCGATGGCGTATCCGGCCGGCAGGTCGTCCACGTCGGACTCCAGGTTCACGATGTGGACCGGGCTCAGCTCCTCCAGCTTGCGGCGGCCCGTGGCGTCGTAGACGGAGCGGGTGGACAGCAGTTCGGCGCGCTCGGCGGGGCTGTAGCCGGTGATGGCGAGCTCGGCGAGCCGGTAGTCGGTGACGTCGCGCTGCGACAGCTCCCGGTTGGCGGCGGTGAGCACGCGCACGGCGTGGCCGTACCGGTCGTACTCGGTGACGGACAGGTGCCCGCCGGGGGTCAGCACGTTGACCGGCCGGCCCGACTCGTCCAGGTATGTCACCGTGGGTGCGAGGCCCGGCGGCTGTATCGCGGTCGCCGTCGCGGGCGCCGACGTCTGGCCCCACCCGGCGGTCTCCTCGGCCGTGACGTCGGCCGGGCCGCCGCCCGCCCTGGTGAGCGGCACGCCGTAGGTGACGACGGTCTTCGCCTCACCGGCGATCTGGTCGGCGGTGCCGGGCTTGAGCGTGGCGCGGGTGACGGTGCGCAGCCGGCCGTCGGTGTCGTAGGCGAAGGTCCACGGCAGCTCGCCGGGCGGGGTGAGCGAGGCGACGCGGCCCGCGGTGTCGTACCCGTAGAGCGTCTTGAGCGCCGGGCTGATCCGCGGGTCCCATGCCTCGGCGAGCCGTCCCGCGGCGTCGTAGCCGTACTGGGCGATCACCGTTCCCTTGAGGGAGACGGTGGTCAGGCGGTTCGCGGCGTCGTAGCCGAGCTCCAGCGTGTGCCCCGACCGGGTGATCGACTTCGGTCGGCCCCGGTCGTAGGCGTGGCCTTCGGGAGCGTACAGGTCGCCCTGCTTGGTGAAGGAGGTGACCTCGCCGCGGGCGTCGGTCAGCGTGTACGTGCCGGTGAGGGTCAGGTCCTCGGCTCCGGGCTCCGGCTTCCAGCCGTCCCCGGTCCTGGTGAACTGCACCGGTGTTCCGTCGGCGCGCGTCACCTCGACCGAGGTGGGGGAGGTCTCCCTGAGCGTGGGCAGCGGGAGCGACCAGCCGGCGTCCCGGGAGGAGGCCGTGCGGGTGAGGGTCAGGCCGAAGGGGCCGCCCGCCGTGCTCTGGAGACGGTAGTCCCCGGTGAGCAGGTTGAGCACGCCGGGGCCGGCGGGGGCGGTGGCGGCCCGGGTGGCGCGGCGGTCCACCACGACCTCGACCGGCTGGGACTCCGCCGGGGCCGGGCCCGCGACGACCGCGCGCACCTGCACCGCGGCGTCGCCGAGTTGCGCTCCGGCGTCCCAGACCAGGCCGGACACGTGGCCGGGCGCCGCGACGGGCCAGGCGGTGAGCGGCGTGCCGTCCGCGTTCTTGACGTGGGCCGGCGGCAGGTCGGCCCACGCGTCGGTCTCCGACCTGCGGAACTGGAACGTGGCCTGGGTGAAGGCGGTGCCGGTCACAGCCAGGGGCACCCTGCCGGTGCTGCGCAGGCCGTCCGCGGGCGCGGTGAGCGTGGCCACGGCCGCGCCGGCGCCCACGTTGAAGGTGTAGGACGTGGTGGGAGAGGTGTTGCCGGCCTTGTCGACGGTGTACACGTTGAGCCTGTGGGCGCCCTTGGTGGCCGGGGTCAGCTTGACGGTGACGGCCGCGCCGGTGGTGAGCACCTTCGTGGTGGCGCCGCCGTCGAGGTTGTAGGCGATCCAGCCGGCGTCGGTGCCGGCCGGGGTGAGGGTGAACGTGCCCGCCTTGCCGGCGTCGCCGTACCAGCCGCCGTCGTTCGGGTAGTCCGCGGAGGCGACCTTGGGGACGGGCGGCTTGACGGTGTCCACGGAGAACGTCGCCGTCTGGTACGCCTTCGACGTCAGGGAGCCGTCGTTGGCCCACGAGCGGATCGTGTACGTCTTGCCGTTGACCAGCTTGCCCGCGGGCACGCCGGCGACGGAGGAACCGTTGCTGGCCACGTATGCGCCGTACAGATTGTCGACCGCCGGCGTGGAGCCCTGGTACACGTCGAACAGCCCGCGCACGTTGCCCCCGTCGGGGTCGCGCACCTGGCTGCGCAGCTGCGGGGTGAGCGTGTTGGTCCAGAGCGTGCCCTCGTAGTTGGTGTACGGCGACAGCTGGGTGGAGACCGGGGTGCTCGGATAGGAGTTGTAGGTCACCGACAGGACCGGCACCTTCGAGGAGGCGTTGCCGGAGTTGAACCGCTTCCAGGCGAACTTGTCCGACTCGTCGCCGGCCCGCAGGCCCATGCCGGACTCCGTCCAGCCCTGGTTGGCCCAGTGCTGGACCAGCGAGGTGACGTTGGCGCTGACCCAGCCGTCGGCGCAGCCGCTCCCGTACCCCGTGGTCTGGTTGGAGGAGGCGTACTCGGCGACCATCGCCGGGCCAGGCCAGCGCGAGGAGGACGAGGCCCGGTTGGCCGACCAGACCTCCCACGAGCGGGCGTTGCAGGACCACGAGTGGTGGTTCCAGAGCTTCAGCGTGGCCGAGGTGATCTTCTTGCCCGCGATGCCCGGGGTCTTCCAGGTGATGAAGGAGCGGGCGATCTGGCCGCTGCCGTTGTTGCCGAGCTTGAGCTCGTCCGTGCCCGACTGGTCGCTGCTGTAGCCCTGCTGCACGAATGTGTCGAAGACCTGGCCCAGGTTGAGCGACGGGTCCACGGTGACGGGGTAGGCGGTGGCCGGGTCGTCGAGGAAGGCCGGGTCCGGGGTGAGGACGAGGTCGTCGCCGGAGATCTTCATGGTCACCGGAGCGCGTCGCAGGTGCTCGCCGGAGGCCGGATGCGTGCTGGCGTCCCACATGACCGGCGCGGGGATGGTGACGGCGGCCTTGCCCCTGCCGTCGACCAGGTCCACGCCGCCGTCGGCGGCCTGACGCGGCCGCAGGCCCGGTGACTTCAGTCCCAGCGTGTACGACAGCGGGGCGGCCGGGCGCGACTTGAGCAGCAGGAACTGCTCGGCGCCCGTCCTGGTGGCGGTGACGACCAGGTCGGCGCCCGGCATGACGTCCCGGTACGTGGCCGTCTCGCCGGACAGGTGCGGCGCGGGGAGCGCGCCCTTCCACCGCATGGTCACCTGGCTGGCGCCCTCTCCGAGGGTGATCAGGTCGGTGTACGCGGGCCTGGCGGAGCTCTGCCGTCTCAGGGCGGCGCGGCTCGGGCCGAACCGGAGCGCCCGGCCGTGACCCCTCGTCGTGACCTCGCCTGACGCCGCTTTGGTGAGCGAGATGTCCACCGGCCTCCACGCGCCGTCGCGGCGGAACCTCACCGGACCGGCGAACGAGTCGACCGTCAGCGTGCCGTCCGGATTGGCGTAGGTGGTGGTGGTCTCGGTACGGGCATCCGCCACCTCGACCCGGCGGCCCGTCAGGCGGGCCGACAGCCGGGCGGAGGCCTCGTCGGGAGCGCTCGGCTCGGCCGTGAGGCGGCCGGGGTCGCTCGGGTCGGCCGCCGGATCCGCGGCGGGGGCCGCCGGGGAGGGCGAGGCGGCGGGCGGTTCGGCGGCAGGTGATTCGGCGGCAGGTGATTCGGCGGCCGGGGGCGGGGTGGCGGGCGACCCGGCGGCGGGCGACGGGGGCGCGGCCAGTGGGACAAGCAGGAGGGCGAGGCCACCGGCGAGGGCCCGTGGCAGGAGGGCAGGCATGGGTGCTCCGGGAGATGCGCGGGTAGAGCGACGCCCCCGCCGGGCGGCGGGGGCGTCAGGGGTGTCAGGGGTGCTGGGCTACTTGCTCTGGCAGCTCTTCTTGCGGACCTCGCCCCAGACGATCGGCGTCGAGGTGCCGACGAACTGGGCGCGGATCGCGAAGCACTGCTTCTTGCTGGCGGCTTCCCGGATCTTGTAGATGAACGAGGCGATGCCCGTCACCACCGCCACCTTGCAGATCAGCTTGATCCTTCCGCTCTTGACCTTGTCGCAGGCGGCCTTGAGCACCTCGGCGGCGGCGGCGGCCCCGCCGTACAGCCAGGCGCTGTGGATCTGGTTGGTGAGCTTCTTGGAGAAGATCACCCGGCACATGGCCTTCCACCACTCGCACTGCAGCTTGAGCGCGGGGTCGGCGACCACGGGGTAGGCGGCGCCCGCGTGCTCGACGGTCTGGACGAGCGTCATGCCCTCCACCCGGTAGGAGGTCGGCACCGCGTTGCCGTTGGCGTCCCTGGCCCACGGCAGGTCGATCTCACCGATGTAGATGTCGTCCTGGTAGATCAGGACGGTGCCGTCGTCGTCCTCGACCTCCAGCATGGAGCCCTCGGGGGCGCT
>NZ_BMQP01000052.1 GCF_014648175.1 Planobispora rosea
CTGCGCAAGGAGTTCGCCGCGCTCAGGCCCGCCCACGTTCCCGACGCGCCCACCCACGCCGCCCGGGTCGCCGCGGCGGGCGGCGCCGAGGACGCCACCGTGTACGCGGCGGCCGACGACGTGACCGGCCAGTCCCGCGAGGAGGTGCGGGCCCGATGAGCACGCGCACCCTGGTCGTCGTCAGCGCCGGCCTGTCGGTCCCCTCGTCCACCCGGCTGCTGGCCGACCGGCTCGCGCAGGCCGGCATCGAGGCACTGGCCACGCGGGGGATCGACGCCACCGCCGAGGTCGTCGAACTGCGAGCGCACGCCCGCGACCTGGCCGACAACCTCGTCACCGGTTTCCCGAACACCTCCCTGCGCGCGGCCATCGACACGGTGGTCGGCGCCGACGGGCTGATCGCCGTCACGCCGATCTTCTCCGCCTCCTACAGCGGCCTGTTCAAGACCTTCTTCGACGTGCTCGACAGGGAGTCCCTGACCGGAAAGCCCGTGCTGCTGGGCGCGACCGCCGGGACCGCGCGGCACTCGCTGGCCCTGGAGCACGGGATGCGCCCCCTGTTCGCCTACCTGCGGGCCGTCGTCGCCCCCACCGCCGTGTTCGCCGCGTCGGAGGACTGGGCCGGCGGCGATGCGACCGGCGCAGCGCTGAGCGAGCGCATCCGGCGCGCCGCCGGCGAGCTGGCCGACCTGGTCGCGCAGCGTCCGCGAGCCCTCACCGCCGACCCGTTCGACAACCCCACGCCCTTCGAGGCGCTCCTGGCCGGCCAGTGACGCGGGGCCCGCTCCCCCCCGCCTGCCGGGCGTCCACGCCTTTCCCCGGCAATCCCGCGAAGCGCCCTCCGCTAATGTGATCAGGGAGATCCCCTGCGGAGCTCCAGGGCCAGCGTCCGCAGCCAGGCCTCGGAGAAGGCCGGTTCGGCGGCCAGGCGGCGGGCCAGCGCGGTGCGCACCGGTCGGCTCCGGCCCCGCTCGACGTAGGCGACGGCCTCGGCCAGGGCGTCGACGGCCTTCTCAGTGTGCCGGGGCCGGGTGACGGTCTCATCGGCCCAGCGGTCCCGCCGAAAGGACGGGGTGATCTTCTCCTGGTTGTCGCCGAGGTAGCTCCACAGGTAACGGTGGACGGACACGTTGGTCACGGCACTGCGGGGCAGTTCCCTGGTCCAGTCGGCGTGTTCCCACCAGCGCCAGGTGTTGGGACTGGTCTTCGTTCGCGAGGTGATGCCCATGAAGCGTAGTTTGCGGCGAATGACATGCCACGTCTCGTGCTCGTCGGCGATCCACTCGCGCAGGAAGCCGTACAGGTGGGTGAAGGTGTGGCCCCCGTAGACCAGATCGGTGAAGACGATTGGTCGGGTCCGGCGAGCCAGGTCGTACGGACTGACGCCCAGCGCCTCCAGGTTGACTCGCAGTTGCCGGACCTCGTGAGGGCGGAGTGGCTCCTCGAACCGGTAGGAGAACGGCAGCAGGTTGATCCGGCCGGACCGCGAGGTGCCGGCCAGGGCGCCGGAGAGCAGGTCGAAGATGCTGTCGGCGGAGCGGCCGACGAAGTGGAGGTCGCCGTCCCCGCTGCGGGCCAGGACCTTGGCCGCGGCCTCGATCAGCGGTTCCAGCCACGGGAGGGCGGGCTGGGGCCGGCCGTCCAGGAGCGTGCCGAGCCGGTCGCGCCGGACCAGGTCCCACCGGAACGGCCGGTAGGAGGTCGTCACCGTTCCATGGTCACAGACCTGCCGATCCGAGGCACCCGAATTTTCACAGTGCCGGATCGGCCGCCCCCGCCGCCCCCGCATCGCCGTCCCCCGCCGGGGACGGCCTCACGGGCGGACGTAGCCGTCGAGGCGTGCGGCCAGCTCCTCCGGGCGCGAGAGCATGACCATGTGGCTGCCGCCGATCTCCTCGGGGGCGGCGCCCAGGCGTTCGCGTGCGATCCTGCGCATGAACTCCGGGCGGAAGAACCGGTCGTCGCCGCAGATCAGGACCTTGGTCGGCACATCGGGCCAGGTGGTCAGCGGCCAGGGCTCGACCAGTGAACGCTCGGCGTGGTCCTGGGTCCGGCGCATCGCCTCCTCGGCCAGGGCGGGCGGGAGGTCGTGGCAGAAGGCGGCGGCCGAATCGTCGCCGGGGCCTTCGAACCCGGTGGCGGCCCACCAGTCGCCCGGGGGCTCGCCCGGCGCGGGGATCATGGCCGCCAGCATCACCAGCAGGCGGGCTCCGAGCCGGTCGCACACCAGCGGTCCGACGAACCCGCCCCAGGAGTGGGCCACCACGACCACGTCGGTGCGCCCGCCGACGGCCTCGACAACCGCGTCGGCCAGCTCGGCCAGCCCCGCCTTCTCGTCCGCGAGCGGCAGGTCGACGGCGACGACCTCGTGGCCCCGCGCCCGCAGCTCGGGGTCGAGCAGGTGCCACTGCCAGGCGACTCCTCCGCCGCCGTGGATCAGAACGAACGTGGCCATGGGTGTGGATCCCTCCGGGTGTCTCCGTCTGTGCCACCGGAAGGATTCTCGCCGCCGCCACCGACATTTCCCGGCTCCGCTTCCGCCGTACGGTCGGCTCGGTGGCGGAGGGAGGTGGCTGTGCGACGTCAACCGTTCGGGAAGGTGGTCCTCCGGCCGGCCGTTCTCACGGTCGCGGTGTTCCTGCCGCCGGTGGAGACCATGGCGAGGTTCCCGGACTGATCCCCGGACCCGCGCCCGGTCTCCTCCGGTGCGCGGGCTATCCCCGGCCGTCTTCCAGGTCCCCCTCCGTCTTGAGGTAGACCTCCTGCAGAGCGGCCAGGACGTCCGGGTCCGGGTGCTCCCACATACCCCGGTCGGCGGCCTCCAGCAGGCGCTCGGCGATGCCGTGCAGCGCCCACGGGTTGGACTCGGCCATGAACGCCTGGTTCTCCGGGTCCAGGACGTAGGCCTCGGCGAGCTTGTCGTACATCCAGTCGGCGACGACGCCGGTGGTGGCGTCGTAGCCGAACAGGTAGTCGACGGTGGCGGCGAGTTCGAAGACCCCCTTGTAGCCGTGCCCGCGCATGGCGGCCAGCCAGCGCGGGTTCACCACCCGGGCGCGGAAGATCCGGGAGGTCTCCTCCGAGAGCGTCCGGGTACGGACGGCGTCCGGGCGGGTGCTGTCGCCGATGTAGGCGGCCGGGGCCCGGCCGGTGAGGGCGCGGACGGTGGCGACCATGCCGCCGTGGTACTGGAAGTAGTCGTCGGAGTCGGCGATGTCGTGCTCGCGGGTGTCGACGTTCTTGGCCGCCACGGCGATGCGCCGGTAGGCGCTCTCCATGTCCTCGCGCGCCGGGACGCCGTCGACGCCCCGGCCGTAGGCGAACCCGCCCCAGACGGCGTAGACCTCGGCGAGGTCGGCGTCGTCGCGCCAGTTGCGGCTGTCGATGAGCGGCAGAAGCCCCGCGCCGTAGGCCCCGGGACGGGACCCGAAGATCCGGAAGACGGCCCGGTCGCCCCGGGCGGCGTCGGCCAGCACGTGGGCCCGGACGTAGTTGTCCTCCTCGGCCTCGTCCAGGCCCGCGGCCAGCCGTACGGCGTCATCGAGCATCGCCACGACGTGCGGGAACGCGTCGCGGAAGAAGCCGCTGATGCGGACCGTGACGTCGATGCGGGGGCGGCCCAGCTCGGCGGCCGGGATCGCCTCCAGGCCGGTGACCCGCCGCGACGCCTCGTCCCAGACGGGCCTGACCCCGAGCAGCGCGAGCACCTCGGCCACGTCGTCGCCCGCGGTACGCATGGCGCTGGTCCCCCAGACCGACAGCCCGACGGAGCGCGGCCAGTCCCCCGTGTCGGCCCGGTAGCGCTCCAGGAGCGAGTCGGCCATGGCCTGCCCCGTCTCCCACGCCAGCCTGCTCGGCACGGCCTTGGGGTCGACGGAGTAGAAGTTCCGGCCGGTCGGCAGCACGTTGATCAGCCCGCGCAGCGGGGAGCCGCTCGGCCCGGCGGGCACGTACCCGCCGTCGAGGGCGTGCAGGATCGCGCCGATCTCGTCCGTGGTCCGCGCCAGCCTCGGCACGACCTCGGTCGCCGCGAACCGCAGGATCCGCTCCACCAGCCCCCGGTCCGCCCGCGTGCCCGCCCTCGGCTCCGCCTCGGAACCCGGCTGCGCCCCCGGCTGAGCGGCGGCTGCCTGGACCCGCATCTCCGCACCGGTGGGAGCGTCCTCCGGCTCCGAGGCGGAGCCGAGGACGGCGGCGGTCACCTCGGGGACGGCCGCGGGATCCCAGCCTCGGGCCTCCATGGCCTCGACGAGGGAGCGGGCCAGGGTCTCGGCCTCGTCGGTTCCGGTACGGCCCGCGCTGCCGTCCTCCACCAGGCCCAAGGCCTCCCGCAGGCCGGGCAGCGCCTCGGCGCCGGCCCACATCTGACGGGCCCGGAGCATGGCCAGCACCAGGTCGACGCGGGCCCGGCCCTCCGGGGCCGCGCCGAGGACGTGCAGGCCGTCGCGGATCTGGACGTCCTTGACCTCGCAGAGCCAGCCGTCCAGGTGCAGCAGGAAGTCGTCGAACTCCGCGTCGTGCGGGCGGTCCTCGACCCCCAGGTCGTGGTCGAGCCGGGCGGCCTGGATCAGGGTCCAGATCTGGGCGCGGACGGCGGGGAGCTTGGCGGGGTCCATGGCGGCGATGGAGGCGTGCTCGTCGAGGAGCTGCTCCAGGCGGGCCATGTCCCCGTAGGTGTCGGCCCGGGCCATCGGCGGGACCAGGTGGTCCACCAGCGTGGCGTGGGCGCGGCGCTTGGCCTGGGTGCCCTCGCCCGGGTCGTTCACCAGGAACGGGTAGATCAGCGGCAGGTCGCCGAGGGCCGCGTCGGGGCCGCAGGAGGCGGACATCCCGGCCGACTTGCCGGGCAGCCACTCCAGGTTGCCGTGCTTGCCGACGTGCACCACGGCGTGCGCGCCGAACCCGTCGGCCAGCCAGCGGTAGGCGGCCAGGTAGTGGTGGCTGGGCGGCAGGTCGGGGTCGTGGTAGATGGCGATCGGGTTCTCGCCGAAGCCGCGCGGCGGCTGGACCATCACCACGACGTTGCCGGCCCGGAGCGCGGCCAGCACGATCTCGCCCTCGGGGTCGCGCGAGCGGTCCACGAACAGCTCGCCGGGGGGCGCTCCCCAGTGCCGCTCGATCCCGTCCCGCAGATCCTGCGGGAGCGTGCCGTACCACGCGGCGTAGTCGCGCGCCGCGATGCGCACCGGGTTGGCGGCGAGCTGCTCCTCGGTGAGCCACTCCTGGTCCTGCCCGCCCGCGGCGATCAGCGCGTGGATGAGCGCGTCGCCGTCCTGCCCGGCCACGCCCGGCAGCTCGCCGTCCGCGCCGATGTCGTAGCCGTGCCCGCGCATCGCGGCCAGCAGCCGCACCAGGCTCGCGGGGGTGTCCAGGCCGACGGCGTTGCCGACCCGCGAGTGCTTGGTGGGGTAGGCCGAGAGCATCAGCACGATCCGCCGCTCCGCCGCCGGGACGTGCCGCAGCGTGGCGTGCCGCACCGCGATGCCGGCCACCCGCGCGGCCCGCTCGGGGTCGGCCGCGTAGACCGTCAGGCCGTCGGAGTCGATCTCCTTGAACGAGAACGGCACCGTGATGATCCGGCCGTCGAACTCGGGGATCGCGACCTGGGTGGCGGCGTCCAGCGGGGAGAGGCCGTCGTCGTTGGCCTCCCACGCGGCGCGGCTGCCGGTCAGGCAGAGTCCCTGCAGGATCGGCACGTCCAGCTCGGCCAGCGCCCCGACGTCCCACGCCTCGTCGTCGCCGCCGGCCGACGCGGTCGCCGGGCGGGTGCCGCCGGCCGCGAGCACCGTCACGACCAGGGCGTCCGCCTGCCGCAGGACGGCCAGCAGCTCCGGCTCCGCCGTACGGAGGGAGGCGCAGTAGACGGGCAGCGCCCGTCCGCCCGCGTCCTCGATCGCCGAGCACAGGGTCTCGACGAACGCGGTGTTCCCGGCCACGTGGTGGGCCCGGTAGTACAGGACCCCGACGACCGGCCCCTCCATACGGCGCGCCGTACGCTCCAGCACGCCCCACGACGGGGTGGGGGCGGGCGTGGCGAAGCCGTGACCGGTGAGCAGCACGGTGTCGGACAGGAACCGGTGGAGCTCGGTGAGGTTGACCGGGCCGCCGTGGGCGAGGTAGGCGTGCGCCTCGGCGCACACGCCGCCGGGCACGGTGGACAGCTCCATCAGCTCGGCGTCGGGCGCCTGCTCGCCGCCGAGCACGACCACCGGCCGGTCCCCGGCGAGCAGGAGGTCCAGCCCTTCCTCCCAGGCGCGGCGGCCGCCCAGCAGCCGGACCACGACCAGGTCCACGCCCTCCAGCAGCGGCGGCAGGTCCTCGGCGGCGAGGCGGGCGGGGTTGCCCAGGCGGTAGGCGGCGCCGCCGGCGCGGGCGCTGAGCAGGTCGGTGTCGGAGGTCGAGAGCAGGAGGATCACGCGTCACGCTCCGCCGGAGTCGCGCTACGGCCCGGCGCGGCGATCGCGGCACGGCCCGGCGCGGCGGTCGCGGAAGGGCGGGGGGACGGCGAAGAGCACACGGCGGTTTCCTCCCTCGGGGTCCTCGCCCCGGGTCGTGGTCGGACACGACGGCCGGAGTCTCCTGGCTCCCGGATCAGTGCTCCCCCCGGCCTTCCCATCCGTCGCCGGACAGTGGCCGTGGTGGGGTTCGCTCCCCGGTCACAGTGGCGGGACCGCGCCGGATTCGCACCGGCTTCCTCCCTCTGCCATCGATGACCATGAGACTACGGCAGACCGGTCCTCACGGGAAATCGGTGACAAAGGGTGTGCTGTGCGCCTTCTTGTCTCCCGCGGCCGCCCGACCGGCGTCCCGCTCCGGTGAGGATTCACAGCACACCCCTTAGCATCCTCTGCGTGGTCAATCTCGACTTATCCGGACGAACCAGGCTCGACGCGTGCCCGGGGGCCCTCCAGGTCCACGCCGCCGCCGACGGGGGGCTGGCGCGCGTCCGCGTGCCCGGGGGCAGGCTCACAGCCGCCCAGCTGCGCGAACTCGCCCTCGCGGCGGCCGGGTACGGCACCGGCGTCATCGAGCTGACCTCCCGCGCCAACGTCCAGGTGCGCGGTCTCCGGAGCCGGGTGGGTGTGGAGAACGAGGGCCGCGCGGCCGCCGGGGCGGACGCGGGGCAGGAGTCCGGAGCGGGGACCGCAGGCGAGGCCGTACCCGGTTTCGCAGATCGGATGGCGCGGGCGGGGCTGCTGCCCTCCTCCACCCACGAGCGGGTCCGCAACATCCTGGCTTCCCCGCTGACCGGCTGCGACGACGCGGGCGCGATGGACGTCGGACCCCTGGTCGCCGAACTCGACCGGCGGCTGTGCTCCCGTCCGGCCCTGGCCGGGCTTCCCGGACGGTTCCTGTTCGCCCTCGACGACGGCCGGGGCGACGTCGCCGGACTCGGCGCCGACGCCGGAACGTCGCCGGTCGACGCGGATGAGACGGGCGCGGCGCACGGGGCGGACGGGACGGGCAGGACGGACTCGCTGGGCGGGGCGGACTCGCTGGACGAGGTCGCGTTGATCATCGCGGGCGCCGACAGCGGCCTGCGCGTGCCCCGGGACGGCGCGGTGCCCGCGCTGCTCGCCGTGGCCGAGGCGTTCCTGGCGGAGCTGTCCGCCCGCGCGGTCACCGCTTGGCGGATCGGGGAGCTGCCCGGCGGCCCCGCCGCGGTGACGACCCGGGTCCGCGCTGCTCTCGGTCTCCGTTCCGGGGAGCCGGTACGGCTCCGGCACGCCGTCCGGGGGCCCGTGGGGATCATCCCGGGACGGGACGGCCGCGTCGCCCTGGGGGTGACGGTGCCGCTGGGACGGCTGACCTCCGCCCAGGCCGGACTGCTCGCGGACGCCGCCGCTTCGGGGGAGGTACGGCTCACGCCGTGGCGAGGAGTGGTGCTTCCCGGCCTCACCCGTCCCGAGTCCGAGGCGGCGATCGCCGCGCTCTCGGGCGCGGGGCTGGTGACCGCCCCCGGATCCGCGTGGGACGGGGTGAGCGCCTGCACCGGCCGTCCCGGATGCGCCAAGTCCCTGACCGACGTCCAGTCCGATGCGGCCACTGCCATCGCGACCACCGTCGCCTCCGGCTCCGGCCCCGAGAGGTCGTCCCCGCCCGGAGGCGGGGAGCGGCCCGTGGGTGAGGGCCGGGGCTCGCCCGGGGCGGAGGGCGGTACGCTCCCGGTGCACTGGGCGGGCTGTGAGCGGCGCTGCGGCCGTCCCAGGGGGCGGGTCGTGGAGGTGGTCGCGACCGACGACGGCTACCGCGTGGATCTGGACGACCGGAGCCTGACCTTTACCGACATCGGACAGACCGCGGCCGCGGTGGCGGCCGCCAGAGGGGAAAAGTGATCGACTACGTCCGCGACGGCGCGGAGATCTACCGCCGTTCCTTCGCCACCATCCGCGCCGAGGCCGACCTGGGCGGGCTGCCCGAGGACGTCGCCCGGGTGGCGGTCCGTATGATCCACGCCTGCGGGATGGTGGATCTGGTCGCCGACCTCGGCTGGTCGCCCGGTGTCGTGGCGTCGGCGCGGGCCGCGCTGGACGCCGGGGCCCCGGTGCTGTGCGACGCCATGATGGTCGCCTCCGGGGTGACCCGCCGCCGTCTCCCCGCCGCCAACGACGTCGTCTGCACCCTCGGCGACCCGCGCGTGCCGGAGCTCGCCGAGAGGCTGGGCACCACGCGCAGCGCCGCCGCCCTGGAGCTGTGGCGGGACCGGCTGGAGGGCTCGGTGGTGGCGATCGGCAACGCGCCGACCGCGCTGTTCCGGCTGCTGGAGATGGTCGGGGAGGGCGCCGGGCGGCCGGCCGCCGTCCTGGGCGTCCCGGTCGGTTTCATCGGCGCCGCCGAGTCCAAGCAGGCCCTGGCCGAGCACCCGGCGGGCCTGGAGTACCTGGTCGTGCACGGCCGTCGCGGCGGCAGCGCGATGACCGCCGCCGCCGTCAACGCGATCGCCAGCGAGGAAGAGTGATGACTGATACGAACCCGGCGGGGCGGCTCTGGGGTGTGGGGCTCGGCCCCGGCGATCCCGAACTGGTGACCGTCAAGGCCGCCCGGCTCCTCGGCGAGGCCGACGTGATCGCCTATCACAGCGCCCGGCACGGCCGGAGCATCGCCCGCTCGGTCGCCGCGCCGTACCTGCGGGAGGGGCAGATCGAGGAGGCCCTCATCTACCCGCTCACCACGGAGACCACCGACCATCCCGGCGGCTACCAGGGGGCGATCGACGACTTCTACGCCGAGTGCGCGCTGCGGCTGGCCGCCCACCTGGACGCCGGGCGCGACGTGGTGGTGCTGTGCGAGGGCGACCCGCTCTTCTACGGCTCCTACATGCACATGCACAAGCGCCTGGCGCACCGCTACGTCACCGAGGTCGTCCCCGGCGTGACCTCGGTGAGCGGGGCCTCGGCCGTCCTCGGGCGGCCGCTGGTCGAGCGGGACGAGACGCTGACGATCCTGCCCGGCACGCTGCCCGCCGAGGTCCTCGCCGAGCGGCTGGCCGCCACGGACTCGGCGGCGGTGCTCAAGCTCGGCCGGACGTTCACCAAGGTCCGCGACGCGCTGGAGAAGGCGGGCCGCCTCGGCGAGGCCTGGTACGTGGAGCGCGCCACCACCGGCGGCCAGCGCCTGGCCCCGCTGGCCGAGGTCGATCCGGACAGCGTGCCGTACTTCTCGCTGGCCCTGATCACCAGCCCGGTCAACGCGGACCTGCCCGCGCCGGCGGGCCTGAAGGGGCCGGGTACGGACCCCGCCGCGGCGGCCGGGACGGACGGTCAGGACCGGACCGGCGCGAGGAACCGGGCGGAGACGGCGGACCGGACGGGGACGGCGGGTACGACCGGCCGGGCGGACCGGACCGGTGAGGTCGTGGTGGTCGGGCTGGGCCCGGCGGGGCGGCCGTGGCTGACGCCGGAGGCGCAGGAGGCGCTGGCCGCCGCCGACGAGCTCGTCGGGTACGGCCCCTACCTGGACCGGGTCCCGCCCAACCCGCGCCAGCGCCGGCACGCCACCGACAACCGGGTCGAGGCCGAGCGGGCCGCGCACGCGCTGGAGCTGGCCCTGGCCGGGTCCCGGGTGGCGGTCGTCTCCTCGGGCGACCCGGGGGTGTTCGCGATGGCGAGCGCCGTACTGGAGGTGGCCTGCGAGCCCCGCTTCTCCGGTGTCCCGGTGCGGGTGCTGCCGGGCCTGACCGCGGCGCACGCGGTGGCGAGCCGGGCGGGGGCGCCGCTCGGCCACGACTACTGCGTGTTGTCGCTGTCGGACCTGCTCAAGCCGTGGGACGTGGTGGCCGAGCGGATCCGCGCGGCGGCCAGGGCGGACCTGGTTCTGGCGATCTACAACCCGGCCTCGAAGAGCCGGACCTGGCAGGTGGCCGCCGCCCGCGACCTGCTGCTGGAGCACCGTGACCCGCGGACCCCGGTGGTCATCGGCCGCAACGTCGGCGGGGCGGAGGAGAGCATGACGGTGACCACTCTCGCCGAGCTGGATCCGGCGGCGGTGGACATGCGCTGCCTGCTGCTGGTGGGGTCCTCGACCACGCGGGTGGCCGAGCGGGGCGACGGCCGCCGGGTGGTCTTCACCCCCCGCCGCTACCCGGCATGACCCCTCCGGCGCTGTCCGGCGTGAGCGACGGACTCCAGCCAGGCGACCGCCTCCTCGACGGTCTCCACCGCGGGCACGCCGCCGGGCGCGGGCGGGCGCCGTACGACCACGACCGGCAGGCCGAGCTCGCGGGCCGCGTGGAGTTTGGCCGTGGTCATCCGCCCGCCGCTGTCCTTGGTTACCAGCACGTCGATCCGGTGCTCCCGCATCAGGGCCAGCTCGCCCTCGACGGTGAACGGGCCTCGGCTGAGCAGGATCTCCGCCCGGCGCGGCAGCGGCGGCTCGGGCGGGTCCACCGAGCGGGCCAGGAACCACAGCCCGTCCAGGCCCGCGAAGACCGGCAGGCTGCGGCGGCCGGTGGTGAGGAACACCCGCTCCCCCAGCGCGGGCAGCAGCTCGGCCGCGGCCTCCAGCGACGGGACCGGGCGCCAGTCGTCGCCGGGGCCCGGCCGCCAGCCGGGCCTGCGCAGGATCAGCAGCGGGAGCCCGGTCGCGCGGGCCGCCTCGGCCGCCGAGGCGGTCATCCGGGCGGCGAACGGGTGCGTCGCGTCCACGACGACGTCGATGCGGCGTCCCGCCAGCCAGGCGGCGAGCCCGGCCGGGCCGCCGAAGCCGCCCTCGCGCACCTCGCCCACCGGCAGCTTCGGGTCGCGCACCCGCCCGGCCAGCGAGGACACCACGTGCGTCCCGGCCCGCCCGGCGAGCGCGGCGGCCAGCCTCCTCGCCTCGTCGGTGCCGCCCAGCACCAGGACGTTCAGCACTCCCCCACCTCTCCCACGCCTTTCACGTCACGGGACATCTCGCTCCTCCCCTCCCCGGCCCCCCGGGGTCTCGCTCCGGGGGACGCCGGGGTCCGTCCCGTCCTGTCCCGCGGCACCGGGACACCGTACCGGCCGGCGGGCGAGCGGTGAGCGCGCCCCTGCGCCACGGCTGGACCACGGGCGCGTGCGCGACGGCGGCGACCACCGCCGCCTACACCGCCCTGCTGACCGGCGACTTCCCCGACCCGGTGGAGATCGTCCTGCCGAAGGGGCAGCGCCCGGCGTTCGCGCTGGCGCGGGAGGGCCTCGCGGACGGTACGGCGACGGCCTCGGTGGTCAAGGACGCGGGCGACGATCCCGACGTGACGCACGGCGCGCTGATCTCCTCGACCGTACGGCACGGCGTCCCGGGCAGCGGCGTGGTGTTCGCCGCGGGACCCGGCGTCGGCACGGTCACCAAGCCGGGCCTCCCGCTGGAGGTGGGCGAGCCGGCGATCAACCCGGTGCCCCGGCGGATGATGCGCGAGCACGTCGCCGAGGTGGCCGCCCGGCACGGCGGGACCGGCGACGTGGTCGTGGAGATCTCCGTGGAGCACGGCGAGGAGCTGGCCGGCAGGACGTGGAACCCGAGGCTGGGCATCCTGGGCGGCCTGTCCATCCTCGGCACGACCGGCATCGTCGTGCCGTACTCGTGTTCGGCCTGGATCGACAGCATCCGGCGGGGGATCGACGTGGCCCGCGCGGCGGGGTACGCGCACGTCGCGGGCTGCACCGGGAGCACCTCCGAGCGGGTCGCCGCCGAGCTGTACGGCCTGCCGGAGGACGCCCTGCTCGACATGGGCGACTTCGCCGGGGCCGTGCTGAAGTACCTGCGCAGGCATCCCGTTCCCCGGCTGACGATCGCCGGCGGCATCGGCAAGCTCTCCAAGCTCGCCGACGGGCATCTCGACCTGCACTCGGGCCGTTCCCAGGTCAACCCGGACCTGCTGGCCGGGCTCGCCCGCGCGGCGGGCGGGGACGACGCCCTGGCCGGGCGGGTCCGCGCCGCGAACACGGCCCTGCACGCGCTGCGCCTGTGCCAGGAGGCGGATCTCCCCCTGGGGGACCTGGTCGCCGAGCGGGCCCGCCGTACCGCCGAGGCCGTGCTCCGCGAGGCGCCGGTCGCCGTCGACGTCGTGGTCGTCGACCGCGCGGGCGTGATCGTCGGCCGTGCCTGAGCGCACGGGATCCTGAGCGCGCGGGATCCTGAGCGCGCGGGATCCTGAGCGCGCGGGACGGTTCCATTGAGCCGGGCGGACCCGTGCGTCCCCTGTGGAAGGACCGGGCCGGGGAAACGGCTGTTCAGCCGCGGGGCACCGGGGCGGCGAGCGAGAGCACGGCGCTGAGTGCGGCGGCGCCGTCGAGGAGGGCTCTGGAACGGGCCGCGATGCCGGCCTCTCTGGCGGCCAGCGCGGAGGCGGCCTCCTCCAGCCGGCGGGCGCGCCGCAGCTCCGGCATGAGCGCCCGGAGGGGTTCGATGCGGTAGCCCGCCTTGCGCAGCTGGTGGACGATCCGTGCGTCCCGTACCTGGGCCGGCGTGTACCGCCGCGCTCCCCGCCCGGAGTCGCGGTCGGGGACGACCAGCCCTTCCGCGTCCCAGTGCCGCAACGTCGAGGGCCGCACGCCGAGGGCGGCGGCGAGCTCGGAGACGCTCATCGAGTCCGAGGGGCGTACGTCGTCGATCGGTTCACCGGAGATCGCCTGGGCGGCCTCCCTGGCCTGCCTCAGTTCCGCGCGTTCCGTGTGGAGCCGGGCGTGCGCCGCGTCGAGAAGGGCCAGCATCCGCGAGGCGGGGGGCCGGTGGGCGGCCCGGACGATCGTCTTGGCCTCGACCGGGCCGATGCCCGCCGCGAGGGCCCGGTAGGCCAGCGCGGACTGCAGATGGATCTCTCCGTAGACCCGGTAGCCCGAGGCGGTGCGCGTCGCCGGCGGCAGCACACCGTCGCGCTCCAGATTGCGCACCTGCTGCACGGAGTATCCGGCACGCCGCGCGACGTCGACCGTTCGCATATCCCTCGATTTGAGACCTGACGCCCTGGAGTCCCTGAAGATCAGCCACGAAGCCTCCACGAGGACTTTAATGCGACGCTGGAGCCATGACCATGGACGAGATCATCGGCTTCGTGGACGGCCTCGACGGCGTCCTGACCCTCAGGCCGGGGCCCGGCGACGGTTCGCCGGAGATCGCCTGGGGAGACACGTTCTTCTACTACTCCCCCGACGGCGTCGTCCCGACGACGACCCAGCCCTTCGCGACGGTCGTGACCAAGGACTACCCCGGCGACGAGACGTCGCGCCTGGACCGGCCGGGCGCCTTCCGCGTGAACGTCAACGCCGGGAAGGAGGCGTTCGTCCGGTGGACCGGTCACGCGCCGCGCGAACCGGCCACCGCCGGGACCGACCCCACCCCCGGCTCCGGCTCCGACCCCACCTCCGGCTCCGGCTCCGGCTCCGGCTCCGGCTCCGACGACACCGTGATCGCGCACCCCGTCTACGGCACCGTCGGCTGGCTGGCGGTGGTGAACCCGGGCCCGCGCACCGGAGAGGCGACACGTGAGCTGCTGCGCACGGCCCACGGCCTCGCCCGCGCGCGCTACGAGCGGCGCGCCGAGATCACAGGGCGCTGAGGCCGCGGGGCGCGGAAGGCGTGTGCGCGTCAGGAGAGCGGGCGTACGTCCATGCCGTAGCTCAGGCGGTCGATCCACCACGGTCCGCAGCTCGCCACGCTCCACTGGCCGCTGTTGGCCGCCACCCAGCCGCCGTCCCTGCGGCCGTTGACGCACTGGACCCACGCACGGAACTCGTAGGCGGGGCCGCTGGTCGCGCATCGGGCGGAGAAGGAGTTCTGGCCCAGGGCGTAGTCGCAGTCACCGGCCCCTGCCGACGCCGGGCTCAGCACACCCGACCCGACGGTGACGGCTCCCGCCGCGAGCACGGTCGCGGCGAGCAAGCGCAGGGTTCTTCTCATATCTCTCCTCGTACTGGTGACGGATGGCCGTTTCACGTTCCGTACGCCCCGGTTCGCGCCTCGAACGCGGGGAGGTTCAACAGAGATAATTCTTAGGAAACTTTCCTAAACGGAAGATACGCGCCCCCGGGAGCGCGTCAACCCCGCGCGAGCTGTGCACCGGTCTGGGCATCCCCCAGGCGGAGCCGCAGAGGACCGCGTGACCGGAGGCGTCCTCACGCTCGGCAGCGGGCGGCGGAGTAGAGGTGGCTGTCGGGGAACTCCGCGGCGGTCAGGACGCGGCCGACGACGATCACCGCGGTACGGACGATCCCGGCGGCGCGGACCTGGTCCGCGATGTCGGCGAGGGTGCCGCGCAGGACGACCTCGTCGTCGCGGCTGGCCCTGGCCACCACGGCCACCGGGCAGTCGGCGCCGTAGTTGGGCACCAGCTCCCGGGCGACCTCCTCGATGCGCTGCACGGCCAGGTGGAGCACCATCGTGGCCCGGCTCCTGCCGAGAGTGTCCAGGTCCTCGCCCTCGGGCATGGGGGTGGCCCGTACGGAGGTCCGGGTCAGCACGACGGTCTGGCCCACCCCGGGCACGGTCAGCTCGCGTTTGAGCGAGGCCGCCGCGGCGGCGAACGCGGGCACGCCCGGGATCACCTCGTACGGCACCGCGGCCGCGTCGAGCCGCCGCATCTGCTCCGCCACCGCGCTGAACACCGACGGGTCGCCGGAGTGCAGCCGGGCCACGTCGTGCCCGGCCGCGTGGGCGTCGAGCATCTCCGCCACGATCTCGTCCAGCGCCATCCGCGCGGTGTCCACCAGACGTGCGCCGGGCGGGCAGTCCTTCAGCAGCTCGGCGGGGACCAGCGACCCCGCGTACAGGCACACGGGCGAGGTCCGCAACGCCCGCAGGCCCCGCACGGTGATCAGGTCCGCGGCGCCCGGCCCCGCCCCGATGAACCGGACCGTCATCGCCCGTCCTCCCCCGGCGTGCCCCGCCGGATCTCTTCCATCGCCGTCACCGGGAAAATCCGTGCCCGCACGGTCACCGGCCCTCCTCCGGTTTGACCACCGACCAGATCGTCACGGGCATCAGCGGCCTCCAGCCGGTGAAGCCGCCCACCGGGGACGCCCGGCTGACCGCCAACCGGACCAGGTCGCCGCCGAGCCGGCCGTACCAGGAGGCCAGGACCGCCTCGGATTCGACGGTCACCGCGTTGGCCACCAGGCGCCCGCCCGGCCGCAGCGCCTCCCAGCATGCCTCCACCACTCCGGGCGCGGTCACCCCGCCGCCGACGAAGACGGCGTCGGGCCGCGGGAGACCGGCGAGCGCGGCCGGGGCGGGACCGTTGACCACGCTCAGTTCGGGGACCCCGAGCCCGGCGGCGTTGCGGGCGGCCCGGGCGGCGCGGTCGGGGTCGCGTTCCACGGCGACGGCCCGGTTGGCCCGGTGGCCGCGCATCCACTCGACGGCGACGCTCCCCGCCCCGGCTCCGACGTCCCACAGCAGTTCACCGGGGACGGGCGCGAGCCGGGCCAGGGTCACCGCGCGCACCTCGGCCTTGGTGAGCTGCCCGTCGTGCTCGAACGCCGCGTCCGGCAGGCCGGGGACGCACGGCAACGGCACCGTCCCGGGGTCGGCCCGGCACTCCACGGCCACGATGTTCAGGTCCTGGGTCGCCGGCAGGTCCCAGCCGCCCGCCACCCCGGTGATCACGCGCTCCTCGGGGCCGCCGAGCCGTTCCAGGACGGTGATCGGGCTGCCGCCGTACCCGCGGGCGGCGAGCAGGACGGCGACCCGGGCGGCGGAGGTGCCGTCGGCGCCGAGGACCAGCACCCGGCGGCCCTCGTGGATCACGGAGTTCAGCGCCTCGACCGGCCGCGTCACGAGGCTGACGACCTCGACCTGGTCGACGGCCCAGCCGAGCCGGGCGCAGGCCAGCGAGACCGACGACGGGTGCGGCAGCACCCGGACCCGGCCCGGGCCCAGCAGGCGGACCAGCGTCGTGCCGATTCCGTGGAACATGGGGTCGCCGCTGGCCAGCACGCAGATCCGGCGGCCCCGGTGGGCCTCCAGCAGGCCGGGCAGCTCCGGCAGGAGCGGCGAGGGCCACACCACCCGCTCGGCGGTGGGCTCGGGGACCAGGGCGAGCTGCCGGGCGCTGCCCATGAGGACCTCGGCGGCGTGCAGTTCCCGGCGAGCGGTCTGCGACAGACCGGACCAGCCGTCGGCGCCGATGCCGACGACGGCGACCGCGTCGGCGGGCCTCAGGTCAGACATTGCCCATCACCCGGGTGACCTGGATCTCGATCACGACGCGGGACGGGTTCTCCCGGGGCGGCTTGTAGCGCTCGGCGTAGCGGCGCTCGGCGTCGGCGACCGAGGCGCGGTCCGAGCGGATCACCGCGCGTCCCTCCAGCGTCGACCAGCGCCGCCCGTCCACCTGACAGACCGCGACCACCGCGCCCTCCGGATCCGCCTCGTTCGCCGCCAGGACGTTGCGGACCTTGCGGGACCCGCCCGAGGAGATCACCCGGGCCGTGGCGGTGGCCGCGTCCAGGGTCACCCCCACCGGGACGACGTGCGGGGTGCCGTCGCTCCGGATGGTGGTGAGCGTGCACAGGTGGCGCTCCCGCCAGAAGGCGTGGAACCCGTCCCCGAGATCCTTCAAGATCTGGCGATCCTTCAACACCCAGCCCCTCCGTCGTCACGGTCCAGGGCGACATGCTAGTCCCCGCGGTGATCTCCCTTCCCCCGCCGGGTCCTCAGCCGCCCGGACTGAAGATCACCTTGTCCGGGGTCACCCGGACCGTGATGCGCTGCTCGCCGGGCTGGCGGTAGGGGTAGGTGTCCACGCCGAGATACTTGTTCGCCAGCCCGTCGATGACCCGGTCGGCGCCCTCCAGTTCGAGCCGTGCGACGCCGGAGACGCTCACCAGGTGGAAGGCGTCCTCCGGGTCCAGGACGCTCACCGAGACCTGCGGATTGGCGCGCAGGTGCTTCTCCTTGGCCCGGCCGACGGCCGTGTTGAAGACGACGTCGTCTCCGTCCACGTCCACCCAGACCACGGTGCTGTGCAGGGAGCCGTCCGGGCGCACGGTGGTCGCCCAGCCGTGCACCGGCCGCCGGAGCAGCTGTTTGGCATCGTCGGTCAGTTTTTCCATGGGAACCTCCCCGATCAGCGATATGTCCGCCGAACGATCGAACATCGCGGAGCGGCGTTCTCCCGGATCCGCCACACGTTCCCGCCGTCCGCATTCCCATTTCCCGGCCCGTCGTTTACGAGCCCGGCCGGGGCCCCGCACACCCCCCCACGTCCCTCGCGCACGATCGCGAGTCCCGCCCCTCATGTGTCCCTTCTCCGTGGGTAGGAGGTGCCGGTGACCGAACTGCGCCAGAGTGATCCCGCCGAGCCCGGAATCATCCGCCGCCGCAGAGGGCGGGGGTTCAGCTACCACCATCCGGACGGGCGGCAGGTCCGCGACCGCCGCACCCTCGACCGGATCAAGGCGCTGGCGCTCCCGCCGGCCTGGACCGACGTGTGGATCTGCCGCGCGCCGAACGGGCACATCCAGGCGGTCGGCACCGACACGGCCGGTCGGCGGCAGTACCGCTATCACGACGTCTGGCGCGAGGAGCAGGACCGGATCAAGTTCGACCGGGTGCTGGAGATGGCCGAGCGGCTGCCCGCGTTCCGCAAGCGCGTCGCCGAGCACCTGGAGCAGCCGGAGCTGACGCGCGAGCGGGTGCTCGCCGCGGCGGCCCGGATGCTCGACATCGGTTTCTTCCGGGTGGGCGGCGAGTCCTATGACTCGTTCGGGCTGGCCACGCTGCGGATGGAGCACGTCACCTGCGCGGCGGGCCGCGTCGTCTGCTCCTATCCGGCCAAGGGCGGCAAGCACCGCAAGGTGGAGATCATCGATCCGGACGTGTGCGCGGTGGTCACCTCCCTGCACCGGACCGGCCAGGAGGGGGAACTGCTGCGCTACGAGAACGGCTCCGGGTGGACGGACGTGCGCAGCGACGACATCAACGCCTACCTGCGCGAGACGTTCGAGTGCGAGGTCTCGGCGAAGGACTTCCGTACCTGGCACGGGACCGTGCTGGCCGCGGTGGGCCTGGCGGTCTCCTCCCCCGTGCGCTCCAGGAACGGCAGGCGGCGCGCGGTGGCCAGGGTGATGAAGGAGGTGGCCGGCTATCTGGGCAACACCCCCGCCGTCGCCCGCGCCTCCTATGTGGACCCCCGGATCGTGGAGGCCTACGAGAAGGGGCGGACCGTCGCGCGGGCGCTCACCCGGCTCGGCGCCGACGCGGAGTTCGGCCAGCTGGCCACCCGGGGCGACGTGGAACGGGCGGTCATCGCCCTGCTGCGCCGGTCGTGACCCACCGGTTCCCCACCGGTCCCCGTCATGAAACGCCGAGGCTTCCAGCAACGACGATCATGTTTTCCCCGCCCCGATTTTGCCGATTTTTCTATCCCCAAATCGTATGAACCCGACAGGCAGGGGCATCCGAATGAGCAGTTGGGCCGACGGTGGTCGGGTTTTCCCCACGACTCATTGGATTCACCATGCCTTCTCACGCTGACATTTCTTTCATCACTCACTGGTCTCGCCGGGCCGCCTGCCTCAGCGAGGATCCGGAGCTGTTCTTTCCCATTTCGCCCCAGGGTCCGGGGCAGATCCAGCACGAGCACGCCAAGGCCGTGTGCCGCCGCTGCCCGGTGCGGGCCCAATGCCTGGACTACGCCATCAACACCCACCAGGCGCACGGGGTCTGGGGCGGCACCAGTCCCGATGAGCGCGCCGCGGCGGCCCTGGCGAGGACCCGTCAGAGAACGGGCACCTGATCGATCGCCGGGCCGGCGGGCGCCCGGCCGGGACGCCGGCCCGCCTGGTTCAGATCTCGATCCAGGTGGCGCGGCTCGCGGCGACCAGCCTGCCGTCCACCTCGTACACCGCCCCGCTCGCGAAGAGCTTGCGCCGCTCCCGCCCTTCCCTGCGCGCCACGACCACGTAGGTCCTGCCGGGAACGACCCGCCGGTACGTCCGGGCCGTGAGCCTGCCCAGCAGAGCGACCCCGCCGGGCTCCAGATGCGCCCAGCCCGTGGGACAGTCGAGCGCCCCCCACACGTGGGTCAGCGGCATGCTCGCCGACCACTCGGCCAGTTCCGGATGGGCGAACCAGGGCGCGGCGACGGTGTCCGGCACACCGCCGACCGGTCCCGGATGGATCCGCATGCCGTCCCCGGGCTCACGGTCGCCGCAGACGAAGCAGGTGGGGAAGGGATGGCTCTCGGCGCCGAGGAACCTCCGCGCGGCCACGGTGGCCTGGTGGAGGGAGACGAACGGCGGGGGCGTCAGCTCGTCGTCCACCGGCCTGGCCTCGACGAGCGGCCTGTCGCCGTGGAACAGCGTGACGCGGCCGTTCTCCCGCTCGACCCGCAGTCCGGTGCCCAGCGGGGTCGGCGCCCGCAACGTCACCTCGACGGCGCCGCCGGCCGGAAGGTAGCTGGCCGCCAGGCCTGAGATCCATCCCCCGTTCGCCATCCCCTTCGGGCCGCAGTAGCGGTCCGGCACGCTGAACTCCTGCATGAGGGCCTTCATGGTCGCACTCCCCGTTCTCGGTCGATGGAGTCCAGGGTGGCCGAGCGCGCTTGCGTCACGCTGTCACGGCGGTGTCAAGGGATCACATGCCCAGGTCCGGAGACTCACAAGTGCGGTACGGCGGTGCGGTGGCGGAGCGGTTTTGGGACCCGTAATCCAAACGTTCACCCGGGCGCGATGACGAGCCGCGCCCGCACCGGGCATACTCCTCCACGTGCAGCGCCGTTACGCCTTCCTCGACCATCCCGTCCCGCTCGCCTTCGCCCACCGGGGCGGAGCGCTGGAGGGCCGGGAGAACACCTACGCGGCCTTCGCGCACGCGGTGGAGCTCGGTTACACCTATCTGGAGACCGACGCCCACGCCACCGCCGACGGCGTGCTGCTCGCCTTCCACGACCACACCCTGGACCGGGTGACCGACCGGAGCGGCAGGATCTCCGCGCTGCCGTACCGGACGGTGCGCGAGGCGCGGATCGGCGGCGCCGAGGAGATCCCGCTCCTGGAGGAGCTGCTGGGCTCCTGGCCCGAGGCGCGCTTCAACATCGACGTCAAGGAGGCGGAGGCCATCGCCCCGCTGGCCAGGGTGGTCAAGCGGACCAACGCCTACGACCGGATCTGCCTGACCTCCTTCTCCGACGAGCGGCTGGCCCGCGCCCGCGCCGCGATGGGCCGGGACGTGTGCTCCGCCCTCGGCCCGCGCGGCGTCGCCGCCCTGCGCGCCGCGGCCGCCACCTCCGCCTACGGGCGCCTGCTGACCCGCCTGGCCCGCGCCGGGGTGCCGTGCGCGCAGGTGCCCGTGGGCTTCCGGGGGCTGCGGGTCACCACCCCCGCGCTGGTCCGTACGGCGCACGCCCTCGGCATGCAGATCCACGTGTGGACCGTCAACGGCACCCGGGAGATGGAGCGCCTGCTCGATCTCGGCGTGGACGGCGTGATGACCGACAACGTCACCGGTCTGCGCGAGGTGCTCCGGGCGCGCGGCCAGTGGCATCCGGGGCGGCTGGCCGCCTGACACCCCTGGCGCGCGCCCCGTCCCGGCTGGGAGGATCCCGGCGTCGGCCGTACCCGGCCCGGCGGACCTCCGGGACGGGCCGCGCCCCCACCACGAAGACCTCCGGCAGCACCGGCGCCGAAGTCCCAGCGAGCCGCACGCGGCCGCATCCCCCGAGCGAACCGAGGACCGCCCATGACAACCTCACCGGTCGTCGAAGAGACCCCCCAGTCCCGTCGGCGCGAGCAGTTCGGCTGGTACTGGTACGACTGGGCCAACTCGGCCTTCCCCACCACGGTCCTGACCGTCTTCCTGGGGCCGTACCTGACGACGATCGCCGAGTCCGCCGCCGGGGGCGCGCCGTACATCCCGGTGCTCTGGTTCGACGTACGGCCCAGCGCCTACTACTCCTTCGTGGTCGGTGTCGCCGCCATCCTGCAGATCATCCTGATGCCCATGGTGGGCGCCCTGGCCGACCACACCGGCCGGAAGAAGGAGATCATGGGGGCCTTCGCCTACCTGGGCGCGGGCGCCACGGTCTGCTTCTGGTTCCTGTCCGGCGACCGCTACCTGCTGGGCGGCCTGCTGTTCACCGTCGCCAGCGTCAGCTTCGCCGCCGCGTTCGTCGTCTACAACTCGTTCCTGCCCCAGATCGCCACGGCCGACGAGCGCGACGGGGTCTCCGCGCGGGGCTGGGGCTTCGGCTACCTCGGCGGCGGCCTGCTGCTCGCGGTCCACCTGGGGCTGTTCCTCTTCCACGACTCCTTCGGCGTCTCCGAAGGCGACGCGGTGCGCATCGCACTGGCCTCCTCCGGCCTGTGGTGGGGCGGTTTCACGATCATCCCGATGCTCCGGCTGCGCAACCGGCGGGCCCTCGCTCCGGGGACGGAGAGCGCGGGGCGGGCCGTGACCGGCAGCTTCCGGCAGCTGGGCCGCACGATCAGGGATCTGCGCAACTACCCGCTGACGCTGGGCTTCCTGGTCACCTACCTGATCTACAACGACGGCGTGCAGACCGTCATCTCCTTCTCGGCCACCTACGCCGACAAGGAGCTCGGGCTGGACCAGACGGTGCGGATCGCGGCGATCCTGATGGTGCAGTTCGTGGCCTTCGGCGGCGCGCTGCTGCTGGGCAGGCTGGCGAACTCCCTCGGGGCCAAGAAGGTCGTGATGTACGCGCTGGTGGCCTGGACCGTCGTGGTGGCCGTGGGGTACTTCCTGCCCAAGGGGTCGGCGGCGGCGTTCTTCGCGCTCGGCTTCGCCATCGCGATCGTGATGGGCGGCACCCAGGCGCTGTCGCGCTCGCTGTTCTCCCACGTGATCCCCCGGGGCAAGGAGGCGGAGTACTACAGCCTGTACGAGATCAGCGACAAGGGCTCGACGTTCCTCGGCTCGTTCACCCTCGGGCTGGCCCTGCAGCTGACCGACAGCTACCGGCTGGGCATCCTCACCCTGGTCGTCTTCTTCGTGGTGGGCCTGGCCGGCCTGGCCGCGATCAACCTCCCCAAGGCCATCCGCGCGGCCGGGAACCCGGTTCCCGAACGCATCTGAGGGCCCTCCAGAGGGATCTTCTGGGGATCTTCTGCGGATCATCTCGAAAACACGCGATTGGATCACGCCGCGTGTGGGAATCCACACACGGTATCAAGCGTTGTACGCCGTGGGAGACGAACCCCTCACGACGGGGCCCTCAGGAGGCATTGAGACATGGGCGAGCGTGCGCTGCGCGGTACCCGACTCGGGGCGACCAGCTACGAGAACGACCGCAACACCGATCTGGCCCCGCGCCAGGAGGTGTCCTACACCTGCCCGAAGGGCCATCGGTTCGACGTCCCCTTTGCGGCCGAGGCGGAGATCCCGGCGACATGGGAGTGCCGCATGTGCGGCGCCGTCGCCCTCCGCGTGGACGGTGAGCAGCCGGAGGCCAAGAAGGCCAAGCCTCCGCGCACCCACTGGGACATGCTGCTGGAGCGACGCACGATCGAGGACCTGGAGGAGGTGCTCAACGAGCGCCTGGCGATCCTGCGCGCACAGCGCCGCAAGAGCGCCTGACCACAGGGAGAGCAGGACCGTCTGGACCGTTCGGGGAACGGACGCGGACCGGAGCCCCCGGCACCTTCGCGGTGCCGGGGGCTCCGGCTTTTCCGGCGGGCCCGCCCGGAGGCTTTTTCCGGAGGGCCCGCCGGGGCCGGTGACGTCATATCACGACGATAGGGATTTTTTGCGACATCCCTTCCCCCAGCCGGGACACGTACCGTGGCGGCACCACCCACCACCGGCCGATCAACGAGATTCTGCGGGCGTACGGGCTCACGCTCCGCGGCGCCCCCTGACCGCATCCGCACACCCCCCGATGGCCGAGGAGGCCGTACGCAATGCTGAGAATCATCCGCTCCGCGCTGGCGATCGCGCTCGGGCTCACCTTCCTGACGGCGGTGCCGGCGCAGGCCGAGCCCGCCCCCTCCGCCGCCGTGCGCACGCTCCGGTACGACGCCAGCCGGGCCGCCGAGTTCCGCGCCGCCGTGGACCAGGCGGCGCAGATCTGGAACGCCAGTGTCACCAACGTGCGCCTGGTCCCGGGCACCCCCGCGGACTTCGTGGTGCTGGCCGACAACGGCTGGCCCCGCGCCCTGCCCACCCGGCTGGGGCGCGGCACCATCTGGATCGGCCGGCAGGCGACCTCCCAGGGCTACAACGCCCTGCGCATCTCCACCCACGAGATCGGCCACATCCTGGGCCTGCCCGACCGGCGCACCGGCCGCTGCACGGACCTGATGTCCGGCTCAAGTGCGGGTGTGAGCTGCACCAACCCCTACCCCAACGCCGCCGAGAAAGCCGAGGTGGACCGGAACTTCGCCGGTTTCGCGCCGCCCGTCGACTTCGGTGAGCTGCACATCGACAGCCCGGAGGCGGCGACCCGGTGACCCGGCCCGCCGCCCGGGGAAAGATGCAGGCGTGACCCACGCCCGCATCAGCGTCTCGGTGGAGGCGGAGGCGAGCCCCTCACGGGTGTTCGCCGTACTGACCGACTGGCCCCGCCACGACGAGTGGATGGTCCTGACCCGCGCGCGCGTCACGGCCGGTGACGGCCGCAGCGCCGGGAGCAGGCTGGCCGCCTTCACCGGTCTGGGACCGGTCGGCTTCCTGGACACCATGGAGATCACCGAATGGGATCCGCCGACGGCGGTGGCGGTCCGGCACACCGGGCGGCTGGTGCGCGGCACCGGCGTCTTCCGGGTGCTGCCCCGGCCCGGCGGAGGCAGCGTCATCGGCTGGGAGGAGGACCTCGACCTGCCGTTCGGCCCGGTCGGCAGGCTCGGCTGGCCGCTGCTCCGGCCGGTCAACGAGGCCTTCTTCCGGCTCTCGCTGCGCCGCCTGGCCGATCTCAGCGCGGAGTGACCCCGGCGGACACGCCCGGCGGCGCGGAGACCCCGCTCACGGCGCGGCGGGGCGTCAGCCCTTGGGCAGGTCCCGGCTGGGATCGCGGGTGACCGGGCCGTCGGCGTCGTCGTCGATGACCTCGCCGTGGATGACGGGGCCAGAACCGCCCGGCCGCCCGCGCCGGGCCTCGTCGAAGGCTCCGAAGGGGCCGAAGGGCGAGCCCGCCGGACCCGCCGCGCCGAACGGCATGCCGAGGCCGGGCCCCGCCCCGGTCTTGGCGAGCGCCCGGACCCGGCGGGCGAAGAACCAGGAGCCGAGCCGGCGCATCAGCGGCCGGGTGAACGGCAGCACCAGCAGGAAGCCCGCGACATCGGTGAGGAAGCCGGGGGTGAGCAGCAGCGCGCCACCCGCGACGATCATGGCGCCGTCGGCGAGCTCCCGGTCGGGCATGCGGCCCTGGCCGAGCGCGGCCTGCAGGCTCTGCCAGGCCCGGCGGCCCTCGCGGCGGACGATCCAAGCGCCGAAGAGGCTGTCGGCGAGCAGCAGGGCGACCGTGGGCCAGCCGCCGATGACCTGACCGACCTGGATGAGCACCCAGATCTCCAGGATCGGGACCACCAGGAAGGACAGGAACAGGAGAAGGCGCATCGTTTCCTCACTCGGGCGCGGGCCGTACGACAGTGTCAACGCCCACGGGCTCCGCCGCGTTCCGCTGTGCTTATGGCGACGCTGCGCGTCGCGGCTCGGGGGCTGATAACCGGTGCCTTCCCTCGTCGCGCTCCGTCGCTGCGCTCCGGCACGCTCCTCAGTCCAGCGCACCGGCGCCCCCTCGCAGGCCCGTTTCTCAGCGGGGGCGGCGCAGCCGGTGGGGCAGGCCGGAGACCCCCCAGACCGTGACCCGCCAGAGCGCCTCGGTGATGACGCTCCGGCTCATCTTGCTGGCTCCGACGGTGCGCTCCACGAAGGTGATGGGCACCTCGGCCACGCGCAGTCCGTGCCGGGCCGTACGGAGCGTCAGGTCCACCTGGAAGCAGTAACCCTGCGACTCGACACCGTCCAGGCCGATCTTCTCCAGGGTGGACGCGCGGTAGGCGCGGAAGCCCGCGGTGGCGTCGCGGACCGGCATTCCGAGCATCACCCGGGTGTAGGCGTTGGCCCCGCGCGACAGGAACTGCCGGGAGGCCGGCCAGTTGACCACCTTGCCGCCGGAGACGTAGCGGGAGCCGATCGCCAGGTCGGCCCCGTCGGACACGGCCTGAAGCAGCCTGGGCAGCTCCTCCGGCTGGTGCGATCCGTCGGCGTCCATCTCCACGAGGATGTCGTAGCCCTCGGCCAGGCCCCAGCGGAACCCCGCGATGTAGGCGGCGCCGAGTCCCTGCTTGCCCGGCCGGTGGAGCACCCGGACGTGGTCGTCGGCGGCCGCCAGCTCGTCGGCCACCTGACCGGTGCCGTCGGGGCTGTTGTCGTCGGCGACGAGGACGTGCGCCTCCGGGACCGACGCGCGCACCCGCTCAACGATCTTCGGCAGGTTCTCCCGTTCGTTGTACGTCGGAACGATGACGAGCACCCTGCCGAACGTCTGCTCCATCACGCGTCTCCCACCTGCTGGTCGTCATTGTGATCCACGAGGCGCGCCGGGCGGCGGTTCCGGCGCGCCGGGACCGCGCCCAGCGCGAATGTACCCATCAGTATCAAGGCCCACTCCGGCAGGGCGCCAACCCTGGTCGCGACCGTGCTCGCCGTACGGACCTGGACCTCCAGCACGGCCATGTCGGGAACCAGCTCGCGGGTCTGCCAGGTCACCCGTCCCTCCGGGGTCACCGACGCGGAGATGCCGGTGATCGCCGAGGTGACCACCGCGCGGTTGTGCTCCACGGCGCGCAGCTGGGACATGGCGAGCTGCTGGGGCGGCAGGTTGGTCAGCGCGTAGGTCGCGTTGTTGGTCTGCACCACCAGCGGGCTCGCGCCCGTCCTGGCGGTGCCGCGGACGACGTCGTCGTAGGCGACCTCGTAGCAGTTGATCGCCCCGACGGTCACCGGCCCCATCCGCAGGTCGCCGTCGCGGGTGCCGGCCAGCGACTGCCTGCCGACCAGGTTGGCCCGCTCGAACAGGGCGAGCACGAGATCCTTCAGCGGGGTGTACTCCCCGAACGGCACCAGCTGCTGCTTGTCGTAGTAGGCGCCGGGGCCGGTGACCGGGTCCCAGACCAGGCTGCGGGTGGCGCGGTGGCTGTCTCCGATCGCCACCACGGCCCCGACGAGGACGGGCACCCCGATGTCCTTCACCGCCGCGTCGATCTCCTGCCGGGCCGTGGCGCTGCGGTAGGGGTCGATGTCGGTGGAGTTCTCCGGCAGCACCACGATGTCCGGCCGGGGCAGTTTCCCCTCCCGCACGGCCCGCGCCATCTCGTGGAGCTTGCCCGTGTGGTTGCGCAGGACCACGGCGGGCTCGTCACCCAGGGGGTACATGCCCCGGCCCGGCACGTTGCCCTGGACGACGCCGATGGTGACGCTCCTGCCCTCGTCGCCGGGGCGCGGTACGGCGAAGGCCCCGAGCGGGACGGCCAGCGCCCCGGCGAGCGGGAGGACGAGCGCCCGGCTCCACCGGCGCGGCGCCCCGCCCGGAGACGGTACGGCCGGCCCGGCCCCCTCGGCGACCGCGGGCCCGGCCCCCTCAGCCCGCGCTGGCCGGAGCACCCGCACGGCGGCGAGGGCGAGGAGGGCGCCGCAGAACACCACCGCGAAGCTCACCAGCGGCGCGCCGCCGAGCGCCGCGTAGGGAGTGAAGACCGACTCGCCCTGGCTGAAGGCGACCCGCACCCAGGGGAACCCCCCGAAGGGGATCTCTCCCCGGGCCCATTCCATGGCCACCCAGAGCGCCGAGGTCCACAGCGGCCACAGGGGGAGTCTGACGACTGCGGCGGTGGCGGCGGCCCAGGCCGCGTAGAAGAGGCTCTCGATGGCGACCAGGCCCAGCCAGGCGTCCACGCCGATCGGGCTCACCCAGCGCAGGCCGGGCAGGAGGAAGGCGGACGCCGTCAGGAGGCCGAGCCAGGCGGCGCGGCGCGGGCGGGCGCCGTACAGCGCCAGGATGACCAGGGCCGCGCCGGCGGGGGCGAGGAACCAGAGCCCGAGCGGGGGGAAGGCGAGATAGAGCAGCGCCCCCCCGGCGACGGCGGCCACGGCCCTGGCGAGGGCCGCCCGTCTCGGTGACCCGCCGGAGCCCTCATCCACCGGGCCGCCCGCCTCGGGGACGCCCCCATCCCCTCCCGCGGGCTCGTCCCCCACCGGGGGAACCGTTCTCTCCTGCACCACCGGCGAGGCTCCTTGCACTGTCGTTCGGGCTAGCCCGAACGCTACCGCCCCGGCCTCCGCCTCCCCAAACAGCAGCGGGGTGATCCCCGCCCTTGGAGATCACCCCGACGCGTTCGGCGGTGGCACGGGAGCGGGAAAAGGGTCCGGACAGGCCCTTCGGACCGGCTTCCGTCCCGTCGGCGGCGGGCTCGGACTGCCGTTGTCTACTGGGTGTCCAGACCCCTCCTGGGTCCAATCCCCCGCCCGGCTGGGGTGCCCCGACCCGACGGACCACCGGTCCTGCACCTGGCTGTTCGGGAGGAGCTGCACTCCGCCCGGACGCAGGAACCGGTGACGCCGGAGACGGCCAACCGGCCAGTCCCGTGCTGGACTGGGCAGCAAACTACCGGCACCGGTCCAGATGTCAACCCCGTCACCAGCTGCGGAGACGCCAGTCGCCGCAGCTAGCACATGATCGACAAGAGCGTCAATGCTCTCACGTAATCCGCTCCCACTCAAGCCCCGGGAGTTCCCCGGGCAGCGGAGTGGTGTGGACCACACCGAGGCGCTGGGTGGCGCGGGTCAGCGCGACGTAGAGGTCGCTCGGCCCGCGTGGCGATTCCCGGAGGATCAGGGCCGGTTCCACCACGATGACCGTGTCGAACTCCAGGCCCTTGGCGTCGGCGACGGTCAGGACCGCCGCGGGGGCGTCCAGGGCGGCCGGGCCGGGCCCTGCGACCGCGCCGGGCACGCCCGAGGTCACGGCCTCGCCGAGCTCGCCCGCGAGGGATTCCGGGACGATCACCGCGAGGCGGCCGCCCTCGGCGGCCTCGGTCTTCACCAGCGGCACCAGGGCCTCGACCGGGGAGGCGGCCCAGGGGCGCACGCCGGTCTCCCGGACCGAGTCGGGCGCGGTGAGACCGGGGCCGACCAGCGGGAGGACGGCGGCGGCCACGGCCATCAGCTCGGTGGGGGTGCGGTAGTTCATGGTGAGGCTCTCGGCACGCCAGCGCCCGGCCACGTAGGGATCGAGCACCCGGCCCCAGGACCGCGCCCCGGCCGGGGAGGCGGTCTGCGCCAGGTCCCCGACGATCGTCATCGACCGGCTCGGGCAGCGGCGCATGACCATCCGCCAGTCCATCGGCGACAGCTCCTGCGCCTCGTCCACGATGACGTGGCCGAAGGCCCAGGTGCGGTCACCGGCGGCGCGCTCGGCGGTGGTGAGGTAGAACTCGTCGCCCAGGTGCCGGGCGGCGAACTTCTCGGCGTCCATGATGTCGGACAGGCCGGTCAGCTCCAGCACCTCCTTGGCGTAGGCGAGATGGGCCTGGTCCTCCTCCTGCGCGGCGTTGCGGGCGGCGGCCTGCTCCTCCTCGGCCATCCACGCCCCGGCCCGCAGCACCGCGGGATCGATGTCGCCGAGCAGTTCGGCGGCCTCGTCCAGCAGCGCCACGTCGGACTCCGTCCACCAGTTCTCCCCCTTGCGGGGCGGCTCGCGCAGCAGCAGCTCGCGCTCGGCCGGGTCGAGGTCGGCCGCGGCGTAGTCGAGCCGCTCGCGGGAGGTGAACAGCCCGATGAGGAGCTGCTGCGGGGTGGTGTACGGCCACAGGCGGTTCAGCGCGGCCTTCACCGGCTGCTCGGTGCGCAGGTCCTCACGGAGGTCGGCCAGCTCGTCGTCGTCGATCATGCCCTTGCCGAGCTGCTTGGCGGCCTGGCGGGCGAGCGCGTTGAGCAGGTGGCGGACGAAGACCGCGCGGGCCTCGTTGTGGGTGCGGCGGGCGCGGGAGGCCCGGTTGCGCGCGGCGTCGAGGGTGCGGCCGTCGAGCCGGAGGGTGTAGCGGTCCAGCTTGATGTCGATCGGCTTACGGGGGACGCGCTGGCGTTCCCGTACGGCGCGCGCCACCACCTGCGCCATCCGCTCGCCGCCCTTGAGCGCGGCCACCTCGGGCCGGTCCCTGCGCGTGGCGGTGATCCCGGGGTACAGCTCGGCGACCGTGGACAGCAGCACATCGGTCTCGCCGAGGGAGGGCAGGACCTGTTCGATGTAGCGCAGGAAGGTCAGGTTGGGGCCGAGGATGAGCACGCCCCGGCGGGCCAGCTTCTCGCGGTGGGTGTACAGGAGATAGGCGGCCCGGTGCAGGGCCACCACGGTCTTGCCGGTGCCGGGCCCGCCCTGCACGACCAGCACGCCGTTCAGGTCGGAGCGGATGATGCGGTCCTGCTCGGCCTGGATGGTGGCCACGATGTCGCGCATCCGGCCGGTGCGGCGGGCGCCGACGGAGGCCAGCAGCGCGGCCTCGCCGTTGAGGGTGGCGGCGGCCTCGTCGGTGAGGTTGTCGAGGTCGAGCAGGTCGTCGTCGACCCCGATCACCGTGCGGCCCTTGGTCTGCAGATGGCGGCGGCGGGTGACGCCCATCGGGACCGCGGGGGTGGCCCGGTAGAAGGGCTGGGCCACCGGGGCCCGCCAGTCGATCAGCAGCCGCCGCTGGTCGTCGTCGGCCATGCCGATGCGGCCGATGTAGAGGGACGTCTGGTCGGCGTTGTCGAGCCGGCCGAAGCACAGGCTGTTCTCCACCGCCCAGAGCCGGGCCAGCCGTTCGGCGTACATTCCGGCGAAGGTGTCGCGCTCCGAGCGGTTCTGGTGGGTGCCGCCCCCGCCCTGGGCCAGGACGCCGTCGAGCTGGCGCTGGGTACGGTCGCGCAGCAGGTCGAGCCGTTCGTAAAGGGCCGAGACGTACTCCTGCTCCTTGGCGAGCTCGATTTGACGGGTTGTCGTCGCTCCACTATCGTTGCTAGTAATGGGATACTCCGGGCCATATGGCTACTGCAAGGTCAATGTAGGGCTGTTTCAGTAGTTGTGTGACAAACCACCACCCTACCAGGTCCGTCGAGACATTCGCATTCTCTTTCGCCTGCCCCCTCCCTCCTGCATACCCCTCCGCCATCACAGGTTGGTTGCAGCTCTCGCGGCGATCCCCCTCCGCGCTTGACGCCCCGCACCGGGCCTCCTAGATTCACCTCAGATTAGGAAAGTTTCCTAACAGTGGAGGGGTGGAGGGCAGTGGCGCAGCCGACCCCGGGCACCCCGAGCCTGCTCCGCGCGATCAACGACCGTGCCGCGATCCAGGCGTTCCTGGAGCGCGGCCCGCTGACCCGGCCCGAGATCGGGGTCCTGACCGGCCTGTCCAAGCCCACCGCCTCACAGCTCCTCTCCCGTCTTCAGGACGCCGGGTTCGTCGTTCTGGACGGCATCCGCGAGGGACTCCCCGGCCGCACGGCCGAGGTCTACCGGATCAACCCCGGCCTCGCCCACGTCGCGGCGGTGGACGTCACCCCCTCGCGCATCGAGGCCCGCATCGCCGACATCACCGGCGCCGTGAGCGGCGAGCACCGCCTGCCCACCCCGGGCCGCTCGGGCCGGGACGTCCTGGGCCGGCTGCGCGCCGTACTCGACGGCGCCGGGGCCCGGGACGTCCCCGGCGGCCTGCGGCATGTGGTGATCGGCATCCAGGGCGCCCTGGACCCGGTCACCGGCAGGCTCGGCTACGGCGGCCACATCCCCGGCTGGCACATCCCCGACCTGGTCCCCACCCTCAGCGAGGGTCTCGGCGCCCAGGTCCACATCGAGAACGACGTGAACCTGGTCGCCCTGTGCGAGCAGGCCCGCGGCGCGGCCCGGGGCCGCCAGGACTTCGTGCTGTTCTGGGCCGACGCCGGCCTCGGCTCGGCGCTGGTGCTCGGCGGACGGCTGCACCGCGGCGCGACCGGCGGTGCGGGCGAGGTCGGTTACATGCCCGCGCTGGGCGCCCCCACCGCCCGCGAGGCCGGGCGCGAGGCCGACCACGGCTTCCAGGCCCTGACCGGCGGCCGCACCGTGCTCAAGGTCCTGCGGTCGTACGGCGTGCGCGGCGCCACCTCCGCCGCGGCCGTGCGCAGCGCCGTACTGGCCGCGGAGGGCACCGGGAGGCGGGCCGACGACGCCCGCGCCGGGCTCCGCGACGTCGCCGCCCGCCTCGCCGTCGGCCTGGCCGCCATCACCGCGGTCGTCGACCCCGAGCTCGTCGTGCTGGCCGGAGGCACCTTCGCGGCAGGCGGCGAGACGCTCCGCGAGCTCGTCGAGCACGAACTGCACGCGCTCACCATCCCCCGGCCGCCGCTGCTGCTCTCAGCCGTCGAGGGCAACCCGGTCCTGGCCGGCGCGCTGGACCAGGCCCTGACCATCGCCCGCGACGAGGTCTTCGGCCCGGCCCTGCCCACGATCCCCTCGTGACCGCCGTGTCCTTCCTCTCCCGGAGAGTTCCCGCCGGGGGTGCTACATGACAGGAGTGAAAAGGTGAAAATCGCCGTTGTCGGGGGCGGTTCGACGTACACGCCGGAGCTGATCGACGGGTTCGCCCGGCTGCGGGACGAACTTCCGCTCACCGAGATCGCGCTGGTCGACCCGGACGCCCGCCGGCTGGAACTCGTCGCGGGCATGGCCCGCCGGATGCTGGCGCACGCCGGCCACCCCGGGAGGATCCTCGCGACCGCGTCGGTCGAGGAGGGCGTCGCCGGGGCGCAGGCCGTCCTGCTGCAGCTGCGCGTCGGCGGCCAGGCGGCGCGGAACGTGGACGAGACGCTCCCCCTGGAATGCGGCTGCGTCGGCCAGGAGACCACCGGCGCGGGCGGCCTGGCCAAGGCCCTGCGCACGGTCCCGGTAGTGCTGGACATCGCCGAGAAGGTCCGTGAGCACGCGCCCGGCGCGTGGATCGTCGACTTCACCAACCCGGTGGGCATCGTCACCAGGGCGCTGCTGGAGGCCGGGCACCGGGCCATCGGCCTGTGCAACGTGGCCATCGGCTTCCAGCGCCGTTTCGCCGCCAGGCTGGGCGTCGCGCCCGAGCGGATCTCCCTGGGCCACGTCGGGCTCAACCACCTGACCTGGGAGCGGGCCGTCCACCTCGACGGCGAGGACGTGCTGCCCGCGCTGCTGGAGTCGCACGGCCAGGAGATCGCCGACGACATCGGCCTGCCGGTCGGTCTGATCCGCCGCCTGGGCGTGGTGCCCTCCTACTACCTGCGCTACTTCTACGAGCACGACCTCGTGGTGGAGGAGCAGAAGTCCAAGCCGTCGCGGGCGGCCGAGGTCGCGGCGATGGAGGACGAGCTGCTGAAGCTGTACGCCGACCCGTCGACGACCACCAAGCCCGAGCTGCTGGGCAGGCGCGGCGGCGCGTTCTACTCCGAGGCCGCGGTGGCGCTGATCGCCTCGCTGGCCGGCGACCGGGGCGACACCCAGGTGGTCAACCTCCGCAACGACGGCACCCTGCCGTTCCTGGCCGACGACGCGGTCATCGAGGTGCCCGCCCGGATCACCGCCGGCGGGGCCGTGCCGCTGGCCGTACCGGCCGTGGAACCGCTCTACGCCGGGCTCATCGCGCACGTCACGGCGTACGAGACGCTGGCGCTGGAAGCCGCGCTGCACGGCGGCGAGGAGCGGGTGGCCGACGCCCTGCTGGCCCACCCGCTGATCGGCCAGGCGTCGCTCGCGGGCGACCTGGCCCGCCGCCTGATCGACGCCAACCGGCGGCACCTGCCCTGGGCGGGCGCGTGAGGACCGTCCTGGCCGTCGACGGCGGCAACAGCAAGACCGACGTCGCACTGATCGGCGAGGACGGCTCCGTCCTGGCCACCGGCCGCGGCGGGGCCTTCGCGCCCCAGAGCACGGGGGTGGACGCCGCCGTCGACGTGATCGGCGAGGCGGTACGGCGGGCGCTCGGCGGGGGGGCGGCCCCGCCGTACGCCGACCACGTGGCCGCCTACGTGGCGGGCGCGGACCTGCCGGTCGAGGAGGAGGCCCTCCGCGACGAGATCCTCGCCCGGGGATACGGGCGGGAGGTGGTCGTCGGCAACGACACCTTCGCGCTGCTGCGCTCCGGGGCCTCGGGACCGTCGGGCGTGGCCGTGGTCTGCGGGGCGGGCATCAACGCGGTCGGGGTCTCCCCCACCGGGGAGGTCGCCAGGTTCCCCGCCCTGGGGAAGATCACCGGGGACTGGGGCGGCGGCATGGGCCTGGGCGAGGAGACGCTCTGGCACGCCGTGCGGTCCGAGGACGGCCGCGGCCCGGCCACCGCGCTGGAGCGCGCGGTGCGCGAGCACTTCGGCGCCCGCACCGTCGAGGAGGTCTCCCTCGGCCTGCACTTCGGCGACCTGCCCTACGCCGGGCTGCACGGGCTGGTGCCGGTGCTGATGGCGACGGCCGCCGCGGGCGACGCGGTGGCGTGCTCCCTCGTGGCGCGCATGGCCGAGGAGGTCACCGTGCTCGCGGTGGTCGCCATGCGCCGCCTGGACCTGCTCGACGCCCCCGTGGAGGTGATCCTGGGCGGCGGCGTGCTGACCGCCCGCGACCCCCTGCTGAGCCGGATGATCGAGGAGCGGTTCGCCGAGCGGGCCCCGCAGGCCAAGCTGATCGTGGCCGACGTGCCGCCGATCGCGGGGGCCGCCCTGCTCGGCCTGGACGCCCTGGGCGCGGGCGAGGAGGCCGAGGCCCGCCTGCGGGCCCGCTTCCCCTCCGCCTCCTGAGCCCGCCGGGACGCCGGAGCGGATCGAGACGGCGGAGCCGCTCCGGCGTCCCGGTTCACACCTCGGGTTCCCAGTACGTCTCCACGCGGTGACCGTCCGGGCCGGCGCACTCACCAGTCCCGGGTCGCGATCAGCTCCTCCACGTCCGCGTCCGTGAACCCGTAGGCCGAGGCCACGAACCAGAAGTCCTCGGCGATCACTTCGCGCGCCACGGTCTCGATCTCACTGCCGGCCGCGCCGAACTCGGCCTCCAGCTCGTTGAACTCCTCTGTCGCCGCGTTGGTGAGGACGTACAGCTCCGCGAGGCTCGACGGCCGCTCGGCCTCGATCCGCTCGCACAGGCGCAACAAGATCTCTTTTCCCCGGTCGACGACGTGATCGGGGTAGTAGTCGTCCTGGTACATGCCCTTGAGGAAGGCATGGTCCGCTATCTGCTGGTTGGCAGGGGGCACCCTGTTCTCCTGTTCCCGCCGTGACTTGATGTGCCGATACTGCCCGCCGCCACCGACAACCCTCACGAAACCCCCTGTCGCCGACCTGGTCACCGCCTCCGGCCCGGTGCCGGGATGGGTCAGAAAAGGGCGCCGGGTATGGCGGCGCCGAGAACGGGGCGGCGAAGGTGGTGCGGGCCGATCGTGACACCGGTGACGCGGGCGGCGAGTGCCAGCGCCGCCGGGACGGGGTTGTCGATGTGGTCGTCGGCGGCCGGATCGATGCCCAGCTCGCGCAGGTGACGATTGAGCCGGTCGGGATCCGCGCCCCGCCTGTCGATGGGAAACCCCGGGTTGACGGTGGTGATGAGACGGCCGTCGACGGCATAGGAAACGAGGTGCCGGGCGTAGTCATGCCGCTGCACCGCCACGGCCTCTCCTCCGTCGCGCGACAGAGCGCCCAGGACATCCTGTTGCGCACCGCGCCAGCCGCAGTCCTCGATCGCGACCGTCCAGTCCCCGATGCGCCTGACGGTGATGATCTCGGGTCCTTCCGGATAGGAGTAGTCCCCGTCGTCGATCGGCCGGATGTCCTCGTCCGCGGCGCCGAGCCGGCGCAGCACCTCGCGCTCGTCGAGTCCGCGGACGAAGACGACCGTGTAGATGTCCCCGATGTCCCCCTGCCACCGATAATCCTCCGGTGACGCGCCGGGGGTTCTGGGTGTAGCGCGGACCGTCTCGTAGGTCTGTATCTGCTCGTCGACCTCGGGGTGGGCGGCGAAGAAGGCGTCGATGACTTCCGGCGCGATGCCGCCACGCTCGCCGACGGGGTAGCCCTCCGCCCTGCCCCATGCGCGGATGCGGAGGGAGGTGTCGCGCCCGTACGCCCGGTACCGGTAGGTGACACGGAGGGGGGTGAAGTCGGCATCGGACATGATCAAAAACTACCGGCAGGTGCGATGTCCCGTCTTCCCGTCCAGGCCTCGCACTTCTGCGGCAGGCCGGCCCAGGGCGGATGAAACGCTCTCCCCGGGAGTGATCCTCGGATGCCGCTCCCTATTGACGAATCAAATGAACGATCTTTTAATTCGTTCATGGGACGCATCGCGGGCGTCACCGCCGCCGAGACGCGTGAGCGGCTGCTGCGCGCGGCCGCCGAGGTGTTCGCCGAGCGCGGGTACGACGGCACGCGCGTGGCCGACATCGCCGCCTCCGCCGGGGTGAGCAACGGCGCGCTGTACACGCATTTCGGGTCGAAGGCCGAGCTGCTGGTGGCCGCGCTGCGCGCGCACGGGCCGCGGCTCCTGGCCGACCTGCTCGCCGCCGACCCCGACCGGCCGATCGCCGATCTGCTCGTCGCCGTCGGCCGCAGCCTGCCCCGTCCCCGGGAAGCCTGCGGTCATCTCATCGTCGAGGCGCTGGTCGCGGCCCGCCGCGACGAGGAGGTCGCCCGGTCGATGCGGGGCTATGTCGGCGAGCGCGCCGACTGGCTGGCCGGGCTCGTACGGCTGGCCCAGCGCGACGGCGGGCTCGATCCGGCGCTGCCGCCGGACGCGCTCGCCCACTTCTGCCTCCTGCTCGCGATGGGCAGCGCGCTGGTCACCTCGGACCTGCACGCGGTGGACGACGAGGAGTGGGCCGCGCTGCTCACCCGGGTCGTGAGCGCCCTCGCCACCACCGGCACCACAGAACAGAGGGGAGCACCGTGATGAAGGTGCGGATCGACTCCGAACGGTGTCAGGGACACGGTCGCTGCTACGACCTGGCCCCCGAGCTGTTCGGCGAGGACGACGAGGGCTACGGGCAGGTCCCCGGCGACGGCACCGTACCGCCGGACGAGGAGCGCACGGCGCGCCTGGCGGTGTCCAACTGTCCCGAACGGGCGATCGAGATCCTCTAGGGAGATTGACATGACCGTCGACGAACGCTTCAGCCGGGACCTCCGGGAGACGATGAAGGACCGCCCCCTCGGCGTCCGCAACGAGATCGTCACCGGCCCGGTCTCGGACTGGGCGACCGACTTCTCCCACACCGAGCCCGAGTGGGCGGCCGATCCCTACCCCATCCAGGACGAGCTGCGGCAGCGCTGCCCGATCGCGCGCACCGAGCGGTTCGGCGGCGGATGGCTGCCGACGCGGTACGAGGACGTCGCGGCCGTCGCCTACGACACCGAGCGCTTCTCGTCCCGGGCGATCATCATGAGCAACTTCCGGCCGCCCCGCGAGATCGCCCCCATCGGGGGCGCGCCGCCGATCTCCTCCGACCCGCCCTTCCACCACCACGCGCGCAAGCTCCTGCTGCCGGCGTTCACCAAGGCCGCGGTCGCCAGGCGGGAGGCGGCGACCAGGGCGTTCTGCCACGCGCTCATCGACGCGTTCGAGGGGCGGGACGTCGTCGACGCCGCCCACGACTACGCCCAGCACATCCCGATGCGGGTCATCGCCGACATGCTCGGCTTCCCGCCCGAGGACGGGCCGCGCTTCCGCGAGTTCGTCGAGAACGCGCTCGAGGGCGTCAACTCCCCGCCGGAGGAGCGCGTCGCCCGGATGGAGAAGCTGTTCGACTATCTGTACGCGCAGATCCGCGACCACGTCGACAACCCGCGCGACGACCTCACCACCTACCTGATCAACGTCGAGCTCGGCGGCCACAAGCTCAGTCCGGAGCACGTGGCGGGCACGATGGGGCTGCTGCTCATCGCCGGCGTCGACACGACGTGGAGCGCGATCGGCGCCTCCCTGTGGCACCTGGCGAAGACCCCCGCCGACCGCGAGCGCCTGGTCGCCGAACCCGGGCTGCTGCCGACCGCGATGGAGGAGTTCCTCCGGGCCTACGCCCCGGTCACCATGGCCCGGCTGGTCAAGGAGGACATGCACTGGCGCGGCGTGGACATGAGGGCCGACGACTGGGTCCTGCTCTCGTTCCCGGCGGCCAACCGCGATCCCGCGCAGTTCGACCGGGCCGATGAGGTCGTCATCGACCGCGAGGTCAACCGGCACGCCGCATTCGGCCTCGGCATCCACCGCTGCGTGGGCTCGCACCTGGCGCGCATGGAGCTGCGGGTCGCCCTGGAGGTGTGGCTGGAGCGGATCCCGGACTTCGTCCTCGCCGACCCGGCGGCGGTGACCTGGTCCACGGGTCAGGTCCGCGGCCCGCGCACCCTGCCGGTCCGCATCGGCTGACCGCGGCGGGGCGCGGCCCGTCCCCGCCCTGCCCTGCCCTGCCTGACAGGCCTGTCCCGGCCTGTCCCGGCCCGCCGGGGTGGACGGCGGGCCGGGCGGGCCGGTCACCCCTCGGTGAAGTCGAGGTTGCGCGGGCCGTCGGCCAGCGCCCGCCCGCCGTCACCGGTCACCGGCACGTCCGGGGACACCTCCTCCAGACGGATCCCCGAGATGAGCGCCTCTCCCCCGCCGGTCAGCAGCACGCCCAGCGCCACCGCGGTGGCCTCGGGGGCCACGTCGAGGACCACCTCGGCGTGGACCCAGCCGGTGGTGCCGGTGATCGGCCGGTCGCTCATGTTGTCGAAGGCCAGCGGATGGTCCTCGGGGCCGTCGACCCGCATCCACAGCCCCATGTGGTCGGCGACGCCGCGGGCCTGGAGCCGGCCCGACACCCGGATGCGCTTGCCCTGGTACTCCTCGGGCCGGAACATCTGCATCGCCGTACCGAACCCACCGGGTTCGTCCGCCACGCACCGCAGGGACGCCACGGGCAGCCCCTCGTGCTTGTCTCCGGTGAGCTCGAACGTGTACTCCTGCGGGTGCGTCCCCGCCAGCATCCAGCCGATCACCACGGACCTCCTCGTCGTCTCGTAGGGCCGGAGGAGGCGAGCCAGCGCCTGACGCCCCCGGTGCAGGGCGCTCTTCACCGTTCCGGGACTGATCTCCAGCAGCCGGGCGATCTCGGCGATCTCCAGGTCCTCGTAGTAGTGCAACCTGAGGATCTGCCGCTGCCGGGGCGGCAGCGCCTCCATCGCCTCCGCGACCGTCGCCGTCCGGTGCCCCTGCACGGGGCGCAGGGAGGCCAGGGCCGTAACGGCCCGCTCCTCCGCCAGTCGCCGGCGCACCTCCATCCGCGCGGCGTTGGTCGCCACGACGGCCAGCCAGCCGTCCCACGACTCGACGGCCGCGCCCCTGCGGGTGTGCTGCCAGGCCCGTACGACGGCCTCCTGCACGGCGTCCTCGCCGGACGCCTGCCCGGCGAAGCGGCGTTCCAGTCCCGCCGCGAGCCGTGGGAACGACTCGCGCAGGTAGTGTCGGATCTCCTCCTCGTTCATCACACTGGAGATGCACGACGCACTCCCCCAGGTTGCCTCCAGCCGGAAATATCCGAAAAATCCTGACCGGAAGGGGTCGCGGAGACCGGAGCGGGCCCGGAGCGGCGAAGCCGGGAAACGGATCCGGAGACCGGGGAGAGCGAGCGGCCTACTCCTTCTCCGGCCGGTTCTCCGCCGCCGTCAGGTCGGGGGGCCGGTGCTCGTACGGCGTGCTGAGGACGACGGTGGTCCGGGTGGAGACGTTGGCCGCGACGCGGATCTGGCTGAGCAGCTCCTCCAGCGCGCTCGGCGAGGCCACCCGCACCTTGAGGATGTAGCTCTCGTCGCCCGCGACGCTGTGGCAGGCCTCGATGGCGCTCAGGTGGGCCAGCCGGTCGGGGGCGTCGTCGGCGGCGGCCGGGTCGATCGGCTTGATGGAGACGAACGCGGTGAGCGGCAGGCCGATCTCGTCGTGGTCCAGCAGCGCCGCGTAGCCGCGCACCACCCCGCGCTTCTCCAGCCGGCGCACCCGCTGGTGCACGGCCGACACCGACAGGCCGGTCTCCTTGGCGAGGTCGGTGAAGCTCATCCGGCCGTCCGAAGCCAGCAACGTCACGATCCGGCGGTCGATCTCCTCCACCCGCCCAAGGTAGCGTGATCCCGGCCGCCCCGTTACCGCCTGACGGTCACGATCCGGATCCGGAGCCGGAGCCGGACGAGGCGCGCCCGCCGTCCGACCTCGCGGCCAGGGAGGTGTACACGGTCACCTCCTCGGGGCGGATGAGGCCGTCCTCGATGGCGCAGACGAGCAGTTTCTCCTTGGTGGGCGCGGGCCTTCCCGCCGCTGCGTACTTGACCCGGGCCCGGTCGATGTACTGGCGCACGGTCCGCTCCTTGATCCCCATCCGGGCCGCCACCGACGCCTTCGACATCGACTGGAACCAGAACAGCAGCGCGGCCCGCTCCTTGTCCGACAGCTGCGGCCGGTGCGGGCGCTCGTCCGTCGCGATCGCCTGCGCCATCGGCGGTGTCACGTTCGGCCGGTCGGCGGCCACGTCCAGGACGGTCTCCAGGCAGGACTCCCGCGTGGCCCGGCCCTTGCCGATGAACGCCGAGGCTCCCGCGTCCAGCACGGCGCGCACCGTCTCCGGTTCCTCGTGCTCGGAGAAGACGACGACGCGCTGCCCTCCCTGGCACAGCTCGGCGATCCGGTCGACGACCATGGTGCCGTTGAGGTTGAGGTCGAGCAGGAGCACGTCGGCGGCCGTGCCGCGGACGGAGTCGACGGTGGGCCCGTGGGCGACCAGCTCCACCGGGCCGGGCGGGGAGAACCACGACCTGACACCGTCCACCACGACCTGGTGGTCCTCCACCAGCGCGACCGTCACGGGGGCTGCCAGATGCTGTTGACCCATACCTCTCCTCCCTGCCGCTGATAGGTGACGACGACCCCGCTGGGTTCGTGCACCGGGGTCGCGCTGACGGGCAGATCGTCGTTGTCGGCCACGACGGCCACGCTCACCATGGTGGACATCGCGGACACGGTGACCCTGGCCCGCGACCTGGCCCCGTCCAGGGCCCGGACCGGCGCTCTGAGCAGGTCCTCCCGGACCCCCGCCGGCAGGTCGGGCAGGTTCCCGCCGAACGGCGGCGCCGCGACCAGGACCTTGCGCCGCTCGGCCGCGTCGATCCGCTCGCGCAGCACCGACACCAGCGCGTCGGGCACGTCCTCCCGCTCGGTGATGAGCCGGCGCAACCGCATGGCTCCGGCCGTGCAGTCCCGCCGTACGCGGGGATCGCCGGGGTCGGCGCCGTCGGCGAGCCGCTCCAGCAGTGACTCCGCCGCGTCGCGGATCGCGTCGTACCTGCGGAGCCGGTCGGCGTGGATGCGCCAGGCGGACTCCCGCCAGGCGTCGTCGGCGGCGAGCCTGCGGGCCAGCAGCACCGCGTCCTCGGCGCGGGCGCGCAGGGTGTGGCAGCCCGCCGTGTAACCGAGCTGCATGGTGATGCCGCCGACGATGACCACCAGGTACTTGGCGACGGAGACCCGGTCGAGCGTCCCGGTCACGACCATCGCCGTCAGCATGATGCCGGCGTTGGCGGCCAGGAACGCGACGAGCTCGGCCCGCCAGCGCGGCCGGTCCCACACCAGCATGACGCCGAGCCAGCCCACCGACCCCCACCCCCAGTCGGCGGCGCCGAGCAGGTCCCCGGGGCGGCAGGCCACGATGACCGCGACGTCCACGGCCAGCGCGGCGACGGCGAGCTCCCGTATCCTCGCCGGTCCGCGGGAGGTGCGCGCCAGCGACAGCGTCGCGATCAGGGCGATCGCGGTGTAGCCGGTCCAGGCCGCCGCCACCAGCATCGGCCGGCGGAAGGCGTGCCAGCCGGCGACCGTGACCGTCAGGTCGTAGCCGAGGTGCCACAGGCCGGTGATGACCGCGGCGCCGAGCGCGGTGTAGCGGGCGTAGCGCTGCGCCACCTGCTCGACGTCCCCGGTCACGGCCGCCACCACAGGCACACCCGGGTGCCCCGCTCGCCGGAGGAGATCTCGGCGCCGCCGTTCGGCAGGGAGCGCATCGTGTCGAGTATCGATCCGCGGACGCCGAACCGGTCGGGCGGCAGCCGGTGCTGGTCGAACCCGCGGCCCTCGTCGGCGACCTCCACGCGGATCTCACCGTCGCGCCTGCTGGAGACCAGCTCGGCCTCGCGCACTCCGGAATGCAGCGCGATGTTCGCCAGGGCCTCGGTGACGGCGCGGGCGAAGTGCTCGGCGACGTCCTCGGGCACCGTCTGCGGCGTCAGACGCCTGCGCACCTCCAGGCCGGTGGCCCGTCCCGCCACCTCCTCCAGCAGGGCGTCCAGGGCGATGGGCGCGGTGACGGCCCGCGGCGCGTCACGCAGGCTCTCCAGCGTCGACAGGTCGGCTTCCGCCTGGCCGCGCAGGACGGGCGAGGGCCCGTCGTAGACGCCCAGGCCGACCATCGTCAGCGTGTGCAGCGACGTCTCGTGAATGCTGCTGATCTGTCTCAGCTCGTCCTCGCGCCGCCGCCGGTCCACCATGAGCGCGATCTCGGCGCGGGCGCTCTCCCGCAGGAAGGCGTCGGCCGAGCTGGCGGAGCGGCGCAGCAGCGTCATCAGCGCCGCGATCGCGATGACCTGCACGAGGTGGATCGCCAGGGTGACGGTCACGTCGTGGGACGGCGAAGCCAGCCGGACACCGGCCAGGTACGCACCGGCCACGGCGAGGCCGACGGGGACGGAGATCTTCGGCAGCCAGGTGACCCCGGCGATGACGACGGTCATCGTGACCAGACCCGCGATCCAGCTCGATCCCGTGTCGAGCACCTCCCGCGCCACGAGGTGGCGCTGCGCCAGGCACAACACGATGGTGGTGGCCGCATCAGCGGCCACCAGCCACGGCGGCATCAGTTCCCTGCGCCGGGCCAGGCGGAGGAACAGCGTGGTCCACACGAGGTCGATCGCCAGCATGGGAGCCAGCCACAGGGCGGAGACCGGCGGGACGGCTCCCAGCACGGCGGCGACGACCGCCACCAGGCCCACCGTGCCCCGTGCGACCGCACCGGTACGCGCGACGGCCCTGTCCAGCTGCCTGGCCGCCGAGTCGTACCGCGTGGAACCGGGGTGAGCCATGTGCCGTCCGCCCGCGATAAGAGCACAGGACGGATCTCACCCTAACGCACCCGGCATGCGTGAGCAGAGCGGGAAAAAAGAGGCGGGAGGGGATCTCTCCCGCCATGACGGCGGGCGAGGCCATCGGTCCCACTGCGGTCCCACTGCGGTCCTACTGCGGTCCCACTGCGGTCACCCCGGTCTCCCTCGGGCCGGTTCTCCTCCGGTGTCCGGTGTTCCGGTGCCCCCTCCCTCCTCTGTCCCCCTCCCTTCCGCGGTGTTCACCCTTCTCCCCCCCTTCTCCGCACACTGGACCGCCGGCGGACCCGCGGCATGACGGCTGATCGGCCGTCACCCGGACGACGGCCGATCAGCCGTCAGGCGCATCACCTCGCGCAGGCGTGTACTTGCCCGTATGTCAGGACGAAAGGGGATTTATGACCTTCATCGTGATCACGATTCTGATCGGCTGCCTGTCCACGATGGCGGTCTACGGCCGGCACCGCCCCTGGCCTCCCGGCACGCCGGCGGCACGGCCGCGGCTGGTGGTGGCGGGCGGCACGTACGAGGGCTCGCAGGGCCGTCCCTCAGACGTGTACGTCGTCCAGGAACGGCTGATCGCGACAGCCGACGGCGGGAGCGCCACCCGGTTCGGCCACACCGCCGCCGCCCTGACCCTGGGCGCCGTCGTCGTCGCCCGGCCCCAGTACACGACACGACGGGAGCAGGACCTGGACCACTGCGTCCAGGAGGCGCACCGCGCCGTGCGCACCGCCGCGCTGCGCAACCCCGCCGTGTCCGACCTGCTCAGCACCCTGGACCTGATCGTCCTCGACCCCGGCGAACACCCGTTCCTGCGCTACGCCCACGTCGGCAACGGCGCGATCTGGTACCGCACCAAGGACGGGAGACCGCGGCCCATCACCACGCCGGACTCCCTCGGCGACGGCCCGCCGCTGCGCGCCGTCGGCCTGGCGTCCGGCCTCGTCCCCGACACCGGCACGGTACCCCTGCGTCCGGGGGACCGCGTCGCCATCGTCACGGACGGCGTGATCGGGGCCGTCGGCGCCGCGCGCCTGGCGGAGCTCCTCTCCCGGGGCTCCTCCCCCGCCGCCTGCCTCGGCGGGCTGTATGACGAGATGGCCGCCGCGGAACCCAAGGACGACGCCACAGTGATCATCGCGGACTTCGTCCCCATATGATTTCCCTCTCGCAGGGGGCGCCGGGGAACAATTCCGCCGTCGAATGCGTCCTATGGAATAGTCACGTAGACGCCGCCGTCGTGCGGCGCACCACCACAGGATGCCGGAGTGCACAAGGATGCCCGGCGTTCCCCTCGATTGGAGGTCCCGCGTGGGCCTGTCCGTGACCGCTCACGGCAATTCCATGATCCACCGGGTGACCGGTGAGATCGACATCTCCACCGCGCCCGCGCTCCGCACGCGCCTGCAGAACGCGCTGACCGCCGGCGGAAGGCTCCTCGTCGACCTGTCCGAAGTGACGTTCATGGACGCCCGCGGCCTCGGCGTGCTCGTCGCCGTCAACAACAGGGCACGCGAGCTCGGGGGCACGGTCCAGCTCATCGGCGTGCCCGCCGCGGTCGGCCGGCTGCTCAAGCTGACCGGGCTGAGCCGCACGCTCAGCCCGGAGCCCGTCCCGCTCTGCGCCTGAACCCCACCCCCGTACCCCGGCCCGCTCAGCGCCGGACGGAGACCACCTCGTAGGGGGTCGTCGGCGTGGGCGCGGTGGTGAACCGGGCGTTGGGCAGGTAGAGCCGCTTCCCGAACACCGCCACCGTGGTCGGCACGTCGAAGTCCGGGTCGGTCAGCCGCTCGACGACCCGGCCCGACGACCCGTCGCGGCTGATCTCGATCACGGCCACGGTGTCGAGCCGGTTCTGCACCACGTACAGGGTGCGGCCCAGCAGCAGCAGCCCGTCCCCGTTGACGAGCGTCTCCCCGCCCAGGTCCACTCGCGTGGCGACGCCGATGGCGGGGTCCACGCGGAACAGCGTGCCGGTGTTGGACTGCACGATGAGCAGCGACCTGCGGTCCGGCGTCTCGACGATGCCGTTGGCGTTGGTGCCCGTGCCGTACACGATGTCCCCGGTGAGCGGGAGCGTCACCGCCCGGTCGGGCAGGGCGCCCCGGCGCCCGAGGGGCAGCCGGTACAGCACGGGGCTCCTCGAGTCGGTGAACCAGGCGGCGTCGCGGGTCAGGACGACGTCGTTGACGAAGGTCGTGCCGGTGGCGAGGGTGTAGGACCTGAGCACCTCACCGGTCCGGACGTCGACGACCCGAGCGTCGCCGCCGGTGCCCCCGGCGACGAACAGCCGCCCGCGCCGGTCGGTCTTCATCCCGAGCGACGGCGTTCCCGGCCCCCTGCTGATGATCTCGCCCTCGCCGGTCCTCAGATCGGCGCGGTAGACGTCGCCGGTGGCGCGCGATCCGAAGTAGGCCACCGGGCCCGGGCCGATCGCGATCCCCTCCGGCTGGAACCCGTCGGGCAGCGGGAAGTTCTCCGGGAAGGGCGCCGCGCCGCCGGCCCGCGCCGCCGCTCCGTCGGCCTGGGCGGGCGCGACTGCTCCGTCGGCCTGGGCGGGCGCAGCCACTCCCATGACGGCGAGAAGCAGCGTGAGCAACGCGGTTGCAACGGCTCCTGGTCTCATACGATCACCATCCCCGTTCCTCCCGGCGCCGGGGAAGATCTGGGTCCTGTCTCCCAGCACTTTCCCAGGATCGGACGGAGGATCCGCCCGCCCTCACCGGGCCGCGTCACCGGAGCCGATCACTCCCTGCAGCCGCCGAGTCTCCTGGACCAGGCGGCTGGAGCCGCCCCGCGCGGTCGTCTCCACCAGCTCGGGGATGTCGGCGCGCGCCCCGGTGAGCGCGGCGGCCGTGACGCCGACGGCGAGCAGGCCGGCCAGGCCCGTGCGAGGCCTGTCCTGCGGGCGGGGAAGGATCCCGCCGCGCAGCATCCCGCAGACCGCCTCCCACACGGCGGCGTGCGCCCCCGCCGCCACGGCGTCGCCCAGAGCGGCGACCACCGGACCGAGCTTGATCACCTCGCCCGTCACCAGGTCGGCCAGGAACCGGCCGAGCTCCTGCCCGGCCAGGTCGCCGCGCGCCGCGTGGATCAGCAGGGCGTCCACGGCCGTGCCGCGTGCGCGGTCGTCCCTGAACCCCAGTCCGTGGGCGAGCGCGGCGGCGCTCACCACCCCGGCGGGACCCTGCCCTCGGGCCAGCCGGACCAGGGGGAGCAGATCGGCCCCGCGGGACCCGGCCAGCGCCGGGAGGCGAGGCAACATCCAGGCGGTGATCACCTCCCGGTGGGACGGCATGATCGCCGGCCACCACTCCGTCATCTGGGAGGCGGTGCTGACGGCATACGCGGGATTGAGCATGCACAACCTGCGGACCAGCACCGGCAGATCCTCTTCCCGGGGCCACACGGCGGGGAGGATCCGGGTCACGATCTCCGGCGAGCCCTCGTAGAGCGGCAGGCGTTCGACCCGGTGGCCGACGTCGGGGTCGGCCAGACCACCCCGGGCGAGCCAGTCCGCCAGCGCACGGCCGTCGCTCGTGGACAGCCGCCGTGCCCGTACGGCCGCCGCCGGGTCGATCTCGCGCGGCAGCCGTACCAGGGCCTGCTGGAAGTCGGCCGCGAGCGGCGGCGTCCCGGCCGCCTCCAGCCGCTCCATCCTCGCCACCAGCGTGTCCGGATCGACATGACCGGTCGAGGCGGTGGGCGTGGCCAGCAGCACCGGCACGGCCGCGGACTCCAGCGCCACCACGGCCTCTCGCAGACGCAGCACGGTGAGCACGTCGGGCATGGGGCCGCGCGCCGGGTAGGAGGGCAGGCGCCCCCTGAGCTCCCCGCTCACCTGCGGCGCCACGGCGGCGAGCGCGGCGCGGGCGGCCAGCAGATGCGGGTCGTCCATCCCGCCGAAGCCGTAGGCCGCGCTCCCGTCGAACAGGCTCGGCCAGTGACCACGCAGCACCGGCTCGACGGCCGCCCGGACGGCCTCCCGGTCGCGGTGAACCAGCGTCACCAGCCCGCCGACCAGCCGCTCGATCTCCATCTGACCCCTCGCCGCGGTGACCAGCCCGACGAGCTCATCCACCGACTCGACGGCGGCGAGCGGCCGCGTCCCCGCAGTGAACGCGGGCAGCGCCGGAGGCGTCCGCTCCGGCGCCCCCGGCAGCCGGAACGCCGTGCCCAGCCGCTCACGCAGGTCGCCGGGGAGCTCGTCGGCCGCCGCCCGGACGGCCTGGCGCCCCGGCTCCCCCGCCCGCCCGGCAAGCTTGAGCGCCAGCCGTACGGCCCGCTCCTGCAGGTCCCGCGGGCCGATGCCGAACACGGCGGCCACCGCCGCCAGCGCGTCGTCGGCGCGGCGCGGCTCCCGGCGCACGGCGGTCTCGATCCAGGAGAACGCGGCCCGCACGCACTTCTTCTCCGGCCGGAACGCCAGCGCGCCGACCGCGTCGGAGAACAGCTCGTCCGTCAGCAGCCCGGCGTCGTCGGCGCGCCGCAGCCGTACCACGGCGAGCCCGGCGGCCGGTCCGGAGGCTACGGACAGCGACCGCACGAGATCCCTGACCGGGAGATCCTCCGGCTCCGGCCGGAGAGCGGCGAACAGATCCGTGAACGGCCACGACTCACCGTCGAAGAACGCGGCGGCGCAGCCTTCGGCCAGTTCCCGGCGCTCGATCACGTCCTCGTCCGCGAGCCCGGCCATCACCGCGGCCCACGCCTGGATCACCTCCGCCTTCGGGCGCAACCGCGCCGACGGGCCGCGAAGGCGCAGCAGCACGCGGAGCAGGTCGCGCGCCAGCCGTTCACCGGTGACGCGGTGGCCGGCCTCGGCCACCGCACGCATCCAGCCGATGACGAACGTCTCGGAGCCCGGCGGCTCGATGTCCGGGTCCTCCAGGAGAGCGGCGGCGGGATACCACGCCGACCACCACATCGCCCGGCCCCTGCTCTCGTCGCCGTCATCCCACGGCGCCTGCTCCGCCAGACGGCTGACGACCTGCGAGCGCCACTGCGCCGGACGGCCCCGCAGCAACCGCGCGAGACGGTCGGCGTCCCGCCGGTGCCCGGTCCACAGCCACAGCTCCGGCTTGGTCAGCCATCTCGCGACCTCCCGGGCGTCGTCGAGGCAGACGGCGAGAGCGGCGCGCAGCGCGGGGGCCTGCTCGTGCTCCGGCCGCTCCCTCCCCCACCAGGCATTCCTGGCCATGGCTTTCCAGAAGTAGATCCGCAGAGGCGCGGCCAGCGCGTATCGGTCCGCGTCCGCCGCGACCTCCAGCAGCCCGGCTGTTCCCTCCGCGTCGCCCTCCTTGATCCGTTCGAGCACGCGCGGCCACAGGGTCGCGGCGTCACCCGCCGGTGGAGACGGCGAGTCTCCGGGACCCTGGCCGGGTTGAGCGCCGGAAGGCGCGGGGGTATGCCGTGCCGCGTCAGACATGGCCGGGACGTTACTGACCGCCTCCGACAGTCTCGCGGTCCCCGTCAGGCGCCGCGGGTCAGCCCTTGGCGACGGCGCGGCCGATGACCAGGCGCTGGACCTGGTTGGTGCCCTCGACGATCTGCAGGACCTTGGCCTCGCGCATGTAGCGCTCGACCGGGAAGTCCTCCACGTAGCCGTAGCCGCCGAGTACCTGCACGGCATCGGTGGTGACCTTCATGCACATGTCGGTGGCGAACAGCTTGGCCATCGCCGCCTGCGTGCCGTACGGCCGTCCCGCGTCGCGGGCGCGGGCGGCGTCGAGGTAGAGGGCGCGGGCTGCGGCGATCTGGGTGGCCATGTCGGCCAGCATGAAGCCGACACCCTGGAAGTCGACGATGCGGGTGCCGAACTGGCGGCGCTCCCTGGCGTAGGAGGCGGCGGCGTCGAAGGCCGCCTGGGCCAGGCCGACGGCGCAGGCGGCGATGCCGAGCCGGCCGCCGTCCAGGGCGGCCATCGCGATGCGGAAGCCCTCCCCCTCCGCACCGATCAGTGCCTCCGGCGCGAGCCGTACCCCGTCGAAGCGGACCTGGGCGGTCGGCGAGGACTTCATGCCCATCTTCCGCTCGGGTTCGCCGAACGAGAGGCCCTCGGCCGAGGCCGGCACGTGGAAGCAGGAGATCCCGCGCGCCCCGTCGGCGGAGGTGCGGGCCATGAGCGTGTAGAAGTCGGCGGCGCCGCCGTGGGTGATCCAGGCCTTCACCCCGTCCACGGCGTAACCGTCGGCGTCGCGGACGGCCTTGGTGGTCAGGGCCGCGGCGTCGGACCCGGAGTGCGGCTCCGACAGGCAGTAGGCGCCCAGCAGCTCGCCGCCGAGCATCCCGGGCAGCAGGCTCTCGCGTTGCGCGCCCGTGCCGTAGGCGGCGACCGGGAAACACGACAACGTGTGCACCGACAGGCCGAGACCGACCGCCAGCCAGCCCGCGGCGAGCTCCTCGATCACCTGGAGGTAGACCTCGTACGGCTGCGCGGCCCCGCCGTGCTCCTCGGGGTAGGGCAGGCCCAGCAGACCGGACGCGCCCAGGGTGGCGAACACCTCGCGCGGGAAACGCCCGGCGGACTCGTCGCCCGCCGCCCGCGGCGCGACCTCCTTGCCGATCAGGTCGCGGACCAGGTCCAGCAGGTCGTGGGCCTCGGGGGTCGGAAGGACACGCTCGACGGGCATCGCCGCACACTCCAGATCATGGGCGTGGAACAGTGAAGGACAACGGGGTGACCGGGATCGCCGGTCACCCCGATTGTGGCATCCGACCCGATTGTGACATGTCCATGGCGACGCTTCGCGTCGCGGCTCGGGGGCTGGTAACCGGCTCCCGCCGTCGTCACGTCCTCGCTTCGCTGCGGGCGCTCCTCCATTGGCTCACCGGCGCCCCCGCACGGGTCCATGGCGACGCTTCGCGTCGCGGCTCGGGGGCTCAGATGACGATCAGCTCGCGGGGGCGGTGGTTGACCCGCTCGCCGCCGTCCTCAGTGCAGATCAGGATGTCCTCGATGCGCGCGCCGTGCGTCCCGGGCAGGTAGATGCCCGGCTCGACGGAGAAGGCGAAGCCGGGCTCCAGCGGCTCGGTGTTGCCCGCCACGATGTACGGCTCCTCGTGGCTCTCCAGGCCGATGCCGTGGCCGGTGCGGTGGATGAAGTACTCGCCGTAGCCCTCGGCGGCGATCACCTCGCGGGCGGCGGCGTCGATCTCCTCGCACGGGACGCCGGGCCGTACGGCGGCGCAGGCGGCCTCCTGGGCACGCTGGAGCACGTCGTAGTACTTCAGGAAGCCCGCCGGCGGCTCACCGACCGAGTAGACCCGGGTGGAGTCGGAACGGTAACCGCTGGGCATCCGGCCGCCGATGTCGACCACCACCGGCTCGCCGGCCTGGATGACGCGGTCGGACAGCTCGTGGTGCGGGCTGGCGCCGTTGGGCCCCGACCCGACGATGACGAAGTCGACGGTCACGTGCCCGGCGGCGAGGATCGCCTCGGCGATGTCCCGGCCGACCTCCCGCTCGGTCCGCCCCGCCTTCAGCAGGTCGGGGACCTGCGCGTGGACGGCGTCGATCGCGGCGCCCGCCTCGCGCAGCGCGGCGGCCTCGGCGGCGCTCTTGCGCATGCGCAGCCCGCGCAGGACGGTGCCGGCGAGAACCTGCTCGGCGCCGGGGAGCGCATCGCGGAAGCGCAGCGACTGCATCGCCCACATCAGATCGGCCAGCCCGACCTTGCCGACCCTGCCCAGCCGGGCGGCCACGACCGCGTAGGGGTCGTCGGTCTCGTCCCAGGCGACGAACTCGACGCCGAGCCGTGAGGCCGGGGAGTGCTCGGCCGCGGGCAGTTCCAGTCTCGGCACCATCATGAACGCCTCGCCCCGGGCGGGCACCACCAGGCAGGTGAGCCGCTCCAGCGGCAGCGCCTCGTAGCCGGTGATGTAGCGCAGGTCGGGGCTGGGGGTCAGCAGCAGGGCGTCGAGCCCGGCGGCGGCGGTCGCCTCCTGGGCGGCGGCCAGGCGGGCGACGGGGTACAGGTCAGAGGACTCCTTTGTCACGTGGACCAATCTAAGGGGTGTCCGCGGTTGCGGGATCACCAATGCGCCGGACCGGCCGCCACCGGCCGGAACACCGATGGGTTGGCAGTGGAGCGGGCACCTCACTACACTCCGTGCAATGGCGCTCACGTTTTGTCGGCCGCTTCGGCGGCGGGGCGTCCGACCAAGCCCACGAAATCCCTCCCACGGGCCCTCCCACGGGACGGGATCACCCCCATAGGCGAGCCGCAGGCATCCTCCACCGGTATCCCGCTCCTCCAGCGTGCCGGCGGTCACGCCACCGGTACGAACGAGGAACGACCATGCAGACCGTACGCCCGATCCTCCCCGGTCTGGAGATCAGGACGCCCTCGGCGGTGACCGGGTGAGCGGTCCGGTGCCGCCGGGCACGGCCCGGACGATGCAGCGGCCCCGCGACGAACCCGGCGAGCCCGTCTCCGCCGAGCACGTCCTCCTCAGCGCGCGCCTGGCCCTGGCCGAGCAGACCGCGTCGGACTCCCGCCGGCTGCTGCTGGAGGTCAGCGAGCAGGCCGCCGCGGAGCGGAACGTGAGCGCCGCGCTGCGTGATGCGATCATGCCCGGTCCCGGTGCCGACGTGGACCTGCCGCACGCGCGGATCACGGCGCGCTACGTCCCGGCGGGGGCCGGAGCAGGGCTGGGCGGCGACTGGTACGACGCCGGTTCCCTGCCCGACGGCCGGGCCGTGCTGGCGATCGGCGACGTGGCCGGCCACGGCCTGCCCGCGCTCGCCCGGATGGCCCAGCTCAGGCACGCGCTCGCCGGGCTGGCCATGAGCGGCGCGCCGCCCGGCCGGCTGCTGGCCTGGCTGGACGATCTGGTCGTGCACCGGATGCCCGGGACGACCGCGACCGCGATCGTCGGTCACCTCGACCCGGACACCTCCGTGTTCACCTGGGGCCAGGCCGGGCACCCGGCGCCGATCCTGGTCCGCGACGGGGCCGCCGCCCAGCTCGCCCCGCCGGACGGGGTGCTGCTCGGGGTCGGCGCGGGCCTGCCGTACGAACCGGCCGAGGTACGCCTGAAGGCGGGGGACCTGCTGCTGCTGTTCACCGACGGGCTGGTGGAACGGCGCGGCCGTGACATCGGCGAGGGCCTCGCGCTGGCCCTGGAGGCGGCGTCCCGGCTGCCCCGCGGCGGCCTGGACGCCGGGCTGGACCGGATGATCGAGGCGGTCTGCGGGAGCGCCCCCGAGGACGACGTGTGCCTGCTCTCGGTCGAGATCCCCGGCTGACTCACCTCCGAGATCCCCGGCTGACTCACCTCCGAGATCCCCGGCTGACTCACCTCCGAGATCCCCGGCTGACTCACCTCCGAGATCCCCGGCTGACTCACCTCCGGGATCCCCCGGCCGATCGCACACGGCGTGGCCGGCTTCCGGCAGGTGCGTCCGGTTCCCGGGTGACGGTCCTGCCGGTCGTTTCCGGCCGGGCCCCGATCGGCGCGCGGACTGTCGGCGCGGCTTGGTTGAATGGGGGCCATGCCCCGACTGATGATCCTCGACACGCCGTCCCTCTACTTCCGCGCCTTCTACGGGGTGCCGGAGTCGGTCACCGCTCCCGACGGAATGCCGGTCAACGCGGTCCGCGGGGTCATCGACATGATCGCCTCCCTGGTCCGGGAGCACTCCCCCGGCGAGCTGGCCGCCTGCATGGACGCCGACTGGCGGCCGGCCTTCCGGGTGACGGCCATCCCCTCCTACAAGGCCCACCGGGTCGCGTCCGACGGCGGCGAGGAGGTCCCCGACACGCTCGCCCCGCAGGTCCCGGTGATCGAGCAGGTGCTGGACGCGGCGGGGATCGCCCGGGTCGAGGCGGCCGGTTACGAGGCCGACGACGTCATCGGCACGCTCACCGCCCGCTCCCGCGGCCCGGTGGACATCGTCACCGGCGACCGGGACCTGTTCCAGCTGGTGGACGACGCCCGGCCGGTCCGCGTCCTCTACACGGTGCGGGGGATCAAGAACATCCAGCCCGTCGACGAGGCCGCCGTCGCCGAGCGGTACGGCATCCCCGGGCGCGCCTACGCCGACTTCGCCGTCCTGCGCGGCGACCCCAGCGACGGGCTGCCCGGCGTCGCCGGGATCGGCGACAAGACCGCCGCCACGCTGATCACCCGGTTCGGCTCGCTCGCGGAGCTGCTGAAGGCGGCGGAGGAGGACGGCGCGGAGAACGGCCTGACCAAGGGGCAGCGGGCCAAGCTGGCCGCCGCCCGCGACTACCTCGCCGTCGCCCCGGCGGTGGTCCGGGTCGCCCACGACGCGCCGCTCCCGGAGACCGGGCCCGCGGGGCTCGTCCTCCCGGCGGAGCCCCGCGACCCGGAGGCGCTGGAGGCCCTCTCCGCCCGGTACGGCCTGGGCGGCCCGCTCAAGCGCCTGGCCGACGCCCTGTCCTGGAAGGCGTGACCCCGGGTCCTCGTCAGCACAGCTGGACGCCGATGAGGCAGGTGTCGTCGTCGGTGTCGGAGTTGCTGTGGGTGAGCAGGTGATCGAGGCGGTGCTCCAGCGTGCCCCCACGGTGCGAGGCCGTGCGCAGGAGCTGCTCCTGTGACTGGTGCAGGGCGAGGTCGCGCCGTTCGATCAGGCCGTCGGTGTACATCAGCAGGATGTCGCCCGGCTCGAGCTGGATCTGGGCCTCTTCGTACTCGGCGTCGGAGAGGGCGCCGAGCAGAAGCCCGCCGATCAGATCCAGTTCGGCCGCGTCGTCCTGCCGGATCAGGATGGGCGGCAGGTGCCCGGCCCTGGCCCAGCGCAGGATGCGGGTCTCCGGGTCGTACAACGCGCAGACGGCCGTGGCCGTCACGTTCTCGGTCAGGTGATGGGTGACCATGTTCAGCCAGGTCAGCAGCTGTCCCGGACCCGCACCGGTGGCCGCCAGGCCGCGCAGCGCGTTGCGCAGGACGACCATGCCGGTCGCCGCCTCGATGCCGTGCCCGGCGACGTCGCCCAGCGACAGCAGGACCTGCTTGGAGGGCAGGACGACGGCGTCGTACCAGTCGCCGCCGACCAGGTGCTCCTGCTCCGCCGGCCGGTAACGGACGGCGATGTTCAGGTCGAAGGCCTCCAGCGGCCCCCGGCTGGGCGGCATGATCGCCTGCTGCAGCTGCAGGGCCAGCCTGTTGCGCTCGGCGGCCTGCTCCTCGGTGTGGGCGAGCTGGTCGCGGGTGGCGGCCAGGGCCACCTCGGTCCAGTGCTGTGCGGAGATGTCCTGGTAGGCGCCCCGGATCGCCAGCAGACGCCGGTCGGGGGACAGGACGGGCTCGGCGATGATTCTGATGTGCCGGGCGATGCCGTCGGGCCGCTGCAGCCGGAACGCGATCGAGGCCGGCCGGCGGTGGTGCAGCAGGCTGCGCAGGAAGCGGCCGATGGCGTTGGCGTCGTCCGGGTGCGCGTGCTCGGACAGCCGCTCCAGCGGGATCGGCGGCTGGCCGGGGTCCATGCCGTAGAGGGCGTAGAGCTGGCTGTTCCAGATGATGTCCCCGGTGAGGGCGTTCTCCTCGAAACCGCCGATGCGGCCCAGGCGCTGGGCGTGCTGCAGCAGGTTGGCCAGCCGTACGGTCTCGTCCTGCACGCGCCAGACGAGCAATACGCTGTCGCCGTGCCGGGTGATGCTCACCGTGGCGACGCTGTCCAGCGGCACCTGGTCCACGAGCGCGGTGATGGTCATCTGGTCGGCCCGGTACGGCTCGCCGGTGGCGTGCACTCGCTCGATCTTGGAGAAGAGCCCGCTGTCCTCGGCGGCCAGGGGGTAGGCCTCCAGCAGCAGGGCGCCGTTGACGGCGCCGACGGGCCGGCCTGCCGGGTCGACGAAGTGGGGGTTGGTGTGGCTGATACGGAAATCGATCAGCTTGCCGTCGTGGTCCAGGTGGGGGCGGAGGATCAGCGCGGCGTCCGGCAGGCAGTCGGCGAGGCCTGTCAGCTCGTCCAGGGCGGTGCCGTGATCGCTGCCCGCGGGCAGGTCGAGGGTGTGCGCGCACAGCTCGGCCAGCGCCTCGATCTGCTTGGTGACCTGGGGCGGCTGTGGTTCGAGCGGCCGCGCCCAGCCGATCTCCAGCACTCCCAGGATCCGGCCGCCGGTGCCCGCCGGAACGACCACCCGCCCGCCGTCCGGCGCCGCGCGCATCCCGATCGAGGGCAGGCCGACGTCCGACAACGCCCGGATCCAGACGGCCCGCTGCTCGTCCAGGGCTCGCCGGGCGGGTGTCGCCACGCCGGGCGGGACGTACCGCCACTGGCGCGCCTCCACCTCGCTGAAACCGGCGTGTCCGGCCAGCGTGAGGGAGGTGTCCGAACCGGCCATCCAGATGGCGACGGCCGTGGCGTCCAGCGGGGTGAGGGCGTGCTCCAGCAGCGACTGGGCCACCGCCGGCACGTCCGTCGCCTTGAGCATGCTGTTCTCGGCGGTGCGCAGCCGCACCGCCACACCGGCCGCCTCCGGCGCGCCGTGCGCGGAACGCGCCGCGTTCAGGAAGTCGTGGGCAGCCTGGCTGATCTTGTCGTGGGTCGCCTGGTTGATGATGTCGGCGGCCAGCTCCAGCCGGCTCACCCCGGCCTGGTCCGCGAGTGCGGCGAGCTGGTGTTCGGCCGCGGTGAGCCCGCACTGCAGCCGCTCGATCAGGATTCCCTTGGCCACCTCGATCAGCGCGCGCCCCTCGGCGGCGCGCTGGGCGCGCTCGACCTCCTGGCGCAGACGCTCGATGGTGGCCGCCAGCCGCCCCACGTTGCTCCCCGCCGCGGGATGGCCGGGCAGGGCGGATACGACCGGGACGGCCAGGTGGTGCGATGGGCTCTGCACGTGACTACTCCTTGCCGGTGGGCCGTGTCCTCCGCGGGCGGAACGGGTTGGGCGTCAGGCGTTGAGCCACTGGCGGATCCGTCCGATGAGGTGGTCGGCGTCGACGGGCTTGGTCACGTAGTCGCTGGCCCCGGCGGCGATGCTCTTCTCCTGGTCACCCGGCATGGCCTTGGCCGTCACCATGATGATCGGCAACTCGGCGTACTGCGGCATGGCCCGTACGGCCGTCGTGGCGGCGTAGCCGTCCATCTCCGGCATCATCACGTCCATCAGGACCAGGTCGGTCTCGGGGTGGGCGACCAGTGTGTCGATGCCCTGACGGCCGTTCTCGGCGTGCAGCACGTTGACACCGTGGATCTCCAGCATGCTGGTCAGCGCGAGCAGGTTGCGGGTGTCGTCGTCGACGACCAGCACGGTGCGGCCGGCCAGTGAGCTCTGGCCCTCCTCCAGCACGGGTACCACCTCCGCCGCCGCCTCCGACCTGATCAGCGGCACGACGTCGCCGGGCTGGTCGGCGCTGAGGTGCAGGGCGATGCGCTCCCGCAGCTCGTCCAGGCTGAACAGCAGCTCCAGGGGGCGGTCCTGGATGCGGGACAGCAGCCGCCGTTCCTGCTGCGGGTTGATCCGCCAGTTGCTGTAGCCCAGCACCGGGACCGCCGCCAGGGCGGGGTCGCCGTCCATCGCCTCCAGCAGCTGGTACGCCGCCAGCTCGGGCAGGTCCAGGTCGAGCACGATGCAGTGGCACGGCTCTGTTGCCAGCAGGGCTGCGGCCTCCTGCCCTCCCGCGGCGGTGACCAGCTCGATCGTCTCGCTCGTGCCCGACAGCTCGGTCACGGCGCTCTCGGCCACCAGGGACAGCAACCCGCCGACCCGCTGTTCGATCACCAGCAGCCGGCGCGGCTGCACCGCGGACGAGGCGGGTGTGTGCGCCTTCACGGACTCGTCGTGCCGCGCCGCCTGCGGGTCGGCCGCGGACGGCTCGGCGGCCGCCGCGCGCTCCTCGAAATCGGGGTGCGCGACCGGCAGGTACAGGGTGAAGGCGCTGCCCTGGCCGGGCGTGCTCTGCGCGGTGATCGCGCCGCCCAGCAGGTGGGCGATCTCCCGGCTGATCGACAGGCCCAGGCCGGTACCGCCGTACTTACGGCTGGTGGTCCCGTCGGCCTGCTGGAACGCCCCGAAGATCATCTCCAGCTGCTGCTCCTCGATGCCGATGCCGGTGTCGACCACCCGTAGCGCGATGGCGGCGCCGTTGGCGCGCACCGAGGGGGGCATCTCGGCCTGGCCGGCGGGCTCGATGCGCAGCTCCACGCTTCCGGACTCGGTGAACTTGACCGCGTTGGACAGCAGGTTGCGCAGCACCTGGCGGAGCCGGGAGTCGTCGGTGAGCAGCTCCGCCGGGACGCCGGGCGCGGTGACGACCTGGAAGTTCAGGCTCTTCTGGGTGGTCATCGGCCGGAAGGTGGCCTCGACGTAGTCCAGCAGGCGGCGCAGCGGCACCCACTCGGGGCTGATGTCCATCTTGCCGGCCTCGACCTTGGACAGGTCGAGGATGTCGTTGATCAGCTGCAGCAGGTCCGACCCGGCCGAGTGGATGATCCCGGCGTACTCCACCTGCTTGGGTGTGAGGTTGCGGGTGTGGTTCTGGGCGAGCAGCTGGGCGAGGATGAGCAGGGAGTTGAGCGGGGTGCGCAGCTCGTGGCTCATGTTGGCCAGGAACTCGCTCTTGTACTTGGAGGCCAGGGCGAGCTGCTGGGCGCGGTCCTCCAGTTCCTGGCGCGCCTGCTCGATCTCCAGGTTCTTGGCCTCGATGTCCTGGTTCTGCCGGACCAGCAGGGTGGCCTTCTCTTCCAGCTCGGCGTTGGAGCGCTGCAGTTCCTCCTGCTGGCTCTGCAGCTCCTCCGAGCGCGCCTGCAGCTCGGCGGCCAGCCGCTGTGACTCCTTCAGCAGCTCGTCGGTGCGGGAGTTGGCCACGATCGTGTTGAGGTTGACCCCGATCGTCTCCATGAGCTGCTCCAGGAACGCCCGGTGCACCGGCGTGAACGCCTGCACCGAGGCCAGCTCGATCACGCCGAGGACCTGTTCCTCGACCACGACGGGCAGCACGATGAGGGAGGCGGGTTCGATCTTGCCGAGTCCGGAGTCGATGGTGATGACACCGGAGGGGAGGTCCTCGGTCAGGGCGATCGTCCTGCGGCTGCGGGCTGCCTGACCGATCAGCGCCTCGCCCATCTTGAACCGGACCGGCCGGTCCGCGTCGGCCGGGTATCCGTAGGCGCTGATGAGCTTCAGCTCACTCTCCTCGGCCAGGAAGAACGCCCCGTACTGGGCGCGCACGAGCGGGGCCAGCTCGTTCATCACCAGCTCGGCCACCACCGTCAGGTCCCGGTGCCCCTGCATCAGCCCGGACATGCGGGCCAGGTTGGACTTGAGCCAGTCCTGCTGCTCGTTGGCCAGGGTGGTCTCGCGCAGCGACTTCACCATCGAGTTGATGTTGTCCTTGAGGTCCGCCAGCTCACCCTCGGCGTCGACGGTGATGGAGCGGGTCAGGTCGCCCGAGGTCACCGCGCTGGTCACCTCGGC
>NZ_BMQP01000053.1 GCF_014648175.1 Planobispora rosea
GGACGGCCCTGGCCTCTTCGACGATCTCGGGGACGACCTGCGTGAGAGCGGCGAGCGTGGCGTCGTCGTCCTGCGCGAAGGCGGGGGTGCCGGTCACGTTCGCGCTGCTGAGCGCCAGGGCGGTCGCCAACGCGACGACGAGTGCCCGAGCGGGAATGCGCATGAGTGTCCTTCCGCGTGCGGTGGGGGGCAGTGCACAAACGCCCCAAACGTAAAGATCGTCGGCGGACATCTGGGTGATCTTGGATTGATGATCAGTAAACGTTTCCCGTCTTCTGGACTTCGTCCTCGCGTCCCGGCACGACAGCCCCGTCGACAGCCCCGTCGGCAGCCCCCTCGACGCTCTCCGACGACGCGGGCCGCCGATTCGGCGTGCCGGGCGCCGCGAACCCCTGCCGGCCCCGGTGACGCTTGGTAACATCGGCGCTGATGAGAAGGAGGTCGCCGTGACCCCCACAATGATCATCCCGGTGCTGGTCACGACCGATCTGCCGCCGGATGCGGATCTGGCGACGTTCGGCCGGCAGGTCGCCGACGCGGTCGCGGTGCTGCCCGCCCCCGGCGGCGCGTCGTTCGCCGGGCGGCTGGAAGGCAGTGTGTTCTGGCTGGACGCCCCGCTGGTCGCTCCGGCCGAGCCCGGATCACCGGTGCCGGTGGTCGAGGAGCTGCGCTTCGCCGCAGTGCTGGGGATGCTGGAGGTGGACGCGCCGGAACCGGTGGCCAGGCAGGTCCTCGCCGCCGCCCGCGCGGTGGTCGCCGCCGCGGTCACCGCCGCCTACGGCGATCTGGGCAGCCCGCCGGCGGTCCTGGCGATCCGCGCCGAGGACGTGCGTGAGCGCACGCCGAAGACGGCGCTGCCGGCCGTGACCACGCAGACGATGCAGCCGGCCTGACGCGCCGGCCCGCCCGGAGTCCGCTCCCGTCGTCGCCGTCGCGGCGGCCGGCACCGCCTCACCCGCTGGCCGTTCCGCTGGGACCTCTCGGGAGCTTCCCGGCCGACGAGACCGGACGGTCCCGCCGGTCGGGCCCATGGCCGCGCAACCGATTTGACCCTCACGTAACGGGAGGCCGCACTCTGGAGCGCGTAAGGGAGAAGGGGGACGGTCATGGGTTACTCGGTCGGACAGGTGTCCCGGCTCGCCGGGGTGACGGTCCGCACGCTGCACCACTACGACGAGATCGGGCTGCTGTCACCCGGGCAGCGGACGGCGTCGGGCTACCGCCGCTACACCGACTCCGACCTGGAACGGCTGCAGCACGTGCTGTTCTACCGGGAACTCGGATTCCCCCTCGAAGAGATCGCGGTCATCCTCGACGACCCGGGCACCGACACGCTGACGCACCTCAGACGCCAGCACGAGCTGCTCAGCCGGCGCATCGACCGGTTACAGGAGATGGCCGCGGCCGTTGAACGCGCCATGGAGGCGAACACTATGGGAATTTCACTGACGCCGGAGGAGCGCTTCGAGATCTTCGGCGACTTCCGTCCGGAGGAGCACGAGGCGGAGGCCGAGGAACGCTGGGGCGGCACCGAGGCGTTCGAGCAGTCGCGGCGGCGCACGGCGAAGATGACCAAGGACGACTGGAAGCGGTTCACGGACGAGGCGGCCCGGACGACCGAGGCTTTCGCCAGGGCGTTCACCGGAGGGCTGCCCGCCGACAGCGAGGTCGCCATGGACCTGGCCGAGGAACACCGGGCGCATCTCACTCGGTGGTGCTATGACTGCACCTACGAGATCCACCGCGGATTGGGCGACATGTACGTGGCCGACCCGCGCTTCGCGGCCAACTACGAGCCGCTCGCACCCGGTCTGACGCAGTACATCCGCGACGCGATCCACGCCAACGCCGGCCGCGCCGGGGCGTGACGCCGGGAAGATCCGCCCGGCGGCGACCGTTCCGTGACCGGCTGTCCCGTCGTCCGCGCGGTCCGGATCCCGGGCCCTTCCTCCTGGGAAGGGCCCGCTTCCGTCTCCGTTCAGCCGCCGGTGAGCCGTCGCAGGAGGGAGCGCAGTCCGCCGTGCGCTGCGGGACCGGGCTTCTCCCCGGGGGCCGGAACGTCCTGGACGGGATGGCGGGCCCGCCAGTCCCCGACGACCTCTTCGACGTCGAAGAGCGGCTGGACCACCGGCGGGCCGGACAGGGGCTTGCCGTAGCTCTCGCGGATCTCGGCGTTGATCCTCTCGATGATCCCGCGGGCCTCGGCCTCCGTCCGCGCGCCCACCGCCTCCGTCCGGGCCTCTTCGGCCGCCTTGCGCAGTGCGAGCGTTCCGGGCAGCGGGAACGACAGGTTCTCCGCCCGCATCTTCTGCTTGATCCACCACATCTCGTCGTCCGGCCTGCCCTCGCCGGGGATGGGCTTGCCGGTTCCGGGGAGGTCGTCGAACTCCCCGCGCTCGGTGGCCTCGCGGATCTGCCGGTCGATCCAGGTCTCGAAGTTCATCCCGAGCGGTTTGCGCTCCGTCAAGGGCCCACCTCCCGCCGCACGACCGGCCGTCACTTCCGAGGATAACCAGCGGGGGAAGGTGTCTGAAAAGTCATGATCGAAATGCACCGAGGCGGTGCAGGAGCAGCATGCGCATCGCGACGTAGATGACGCTCTCCGACATCGTGATCAGATACTCGTAGTCGCGCGGCAGATAGCCTTGATCGGCTCATAGATGCATCAAGCAGGCAAAGCGCTCGATCGTGCGGACCGGCAGCACCACCGCCCCTTCCGCTACAACAGGGCCCCGTACTCCCGTGCACTACCGTCGATCTTTGTCCGTACTCGTGTGCACAACGGTGAGGTCGGCATGGTCGACGGCGTGGCGGAACTGGGTGTGCTGACGGCTTCGGCGGAAGAGTGGATGGTCGCCGTCCGCCGGGTCGAAGTGATCGGCGCGGTTGGCTCTGGTGGCGGCCGCCGCGGCTCGGCAGGGCGCGGACGCCGCGAAGACCGACGGGAAGACCGCTGCTTTCGCAGGCGGGAGCCGGATGTCGCTTGCGGACCGTGGGAGCCGGCGGTCGGCACGCGTGTGCCATCCTGGTCTGCAGAACTGGGGGCTGTTATGCCGGGGCGGTGCGCAGCATCGCGGCGACGGCCGCCGCGTGATCGCGGTCAGCCATGACCTGATCCCCGTAGACCAGGGCGAAGTGGGTGTTGTAGGCGGCTCTCCTGGCATCGGGAGACAGGGCATGGCGCACCGCCACCGCCGCCTGCCAGCGAGGCCGTACCGCCTCCCGCTCCTCCTGACCCGGGCGGTGATGCCACCTGCAGCTCGGGCAGGCCGGCATGCCGGTCGCGGGATCGATGGAGAAGATCTTGCGCCTTTCGCCCGCAGGGCGGCGCGGATCGGCGGACGGGTTCGTCATCCACTGGCCGGTGGCGCTGTCGATCGGATGGCCGGTCAGCTCCGACTCGTAGCTGCGGATGAGCGCGGCGAGCGGGGAGTCATAGCCGGCCGGAGGCGTCTCGCCCCGCTCGGCCGAAGCGAGCGCCTCGGTGAGCACCGGGTGGCCGGCCACGCCGGCCAGCCCGCACTGGCGGTGGGCCTCGGCGATCGCGGCCCGCCGCTGGAGGTCAGGGGAGGCCCCGTCGATGGCCTCGGCGAGATTGCGGTCGATGGCCCGCAGGGCGTGCCGGGCGAGCGGGTCGCCTTTCGGGGGATCACTCGGAACCGGATCGGTGATGACCCCGCCCAGCAGCGGCCCGTCCAGCAGCGCGGGGGTGAACAGCACTCCGCAGATACGGCTGGCCAGGGCGAGGGCGGCGGGAATGGAGTCGGACAGGTACTGAAACTCCTCGTCCGGCTCGGGCTCCAGGCCCAGCTCGCGCATGTCCTCATTGAGCGCGTCGGGGTGGCTGCCCCAGCGCTCCTGCGGTGTCTGCGGGCGAAAGGCCGTACGGATCCGGCCGTCGACGGCATGTTCGAAGTCATGCGAGGCGGCGTAGTTGTGGCGCATGACGGAGACGGCTTCACCGCCGTTGCGGGTCAGCTCGCGCAGGGTCTCGGGCCGGGTCCCCTCCCAGCCGTCGTACTCGAAAGCGATCGTCCAATCGCCGGACCGGGTCACCAGCACCCTGTCGCAGCGGCCCTCGGTCTCCTCGATGCGCTCCACGACCTCTCCGTCGTCTGCCGGGTGGATGTTGTCGTCGACCACGCCGAACCGCCGGAGCGTCTCGCGCTCGTCCAGATCGCGAACGAAGGTGACGGTGTAGATCTCCATCTGCCAGTCGTTCTCCCACGCGTAATCTGCGGACGTGATCTTGCGCATCGGTCCCCTCGTTCCTTCCCTGTCATGATCGCGGTGAGTATGGCAGGCGGATCCGACATCCCCGACGGTAGAAAGGATCGGCTTGTCGCACGTCCGGCCCAGGAGTTCCAGCTCAGATCCGGGACGACGAACGAACTGCAGATAGCGTCCGGCAGGAGGTCGCTCACCGGACACTCCCGATCGTCGTGTGCACAACGGTGAGGTCGGCATGGTCGGCGGCGTGGCGGAGCTGGGTGTGCTGACGGCTTCGGCGCAGGAGTGGGCGGTGGCTGTCCGGCGGGCCGAGGTGATCGGCCGGTTGGCGCGGGGACCGCAGGTTCGGGTCGTGGAAGCGGATGAGGCAGCGGCGGACGGTATCGGCGGTCTACAAGGAGCCCCCTGCCGGGCCAAAGGCGGCACCGCTCAACTCGGGGCCACGCTGCCCGGACAGGCCGGCCCGTTCGGCGTCCGCCCCCCCGCGCCCCCGATCCGGTACCACGGCCACATCCTCCACCTCGTGAGGGTTGGAGTGCGGGGCGAAGGGCCCGCTGAACGGCACCGCCGGGATGTCGAAGGTCCACCAGGCCGAACCGTCTCAGCGGCGAAGGTGGCCGGGCCTGTACCCTCCGCCCCTGCTGTTGTGCACGATCCAGACCGTCCCGTCGGGGGAGACGGCCACCCCGATCGGGTCGATGTAGGTGTCAACCTTGTCGAGCGCGAGCCCCCGCCACGTCGGCGCCCTCCCCGGGACACGGAAATCGTCGGCACGCCCCGGCGGACTGGCCTGATCGACGCCCTCACCGGTGCCAGGGTCCGGGTCTTCGCCGAGTGGGGATATCAGGGCGCGGGCGGCACGATCCGCACGCCGTTCAAGCTCCACCGTCACCGGCCGCGCCTGTCGCGCCACCAGAAGTCCGTCAACCGCTCCCACGTCCGCATCCGGGCAATCGGGGAACGCGCCGCCGCGACTCTGAATGCCTGGAAGGTACTGGTCCGGCTGCGCTGCTGCCCGCGCCGCGCCGGCGCGATCGTCTAGGCCATCGTCGTCCTGCAGATCATCGAAGAGGACCGCTACTCAGGATGAAAAACGCTCACTCTATTGGCGCCCTGCACGAGGGCCAGCGTGTCTTCGTCTCTTTGCGCCTGCCCGAATCGGTGCGCGTGGATGCCGCCGGCATCCACGACGAGATCGTGCCGTTCGTCGTCATGCTCAACAGCCACGACGGCCGCAGCCCCGCCCGCGTCCTCATCACCCCCTGGCGGCCGGTGTGCGCCAACACCGAGCGCTTCGCCGTCCGCGACGCCTACACCCGCTGGAGCGTCCGGCACGCCGCCGGAGCACTGGACCGCCTGGGCGAGGCCCGCCGCACCCTCGGCCTGACCACGGTCTACTGCCGGCAGGGGGCGGCCGAAGAGACCACTCTGGCCCGCACCGACATCCTCATCGACGACATGCGCGCCCTGATCGACGAGCTGTGGCCGATCGAGCAGGATGCCACCGCGCACAAGCGGCTGATGCTGCTGGCTCGCCGCTGACCTGCTACCGGGGCGGCCCGAGCAGAGAATCGGGCCGCCCCGCCGTACCGGACGGGGAGCAAGAGCCGGGGCGCGGCATTTGAGGAGATCGAGACGGTTGCGCCTGAGTTGAGGAACGGATTCTGGCCCCTGACGAAGTCCGCTGGACCCACCGGGATGAAGCGGATTCATGTCCGGTGAGAACTGGCCCCACCCCGGGGTGCCTGGTTTGAAGCATGAGTTTGGTACCGGCCTCAGCGCGGTCTGGTGCCAGGCCCGGAGCTCCAGTCGCCTTGATCAAGAGCGACGTTCGATACCACGCGGCCGATGAACCCGACTGCCTCAGCCTGCCAGTCGGGCCAGGGCCAGCGCGTGTGCCTGGTCGAGGGATCCCGCGGCAGCGCACGGGACGTCCGGCTGCACACCGGTGCCCTCCCAGTTCGTGCCGGAGACGGGGTTGATGGCGCGGCCGGTGGGGACGGTGACTTCCAGATGGGGGTGCACCGTCCAGCCCTTGCACGGGTGCGCGCCGCCGCGGGTGGGCTCGCCGACGACAACGGCGCGGCCGAGCTGCTGCAGGTCGTAGGCCAGTTCCTCAGCGGCGGAGAACGTGCTGTCACCGGACAACACGTACAACGGTTTGCTGCCGCCGAAACGCGCGCCGGGAACGTACGGCAGGCTCCAGGACTGCTCGCTGCGCTCGCCTCTGCGCCAGTGCATGGTGTTGAGGTGGGTGCGCTCGTCCAGGAGGTAACTGCAGACGAAGGCGACGGCGTCCGGGTCGCCGCCCCGGTTGTTGCGAAGGTCCACGATCAGCGCCCGGGCGCGGGAGGCCAAGGTGAGCGCGGCGCTCAGCGGTTCGGCGGCCCACTCCAGCGGGAACAGCATCGGCGCCAGCTCCACCACAGCGACTCCTCCGTCGAGCAGTTCCACCCGGGGCGCACCGCCCAGTGAGGTGTCGAAGTCTCGGCGGATGGACTCCAGGGTTGCTGCGCCCTGCTGGGGGGACACCGAGTCGGCGTGGTGCTTGAGTCTCAGGTGTTTGTCGTCGTTGACGGACTGCAGGTCCGCGGTGACCAGACGGGCGAGTTCCTCGGCCCCGCCGACGTCATAGGCACCCTCGGCAAGGCGTCGTTTCAGCAGGCCGGCGAGCTGCTCGGCTATCTCAGGGAAAACGTAGTGCTCAGTCAGCAGTCGGGCTGTCTCGTCGATGACAGGGGCAGGCTGAAGATTCGTCAGAGTCGTCATGGCAGGGAGTAGAGCACTGCCCTTATGAAAACGTCAAAGACGCTTAGACGCCTTCGGTATGCGTGATCAGCCTTCCCACTTGCCGCCTCCTGAGGATGTTCTGGAGATCGGGGCGCCCGGGCAGTTCGCGACGCTCGCCCACCCGTTGCGTCAGCGGTTGCTCTTCACTCCCGGGTCACCGGCGGCACAGCCCGACCACTCCGAAAGCCCGCCCCCACCGCACCGGCCTCGGGAACGACGGACGCTGGGGTGGGGCCAAGTCTCACCGGTGATCAAGCCTTGATCGCCGCTGATGGACGGAGCCACAAACCGCCAGTAGGTGGGGCCAGGAGTAGCTGGTGATCATGCGCCCGGTGTCCCTGAGCGGCCTCAACGTCGAGGCGCAGCTTCATCGTTGAGTGCGCGGTCAGGTAGAGCAGCCGCAGCTACCCTATTCCCGGGGCGGGCACCTGGTGGATGATGATCTCCCGCTACGTGGACCGAGTCCGGGAGTCAGTGCTTCGCCGTTGGCCACAACCGCACCGTGCCGTCGCCGCCGACGGCGATGGTTTTGCCGTCCGGGCTGAAGGCTAGCGATTCAACGGTGTCGATGCGCCCGGTGAGAACGATGGACTCGGCCACCAGTTCGGGGGTGGGGGCGGGGGTGAAGCGGGGGAAATCGACGGACACGGGCGCCGGATTGGGGGCCGAGCTGGGAAGGAGAGCGATCACGGTCGGCACGCCGACCGCGGCCGGGGCTCCAAGTCCGCCCAGGAGAAGCGTACGGCGGGACACGGATCGGCGTTGCCGCGGATGGATCTCAGTCACACCCCTGGATGTAGAAGATCGGGCTCGGGACTGGCTTGGAGGTGGATGTCATCGCTGGTAGCCCCATGAACGGCGATGTACGGGCCTCAACCGGGCCCCGAGTTCACACCGAAGGGGTTGTCGATGGTGTGCGCCCGGTGTCCACGCTCAGGGCAGGAACCCTCTCGGAGATTGACCCGCAGGGAGAACCTCCAACGCAGAGCACAGGAAGATCCACCGGATGGCTGCACCCGGGCGGCATCGGCAACAGTGATCCAGTCCTGAACCCGCTCCCGGTCCACCCCCACCATGTCCGCCAGGATCGCCATGGCGTCCACCGCCGGCAGCGACTCCCCCACCGGGCGAAACACATCGCCGTAAAACGCCATTGCCACATCGCCGCCGGCGAGCTGCGGGCCACCGGCCCGCCGCCACCCACAGCAAAGCCGCGAGAGGCCCTGCCAGGGCGTACGGGCCGAATGAGCGATGATGTGACATGGGAACACGGCCGCGATCGCGTCAGTGACCTGACCTGAAGCGGACAACGGAACGATCCTGACGTCCGGCAGGCAATGAAGTTACTGTCAGATATAGGATTCTTTGTCACCTTTTCTGCAAAATGCCCAGATCGGCATCCACGTCATGGAGGACCCCAGGCACACCTCCGATGCATAGCGGTCGAATAAGGCATCAAGTGCTTTGTCGCGTTCTTCTGGTGATCGCAACACCAGCCCATTAAGGCGGAAACGCCGCCGGTCACGACTCTCCGGCTCGACATGAACCCCAAGATCAGCCAGCAGCTCGCGCAGACAATCGGAAGCACACTCGAGTCGGAAGCACACTCGAGGGCGCCGACGCATGCCAGGAGTTCGGCGAATACGGTCAGGCGGAGGTGAACTCGGTGAAACTGGACTTCTTGCATCGACATAGCCTGGTCACGAAGCACTCGGCCAGGGCGGCGCGATCCGGCACCGGGCCCTGCAGGCGAAATTCCGGAGCCAGCGCGAAGGACAGGATGCCATACAGTCAGGGCCCTGTCCGAGGACCGACGCCGCGGCATCGTCCGCAAGGCCAAGGAACGGCCTGGAGGCGGCCCGCCGCGTCCGGGGCGGCCACCGCCTCGTGGTCGCTGGCGGCAAACGCGGCTATCCTCGCCCGCCGCCAGCGCGGGGAATCCATCCGCACCATCGTCACCGGCGTCAAGGCCTCCACCGGCGCCGTCCACGAGACCCTCGCAGATGCCAGGGATTTGTAGGCGACCCTCGGCAACCAGGCTCAGTACATCCAGGAGACCGCCGACTGCGTCGTGAGCCGACTGCGGGTCGGGCCGGTCGCTACCGGGGTTCGCCGCCGGGGCGGCCGGCCCTTACCGCAGGTCGCCCTGTAGGCCGGGATGCAGCCCATGGCTGATGCCCACGTGCTCGGGAACCCGTTTCTGCAGTCCGACGAAGGTGGCTGCCTCCTCGGCGGACAGCCCGCCGGGCATCTCCGCCTCGAACTCGGTCACCACGGCATCCGCCTCGGCGTGCAGCTCACGGCCGGCGGGCAGCAGGTGCACGGCGTGCGCGCGCCGGTCGACCGGATGCCTCCGGCGCTCGATCAGGCCGCGCTGCTCCAGCTCGTCGACGAGGCCGACCATGACGTTGCGATGCACGTTCAGCGGCTCGGCGAGCTGGTGCTGGCTGCGTCCGTCCCGCTCGATGAGCAGGCTCAGCATCACGATCCTGGCGCGCTGGATCCAGTCGGCCGGAGCATGGCGGGCTCCAGCGAGCTTGCGGATCTGGCCTTCTCACGCTTGATTCGCCGCCCGGCGATGTCGAGCCCCGAGCCGTAACATTTGTGCAGGCCGGCGACGCCGTCGCCAGCCTGGCGCCCGACTTATCCGAGTCCTGAGAGGTTCAGAGTCTCTTCTGGGCGTACACATATATGGCATCGCCCAGGAAGTCAACCATATCGGGATGGTAGGAATTATGGAATTCCTTCATGGCGGAGTCTTCCGAATAAAAGATCGCCATACCGATATAGGCATTCTTGGTCGGGGTGTAGAAACGGCAGGCTATCTCGAAGTGCCTGTCAATGAACAGCTGGATGTGGTCATCCGCCGGTTGTGCCCCATCCAGGCAGCTCGCCATCTCGCTGTAGAGATCATGCCAATCCTTGTGGACCTGATCTTTGTCGACATGGGCCCAGCCGCCGGTAGCCGACAGGCTCCGATCCTGCTCCTCGGCCAGGAATTTCCGGCAGAGATCCGCGTACTGTTCATCCATGTTCTTGATGCCTGTCAATTTATTCGCGCCTTTCCGGCGAAAACGTCCCTGGAGTGGTTGCCTGGATAGGCAACCATGATCGACCGCTGGGCATGACGAACCATGGCATGCCGGAACCAGGTTGGCAAACGATTTACCAGCGCGAGCTGGGTGAACACCAGGCAGCCCCGGGCGCCTCCTGAAGGGTGGATCTCCTGCGCGAGCCGGCTGACGGACAGGCCCGCGCTGACAGAGGGGTCCACCACCACTGGCGGCAGCCGTGATGTGCATGCTGCTCCTGCACCGCCTCGGCGCATTTCGATCATGACTTTTCAGACACCCTCTACGGCGCGCGGCGCCGCCCACCCTCCCGGCCGGGACCGCACCGGCCTGCCCTTAGGCTGGAGAGCCGTTCCCCGAGGTCGTTGAGAAAGGGTGGCTTCCCCGTGCCCACCGCACTGCGTCTATTCCGTTATGTGGCGATCGCCGAGGCGTTCTCGTGGGCGGGGTTGCTCGTCGGCATGTACTTCAAGTACATCGCCGCCACCGGTGAGCTCGGCGTGAAGATCTTCGGTCCGATCCACGGCGCGCTGTTCGTGCTGTACGTCGCGGGGGCGTTCGCCGCCGCCCGCGTGGCCCGCTGGAGCCTGGGCACCGTGGTGCTCGGCCTGGCGTGCGCCATCCCCCCGTTCACCTCGCTGTGGTTCGAGCGGCGCGTGATCGCCCGCTTCCGCGCGTCCACCGCCGGGAGCGCCGCCGAATCCGTCGCCGCGTAGACGCGGTCGGGCAGGCGGGCCGGGTGGACGCATGAGCCTGCGGGCGTGCGGGCCGCAGGTCCCGGCCGGGTGCGGCGCAGGTCGGCTCCGCCGGGGCCGGTCCATGCCCGCGGGCGGCGCCCCCACCGCGCCCGCGGGCCGCACCACCGTCCCGTGCCCGCGCGCCGCACCGCCTCCGGCGGCCGCGGGCCCGCGCGGGGGATCTCGGGAGGGTCAGCTGAAAGCGTCCTTGATCTTCTTCCCGGCGTCCTTGACCTTCTCGCCCGCCTGCTTGAGGTTGCCCTCGGTCTGGTCGGCCCGGCCCTCGGCCTGCAGGTCCCGGTCGTCGGTGAGGTCTCCCACGTTCTCCTTGGCCCGGCCCTTGAGCTCCTCGGCCTTGTTCGCGATCTTGTCGTCGGTCCCCATGGTCGTCCTTTCGTCACGGCGCCCTTCGCCTGTCCGATCACCTATCCGGGGCACCCCGAGGTAAACACGGCCGCTCACGGGGTACGGGTCACAGGTCCAGGACGGCACGTGTCACGGCACGGCACCGGCCCGGATGGGTCAGCAGGTCGGCGGAGTCGGCGAACTGGTCGACCGAGCCGACCGGCGGCAGCGCCGCCACGGCCGGATCGGTGATCGAGGCCGTCAGCGCGTCGGCGAACCGCTGGGCGCCGATGACCTGGAAGGGCCGGGCGTGGTAGGAGCGCACGGAGGTCTCCAGCGGCCCGGTCAGACCCAGCCGGTTGTGCAGGGCCGCCACCCGCTCGTACGCGCGGCCCAGGTGCCGCTCCCGTTCCCGCCAGTCCGTGGCGGCCAGCGCCGCCGACAGCGAGTCGCCGAGCTCGGCGGAGCCGGACAGGCGGGCGAAGGCGCTGCCGAGCCATTTCGCGTAGGGCGGGTAGCGGCGGCGCATCAGCAGCACCAGCCGCATCACGTCGCGTACCAGCCGGGCGGTCACCACGGCCGACCCCGGGCCGTCGCCGACCTCTCCGCACCGCCCCGGGAACGCCTCCTCCTGGGCCAGGCGCCGCCATTGGGCGGCCAGGACGTGGCGCCACAGGTCGCCGGGGTACCAGCGCAGCGCGGCGCGCGCCCGTTCCAGCACACCCAGCCCGTCGTGGAAGACCTCTCCGCTGGTGACCTCGGTCAGCCGCTGCCAGGGGACCGACAACCAGTCCAGGGCGGTGAGCCCGTACGGCTCGCGGCACGGATCGAAGCCGAGCCGCCCGGCGAACCACCGCCCCGGCCCGGCGACCTCGACCCCGTGCCGTCCGCCGAAGACGGTCGGGTAACCGCCGAAGGACGCGGGGAGACGCGCCGCGACCACCCGCCGCACCTCCTCGGCCGCCTCGGCGTCGACGAACAACACCACCCTGGGCCCCCAGTCATGGTCGGTGGAGCGCTCGGTGTCGAACGCCAGGACCTCCGACCCCGCGCCGATCAGTGCGGCGCTGTGCGGCACATCGGTGACCACGGGTCGCACGACCTCGGTGTAGAAGTCACGCGACAGCTCCAAACCAGGCACGAAACTGGACATCATTCCGCCCACTCTGCCTGGCGCCCCTCTCCCGCGCACCCGGTTTTCCCCGCGCCCGCCCTCCCCCACCCGGACGCGACGGGCAGCGGGCGGCGGGCGCATCACGCATCTCGGCCACGACGACGAGAGCCGCGGCGACCACGATCCGCCGGAGGCCGGCATCGCCGCCGGATGAGACACAACTACGACCCGGTTGCCGGCGTCTAAAGTGCCGTGGATGGATTGACTGCGGACAGCCCACAGCGTATCGGCGCCTACTGGCTGGCCCGGCGGATCGGCGAGGGCGGCCAGGGCGTCGTCTACGAGGCGTACGACGCCGACGGGCGCAGGGTCGCGCTCAAGGTGCTGCACTGGGCCGGAGACCGGGGCAGCAGAACGCGCTTCTCGCGGGAGGCCGCCGCGTCCCGGCGCGTCGCGTCCTTCTGCACCGCCAAGGTCCTGGACGTCGAACTGGACGTCGACCGGCCGTACATCGTCAGCGAGTACGTGCCGGGACCGAACCTCCGCGGAGCGGTCACCGAGGGGCACCGGTTCGGCGGGGACGACCTCCACCGGCTCGCCACCGCGATCGCCACCGCGCTGACCGCGATCCACGACGCGGGAGTGATCCACCGCGACCTCAAACCCGACAACGTGCTGCTGAGCCCCGACGGGCCACGCGTGATCGACTTCGGGATCGCCAGGACGCTGGAGATGTCACTGACCAGGACCGGTGAGGTCTCCGGGACGCCTGGCTACATGGCTCCGGAGATCTTCACCGGTCAGCGGGCGACCTCCGCGGTGGACGTCTTCGCCTGGGGCGCCGTCATGGTGTTCGCGGCGACGGGGGCGGACCCGTTCCCCGGTGACAACGTGGGCGGCGTCATGCACAAGGTGCTGTCGACGCAGCCGGATCTCAGCGCGCTGCCGCCGCGGCTCGCCTCGCTCGTGGAGGCCGCGCTGCGCAAGGACCCCGCCGACCGGCCCGCCGCCCGCGACCTGCTGCTGGCGCTGGTCAGCGCCAACGCCTCGGACACGTCCGGCCTGCTGGCGGCCGGCAGCCGTACGGCCCGGACGGTGCAGGTGACCGCCGCCGCCGATCCGGAGCTGGGCCTCCTCGCCGAGGACGCCTACGCGACGCTGACACCGGAGGAGCGGGAGCTGGCCGCGGACCTGTTCCTCCGGCTCGTCACCCTGGACGACGACGGGCAGGAGATCGGCCGCAGGGCGCCCTTCGACGAGCTGCTGGACGGGCGGCCCGAGCGGGAGACGGCCACCGTGCGGCGGATCCTGCAGGCGTTCTCCTATCTCGTCGCCGTGGACGGCGGGTCGGTCGCGCTGTCACGGCCCGCGCTGCTGCGCGCCTGGCCCAGGCTGCGGTCGTGGGTCGACGCCGACCGGCAGGGCTTGAGCATCTTGGCGCAGGTCACCACGGCGGCCCGGCACTGGGCCGATCACGGCCGCAGGGACGGCGACCTCCTGCCGGGCAGCCGCCTGGAGCGGGCGCTGGACTGGGCCGCGACCGGCCGCCGGCACATCACGCTGACGCCGACGGAACGGGAATTCCTGCAGGCGGGAGCCGGGCTGGCGAAGCGGCGCTCCCGGCGCAGGCAGCTGACCAGCGTCACGCTGGCGGGCCTGCTGGTGCTCGCGCTGGGCGCCGGTGGCCTCGCGTTCGTGCAGAGCAAGCGGGCCGACGAGCAGCGCGACGCCGCCGTCGCCCGGAAGGTCGCGCTGGAGGCCGACACCCTGCGCAGCACCGAGCCGCGCACGGCGATGCTGCTCAACGTGGCCGCCTGGCGGATCAGCGCGGACGTCGACACCCGCGCCGGCCTGACCGACGCCCTCCACCAGCGGGAGATCGCCGCCCTCCCCGAGCCCGGGGGGACGTCCACGCTCAGCCACGACGGCAGGACGCTCGCCACCGTCGACCCCGAAGGGGTGAGCCTGTTCGACGTGCCCACCGGGAAGAGGACCGGCGGCTGGCGGGACCCGTACTTCGACAGGCTGCTCGTCCACGGCGCCGCGCTCAACTCCGAGGGCCGGTTGCTGGCCGTCGAGAGCGACACCGGCGTCACCGTCTGGGATGTGCGCACCGGCGAGAAGCGGGCCGAGCTGCGTTCTGCCGACTTCTACGGGGCGCCGCGCATCCGTTTCACCGACCACGCGACCACCCTGGCGGTCTTCGGCGGCGCGGGTGGCTCCGGGTATTTCTGGGACGTGGCGGGCGACCGTACCTGGGGCGCGTACGCTCCCCGGACGTCGCTGCCCTTCCCGCTGGCCGTGGCGTCGACCGGTGAGCTGGCGGCGAGGGTGGAGGCGTCCGGGAGACTCACGGTCTGGCGGCTGCCGGACCGGGTCGTCGACCCCCGGCTGTCGCGCGCCTGTCCCGGATCGGGCCGCAAGGCGATCGCGTTCAGCCCCGACGGGCGGACACTGGCCTGCGCGGGCAGCGAGATCCGCCTGGTCGACGTGGCGACCGGCGAGGTGCGCGCGCCCCGGGGCGCAGGCGCCTCCTGGCCGTGGCAGCGGACCGGGACCGGAGAGGTGCGCCCGGCCGCCTCCGGCGGCCTCCGGTTCAGCGCCGACGGCCGGCTGATCGCCGGATTCTCCGACCGCACGGTCCGCGTGTGGCAGGTGGCCGACCAGCGGGAGATCCTCAGCTACCAGACGGACACCGAGATCGCCGACGCACGCTTCGACGGAGATGTCCTGCGGGTGCACGCCGACGGCGTCATCACCCTGACCGTCGCCTCGCCGATCCGCACGCACCGGATCGCCGGGGACACCGGGCGGGCGGTGCTCAGCCCCGACGGCCGCTGGATGGCCCTGAAGCCGGACGAGGGCCCCGTCGCCCTGTGGGACGTCCGCGCCGGGCGGCAGGCCGGTGCGCTTCCGGCGGGCCGCTTCCCGGTCGGCGTGATGGCCTTCGACCCGCGCGGCACGATGCTGGTGACGGGCATGGAGGGCGACCGGCTCCAGGCGTGGGACCCCGTGACACGCGAGGAGCTGTGGCGGGCGCCGCTGCCCGCGGACAAGGGGGTGGGCACCCCCGCGTTCACCGCCGACGGCCGGATCGTCGTCGTGCCGACGCCCGACTTCGGGGACGCCGGTTCCGGGTTCGTGCCCGCCAGGCCGCTGGTCCTCGACGCCCGCACCGGACGGCCGCTGGCCGAGAGCGTGCTCGACCCCGCGGGCAGGGTCCTCCTCGACGGGATGGACTACGTCGCGATCAGCTCACGTGGCCTCGTGGCCACCGACGCGGGCGACGGCCGGATCGGCCTGCTGGCGGACGGCTCCCGCAGGACGCTGCTGCGGGGGGTGCGGGACCGGCTGGACCTGCTGGCCTTCGACACCGGAGGAACCCTCCTCGCCAGCGCGGGCGAACACGGCAGCGTGCAGATCTGGGATCTCGGCACCAGACGCCGGGTGGGCGATGTGATCACCGTCTCCGACGGAGTCGACACCCTCGCCTTCGGGGCCGGCGGCACCGTGCTCTACGCCGGCGGCGCCGGGCGCCTCCACGAGATCCCGGTGGGAGGCGAGCAGATGGCGGCGCGGGTGTGCGCCCGCGCCGGGCGTACGCTCACCGCGCAGGAGTGGCGGAAGCATCTGCCCGGGGTGGCCTACCGGGAGGTGTGCCCGTCACACGCCGCCACCGGGGACTCCTGACCGCGGGCAGACCGGACGAGCCACCGGACGAGCCTGCGGGAGGCCGTCGGCGGGGCCCGGCGAGCCACCCGCAGACGGCCGCCTGCGGAGGTCTAGCCGGGGATGAGCGTCGCGGCGGCGACCGGGCGGATCCGCATGCCCAGCCGCTCGTAGACGCGGATCGCCCCGACGTTGTGGGTGTCGACCATCAGCGCGACCCGGCCGTGCTCGGCCGCCAGCTCACCGAAGACGAACCGGCACACCGCCTCCCCCAGTCCCCGGCCCCGCAGGGCGGGGGCGGTGGCCACCCCGGCGACGAAGCCGACCTGCGGCGCCGACCAGGCGTCGGCGGCCGTGGCCACGAGCGTCCCGGCGGCGTCGCGCAGCCCGGCCCAGCGGCGGATGCCGGGCAGCCCCGGGACCGCCCAGGCCGACGGCGACGCCTCGGCCAGCAACTTCGTCACCTCGTCGTCGGCTTCAGGGGCCAGCCAGCCCACCGGCCCGTCCAGACCCGCACGGTCCGGAACGGCCTCACCACGCGGGACGGCTTCACCGTTCCGGTCCCGAGGGGACGCGGTGGCCGTCCCGCGCGGAACGGCCACCGTCCCCGCCACCCCACCGGCCCCGGCGGTGTCCATCCACTCGAAGGCGCCCACGATCTCCGCGCCCGGCAGCCGCCGTACCACCTCGGCGACCAGCGGCCTCTCACCCAGCAGCCGGTAGGACGCCCCGAGCTCCGCGAGCTCCGGCAGCACCCGCCGTACCAGCTCGGCCACCTCGCCCGCGTTCCCGCGCACGGTCAGCCGGTCCCGGCGGTTCAGGCCGGGGCTGGCCACCGCCACCGCCCCGTCCAGCGCCCACGCCCGCACCCCGCCGCGCAGCCCCTGCGCGGCCCACAGGAGCATGGCGTCGTCACCGGCCGCGACCGCGACGTCGCGGACGTCCGTCAGCTCCACGGGCGGCTACAGGATCGCGCCGGGCGTGTACGCGGCGGCCTGCGGATACCGGCCGGTGATCTCGCCCACGCGCGCCACGACCGCCTCGACCTGCCCGGCCGCCGCGCCGGTGAAGGCGATCCGGTCGGCCAGCAGCGCCTCCAGGCCGTCCCGGTCCAGCGGGAAGCGCTCGTCGGCCGCCAGCCGGTCCAGCAGCTCGTTGCCGGCTCCGCGCTCGCGCATCGCCAGCGCCGACGCCACCGCGTGCTCCTTGATCACCTCGTGCGCGGTCTCCCGGCCCACCCCGGCCCGGACCGCGGCCATCAGCATCTTCGTGGTCGCCAGGAACGGCAGGTAGCGATCCAGCTCGGCGGCGATCACCGCGGGGAACGCGCCGAACTCGTCCAGGACCGTCAGCATCGTCTCCACCAGCCCGTCGAAGGCGAAGAACGCGTCCGGCAGCGCCACCCGGCGCACCACCGAGCACGACACGTCGCCCTCGTTCCACTGGTCCCCGGCCAGCTCGGCGCCCATCGACGCGTAGCCGCGCAGGATCACCGTCAGCCCGTTGACCCGCTCGCACGAGCGGGTGTTCATCTTGTGCGGCATCGCCGAGGAGCCGACCTGGCCCTCGGCGAAGCCCTCGGTGACCAGTTCGTGCCCGGCCATCAGCCGGATCGTCTTGGCCAGCGACGACGGCGCGGCAGACAGCTGCACCAGCGCGGTGAGCACCTCGTAGTCCAGCGAGCGCGGATAGACCTGCCCGACGCTGGTGAAGCGGCGGGCGAAGCCCAGGTGCGCGGCGACGCGGTCCTCCAGCTCGGCCAGCCTGTCCCGGTCGCCGCCCAGCAGGTCCAGCATGTCCTGGGCGGTGCCGACCGGCCCCTTGATCCCGCGCAGCGGGTAGCGGGCGATCAGCTCCTCCAGCCGGGCGAACGCCACCAGCAGCTCGTCGGCGGCCGAGGCGAAGCGCTTGCCCAGGGTCGTCGACTGCGCGGCCACGTTGTGCGAGCGGCCCGCCATCACGGTGCCCGCGTGCTCGGCGGCCAGCGCGGCCAGCCGGGCCAGCAGCGCCACGCACCGGTCGCGCACCAGCAGCAGGCTGTCGCGGATCTGCAGCTGCTCGACGTTCTCGGTCAGGTCCCGCGAGGTCATGCCCTTGTGCACGTGCTCGTGCCCGGCCAGGGCGTTGAACTCCTCGATGCGGGCCTTGACGTCGTGGCGGGTGACGCGCTCGCGCTCGGCGATGGAGGCCAGGTCCACCTGCTCCAGGACCTTCTCGTAGTCGGCCACCACACCCGCGGGGACCTCCACCCCCAACTCCGCCTGCGCGGCCAGCACGGCCAGCCACAGGCGCCGCTCGGCCACCACCTTGTACTCGGGGGACCACAGGCGGGCCAGCTCCGCCGAGGCGTAGCGGGCGGCCAGGACATTCGGGATGCGGGGCTTGGAAGTCACGTTGCCGCAGTCTATCGAGGCCCCCGCACCCGCCACGCCCGCCCCCTCCCCGGCCGCCCGCCGTACGGCGGCGCCGGACACCGCCGCGCCCCGTCCCGCCGCATCGGCGCCCTCGTGAACGCCCTCCCCGGAGCGGACGGGGCGTTTCCGGCGCCGGAACGGCGGATCGCCGTACGGCGGCGGGCGGCGCCGCCGTACGGCGATCGGGATGGTGCCGGTCAGCAGGGCATCACGGCGATCAGGTGACCTGGGCCAGCTCGTCCTTGTCGGAGGCCTTCACCGGGAGCTTGTGCTCGTCGCCCTTCTTGCCGGTACGGCGGAAGCGCTCCTTGGTCCGCTCCAGCATCACGTACAGGGTGGGCACCAGCACCAGCGTCAGCAGAGTCGACGACAGCAGCCCGCCGATCACCACGATCGCCAGCGGCTGCGAGATGAACCCGCCGGACCCGGTCAGGCCCAGCCCCATCGGGATCAGCGCGAAGATCGTCGCCACCGCGGTCATCAGGATGGGCCGCAGGCGGCGGCGTCCTCCCTCGATCACCGCCTCCTCGATGCCCATGCCCTGCTCGCGGTACTGGTTGATCAGGTCGATCAGCACGATCGCGTTCGTCACCACGATGCCGATCAGCATCAGCATGCCGATCAGCGCGGGCACGCCCATCGGGGTGCCGGTGGCCAGCAGCAGCCCGATCGCGCCGGTCGCCGCGAACGGGATCGACACCAGCAGGATCAGCGGCTGGGCGAAGCTCCGGAACGTCGCCACCATGATCATGAAGACGATCGCGATGGCGGCCAGCATCGCCAGCCCGAGCTGGCCGAACGCCTCGGCCTGGTCGGCGCTCACGCCGCCGATCTCGTAGGACGCCCCGGCCGGCAGCGACAGGCCGTCGAGCTTGGTCCTCAGCTCCGCCGTCACGGCGCCCAGGTCGCTGGCGGTGGCCGTACCCGACACCGTGGCGCTGCGCTCGCCGTCGATCCGGGTCACCTGCGTCGGCCCGCCGACCTTCTCCACGTCCGCCACGTCCGACAGCTCGACCATGCCGGTCGCGGTCGGCAGGGTCAGCTCGCGGATGTCGGCCACGTCCTCGGGCGCGTCGCCGCCGCTCAGGACCACCTGGCCGGGCCGCCCGTCCAGCGTCATCTCGCCCAGCGGCGCGCCGCGGAAGCGCTGCGCCACGAGCTGGCCGATCGCCGACTCGCTCAGCCCCCTGGCGGCGGCCTTCTCCCGGTCCACCCGGACCTCGACCCGCTCGGCGCTGGCCTCCAGGTTGGAGGTGACGTCCCGCAGCCCGCCCAGCTCGGCCATCTCGGCGCGCACGGTCTCGGCGGCCGTCTTCAGCGTCGCCAGGTCCGGCCCCTGCACGATCACCTGGACCTGGTTGCCGGAGCCGCCCATGCCGCCGCCGCTGCCGCCGACGGTGATCTCACCGACGTCCGGCAGCGCCTTGAGCCGCTCGCGCAGGGTCTCCTCCAGCGCCGGGGTGTCGGTGCCCTGGGCCACCTTCACCGAGTACGAGGCGCGGTCGCCGCCGCCGCCCGTCGCACCGCCCATGAACATGCCGCCGCCGCCGACGTTGACCTGGTAGGACTCCACGCCCCGGTCCTTGAGGCCGGCGAGCACCTCCTCGACCTTCTTGGCGGCCGCGTCGGTCGTCGCCAGGTCCGTGCCGACGGGCATCTTCTGGCTGAGGGAGATGGTCTCCTGCCCGGAGGAGTCCAGGAAGTTGGTCTCCAGGCGACCGGCCAGGCCCATCGTGCCGACGAACACCACGATGCCGATCAGCACCGTCACCAGGCGCCGCCGGGTGGCGAAGCGCAGCACCGGCAGGTAGGCGCGCTGCAGCGGGCTGCGCAGCTCCTTGGCCTCGGCCTCCTCGCGCACCGCCCGCGCCTGCTCCGGGGTGAGCACCGGGGCCTTCAGGAACCAGTAGGCCAGCACCGGGATCACCGTCAGCGAGACCAGCAGCGACGCCAGCAGCGCCACCGTCACCGTGATCGCGAACGGCGCGAACAGCTGCCCCACCATGCCGCCGACCACCGCGATCGGCGCGAACACCGCCACCGTCGTCAGCGTCGAGGCCGTCACCGCGCCGCTGACCTCGCGCACGCCGGCCAGTACGGCGTCGCGTTTGGCCTCGCCGTACCCCAGGTGCCGCTTGATGTTCTCCAGCACCACGATCGAGTCGTCCACCACGCGGCCGACCGCGATCGTCAGCGCGCCCAGCGTCAGCATGTTCAGCGAGTAGTCGCCGATCCACAGCGCGATCAGCGCGATGACCACCGAGAGCGGGATCGAGACCGCCGTCACCAGCGTCGAGCGCACCGACAGCAGGAACACCAGGATGACCAGGACCGCGAAGACCAGGCCGAGCAGGCCCTCGGTGGTCAGGTCCTTGATCGAGCGCTCGACGTAGGGCGCCTGGTCGAAGATGACCGTCACCTCCGAGGCGTCACCCAGCGCGCGGACGACCTCCGGGATCTTCTCCTCCACCGCGTGCGAGATCGCCACCGCGTTGCCGTCGGGCGTCATGGTGATCGACACGCCCAGGCTCGTCTCGCCGTTGGTGCGGGTCAGCGTGGTCGCCGCGGCGAACTCGCGCTTGACCTCGGCAACGTCGCCGAGCCGGACGGGCTTGGGCGCCGCCGCGGGCCGCGGCTGCTGCGTCTGCTGCTGTCCGGCGGCCGTACGGCCCTGCACCTGGCCCTGAGACTGGCCCGGGGACTGGCCCGTACGGCCCTGCTGCGCGGCCTGCGGCTGCTGCGCCGGGGTCGGCGCCGCCGGGGTCAGGTAGAGGTCCTCAAGCTCCTTGACCGAGTCGATCCTCTCGCCCACCTGCACCGTCAGCGACTTGTTGTCCTCGGTGAGACCGCCGGCCGGGATCGACTGGCCGTTGGCCCGCAGCGCGTCGACGATCGCGGTCGGCTGCAGGCCGAGCAGCGCGAGCTTGCGCATATCCGGGGTGATCACCACGTTCTCGTCGCGGGTGCCGGTCACCGTCACGTCGCGGACGCCCTCGACGCCGCGCAGCTCCGGCACCATGATCCGCTCAAGCTTGTCGGCCATCTCCCGCTCGTCGCCGCCGCTGCTCTCCACGGCCAGGACCAGCACCGGGATGTCGTCGGTGCTCCCGGCCAGCACCTGCGGCTCGACCCCGTCCGGCAGCTGCGCCTCGATCCGCGAGACCGCCTGCTGCATCTTGCCCACCGCGGCGTCGATGTCGGTGCCGTACTCGAACGCCACCTGAACCTGCGACATGCCCTCCCGGGAGGTGGAGGTCACCTCGGTGACCCCCGCGATGCCCTGGAAGCTGTCCTCGATCGGCTTGGTGACCTGCTCCTCGACGATCTCGGGAGCGGCGCCCGCGTAGGGCGCGACCACGAACGCCCCCGGGAACGACAACGAGGGCAGCAACTGTTGTTTCAACGACGGGATCGCGAAGGCGCCGAACGCGCTCAGCACGACCGCGATCATTATGACGAGGCTGCGGTTGGCGAGGCTCAACCTGGCCAGGGCGGTCATGAGGACGGACTCCTAGGGCCGGGGACGTCACGGTAAATTTCGCCCTAGACTAACACTTTGCGCCGCACGAATATTTAATGAGGCCTTACAATCCTGATAACCTTCTCAGGAACGAGAGGGTGAGCGTGGACGACGAACGCGACCGGCTGATCGACCGGATCGGACAGATACAGCGTGACCTGGGCCGTTTCCTCGCCGGGAGCCGTCAGCACTCCTCCCCCCTGCTCGACTCCAACCTCACCATGCGCCAGCTGAAGGTCATCATGTTCCTGGCCGTGCGGGGCTCGGCCTCGGGCCAGGACATCGCCCACCACCTCGACGTGGGCCTGGGCACCGTCACCGGCATCGTCGACCGCCTCATCGGCCACGGCCTGGTCACCCGCCGCGAGGACCCCCACGACCGCCGCGTCCGACGGGTCGAGCTGACCCCCGACGGGCACACCTTCCTCGAGCGCATCTCCGAGGCCGGTATCAACGACTTCCGCCGGCTGCTCGAACGCCTCGACACCAGGCTCCTGCGCGACCTCCACGCCGTCCTCGACGAGATCCAGGCCGCCGCCTTCGATCTTGAGGAAGATCTCGAAGAGGACTCCCGCCAGAAAAAGGTGGGATGATAGGTTCCTTAGCTATGCCTGGATACCTTGACGACCTGTTCTCCCTGGCCGGCCGTACCGCCCTCGTCACCGGCGGCAGCTCCGGCATCGGTTACGCCATCGCCGAGGCCCTCGGCCGCGCCGGCGCGCGCGTCGTCATCGCCGCCCGCCGCCCCGGCCCCCTGGCCACCGCCGTCGAGGACCTCCGCCGGCACGGCGTCCAGGCCGCCGCCGTCAGCGCCGACCTCGGCGACCGCGCCGACGTCGCCCGCCTGTGCGAGCAGGCCGCCGCCCACTACGGCGACATCGACATCCTCGTCAACGACGCGGCCAACAACATCCGCCGTCCCATGGCCGACCTCACCGTCGACGACTACGACGAGACCATGGCCGTCAACATCACCGCCCCCTACCTCCTCGGCCAGCACTACGGCCCCCGCATGGCCGCCCGCGGATGGGGCCGCATCATCAACATCGGGTCCCAGCAGTCCATCAGCGCCTTCGGCGACAGCGGCGCCTACGGCGTCTCCAAGGCCGCCATCACCGGCCTGACCCGCTCGCAGGCCGAGGCCTGGTCCGCCCACGGCGTCACCAGCAACACGATCATCCCCGGCTTCGTCCTCACCCCGCTCACCGAGCCCGCCCAGGCCGTCCCCGGCCGCGTCGAGGCCCTCGCCGCCCGCTCCATGACCGGGCGCAACGGCCTGCCCGCCGACTTCACCGGCCTGGCCGTCCTGCTGGCCGGGCCCGCCTCCGCCTACATCACCGGTCAGACCATCTGCGTGGACGGGGGCTTCTCCGTCCACTGACGACGAGGGCTTCCCCGGTCGGCGGCCCCGTCCCCCGGTTCTGCACACCGGTTCTGCCCACCGGTCCCGTCCACCGCTCTCGTCCACCGGCCGCGCCCGCCGGTCCCGCGTCTCCCCCTTCAGGACCCGCGGTGGAAACGGCGGTGCAGCTCCCGCACCTCCTCCGCGAGGCCGGGTACCGGGCCCTCCACCACGGCCCCGGGGACGACCTCGCGGATCGGCAGGGTCCGCACCGGCGGGGCGGGCACCCCCAGCTCGGCGAGCCAGCCCGCCAGCTGCTCCGAAGAGCTCGCGTACACGATGCGGCCCAGCCCCACCCAGCCGTGCGCCGCGGCGCACATCGGGCAGTGCTCGCCCGAGGTGAAGACGGTCGCCACCGCGCGCTCCCCCGGGGTCATGTTCGCCGCGGCCCAGCGCGCCAGCTCGAACTCCGGATGGCGGGTCCGGTCGCCGGAGGCCACCCGGTTGTGGTCCTCGGCCAGGATCGTCCCGTCCGCGGCGACGAGCACGGAGCCGAAGGGCTCGTCGCCCTCCTGCAGCGCCTCGGCCGCCAGCTCCACGCAGCGGCGCAGGTACCGCAGCTCTGCCTCACCCACCATGACGACCTCCGGGAACGCGACCTTCCGCACGACTGGGCGGCTCACCTCCCCGCCCGCGTCCGGCGTCCGGTCCGCCCCGCCGCGCCCCGGCGGAGGACCGCGACCAGATGATCGCGGACCGGGGAGGAGTGCATCCTATTCGCGTGCACACCGCAGACATGAGCGGGGCGCGCAGAGCCGGAGGATGCCCCCATCGGCTGCCCGCCCGAGTTGAAAAAATATATAGATCAGTCTACTTTCTGAGCCATGGGACAGAAGGGGGCGGAGACGCGGGCCCGGATACTGGACGCGACACAGGAACTGGTCGAGGCCGGGGGATACTCCGGCGCCGGGCTCAACCAGGTGATCGCGGCCAGCGGCGCGCCCCGCGGCTCCCTCTACTTCCACTTCCCCGAGGGCAAGGATCAGCTCGTCGGCGAGTCGATACGGCGTGCGGGCCAGGCGATCGGCGCCGCCTTCGAGGATCTGGCCGCGTCCGGCGCGTCCGCGGCGGAGTTCGCCGAAGGGGTGCTGCGGCATCTGGGCGACCGGCTGGAGGCGTCGGGCTGGAGCAAGGGATGCCCGGTGGCCACCGTGGCGCTCGAGATGGCCGCCGTCAGCGACCCGCTGCAGCAGGCCTGCTCGGAGGTCTACGCCTCCTGGGAGGCCGCCCTGCGCGAGCGGCTCGCGGGGCGGCGGGACGCCGACGATCTCGCGGTCACGGTCCTGGCCCTGATCGAGGGGGCGCTCCTGCTGGCCAAGGCGCACCGCAGCAGGGAACCCCTGGACCGCGTCACCGGCCAGCTGGCCGCCCTCCTGCGCTGACCCGGGCCCGCCGTCCACGGCGGGCTCTTTTTCTGACCTAAAAATATGTAGACCGATCTATTTAGGAGCTTCATGGACGCGATCGTCTTCGGCGCGACCGGTTTCATCGGCCGCGCCCTCGTCGCCGAACTACTCGCCAGGGGACAGCGCGTCGCGGCGGCCGTACGGAACGACACCCTGACCCCCTGGCTGAGCTCCCAGGACATCGCCACCGCCGGGCTCACCATCGTCACCGCCGACATCACCCGGCCGCTCACCGGACTGCCGCAGGCGCGCGACGTCTACAACACCGCGGCGCGCTTCGCCTTCGGCCTCGGCGTACGGGAGGCGCGGGCGGCCAACGTGACCGGGGCGCTCAACGTGCTCGAATGGGCCGCCACGCTGCCCGGGCTGCGACGGCTCGTGCACATCAGCGGATACCGGGTGGCCAACGCCCGCCCCGACTACGCCGGACTGGGCGCGTACGAGGCGTCGAAGGCCGAGGCCGACCTCGCCGTACGCGCCAGGGCCCGCGAACTGGGAATCCCGCTGACCGTCGCCAACCCCAGCACGGTCATCGGCCCCGGCCAGTACATCGGCCTGGCCTCGCTCGTCGAAGACCTGTGGAACGGGCGGCTGCCCGCGCTCCCCGGCGATGCCGACACCTTCGTGCCCATCGTCACGCTCGGCTACCTCTCACGGTTCCTGGCGGAGATCCCCACCTCACCCGAGGGAGAGGACTACTGGGTGCTCGACGACACGACGCCGCATCTGCCCGAACTGGTCGGCACGATCGCCGGTCACATGGGCGTACGGGCGCCCCGCCGCACCGTCCCCACCGGCCTGGTGCGCCGCCTGCCCCGGAAGATCACCGGCGCCGACCCCGAAACGTTGTCGTTCCTGTCGGCCGACCGCTACCCGACGGCCTCCGCCCGCGCCTTCGCCGCGACGGCGGGCCTGGCGATGCCCCCTGCCGCCGACGCCCTGCGCGCGTGGGCCGACGACCTGGTGGCCACCCGCTTCGACGCCGCCTCGCCGTGGCTGAGCCCGTACGGCTTCCGCGGCGGCACCTGGGTGATGGGAGACGCCCACCGGCCCGCCCACGTCCTGCTGCACGGGCTGCCGATGAACGCCGACCTCTGGGCGCCCCTGGCCGCCCACCTGCCCGGCCCGATCCTCGCCCCCGACCTGCCCGGCCTGGGCCGCTCGGCCCCCACCGCCCAGCCGACAGACGCCTGGCTCGCCGGCCTGATGGACCCGGTGCGGACCCGCCCCACGCTGATCGCGCACTCACTGGCCTGCGGCCCCGCGCTCCGCTTCGCCCTCGCGCACCCCGAACGCGTCGGCGGGCTCGTTCTCATCGCCCCCGCGTTCCTGCAGGCACCCGGCCCGCGGCTGACCCGCTCGATCCTGGCCGCCCCCATGCTGCGCCGCATGTCCGCCGCCCACCTGGCCGCCGCGCTCGGGCTCCCCGAAGGGCCGGAGGTCGCCAGCGCCGCGGCGGACCTGCGCCGCCCGGGCGTGGCGCGCCGCGTGATCGCGGCGATGCGCGCGGCCTCCGCCGAGCGCGAGGCCTCACGGGCCCTGCTGGAGCGGGTGAGCGTCCCGGTCGAGATCCTCGTGGGTTCGGCCGACCCCCTGACGGCGGCCACCGGCCACCGGGTGACCGAGATCCCCGGAGCCGGCCACTATCCCCAGATCACCCACCCGGCCCAGGTCGCCCGGTCCTGCCCGAGCTGACATCCGGGCGGCACCGGGCGGCACCGGGCGACGGGGCCGCCCGGTGCCACGAGCCGACGACCGTTCCCGGAGTGTTGCGCGCGGACTTGATGGGCTCTGGCCCAACAACCGGGCGCGCAACAATTTCCGACACGACCAGCGCGGTGGTGGTGCGCCAGCAGACCATCACGCCCCAGCCTGTTGGCGTACTCCTCGGTGCGTAGAGATGAGTACAGGTAGACACGCAGAGCGGCTGATTGATCGGCTTGGCTTGGATCGAACCGTACGCAGTGATCCCCGGGCTGAGGCGATAGAGGCGATAAGTGGGCACGGCCCTGCCGGCGGGGTGTCCGGCTGCCTTGTCAGCCCTCCTGGTCGACCGCCCCCGCCTTCTGCCAGACCGATACATGGTTCCTGCTGTCACTGGTGAAGGGCGTGCGCTTCCAGTCGGCCCACCGCTCACACAAGGTCATACCGGCGATGCGTGCCATGAGGTCCAGCTCGGACGGCCATGCGTAGCGGTGCGGCGAGGAGAAGATCTCAAGCTGATCGGCCACCACCCAGTAATGATGGGAGATCGCAATCTGCGACGCGACGTCGTACTCCTCGAAACCGATGTGCTCCGGATTCACCGTGAAGGGGTGGATGGTCTGACCCGGTGGAAGACGCCGAAGCTCCGGCACGTAGTTCTCAATGACGAAATAGCCGCCGGGTTCCAGATGCGCTGCCGCGTTGCGGAAGCACTCGACCTGTTCGTCTTGCGTGGTCAGGTTCGTGATCGTGTTGCGCACCAGATAGACCACGGTAAAAGTCGCGCTCACCTTGGTGGTCGCGAAATCCCCGGCAATCGTGCCGATGTCGGCGGCACCCGGCTGTGTCCGTAGCCGCGCGAGCATGGCCGACGACAGGTCAATTCCCTGGACCCGAACGCCCCGCCGGCTGAGCGGCAACGCGATACGACCCGTCCCGATGCCAAACTCCAGAGCAGTGCCTGATCCGGCGAGCGCGGCGAGGAAGCTTACGGCCGGATCGACGACCGCAGGATCGAACAGCTCCGGCCACTTCACCTCGTATGTTTCGGCTATCCGTTCATCGAAGGTGTTCTCCGGCATAAAACCCACCCTGCCCATAGACGTCGGGCGGTCGCCACTCATTTCCCTGTGCGACTCCGCGGGCAGCCGGTGAACCCGCTCCCACGCCGACCGCCCTGTGCATTCACCTGTATCTGGTCCCGCAGGTGGATCCGTACGCTGACACGGCCGGCCGACCTGCGCCGACGCCGCGGTGGGGTGCCGCAGCCGCCACCCAGGTGTTCATCTAACGAAGGCGTTCTCAAGGGGTCAACGAGGGCCGGACACCCATCCCGGCCGCCGAGCCGAGATCCGCTACAGGCTCCGCCGTACGGCGGAGCCATCAGCCGCTGGTGACACCCGGCATCACTGACATCGAGTCCGCGCGAGGCGCTGACATCAACCGGCTCTGGCCCACTTTCGAGATGCTGTTGGTGATCTTTACTTCGCTGGCGACATGACCTTGATGTCGTGTTTCGCTGAAGAGGACGAGCGGGCGGGCGAGAAGTGAGACGGCGATGTCGATGGGACGAGACCCGAGACGGATGATCCCGGCGCAGACGGTGCGCGTGGCATGGGCGAGCAACCCCCAAGGCACGCCGGCGATGTGGATCCGGGACCGGCTGGAAGGACTGTTCGCCGATGACGACTTCGCCGACTGGTACCCCGCCGATGGGCGCCGGCTGAACCGGGTGGAGCTGGTGGGCGAGACGCTGCGGGCCGCCCTGGAGGAACTGGCCGCCTACACCCTGCAGATCGGCCAGGGCGGAATAGCGATCTTGAATGCGGTGTACGCCGCCGACGCTCCACCGCGATTACGCCACCTGCCGAAGGTCCAGATCCTGCGGCGGGATCCGCGCCGGATGCGAAGCCACCGTCTCTCAAGACCGTCCGCGCTCACGGGCTGCGCCACTGCCGCTACCTCGGCCTGGCCAAGACCCATGTTCAGCACGTCTTGACCGCCGCCGGAACCAACATCATCCCGCTTACTCAATATGATCTGGCCGGCCCATCGAGAGCAAGGCGGCCTCTCACCGCCTTCCAGCGGTTATGCAAGCGCCTGCCTCCGCACCCACCCGCCTGAACACCGAGATCACCAACAGTATCCTTTCGATGACGTGGTGACCCTGAGTGATACAGCCGACCTGTGGAACACCAGCAGACCGCCTCTGACGCTCTATCAGTTTGCCTCTTGTCCTCCAGCCGCCCCCTGCCTCACCCTCTGTCACCACGTCATCGAAAGTGGGCCAGAGCCCAGTTTTTCCGCGCACAACACGGAGGTTCCCGTTGATCGCAGACCTGTACGGCTACGCCGTGCTGCCGGGACAGGCCATCGCCACCCCCGGAGTGGAGGCCGTCCTGCGCCGCCGCGAGCGCGCGGGCGCCGCCTGGACCCTGGCCGGGCTGGCCCCCCAGGGCGTGCTCATGGCGGTCCTCCTCCCGGTGGGCGGTCCCGCGGGGGCGATCGGCTGGATGCTCACGATCACGTTCTCGGCGACGACGGGCCTGGCGGTGTTGTGGCACCGCGCGCGGCGCAGGGAGCGGCGGATCCTGGAGACCTACGGCTGGCAGGTGTGGCCGTGCCGCGACCAGCCGGTGAAAGTGGTCTCGGGCGGCGGCGAACGCGCGCGGGGCCGCCGGTGGACCACCGAGAACAGGGTGGTACTGCTCCAGCCGGACGGCCAGAGCCACTGCTCGTTCCCGCCGCCCTGGGACGGGTGGGACGGCCCCGGCCACCGGGGCCCGGTGGCCGCCGACGAGATGTGGTTCGCCGGGGACACCCGCTTCGGCGGCGTCCTCGCGGTGCCGGGAGGCATGCCGTTCCGTTACGTCACCCGCGGCAGACCCGGCACGAGAAAGGGCACCCCCCTGGAGGACGAGCTGGCCCGGCGTTCGGGGCTCATGCGGGACTGAGCGGGACCGGCGCGGCCCCGGGAAATTCAGATGATCGGCAGGTGGACCGCACGCGAGAATGCGTCCCGTGTCCCAGGCAACTCTGCGAACCAGTCGCATCCAGCTCGTCCCGCTGTCCGGCGAACACCTCGAGCACGAGATCGAACTCGACGCCGACCCCGAGGTCATGCGGTACATCGAGGGCCGGCCCCGTACCCGCGAGGAGGTCGAGATCCTCCATCGGCGGCGGCTCGCGGTCGCGGACCGCGTTCCGGGACTCGGTTTCTGGGCCGGCTTCACCGGCGGGCAGTTCGTCGGCTGGTGGATCCTGGAGCCACCGGAACGCGCCGACCAGGGCCCCGTCGAAGGACAGGCCGAACTCGGCTACCGGCTCCTGCGCCGCCACTGGCGCCGGGGCCTGGCCAGCGAGGGAGCACGTGAGCTCATCCGGCACGGCTTCGAAGACCTCGGGCTGACCCGCGTCTTCGCCGAGACGATGGCGGTCAACACCGCCTCCCGCGCGACGATGGCCGCGATCGGCATGCAGTACGTCCGCACGTTCCACCTGGACTGGGAGGAACCACTCCCCGGCAGCGATCTCGGCGAGGTCGAGTACGCGATCACACGGGAGCAGTGGCTCGCCCGCCAGACGGCCCGCGCACCCCGTGATCGAACCTGCGCACCCGATGGTTGAATGGCCGCGCCAGATCGATCATCACCCCCAGGGGCGCCCATGAGCACCACCACGACCCAGCAGGCCGTCAACGCCCGCCGCGCCGTGTCCTTCTTCTTCGCTCTCCTCGGCACCGTCTCCGGCGTCTGGGCCGCGCGCATCCCCGCCGTCAAGAACACGCTGGGCCTCACCGACGGCCAGCTCAGCTACGGACTGCTCGCCATCGCCGTCGGCCTCATCGTCGGCATGCGCTTCGCCGGGCGCCTCACCGACCGCCTCGGCAGCGCCCGCGTCATCGTCCCCGCCGGCATCGGCACCGCTCTCGCCATCGTCCCCGCCGGCTACATGCCCACCCTCCCCGCCCTCATCGCCGTCCTGTTCCTGTACGGCGTCGTCAACGCCTCCCTCGACGTGTCCATGAACGCCCACGGCGTCGAGGTCGAACGGGCCTACGGCCGCCCCATCATGTCCTCCTTCCACGGCATGTTCAGCATCGGCGGCCTCCTCGGCGCCGGCATCGGCGGCCTGTTCGCCCTCCTCGGCCTCGGCGCCGGCACCACCCTCGCCGCCACCGCCGTCCCCCTGGTCGCGATCTCCCTCTACGCCGGGCGCCACCTGCTCCCCGCCTCCGCCCCCACCGGCGACCGCACGCCCGGCACCGCCGGTCGCGCCCCCTGGAACGGCTGGATCGTCCTCATGGGCGTCGTCGCCTTCGCCGGACTCGTCGGCGAGGGCGCGGCCGTCGACTGGACCTCCGTCTATCTCTTCGAGGACCTCCGCGCCTCCGAGAGCGTCGCGGCCCTCGGCTTCGCCGTCTTCTCCACCGCCATGACCGTCGGCCGCTTCGCCGGAGACCGCCTCGCGCTGCGCCACGGCCCCGTCCGGCTCGTCCGCGTCTCCGGCGTCATCGCCGCCCTCGGCCTGGGCGGCGCCCTTCTCGTCGGCAACGTCCCCGTCGCCGTCGTCGGGTTCGGTCTCTTCGGCCTCGGCCTGGCCACCATCGTCCCGCAGGTGTTCTCCGCCGCCGGAAACCACGACCCCGCCCGCGCCGGACAGGCCATCGCCCAGGTCGCCACCGTCGGATACGCCGGGCTCGTCGCCGGGCCCGCCATCATCGGCGGCGTCTCCGAACTCGCCGGCCTGCCCGCCGCCCTGGCCATCCCCGCCGTGCTCGCGGCCTTCATGGCGGCCTCGGCCGGGGCGCTCCGTCCCCGGTAGTCCTCGCCGCTCCCGGGGGCCTGGTGAGGTTGCGCAGCCCCTTCCTCGTCGTTGCGTGTTTTTGTTTCTTCTGTTAACAAACCTTCCCTTTACAACGTAGATCAACTATTGAGACCACCACCTGACCCACTGTGGGTGTGTTTCATAGACAACACGGTTTATAACTGGTAGTGAGGGATTAGTTACGAAAGGTAAATAAACTGCCATATTGGCGGAGATCAGAGATGTCATTCACGCAACGCCTGGCGGCACCGGCCACCGCCCTCCTGGTGGGCCTGTCGGCCGCCGCATGCGGAAGCGCCGGACCGGAGAACGCTTCTCCCGGCATGCCAGACAGACAGACCGATCAGAACAATCAGAGCAATCAAGACAATCAGGACGGCCAGAACGGACAGGATCCGCAGGGTGATCAGAACGGACAGGGCAACGAAGGAGGACAGGAAGGCGAAGGCGGGCAGGACGATCAAGACATTCAGAGCAGCCCGAACGCGCAAGGCGGCGATACCGGTGACGGCAAGACTGACGGCGGCGATACTGGCGGCGGCCAGGTGGTACCGGTCTCACCGGTCAACGTGCCTGACATCCCGAATCCGGGCACGGATTTCGACAGCGCCGAGCAACTACGCCAGGACGTCGCCGGGGCGGTCGAGGACAACTGTGACGACGGCACCGTCTGCCTGACCCTGGACGTCGCGGTCCAGGCCGGCAACGAAGATCCGCAGTGCATCTTCCAGGGCTTCGATCCGCCGTCGGGCCGGCGGGTGGACCGGGGCACGACCCTGACCATCCTGGTCTCGGCCGGATGCCTGTCCGATGAGGGCGGCGAGGGCGAGACCGGCGGCGAGGGCGGCGAGGGCGGCGAGGGCGAGACCGACGGCGGCGACACCGGTGACAGCGGCGACACCGGCGGCGAGGGCGAGCCCACCGAGCAGAACGGCGACGGGCAGAACGGCGAGCCCGACGGCGGGGAACCGGCGGAAGGGGAACCGGGATACGACGGATCAGAAGACGGGGAACCGGGGAACGGGGAGCCGGAGGTCGAGGAGTCACAACCGGCGGACGCCCCCTCATGACCGAACCGGAACCGGAATCCGAGCACGAGCGACCACAGGCCCCGCAGGCGGCGGGACTGGGGACGCTCGCCCAGCTCCTGGGCACCGTCGTCGCGCCGACGAGCCTGCTGACCGCCCTGCTGTACTTCTTCGGCTGGAACTACACCTACTGGCTGTTCCACGAGTTCGGGGTCAACGCCACGGTGCTCGGCTTCTCCACCGTCGACTACCTGATCAACAGCCAGCAGGTGCTGTTCGTCCCCCTCACCGCGGCCGCGCTGATCACGCTCGTCGCGTTGTGGGCCCACGCCGCGCTGCGCGCCCGCATCGCCGCCGGAGCCCAGTCCCGCCTGCTGCGCCATGCCGTTCCGGCGATGATGCTGACCGGCGTCATCCTGATGCTGGCCGGGGTCGCGAGCGTCTTCACCCGCACCGCGCTGAACCGGTATCTGGCCGCTGCGCCCCTGTGCCTGGCCGCGGGGGTCCTCCTGCTGGCCTACACCCGGCGGCTGCGCTCCGAACCCGCCGGCGGCAGACCCGCGCTGAGCGCGATCACCGAGTGGGCGGTCGTCTTCACCCTCGTCGCCATCAGCCTGTTCTGGGCCGCGGCCGACTACGCCGCCGCCGCCGGCACCACCAGGGCCCGCGGACTGGCGGCCCGGCTCCAGTACCAGCCCAGCGCCGTCCTGTACAGCCAGAACAGCCTCAACCTGACCGTCCCCGGCGTCCGCGAGACCCGGTGCGGCGGCGACGACAAGGCCGCCTACCGGTACCGCTACGACGGCCTCAAGCTCATCGTGCACTCCGCCGACCAGTACGTCTTCCTCCCGGCGAAGTGGAACGTCACCGACGGCGTGGCGGTCCTCCTGCCGCGCAGCCCGGCGCTGCGCGTGGAGTTCCTGCGCGCCGACCGCGCCACCGCCCTGACCGCCGCCTGCTGAGCCGTCCAGCACGGCGGGGATCACGACGGGATCACAGGGCCACGCTGATCGCCGTCTCCCCCGGCTCGTCGAGCCTGAAGGCCGCCGTCCTCCCCTCGGCGGAGACCTCGTACTCACCGAGGAACCCGTCGAAGCGGACCAGGCCCTCGTCATCGGCGGCCATCGTCGTCGGGCCCAGCCACCACTCCCCCTTGACCAGCGAACGCAGGGCCTCGTACGAGGGCTTCGGCGTCCCGTCGAGACGGACGAATCCTCCCGGCGCGCCGAGCCATCCGCCGTCCGAGAAGCCCCAGTACGTCATCGCCTCCACCGCCGGATGGGACAGCAGGGTCTTGTAGTGGCGGACGACCTCCTCGGCCTGGCGTTCCTCGCCCTCCGGGGTCGTCGGCCACTCCGGGACCCGGTAGTCGTTCAGGTCCTCGATCTCCGGCGGCATGATGCGGCCGGAGACGATGGTGGTCTCGGTGAAGTGGATGGGCAGCCCGTAGCGTGCGAAGCGGTCGATGACGGCGAGGGTCTTCTCCTCCCCCCAGTACCCCTGGTGCATGTGGCTCTGCAATCCGAGGGCGTCGATCTTGATGCCCGCTTCGAGCACGCCCTCGATCAGGCACTCGTAGGCGGTGGACATGTCGAAGTCGTTGAGCAGGAGCGTGGCCCCCGGATTGGCCTCGCGCGCCGCGTCGAAGACCGTCCTGATCAGCGGGATACGGCCCATGTCCCGGCAGATCCGGGTGATGCCGTTGTCGTACTTGTCGAAGACCGGCATGATCACGGCCTCGTTGACGACGTCCCACATGTCGATCAGCCCGCCGAAGCCGGTCACCTCCCGGTGGATCCGGTGCACCTGCTCGCGGACGATCTCCTCGTTCGGCAGGTCCAGCAGCCAGTCGGCGGTGACGGTGTGCCAGGCCAGCGGGTGGCCCTTGACCACGCATCCCCGGTCGGCGAACCACCGGGCGGTCGCGAGCAGCCGCTCCGTGTCCGGCCGCCCCCGGACGGGCTCGAACCTCCCCCAGTAGAAGGGGAGCGTGACGAAGTTGAACAGCTCGAACCAGCGCTCCGCCAGGGCTTCGTCGTGTACCGCGGTGGCCTCGTCCGGCGGCTCCGATCCGCCGCCCGGGCCGGTGGAGGGACCGGTGGAGGGACCGGGCGGGGGCTCGCCGTTGGCGAGGGGGATGAAGTCGAAGCCGATGCAGCCGAAGAGGAACTTGTAGTCCCGCTGCCTGACGACCACATCCCGGCCGGCCGGTGGGGCTCCGTCCACGGTGACGGTGAGGGTGACGGCCGCGGTGCGGTGCTCGCGGATGAGGGGGTCGGCGTCGAACGCGGGGCGGTCAGGAGACGACGGCATCGAGATGTCCTTCGGATGATGGGCGGGAAGACCGCCGAGAAGCAGTCTGGAGAGGCTGCCGAAAAGTGTCAATATCCAGCCGAAACTTTCGGACGCCGACGGTACGGCCTCCCGGACGGCTCACGGGCCCAGCACCGGGTACGGCGTGCCGACCGGCCGCAGGCACGCCGCTGATGGTTCCCTGGAGTACACGGCGGGCTACCGTATCGTCGGTCTCGCGTCACCGAGCGCCTCAAGGGTTGGAGGCGACGTCTCCTACCCCGAGAGGTGAGCATGTTCCGACGACTCGGTGTCGCACTGGCCGTGATGGCGGCCGCCGCGTCCCTGCCCGCGCCGGCGGCGACCGCCGCGGCGGCGCCCGGACGGATCGCCAACGTCGCCCACCGGGGGGCGAGCGCCTACGCCCCCGAGAACACGATCGCGGCGTTCCGGCTGGCCCGGGAGCAGCGGGCGGATCTGTTCGAACTGGACGTGCAGGAGACCAGGGACCACCGGCTCGTGCTGATGCACGACACCACGCTGGCGCGGACGACGAACGCGGAGACGGTCTTCCCCGGCCGTGCGCCGTGGCGGGTGGCCGACTTCACCCTCGCGGAGATCCGGAGGCTGGACGCCGGATCGTGGTTCGCCCCCGAGTTCGCCGGCGAGCCGGTGCCGACACTGGGCGAGTCGCTTCGGGCGATGCGGGACAGCGGGCTGGGCCTGCTGCTGGAGATCAAGGCGCCCTCCCTGTACCCGGGCATCGAGCGGCGCGTCGCGGCCGAGCTGCGGCTCCACCCGTCGTGGCTCCGGGCCGGCCCGGACGGGCGCCGGCTGATCGTGCAGTCCTTCGACTTCTCGTCGATGCGGCGATTCCACCGCCTGCTGCCGGACGTCCCGATCGGGCTGCTCGGCACTCCCCCCGCCGCCCACCTGCCGGGGCTGGCGGAGTTCGCCGACCAGATCAATCCCACCCACACCGACCTGACGGCCGGGTACGTCCGGCGGGTGCACGCCCTCGGCATGGAGGTCTTCACCTGGACGATGGACGACGCGCCCGCCATGCGCCGCGCCGCCGGTCTCGGCGTGGACGGGATCATCACCAACCGGCCGGACGTCCTCAACGAGGTCCTGCCCGCCCGCGAGGCCGCCTGAGGACGACGCGCCAAGCGCCGGCCGGCGGGGCTCAGGCCGTCGAGCTGGAGATGGAGGCGGCCCTGGGCGACCGTGGCGGGCGGTGTCCCCGATCCGGGTCAGGCGTGGTATCCACGTCGGATATGCGCACTCTCCGTCTCGACGGCCCGTTCATCAGGGTCAGCCAGGACCCGCAGGAGGTCATCGGCGACTTCCTGGGCTTCGCCCTCTCGCTGGGGAACCTGTCCGGGCGTCCTCCCGCCGAGGAGTTCGCCGAGATCTTCTCTCCCGCGGGGAGGGGGATGAGACTGCCCGACACCTTCGCCGCCTACCGGGCCGGGGAACCGGACGGCGTCCCCGAGGAGTTCGGGGAGATGGCCGCCGAGGAGCTGGAGCGCAGGGAGATCTGGGTGCTCACCCGCCTCCGGTACGGCACCGCGCCGGTCTCGGCCCTCGTCGAGGGCCCGGAGCTGCGGCACCTGCTGGGCGAGGCCCTCGCGCTGCGCGACGCCGTACCCCCCGGTGACCACGGCGGCTCACGTTCCTGAATCACGGGGCCGCGGAAGGCCCGGTCTCCGGGAGCCGTCAGTCCAGGGACCCGGCGAAGACCACGATCTCGTCGATGTCGCCGTCGGCGGTGACGTGCACCACGTCCATACCCGACGGCAGGGCGCGGCCCTCGCCGTCCGGCGCGGAGTCATCCGACACAACGTTCCCCTCGTAGATCGGTCACCTTGAGGGCTATGGTCCCACCGGTTCCACGTTCTCACACGAATTTGTTCGTATGAACATAGCCATGGTAGAAATGGGCCATGGGAGTCGCCAATCGCCTGGATCTGACGTTGCGCCTGGTTCAGGGCTCCGGCCGGATGGCCGTGTCGGAGCTCGCCCAGCGGCTCGGCGTCTCCGAGATGACCGTGCGCCGGGATCTCGACACGCTGGAACACCAGGGCCTGGTCCGCCGGGTGCACGGGGGCGCGGTCGCCGTCCGGCCGCGGGAGGAGGCAGGCGGCTTCGCCACGCGTGAGCACTGGCAGGCCGCCACCAAGGACCGCCTCGGCGCGGCCCTCGCCGCCCTGGTCGAACCCGGTTCGCGCGTGCTGCTGGACGCCGGCACCACGACCGTGCACGTCGCCGGCCACCTGGCCACCCGGGCACCGCTCACGGTCGCCGTGCTCAGCCTGCAGGCCGCGCAGCGCCTGGCCGACCGCCCCGGCATCGACCTGCTGGTGATCGGCGGCCGCTCCCGGCCCGGCGAGCACTCCCTGGTCGGCCCGCTGGCCCTGCGCACCCTGGAGTCCCTGACCTTCGACTGCTTCGTGATGTCCATCGGAGGCGTCCACGCCGAACAGGGCTGGACCGAGTTCTCCCTCGACGACGCGGCCGTCAAACAGGCCGGCCTCGCCCAGTCCGCCCGCACCGTCGCCGTGGCCGACGCGACCAAGCTCGGCGTGCGCGCCTTCAGCCGGGTCGGCCCCCTGGACGCGGTGCGCACCTTCGTCACCGACACCGCCGCGCGGGATCCCGCGACCCATCCCAGCGGCCCTCCGACGCTGGCGGCCCTGCGCGAGGCCGGCGTCGAGACCCTCCTGGCCTGATCCGCAACCCGGGACACCCCCGTAACCCGGGACGACCCCGCAGCCCGAACGACCCCGCAGCCCGAACGACCCCGCAGCCCGAACGACCCCGGAAGGATGACCATGCCCCGCCCCCTGATGATCCTCGTCGCCGGCCCGTACCGCTCCGGCACCGGCGACGACCCGCGCAAGCTCCAGGCCAACGTCCAGGCCATGAACGACGCCGCGCTCACCCTCTTCCGCGCGGGCCACCTGCCCGTCACCGGCGAGGCCCTCGCCCTCCCGCTCCTGGAGACGGCGGGCAGCGCCCGCCACGGTGACGCCGTCTTCGATGAGATCTTCCATCCCATCGCCGAACGCCTGCTGTCGCGCTGCGACGCGGTCCTGCGCATCGGCGGCCCCTCCGAAGGCGCCGACCGCATGGTCGCCCAGGCCCGGGACGAGGGCAAGGAGGTCTACACCAGCCTCGCCACCGTCCCGCCCGCCCGCTGACCCCCGGATCCGGCACCGCGATCACCACGGTACGGACGGCGCGGCGGTCCCGCGCCGGTCGCCGTGCCCGGCCGGACCACCGGCACCGCGGCCGGTCAGGCCGTGTCCGGCGTGGCCTGCCGGGAGGCCGGCGTCTTCTCCTCCCCGGTGTGCAGCAGGTCCCCGCGCCGGATGAGCAGTGCGCCGAGCAGCGCCCCGGCCACGGCCAGAGCGGCGGCGACGACGCCGAGCAGGCTCAGGGCCCCGGCGATGGCGTCGCGGCCGAACGCGGCCGCCGTCTCTCCCAGGGGCGCGGGCACGGCCGCCGCCACCGCGTCGATCCGCCCGGCCTCCAGCGCGCCGGCGATCCGTTCCCGCGTCCCGGCGTCCAGCCCGGCGAGCGCGGGCGCGGCGCCGGTCGCCGCGTGCAGGTGCGCGGAGAACATCAGACCGAAGACGGCGGTGCCCAGCGTGGTGCCCAGGGGCAGGAAGGACTGGATCACTCCCGAGGCCGTGCCGGTGCGCGAGGGCGGCACCACGCTCATGACCACCGTCATGCCCGGCGTCGACACCAGGCCGAGGCCGAAGCCGAGCAGCACCAGGCCCGGCAGCAGGCGGGCCCACGATCCTCCCGCGTCGGCCGCCGTCAGCGCGGCGAGCCCGGCGGCGGAGACGACGAAGCCCGCGGCGATCAGCCCTCCGGGCGGCACGCGCGCGCCCAGCCGCACGGCGGCCAGCCCGCCCGCCATGAGCGGCGCGCTCATGCCCAGCAGCCGCAGCCCCACGTCGAAGGCGTCGTAGGAGTAGCCGGCCGACAGGAACAGCACCAGGTAGGCCATCAGGCCGAAACCGACTAGGCGGACCAGCAGCGCGGAGACCGCCGCGCCGGTGAAGGAGCGGATGCGGAACAGCGACAGGTCCAGCAGCGGGTGCGCGCCCCTGGCCTGACTCACCACGAACACGGCCAGGGCGAGCACGCCCGCGCCCGCCTGCGCCAGCGTGGCCGTGCTCGACCAGCCCTGGGACGCGCCCTGGAGCAGGGCGAGGGTGACGGCGGCGACTCCGGTCGTCAGCGTGAGGACGCCGATGACGTCGACGCGCACCCGTCCGGCGGGGGGATCGGCCTCGAGCCTGCGCAGGGCCAGCCAGAGGAGGGCCGCGCCGAGGGGGACGTTGATCAGGAACATGCTCCGCCAGCCCAGCGTCTCCACCAGCACTCCCCCGGCCAGCGGCCCCAGCGCCCCCGCTCCCATGGTCGCGGCGCCGAAGATCGCGATGGCCCTCGTGCGCGCGGCCCCGCCGTACGAGCCGGCGATGATGGCCATCGCGGGGGCGAACGCGAACGCCCCGCCGAGCCCCTGGACGGCGCGGAAGACGTTCAGCGCCACCGTTGACGGCGCGAGCCCGCAGGCGAGCGAGGCCAGGGTGAACACCGCCAGCCCGCCGGTGAACACGCGCCGCCTGCCGGCCGAGTCGGCCAGCGAGCCCGCCGTCAGCAGCACCGAGGCGAAGACCAGCGTGTAGGCGTTGATCACCCACTGCAGACCGGCCAGCCCCGAGCCCAGGTCGTTGCGGATGGCGGGCAGCGCCACATTGACGATCGTGATGTCGAGCGTGAGCAGCACGCAGGCGGCGGTCACCAGCGTGAGGGCCCACGTGGACCGGCTTCCGATCACTGTGAACCTCCTTTACGCCGCCCACCTTAGTTAGGCAAGCCTTATTTATTCAAGACTGTCTGTAACAAAATACGGAGGCGACCGGCCCCGCCCGGGGCCCCGCCGTGGCCGAGGCGTTCGGCCGGGCCGGCTCCGGCCGGTACGCTCCCTTCTGGGAGGAGAGGGAACAGGCCGTGGGCCGGTGGATTCGTGCGGGGGCGGCACGGCCCGGACGGCGGACGACCAGCGGGACCGAGCGGCGAGACACGAGCAGGGGGATATGAGCGAACAGGCGCGTCAGTGGCGGGTGCTGGGCCGTCCCCGGGGACGGCCCGCGCGCATCACCCGGCTCGCGATCGCCGACGCCGCCCTCGCCGTGGGGTTCGACAACCTCACGCTCGCCACGGTCGCCGAGCGGCTGCAGGTCGCGCACTCCGCGCTCTACCGCCACGTCGCCGACCGTGAGGACCTGGTCATCCTGGCCATGGACCGGGTGCTGCAGCTCACCCCCTGGCCGGAGCCGACCGGACGGTGGCGGACGGACCTCACCGAGCAGGCCGAGGCCGTCTGGCGGCTGCTGGAGGCCCATCCCGGCCTCATCAAGGAGTTCCTCAAGCTGACGCGCTTCCCCGAGGAGCTGATACTGCGTTTCGGCGCGTCCGTCCGGCAGCTCATCTCCTACGGGTTCACTCCCGAGGACGCGTTCCTGGCGTCGGACACCGTCTTCGACCTCACCGTCGACGTCTTCAGCCGCGGCAAGCAGCTGGACCTCCCCGTGGGTGACTCCGACGTCCGCACGAGCACGGCGGACGCCTGGGCGACGGCGGTCGGTGAGACGGTGGCGCCGCTCCTGCGGACGGCCCTGGCCGAGCCCGCCTCGGTGTGGTTCGCCCGCAAGCTCGATCTCGTTCTGGACGGCATCGCCGCACGGCTCGCCCCGGAGAGGCCGGAGCCGGCTTGACGGTGCTCCGCCGCCGACCCGTCCATGCAACCCGCGTCGGGGCCGACGGCATCTCCTGTGATGTGAAGCCATCTATCCGGGAGACCCATGAGCCCTGAACGTGACGAGGAGTACACCACGTATGTGAGGAGTCGGCTGTCCTGGCTACGGAAGATCGCTTACCCCCTGTGCCAGGACTGGCACAGGGCGGACGACCTGGTACAGACAGCGATAACGCGGCTCTACGTCAAATGGCGCCAGGCGCGGACGGCCGACGACCTCGACGCCTACGTGCGGGTGATGCTGATCCGGGTCTTCCTCGCCGAACAGCGAAGAGGCTGGTTCTCCCGGGTGCAGCTGAGGTCCGCGATGCCCCACGAGCCACTCGACAGCGGTGACCGGGACACGGCCATGGACATCCGCCGGGCCCTGGCCGCCGTCCCTCCACGCCAGCGCGCCACCCTCGTGCTGCGCTTCCACTGCGATCTGAGCGTGGAGCAGACCGCCCACACGCTGGGCTGCTCCACCGGAACCGTCAAGAGCCAGACCGCCCGCGGCCTCGCCACGCTGCGCTCGATGCTCGGCGAGCCGGAATCCCGTCTAGCGCGTGCGGAGGAATGCTGATGGATGTCAAGCAGGTGTTCGACTCGCTGGCGAGCCAGGAGCAGCCGCCCACCACGGTGGATGTGGATCTGGCCGTCGCGGCGGGACGCGACATGCGCAGACGTCGTCGTGGCGCCGTCACCGGGATCACCGTGGCGGTGGCGGCCGCGGCCGTCCTCACGGCCTGGGCCGTCCGCCCGTGGCCGGGGCAGCCCGGCGGCCTCGCCGTCGCCGTACCCGCCGCGCCGTCCCTCACAGCCGCGCCGTCCCTCACAGCCACGCCACGGCCCACCGACAAGGGACTCGCGGAACTGAGGAAGAAGTTCCCTCCCAGAGGGAGGATCGCCTCCGTGCCGCCGCTCGTCATGTGGCTGAGCGACGCACCCCGCAAGAACGGGCTCGTTCTTTGCGAGAGCGGACCGCACGGCGGCTCCTGCTCCGGGTTCCCTCCCCTCGCCGCCGGCGAGTTCGCCCGTCCGCAGGGCAAGCTGCGCAGTGCAGACGTCTGGCTCGGTGTGGCCAAGGGCGACGTCCACGGAGTGACGGCCGTCACCAAGGACGGGAAGCAGCTCCCGGGCGACCTCACCCGGGGTGTCGGAGCGGGACTCGGGCTGTGGGCTGTGGAGTGTCCCCCGGGAGCCGACGTGCGCAGGCTCGTCGTCACCGGCGCGAGGGGGGAGATCCTGCAGCGGATCCCACTGCGGTGAGGAGCCTGACGGCCCCGTCCCCGGACCGGGTTCCGGCGGTCCGCCGGCGGCACACCCTGACGGCTCCGCCTGAACCCGCCGGATCGAGATGACGGTGCCACAGGTGATGGAAGGAAAGTCCCCGCCCGTTCAGGTCGTGCGATCACGCAGGGGATCGTTTCGCCGCTCCGGCGTCCGGACGGGAGGCGTCCAGGCCCGCCTTCAGTTCGGCGGCGGTCGCGAGGTCGGCGGCCAGCGCCTCGCGGTCGGCCGGCCCCTGCCCTCCGCGGACGCCGGCTGGCGGGCCGGGCTGCACGACCTGGCCGCCTCCGGCCTCACCGCCTTCCGCGCCCATCCCTGGCTGCTGCAGGTGGTGACCTCGCGCACCGTCTTCGGCCCGAACGTCCTGGCCCGCCATGACGCCGCGCTGGCCCTGCTCGACGGGTACGGCCTGGCGGCAGCCGACATCGTGGGATGCGTGGCGGCGGTCGAGGCGTACACGCGGGGCGCGGCCTCGGCAGTCGTCGAGGCCGAGCAGGTGCCCGCGCTCACCGGCGGCGACGACGAGTGGTGGGAGCAGCGTGCCCCGCTCCTGGGTGAGCGCATGGCCGGCCGCTTCCCGCGACTCACCGCGCTGGAGGAGGCCGGGGCGCTCGCCGTGTCGGACTCCGCGCTCCCCTATACGCTGCAGCGGGCGTTGGACCGCTTCGCCTTCGGGCTCGGCCTCGTCCTCGACTCCGTCGGCGCGCGGATCACCGCGGCCCGGGGCTGATCGTCGCTGCGTGTTCGCACGAGCCCGCAGCCGGTTACGGCGACCGGGAAACGACGCGATCCCATCCGATCGAGATCCTCAGAGAGGATGGCGATAGTTCGTGCACACATCAACATATATCCGCCCTATCGACCGCTTCCCTACCGTCGAAGTGAACCAGTACGCGATCGAAGATGGAGACGCGCATGAACGCACTCATCGGCCGCGCCGCGGACCTGACGCTGGGCCTGCTGGCGCCCAGGCTCAGGGCGGAGGCAGCGGTCATCATCGGCTGTTGTGACTTCTGCCTGTGCCGGGTCAAGTCCGAGACCACCGGCCAGACCTGGTGCGCCGGGTGCTCCTGCACGAGGTGCTGACCCGCAGGGCCGGCCGTCGGCCGCACACGTGACGCGGAGGCCGAGGCAGAGGCCGAGGCAGCGGCAGCGGCAGCGGCAACGGCAGGAAGCGGCGCGACCCGGGCGGGGATCTCCCCGCCCGGGTCGTTCCCGTCACGTGGCCGGGCCGGGCGGGCCGGCCAGCAGGGCGGCCACGTCGTCGAAGCGGACCGCCAGCAGTCCCGCGATCAGGCCCGAGACGGCCGCGACCGAAGCACCGGCGAGGTTGCCGCGGACCGGCTCCAGCACCTCGGCCACGCCGCCGGCCACGGCCACGCCGAGCAGCAGCGCGTTCCGCACCACATGGCGCGAGCCCAGCGGTACCGGCGAGGCGCCGAAACAGCGGCAGGGCGTCCGGTCCCGGCGGCGCAACGACGCCACGACGGCGATCGTGAACGCGCCCAGCAGCCCCGCCGCCCCCGCGAAGGCGCAGAGCGCGACGGCCCCGAGCGCCGGCCACCAGGGGCGGAGCAGGCCGACGGCCAGCCCGGCCGCCACCACGGCCTCGGCCGCCACCACCGTCGCGGCCAGCGGGCCGCGCAGCCGTGCCGGGAACAGGCTCAGTGGACCCGCGGAGGCGGCGAAAGCCCGGAACGCGTCCCGGCCGGCCCTGCTCGCCAGCGACGCCCCGAAGACCACGCTCAGCGCCACGGCGCATCCCAGCGATACGTACATCGTCAGACCCTTCCCCGCCGGCGGGCGGACGGCGGCGTGAGGCCTCCGCCCGCCCGTGACGGCTCATGCCGCGTACGGGTGCCCGGCCGTCAGCACCGCGAGCACGAGCACTGGGCGCACCACTTGTTGTTGGGGTTGATCTCCGACTGGAAGTAACAGACGCACCAGTCACAACAGCCGATGAAGATGGCCGCCTCCGCCCTGAGCTTGGGCGCCAGCAGGCCGAGCATCAGATCACCGGCCCGGCCGAACAGTTGGTTCATGGGATCTCCAGAGTCGAGTGCCGACTGATTCCGCCGGTGACGGTAGAGACCGGGCCGATAGGACCGATACACGAGCACGTGTGCGGGAGTTATCACCCCGGCGGTTAGCGTCCGTCTCCTGCCAGAACGAAAGGAGAGACGCCGTGTCCGGTCTCGTCGCGATCGTCGTGCTCGTCGGCGCGTTGGCCCTGCTCAATCTGCTGCTCACCTTCGGCGTGGTCAGGCGGCTGCGCGAGCACACGGAGCTCCTCGCCGACCGGGTGCCCGCCTCGTCCCCCGAGCCGCCGTCACTTCCGGTGGGCCGGCGGGTGTCCGCCTTCCGTGGCGCCACGACCGGCGGGGAGCCGCTCACGCACGATTCGTGGCCGGGGGACACTCTCGTCGCCTTCGTCAGCCCCGACTGCGGCCCCTGCCGGGAACGCGTGCCCAGCCTGGTCGAGACGGCCCGGCTGTGGCCGGGAGGGCGCCAGGCCACCATGGTCGTCGTCATCGCCGGACCGGATGCGTCCACCGAGTACGCCGAGCTGCTGTCCCCGGTGGCGAGAGTCGTGGTGGAGCCGCCGGGCGGGCCCGTCGCGGCGGCGTTCGGGGTGGCGGCGTTCCCGCTGTTCGGGGTCGTGGACCGTTCGGGACGGGTGCTCCGCTCCACGCTGGAGCCGTCCACGCTGCTGCTCCAGGACGCGGCGCAGGCATGAGGTCACGACCTCACGCGGGCATCGCCGACGCCGTCGCCCTGGCCTGGCACGCCGGGCCGGGGACGCTGTCGGCGTACGTCGCCCTCACGGTGGTGGGCGGCGCCGTGCCGGTCGCGGTCTCCTGGCTGACCAAACTGCTCCTGGACCACCTCGGCGCCGGCCACCCGGACCCGGCGCCGCTCGCCGCGCTGGGCGCCGGCCTGGCGCTCGCCGGAGCCGCCGTCGCCGTGCTGCCGCGCGCCGTCACCTACGTCACCGACGAACTGCGTCGCTCCGCCTCGCTCGTGGCCGACGACCGGCTGTACGCGGCCGTCAACTCCTTCGTCGGACTCGGCCGTTTCGAGGATCCGGCGTTCCTGGACCGCCTGCGCCTGGCCAAGCAGTCCGGCGGAACGACGCCCGGCAGGGTGGTCGCCGCTCTGCTCGCACTCATCCGGGCCGGGATCGGCGTCGCCGGCTTTCTGGGGTCGCTCGTCGTCATCAGCCCGGTCATGGCCGTGGTGGTGCTGGCCGGGGCCGTACCGGTCGCCGCCGCCGAGTTCCTGCTGGCGCGGCGGCGAGCCACGATGTTCTGGAGGATCGGGCCGTTGCAGCGGCGCGAGGTCTTCTTCGGCTCGCTGCTGACCGGTGTCGACGCCGCCAAGGAGCTCCGGCTGTTCGGTACCGGGACGCACCTGCGGGAGCGGATGCGGGCCGACACGCTGGCGGCCAACGCCGCCGAACGCCGTACCGCCCGCCGCGAGACCCTCGTCCAGGGCGGCCTCGGCCTGCTGAGCGCGGTCGTCTCGGGAGCCGGCCTGGTCTGGGTCGTCCTGGAGGCCGGCGCGGGACGGGTCTCGGCGGGCGACGTCACGATGTTCGTCGCCGCGGTTCCGGGCGTCGGGCTCGCGCTGGGGAGCCTGGTCACCGAGGCGGCGGGGGCGCACTACCAGCTGCTGATGTTCGCGCACTTCCGCGCCGTCGTCCACGCCGGACCCGACCTTCCCGTACGGTCGCGGCCGTGCCCCCTGCCGCGGCTGCGCTCGGGGATCGAGCTGCGCGACGTGTGGTTCCGCTACTCGGCCGGCCATCCCTGGGTGTTGCGGGGCGTCGACCTGTTCATCCCCGAGGGCGCCGCGTTCGGACTGGTCGGCGTGAACGGGGCGGGCAAGAGTACCCTCGCCAAGCTGCTGTGCCGGTTCTACGATCCCGATCGCGGTGCGATCCTCTGGGACGGGGTGGACATCCGCGACGTGGACCCCGCGGTGCTGCGCACCCGGATCAGTGCGGTCTTCCAGGACTTCATGACCTACGACCTGAGCGCGGCCGAGAACATCGGGCTGGGCGACCTGCGCGGGCTGCGTGACCGGCCGCGCATCGAGGCCGCGGCACGCGAGGCGGGAGCCCATACCGTGCTGTCCGCGTTGCCGGAGGGCTACGACACCTTGTTGTCCAGGGAGTTCTACAGCGAGGCGGACAAGGACGACGCCTCCACCGGAGTCCACCTGTCGGGCGGCCAGGGACAGCGCGTCTCGATCGCCCGGGCCCTGTTCCGGAGCCACTGCGAGCTGATGATCCTGGACGAGCCCAGTTCGGGGCTCGACGCCGACGCCGAGCACGAGCTCCACCGGCGGCTGCGCCGGCACCGCTCCGGCCGTACGAGCGTGCTGGTGTCCCACCGGCTCGCTGCGCTGCGGGATGCGGACACCATCGCCGTGATCGACGGCGGACGTGTGACAGAGCGCGGCTCGCACGCCGAGCTCGTCGCGCTCGGCGGCACGTACGCCCGTCTCTTCGCCCGGCAGGCCGAGGGCTATCACGCCGGCGCGAGCGTGACACCGTGACCGGCTGGGTTCCGCCGCTGATGGCCGGCATGATCGTCCTCGGTGCGGCGTACACCCGGTGCCGCCTCATCGCCGTGACCGTCGTCGGCACCAGCATGGCGCCGACCTTCACCGGAGGCGAACGTGTCCTCGTCCGGCGCACCGGCGTCCACCGGCTGCGTCGCGGCGACGTCGTCGTGGTCCGGTGGACGCCGCCGGCGCCATCGCTCCAGGGCACGACGGGCGAGCTGGTGCTGATCAAGCGTGTGACGGCCGTCGCCGGCGACCCGGTGCCGGCCGAGGTGGCAGAGGCCGCCGGCCGTCCGGTGGGCTCGGCGGTGCCCGCAGGCGCGTTCGTCCTGATCGGCGACAACGTCGAACGCAGCGTCGACTCCCGGATCTGCGGCCTCTTCCACGCCCCCGACCTGCTCGGGATCATGGTCAGGCGACTGGGCGTGCCCGGCTCCCGCCGTTGAGCCCCCGCTCGGCCAGGTGGGCCGCGACGTCGCGCGCGAGCAGCCGGGCGAGGTCGGCGAACACGTAGCGGTCCGGTGGCCGGAAGCCCGCCAGCTCCATCTCGACCAGCCGGTCCAGGGCGCGGACGACCTCTCCGGCGCGTCCGCGCACCGCCCGCACGGCGTCCTGGACGCTGATCATGCCGGCCGGTGCCGGCCCGAGCCGCCGGAACACCTCCGCCGCCAGCCGGTCCACGCAACGCCCGCTGCCCGCCAGGCAGTCGTACGGCGATCTGAGGCTGGCACGCAACGCCAGGTCGTCGGCCTCGAGCTCGTCGAGCCGCTGCCGCTCGTCACCGAGCCGGTCGGCCAGCTCGCGTACGGGCCGGTCGGCGTGCGCCCTCAGGCGCGCGGCCGCGATCCGCAGCGCGAGCGGCAGCCGGCCGCACAGCCGGACCAGGTCGTCGGCCGCGTCCGGCTCCCGCCGCAGGCGCGCGGGACCCACGTGCAGCGACAACAGCCGCAGGGACGCGGCGTGACCGAGCGGGCCCACGCGCAGGTGTGCCGCGCCGTCGAGGACACTGAGCATCGGACAGCTCGTCACCAGAACGGTGCTGCCGGGTGACGCCACCAGAAAGGGGCGGACCTGGGCGGTGTCGGCGGCGTTGTCCAGCATCACCAGCATGCGGCGATCGGCCAGCACCGACCGGTAGGTCAGGTGAGCGACGTCCGGGCCGGTCACCTCGGCGCCGAGCCCGCGCAGCGCCTGGCACAGGGCATCCGCGCCGGGGCCGGCCGCGCGCAGGTCGACGTACAGCTGGCCGTCGGGATAGCGGTCGGCGACGGCGTGGGCAGCGCTCACCGCCACGCACGACTTGCCGCTGCCCGCGGGACCGTGCACGATGACGACATCACCGGGCGCGCCGAGTCGGCGGGTGAGATCCGACAGTTCCTCCTCGCGGCCGACGACCGCGGTGGACGGGGGCAGCTGGCGCGGCGGGCAGGCGGGCCCCGGAGCCGATACGACCGTTCGGAGCGGGGCCAGCTCTCGGCGGAGGATCGCCTGGTGCAACCGTCGCAGTTCCTCGTGCGGCTCGATGCCCAGATCCTCGGCCAGCGCGCCGCGGGCCTCCGCGTAGGCGTCGAGCGCACCGCAGACGTCGTGCAGGGCGTAGAGGGTGCGCATCAGCAGCCCCCACGCGCGTTCCCGCAGCGGGTGCGCCGTGACCAGTGCGCGGAGCGGGTCGAGGGCGCGCGCCGGCTGGTCGAGCGCCAGCAACGCCTCGCAGCGGTCCTCCTCCGCCGACAGGCGCAGCGCGTCGACCGCGACCTTGCGCGCCGCGATGACGGGTCCGTGCGGTACGTCCTCAAGCATCTCTCCGCGCCAGAGGGCGAGCCCGGTTTCGAGCCGCCGAAGGGCCTCCTCCGCCCGCCCGTCCTCCAGCGACGCCCGGCCGGCCGCGGCCTCGGCCTCGAAGACGTCGAGGTCGAGTTCACCGTCTTCGACCCGCAGCCGGTAACCGAGCGGGCGGGCGACCAGCCGGTCCCGCTCCCGCGGCGGCAGGGCCGCGCGCAGGCGCCCGGCGTACGTCCGCAGGTTGGCCGCCGCCGAACGGGGCGGGGCCGGACCCCACAACTCCTCGATCATCTCGTGGAACGGGACGACCCCGCTCGGCCTCATGAGCAGAAGCGAGGTGAGGGCGCGCTGCTTGGGCGGCCCGGCCGCGAGCACGCCGCCGCCCGCCCGCATGACGAGCGCCCCCAGCACTCCGAACTCCAGTGACGCAGCCGTCTCCGACATGATTCCCGTTCACCCCGCCGAGGGCTCTGCCGTGGCCGCCCACGATCTCCACCCTGGTCCCACTCTGGCCGCCCGCCAGGGGAGCGACCAGGTCAGAAGCAGGGCAATGACCGGACATCGCGCATGCGCGGAGTGCGGGTCGTCGGGGACGGCGTCTTCCAGCGGGCAGCGGCACACGCCCGCCGGCGCTCCCGCACGGCGCTCGGGATTGAGCCCGGGTACGGACGTCACGGCCGCCTGCCACCTGAACGGGCCCGACCACCCGAGTCTTTCCGCCAGAATCTACTGGCAAGGACAGTGGATTCCGTTCCGCTCACCCGTTCGGCGGGATGGAACGGTATGCCCCGCCCCGACGTCAGCCGCCTTCGAGGAGAGCCTGCCCCATGGGCGCCAACCACTCCCACGGTCCGGCCGTTCCCCGCTCCCGGGCGACGGTGTGGGCGACCCTGGCCGTCATCGTTCCCCTCGCGATCGCCACGCTCGCCGCCCTGGTCTGGATGTGGCCGTCCGAGCCCGTCTCCACGGCCGGGCAGCCGGAGCTGGAGCGCGTCACCGGGACGATCACCGGTATCACCCTCACCCCCTGCCCGGAGGAGCCCCCCATCGAGGGGGCGCCCCAGAACGCGTCACCCCCCGACCCGGCCACCTGCGGTGACGCGCAGGTGGAGCTCACCAGCGGCGCGCAGTCCGGTGAGCGCGTCACCACCCCGCTGCCCAGCGGTCCGGGCGCGCAGCGTTTCGCCGCGGGTGACGACGTGGTGCTGGTCCGCCCCCCCGACAGCACGCTGGACGTGCCGCCGTACCAGATCTCCGATCACGACCGCGGATCGTCGTTGCTGCTGGTGGGCGCCGCCTTCGCGCTGGCGGTGGTCGCCTTCGGCCGCTGGCGCGGGGTGACGGCGCTCATCGGGCTGGCCATCACCTTCGTGCTGCTGCTGATGTTCGTCATCCCGGCGATCCTGGCCGGTCAGTCACCGCTGCTGGTGGGGATCGTCGGCTCGGCGGCGATCATGCTCACCGTGCTGTACCTCACCCACGGATTCACCGTCACCACCTCGACGGCGATCGTGGGCACCGTGGTCAGCCTCAGCCTGACCGGCGTGCTGTCGTACGCAGCCATCGGCATCGTCCAGCTCAACGGGATCATCGACGAGAGTTCCTTCTACCTCGACACCAGCTACCGCATCAACACCCAGGGGCTGCTGCTGGCCAGCATCATCATCGGCTCCCTGGGCGTGCTCGACGACGTCACCGTGACCCAGGCCGCCACCGTCGCCGAGCTCGCCCACGCCAACCCGGGGTACGGCTTCGTCCAGCTGTACCGGGCCGCGGCGCGGGTCGGCCGCTCCCACATCGCCTCGGTGATCAACACGATCATCCTCGCCTACGCCGGCGCGTCCCTGCCCCTGCTGCTGCTCATCAGCGTCGGCGAGCAGCCGATCGGGCAGGTCGTGACCAACCCGGTCCTCACCCAGGAGATCGTCCGCAGCGTCGCCGGCACCCTCGGCCTGATCGCGGCCGTGCCGATCACCACCGCCCTGGCCGCCCTGACCGCCACCCGTGACCGCTCCGCCGGGCACAGCCACGACCACGGCCACGACGACCACACGCCGCGGAGGGCGCGGCACCGGCGTCCACCGGACATCCTGGCCGGCCCCGTTCCCTGAACCCCATCGCCTGAGCCCTGTTCACCCGGCCACGCGGGCGATGGCGTCGACGACCGCCGACGGGGCGTCGTGCGGCACCTCGTGCCCGCTTCCGGACGCGGGCACGACGCTGCCACCGGTCGACAGGGCGGCGAGCCGCTCCTGGGCCGCCGTCCACTGCGGGGTCAGCGACCTGTCCCGCCTCACCACCACCAGCGGCGTGTCCGCCAGCGGCGCCGGCCCGGCGCCGACCGCCGCCCTGACCTGCTCCTCGACGGCTGCCAGGTCCAGCGCCTCATCGCCCATCCCGGCCTCGGCCAGCGATGTCACCCCGAGCGCGGCCCGCAGACCGAGCCGCGGGTCGACCCCGTCGAGCAGCACGACGCCGGCCACCCGTTCGCGGTGGCGGAGGGCGTAGTACAGCACGGGGTAGCTGCCGAAGGAGTGGCCCACCAGCACCACCGGACCGCCGGCCTGCCGGACCACCGCGTCCAGCTCGCGGTCGAGTGCGTCGGCGTCGCGTCCCGGACGCGTGGGTGCCGGGCTGTCCCCCGTGCCCGGCCGGTCGTACCGGCAGGTTCGCCGGTCGTCCGGGAGCTCGGCGCGCACGGCGTCGAACGACGCGGAGCTCGCGGTGTCGCCGATGCCGTGCACCAGCACGACGGCGGGACCGACGGTGCCCGCGCACTCCACCCGCTGGCGTTGACCGGCCGCTTCCATGACCGAACCCCACTCCGGCTGCCGGGCGCATCCGCCCGTGGCCGCGAGAGCGGCCACCACAGCCATCACGGCCGCCACAGACGAGATCCGCCGCGCGACCGTCATCGCGACTCCACCGCCAGCCGTACGCCGAGGCCGATGAGGACGGCGCCGGAGATCCGCTCCAGGCGGCGGCGGACCGCCGGCCTGCCGAAGACCAGTCTGGCGCGCCCCACCATCCAGATGAACAGCCCGTACCAGACCGTGTCGACCAGCACCCAGATCACCGCCAGCGCGATCAGGGTGAGCGGCACGTTCGCCCCCTCGGGCACGAACTGCGGCAGGAACGACATCGCGAACACCGCCGCCTTGGGGTTGGCCAGGCAGGTGCTGAAGCCCAGCAGGTAGGACCTGCGCCATCCCCGGGCGACCTCGCCGACCGGCTCCTCCCGCGGCTCCGCCGCCCTGCTTCCCCCGCGGGCCTGCCAGATCGACTGGGCACCCATCACGATCAGGAAGACGGCTCCGACGATCCGCATGACGTCGTAGGCGACCTCCGAGGCCAGGACGAGCGCCGACAGGCCGAAGGCCGCGGCCAGCGCCCACAGCAGGATGCCCGTCTCGTTGCCGAGCGTGGCGGCCATGCCCGGTCCCCTCCCGGCCCGCAGGGTCTGCCGGAGGATCACCGCCGTGCTGACACCGGGGATCATCGCGAGCAGGAAGCACGAGCCGATGAAGGCGATGAGGAGCATTCCGACATCATGGTCACCACCGTCCGGCGCCGCAATCGTTTTTGCCGCCCCCCACCGCAGGGCCTCACCACTCCTCACCGCAGGGCCTCACCGCCCTTCCTCAGCGGGTGCCCGGAGCCCGGCCGTACACCTCGCCGAGCTTGGCGATCGTGTCGGCCATGTGGTCCCGCAGCTCGGGCGGCTCCAGCACCTCGACGTCGGCGCCCAGGCGCAGCAGCAGCCAGTGGGCGTGCCGGACCGACTCGATCGGCAGGCGCAGGACGGTCCAGCCCTGCTCGTCGGGCGGGCCCGCACCGGCCAGCGCCGCCTCGACGGGGTCGTCGCCGACCGTCACGCGCAGCAGCCCCTCGGCCCCGGGCGCCATCCGTATCACCGCCTCCGAGGTGTACATGCGCTCACGGAACTCCACGGTGTACCTCTCCCAGAAGTCCGCCAGGTCGAAGTCGTCCGGCCGCTCGAAGCGGCCCTCGGCGACCTCGGCGGTCACGATCCGCGAGACGCGGTAGGTGCGGGGCGCTCCCCCGCCGGCTTCCCCGCCCTCGCCGGCTCTCCCTTCGGGTACGGCCACCATGTACCACGACCCCCCCTTGAGGACCAGGCCGTACGGATGGACCACGCGCTCCACGTCCTTCGGCCCCCAGCGGCGGTAGGTCATGCGCAGCGGCCGCTCCTCCCACGCCGCCTCGGCGACCTCGGCCAGGAACGGCACCTCGTCGGCCCTGCGGTACCAGCCCGGGACGTCGAGGTGGAAACGCTCGCGCATCCGGGCGGCGTGCGACCGCGGCTCCGGCGGCAGCGCGGCCAGCAGCTTCAGCTCCGCGGTGGCGGCGACCTCCCCCAGCCCCAGCTCGGCCGCCGGGCCGGGCAGCCCCGCAAGGAACAGCGAGGACGCCTCCTCGGCGGTCAGTCCGGTGAGCCGGGTGCGGTAGCCGTCCAGGAGCCGGTAGCCACCCGCGGGCCCGCGGTCGGCGTAGACCGGGACCCCGGCGGACGACAGCGCCTCCACATCCCGGTAGACCGTCCGGACGGAGACCTCGAGCTCCTCGGCGATCTCCGTGGCGGTCATCCGCCCTCGCGTCTGCAGAAGGAGCAGGAGTGACAACAGGCGGCTGGCGCGCATGCCCTCCAGTCTTCCCTACGATTGCGAATCTCACATTGCTTGTGTTCAAATAAACACGTGGAAAGTTCCGATCGCATCCGCGCCATCATGTCCGCACTGCGTGCCACCGACTCCGTCTCGGTCGCCGAGCTCGCCCTCCAGCACGCGGTCTCGGAGATGACCATCCGCCGCGACCTGGACGAGCTCGCCCAGCAGGGCGTGGTCAGGCGGGTGCGCGGCGGCGCCGTGAGCCTCCTCCTGCGCGGGGAGGAGCCTCCCTTCGGGGTGCGCGAGCACGAGGCGGTGGAGGCCAAACGGCGGATCGCCGCCGAGGTCGCCTCGCTCATCGCCGACGGCGAGGCCGTCCTCCTCGACTCCGGCACCACCGCCCTGGAGATCGCCCGCGTGATCCGCGACCGCCGCCTGACGGTCCTGCCCCTCTCCCTGCAGGCGGCCGGCGAACTCGCCACGGCCCCCCGCGTGCGCCTGGTCCTGCCGGGCGGCGAGGTCCGTCCCGGCGAGCTCAACTTCACCGGCCCGCTGACCGAGAGCGCCATCCGGTCCCTGCGCTTCGACACCGCCGTCATCGGCTGCTGCGGCCTGTCCGCCGAGCACGGCCTGACCACCCACGATCTGGCCGAGGTCGCCGTGAAGCAGGCTGCGATCGCCTCCGCCCGCCGCGTCGTCGCGGCCGCCGACTCCGGCAAGTTCACCCGCACCGCCTTCGGCGCCGTCTGCCCCCTCGACCGTCTCGACCTGGTCGTCACCGACTCCGCGGTCCCCCCGTCGGAGCACGACGCCCTCGTCGCCGCGGGCGTCGCCGTCCGCGCCGTCTAGCCCGCCCCCCCGGCCCGCGTCGTCACCCGACACGCCCGTCCGCTCCGCCCCGCCCCGCCCTGTCCGTGCTCCCGTGCTCCCGTGCTCCCGCACCCTCGACGTCCCCGGAGTCCCGTTGACGACCCTCACCCACCACGACCGGACAGCGCTGCGGCATGGCCGGATCGCGGTCTCCCTGCTGTTCCTGCTCTCCGGTACGGCGATCGGCACCTGGACGGCCCGCATCCCCACGATCAAGCACGGCCTCGGCCTCGGCGACGGCCAGCTCAGCCTCGGGCTGCTCGGCATCGCAGCCGGGGCGATCACCGGCATGCAGCTGGTGGGCCGCCTGGTCGACCGGTTCGGCAGCGTCCGCGTCATGCTCCCGATGGCCTTCGCGCAGGGAGCGGTGCTGTTCCTGCCGGCCCTCGCCTCCGACCTGTCCACCCTCGCCCTGGCCCTGTTCGCCTTCGGCGCGGTTCACGGCACCCTCGACGTGGCGATGAACGCCAACGCCGTCGAGGTCGAGCGCGCCGCGCGGCGACCGCTCATGTCGTCCTTCCACGCGGTGTTCAGCATCGGCGGATTCCTCGGCGCGGCGGCCGGCGGCCTGTTCGCCACCATGGGGCTCAGCCCCGCCGCCACCTTCCTCATCGTCGCCGCCGCCATCACGGCCATGGCCCTGCGGGCCTCCGGCTGGGCGCTCGCCCCGCAGACCGTGCCCGGCTCGAAGGAGACCGGCCCGGAAGAGGCCGGCTCACAGGAGAGCGGCCCCGCCCCCGCGGCGGCCGCCGGAACGAGAACGGGCGGCGGCGTACTCCTGCTGGGTGTTCTTGCGTTCTGCTGCATGATCGGTGAGGGCGCGGCGGCGGACTGGAGCTCGGTCTACCTCCACGACGCCCTGAACAGCTCCGAATGGCTCGCCGCGGCGGCCTACGCCGCCTTCTCGACCATGATGACCGCCGGCCGCCTCGCGGGGGATCGGCTCGCCGCCCGGCTCGGCCCGGTCACCCTGGTCCGCGGCTGCGGACTCCTGGCCGCCGCCGGCCTCGGAACCGCCCTCCTGATCGGCCATCCGATCGCCGGAGTGGCGGGATTCGCCTGCTTCGGCGCGGGCCTGTCCTGCATCGTCCCCCAGGTCTTCTCCGCGGCGGGCCGCCGCGACCCCGCACGTGCGGGCCGCGCCCTGGCCCGGGTGGCGAGCCTCGGCTACGCCGGCTTCCTCACCGGCCCCGTGGTGATCGGCGGGGCCGCAGAGCTGCTCGGGCTCCCCGGGGCGCTGGCGATCCCGGCGTCGCTGGCTTTTTTCGTGGCGGTGGCGGCTTCGGCGTTACGAACCGCTGCCTTTACAAAGTAGATTAATAAGACGCGTCGGGCCCGAACCGGTCGAAGCCCAGTTTGATCACCATCGCTGTCACCACGCACAGCAGGACGATCCGTACGAACCCGGCACCCCTCCGAAGGGCCATCCGGGCACCGACCTGGGCTCCGGCGATGTTGCAGGCCGCCATTCCCAGGCCGAGAAGCCAGAGCACATGCCCCTGGTAGGCGAAGACGATCAGCGCGCCGAGATTCGTGCACGAATTGATGATCTTGGAGTGGGCCGAGGCGCCCACGAAGTCCATTCCGAGGATCGCGGTGAACGCGAGGATGAGGAAGGTACCGGTGCCGGGGCCGATGATGCCGTCGTAGAAGGCGATCGCGGCTCCGGTCACCGCCACGGCGCCCAGGAGCCGGGCGCGGGTGCGCAGGTGCGGGTGAGGATGGACGCCGAGGGCCGGACGGAAGGTGACCACCAGCGCCACCACCACCAGAACGGCCATGACCAGCGGGATCAGCGCCCCCTTGGAGATCGCCGCCGCGGCCGAGGCCCCGAGACCGGAGAAGAGCAGCGCGGCCAGACCCCCGGGGACCGCGACCCGTGCGTCGATCTTCGTGGTGGCGGCGTAGGTGACGGCGGCCGAAGCCGTGCCGAAAACCGAGGCGAGCTTGTTGGTGGCCAGCGCCTGGACCGGTGAGACCCCCGCCAGGAACAGCGCGGGGAGCTGCAGGAGTCCTCCCCCGCCGACCACGGCGTCGATCCATCCTGCCCCGGCGGCTGCCACCAGCAACAGTACGATCTCCACCGTATCCATGCGAATCCCCCGAAATCCCATTGAACGCCGGGCAGAGCGTACCGCTCTCCGTCATCCGGGCAGCACAGCTCCATGATCCTTACGCGCTTTCCCTCAGAACGGGCACGCCGTGTCCGATCGGCGTCATGACGCGGCTGAACCCGTCCGGCAACCGGACGACAACCGGCGCCTCACCGGCCCGGTACCTGTGACGCACCGGCGCCACGCCCGCGCACGACGGACGAGAGAAGGACATGAGCCAGACGTTCCCCGGAAGTGCCCGGGCCGACGGAGCGCACCTCACGCGCGGGCCGTACGGCTGGGCGGTCTTCCTCGTCCTGACCGGGCTGCTGAGCCTGGCCGCGCCCCTGCTCGCCCCCCTCTCCCCCGTCCTGGACGTGCTGCCCTGGGTGGTCGTCCAGGGAGCGGCGACGGTGGCCGTGCTGTCCTCGATCCGGAGGCACCGGCTGGGCCGTCTGTGGCCCTGGCGGCTCATCGCCGCCGTCAGCGTGCTGAACTGGCTGGCGACGACCGCGCTGTGGGGGGTCGGCTGGGTCTGGCTGGAGATCCCGCTGCTGCTCGGCCTCTACCACCGCATCACCGTGGACTGTCACATCCTGGGGCTGATCGCGCTGGTCATGCTGGCCTGGCGCGGCAGCGGCTCACCCCGCGCGGCGCTGCTGGACGCGGGCATCATCACCGTCGGCGCGGCCATGCCGTTCTGGACCTTCCTGCTGCACCCGCTCCTGAGCGCCGCCGAACGCAGCGGCATCGGTCTCGCCCTGGCCCTGGCCACGCCCATCATCGACCTGTTCATGCTCGGCCTGGCCGTACGGCTGGCGCTCGGCAAGGGACGGGCGCCCTGGCTGGCCCTGCTGAGCGCGTCCTTCGGCATGTTGTTCCTGGGCGACAGCGCCTACCTGCTCGACCAGATGGCCGGACGGACGGACGGTCCCGTCGCGGCGACCGCATGGCTGACCTGGTCGGTCCTGGTCGGCGCCGCCGCGCTGCACCCCAGCGTGGCGCACACCACCACCGCCCCCGACGTCACCAACCGGGCCCGGGGCACGCTGTTCATGGCACTCGCCCTGCTCAGCCCGCTCGCCTCGATGGCGGGGCTGACCCTGTTCCACGAGCACACGCCCTACCAGTCCGGCGACAGGCTCCTGCTCATGACGATGACGGTGGTGCTGGCGGTGCTGCTGGTGCTGCGGCTCAACACCGTGGCGCGGCTGGCCGAGGCCCGGGCCACGGCCCTGGACCGCCAGGCCGACCGGCTGACCGCGCAGACCCACCAGCTCAGCGCGGCCCTGCACACCCAGGAGATGCTCCAGCGCAGCCTGGCCCACCGGGCCTTCCACGACCCGCTGACCGGGCTGGCCAACCGCACCCTGCTCGGCGAGGCCCTGCAACAGGCGCTGCGGGCGGAGGGGCCGCCGGCGTTGCTGCTGCTGGACCTGGACGGGTTCAAGGACGTCAACGACACCCTGGGCCATCCCATCGGCGACGATCTGCTCACCCAGGTGGCGCACCGGCTGCGCGCGCTGTGCGCACCCGGTCAGACCCTGGCCCGGCTGGGCGGCGACGAGTTCGCGCTGCTGCTGCCGGCCGCCCCGGCGGCTCTGGCGCACGCGCTGGCCGAGCGGGTGCTGGCCGAGGTGAGCGCACCGTACCGGCTGGAGCCTCAGGAGATCCACCTCAGCACCAGCATCGGGTTGCTGGCCGGGCATACGATCGCGACTCCCGCCGAGGCGCTGCGGGATGCGGACCTGGCGCTGTACGCCGCCAAGGCCGCGGGCCGCAACCAGATCGTGGTCTTCACCCCGGAACTGCGCAACGCCCGGCTGGAGCATTCCCGAATGGTCGCGGGGTTGCGCCAGGCGATGGCCCGTGACGAGCTGGCGGTGCACTACCAGCCGGTGG
>NZ_BMQP01000054.1 GCF_014648175.1 Planobispora rosea
GACATCCTTTCGGGGGCGAGCCCCTGATCTCGGATGTCCGTCCAACCGGATCAAGCCCAGATGCGGGGGCCGCTCGCAACGTCGAGCCGGAACGCGCCCGCAACGGCGGTGGTGGAGGGCGACATACCCAGGACGGTAGAAACTCGCAGGCCAGCGCCTCAATGAGTTTGCTGCGCTTTGCGTATGGTCACTGTTCGACGGGCCTCCCCAAGCTGATCAAGCAAATCCAAGCAAACTCCTTGAGCAGTCGTATAAGCCGAAGCACACTCAAGCAACAACCCCCGATGCCCGAAGGAGCCTGTCATGGCCCTTGAGTTCCTCGGCAAAGACCCCAACAGCCCCAACGGCGACTCCGCCACGGTGTGGTGGGACACCGAAGCCCGGGAGTACGTCCTTCAGGGCTACATCGAGACCAATCCGGCCACGCTCACCGAACTCGGCCCCCTTCCCGTCGGAGAGGTCCGCATCCGCTTCCCTCAGCGCATGATGCAGTTCTTTCCGGAGGTGAACGGTGGTCGAGCGGACGCTTGAGCAGCACCTGGCCGCATGCACGCGCTCCGCGCTGCACCTGGAGATGCGCGACGGCTATACGCTCAACGACCCCGATTACCATGCGTGGCGGACCGGCCACCGCATCGACCTGAACGATCGCTCCTCCTGGTGGCGACCGTGGTTACAGAACATCGTGGACGCCTCCGCTCGAGGTGTGCAGGTCCGCCGGGCGCGCATCGTCTCGGAGCCGATCAGCTCCTACATCCGCTACGAGTACGACATCACCGTGCCCAACGTCCGTGCCGGAGAGCATGTGCGCTGGCTGCCTCGCCGCCAGACAACTGATCTTGCCCTACCGGGTAACGACTTCTGGCTGTTCGATGAGGAGGTGCTGCTGGTCCACCACTTCAGCGGCGAGGGCGACAAGGTCGGATCCGAAACGATCACCGACCCCAGGGTGGTGACGTTCTGCCTGACTACGTTCGAGGCCGTATGGGAGCGCGCCATCCCCCACGATCACTACCAGCCCCTCTGACTCACCGCCGTGCGATCCTCGTCTTCCAGCGCGCATCAGGCGCTTCAAGCTCTCGGGCAGCGGCTGCGCGAGATCCGCATCGACGCCGAGCTGTCTGGCCGCGACCTTGCTCGGCGAGTCGGCTGGCACTCCTCGAAGATCAGTAAAATTGAGTACGGCAAGCAGACGCCCACCATCGCCGATATACGCGCTTGGTGCGAGCAGTGCGGCGCAGGCGAACAGATCGCTGACCTGGTCGCCTCGCTGCGCGCGGTGGAGGGCATGTTCGTCGAATGGCGGCAGATGGAGCGCACCGGCCTGCGTCGCGCTCAGGAGGCGGTGCTGCCATTGTGGGAACGCACCCGCCACTTCCGGATCTACTCACCCCGAATGGTTCCGGGTCCGTTGCAGACCCGCGCCTACATCACCGCCGTGCTCACCTCGCTCACCCGGCGGCGCTCCATCCCCGACGACGTCGAGCAGGCCGTTCAGGTCCGCGTGGACAAGCAGCACGTCATCTACGAGGGCGACCACCAGTTCGCGATCCTGCTGGAGGAGAACGTCCTGCATCACCCCATCGGCGGGGCAGAGGCCATGGCCGGGCAACTCGGGCACCTGCTGACGGTGAGCACGCTGCCCTCAGTGTCACTGGGAATCATCCCTCTCGGCGCCGACCGGTCGGATATCTGGCCGGTCGAGGGCTTTTGGATGTTCGATGAGGCAGAGGTGACGGTCGAGCTGGTGTCCGGACACTTGACGATCACTCAACCACGAGAGATCGCAATGTACGGTGCAACCTTCGCCGAGATGGCCAACCTCGCGGTGTACGGCGCATCGGCTCGCACTTTGATCACTAAGGCCATCGCTGTGCTTGATGGGCAGTAGTCGGAGACGTTTGGTCTACTGACCAGGCCATTGAAGGGCGCCCTTCGATACCCGATGGGAACAAATTGGGAACATGGAAGCCGGGCATAGTCGGTTTTGATCAACGAAGATCGGCGTTCCTATGCCCTGCTGACCTGGTAAGCCACCAACGAGCAGGATTGGTCAATGGTGGCCGACTTCGACGTCAGGGGACTTGAAAACCGCTAGGTCGGGTGACCGGCCTCGTGGGTTCGAATCCCACGCTCTCCGTCGAGCACGCGAAACGGCGCCTGACCGGGGGATCCCTCGGGCCGGGCGCCGTTGATCGTTTCCAGGATGCGCAGCCGTACGCCGCCGTGAGCGATCCTCGGCCGGTGTCCGCAGAATGACGTTGGTCTCGTTTCCCCAGGTTGCGCCTGTAACGCCTCGGTGGTTGTGTCGGATCCGCTCACCGGATGCCAACCGGCGCCACGACGATGACGCCTGTCGGTATCGGCTGCGCCCTCGTGGCGGCGGGCCTACTGACTTTTGTCGGCTTCGCCCAGCCTCTCGCCAGCGGGTATGACCATGAGCGTCGGAGAGTGCCGTTCTCTCGTGAACCCACTGCGTCCGCGACCCGAATCTGTCGGCCTCGTACGCCATGATCAGCGGTTGTATATCCCGTGCATCCCCTCAAGGAGAGCCATGGTTGGCAACGACGGATCCGGGTGGTCCGGCATCGGCTGGGACGACTGGACGAACCTCAGCTTGATCCGCGCCCGGCTCGACGCGGGCGCCGACCCGAATTCGGGGGCGCACTTCCACGGACGGCCGCTCCACGCGGCGGCCGAGTGCGGATCGCCCGAGGTGGTCGCGGAACTGGCCCGGCGCGTCGACGATGTCGATGCGGAGTGCGAAGATCGTACTGCGCTCTGGGGGGCCGTCTTCGCCAACCGCCCCGACAACGCCCGTGCCCTGGTCGCCGCCGGGGCGGACCCGTGGCGGCCGATGATGAACGGCTGGTCCCCCGGACGGCTCAGCCTGGCCACTCCCACCCCTGACCTGTTCGCCCTCCCCACCGGGAAGACGGGCCTGTCCGCTGAAGAGAGCACCGCCGTGGCGGAGGCCAGACGCCTGATCGCCGCGCTGGGGGACTTCGACGACGACGGTTACAGCATCGCCTGCGTGGCCGGCATCACCGCAGCCGAGGCGGCACGGCGCCTGGAGGCCGTACCGGCCGACGACGCCGACGTCGAAGAGATCATGGAGGATCCCTGGGCGGACTTCGACGCCAGCCTGAGCATCATCGGCGTCACGGACGTGCCCGGCGGATGTGTCGTCGTCCAGCCGTGTGGATATGCCGCATCCGATCCCGGCGTCATCAAGCGCTTGTCGGTGGGCACCGTCTGCTACGGGCTGTTCGCCAATCCCAAGAGCGGCAACCAGGGGGCCGTTGCCCGCGACGGTGAGATCGAGGAATGGGACACCCACCCCGGCGGGGGGAGCACCTATTCCGGAGATTCCCCGCAGGAGATCCTCGCCACCTACCTGTACCACGGCCATGCCGAGGCCTACTGCTATGCCGGAGCGGGCCTGCGGCCGACCGACAACCGGTCGATCACAGGCCGGGCCGACATGTGGTTGAGACTGCCCGAAGCCCTGCGTTAGGGAGAACCGATCTTCCACACGCAGAAGCCATACCGAGCGCCTGAACCGCCAGCAGATCGAAGCCGAGCGCCTGCACCTCGTGATCAGTGTCCGACCACCAGCTTCGGGCCAGGACGATGACCTCGTCGGGCGCTGAGAGGGACTCGAACAGCCGGCCCATCGCGTCGACATGCTCACGGAAAGAGTTTTCGTCCCATTCGAGCAGTTCAGTGAGCAGGCCGTCAGGGAGCTGCGGTGTCGGCATGTCCTCATGCTCCCTATGGCGGATGCCGGAGACGGTAACCGGGCGGGCATCCCGGGTGAGGGTGCGAGTATGCCGAGGTGGTGTGAGAGAAGGCGATCGTATTTCGGGGAGCTTCGAGGTGCTGCCCCTCGGGACAGAGGCGCTGCCCCTCGGGACAACGTCACGACCACGCGTAATGGGATCGGCATTCCGGACATGGGGTGAATGTAGATGACCCACATAAGGAGCCCGGATGGGAGTCGATCCCGAAAGTCGGTTTGAGGAGATCTATGAGTCTTCGTACGGACTGCTCCTCGGGTACACGTTGCGTCGCTGTCTGGATCCGGACGACGCGGCCGACGTGGTGGCCGAGACGTTCGTGATCGCTTGGCGTCGCATAGAGGAGGTCCCCCAGGGGGACGAGGCGAGACTGTGGTTGTTCGGTGTGGCGAGGAGGGTGCTTGCCAACCACCGGCGCGGCGAGCGCAGGCACGAACAGCGCACCGCCGCCCTTCGCGAGGAACTGGCCGCCTCACGATTCGTAACCGAACTGCCCGGAGAGGACCTTTCCCGGATGGGACAGGTTTTCCGCACGCTGTCCGAGGAGGACAGAGAACTGCTCTCCCTGATCGCCTGGGAACGGCTGGATCCCGGACAGATATCAAAAATCCTCGGCATCTCCCGTAATGCCGTGAGGGTCAGGCTCTACCGCGCCCGTAAGCGCTTCGCCCGCGGCCTGTCCGAGGCTGGGATCGAGTACCCGCATGTCGTCACTGTCGAAGGGAGTGCGCTGTGAACATCGCCGATCTCGCCCGGTTGCGGGACGAGGACCTGGCCAGGGAGCCCGTGGGGCAGGCGTCCGGCGCGGGGGCGCGGGCACTGATGGAGGCGATCATGGCGGAGGAGCGCGCCCCCGTGCGACCGAGACCCCGGTGGGTGCGTCTTCCCGTACGCCGTGGGGCCACCTGGCGGGGCCTTCCTGTACGCCGCGGGTCCACCTGGCGGGGCTTTTCCGTACGCCAGGGGTCCACGTGGCGGCGTGGGGTCGGATTCGGTGTGGCGGCGGTCGGGCTGGCCGTGGCACTCGTCGTCGGCACGCCCTTCGGCGGTCCCGCCACCGAGTACGCCAACGCCGCCGTAAGCCTCAAGACGGGCGAGGAATTCCTCGAGGTCGTCATCAACGACCCCGAGGCCGACGCTGCGACGTTCACGGAGGCGTTCCGAGCCGTGGGTCTGGACGCCGAGGTGAAAAAGGTGCCGGTGGCGCCGGAGGACGTCGGCACGCTGGTCGGTCCGGCCACGCCGGGCGACTTCCCTCCTGGCACGGGGGTGACGACGGCCCGCAGCGGGGGGAGCTGTCCGTCCGTCTGGTGCGGCAAGATCTCCATGCCCGTCCGTTACACCGGGCGGATCGTCTTCGGGGTCGGCCGTCTCGCGGCACCCGGCGAGCCCTATGCCGTGCCCGTACAGATCATTCCGATCCCACCGGATGGCTCTCCGGATGGCTACGAGGGGCGCGGCAAACCGGTCTCCGAGGTCAGAGCCGAGATGGAGCGGCGCGGGATGAAGATCAAGTACAGCCTGGTGTGGCTGGAGCCCGATGGTTCAGGCCACGGATACACCGTCGACGCGGACCGGGTCAGGGACCACTGGATCGTCGAATCGGGCCTCAAGCGCGCCTCCGACACGGTCGAACTCCGGATCGAGCCCGGTCCGGACGTCCCGCCGGACTCGGTTCCCAGAGCGGACGAACCGCTCCCGCGTGGATGGTGGGAGGACTGAGCACTTCCGGCGCCACGGCCCACGACCCGGTTCAGCCCGGGTGGCCGACGACGTTGACGACGTTGCCGTGCGGGTCGCGGACGAAGAAACGGCGCACGCCCCACGCTTCGGTCGTCAGCGGGTGCACGATCTCGTAGCCGAGCCGGCGGGCACGGGCGTAGGCGGCGTCGACGTCGTCGACATCCACGGAGATGACCGAGTCCTCGGCGGCGGAGGCGTCCCCGGAGACGAGGCTGACTTGGGCGGTAGGGTTGCCCGGGGCGCGGAAGCCGACGACCCAGCCCAGGTCGAAGGCCTTCTCCAGACCGAGGAACTCCTCATAGAAGTCGTGGCCGGCCTGTGCGTCGGCCACGTTGAGGTTGGGCACTATCCGGTTGATCGACATCGCTCTCGCCTCTCGTGTATCAGGTCGTTACTGATCTTCTCGGCGCAGGGCTCCGCCTGTCCGGGAAATGCCGCTGCATTTTGGGATCTTCGCCTTCTGGGCGTCTGCGGACGGGAGCAGGCGATGGCAGAGGTGACGGGAGGGCGACAGCGGGAAAGGCCGGGTAGGAACGCATTCTGAGGGTACGGAAGATCGCGAGTCTGGTGCAGGACGGACGGGCGGCGGGGAGCCGTTCACAGAACGGAGAAGCCGCTCACTGGTGCTGCGTCGCCAGCCGCAGACCGAAACCGATCACGATGAGACCTGTGAGCCGGTCCAGGCCGCGCTTGACCGACGGCCGCTGCAACCAGCCGCGCACCAGACCGGTGAACCCGATGAGCAGGGCACTCCACAGCAGCCCCTCGCAGACGTGGACACCGGCCAGCAGGACGCCCATCACGGTGTGGGACACGCCGTCCGGCATGAACTGGGGGAGCGCCGCGACATAGAAGGCGCCCACCTTCGGGTTGAGCAGATTGGTCAGCAGGCCCCGGCGGAACACCGGCCACCACCGCTCGTCGCGGGGCGCGTCCACCGTCACCGCCTCGTCCGCGGCGCCCTTGCGGCTGTGCCACACCATCCGGCCGCCTATCCACAGGAGGTAGGCGACACCGGCCCAGCGCAGCACCTCGTAGGCGAGCTGGGAGGCCGCGAGGAGAGCGGCCAGACCGGCGGCTGTCAGCAGCCCCCAGAGCAGCGTTCCGACCTGGATGCCGAGAACCACGGCCCAGGCCGCCTTCTTCCCGGAGAGCAGGGAGGTACGGAGGATCAGGGCCGTGTCCAGGCCGGGGGTGAGGGTGAGCAGGCCGACCACGACGGCGAACGACGCCATAGATCCATAGATGTCCACAGTTGGTCACCGTACTTCAGTGACCGCCGCCCGCCAGGTTGAGGCCGACGACGCCGGCGAGGATGAGCACCACTGAGATGATCTTGATGGGGGACGTGTCCTCCCCCAGAAGGATCATTCCCAGGGTGGCGGTGCCGACAGCACCGATGCCGGTCCAGACGGCGTAGGCCGTACCGACATCGAGGCTCTTCAGGGCGAGCGCGAGAAGAGCGAAGCTGAGTACGGCGGAGACGGCGAAGCCCAGGCTCGGCAGCGGCTGGGAGAACCCGTCGCTGAGCTTGAGCGAGTAGGCCATGGCGACCTCGAACAGACCGGCGGCGACGACCATGAGCCAGGCCATGACGGCTCCCTTCCCTCAAGGAGCGTCGTCTTTGCAGGCCGGGTACGGCGCGTCTCGTCCGGGCGGGGCCCGGTCGGGGCCCGCACCGGTGACAACGACGGCGATTGTGCACGGATTCCCGGTGCCTCCCCACTACGCCCATGGCGGTTGGGGCCCACGAGCCGGAGTCCGTGAGCCGGGCGGGCCTACTCTGATCGGCCATGGACAACCTGTTCGCGACGGCCGGTACGGCCGCTGCCGTCTTCGCCGGGACCAACGTCGACGACATCATCGTCCTGACCGTCCTGTTCCTGTCCTCCCGCACCAGGGGGAGGCCCCGTCCCTGGCAGATCGTCACCGGCCAGTACGCGGGAATCGCCGCCCTGGTCGCGCTCTCGGCCGTGGCGGCGCTCGGTCTCACCGTGGTCCCCGACGAGTGGGTCGGCCTGCTCGGCCTGCTCCCGCTCGGGCTCGGCCTGTGGAGCCTGGCCGGGGCCGTTCGCGCCGGTGGGACGGAGGACGGGGAGTCTCCCGTGGTCGCGACCGGGTTGCTCTCGGTGGCCGGGGTCACTGTCGCCAACGGTGCGGACAACATCTCGGTCTACACCCCGGTGTTCCGCACCATCGGTCTGACCTCCAGTCTGGTCACCGTGGCGGTCTTCACCGTCCTGACCGCGCTCTGGTGTGCCGCCGGGTCGTGGCTCGGCTCACATCCGAAGGTCACCGCGGCGGTCGGGAAGTTCGGGCACTGGCTGGTGCCCGGGGTCTTCATCGTGCTCGGAGCCGTCATCGTCCTCGAATCCGGCATTCTCGGCCGCCTCGCCGAACTCCTGTGAGGCCGCTCTCGCCGCTCGCTCCGCGGGTCCCGCCGTTCCCTCCGGCAGTCCCGCCGCTCTCTCCGCGCACCGGACATCCTGTCTCACGTGCGGACGGCGCCGGGAGCGACCGGGGCGGAGACGGTGGCCCGGCGGGCCAGGGGGACGAAGGAGACGAGCAGGCAGACGGCGCTCAGCGGGATCAGGTCCTTGTCGATGAGCGGCAGGAGAGAATAGGCCAGGACCAGGACGGGAACCCATGCCCTGACGCGGCCGAGGAACGCGAGCTGGACGGCGAGGGCGAGCTGGCCGATGGAGAACAGGGCAGGGCCGACGCCGTAGACCACCGGTGAGACGCCCGGGATGGACTGGACCCGGTCGAACAGGGGACCCATGGCGGCGTGGTCGGCGGCCATGAAGCCGACCACGATGTCGATGGTGAACTGCGCGAGGAAGGCGGCGCCTCCCGCGAGGCCGGTCACGGCGCTCACCGTGGCGACGGTGTCCCGGCCCGCCATCCGGCGCAGCTGCCAGAAGATCGGAACGAACAGGATCAGTGCCGCGATGAAGGCCAGGTGGCCGGTCGTCCAGGCCAGGCCCGGTCCCCGGCTGCCGTCGAGGCCGTCGAGAATGCGGATCACCCCGTAGGCCAGGACGAGCAGGGGCGCTGCGACGAAGGGGGTGCGGAGGATGCGAGGATTCACAGGAGGGCTCCCAGGAGGCGGCACGCGTCGGCGCGCGGATCAGTGAACCAGCAGGTCGGCGGGCCAACGGCTCAGCGGGCCAGCGGGCCAGCGGGCCAGCGGGCCAGCGGGCTAGTGGGCCAGCGGACCAGTGGAATGCCTCGATTCTCGGAACCCCGCCCTCCACGGCGCATCGCCGACGCGAGGGGTCCCGGATATCCCTCGTGCGAGGGAGACGGCAGACCGGAGCAGTCCGCGATACTCGGGTGCCATGGGTCGTTTCCCCTTCATCGCACGGATCAGGGCGCTTCCTCCCCTCCTGCTGGACGTGGCGCTGGCCGTTGTGGTGCTCGTCGCGCAGTCGGTGCCGTTCCTGTACGAGACGCGCCGCCTCAGCGACGAACCGTGGACGGTGGCCCACTACCTTCCCGTCCTCGCCTCCGCGCTGCCGCTGGTCGCGCGCCGCCGCTACCCGTTCACGGTGCTGGTCCTGACCCTCCTGGCCGCGGGCGCCTACTCCCTCAACGACCCGGACAACCCCTCCCAGCCCATCTGGTACGGCATGCTCGTCGCCGTCTACACCGTGGCCGAGCGATCCTCCTGGAGGAGGGGGATCGCCGCCACCGCCATCGTCATCGGAGGTTCCCCGCTCGTCGTGGGATCGGTGCCCACGTTCGTCCGCGGGATGGTGACCTGGATCGCCGCCTACGCGATCGGCCGGGCCGTGGCGGTGCACCGCGCCTCCGCAGCGGCTCTGCAGGAGCGGGCCGTCCGGCTGGAACGCGAGCGCGAGATCGAGGCCGAGCGCGCGGCCGAACGCGAACGCGCCAGGATCGCCCGGGACATGCATGACATCCTCGCCCACGCGGTGAGCATCATGGTGGTCCAGGCCGAGGCCGGTCCGCTGGCCGTACGGGCGAACCCGGAGCGCGCGGAGGCGGCCTTCGACGCGATCGGCTCCGCCGGGCGGGAGGCGATGGCGCAGTTGCGGCGCATGCTCGGCCTGCTCAAGGAGGCCGAGGGCTCACGGGATCCGCAGCCCACGCTCGACCGGATCCCCGAGCTGGTCGGTCAGGTCGGGCGGAGCGGTCCCCGGGTGGCGCTGACCGTCACCGGTACCCCGGCCGGCCTGCCCGCCGACGCCGAGGTGGCGGCCTACCGGATCGTCCAGGAGTCGCTCACCAATATCGTCAAGCACGCCCGCGCCACCACCGCGGAGGTCCGCCTCGAATGGAAGGACGACGCACTGGTGATCGACATCACCGACGACGGCACCGGTCCCGCGCCCGCCGACCGGCCCCGCGAGCCCGCGCTCTCCGGCGGCGACGGGCTGATCGGCATCCGTGAGCGCGCCACGGCCTGCGGCGGCACCGCCTCGTTCGGCCCGGACCCGGGCGCGCACGGTTTCCGGGTGTCGGTACGGCTCCCGCTCTCCCCTCCCGCCGGGACGTCCGTACGGCTCCAGCCCGCGCAGCTCGCCGAGGTGACGCGGTGACGGTCAGTGTGGTGGTCGCCGACGACCAGGAACTGGTGCGCAGCGGTTTCGCGATGATCCTCGACGCCCAGCCGGACCTGACGGTCGTCGCCGAGGCCGGTGACGGAGCCGAGGCGGTGGAGGCCGTCCGCCTGCACCGGCCGGACGTGCTGCTCCTCGACATCCGGATGCCCCGCATGGACGGGATCGAGGCGGCCCGGGCAGTGTGCGCGGAGACCACGACCAAGGTCATCATGCTCACCACCTTCGACCAGGACGACTACGTCTACGACGCGCTCTACGCCGGGGCGAGCGGCTTCCTCCTCAAGGACGTCCGCCGGGACGACCTGGTCCACGCCGTCCGGGTCGTGGCGGCCGGGGATTCCCTGCTGGCCCCGGCGGTGACCCGGCGGCTGATCGACGACACGGTGCGCAGGCGGCCCGTGCCCGCCCCGGCGCCCGTGGGCCTGGACGCGCTCACCCAGCGCGAACGGGAGACGCTGGTCCTGCTGGGCCGGGGTCTGTCCAACGCGGAGATCGCCGCGGAGCTGGTGGTCAGCGAGCACACCGTCAAGACGCACGTGAGCAACGTGCTGATGAAGCTGGACCTGCGGGACCGGGTGCAGGCGGTGATCGCCGCCTACGAGTCCGGTCTCCTCCGACCGGGCACCCGCTGAGCGCCGCGGACCGGATCGTGCCCCGGCCCGGCAGGCTTCTCACTTGGGCGGCGGGGTCGCGGTGGGTGCCGTAGGGGTGCCGGGCGGCTGGGTCGTCCTGGGCGGTTGAGTGGTCCCCGGTGGCTGGGTCGTGCCGGGCGGCTGGGTGGTGCCGGGTGGCAGGGTCACGCCGGGTGGCAGGGTCACGCCGGGTGGCAGGGTCACGCCGGGTGGCAGGGTCACGCCGGGTGGCAGGGTCACGCCCGGCGACGGGGACGTCCCGGCCGCGCCGCAGGTACCGGCGGACCGGCGGAGCTGGACGATCTGGTCGACGGACTTGGTCCGGTACTCCTCTTCCTCCTCCGGGGGCAGGACGTACCGCCATCCGCCGTTCTCGAAGAGGAAGTCGTAGTCATAGGAGGTCGGGTCACCGGCCCGGGTGGCCGTCACCAGGGCGGAGTCACCGGTGACCGTGACGTTTGTGATCGTGAACCCCATGTCGGGGATGGGCTGCGGGCAGAGCTGGAACAGCCGTATGTACTCATCGCGGCTGATCGTCTCCTGGGCGGGCGTGCTCCAGGTGTCCCAGAACTCTCCGGAGGCGCCCGTCGCGTAGGCGTCGAACGCCGCCTGGGCGGCCAGCCGTACCGCCTCCTCCGACCGCTCCTCGTCCGGGCCGCCGGTGGCCGAGCCGCTCGGCGTGGGGACGTACTGCCCGGAGGGCGGGTTCAGTGCCGTCGCCACGGTCATGGCCGTCCCGATCAGCAGGCCGGCGACCATAAGGATGATCACAGCCAGCCCTCGACCCGTCTCACCCCTCGGTGGCTGGCCGTACTGTGGCGGCGGGTAGCCCACGTTCGGTCTCCGGGGCCGGTCGGAACAGATGGATGTTGATCGTAACGCTCCGGCCTCCGGGTCGGCCACGGGTCGCCGCCATCGGGGGACCCCGGCGCCGGACGGCCTCAGAGCTGGGAGAGGAGCCAGGTGGGTCCCGTGACCTCGGCGCCGTGCTCGGCGACCCGCTCACGCAGGGCGCGGTCGGCGGTGACCACCAGGACGTGCTCCCAGGCCCGGGCATCCTGTACGGCGCGCACGATGGCGTCGTCGCCGCTGCCCGGGGCGGGCAGGACGGTGACGCCGGGCACTCCGGCCACCTCCCGGGCGGCGCCCTCGACCACCATCAGGATCCGCGGGAACCAACGGGCCAGGGCGGGGAGATGACCGGGGACGGCGCGCAGCCCGCCGCCGGCGAGGGCACTGACCTCGGCGATCAGTTTGGCCGTGGCTCCGGCGCGGTCCTTCCACCAGCCGTGCTCGGCACGGGCGCCGATGATGTTGGCGGCGTCCAGGACGATCACCAGGGGGCGCAGCGCCCGGCTGACCACGGGCCAGGTCTCGGCGAATCCGGGATGGAGCCTCCTGGCCTCGATCTCGGGCAGTGGCAGCCAGCGCAGGTCGGCGCTCTCGCGGTTGGCGGGAGCCGCGTGCAGCAGCCCCTCCGCCTCGGCGATCACGGTCTCGAAGGACCAGCCGCCGTGGTCGTCCAGGTAGACGCCCTGCACGCGCAGGCCGTCCCCGTGCAGGGCGGCCTCCTCCCGGGCCTCGCGGAGCGCGCTGGTGATGGAGTCCTCGTGGCTGTCCCGGGCACCGCCGGGCAGTCCCCAGGTGCCGCCGTGGTGGCTCCAGAAGGAGCGTTTCTGCATGAGGACGTGCGGCACGCCCGCGGCGTCGTGGTGCACCGCGAGCAGACCGGAGGCACCGTGCACCCCCCAGTGCCGGTGCCCTCGCTCGCAGTGGGCCCAACCGTCCCCATCACCGGCCGCCATAGGTCAATGATGCACCACGGAGGAGCGCGCCCCGGAAACGGTCGCTCGCCGTACCGCCGTACCGCCGTACCGCCGTCCACAAGGCCGACGGGTCCCGCGGTCCGAGCGGGTGCTCGGACCGCGGGACCCCGGAACCGGCGCGGGCCGGTGGGTCAGCTCCGGCGCAGGCCCATGTACTGGAACTCGGCGAGGGCGAAGACCAGCAGCGCCTGGGCGACGACGAAGGCGACGCCGAGCGGGTTGGGGTCGACCCAGCCGGTGAACAGCAGGCCGATGCTGTCGACGGCCCAGAGCACGTTGACGGCGATCAGCGCCTGGACGCCGCGCTTGGGCGGAGCCGGGCGGGTCGCGAGGTAGGCGATGAACGCGGTGAGCGGCAGCAGAGCGATCCCGGCCCAGCGCAGCAGCGGCACGGGGAGGTCGAGCAGGCCGGCGAGCGGGGTCGCGGCGGCGGTCAGGATGACCGCGAACCCTCCGCCGAGGACGGCGTCGATCTGGAGCGCGCGGGTCAGCAGGGGAGTGCGGCGGGCGCTGGCGGTGGTGGCGGCGGCGGTGGCGGTCATCGGTTTCTCCCGTGTGAGTGTGTCTGAGAGTGCGTCGGCTTCCGACGTCCTCAGCACACCGCCTCACCCACTGCCAACTGCAGACATGGCACTGCCATTCACTGCCAGTTCTCCGTACGGAGATCGTCGGCGACGAGTTTGGCCGCCGTGTTCTGCCAGTTGTAGAGCGTACGTTCGGGAACTTCGCGGAGGAACCAGTCGAACGCCTGCCGCTCCTCCGGGGTGAGCCCGTTGCGCGTCGCCCCGCGCCGGTAGGGCCGGAGTCCCCGGACGTACGGGAAGTAGAGGACGTTGTAGAACCGCCACTCCTCGCTGGTGCCGAACTCGCCGTCGCGGGGCTTGAGCCGCTGGATGCTCTCCAGCAGCAGGTTCCTCAACTCGGCCGCCCGCTCCAGGGGGCTGTCGCCGGTGACCCGTTTGTCGATCACCGGAAGGTTGGCGAGCGGGCTGCTGGAGAGCTTGCCCAGATCGCCGTATCCGGCCAGGGCCCGCCGCGTCAGGCGGGTGAACTCGGCCTCGTCCATCGGGGGCGGGCCCGGCTCGCGGCGGGGCAGCGCCTCGGAGGAGTCGTGCAGCTCGGCCCGCTCGCGGCGGATCTCCGGGTCACCGGGGAAGGCGATCCGGTCCAGCGCCCGGTGCACCGGACCGGCCAGCGTCTGTACGGCGACCGCCACCGCGACCACCCCGAACAGCAGCACGGCGAGGGCGGGGGTGGGGCCGCCGAGCACGATGGCCAGAGCCACCTGCCCGCCCGACGCCAGCATCACGACCACCGCCCCCAGCAGGGAGCGCAGCATGTCGCGCCAGAGCGCCTCACCGGCCTGGAACGCGCTGGACATCGCGATGGCCACGCCCAGCAGGGCCATGTCCACGTCCACCGCCAGTACGGCGAGCAGGTTGGCCGGGCCGAGCAGGGGGAACAGCAGCAGCGCCGCGCCCAGCCCGAAGAACAGCGTGGCGACCGCCGCGAGCCAGCCGACCCGTGGCGGCCTGGCCCGCACCAGCAGGACCAGCACCCCGGCCAGCGGCCCCAGCAGCAGCACCCCCGTCACCGCCCGTACCGCGAGGCTCACCTCGGTCCCCCAGCCGGAGACCGCCAGCCATCCGAGCCCCGCGAGGGTGATCGGGACGAGCACCCTCGACCAGATCCGGTCCAGCCGCTCGCTGCCGGGGACCAGTGTCAGCATCGCGCCCGTCCACAGCAGCGCGGGCAGATAGACGAGAACGGTCTCCGCCGCGGCCAGCGCCTCGGCTCCGGTGTTCTGCAGGGTGGCGCTCCCTGCGACGGCGTCTCCCGTGGCGGCGCGCACCTGGCCGGTCGCCAGCGCGAGGCCGTACGCCAGCAACCCCAGCCCGGCCCGTCGCGGCCCGCGCTCCCGAGGGTCCCTCACGATCACGTACAGCCCGAGCCACCAGGTGAGCCCGGCCACCGTGGCGACGGCGAAAAGCATCGAAAACCCCTTTCCCCGCCGCGAGCGTACCGAGCACCGGAGGATTCCGTCCCTCGTGACCGGCGTGGCGGAGCGGGGACCCGGTCCGGCGGCACCTTCCGGAGAAACGGGTACCACTTCCTCCATTCTTCACGTACGATGTACGGTACGTTGTACGGAAACTGACGAAGGGAACCGCGATGCGACAGGAAGACGAGCGGAACGAACTGTTCACGCCGGGCGCCGAGGACCTCGCCGCCATCGACGCCTGGTTCGCCGAATACGACGCGCTGGCCGCACGGGGAGCCGTTCAGGAGATCGCCGACCTGGCGGTCTTCCCGCTCAACCTCGCCACCGACACGCCCGGCGGATTCGGCGCCGTCACCCAGTGGGACCGCGAGGAGTTCGTGCGGGTGATGAGCGATGTCATGGGCGGCGGCACGGCGGACATGGAGATGAAGTCCGTACGGACTCCGCGCTTCCTCACGCCCAACCTCGTGCTCGTCGAGACGGAGGCCACGGTCACCGCGGAGGGGCAGCGGCAGTCGATGCGCTACGCCGACCTGCTCGTGCGCACCGCGGACGGGTGGGCGTTCCAGACCATGGTCCAGGGAGGCTGGGGTCACGGCTGGCCGCCCGCGACCCGCGGATGACGCGGTCTGACATGACCGGCCCGGCCTGAAGCGGCCGAACCGATCCAACCGGCCGAACCGATCCAACGCGGACGGCCCGTGCTTCCGGAAGAAGCACGGGCCGTCCGCCCGGAGCACCCGCCGCAGCGGGGAAGAGATCAGCGGAACAGCGAGCGGACCAGGTTCCGGGTCTGCTCCCGGCGGTCCCAGGCGATCAGGGCGAAGATCAGTGCGAAGGCGGCCGGCAGCAGCGCCCAGGCCGGCTCGATGACCAGGATCTGGGTCAGGGCGGCCCCGGCCATCAGACCGATCAGCCCCGTGGCGGCGGCTCCGGCCAGCCGGGGGACCAGCAGGCCGATCCCGCCGGCCAGCTCCACGGCACCGGTCACGTAGCGGAACCACTGGCCCCAGCCGATCAGCTCGAAGGTCTCCACCGCGTCGACCTGGCCGACGAACTTGGGCAGTGCCGAGGCGACGATCAGGAACGCCGCGATGAGGATCTGGAAGACCCACAGGACCCGGCGCAGGACCCGGCGGCGGGCGGAGATCTCGGCGGTGGCGGTGCTGGCGGTGAAGGTCTGCGTGGCGGCCATGGTGGCTGTCCTTCCGGGCGGTGGTCGTTGCGGTGGTCGTTTCCCTCTTTGACCAGGCGTCGTCCGGCCGGAGGCGGAATCGACACGTCCCCGGATTTTTCTTCAAGATTTTTCACGCGCTCTCGCGGAGGCCGCCGGTGGCGGAGAAAACGCAGCTCAAAAGGGTGCAGTTCCACCGGCCGACACCGGTCACCGTCATGGCGCAATCTGCAATATCTGTGTCGTGGACGCCACCTCCCCACGCTGACCATGATGAATGCCATGCGGCGAGTGGTGGCGGTGACCTACGAGGGCTTCCAGCTCCTCGACCTGGCCGGTCCGGCGGACGTGTTCTCCGGGACGAGCCTGCTCGTCCCGGAGGACGGCTACCGGGTGGAGGCCGCCTCGGCCCGTACCGGCGCCGTGACCGCCTACGGCGGGATCGCGATCACGGTGGGAACCGCTCTGCGCGACATCGACGGACCGGTCGACACGCTGCTGGTGGTGGGCGGCCTGAGCGCCCGGGACCAGGTGGACGACCGGGAGCTGGTCGGGCAGATCGCCCGGCTGGCGGGGGTGGCCCGCAGGGTCGCGTCGGTCTGCACCGGCGCCTATCTCCTGGCCGAGGCCGGGGTGCTGACCGGCCGGCGGGCGACCACGCACTGGCTGGCGGCCGCGGACCTGGCACGCCGTTACCCGGACGCGGAGGTGGACGCCAACCCGATCTACATCCGGGACGGCGACGTCTGGACCTCGGCCGGGGTGACCGCCGGAATCGACCTCGCGCTCGCGCTGGTGGCCGAGGACCACGGACACGCCCTGGCCCGGAAGGTGGCCCGCGGGCTCGTGATGTATCTGCACCGGCCGGGAGGGCAGGACCAGTTCAGCGTGCCGATGCGCGCCGCGGCGCCGCGAGCCGAGCCGTTGCGCGAGCTGCAGGCGTTCATCGACGGCAATCCCGCCGACGACCTGAGCGTGCCGGCCCTCGCCCGGCGCGCCGGGATGAGCGAGCGGCACTTCTCACGCGTCTTCACCGAACAGACCGGGGTGTCTCCCGGACGGTACGTCGAGCGCAGCCGCGCCGATCTCGCCCGCCGGCTGCTGGAGAGCACGGCACACCCCCTCGACCGCGTCGCGAGGGAATCCGGGCTCGGCACGCCGGAGACCCTCTACCGCGTCTTCCGCCGCCACTGGCGGATCGCCCCCGGCGACTACCGCCGCCGGTTCCAGGCATTCTGAACGCCTCCCGGATGTTTCCCAGACACTCCGGGCACTCCCCGAAGTCTCCGGCGTGCTCCCCGATTCCCGGGGCTTCCCCGCGCTTCCCGGCCCTCCCGAACTCCTCGTGTCCTCGGCAGTCCCCGGCGTTCGCAACGGCCCTGAACAGCTTCATCCGAAGGAGAGCTGACCATGCACGTCGCCGTCCCCCTCTACCCCCGGTTCACCGCCCTCGACGCGGTCGGTCCCTACACGGTTCTCGCCTTCACGCCCGGCTGGTCGGTCACGTTCGTCGCCGCCGTACCCGGTCCGGTCGTCGACGACAACGGCAAGCTCTCGATCACCGCAACCGCCGCCTTCGAGGACGTGCCCCGGCCGGACGTGATCCTGGTCCCCGGCGGTCCGGGCACCGTCGCCGCCATGGGCGATGAGGGACTCCTCTCCTGGATCCGCGCCGCTCACGAGCACACGAGGTGGACGACCTCGGTCTGCAGCGGTTCGTTCGTCCTCGGCGCGGCGGGTGTGCTGACCGGCCGGAGGGCCACGAGCCACTGGGGCTGGGTCGACCAGCTCTCCGCCGTCGGTGCCCAGCCCGTCAAGGAGCGCGTGGTGATCGACGGCAGGATCGTGACGGCCGCGGGAGTCTCCGCCGGTATCGACATGGCCCTGGCCCTCCTCGCCGAGGCGGCGGACGAGGAGACGGCGCGGACCGTACAGCTCGCGATCGAATACGACCCGCAGCCGCCGTTCGGCGGCGCCGACCCGCACACCGCCCCCGGCGCCCGGCGCGAGGCCGCGCTGAGCTTGATCTCCTGATCTCCCACGCTCCGCGCGACCGGTGAGGCCCGCCGGATGACCTCAGCGGACACAGGGGCCTCAGCGGACACAGGGGCCTCAGCGGACACAGGGGCCTCAGCGGACACAGGGGCCTCAGCGGACGCGGTGGCCGAGCCGGAACACGGCCCGCACGTCGAGCAGGGCGGCCGGATCGGTCAGGGGATCACCCGCCACCGCGAGGATGTCGGCGTCCATCCCGGGCGCGAGGCGTCCCTTGCGCCGGTCGAGGCGGCACAACCGGGCCGGCAGCGAGGTGACCGCGCGCAGGGCCTCCACCGGGGTCAGGCCGAGCGTGCGGACCGTCATGCCGACCGTGTGCGGCAGCACGTCGTGCGGCTTCGGCGGGCCGATCCCGGCGTCCGTACCGAAGACGACGGTGGCCCCGGCCTTCCGGAACCGTGCGAAGAGGTCGGTCAGCGCGGCCAGCCTGGCGGTGATGCGCGGCGGTATCGCGGCTCCCGGGACCGCCCCGAACGTCGCCGACACCACCACCCCGGTGCGGGCCATCTTCTCGATGACCTCCGGCCTGGCCTCGACGCCGTCCTCGGTGAAGAACGAACAGTGCTCGACGGAGTCGACGCCCGCCTCGACCGCGTCCGCGATCGCCTGGCCCGCGTGCGCGTGCGCGGTGATCGGCAGGCCCCGCCGGTGGGCCTCGTCGACGGCCGCCCGCAACTCGTCGATCCCGTACTGGGAGAGATGGGAGCGGGTTCCGGGGGTGAGCTCGCCGCCACTCGCCATGATCTTGATGACGTCCACTCCCCGCTCGGCACGGGCGCGCACCGCCGCGCGCACGCTCTCGACGCCGTCCGCCTCACCGCCCAGGTACCAGCAGTGGCCGCGGGTGGTGGTGATCGGCGGTCCGGCGGTGAGCAGGTGCGGGCCCGCCGCGGGATCACGGGCGGACTCCGCGCGCAGCAGCAGCCCGAGGTAACCGCGGTCACCCAGGTCGCGCACGGTGGTGATACCGGCGGCCAGCGCGGTACGGGCCGCGGCCCGCATGCCCTCAAGAGCCTGGGCATCGTCACGTGCGGCCAGCGCGCCGACGGGATCGGCACCGGCGTCGAAAGCGAGGTGCACGTGGGCGTCGATCAGGCCGGGCAGCAGCGTCGCGTCACCCAGATCGACGAGCGCGGCCCCGGAGGGCACGGAGCCGTCATGCCGTACGGACACGACACGACCGTCCTCGACGATCACAGTGGGCTCGCCCGCCAGAACCGTCTCGTCACCGTCGAACAGGCGAGCCGCCCGAATGGCCTGCATCGGTCGTCCTCCTCGCGTCATGGGCGATGGCCGAACGGACGGCCGTGGAGGGGTACGGATCCCTCCGGGTGTGATGAGAACATCTCATCCCCAGCTCGGATTGTCGCGGCATCTCCCACGGTTCCCGAGAGGGGATCCATGGAGTGACGGCCGACGTCGTCGCCGAACGCAGGACGGGCGTGCATCCGACCTGACGCCGATCTCCGCTGCGCGGTCTCAGCTCAGGCGACATCCGGCGGTTCCTCGGTGACAGGCAGGCACCCCGTTCGCGACAAGACCGGGCCTTCAGGGATCAGCCGCCGCCCTTGCTGAAGTGCTGGTAGTCCTTGATGCCCGACCAGTAGCCGCCCCACTCCCAGCCGAGGCGGGCGAAGGCCTTGACCACCCGGTCGCCGGGATTGATCACGCCGGGGGCGTCCACCGGGCGCCTGGCGAACTTGCGGGCGTTGCGGTGCGCCACCGAGCCGTCGGAGGAGACGTAGGGGTTCTCCCGGGGGTTGATGTCGATGGCCTTGCCGTAGGCGTGCCGGGACCAGCTGCTCGACCCGGTCGCCGGGCGGCAGTTGAAGGCCGAGGTGTTGTCGGCGTCGATGGAGTCGAAGTCGTCGCCCTTGTAGACGTCGACGAGCTCCATCCGGTAGATCGGCCAGCGCCAGCCGTACAGGCGCCGGAAGACCGTGACGACGTCGTCGGCGACGTCCTCGTGGACGACCAGCTCGCCGATGTGCGGCCGGTCGTCGAAACCCCAGTAGGTCATCGTGATCAGCCGCAGGTCGCGGACCGGGACCGGGCAGCCCGAGCGCCAGGAGTGCTCCAGCCGCTCCCGGGCGATCCGCGAGATCTTCGCGGAGAACTCGGGAGGGCCGGCCGGAGGCGGGGTCGAGGTCGGCTCCGGAGGCGGCGACGGGGAGAACGGGGCCGGGGACGGCGGGAGCGAGGACGGCGCCGCGGGAGAACCGGGGGAAGGGGACGCCGAGGGCGACGGGGAGGACGACGGAGAGGACGGGGTGGGGGACGGCCGCGACGGTGAGAACACGCTGGGCCGTACGGAGTTCCGCGCCGGCTCCTCCGTGGGCACGGCGACGGGGTCCGAGGTGCCGCAGGAGGCCATCACCAGACAGGCCGTCACCGCCAGGGCGGCGCGGCCGGACGTTCCGGACGCAGAGCTTCTCACCCGTCACCCCTCACATCGGAGGAATCCACCAGCACCAGCGTAGTCTTCCCGATACGAGAAGTGACGGGAGTCCGGATCTCCGCCGTGTGCGGTCTCCCCCCGGGCGAGGATGGGCTCGTCCGGACGGAGGAAGCAGGTCCGTCCGGACGTTCGCGGACCCGCCGCAGACCCTTTCCGGTCCTCTCCGGTCCTTTCCGGTTCGACGCCTGACCGGTCTTTGGGTGAGCTTTTCTCGGAAGCTCTCGTCATTGTGTTCGATGCCGCGCTACAGTCGTAGGCATCGGATCGAACACCGGTTCGGGCGCCGTCCGATGCTGTCCGTCCAGGTGAGGGGTGTGCCATGACGATGCTCGCACCGTCCTCCACCCCCGGCCCGCCCGCGCCGCGCGGTCCTGTGCGGCGGCGTGCGACACGCCGTAGCCCTTTCTACGGAAATCTAAGACGACCGCTATATCCCGTCATACAGTCCGAGACTGTGGACCCCGTGCGCAACCCCTATGCCCCCGGCGCGGGCCAGCGCCCCCCGGAGCTCGCCGGGCGTGACCGCGAGCTGCAGCAGTTCGAGGTCGTCCTGGAGCGGGTGGCCCGGGGCCGTCCGGAGCGCAGCATGGTCGTCACCGGCCTGCGCGGTGTCGGCAAGACCGTCCTGCTCAACACCTTCAAGTCGATGGCCATGCAGCGGCTGTGGGGGACCGGGAAGATCGAGGCCCGGCCCGACCGGTCGATCCGGCGGCCGGTGGCCGCCGCCCTGCACATGGCGGTCCGCGAGCTGGCCCCGCGGCATCGCGCGCCCGAGCGCATCGAGGAGTTCCTCGGCGTGCTGAAGGCGTTCGCGATGCGCGACACGTCCGCGGCCAAGGGCACCTCCCACTGGTCCCCCGGGATCGACGTGCCCGCCGCGCGCGGCCGGGCCGACTCCGGCGATCTGGAGATCGACCTCACCGAGCTGTTCGTCGACGCCGCCGCCGTCGCCACCGACCTCGGTGTCGGGATCGCCCTGTTCATCGACGAGATGCAGGACGTGCAGGTCGAGGACGTCTCGGCGCTCTGCGCGGCCTGTCACGAGCTCTCCCAGAACGGCGGCCCGCTGATCGTGGTCGGCGCGGGTCTGCCACACCTGCCCAGCGTGTTGTCGGCCAGCAAGAGCTACTCCGAGCGGCTGTTCCGCTACGCCAGGATCGACCGGCTCGACCGGGAGGCCGCCGATCTGGCGCTCATCGTCCCGGCGGCGGAGGAGGGCGTGGAGTTCACGCAGGAGGCCCTCGACGCGCTCTACGAGGCGGCCGACGGCTACCCGTACTTCGTCCAGGCCTACGGCAAGGTCGCCTGGGACCTGGCGCCGCGCAGCCCCATCACCGCCGAGGACGTCCGGGTCGCGGCGCCGGAGGCCGAGGAGGAGCTCGCGGTGGGCTTCTTCGGCAGCCGCTACGAGCGGGCCACCCCGGCCGAGCGCGACTACATGCACGCGATCGCCTCGATCGGGGACGAGCCGGTGGCCACCGCCGAGGTGGCCGAGCTGCTCGGTCGCAAGCCGTCCAGTCTCTCCCCGGCCCGTGACAGCCTCATCAAGAAGGGCCTGATCTACAGCGCCGAGCGCGGCCTGATCGCCTTCACCGTCCCCCACTTCGGAAAGTTTCTGCGTTCCCAGCCCATCTGAACAAATGTTCGATATACTGAGGGTGGGCCTGGCGACGGCCCTAGCCCTCTATACGGCTCTCTAGTGGGGAAGCTAGAGAGCCGTATAGAGCTGAATCGTGTCTGGCGTGCGTCCATTCACCCTGGACAGAGGCAGGCTCGCCGGGGGACTCGATGCCGACCGTACGGCCTGCGGCGTCGACCACGGCCACGCGCACCGCCGGGCGACGGCCGCTCAGCCGGATCGCGAAGACCACGTCCACCGGCTCGCCCGGTCCTCCGGCGCGGAGTCCCGGATGGATACCCGGATAGACGAAGAACCTCCAGCAGAGCTCCCGCCAGCTGTCGACCGGCTCCGCTCTCGCCAGCAGCCAGGCATGCGACTGCCAGACCGTGCTCGCCCGAAGTAGTGACTCGGCCTTCGCCGGATCCGAGGGGCGGTTCTCACAGGGAGCGCGATACCGGAGCCGGGAGGCGATCTCCTCGATCTCCGGTGAGAGCGCGGCGATGAGCAGCAGCCCGATGACCATGGCGAGCGCCGTGATCCAGGAGATTCCGGCCAGCACCGACCATCCGGAGACCGGGCCGGCCCAGACGGTGCCTGCGGCCATGGCCGTCAGGACCGCCGTACGGGCCAGCGAGCGGAAGCCCACCGGGACCGCGCTGACGTCACCGAAACAACCGCAGCCCGCATCCGGCCGGCGACGCCGAAGTTCCCACAGGACGTAGGTGGAGATCGTGAAGAAGGCGGTCGTGCCCCATCGGAAGAGCGGGTGCCCGGTGGCCATCAGACCGCCCAGCAGGACCGCCTCCCCGGCCGCGCAACCGAGCATCGCGGGCGCGTGCCACCGCTCGGCCAGCAGGACGGCCGGTCCGAGCCCGCTCATCCCGCCGGGCTGCGTGCCCTTCGCGACGGTCCGCACCTTGGCCGCGGTGCCCAGCGCCAGCAGCACGCTCAGCACGGGGAGCTGGGCCGTGGCGACAGTCATGGCGAGCTGCGCCGCCTCCGTCATCTGCGTTGCCTGTGCCACCTCGGTTGTCTGCGCCATCTGGGTTATATGCGCCATCTGTGTCATCTGTGTCACTCCAATCCGACCCGGGCGTTGAAGCACCCCTTGGTCAGGTCCCCACCGAGTTCCACGAAGGAGGACGGCGCCAGCTCCACGATCCGGCCGCGCGGAGAGGTGCCGCACTCCAGGCACCGGTCACAGAACCGACCGGTGAGGCAGCCGCACGCCACGATCGGCACGATCGAGGTGCGTCCGGCGCACACGTTGCGTACGTCGAGCGTCGAGCCCAGCGAGAGGTAGGGCAGCCCGGCGCAGGACACCCCGGTGTCGGCGCAGTCCGCGTCGGAGGACTCCAGCATCGGATAAGCGGCCCCCCGCTCGCCCCAGTCGAAGGCGTCGGACCAGGTCGCCGTGCCCGAGACCCGGGGTTGCGCGCCGCCGTACGCCGGAGGGGGCGGAGGTACGGACGGCCAGCGGTAGGGGGGCTGCGAGGTCGCGGGCAGCCGGGCGTGGGCGACCCCGTCCTCGCGGACCCCGATCGCGTCGAACAGGTAGCCGGGCTCGAACTTCGGGTGCCGGACCCGGATCCGTCCCGAGGCGCGGTAGGGGACGACGACGGTGCGCCGCCCCCGGTGCGGGCCGCAGTAGAGCTCCATGGTGACGTCACCGGGGCCCCGGCCGATCTCTTCGATCACGCCTGTGATCCGGGTGATGTCCGCCCAGATCCGCTCGGCGACCTTGCCCTCCTTCAGCGCCTTGACGATCACCTGTGCGCCCACCGGCAGATCGGCCGGGGTGACGGTGTCGCCGCGCCAGGCGGTGGCCCACGGCGCGATGACGAGACGCTCATGTCTTCCGTCCGGTGTCTCGATGGTGATCAGGTGCGGGCTGACGTCCAGGATCTCGCCGGTGACGGCGTACAGGATTTCGCCTTCGTCGGAGACCGGCCCGGGATCGTCGAGACTCCGGCCGAGCGCGGCCGCGGCCAGGACGCGGCGACGGTCGACGCTCCGATGGGGCATCGTGGTTCTCCCTGCTCTCACGCGCTGCTGTCATGCGGGGGCCCGGGTCCCGCTCTCCCGCGTTCCGGCTGTCGCGGGGGTGTCCGGGGGCTCCGGGTCGTTCTGCTGTTCCGGTAGCGTCACATGCTTTGCGCCGGGCTGCGGTCCGCCCCCGCCAATGATTCCGGCAGGCGCCCTACCGGGTAGCAAAATTCACATCCCCGGTAGAACGCCTTATCGCCTATCTCTGGTCAAACCCATATCTAACGTCTCTCCGATGCCCCGCCACCCAGCTGAAGCGATCTTTGCACTGGGCAGGGTGAAACCTGGATTCAGGTTCATCGGGATCTGAGCTTCCGGCTGCGATTCTGACCACGAGACGCCCCATGACCACAGGCTGGTGATCGCGGTGACCGGCGGGATCCACGACGAGTTCCATGAGTACGTCGTTGCTCGCGGACCGGCGCTGCTGCGCGCCGCCCGCCAGGTCACCGGCGACCATCACGAGGCCGAGGACCTGCTCCAGGCGGCGCTGGTCAAGACCTACCTCGCCTGGGAGCGCATCGAGGACAGGGCCGCGCTGGACGGGTACGTGCGCCGGGCGATGGTCAACATCAACATCTCCTGGTGGCGCCGGCGGAAGCTGGAGGAGTATCCCTCCGAGGAGCTTCCCGAGCCGGTCCACGCGAGTGCCCGGGGGGACCTGCCCGGTATCCACGGACACCTGCCCGAGCGGGTGGAGCAGGCGCTCGATCTCCTGCCGGCCAGGATGCGGGCCGCGATCGTGCTGCGCTACTACGAGGACATGACCGAGCCGGAGATCGCCAAGGTCCTGGGGATCAGCGTCGGCACGGTCAAGAGCACGGTCTCGCGCGGGATGGCCAAACTCCGCGGAGCCCTGGTGATCTCAGAGCCCCCGCGTCTCGAGCCGCAGCCTCAGTCCTGAGCGCGCGGGCAGGCGGGGCCGGACGGACGGGCGCGGGCCGGCGCCTCAGCCGACGGACCCGGCTCCGGGTACGGCTTCGGTTCCGGCTTCGGCTTCAATCCCGGTTCCGGTCCCGGGGTCGGATTCGGGCTCGCGTTCGGAACAGGCGGACGGGGTCCGGGCACCGGCCGTGGCGCACGGCCGTACGGCATCGCGGATGATCGTGAGCGTGTTGAGGAAGGTCGACAGCTGCTCGGCGGTGAGCCTCCCGGTGAGCCAGGTCTCGATGTCGGCCAGGTGCTGCGGGAGCACGGCGGTGAGCCGGTCGGTGCCGGCCTCGGTGATCGCGGCGTAGGAGGCGCGGCGGTCGGTGGCGCAGGCCTGCCGTACGACGAGGCCTTCGCGCTCCAGGCGGTCGACGACGCGGGTCACCCCGCTGGTGGACATGTTGGTCTGAGCGGCCAGGTCGCTCATGCGCAACCGCCGGCCGGGTGAGCGCGCGAGCCGGATCAGCGTCTCGAAGTCGATCTCGGAGAGCCCCCCTTCGGCGAGGGAGGGCAGCGTCTTCGCAGACAGGCCGGTGGCGACCTCGGCGAGGAGGCCCATCGCGGTCAGCCGCGGGTCGTCGAAGGAGAGCACGTTCATACTGTATCGGACGATAGTTGACGTGCGGAATATTCCTCATGTAGAAATGTGTTGACGCAAACGTCCTCGCAACAAACGTCTCTTCGGGAGCCCTCCATGACCACTCGCACCTGGGAAAACCTCCAGATCCCCACCCCCGGCACCTTCACCCTCGACACCGCCCACACCCGCATCGGCTTCGTCGTCAAGCACATGATGGTGAGCAAGGTCCGCGGCAACTTCGCCGACTTCTCCGGCACCGTCACGATCGCCGAGAACCCGCTGGAGTCCTCCGCCGAACTGACGATCAAGACCGCGAGCATCAACACCGGTGTCGCCGACCGTGACGGCCACCTCCGCGGCGACGACTTCCTCGCCGCCGAGAAGTTCCCCGAGCTGACCTTCCGTAGCACCCGCGTCACCGGCCACTCGGGTGACGAGTTCACCGTCGTCGGCGACCTGACCATCCGCGACGTCACCAAGGAGGTCGAGCTCACCGTCGAGTACGGCGGCGCCGGCACCAACCCGTGGGGTCAGGAGCTCTGGGGCTTCTCCATCACCACCGAGATCGACCGCGAGGAGTTCGGCCTCACCTGGAACCAGGCCCTGGAGACCGGTGGCGTGCTCGTCGGCAAGAAGGTCAAGATCGAGATCGAGGGCGAGGCCAACCGCGCCTGACCTCTGCGGTGCACCGCCTGCCCACAACTTTTCCACAACTGGTCGGCAGCGACTCTCCGGCTCCCCTCCCGCTCGGGAGGGGAGCCTTTCTGTGTTCACTACCTGAGATGCTTCGTCTTGAATCACAAGAATCCACAGCCTTCCGCCGCTCCGGCCTGGAAGTCTGTGAATCTGTCCACAGATGTGGAGGAAGTTATCCACAGCGGTGGACAACTCGCCGGGCATGGTCCGGGTGTTGCCTGGTCGGTCCCGCGGGGCGGGTAGTCGGGGCTGATGCGCCGGATGGCGCGACCCGCTCACGGAAGGGCCGGCAGAGGCTCTTGCACAAAGTTCAAAAACCCTCTTGCACTTTGTTCAAGTACTGCCCTACATTTCTATTGCACTTAGTTCAAGTCCTTGGCGACCAGCTGGGACACGGAAATGAGGAGAGCCCTATGAGCAACGTCCTGATCGCTGTGATGCAGCTGCTCGTCGCCGCCGCGTTCGTGAGCATCCCGCTGGTTCGCAACCGCTACGGGGCCCGCGCGATGGCCCGGGCCGAGGCGGAGCTGGCCCGCCAGGGCGTGCGGACCACCGTACTGACCGAGAACGGCATGCGCTTCGACGCCGGCGGCCACGAGACGTGGGCCCCGGGAGGCATCGCCGCCATCATGACCGCGCTGGCCGGGCTCAACCTGGCCGCCGTCTCCTGGGCCGGCACCGCGACCTGGGTCCTGCAGTCGCTCGTCCTGCTCGGCAACTGCGTCATCCTCTACAGCCAGCTCACCGCCGTCACGTCCGTGCAGGCCGCCTTCGCCCGCAAGGGCGACCCGGAACTGGCCCGCATCGACGTGCCCGTCCTGCTCAAGGCCGCTGAGGCCGGCTTCCCCGCCTGGACCTGGACCCTCCAGAACGTGCGTCACATCGTGGTCTTCGGCGCCTCGATCGCCGCCCTGGCGGTCCTGGCCCTCACCTGATCCGCAGGGCGTCCCGCCCCGCTCCCGCCTTCCCGCCGTGCCGGCCGCTCCCCACTCCCCGCTCCCGTTCCGCCCTCCCGGCTTCCCGCCGCACCGGCCGCTCCCGTGCCCCCGCCGGCATTCACCGCGACTATCCCGGAGGTCACCATGCCGCTCCCTGTTGCGATCGCCGCCACCCTGCAGCTCCTGCTCGCCGTGACCTTCCTCGTCATCCCCGTCACCGTATGGTTCACCGGCACCGCCGCCCAGCGAGCCGCCGAGGCCGAGGTGGCCCGACAGGGCCACTCGCCCGACGTCCTGGCTCGCCACGGCATCCGGTTCGCCGAGCGGGCCTGGGAGTTCATGCTCGCGCTCACCATCGCCGCGATCCTGATCGTGCTCGCCGCACTCAATCTCACCGGCAGCCCGAGCGGCCGCCTGCTGTCGTGGATCGCCGAACCGCTCATCCTCCTCGGAGCCGGTCTCATCACTGCGGGCCAGGTCTTCGCCACGCGATACACCCAGGCGGCCTTCAAGAGGTCCGGTGACGCCGCCACACGGGCGATCGACGCCCGCCTGGTGATCGCCGCCGCGAGCTCCGGGTTCCCCGCCTGGCTGCGCCCGCTGGTCCTGGCCCGCTTCGCTCTCACCGTCCTGGGCTCGCTCCTCGTGATCATCCTCCTGGCCGTCCCGGCCGCAGGCGCGTACTTCGGATGACCCGGGCCGCAGGCCCTGGAACCGCCATCGTCACGGGGAGCCCACAGGGACCACCTGGGCGACGCGCCCGGCAATCACTTTGCCGCCTCGCCCGATGGCCGGTACTCTGTGCTGAGCCACATGGCTACCAGGAGGCTTCGCCTAGTCAGGTCTATGGCGCCGCACTGCTAATGCGGTTTGGGTTTACCGCCCATCCGGGGTTCAAATCCCCGAGCCTCCGCAGACGGAAGGCCCTCTCCCAGATCCGGGAGGGGGCCTTTTTCGATCTCCGAGAGCCTCATAGTTGCAGCCCTCGTTGCAACGGCTCACGGTTTCCCCCAGAGTGCCGAGGCCAGCCGCTCACCGGCATCCCGCATAAGCGGTGTGGACACATGCGCATAGCGCTCGATCGTGGTGACCCGCGTGTGGCCGAGCACCTCCTGAACCACCCCAGATGTTCACGCCCTGCTCGATGAGCAGCGTCGCGGCGGTGTGCCGGGCATCGTGCACCCGGACATCCCTCACCCCGGCCTGTTTGAGGATCACCTTCCAGGTCTTCCGGTCCTCGGTTCACTCGACTGGGCCGCCGTAGCGGGTGGCGAAGACGAGGTCATATTCCTCCCAGCGGTCTCCGGCCTGCTGTCAGCGGAGCCCGAGCACCTCACCCTGCCGGATGCCGAGCGCCGGGGCGACCGACCAGCGGGCACCGTTCCGCCGGGTGCCGGCCACGTCGAGGTACTGGGGCATCCACTGGGGCCGGTCACGGTCGGGGCCGCACCCGGGCCCACCCGCCGACCGCCGGCCCCGCCGCACCCAACAGATCCGCCGTACTGAGGCCGCACCGCCGCCCCAGCTATCGGCGCCGAACCAGCACTACCCACACCGCAGTCACGACGACCACCACCAGGACGACAAAAAACAACACTTCAAACCAGCCCAAGCCGAACACAGACGCCCCTCCTCGGTCGCGATCATTCGAACTCACGGTGGTCCTCTGAGTGACCTCGGTCAAGACCCTTCGCCTGCGGCGGGGGCACTCCAGCTCCGGGATAACCGCCGAAGGTGTGCTTACCACCGCCACAGCCTGTCGGTGGCAGGCGGGCGGAGTGCGCGGCATGAGGCCACGTTCTCCCTGTGCTGCCTCACAGCGACACGGTCGAAGAAAGGCCGACGTGTCCGGGTGGATCACCTACACCATGTGTCACTTCTCCCTGGTGTGCCCCGACTCCACGGAAGGCGGGGCACACCACCGGCGTTCGCCGTACGGGTCGGAGTGTCGGAGCGCTCGGCTTCACGGACACGGCGGATCAGCTCGGCCGGGCCGTCCCGGTCGAGGAGGGTGTTCAGAGTCGTTGTCAGGGGACGTCGAGAATGACATGGCCGCTCCGACTTTCCTGCGGGGAACCGTCGGTTCGTACGGCGGTGCCTCATGGAGAGCACTCGATTCGAAGGAGCGGACATGTCACGGAACATCGAGACCGTCAACAGATATCTGGACGGGTTCCGCAAGAACGACCACGAGCAGATCCTGTCCTGCCTGACCGACGACATTCAGTGGACCGTCTTCGGGGCCTTCCACCTGACCGGCAAAGACGCCTATGACAAGGCCATCGACGGCCCGCCCGATTTCGTCAACCCTCCCCGTCTGGAGGTCGTGCGCATGGTTGAGCAGGGTGATGTCGTCATGGCGGAACTCACCGGGACGGTGAAGCGGGTCGCGGGCGGCGAGATGCGCATGTCCATGGCGGAGGTGTTCGTCATGCGCGACGGCAAAATCGCCGAGCGTCGCGCCTGGGTCATCGAGCTGAAGGAGAACGACTACCGCTGACCGGGGAGTCGGATGCCGGGCGTCACTTTCGTGGCGTCCGGCCCTTCTGGCGGGCCGTCGGCGCCGGAAGCCCCGATCTCCATGAACTGGGGATCCAGCGACTTGCCGATGAGCGTCGCCGAGGAACGAACCTGTTGATCAAGAAGGCGGAGCTCCCCCGCGATCGCAACCTGAACCGAATCGCCTGCTCACCGGCCATGTTGATCAACTTATGGTGTGGTGCCTCCGACGAGGAGCGCTGGCGGCATCTCAAGCCGGGTAGGGCCGCCGCCGGTGAGATCAAAGCCAACTTCTCGGACGAAAGGGCCACCTCCTGTCAACCGAACGTCTTCGTGCCCCGTCTCTCCTGTGCACCATCTGCCACAGCAGGAGCCGCCGTGCGCATCCGATCGATTTTCTCAGCCGTCATCCTGGCCGGCGGATCGGCCCTGTTCTGCCAAGCGGCGCATGCCACCGCCTCTGATGCGCGGCAGGATACCGTCGTCGTCACCGACATCGTCGACTATCTGTGCACGGCGGTCGGCACAGGCGAGACGCAGGCCATCAAGGTCAGGATCGAGTTGACGATGCCGACCGACGCTGTGGCGGGCGAGCAGATGTCCATCGGCTGGCGCGGAACCTACGTCAACGCCACCGGCCTGAAGGCGCCAAGCACGGGCCTGGCCGCCGGCAGCAAGCTCTACGCGTACGCGGCGATCAGCGACCTCCCCCGGCTGACCTCCGCCACCGGAGTGAGTGAGCTCACCACGCCCGACGCGGGCGAGGCCGTTCCCCTGCCGCAGACCGCAGTCCCCCTGAAGACCACTTCCTCCAACGCGGGTACCGCGACGGTACGGCCGGCCGCCCTCAACATCGGCGTCCGGCCCAACGAACCGTCGATCGAGTGCGAAGTACGGAACGTCGACGCCCTGACGACCTACTCCCTCACCGTCGCTCCCGCGGACGGGCAGCCGACCGTTCCCGTCCCGGTGACGCCGACCCAGACCGCCACGGCGACCGCAGGTGCCCGGCCGACCCGGACCGTCACCGCGACCGTGACGGCTCAGCCGGTCGAACCCGCCGCGACGGCGGTGACGGAAGCCCGAGCGGAGCAGGATGGCGGAACGATGAGGACCCCGCTGGGAGGAGCCGCGACCGGAGGCGGCGGTGCGGCCGGTCCCGACGGGCGGGTGCTCATGTCGGCCGGCTTCCTTCTCACCCTCGCCGCCGTCAGCGGACTCTTGCTGCGTCGCCGTAGTGTTCTCAGGAGACCGTAGGTTCCGGTGGACGTGTTCCGCCTCGCGGAGCAGATCACCCGCGGGATGTACGAGTCCGCCCCACGGGACCGCTCGGAACACGGCGGTACGGCTCACGCCCGGTAGACCTCGGGACCGGTGTCAGCGGGTGACGGCGGGTGGTCCCTGGAGGATTCGGGAGGCGGCGGCGGTACGGTCGCCCCGCCACCAGCCGAGTGCCTCGATCCACCAGGTCATTCCGGCAGCCGCGTAGGGGGCGATCTGCGCTGCCGCCGACGCCGCTTCGGTGGCTCCCTCCAGGGCGATGTCGGGCTGCCCGTTTCCCCGGGCGATGTCAGGCTGCCCGGCGGTGAGCGTCCGCACGAACGACGTGGCCTCGGCGAACTCGTCGACGGCGACGTTGCGTGTGCGCTGCTGGTCGAAGGTCGGCATCGCGCCGTCGAAGCGCGCGGCGCGGCGCAGCCCGGCCCGATGCGGCCAGCGGCCCCCGCACCAGACGGGGACGCGCGGCACGCCCCACCGTGCCCACAGCTCCGTCAGGCGGTCGAGCCGTTCGTCCAGGGCCCGGCCCCGGGCGCGCATATCGGGGTCGAGCCCGAACTCGGTGTACTCACGGTCCATGGATCCGATGGTGGTGAGCACGGTCAGGCGCCGTCCGGAGAGCGCGTCGATGGCCGCGGTGTCCTGAGCCACCTCCTGCACCTGCCGACGGGGGAGCACCACGGTGAGGATGATCCTGATCCGGCCGGTGGCGGCCGCGATGGCCGCCGCGGCGACGGTGGAGCTGGTCACCGGCCAGCCGGGCTCGTGGTAGAGCACGTGGTCCCACAGGTGCACGCCGTCCCATCCGTGCCGCTCAGCGCTGACCGCGAGGTCGACCAGGCCCCTGACGTCACCGAAATCACCGACCGTGGGCAGTCCGATGGCGTACTTCACACCCATGGGTGAAAGATCCATGGGCGAACTCTACTGACGATGATCTCGGCCGGGTCTCCGACCGTCATGCATCGGATCGTCATGCATCGGACCACGTGTCCGATCATCGTGGACCGCCGCCCCTTCGGCTCCTCCGGCTCCTCCGGCCTCGGAGGCAAGGGAACCGTCCCTTCCGGGAGACACTCTGCGACTTGTTCCCCTATGTAGAGTTCTACCTATGTCGATGAGCCCGCGGATGACCATGCAGGTTCAGGCGGTCCTGCAGGTGTTCCTCGCCGATCCCGTACGGCAGCGCTACGGCCTGGAGCTGTGCGAGGAGACCGGCCTGCCCAGCGGCACGGTCTACCCCATCCTCGCCCGGCTGGAGCAGATCGGCTGGCTCGACACCCGCTGGGAGGAGCCCGACGCGCACGTGGACGCCGGCCGTCCCCGGCGTCGCTACTACACGATCACTCCCGACGGCGTCGAGAGCAGCCGCGACGCGATCGCCCGGACCTACGCCTCCCGCCGGCGGCCCGTGCCGGGCCGGCTCCGCCGTCCGAGACCGGCAGGAGGCGCGTCATGACGGAGAGCGCGGGGATCACCCACCACCTCGACCCGCTCCTCCGCGTCCTGCCGCCCTCCCTGACGGCTCACCAGCGACAGCTCGTCGAACGCGCCTACACCGTGGCGGCCTACTGGCACCGGGGGCGGCGGCGCCGCAGCGGTGATCCGTACATCACCCATCCGGTGGCGGTCGCCGTGATCCTGGCCGAGCTCGGCATGGACCACGAGATGCTGTGCGCGGCTCTGCTGCACGACGTTCTCGATGACACCGGTTGCCCGGAATCGGAGCTGGTCAGCGAGTTCGGCGAAAGGATCACCGGGCTTCTCGCGGGGCTGCGGACTCTCGATGGCTCCGATCTCCGTACGGACGACTGGGAGAGCTCGGCCGACGACCGCGTACTGGTGCTCAAACTGGTCGACCGCCTCCACAACCACCGGACGATGCGGTTCCTGCCCCCGGAGAAGCAGAGGGCCACGTCGCAGGAGACACTCGACGTCCTGGTTCCTCTGGCCGTACGGCTGGGCCTGGAACAGGTCGGAGAAGAACTCCAGCGGCTCGCGGCCGCGAGGCCGGCACCGCCGCCGGATCAGGCCGGAATCCGGACGTCCTTCCGGACGATCGCCGTCGGCGCTCTCCTCCTGCCGCCCGGAGACCGGGCCCGCTGGCTGGAAGAGTGGCTGGACCACCTCCACGGGTTGCCCGACGGGCGTGCCCGGCGGCGCTTCACCGTTCAGCTGCTCATGGGCATGCCCAGACTGGCGGTGATCCTGCGATGGCCACTGTCCGAACCCGCACACCTCACGGCTCAGGTGCTTCGCCGGGTGGCTCGCTGGGTCATCTCGTCGAACGTCCGGACGTGGTCCCTGCTCACCCCGTTCCTCGTCTGGATGACCGTCGAAGCCGCGGCGAGCAGCCCGTGGGAGGCCGCAGGGCTTCTGGTCACCGTTCCGCCGGTCCTCGGCGCGGGCGTCAGGACCCTGCGCGAACGGCTCCACGTGGCGGAAGGACGGCCCCGGCACCGCCGGGAGTGAGCCCGGCGCCCGTGGTTTTCCACTGCGGTTTTCCACATCTCCGAACGGCCATGCGCCTCATGGTGGCCATATCCTGATCATCCTTAGTCTCAGACGCATGACGGAATGGCTTATCGACCTGATGGAGACCCTCGGCGCGCCCGGAGCCGGGATCGCGATCGCGCTGGAGAACCTCTTCCCGCCCCTCCCCAGCGAGGTGATCCTGCCGCTGGCGGGCTTCACCGCCTCCCGGGGGGAGATGAACCTGCTCGCCGTCCTGCTGTGGACCACGGCCGGTTCGGTGATCGGGGCACTGGCGCTGTACTGGGTGGGCGCGTTGCTCGGTCGCGAGCGAACGCTGGCCCTGGCTGCCCGGATCCCGCTGCTGAAAGTCTCCGACGTCGCCAAGACCGAGGCGTGGTTCCTCAAGCACGGGCGCAAGACGGTGTTCTTCGGCCGGATGATCCCGATCTTTCGCAGCCTGATCTCCGTTCCCGCCGGAGTGGAGCGCATGCCGCTGGGTGTCTTCACGTTGCTGACCACGGCCGGGAGCCTGCTCTGGAACACCCTCTTCGTGCTGGCCGGCTGGATGCTGGGGGAGAACTGGTCACTGGTGGAGGGCTACGTGGGCGTGGGCACCAACGCGGTCGTCGCCGTGGTGGCGCTGGCCGTGCTGGTCTTCGCGGGAGTTCGGCTGGGTGAGTGGCGCAAGGGACGGCATGCGCTGGGCGATTAGCGGGCTGAGACTTGTCGGGGCGGTGACCGCTGGTGCGGTCACCGCCCTTGTGGGGTTGCTCTTCGTCCTGGTGGCGGCACCGTTCGCCGGCCGTCCCGCCGTACGCTCGGCGGCCGCACGGCTGACCGGGCTGGAGCTCCGGCGGCTGCGCCTGGACCTCCCGGACCGTGACGAGGAGGGCGTGCTGCGCTACCTGGCCGCCCGGGTCCCCGTGGGACTCCTGGGCGGCCTGATCGTGCTGCTGCTGATGGTCGGCATCGGTACGGCGGCCAGGCTGGCGTGGTCATGGGGCCGGGGAGAGGCGGTGGACGGCATGCTGCCCACCCCGGCGCTGCTGGCCTACGCCTTCCTGGCGGGCTGCGTCCTGCTGTTCCTGGACGTGTCCGGGCTGGTGGGGGTGGACGAGCTGGACCGGCGCCTGGCCGTACGGCTGCTCGCTCCCGACCCGACCGAGGCGCTCCGGCGGCGGATCGCCGAACTGACCGAGAGCCGCGCCGGGGTGGTCGCGGCGGTCGACACCGAACGGCGGCGCATCGAGCGTGACCTCCACGACGGGGTGCAGCAACGGCTGGTGGCGCTGTCCATGCTCGCGGGACGCGCCCGCCGGGGCCGCCCCGAGCTGCTGGAACAACTCCACGAGCAGGCCCGGCAAGCACTGGTGGAACTGCGCGAGGTGGCCTGGCGGGTCTACCCGTCGGGACTGGACGCGCACGGGCTGACGGAGGCGCTGTCCGGGGTGGCCGAGCGGGCCGCGGTCGCGGTCGAGGTGACCTGCGAGCTGCCGGAGCGCCCCCCGGCGGCGGTGGAGACCGCCGCCTACTTCGTGGCCAGCGAGGCCGTGACGAATGCCGCCAAGCACTCCCGGGCCACCCTGGTCACCATAGAGGTGCGCCAGGAGGGCACCATGATCATTGTGCGAGTGCGGGACGACGGCGTGGGCGGAGCCGACGCCACCGGCGGCGGGCTGACCGGACTGGCGCGGCGGGTGGCCGCGCTGGACGGCCGGTTCACCATGACCAGCCCGCCCGGCGGGCCGACAGTGATCGAAGCGGAGCTACCGTGCGTGTGATGCTGGCCGAGGATTCAGCCCTGCTGCGTGAGGGCCTGGTGCGCCTGCTGAAAGAGGAGGGTCACGACGTTCTGGCCGCGGTGGGCGACGCCGACGCGCTGCTGGAGGCGGTGGCCGGCGAGCGGCCCGAAGCCGTGGTGGTCGACGTGCGGATGCCGCCCACCCACACCGACGAGGGCCTGCGCGCCGCCCTGGAGATCCGGCGGTGCTGGCCGGAGGTCAAGGTGCTGGTGTTGTCGCAGTACGTCGAGAAGAAGTACGCCACCGAGCTGATGAGCGGCAGCATCGACGGCGTCGGCTACCTGCTCAAGGACCGCGTGGCCCAGGTCGGCGACTTCCTGGACGCGCTGGACCGGGTGGGCGCGGGCGGGACGGCCTTCGACCCGGAGGTGGTGCGCCAGTTGCTCGCGCGCACCAGCCACGCCGACCCGCTGGCCCGGCTCACCGCCCGCGAGCGTGAGGTGCTGGAGCTCATGGCCCAGGGCCTGACCAACGCCTCGATCGCCCAAACCCTGCACGTGTCGCAGAGCGCGGTGGAGAAGCACGTCAACGCGCTGTTCGACAAGCTCGCGCTGTCGCACACCACCGGGTACAGCCGCCGGGTCCTGGCGGTGCTGCGCTACCTCGGCTCCTGAATCGCTGGGGTTTTCCGCAGGAGGAGCGGGCGGGGCACCGCATTCCGCCGCGAAGCCGATCTCCATAACGTTGATCACATGATGCAGACGATGATGAACGTGCTGGTAGCGGCTGTTGTCGCGGCGGGCGGCCAGGCGGTGGACGTACGGCCCGAGCTGGAGGAGATCGTGGCGGGCGACGGAGCCACGGCGGCCCTGGCACGGGTCTCCGACGGCGGCCGCACGTGGTCGGGCGCGGTGGGCGTGCGCGACATCGAACGCGGAGGACGACCGTCGCCCGACGGACACTTCCGGATCGGAAGTGTCACCAAGACCTTCGTCGCGACCGTGGTGCTCCAGCTCGTGGACGAGGGCAAGGTCCGGCTCGACGACCCCGTCGAGGCGCACCTGCCCGGCCTGGTGCCGGGCGGTGAGCAGATCACGGTCCGCCGGCTCCTCAACCACACCAGCCACCTGTACGACTACATGAGCGAGCCCGGATACTCGACCAACCGCTGGCGCGGCGACGCCCGATTCCGCTCCTACCGGCCGCACGAACTGCTCAAGGTGGCCTTCGCCGGGAAACTCCCCGACGACGGGAAGTGGCACTACTCCAACACCAACTACGTGGTGCTCGGGCTGCTGGTGGAGAAGCTGACCGGCAACCCGTACGGCGAGGAGGTGACGCGCCGCATCCTGCGCCCGCTGGGGTTGCGCCACACGGTGGTGCCGGGTGACCGGTCGGGGCTGCCGTCACCGCACGCCAAGGGGTACGAGCCGCTGCCCGACCTGGTGGACGCGACGCGGATGAATCCTTCGCTCGACTGGGCAGCCGGGGAGATGATCTCGACTGCCGCGGATCTGGAGCGGTTCATGTCGGCGCTGCTCGGCGGCAGGCTGATCAGCAGGGCGTCCCTGCAGGCGATGCGGACGACGGTGGAAACGGGCGCCGGGTTCGGCTACGGGCTGGGGCTGCAGGCCTACCCGCTGCCGTGCGGCACGGTATGGGGGCACAGCGGAGAGCTGATCGGATACCTGACGTTCGCGTTCCGCTCGGACTCCGGCAAGTCGCTGACCCTCTCGATCAACCCCTCGACCCGCAACCCGTCCACCGCGGAGGTCATGGAGATCGCGGTCAAGGTGTTCTGCGGACCGGCGAGCTAGCCTCGGTCACGCGTGCCGGGATGTCAGCCGGCGGCCCGCCCGCCGGCCGCGGCCTCGATCGTCTGCTTCATCTCCGCCGCACCGCGTTCGACGCGGATCCGGATCTCGGCGGCGAGCGCGTGCGGCAGGACGTCGGTGGTCCAGATCAGCCGTCCCGTCCCGTCGCCCCGGGCGAGAACCTCGAACGAGGCGTGGTGGTGCGTGAGCGGCGGCCGGGAGCCCTCGACGACGGAGTAGGCCAGGCGGCGGGCGTCGTCGTCGATCGCGACGATCAGCTCACGGATCACGTGTCCGTCGGGAAAGGTCAGGAACCGCTGGTCGCCCTCGATCCGGGTGGCGGTGACGCGGCCGGGCAGCAGACGCTCGTGCACGGCGCCCACATCGCGGAGCACGTCCCAGATGTGATCGGGGGAGGCGTCGATCACGATCTCGTGGCGGATGGAGGCCATGGCGTCGGGAGGTTCCTCTCGGAGTGGGGACGTCATGATCAATGTAGTCGGAACGCGCTGGAACCGGCACCGCCGTACGATTCGTGCCCCTCCGGAGCCGGGGTGCCGGAACAGGTCGAGGGACGGCGTGAGCGGCGGCAGGTCGAACGGCGGTGTGAGCGGCGCTCATGAACCGGTGAACCGGCTTCGTCCGGCAGAACAGAATAATGTTCGATACAGTCGGGGTATGCCTCAGGGAACGGACATCCTCGATGATCTCGCGGCTGAGTACCGGCAGCTCGATGCCGTACTGGCGGCCCTGACCCCGGAGATGTGGGCACGGCCGTCCGCCGCCGCCGGATGGAGCGTCTCCGACGTGGTCCTGCACCTGGCCCAGACCGAGGAGTCCGCCCTGGCGTCCGTCGCCGGGGGACGCGGCACCGGAGAGCACGGCAGCGGAGAGCACGGCAGCGGGGCGCGTGATTCCGGGGGACGTGCTGCCGGAAAGCGTGATGCCGGGGAGCGCGACATCTTCGTCCGGCAGGACGGTGGCACGGTGGACGATCTCGTGGACAGGTGGGTCGCCGCCGAGCGTGACACGCCGCCCGACCAGGTGTTCGCCCGCTGGCGGAAGGCCACCGCGGCGACACCCGGGGCCCTGGCGGGCTGCGCGCCCGGTGACCGGCTGCCGTGGATCGCCGTCCCGCTGTCCCCGCGCACGCTCGCCACGACCCGGCTCGCCGAGCACTGGGCCCACGCCCTCGACATCACCGTCCCGCTCGGCATCGACTACCCGGACACCGCGCGGCTGTGGCACATCGCCCGGCTGGCGCAGCGCACCTTGCCCTACGCCTTCACGGTGGCCGGTGAGGAGGGCGGTCCGGTGCGGTGCGAGCTCACCGGCTCCGACGGGGACCTGTGGCGGTTCGGAGATCCGGACGCCCCCTCGGTGATCAGCGGGTCCGCGGCCGAGTTCTGCCGCGTCGGCGCGCGCAGGCTGGCACCGCAGGACACCGGCCTGACGGCTGAGGGTCCCCACGGGGCCGTCGCCCTCAGGGTCCTGCGCAACTACGCGGCCTGAAGGCCCCGGGACACCGGGCGGCCCCTTGAAGGCTCCGGGGACACCGGCTCGCCGGTGCTGCGGATATGCCGGTGACCTCCAAGGGGCTCCGAGGGTCAGCCGTCGAGGACGGTCAGGTCGAGATGGCGGAGGCGGTCGGGGTCGGCGAGGATGTCGATGGCGACGATGCGCCCGTCACTGATCGTGAAGCCCATGACCGCGATCGGCTGCCCGCCGGCGACGGTGACGAGCCCGGCGGCCCCGTTCACCAGCGCCGGCCGGGCGAAGCGGCCGAGTCGCTGGAAGGCGAGCGCCTGCCGGGCCACGGCCGCCGCGCCGCGGATCTTCCTCAGCCCGCCCTCGGGCGCGGCGCCGTGGTCGGCCCGCAGGGCGACCTCGGAGTCGAGGACGGCGACCAGCGCGTCGAAGTCACCGTCGCGCGCGGCGGCGAGGAAGGCGGCGACGACCTCCCGCTGGCGCGTCAGGTCGGGATCGGGGACGGGGGCCGATCCCTGCACCCTCCGGCGTGCCCGGCTGGCCAGCTGCCGGGTCGCGGAGGGAGTGCGTCCCACGATCGGGGCGATCTCCTCGAAGGGCAGGGCGAACATGTCGTGCAGCACGAACGCCAGCCGTTCGGCGGGGGTCAGCGTTTCGAGAACCACGAGCAGCGCGATACCGACCGCGTCCGCCACCAGCACCTCGTGCTCGGGGTCGGCCCCGGAGTCGCGGCTCACGATCGGGTCGGGCAGGTGCGTGCCCGGGGGCTCGTCCAGGGGAGCCTCACGTCGCGAGGCGCGTGAACGGAGCATGTCCAGGCAGACCCGCCCGACGACCGTGGTCAGCCAGCCGGCCAGGTTCTCCACGGCCCCGGCGTCGGAGCGGCTGAGCCGCAGCCACGCCTCCTGAACGGCGTCGTCGGCCTCGCTCAGGGAACCGAGCATCCGGTAGGCCACCGCCCGCAGGCGGGGCCGGTGCGTCTCGAACCGCTCGGCCAGAAGGTCGTCCCCGCTCATCGGTCACTCCTCTCGCTTCCTGCCGCCAGAGGGGTGACGGACCGGACCCGGCGGATGTGACGGGATCCGCGCGACTCCGCACTCCGGCGTATCAGTACGCCTCGTCGTCGCCGCGCACGCTCTTGTAGATCCCGTACATGAACTCCAGCCCTCCGACGACCATCAGGATCACTCCGATCTTGGACGGCGTGAAGATGAAGATCTCTTCGTCGAGTCCGAACAGCCACAGCGCCAGTCCCGCCACAAAGGTGATCGAACCGGTGAAGAGCGTCTTGCGGGCAGAGGCCATGACCGAGCCTTTCGACTGAGGGGAGGTGGCGCCGGATCTTCGAAAAGCCTAGTCAGACGTGGATTGCCCGGCCTCCTGCCGGTTGAGGAGGCCGGACTACACCCTTCGGCTGACACCGCCTCGGCACCCCCGGCACCCTCGGCACCCCCGGAGCCCCGGCGGCCGTGTCAGGCGTCTGCCACGATCCGGGCCACCCGCTCGACCGTGCTGAAGTCCCCGAGGGAAGCACGGTTCTTGGTCACTCCGACCGCGATACCCGTGGCGGTGTCCGCGAACGCCGCCGTCCCCCCGCTGCCGGCCATTCCGAAAACGGTGGGGCTGCCCAGCGCCTGGGGGAAGCCGAGGGTGTATCCCAGTCCCCAGGTCGCGGGCGTTCCGTTGACCTCGTCCATCCCGGACACGGCGGCCGAGGTGACCTCGCGCAGCCGTCCGGCCGAGATCAACCCGTTCATCAGCGCGTCGTACACGCGGGCCAGCGCCCGCGCGGTCATGGTCGCGCCCGAGTCGGAGGTCAGGATGTCGGGCCGGTTGCTGTAGGCGGCGTCGGGCATCGCCTTCAGCGGCGCGGCCGTGCAGCCGTGGACGACCCTGAAGAACGGGATCTGGGCGAGCATCTCCGCGGGCATCTCCATCGGGGGCTGTGCGTCCTCGATCACGGCCAGCCTCGGTAGCTCGGCGGGCGGCACGGCGAAGAACAGCTCGCCGGAGAGGCCGAGCGGCCCGGCCACCTCCTCGTGGAGCACCTGGGAGACGCTCTTCCCGGTCGCCCGGCGCACGGTCTCGCCGAGGATGAAGATGAAGGTCTGCGGGTGGTACCCCATCGCGGTGCCCGGCTCCCACCAGGGCTCGGCGGCGGCGACGGCCGCGCACATCCGGTCCCAGTCGGCCAAGTCCTCGGGCGTGGTGTCGACGGGCACCCCGGGGACGCCGACCGTGTGCGTGAGCGCGTGCCGTACGGTCGCCCTGTCCTTGCCGCGGGCGCCGAACTCGGGCCAGTAGGAGGAGATCGGCGCGTCGTAGTCGAGCACCCCTCGTTCGGCGAGCACGTGCACGACGGCCGCGATCACCCCCTTGCCGGTGGAGGTGACGTAGACCGGCGTGTCGGAGGTGAAGGGGCGGCCGGTCGCCGGGTCCGCGACGCCCGCCACCGCGTCGACCAGGAGCTCGCCGCGGCGGTAGACCGCGACCTGCACCCCGCGCTCGGCTCCGGACTCGACCAGCTCGTCGATCGCGGCCTGCACGTTCTTCTGAAGATCGGCCATGGTGGATTCCCTTTCTCGATACCTGTTCCTAAGACGAACGGGCGGCGGAAAAGGAATCGGGGAGGCCGAACGCGGGGAACAGGTCCCGGCCGTACGTGGTGATCTGGGCGATCAGTCCGTCCTCGATCCGGAGGACGGCGATCCAGTACGGCCGGTACAGCGAGTCGACGGGCCTGCGGAGATAGGCGGCGACCGCGGGCTGCCGGTTCGCCCGCGTGGCCACCAGCCGCCAGTCGCCCCACGACCCCTCGCCGACCATGGCGGGCGTCCAGGCCGCCAGGAACGCCTCGCGGCCGAGGATCCACATCGGCGCGGGCGGCATGGTCTGGTAGACGTCCTCCCGCAGCAGTCCGGGGAGCAGGGACGGGTCCGCCTTCTCCAGGGCGTCGATGTACCGCTGGACGACGGCCATCTCCTCGGCCGTCGCCGACGTCAGCCGCTGTCCGGGCAGATGCTCCCGCAGAACCGGCCGGGCCCGCTGCAGCGCGCTCTTGACCGCCGCCACGCTGATCTCCAGGGCTTCGGCGGTCTCCTGGGCCGACCAGCCGAGGACGTCGCGGAGGATCAGCACGGCGCGCTGCCGGGGCGGCAGGTGCTGGACCGCGGCCAGGAACGCCAGCTCGATCGTCTCCCGCTCGATGACGGTGTCGAGCAGGTCGTCGGGGTACGGCTGCAGCCACGGCACCGCCGTCCTGACCGGCCAGTCCAGCCATGAGTCCGCCACGACGGGCGCCTCCCGGGGCTCCGGCCGCCGGGGGTTCGCCCTGAGGAAGTCGAGGCAGGCGTTCGTGGCGATCCGGTAGAGCCAGGCCCGCAGCCCCGCCTCGCTCTGCAGTGTGTCCTGCCTGCGCCAGGCCCGCAGGAACGTCTCCTGGACCATGTCCTCGGCCTCGTCGAGCGAGCCGAGCATCCGGTAGCAGTGCACGTGCAGCTCCTGCCGGTGCTTCTCGATGGCATCGCCGAAACCGTCCACTGGTGCGCCCTTCGGAAATCCGGTCACCGCCTACGGCCGCGGGCCGTACGCGATCGACCCGAACCGGTATACGACATGATCCATTTTTGCCGACGGATCATCTGCGTGCTGCAGAATCCGGATTTATAAGGCTTATGGTGCTGTTGTTAAGGTTCTGCGCCGTGGAGCGTCGTTCCGTACGGGACCATACGCGGAACGCCGGACCGGGGAGGTTCCCGATCCGGCGTTCCGTGTGTCCGTCGCCGTCTGCCACTGTCTGTCACTGTCCGGTCCCTTGCGGGTCCGGGCGGGACTGAGCGGTCAGCCCTTGTCCTGGAAGGTCGTGGTGACCTCACGCAGCAGCGGTCCGTGCTCGGTTCCGCGGTCCTCCAGAGTCCAGGCCAGGACCTGGTGGAAGTCGTTCTCGCCCTCCACGAGGGTGACCCAGTAGGCGATCGGCACGCCCTGCGCCGTGCCGTGCAGCTCGTACTGGATGGCGGGAGCGTTGTTGATGGTCAGCTGCTGGGGAGACCCGGCGCTGGGGTTGGTCAGGTTCTTCTTCATCTGCTCGATGACCACCTGGCCGTAGCCGGTGAGGTCGAGATCGAAGCTGGCCTGAGGCTCCGTGATCACCATCAGGTACTGCTCCTTGCCGGCGTTGCCGACCTGGACCTGGGCGTCGTTGTGGAGCTTGAGCGTGGCCCAGTCCTCGGGGACCGTGATCTGGCTCTTGCCGTCGGTCGCGGTGACGGTCTGGCCGGCCGGGGCGGTCGGGGGCGCCGTCGTCGGCTCCTCGGTCGCCGGGGACGTGGGCTCGGCGCTCGTGGCCGCCGGGGTCGAGTTCGTCGCGGTGGGGGTCTTCGGATCATCGTCGGGAATCAGGACGATGACGACCACCAGGGCGACGACGACCGCGACGGCCACACCGACGATCCACGGCCAGACGGGCTTGCTCTTGGGCGGACCGGCCGGAGGCTGCCAGGGGCCGCCGGGACCCTGCTGTCCCTGGGGGAACTGCCGGGTCGGGTCGTAGGGCTGCTGCTGGCCATATGGCTGCTGCTGCTGCTGGCCGTACGGGGGCAGCTGCTGGCCGTACGGCGGTTGCTGCTGGCCCGACGGGTAGTTCGGTTGTTGCTGCCAGGAACCGTGGGAAGGCTGCTGCCCGTGCCCACCCGGGGGCTGCTGGCCCTGAGGTTCCTGAGGAGATGATGGAGGCCACATGGACGTAACCGTTCCCTTTGTCAGTCTCTGGAGCGTTCCTTGAGGATATGTGCTCCTGGCATCAGGACGGTCTCGTTCGTGGTACAACCGCCCTCGGACTCCACCATTTTCCGACGTATCCCCGCCGGGGAGAAATCCGGTCCCCACCGGAGAGAAATCCGGCGGGGACGGACGGGCCCGTCAGCGGTGGGCGCGCTTACCGGTAGACGCGCGGATCGGCCTGGAGCGTGCGCGACAACCGCACTGTGATGAATTCGTTGTCGTCGGGCTTTCCGGCCGTACGACCCGAGGAGAACGGGAAGTTGTTGTCGTCGAGGATTCCCAGGGTCCGGTCGTTGAGGATCACGACGTCCTCGATCGTCTGGAAGGGGAAGCGGAAGGTCTCCCCGAAGCCGCCGAGGCCGCGCGGGTTGGCCAGGTCGAGCAGGTCGGCGACGAGGGTCTTGCGCAGGGTCGCGCCGCGGGTGTCCGCGAGGTAGACCTTCTTGACCTTCGCGGCGTCACCCTGGAGGTTGTCCCGCTCGATGACCAGGAACCGGTGCCGGTCCACCGCGATCATGTCGCCGATCGCGTGGCCGGGGTCGTCCAGCTGGTAGGTCCAGCGCTTGCCGGTGTAGGCCCGCTTGCGCAGGTCGAACTCCATCATCCGCAGGGCGCCCGCCGGGTCGCCCTCCACGGTGCCCTCCAGCAGCGGGTAGAGCGTGCGCCCGTCGACCGAGCGGGCCATGCCCTCGAAGCCCTTGCTCCGGCCGAGGTTGGGCCGGCCGCCGTCGAGGTGGGGGTTCTCCGGGGCCATGACGCCGGGCAGCGGGACCGGGGCCTCCAGCAGCGTGCCGGAGGAGGAGAAGTGCAGCAGGAACGGGCCGAACTCGTCCCCGATCCAGTAGGTGCCGTCCGCGGCCCGTACGATCGACTCCACGTCGAAGTCGGCGCCGGTGAGCGTACGGTCGGCCCGGGTCAGCGGCCAGGTCACGTGGCCGTCCGGGTCGCTGAGGTTGAACCCGCCCAGCACCGCGATCGTGCCCGTGCGGAAGTCGGGCCTGATCCGGTGCAGGCGCAGCAGGAAGTCGGCGCTGTTGTTCTTCGCGCCGTAGCCGTTGTCGGACAGCACGTCGAAGGTGCCGTCGTGACGCCGCACGATGCCGCTGAAGCCCTGGACCGGCTGCCCGGTGAACGGCGGGGTCAGCCCGTTGACCGGGGCCGTGCCCAGCTGGGAGCCCGAGGGCTCGCTGCCCGGCACGAACGTCTGCGCGGGCAGGGCGGCGAAACCGGTCAGCGTCGCCCGGCCGAAGCCTCCGTGCCTGCCGCCTCTGTCGTGTCCCTGAGCGTTCACCGGCGTCGGCGTCGCGTCCGGGCTGGGAGTGGGGGCGTGGCCGGGGTCGGCCGCGGCCGGAGCGGCCAGGCCGAGGGCGAGTACGGCTGCGCCGATTGCGGTGGCGGTGCGGAGTTTCATGGCGCGAACGGTAGGAGTCGTGAATGAAGTGATGAATAACGTGGGATGTCCGTTCGCAAGCCGTACCCGAATCTCATGCAACAGAACGCGACCCGAGAACGTCCCTGGTTCCGTGGAGTTCGCAGAGTTCGTCGCCGCACGGGCGAGCGCGCTGTACCGGTATGGCTATGTCCTCACCGGCAACGCCGAGGACGCGGCCGACCTGGTGCAGGAGGCGCTGTTGCGCCTGGGCGACGCGTGGCCCCGGATACGCCGGCGAGACGACCCCGAAGGGTACGTCCGCACGACCATGGCGCGCCTGCACATCAGCGCCTGGCGGCGGTTGCGCCGGGAACGGCTGGTCGCGCAGGTACCCGAGAAGCCCTACGTCGAGGACGGGTTCGACGGCGACGCGGAGCTGTGGCAGGAGCTGAAGGGACTGCCGCCGAAACAGCGGGCGGTCCTGGTGCTGCGCTACTACGAAGGGCTGCCGGACCAGGAGATCGCCGAGCTGCTCGGCATCTCGCGCGGGACGGTGCGCAGCCAGGCCGCGCGGGCTCTGGACAAGCTCAGGGTGCGGGTGGCGGAGCTGGAGACGGGGCGGGTGCGATGAACCGGTCTGGAGACGGAGACGGGGCGGAACCGATGAACGGCTCTCGGGACGGGACGGAACCGATGTACGGCAGGAGCGAGGCGGATCTCGTCCGCGCGTTCATGAGCGCGGCGGACGCCGCACCCGAGCCGGTGGGGAACCTGCTCGGCGCGGTCGAGCGGCGTCGCGTGCGGCGTACGCGCAGGCGGGTGCAGTCGGTCCTGGCGGTCGCCGCGGTGATCGTGGTGGCCGGCGGTGGTACGGCGGTGGCGAGGGGGGTCTTCTCCCACAGGGGCGGGGAAGGCCCGATCCTCGCCGACGCCGCCGCGACGGCGACGGCGACACCCGAGAGGTCGGCGTCGTCCACGCGGAAGCCCACACCGTCGCCGTCTGCGGGAAGGGCTCCGGGAGCCGACATCCGTCCGGCGGCCGAGGTCTGGCCCGCGGCGGTGTCGACGATCCCGGCGAAGGCGGCGGACGGCTGGAGATACCAGCCGATCACCGCGCTGAGCGCCACGGAGGTGCTGCTGGCCGCCGAGTCGTCCTTCGAGAAGGTGGGACGGCTGGAGACCTACGACACCGCGAGCGGGAGCCGTACCGTGTTGACCGAGATGCCCGGTCCCGAGGGGGTCGAAGAGTACTTCGTGCAGAGCATCGACGCGGGAGCCGCGCACATCGTGTGGTACGGCACGACTCCGAACAACGGCGACAGGTGGGCCGACTTCTGGGTCGCCCCCCGGTCGGGCGGCACGGCGCGGCAGGTCGGCGAGGTCACCGGGGAGCAGGCTGAGGTGGACGCGGTCGGGGTCACCGCCGACTCGGTCGTCTGGTCGGTGAGCGGGGGCGGGGTCTACCGCATGCCGCTGGGCGGCGGGACTGCGGAGCGGATCGGGGGCACGGACGGGCTGCACCTGGTGTCGTGGCCGTGGGCCGCCGACGTCGGCGAGCGTGACTTCCAGAAGAAGCAGACGAAGCTGGTCAACCTGGAGACGATGCAGGTCGTCGAGGTGAAGGCCCCGGACGGGCTGGAGACGTTCCGCTGCGGCCCGGAATGGTGCTTCGGATCGGGAAGCAGTGAGAGCAACCAGGTCATCGCGGAGCGGCCGGACGGCTCGCAGCGCAGAGTCCTGCCCGGCCTGCACGTCCAGGGTCAGCAGGACATCCTCGCGCGGAACCTCGGGCTGTTCCACGTCTCCACCGTGGTGGGCAGGGACAAGCGGGGCGAGGAGATCGAGGATCACTCCGTTCCCCTGATCGCGCTGTACGACCCGGCCACCGGGACGCTGGCCGGGGCCGGGAGGCGCGACCCGAAGGGCGGGAGCTACGGTTACGGCAACTCCTCCTCACCCAGCTCGATCGTCTACTGGGACCAGGGTGAGAAGACCGTGGAGAGGTGCAAGACGGTCGACGCCGAGGATCTCCGCCGGCCTTCGGGAGTCCCCACCCCCACCGGGAAGACCAGATACTGCGAGACGACCCAGGAGGGCGGCGGGAAAGAACTCACCGTCGTGAACCTTCTCGCGATCCCCTGAGCGGAATAAAGTTCCGGATATGAGGATCTTCGCGAACGTCCAGGAGCTCAAGGCCGCCGTCGGCGAGCAGTTCGGCCCCACCGAGTGGCGGACCGTGACCCAGGAGCAGGTCAACCTGTTCGCCGACGCCACCGGCGACCACCAGTGGATCCACGTCGACGCCGAGGCCGCGGCCAAGGGCCCGTTCGGCGGGACCATCGCCCACGGCTACCTGAGCCTGTCGCTGCTGCCCTCGTTCATGATGGAGCTGATCCGGGTGGACGGCCTGGCCATGGGCATCAACTACGGGCTCGACAAGGTCCGCTTCCCCACACCGGTCCCGGTCGGCGCGCGGATCCGGGTCCGGGCCGAGCTCGTGGACCTCAAGGGCACGCCCTCGGGATACCTGTCGAAGCTGCGGATGACCGTCGAGGTCGAGGGCAGGGACAAGCCCGCGTGCGTGGCGGAGACGCTCTCCCTGTACGTCCCCGCCACCTGACGGCCGGCGTCCCGCGTCCTGTCCTCTCGGGCGGGACGCGGGGCGGTCGCCTATCGGGCGCGGTGGTCGCCTACGGAGCGCAGGGCGATCATCTACCGGGCGCAGGACGATCATCTATCGGGTTGGGCGATCACTTACCGGAGCGCGGGGTGATCACCGTCCCCCGTCCCGGTGGAGAGCTCCTGGGCGAGGATGGCGGCCTGGACGCGGCTGCGCAGGCCCAGCTTGTTCAGCAACCGGCTGACGTGGGTCTTCGTGGTCGCCTCCGCCATGTCCAGCTCGCGGGCGATCTGCGCGTTCGACAGGCCGCGGCCGATGCACTCCAGCACCTCGCGCTCGCGCGGGGTCAGGTTCCCGACCTCCTGCGGGTGCCGCTGCGGTACGGCCGAGCCGAAGGCCGAGATCAACCGCCGGGTGACCGAGGGCGAGATGAGGCCGTCGCCCCGGGCCACCACCCGGACGGCCTCCACCAGCGCGTCGGCGTCGGTGTTCTTGAGCAGGAACCCGGCCGCCCCCGCGCGCAGCGCCCCGAACACGTACTCGTCGATGTCGAAAGTGGTCAGGATCAGCACGTCGGCGATCCCGCTCAGCTCACGGGTCGCCGAGATCCCGTCCAGTTTCGGCATCCGGATGTCCATCAACACCACGTCGGGCCGCTCGCGCACGGCCATGGCGACGGCCTGCTCGCCGTCCGCCGCCTCGCCGACGACCTCGATGTCGTCGTGACCGCCCAGAATGAGGACGATCCCGGCCCGGACCGCGGCGTGGTCGTCGGCCACCAGAACACGGATGCTCACGAACTCTCCTGAACTCTCACGATCTCTCAGCGGTGGGGAGTACGGCGTGCACCCGCCAGCCCGTGTCGTGCGGCCCGCTCTCGGCGAGCCCGCCGACGAGCGCGGCCCGCTCCCGCATCCCGACGATCCCGGCGCCGGCGCCGGGAAGACCGGACCGTACCCCGTCGACGGGGTTGTCCACGGTCAGCACCACCTCGTCCGGCCGGTAGCCGACCACGATGTCCGCTTCCTTGCCGCCGTGCTTGAGCGCGTTCGTCAGCGCCTCCTGGAGGATCCGGTACCCGGCGAGGTCCACCGGCGCGGGCAGTTCCCTGGCCGCGCCGTCCACGCGGAACCGTACCTCCAGGCCCGCCTCGCGCGCCCGCTCCGCCAGCCCGTCCGCCTCGGCCAGCCGCAACCGGACCGCCTCGACCTCCTCGCCGTCCTGCCGGAGCAGCCCGATCATCGAACGCATCTCCGCCATCCCCTGGACGCTGTTCTCCCGGACGGACTCCAGCACCCGCCGTACGGCCGCCGCGTCCAGGTCCTTGCGTGACAACACGGCCGTGGACTGGATGGCGATCGCGCTGAAATGGTTGGCGATCATGTCGTGCAGTTCCCGGGCCATCCGGGCCCGCTCGGCCTGAACCGCCGTCTTCCGGTCCAGTTCCGCCAGGCGCGCCACCTGCTCGGCCCGGGCCCGCTCGGCCACCGCCTGGTCCTCCAGCTGCCGCATGAACAGCGCGGTGAGGACGGGGGTGACGCCGACGAGACCCGCCTGGACCAGCGCGATGGCGAAAGCCGCCAGATCACTGAAGATGAACCCGGCCACCGCGCCGCCGACCACGGCGATGACCGAGGTGATGCTGAGCATCCACCGGCCCAGCGGACGCGGGCCGTATCTGACGGCCGCGTAGAGGTTGTCGGTGACGATCAGGATCGTGCCCAGGGACGGGCCCAGCGCGAAGTCGCCGAGGAACGCCACGACCCCGAGGCCCAGGGCGAGAACCGGCCGGCTCCGCCGTACCGCGACCCCCAGGCACGTGATCAGCAGTGGGCCGATGAGCAGGTAGGAGGGTACCGGCCGGCGGATGTAGGCGTCCGCGGCGAGCAGGATGAGGCCGACGGTGAGGGACGCCGCCGCCCACAGCAGGTCGTTGTGTCTCACCCGGTCCAAGGCCGTCTCAAACGACCCCGTGTGCCTGACCCGCGCGGCCCGTCCCATGCCCTCCATCTCACCACCTCCGGACGGCCTGTTTGTCCAGCTCCGGTGCCGCTTGCCGTACATAAAAGGATGTATGCCGATTCATCAGCACGAACGTTGTTCGCGATCAGGTGTTCGGTGACGATTTCCCTATGATTCTTGCGATCATCATCGGCTGCGAGATCGCGTTCTGGGTGCTCCTCGTCCTCGGTCTGGCCTTCCGCTACCTGTGGGGGAAGCGTCGTCTCAGTACGGTGCTGCTCATCGCTGTGCCGCTGCTGGATCTGATCCTCCTGGCCGCCGCGGTGATCGACATGCGGGGCGGAGCCGTGGCCGGCTGGCACCACGGCCTGGCCGCCGCATATCTCGCCTACTCCATCGTGTTCGGCCACCGTACGATCCGCTGGGCCGACGCCAAGTTCGCCCACCGCTTCGCCGGAGGCCCCGAACCCTGGAAACCCCCCGCGGGCGGCAGGGCCAGAGCCCGCTACGAGTGGGGCGTATGGGTCAGGATCCTCATTGCGTACGGCATCGCGTGCGGCCTGCTGTTCGGACTGATCTGGCTGGTCGACGACCCGTCCAGGACGGAGGCGCTGATCCAGATCATGAGGGATCTGAGCAGGGTCCCGGTGATCGCCGCCATCTGGCCGGTGAGCCACACCCTGTTCCCGAAGAAGGTCCCCAGCGACTCCGCGGCATGACTTCCGCCTCGACGCCGCAGCACAGTATGAACCACCCGCCCCGGTCATGCCGGGACCATCATCACACCGCTCCCTCTTTACCTCGGCGGCACCGGCAACCGGAGTGCCGGCACGGGGAGACGGCGTGCTCCGGGGCACGCGGTGGCACGGACGGGAGCCGTTATTGGCTCAAGCACCCATGTCGGGTCTGGTAGAGTTCTCTCTGTCGCCGATCACCCCAGGTGCACGCGACAGGCAAGCGGCCGTAGCTCAATGGATAGAGCATCTGACTACGGATCAGAAGGTTAGGGGTTCGAGTCCTCTCGGCCGCGCCACACCAAGAAGGCCCTTGAACAGGCATTACGCCGTCAAGGGCCTTTCTGCTTTCTCGATCATTCGGTCTCTTTGCTAACCCCCTTGCTAACAGGGTGGCTCCCGGGTGGCTCCCCTCACTCACCCATCACCTTGGCGAACATGTCTGCCGGGTCTCGGGTCTGTCCAGTGAGTTAACGGCTCTGTCGCAGATTGGGGTGTGCGACAACGGCCGCACCAGCTGCAGCGTCTTCCGATGACGCCTCCGACTACACCGAGCACGTCGGCCCCTTCCCCACCGCCTGATGGGAGCTACCGGATCGGCCTCGCCGCTTGACATCCAACGTCCAGGGGAGGGGTGACCCTGACGCCGTGCCGGATCAGTCGTAGGTGGCGATCTCGATGAGGTTGTGGTCCGGATCCCGGATGTACAGGCTGGTGATCGGGCCGAGCGCGCCGGTTCTGGGGACCGGCCCCTCCTCGACGGGGACGCCCGCCGCAGCCAGGTGAGCGGCCACCTGGTCCAGGGAAGAGCTGGTGATCAGGCAGAGGTCGGCGCTGCCGGGCACCGGACGGAGGGCGTGCGGCCGGATCGCGTGCCCGGCCGCGTGCAGGTTGATCTTGCTGGAGCCGAAGGTCAGCGCGTGGCGGCCGTCACCGAAGGTCACCGGCTCCATTCCGAGGGCGTCCCGGTAGAAGTCGATCGTCCGGGAGATATCGGCCACGGTCAGGACCAGGTGGTCGAGGCTGGCGATGCGGACCGCGAAGGTCTCCTTGACGGTCTCCCAGGCGACCGGTGGCAGCAGATCCCGGTTGCGGGTGAAGAACGCGTGCAGCGCTGCCCCGTGCCGCGCACGGATGTCCGGGTTGTGCCGTACGACGTCGATCTCGTTCGCGGCTGTGATCAGGACGAATGCCCGGAGCTCGGCATCGGAGGGGTCCACCGGCCGGCCCGTGAAGCGATCGGCGAAGCGCAGGGCGGGATAGGTCGCCGTACGGTCGCAGGAGGCGTAGAGGTACACCAGTGCCTCGGCCCGGGGCCCGATCAGCTCGACCAGCGTAGCCCGATCGGCGAGGTCGAGAAGCCGCCGGTCGAAGCCGTCCGTGCCGTAGGTCGCGTGGCACAGTCCGGCCAGTCGCACCTCTTCGGCCGCTCCCCAGGCGTTGAGCTGGGCTGCGACGCGTTGCAGGTGCTGCAGGAGCGTTCCACCGGGGTGGGAGATCTCGGCGGCGCCCTTGGAGATGAGGAATGTCGTCGAATCCGTGAAGGTATCCGCTGTCATGACCCCGGTTATACGCCTCCGGGCGAACACCGGCGCGGGCGGGGCGGAAGGTAGCCATCGTCACCAACGGGACGGCGGACAACCAGCTCGGCAAGATCCAGCGGGCAGGACTGGCTGAGGCTGTCGACGCCTACGCGCTCTCGGGGCTCGAAGGGATCCGTAAGCCCGACGTCGCTCTGTTCGAGATCGCGGCCAAGCGCTGTGGGATGACTCTGGCAGCCGGGGGATGGATGATCCGTGATCACCTGGTCGCCGACATCGGCGGGGACGGGCCGCCGGCCTTCGGACGGTCTGGATCGACCGGGGAACGTGGCCAGACCAGGAACACGAGGCGGACCACGTCGTCACAGACGTACTCCAAGCGATGGAGATCCTCTCTTCACAGACATAGATGATCAAGATAGATCAATCGCAGGGGGTGGGGCTTCATCATGGGGAGGTATCGCGCCGGGTTGGACGGCGGGAGTTGCCGTAGGAGCGCTGTCAGGCTTGGCTCCCTTGCAGGATTGTCCTCATATGTATACAAACTAATAGTTTTAGAGTTCCCTTGTGAAGGGTTTGCTCCTGCTAGAGCATTTTGATTGATATCATCACTTTCTTGCCCATTGGTAACGTTCATCTAGTTGCATCAAGAGTCATTTCTGTATCGATTGAAAAGCGTCTGATGAGTTGATCTTTCGGGGCTGCTTAACCTGCCTTATCCCTACTAGAAGACCATGGGGGAAGACATGACTGAGCAGGCAGCACAGGCGATCGTCGGCGACGGGCAGGCCATCAGCTCGCCGGAGGCTCCCAAGGGGAGCGGAGGGTCTCCCGTCAAGAACAAGAGGGAGGCGGGGACGAAGGCTCTCCCGAAGTGGGAGGCTGATGCGCGGGACCGCGTGCGAACGGCGGTGCGTCGCTACTCCAAGCCGCTCGTCGACCTAGTGGCCCGTGACGCCAACGAAGGAGACACTCGCCTCCTCATCACGGACTTCCTATGCGAAGGGCTCGGATACGACAAGTACGAAGACCTCACCACGGAATATCAAGTCAAAGGTGAGTTTGCCGACTACGGAATCCGTATTGACAAGCAGCTAGTCGCCTTCATAGAGGTGAAACGCTGTAGCCAGAAGCTCAACGCCAAGCATCTGCGGCAGGTTCAGATGTATGCCGTCAATGAGGGTGTTGAGTGGATGATTCTCTCCAATGGGCAAGTCTGGCAGGTCTACCACATGACTGCGGGGCTGCCTGTGATCATCGACATGGCTCTTGAAGTCGACCTGCTCAGTGATGCCAGCTTGGCGGCGAAGACCGATGCACTCTTCTATCTCACAAAGGAAGCATTCAAACGTCGCCTCATCGACGATCTCTGGAGAGCACGGGCCGCGACCTCGCCGAAGTCCTTGGCGCAGGTGCTTCTATCTGATGTGGTGGTGGAGGCTGTACGCAAGGAAGTCCGACGCCAGACGAGTTACAACGCCGATGTCACGGAGATCCATCGAATCTTGCGAGAGGAAGTACTCCGGTCGGAGATACTGTCCTGAGTTGATAGGTGAATCGCTGATCCTTTGTGGCTGAGACGGTATCAATCCTCGTCGGGGACACATCGTGGCCGCACCGAGATCACGCTTCACGGCGGCCTGATGCGTGATCTTGCTAACGCGATTGCTAACAACAGGTCTGAACAGCCATGGACGGCCATGGACTGAGGAACCCCGGAGGGCCCGCCAGACCACTCCCAGAAATCGGCCGTGGACGGTCCTGGGCGATCGTGTCCTCACCCGTAATGAAGATGTCGCAGGTCAAGCGAGACCAGGGTCAGGAAGGCCGAGCCGCCGGGAGACCTCACTGCGCAGATCGAATAGCTCGGTCAAGTGAACAGGACTCCGATCGGTGGCGCTGATGTCGTGCTGGGCTTCGGCGGACCACAGGGGCGGAGCGAACGAAACTCCCTGATCGAGAGCGAGGGAAGCCGTCTTCTTCCACCAACCCGGCCAGCGGAAGCTCTCATAAAAACTCGTCAGCCGCCCTGGTACTGAGGTTGAAAGGCGGGTGTTACGGCGGTTCGAGGACGAAGCCGGTCTGAGCGATGAAGCCGTCCAGCAGGCCGTGGCGGTATTGCATCCGCTTGAGCTTCGTCTTGACCACCGCGGCGAGCTCGTCGGTGTCGCGGGGCGCGAGGTTGGCCAGGCCGCGCTTGAGAACCGACCACACTCCCTCGGCCGGGTTCAGTTCAGGCGCGTATGAGGGCAGCTGGAAGACCGTCAGCCAGGGCCGGGCGGTGATCGCCGCGCGCATCGCCGCCGACAGATGACGGCGATCGTTGTCCCACACCAGCACGATCGGCCCGCCGAGTTGCTGATGGGCGGCATCCAGCAGGGCGGCCAACTGCCTCGGACCGAAGCCCTTGACCTCGCCGGGACGCCCACGCCGGATCAGTGTCCGGTACATCAACCGGGTGCGCTGGCCGGGTTTGGCGCACACCAGGCCGGCCAGGCACACGCGCCCGTAGCCCTTGCCGGTCACGGCCACAATCGGCGTACGGCCGCGCGGCGCCCACGTGGTCGCCTTGGGCGGTCTCACGGTCTGTCCGGCCTCGTCTTCCCAGCACAGCCAGGCGCCCAGGTCGAGCGCTGCCCTTTTATGGCCGGCCACTGCTCGGCGACCCACGAGGTGATCACCTCCTCGTCGCGTTCGGTGGCGCGATGGATGGGGACCTGAGGACTCCAGCCCAGGCGGTGCAGCAGATAGGAGACCCCGCGCGGGGTGTAGTGCAGGTGAAACAGCGAGGCAATCAGGTCCGCGACGCGGGCTAGCGTCCAGCGCTGATCCTCGGTGTAGCCGTGCGCGGCCGGACCCCGCTCCAACTCCTCCATCAGCCGTTGCAGGCGCACCTCATCCAGGCGGCACCTCTCCCCGCCGGGGCCTTTAGAGGCCAACGCCTCATGAGCTTGCTCCGCTTTGGCGGACACCTTCGGTGTGGTGGTCAGGCCGCGACAGCGGCCTCATAGGCGG
>NZ_BMQP01000055.1 GCF_014648175.1 Planobispora rosea
GGTTCCCGGAGGCCCCGGGGTCTCCGGAGTTTTCCGGAGGTCCCCAGGCTTCCCGGCGCGCCGGGCGCGATCCGCTGGGATCGCGCCCGGCGCGTTTTCCGGCCGGTGTACGTACGGTGAAGGTGTGGGCACGTGCGACAGGGGCACGTGACCTTCACGTGGCGGCTCCATGAGGCCAGGAGTGTGCATGAGCGACTACCCAACCGGGATGAACCCGTCCCGCCGGTTCTCCGGCGCCCATCTGCGCCGGACCGCAGGCAGTCTGGCGGCGGGCGCGCTCGGCGCGGCGCTCCTCGTGGTCCTGCTCGTGGCCGGCATGTGGGCGATCGAGGTGGCCGACTACGTGCTCCCCGGCGAGTTCGACGCCTACGGCATCGAGGCGTGGGACGCCTCGCGCCCGTGGGACGTCAGCGGTCTCGGCGGCATCCCCGTCGCCCCGTTCCTGCACGCCGACTTCGCCCACCTGATGGCCAACTCCGTGCCCCTGCTGGTCCTCGGCTTCCTCGCCGCCCTGCGCGGCGTGGGCCGGTTCCTGGCCGCCAGTCTGATCATCATTCTGGTCAGCGGCCTGGGCGTCTGGCTCACCAGCGAGCCCGGCTACGTCACCGTCGGCGCCAGCGGCCTGGTCTTCGGCTACTTCGGCCTGGTCGTCGCGCGGGGCCTGTTCGACCGCCGCGCCCTCGACATCGTGATCGGCATCGGCGTCGCCGTCGCCTACTACTCCATCATCTGGGGCGTGCTGCCCACCCAGGCGGGAATCTCCTGGCAGGGCCACCTGTTCGGCCTGATCGGCGGCGTCCTCGCCGCCTGGATCCTGCGCCGCAGGCGCCCCCGGCCCGCCCTTTACTGACCTCCGCCGGCCCCGGCGCCGGTGAGGGCGAGGAAACGGTCGACCGCCGTGCGGGCGTCGGCGCGGACGTCCTCCGCCGAGGGAGGACGCTCGCCCAGCAGCACCCGGATCTGCACGTCGCGTACGGTGAGGCCGTACAGGAGCCGGAACGCCTCCGCCGGATCGTCGATCCGCAGTGATCCCTCCGTGGCCAGCCGGCCGAGGTAGGCCTCGACCAGCGGGCCGGTGGTGTGCCGGCCGTGCCGGAGCAGCAGCTCCGACAACTCTCCCGAGGCCATGGCCGCCCGGTTCAGCGCCACCGAGGCGTCGCCGGCGAGCAGGCCGAGCAGGTTCTCCGCGATGGCGGCGAGTGTGGCGCGCGGCTCGGCCGGGTGTTCGAGCGCCGCCGTCACCGCGGCGTTGACCTGCTCGGACTGCCGCTGGATCAGCGCCGCGAGCAGCCCGTGGCGGTTGCCGAACCAGGTGTACAGGCTCTCCTTCGACGACCCGGCGCGGACCGCCACCGCCTGCATCGTCATGCCCTCCAGGCCGTGCTCGACGAGTTCGGCGAGCGCGGCGTCGAGCGCCGCCTGGCGCCTGGCGGCCTGCTCGCCCGAGCGGGGGCGGCCCCGGCGGCTCTGTCCGGTCACGGTCTCTCCTGCCATGTGCGCTCGCTCTTATTCGAACCATGGAGTACGGTTAAATGCGTACTCCATGGTTCGATTTTAACCGTTCTCCCTGAAAGGCCGTCCATGTCGCTCTCTCCGTCGTCCGCCGAGACGACTGTCACCCCTCCGGCCGCGGTCACCCCTCCGGTCGCGGTCACCCCTCCGGTCGCGGTCACCCCCGGTTCGACCTCCCCGGATCCCACCTCTCCGCGCCGGAGCGCCGAGCGCGTGCGCGGCTGGACGCTGGCGTCCGCGACGACGCTCATGGGGCTCATCGCGGGGTTCTTCTACGCCTACGCCTGCTCCGTCATGATCGGATTGGCGGAGACCGGCGACCGCACCTTCATCGAATCCATGCAGTGGATCAACGCGACCGTGCGCAACGTCTGGTTCGCCCCCGGTTTCTTCGGCGCGCTGCTGGTGACCGCCGTCGCCGCCGCGCTGCACCTGGGGCGGGCGCACCGGCCGGTGCTCGTCTGGATCGCCGCCGCGCTCGTGCTGTACGGCGCCGCCTTCGGCATCACCATGGGCGTCAACGTGCCCCTCAACGACCGGCTGGCCGCGGCCGGAGACCCGGCGGCCCTCGCCGATCCCGGGGCGGTGCGCGCCGCCTACGAGGGGGTGTGGACGGCCTGGAACACCACGCGCACGGTCGCCTCGACCGTGGCGCTCGCCTGCCTGATCAGGGCGCTGGTGCTGCACGGCCGGTACACCGCGCGGCCGGCGCGCCCGCAGGCGTACTGAGAAACCCGCAGGCGTACTGAGAAAGGGGTCCGCGCGGCGCTGTAGGGCCTGCGGAGGGCGGAACCCCGGATAGCCGGGCCCCGGGGAGGGCGAACCGTTCCCGGGGCCCGGCAGGAGCCGTCAGGGCCGCCCGGCCGCGTGCGGCCCCGCGGGAGCCGTCAGAGCCGCTCGACCACGTAGTCGATGCAGTGGGTCAGCGCCTCGACGTCGGCCGGGTCGACGGACGGGAACATCGCGATGCGCAGCTGGTTGCGGCCGAGCTTGCGGTAGGGCTCGGTGTCGACGATGCCGTTGGCGCGCAGGGTCTTGGCGACCGCGGCGGCGTCCACCCCGTCGGCGAAGTCGATGGTGCCCACCACGCTGGAGCGGAACTCCGGACCGGCGAACGGCGTGGTGTAGGAGGTCTTCTCCGCCCACGTGTAGAGCCGGTTGGCCGAGTCGGCGGTGCGGGCGGTGGTCCAGGCCAGGCCGCCGTTGCCGTTCATCCACTCGATCTGCTCGGCGAGCAGGAACAGGGTGGCGACCGCCGGGGTGTTGTAGGTCTGGTCCTTGGAGGAGTTGTCGATCGCGATCGGCAGGCTGAAGAACTCGGGGATGTAGCGCCCGCTGCCCGCGATCTCCTCGACCCGGGCCAGCGCGGCCGGGGACATCAGGGCGATCCACAGGCCGCCGTCGGAGGCGAAGCTCTTCTGCGGGGCGAAGTAGTAGACGTCGGTCTCGCTGATGTCGACGGGCAGGCCGCCGGCGCCGGAGGTGGCGTCCACGAGGACCAGCGAGCCCTCCTCGCCGACCCGCTTGACAGGCATGGCGACGCCGGTCGAGGTCTCGTTGTGGGTGAGCGCGTACACGTCCACGCCCGCCTCGGTGACGGCCTCGGGGTGGCTGCCGACCTCGGACTTGATGACGGACGGGTCGCCCAGCCACGGGGCCTTCGCCACGACGGAGGCGAACTTGGAGGAGAACTCGCCGAAGTGCAGGTGCTGCGACTTCTCGCGGATGAGCCCGAAGGCGGCGATGTCCCAGAACGCGGTGGTGCCGCCGTTGCCGAGGACGACCTCGTACCCCTCGGGCAGGGAGAACAGCTCCGACAGGCCCGCGCGGACGCGTCCGACGAGCGACTTCACCGGCTTCTGGCGGTGGGAGGTGCCCATGACGGAGGGGCCGGATGCGGCGAGCGCCGAGAGCTGTTCGGGGCGCACCTTCGAGGGCCCGCAGCCGAAGCGGCCGTCGGCGGGCTTGAGGTCAGAGGGAATAACGATGTCAGCCACCTGACCAGCCTACTAAGCCCGTTCATTGGACTAGACCGGGGTCCGGGATTTGGGACGCGGACGCCCGGAATGTGACCAGGACGCGCGGGGAGGTGCGGAAACGCGCATAAACGCGAAACGGCCGCCGGGCGGGAGAACCCGCGCGGCAGCCGTGCCGTGCGTGCGTGCCGGGCTGGGCCGGGATCCGTACCGGGATCCCGGCCCGGCCCCGGTCGGAACCCCGGCCGTCCCTCGACCGGGCGTGCCGGGACCGTCAGGCCTGGCCGAGGATCTCGGCGGCGCCGGGGACGTCGTGGACCGAACGCTGGGCCGGGCCGACGTAGTTGGCGCTGGGGCGGACGAGCCTGCCCGTGCGCTTCTGCTCCAGGATGTGGGCGGCCCAGCCCGCGGTGCGGGCGCAGGTGAACATCGAGGTGAACATGTGCGAGGGGACCTGGGCGAAGTCCAGGATGACGGCGGCCCAGTACTCGACGTTGGTGGCGAGCACCCGGTCGGGCTTGCGGGCGTGCAGCTCCTCCAGGGCGGCCTTCTCCAGGGCGGCGGCGACCTCGTAGCGCGGCGCGTCGAGCTCCTTGGCGGTACGGCGCAGCACCCGGGCGCGCGGGTCCTCGGCGCGGTAGACGCGGTGGCCGAAGCCCATCAGGCGCTGGCCCTTGTCGAGCTCGCTCTGGACGTACTTCTTGGCGTCGCCCACCTGCTCGACACCCTCGATCATGTGCAGCACGCGGGCCGGGGCGCCGCCGTGCAGCGGGCCCGACATGGCGCCGACCGCACCGCTCAGCGCCGCGGAGACGTCGGCGCCGGTGGAGGCGATGACGCGGGCGGTGAAGGTGGAGGCGTTCATGCCGTGCTCGGCCGCGGAGACCCAGTAGGCGTCGATGGCCTTGACGTGCTTGGGGTCGGGCTCGCCCCGCCAGCGGACCATGAAGCGCTCGACGATGCTCTCGGCCTCGTCGACCCGCTTCTCCGGAACCACGGGCTGGCCCTGGCCGCGCGCCGACTGGGCGACGAAGCTGAGGGCGGTCACACTGGCGCGCGCGAGATTGTCACGCGCCTCCTCCTCGTCGATGTCGAGCAGCGGCTTGAAGCCGTAGTGGGGGGCCAGCATGGCCAGCGCACTCTGCACGTCGACGCGGATGTCACCGGAATGGACAGGAATGGGGTAGCGCTCGGCCGGGGGCAGGCCCGGCTGGAACTTGTTGTCGACGAGCAGGCCCCACACGTTGCCGAACGAGACACGGCCGACCAGCTCTTCGATGTCGACGCCCCGGTAGCGGAGGGCGCCCCCTTCTTTGTCCGGTTCCGCGATCTCCGTCTCGAAAGCTACGACGCCTTCGAGCCCGGGTTTGAAGTCGGACATTCTCGGCCGCCTCCCTTTCTTGAAGTCAAAGCCTTGATGTCGAGATACCGGCGGGTCATATTCAACCCGTTGGGTCGCGGTGGTGTGTCACCGGACCCGCCTGAACGCGATAGCCCCAGGTGAGGGGCGGTGCGCAGACTCGCCGCCGAACACGCGACAATACCGTTTCGTGGACGCCACCTCGCGCCCGCCGTCGCTGGCGGGGCTTCGCCGTACCTATGAGGGTCTTCCCCTGATGGAGACCGATCTCGCATCCGATCCCATCTCGCAGTTCGCCGCCTGGTTCGGGGAGGCGGTCGACGCCGGCCTGCCCGAACCGAACGCGATGATCGTCGCGACCTGCTCGGCGGGCGGCCGGCCGACGGCCAGGACCGTGCTGCTGAAGGGCTATGACGAGAACGGGTTCGTCTTCTACACCAACTACGAGTCGCGCAAGGGCCGTGACCTGGCCGAGAACCCCCGGGCGAGCCTGCTGTTCCCCTGGCACTCCATCCGCCGCCAGGTGCGGGTGGAGGGCTCGGTGGTACGGATCTCGCGCGACGAGTCGGCCGCCTACTTCCGGTCGCGGCCGTACGGCTCGCAGATCGGCGCCTGGGCGTCGCGTCAGTCGGCGGTCGTGGGCTCCCGGGAGGAGCTGGACGAGCGGTACGCCAGGCTGGCGGCCCGCTGGCCGGAGGAGCCGCCGGTGCCGGACTTCTGGGGCGGGTACCGGGTCGTGCCGGCCGAGATGGAATTCTGGCAGGGGCAGCTCGACCGCATGCACGACCGCCTGCGCTACCGCCGCTCGGGGGGTGGCTGGGTCATCGAGCGTCTGGCGCCCTGAGGCCCGCCCGGTCCTCGGGACCCGGAGGATTCCACCCGGCCCGGGGGAGCTGCCGGAGATGTCCGATCAGGCGGGGGAAGGCGGGAGCGCTCGTGGGACTGGCGGATGCCGTACGCAGGCACCTGGTGGACATCCGGCCGCTCGGCACCCCCGCCTACCGCCGTCTCTGGATGGGCCAGGGCGTGTCGTTCGTCGGCTTCCAGCTCACCTCGACGGCGGTCGCCGCGCAGATCTACGAGATAACCGACTCGTCCTTCTGGGTCGGCATGCTGGGCCCGGCCAACCTCATCCCGCTGGTCGTCTTCGGGCTCTGGGGCGGTGCGGTCGCCGACGCGGTCGACCGGCGCAAGCTGCTGATCCGCGCCGCCCTGATCGCCTGGGCGGGCACGCTCGCCCTGCTGCTGCAGACGGTCCTCGGCGTGGCGAGCGTCGGCCTGCTGCTGGCGACCGTGGCCGTGCACGCCACCGGTTTCGCCATCACCAGCCCGACCCGGGTCGCGATCATCCCCCGGCTGCTCCCCGCGGAGCTGGTCCCGGCGGCCAACACGCTCAACTTCCTGGTCTGGAGCCTGGGATCGGTGGTCGGCCCGCTGATCGCGGGCGTCGTGCTGGCCGGGGGTGATTTCGCCGCGGTCTACCTCGTCGACGCGGTGCTGTTCGGCGCGGGCTTCTACGCCGCGGTACGGCTGCCGCGGCTCGCGCCCCTGGGCAAGGTGACCCGGCCCGGCCTGCGCTCGGTGACCGAGGGCCTGAGCTACATCGCCGGCAACCGGGTGGTGCTGATGTCGTTCGTCGTGGACGTCATCGCCATGGCGTTCGCGCTGCCGCGGGCGCTCTTCCCGGAGATCACGGCCGAGCGGTTCGGCGGCTCGTCGATCGCGTTCGGCTGGCTGACGGCGAGCATCGCCATCGGCTCGGTCGTCGGCGGCCTGTTGTCGGGCTGGGTCGGCCGGGTGCGGCGCCAGGGGCTGGCGCTCACGTTCACGATCGCCGTCTGGGGGCTCAGCGTCGCCGCCGCCGGGCTCGCCCGGGAGCTGTGGCTGATGGTCGCACTGCTCGCGGTCGGCGGGGCCGCGGACATGGTCTCGGCGGTGTGGCGGCAGACGATTCTGCAGACCTACGCGCCCGACGAGATGCGCGGCCGGATGCAGGGCGTGTTCACGGTGGTGGTCGCCGGCGGCCCCCGCCTGGGCGACCTGCGGGCCGGGGCGGTGGCCACCTGGTTCGGGGCGACCGCGTCCTGGGTCGGCGGGGGGCTGGCGTGCGCGGTCGCGGTGCTCGCGGCGGGACTGGCCGTACCGGCGTTCAGGAAGTACTCATCTGCGTCCCGTACGGTTTAGCCGGCCGGGGAAGGATCCGTGCCGTCGCGGTGTTGCTCTCCTTTGCCGTCGTGGGCCGCGGTGAGTGATTCTCCCAATAGGGTCGGGGTTTGAGCTTCGTTTGAGATTTCCCGGTCCGGAGTCTGAGACATTCCGGTCCGGTACGGCCGTACAGGACGTCCCGGTCCGGCACGGCCGTACGGACGGCGGACCGGCGCAGGACATGGACGTAACATCGAGAGGACGGGAGGAGCCTTGACCGCACACGGCCTGATCGACACCACGGAGATGTACCTCCGCACGATTTTCGAGCTGGAGGAGGAGGGAATCGTCCCTCTGCGTGCGCGAATCGCCGAGCGGCTCCAGCAGAGCGGCCCGACCGTCAGCCAGACGGTCGCCCGGATGGAGCGGGACGGCCTGGTCCGGGTCGAGGGTGACCGGCACCTGACCATGACCGAGTTGGGACGCACGCTCGCCACCCGCGTGATGCGCAAGCACCGCCTCGCCGAGTGCCTGCTGACCCAGGTCATCGGCCTGCCCTGGGAGGAGGTGCACATCGAGGCGTGCCGCTGGGAGCACGTGATGTCGGAGTCCGTCGAGGCCCGCCTGGTCACGTTGCTGAACAACCCGACCCGGGACCCGCACGGCAATCCCATCCCCGGCCTGGAGGAACTCGGCGTCCCGGGCGGCCCCGGAATCGAGGGGGAGTCCCTGCCCTCCATGACCGACGTGGCCGGACCCAGGGATATACCCGTCGTCGTCCGCCGAATTAGCGAACAAGTGCAAAGCGATCCCGCTGTGATGCTTAAACTCAAGCAAGTTGGGATACAACCCGGACGCGAGGTGACGCTCGCGGCGAGCGACGACGGTGTGCGGGTGACGGGTGACGATGAGACGGGCAACTCTTTTGCGGTCCTGTCGCGGGAGACGGCTGCCCACGTCTTCGTCTCTCAGCGCTGACCGGCGTGCTCCTGCTTGGTTGGATCCCACACGGGAGACCCTCCACTCCCATGCCGAGACTGCAGCAGGAGCAACCGTGGTTCGCTTTGCGCACAGCCGTCCCCGAGGGGTGGTCGCCGGATGAAGCGGTGGGGGGACGTGTCAGAGGACACCGCCGACCACCTTTCGGCTGGTTCTGTCCTGGATCAGGCTGAAATGGCGGTGGTCGTCACCGACCGATTCAGCAACCTTCTCTATTGGAACCCGTTCGCCGAGAGACTGTTCGGCCGTCCCGGCCCGCAGGGGCCGGGTGACACGGCAGGCTTCACCCTGGGGATTCTCGAAAAGGACAACCCGCTCTCCGTCGAGCTGGCCAAGCACGTTCTCAAGGGCGGTGTCTGGGAGGGCACCTTCGACGTCAAGCGCGCGGACGGGACGATGCTCTACGTGCGCGCCCAGGCCGTGCCGCTGCGGCACTCCTCGGGAGCGGTGACGGGCATCGTCATCACCGCCCGCGAGGCCATGCGCAGCAACGAGCGGGAGAAGGACCGCTTCGGCCTGCTGGAGCGGATCGGTGAGCGGCTGGCCGGCTCGCTCTACGTCGAGGAGACGCTCAAACGCGTCGCCGAGATGCTCGTCCCGCAGTTCGCCGACCACTGCTTCATCGAGCTGGTGGAGGGCGACCGGCTCACCCGGAGGGTCTCCACCCACGTGCAGGGCTGGAACCCGCCGCCCGACACCTGGGCCCCGCTCGGCGCCGAGATCCGCTACCCGGCCGGCCACTACGCCGACACCGCGCTGCGCCGCCAGGAGACCATCCTGGTCGAGGACTTCGCCCAGACCAACTACCCCAGCCCCAGCGAGGGCAGCACCCGCCTGGCCGCCGAGGTCGGCCTGACCTCCGCCATCGTCGCGCCGCTGTGCGTGCGCGGGGAGACCCTCGGGCTGATGTACCTCGGGCTGTCCAACCTGACCGACCGGCGCAGCCCGCACTACGACACCTTCGACCGCGACTTCGTCGGCGCCATCGCCACCCGGGTCGCGCTCGCCGTGGACAACGCGCTGCTGTTCGAGGAGGAGCGGCACACCGCCGAGTCCTTCCAGAAGCACCTGCTCCCCCGCGAGCTCCCCCAGCTCGACGGGCTGGAGATCGCCGTCCGCTACTTCCCCGCCGCCCCGCTGGCCTCGCACGGCCAGGGCATCCAGACCCAGGTCGGCGGCGACTGGTACGACGTGATCCCGCTCTCGGCGGGCCGGGTCGGCATCGTCATCGGCGACGTCGAGGGCCGCGGCGCCAAGGCCGCCGCCATCATGGGACAGCTCCGCGCCGCGTTGCGCGCCTTCGCCCAGGACGACAAGCCCCCCGCGGAGATCCTCGCCCGCCTCGACGAGTGGACCCGCATCATCGCCACCCCGGAGCGGGACGACAACGGTGAGGACGTCAGCGTCCCGCCCATCGTCACCTGCCAGTACCTCGTCTACGACGCCTGGTCCCGCCAGCTGTCCTTCGCCAACGCCGGGCACGCCCCGCCGCTGCTCCTCGCCGACGGCACCTGCGTGGAGCTCGACATCAAGGAGGTCGGCCAGCCGCTCGGCGTGCGGGCCAAGGGCGTGCACGCCGACCTGGTCTACAAGGAGGAGACCCGGACGCTCCCGCCCGGGGCCTCCCTGCTGCTCTACACCGACGGCCTGGTGGACCGCCGTCCCGCCCGCGACTCCGGTGAGGTGCCGCTCAGCGACGAGGAGACGCTCACGCTCCTGTGCGACCGCCTCGTCGAGGCATCCGACGCCTCGGTGGAGAGCATCGCCGAGGCCGCGACGGTCGCGGTGCCCGGGGAGATCGACGACGACATGGCCATCCTGGTGGTCCGGTCGTCGGCCACCAACCTCGACGTCGAGGAGCGCACCTTCCCGGCTCAGCCGATCATGGTGAGCGAGGCCCGGCGGATGGCGGCCGAGACGTTCGCCGGGTGGAACGTCCCGGAGGAGCGCGCCGAGCTGGCCTGCCTGCTCGTCTCCGAGGTGGTCACGAACGTCGTGCTGCACGCCGCCAGCGCCAGCGTCCCGCGCCGGGAGCTGATGATGGACGGCGGGATGATGATGGGCGGGTTCGAGGACTCCTGGGACGTCCCCGGTTTCGACGAGGAGATCACCGCCGAGAAGGAGTTCAGGCTCCGGCTCCGCCGGGGCGGGGAGTCCGTCTGGGTCGAGGTCTTCGACCAGGACCTGCGTCTGCCCCGCATCCGCAGCGCGGGCGAGAACGACGAGGGAGGCCGCGGCCTCTACCTGGTCGACCAGCTCGCCAGGCGCTGGGGCTCCCGCCCCACCACGGAGGGCAAGGCCGTCTGGTTCGAGATCCCCACCAAGTCCCGCTGAGCGTCCCGCTGAGTGTCCCGCGGAGTCCTCAAGCCTCTAGGCCGATGTCCCGATCGGTGCTTGAGTGGAGGGATGGAGCTGGCCTTCGAACGGCGCGGAGCCGGACCGCCCCTCATCCTGCTGCACGGCATCGGGCACCACTGGCAGGGCTGGCTGCCGGTGCTCGACCGTCTCGCCGCCGAGCGTGACGTGATCGCCGTGGACTTCCCGGGTTTCGGCGTCTCACCGCCGCTGCCTCCCGGCACGCCGTACACGGCGGAGACGCTCGCCGACGCGATCGAGTCCTTCTGCTCGATGCTCGGACTGCGTGATCCGCACGTGGCGGGCAACTCGCTGGGCGGGTACGTCGCGCTGGAGCTCGCCTCCCGCGGCGTCGTCCGTACGGCGTGCGCGCTCTCCCCGGCGGGCTTCTGGAGCCGGGGGGAGCTCGCCTACGCGCAGGCCGTGCTCCGGGCGACCAGGGCGCTGGCCCTGGCCGTCCCGCCGGAGCGGGCCGAGCTGACGGCGGGCAACCCGATCGCCAAGGCGCTGTCCACCGGGATAATGGTGGCCCATCCGAACCGGATGACCGACGAGGCCGTCCTCGCCGGAGGAGACGCTCTGCGCGGCGCCGTGGGGTTCGACGAGACCCTCGACTCGTTCGCCTGGCTGATGCCCCCGGCCCCGCCGAAGGCGCCGATCACGATCGCCTGGGGCGAGCACGACCGGCTGCTGCTCCGGCGGCAGGCCGTACGGGCCGCGAAGTGGTCGGGGCAGCGGGTGAAACTGCTCAGGGGGTGCGGGCACGTGCCGATGAGCGACGATCCCGATCTGATCGCCCGGGTGCTGCTGGAGGCCTCCGCCCTTTGACGGGAGGCTTCTCGCCCTCCGGGGGCCGGACCGGCGTTCAGGGACCGGAGCGGCGTTCCACGGGGCCGGACCGGCGTTCACCGCATGGTCTGGCCCCAGACGGCGAGCATCACGATGATGAACACGATCATCACGCCCGCGTAGGCGACCGGGCCGAACCGCAGTGCCCGGCGCACCCGGTTCAGTCCCCAGGCGAACAGGAACGCCAGGAAGACGAGCAGGATCAGTCCGCTGTCCATCGTCACCGCCTCGGGGGGAGCCTCCGCTGACCAGTATGCGTGGTACGGCCGCCGCGTGCGCCGCGAGGCGGGGGTTTCCCTCTACGCCAAGGTGACGATCAAGGACGACGTGGCCACGGAGGTCGAGGAGATCGTCAGGAACCAGGCACGCCAGGCGCCAGGGACACCGCCTCCGGCCGGTTCGCGGTCCCGGGCCGTCCCGCCGCCTCCGGCCGGTTCCGCCGTCTCCCTGTCTCCCTGTCTCCCTGTCTCCGGTCAGTCCTCCTCCATGAGCGCCGCCATGACGTACTGGTTGATGCGGTCCATCGCGGCGGACGAGACATCGGTGAAGCACAGGCCGAGCTCGGTGATGCCGTCGCTCCTGCGGCAGTGGACCACGCCGGCGCGCAGCGTCAGGGGGCGCTCGCCCCGCAGCGGGATGTCGATCTCAAGGAGGTCGCCCGGCTGGAGCGGGATGTCGTGGACGGTCGAGCAGAGCGTCCCGGACACGCTCAGGTCGAGCAGCTGGGCGGAGTGGCTCTGGCCGCCCGTACGGATCTGGGTGGTGCCGCTGACCGCCACGCGCGGGGCGCCGCGGCGCTCAAGCTGCTTGGTCAGGTCCTCCATGGTTGAGATCCGGTGGATCGCCCGCTCCAGGTACTCCTTGAGCAGGCCGACGTTGGAGTGCTGCTGCTGGATGATGGTGGTGACCTGGGCGGCGGCCGCGCCGAGGTCGCCCACACCGCCGGTCATGTCGGTGAGCGCGCCCGCCATGGCGGCGGCGTTGTGCTCCAGCGACCGGATGATGGCGGTGATCTCGTCGGTCGACTGGGTCGTCGCCGTGGCCAGTTCCTTCACTTCCCGGGCCACGAGGCTGAACCCCTTGCCCGCCTCACCCGAGCGGACGGCCTCGGTGGTGGCGTTGAGGGCGAGCAGATGGGTCTGCGCGGCCACGCTGGAGATGACGTGGGCGACTCCCTCCACCTTGCGCAGGCTCGTTCCGAGCTGGGCGGTGGTGTTGCTGGCCCTGCGCGCCTGCTCGATGACGCGGTGGCTGATGGCGTCGGTCACGGAGACCCGCTGGTCGATGCTCCCCGCCGCGCCGAGCAGCTCGGCGGTGGCGTCCGCCACCACGCGGAGCTCGCTCATGATGGTCGAGACGTTGGCGTTGATCACTTCCTGGGCGCGCCGGCGGGCCTCCTGCTCGTTGAGCTGCCGCTGGGCGTACGCGAGGCGCACCTGCTCCTCCCGGGCGGCGTTGGCGCGCTCCAGATCCGCGTCCAGCCTGGCGATCCTGCCGAGCATGGTGTCGATGACCCCGCCCAGCGCACCGATCTCGCCGTGGTCGCCGGACCGCACGCGCAGGGTGAGGTCACCGGAGGCGACGACGGTCTCGGCGGTACGGCGCAGCGCCCCCACCTGCCGCCTGATTCCCCGGCGCACCAGCATCGTCACCGCTCCGAGCAGGACCGCCGCCGTGACGGCGGCCAGCACGAGCATGGCGCGCGACGTCTCCGCCGCAGTCCCGTGAACCGGGCGGTCCCGTACGGTCTCCAGAACGACCGGCGACCCCGCCGCGGCGGGCAGGGAGACGTTGACGCTGACGCGGTCCTCGTCGAGCGTGTCCGTGGTGACCTTCAGGTCGCCCAGCCGGCTGGGCAGCGTGAGCGACCGGTCGCCGGACGCGTGCGTCTGGCGGGCCAGCGTCACCGGCAGGCCGACCTGGTCGCCGAGCGCGGTGACGCGGGCCTGGTCCAGGGCCTTGAAGTAGATCAGGCCCCCTGCGGGCTCACCGGCGCCGTTGCCCGGATAGCTGGCGAAACCGCAGTACAGGAAGGGGATGGTGGAGGTTCGGACGACACCGCAGCGAGCCGATCCGGCCTCGCCGCCGACGTCGAAGAGCTGCTTCAGCAGCGCGGGCCGGGCCAGCTCGGCGGGGAGCGCCTCGAAGCCCGTCCCGGCTCCGACCAGCCCGCCGACCCGCACCGTGCCGTCCGGCCCGGTGCTGACGACGCCGTCGACGCCGAAGACGTCCCGGATGTCGCGCGGGGGGAAGTCCTCCTCGAAGGTGGCCGGGTCGGCCGTGCGCACGTCGGTGAACGAGCTGTCCCAGATGGACTTGGCCGCGCCGTAGTCGCTGAGCGACCGGGTCTCGTAGTCCAGTGCGACACGTATCCGCTGCGCGTCCTGGAGCACCCGGTCGGCCTCGATCCGGTCGAACGCGGTGGCGGTGAACTGGTGCTGGACCAGGAGACCGAGCGCGACGACCGGCAGGACGACGACCCCCACCAGGGGAAAGCCCTTTCGTAGACGTGTGAGTTTCACATCAGGACTTATCGGGCGGGGGAGGCCGGTCATTAGTCAAAGCCCCCGCCCCCGCCCCCCGCTCCGCCGGGGGCGGGGCGGGGGCTCCGGAGTCTCGGAAGGAGAGGAAGGGGCGGAGCCCTCAGAAGCCGAAGGAACGGCCGATGATCTCCTTCATGATCTCGGTGGTGCCGCCGTAGATGGTCTGCACCCGGCTGTCGATCCAGGCCTTGGCCACGGGGTACTCCATCATGTAGCCGTAACCGCCGTGGAGCTGGAGGCAGCGGTCGATGACCTTGGTCTGCAGCTCGGTGGTCCACCACTTGGCCTTGGCGGCGTCCACGACGGTGAGCTGCTTGGCGTTGAGGGCGCGGATGCACTTGTCCAGGTAGTGCCGGGCGATCTCGACCTCGGTGTCCAACTCGGCCAGGACGAACCGGGTGTTCTGGAAGCTGCCGATGTTCCGCCCGAAGGCCTTGCGGCTCTTGCAGTACTCGACGGTCATCGCCAGCACGGTCTCGGCGGCGGCCACGGCCGCCACCGCGATCGACAGGCGCTCCTGCGGCAGGTTGGTCATGAGCTGGAAGAAGCCCTGGCCCTCCTGCCCGCCGAGCAGGTTGGCGGCCGGGACCCGTACGTCCTCGAAGAACAGTTCGGCGGTGTCCTGGGCCTTCATGCCGATCTTTTCGAGGTTGCGGCCCCGGGTGAAGCCGTCCATGCCGCGCTCCACGACCAGCAGCGAGATGCCCCGCGCGCCCTCGTCCGGGTCGGTCTTGGCCACGACCACGACGAGGTCGGAGTTGATGCCGTTCGTGATGAAGGTCTTCTGGCCGTTGAGGATGTAGTGGTCGCCCTCCCGCCGGGCGGTGGTCCGTACCCCCTGGAGGTCACTTCCCGCCCCCGGCTCGGTCATCGCGACCGCCGTGATCAGCTCCCCGCTCGCGAACCCGGGCAGCCAGCGGGCCTTCTGCTCGTCGTCCGTCATCTCGACGAAGTACGGCGCCATGACGTCGTTGTGCAGCGAGAAACCGAGCCCCGAGGCCCCGATCCGGATGATCTCCTCGACGATCACGGCGTTGTACCGGAAGTCGGTGATCCCCGCCCCGCCGAACTCCTCCGGCACCCCGAAACCGAACATGCCGATCTCGCCGGCCTTCTTCCACACCTCGCGGGGGACGATGCCGTCCTTCTCCCACCGGTCGTGGTACGGCACGACCTCCCGGGCCAGGAACTCACGCACGGTCTCGCGGAAGAGATCGTGCTCCTCGTCGAAGAGGTCTCGCTGCATTGACTGCCTCCAGGTGTCAGTTCTCGCTTACCAGAATACGATTCTGTTACCAGGAGGTACAGGAGGTGGGCGGGGTCGCGTGGGGCTTTGGACCGTGCCGAGATCACAAATCTGTGACGGTCGCCTGTGGGTCTTGCCGTCCGTATGCCGGAGGACATGTTGGGGCAGTACGATCCGGGCCTAGTTGTGATCAGATGACCAGTTTGTGACCAGGTCCTGGCATGCGGGAGTGTTGCGGTGTTTCGGTGGAGAGCTGGCCTCCGTGGGACAGTCGCGGCCTCGGTCCTCGGTCTTACGGTTGGTTCCCTGGTCGTCCTGTCCAGCTCCCAGAGCCTTGCGGAGACCGACAACTATATTTCGGATTTCTACTGCGAACCGGATGGCACCGGGATGACTCCCACCGGGGCCAAGGTCTCGGTCACGGTTGCGATTCCGACGACGGTCTACGTCGGTAAACCGCTTGAGCTCAAGTGGACCCTGGGGAACTCCCCTTTCACGGCTCCTGGAAGTTTCGATCCGAAGGCGCGCGTGATCGCCAGGGGCAGTGCCGGGATCTCCGACTACTGGAGCGGCGTGGGGACGCTCGACTCGATGGGCGAGCTTGTCGTGGACAAGGCATTGCAAGATGGCGCGCCCCTGGCGCTGCCGGCTCTGACTCCCGGCTCCTACGTCGTCGGCAAGGAAGGTGAAGTCAAGGTAACGCCCAGAAGCCTGACGGTTCAGTTCCTTCCGCCTGAAACGGTTCCCCTGTACAACGACACTGTTAACGGTCAGCCGCACCCTGAGATGAACTATGGGGGCGATGGGTGGATCTACGATGCCGATCGTAAAAGTGATGACGTCGCGAAGGATGTTCGCGCTACTGATGTCCTCGACGCATGGGTGGAGTTCTCATTTACCGGAACGGGCGTCGAATATATCACTGAGCGTGATGACGACATGGGAGAAGTGGAGATAGTCCTCCATGAGACGGGTAAGCCCACTCCTGTCTTGCAGAAGGACAAGGTGGACGCATCTAAGGAGGAAGACGGGGTGACTCCGGTCCCGGCCGATGTGAAGCGCACTCAGCAGACGCTCTGGTCGGTAAAGGGGCTGAAGTATGGAAATTACACGGTTGTTCTGAAGAACAAGTCGCCCAAGAAGTACATGATCGTTGATGCGTTCAGGGTGCTGCGCGAGCCCAAGCCGGAGCTCTACACGCACGTGCGCGACTTCAACGCGATATGCAAGCCCAGCGAGACCAAGACGGTCTCGGTGAAGGTGGAGAAGGAGCCTGCGGCGACTCCCACCAACACGACGGCCACGCCCAAGCCGACTGTCACGGTGACCGCCACCCCCACCAACGGCACCGGCTCCGGGAGCACCTCCACGCCCAAGCCGACCGTCACCGTGACCGCGACCGTCACCCCCACCCGTGCCACGCCCACCAAGCCCCAGGTCACCAGGGTTCCCAAGGGCGGTGCCGACACCGGGACGGGGCCGGAGGAGCCGTCGGGGCTCCCGCTCGTCGGGGCCGGGGCGATGATGATCGCCGGTGGCGTGCTGGGCGGGGTGGCGCTCAGGCGGAGTCGCGCGGCGCACGCGCGCGGCCGGGGATAGGCAGGAGCGTTCGGGGATGTATCCAGGCTCTCCCTACGGCGGCACGCCGGACCCCTACCAGGGCCACCCCACCCCGCAGGGGCACGTCCCCGCGCCGGGAGGCAAGGGACGGGGCAGGGGCATACTGCTCCCGGCGCTGCTGGTGATCGGGTCGCTGGGCGGGGTCGGGCTGGTCATGGCGGGCCTGCTGACCTATTTCGCCCCGGCCGCCGAGGAGGAGGTCTACGGGCCTCCGGCCCCCGAGGCCGTCGCACAGGTCCAGCCGCAGCCGGTGCCGGGACAGGAGCAGGGACAGCCCGGGCAGCCCCAGCCGGTGAGCCCCGACCAGCAGCCGGCGCAGGTCCAGGAGCAGGAGCAGAACCCGGCGGCGCTGCCCGAGCAGGTCGGGCCGGGTGGGCTGGACGTGCCGCTGACGGCCGCCGCGCCCACCGCGCCGCCGCCGCTGCCCGTCGTGATGCCGCCGGAGCCGCTCAAGAGCACCGGCGTCAGCCCCCGGAAGATAGCCATCTCGAAGATCGGCGTGTTGACCACGCTGATGCCCCTCGGGGTGGACGCCAAGCAGGCGATCCAGACTCCTCCGCTGAGCAAGCCGGGCCTGGCGGGCTGGTACCGGTACGGTCCCGTCCCCGGGCAGCAGGGGCCCTCGGTCATCCTGGGGCACGTCAACGCCAACGGCAGGGCCGCCGTCTTCAGCCGCCTCCGCGAGCTCAGGCGCGGAGACAAGATCAAGGTGTCGCGGTCGGACGGGAAGATCGCGGAGTTCACCGTGGACGGGGTCGAGCAGGTCAGCAAGAAGGCCTTCCCGTCCAAGCGGGTCTACGGCAACACGGGCGAGGCCACCCTGCGCCTGATCACCTGTGGCGGTGTCTACAACCCCAAGACCCGCCACTACACCGACAACATCATCGTCTACGCCACCCTCTCCGCCACCCGCCGCGCCTGATATCCGCAGCCTCAGAACTCCCAGGCGAGGAGCAGGGCGATGAGGGAGCGGTCGCAGCCGGCCGGGTCCTCGGGGGCGGTATGCCGGGATCGGTGGGGAATAGCGGGATCGGTGGGGAATGGCGGTGCGGCAGCCGGGTAACCGTAGAACGTGAGACTCGATGACTGGTTCCTCACGGAGGAGGAGCGGGACAACCCGTTCACCCGGCTCGGAGCCTGGACGACGGGCAATCTCGTCCGTCCTCTCATCCACGGTTCCGCTTACTTCGCCGAACTCAAGGCCCGCGTGGACCGGCTCACGAAGAACGATCTGGTGCTGTTCGCCGACTGGCGCGGTGATCCCGACGAGCGGCTCACCGACGACGGCCCCGGCGTGGCGCAGGTGATGGCGCAGGCGGCGGACCGGGGAGCGCTGGTCAGGGGGCTCATCTGGCGCTCGCACCTGGACGCGCTGCGCTTCAGCTCCGAGGAGAACCGGCACCTCGGTGAGGACATCGAGGCCACCGGCGGCCAGTGTCTGCTGGACACCCGGGTACGGCGTGGCGGATCGCACCACCAGAAATTCGTCATCATCCGCCACGACGAGAACTCCGCCGAGGACGTCGCCTTCGTCGGGGGCATCGACCTGTGCCACAGCCGCCGCGACGACGCCGAGCACCGGGGGGACCCGCAGACCGTCTCCATGCCGAAGGCGTACGGCGACCGGCCGCCCTGGCACGACATCCAGGTCATGATCCAGGGACCGGCCGTGGCCGAGGTGGAGACGGTCTTCTGTGAACGCTGGGAGGACCCCGCCCCGGAGACCCGCCATCCGATCAAGCGGCTGCGCGACCACTTCGAGCGGATGGACGACGTGCCGCCGCTACCCAAACCGGGACCGCCTCCCGAGCCCGTGGGGACGCATGCCGTACAGCTCCTGCGGACCTATCCCTACCGGCGCAGCGCCTACCCGTTCGCGCCGCAGGGGGAGCGGAGCGTGGCCAGGGCCTACCACAAGGTGCTGCGGGCGGCGCGCTCGATCGTCTACCTGGAGGACCAGTACCTGTGGTCCACCGAGGTGATCGAGCCCTTCGCCGAGGCGCTGGAGCGGGAGCCGGAGCTCCGCATGATCATCGTGGTCCCGCGCCACCCCGACCAGGACGGCTGGCTCGCCGGGCCGGCCAGCCTGATCGGCAGGGCCGACGCGCTGGCCAGGCTCAAGCAGGCGGGCGGAGACCGGATCGCGGTCTACGACCTGGAGAACCACGCGGGTACGCCGGTGTACGTGCACGCCAAGATGTGCGTGGTGGACGACGTGTGGGCGGCGGTCGGATCGGACAACGTCAACCTGCGGTCGTGGACCTACGACTCCGAGCTGAGCTGCGCGGTGATCGACGAGGAACCCGACCCGCGCCCGCCCGAAGGGGCCCGCAGGTACGCCCGGGAGCTGCGCCTCGCCCTGGCCGCCGAGCACCTGGACCGCGACCCCGCCGATGTGGACGATCTATGCGATCCCGTGGCCGCCTTCGACGCGTTCGCCCGATCGGCGGACGCGCTCGAAGCCTGGCACCGGAGCGGGTGCCGGGGCGCGAGACCGCCGGGACGGCTGCGCCCGCACCCGGCGCCCGAGCTGGGCCGGGTACGCAGGATGCTGGCGATGCCGCTGTACCGGCTCGCGGTGGACCCCGACGGACGGCCACCCGCCCTGCGGAGGTCGAAGAACTTCTGACTCCTCCCGGGCCGGTACGCCGGTACGGGAGGAGGTCAGACGATCCGGCCGCCGCGCAGCCGCCACTGGACGGAGACCACCCGCATCGGGCCGTTGGCGAACAGCCACTGGCCGACCCAGACGAACACGAACATGGTCGCGAACGTGGAGAAGGCGACCGGGCCGTCGACGCCGGGGATCAGCCCCTGCTCCAGCAGCACCCACATGAGCAGGCCCTCGGGGACGATCGTGACCAGGCCGAAGAGCGTCGGCCAGTCCTTGTCCCAGCGGAACTGCATCAGCAGGTGGTAGAGGAGCTCCCAGAACAGGCCCACGACGGCGACCGCGAGCAGGATCAGGTAGGCGGTGCCGTACGTGCGGGCCAGGGAACCGGTGGTGCCCGGCAGCACCGGCACGATCAGCGCCGTCAGGACCACGCCGACGGTGGCGAGCAGGAAGATCCGGGTCTGCAGGCGGCCGGCGAGGGTGGGGATCACGGCGTGGGCTCCTCAGGGGGACGGCTCAGATGCGGCGGCCGGTGGCCCACTTGAGCCACTGGCTGATGGACCGGCCGGAGCCGAGCGGGGCGCAGAACCCGCGCCGGGCGAGGTCGGCGGCGATGTCGAGGGCGGCGGTCTGCATGCCCAGGAAGCTGTCCACCGCCGGGAAGTGGTTGCCGGCCACGGCCGCCCCGGAGGCGTACAGCGCGCCGTTTCCGCTGGCCGTACCGCTCACCTCGAAGCTCTCCTCGACCGTCAGGCGGCCCGCGCCGTTGCGCCGGGCGCCGCCGTGCTCCAGCAGGTCGGCCAGGACCCGGTGCTCGGGCATGTCGGCCTCCAGCCCGGTGCAGTCGATGATGAAGTCCGAGACGTGGTGGCCGGGAGTCCCGTCGCCGTGGCTGACGAAGCTGACCAGCCGCCCGTCCGGGGTCGGCTCGACCTTGTGCACGGTGGCCTGCATCGGGTGGTACCAGTCGCCCTGCCGGCCCGTGCGCATCTGCTCCTGCCAGCGGCGCAGCTTCGGCGTGGTGGTGCCGCCGACGGTCTTGTACAGCGCCGCGCGCTCGGCCCCCTCCAGGCGGCGGAAGCGCGCCTTCAGCTGGCCGCCGAAGGCGGACTTGGGGAAGGTGAACGCCTGGTAGGCCCAGCCGTCGCCGCCGTCGCGCCGCATCCACGGGCCGCGACCGTGCGGACCGGTCACGAACGCGCGGAACAGATGGATGATCCGGGTCTGCAGGCCGTGCCGCTCCCGGTCGTCCATCAGGCGCTGCAGCACCCGGGAGGCGACGATGCCGGCGCCGCGCACCACCACCGTGCCCGGCCGCGTCTTGAGGAACTCGTACACGTGCTCGTGCGGCTCGTAGGCGTTGACGACGCGGTGGTAGTCGTTGTACGTCTCCCGGAACTGCTGCAGGTCCTCCAGGAACTTCAGGCCGGGATAGCCGACCGCCAGGTGCACGTACTGGGAGCGGAAGGCCACCCGCTTGGTCGGCGAGGAGCCCGGGGGCGGGGTCAGCAGGGTGAAGTAGCCGCCGCCGTCGCGCCGGCGGACCATGCGCACCTGCCCCTTGAGCAGCATGTCCCAGTAGGAGATGCGGTCGGCCTCCCGCTTGACCGTGGCGAAGACCGTCGCGGCCCGGGGGCTGAAGAAGTCGGTGAAGACCGGCTCGACCAGGACCTGCCAGAGCAGTTTGGGGGATTTGTCCTGCCAGGCCTCGTGCACGGCGTAGGAGGGGAAACCCCAGATGTTGTCGGGCCGGGCCCCGGCGTCGGAGCGGATGCGCTCCGCCGGTGGCAGCTGGGAGACGCGGGTGAGGTACTCCCAGGTCTGCCAGGGGGTGTCGCTGTTCGACAGCACCCGCATGGCCGAGGCCGGCACGCCGCAGATCCGCAGCACGTCGAGCAGGGTGAAGGAACCGAATCCTCCGCCCACCGACACCAGCGGGACGTCGTACACCGGGATGCCCGCGTCCTGGAGCATCCGGTCGTGCCAGAACGGCGATCCGAGTAACTGGGGAGTGAGATCCTCGTGGCGTCGGGCATCTGGCACGTGACGTCCCCCGGATGGTACGGCTGTACGGCTCTGGGCGAGCTGTACGGTTCTGAGCGAATCGCGGGTCACCTTATCCCAGATGAGGGGCATAAAGCGCGAATCGCCCACCAAGGATGGGAACGGTCCAATATTTCCCGGAGGGTCGGGAAAGCGAGCCGTACGGGAGCCGGATCAGTCGCGGCAGAGCGCCTCGGCCACCAGTCCGGCGCCGATCCCGAGCAGCCAGACGTCCTTGGCCAGGGCCATGCCCTGGTGGGTGGGGCGCAGGCCGCCCTCCTCGCGCATGCCCGGCGTCTTGAGGTAGAGACCGAGCAGGCCGCCCGCGAAAGCCGTGAGCGCGGCGCCCGCCACCGCCGAGGGCACCAGGGGGACCACCAGCGCCACACCGAGGGCGATCTCCGCCCTGGACAGCAGCCGGACGAACTCCTCCGGTTCCATGTCCTTGAGGAAGGGATAGGTGCCCGCGGCCATCCCGTGGAGCTGTGCCGCGGTCTCCTTGTCGACGGAGGCCTTGGTCAGGCCCGAGTTCAGGATGAGCGCGCCGGCGGCCAGACGCGGCGGGAACTGGTGCAGGCGGGCCAGGAACCTCATGCTTCCTCACAGTGATCGGCGGGAACCGGTGGCCGGGCTTCTTCCCGGTCGTCCCCGCCGCCACTCCGGCGCTGATCGTTCCTTGAACCCGGGGAGGGGTTTTGCTGGGCGGTCACCCCTCCCACTCATGATCTATTGGGACACAAGAGAATCTATGCCCCTTTTACCAACGGGTTCCCGCTTCGGGGCGAGGCTCCGTAAGATCTAGACGGACCGTGACCATTGGCTGGAATTGCGGGTAGTGTCCCCGCCGGTCAACCGCACTGAAATGGAGACAGACCGTGCTGAAGTCCAAGACGCGGCGGCGCGTCATGGCCAAGACGGCAGCCATCGGAGCGGTGGGTGCGGGACTTTTCTTCGGGGCTGTTCCTGCGCTCGCCTCCATGGTGGCGGCGCCCAAGCCGGTGACCTACGAGTGCCAGATCGGAGCGGCCGGGGGTCCGACCGCCACCATGAAGTTCCAGATGGATCTGACCGGCCCGATCGATCCGACGCCGAGCTCCACGATCGTCGCGACCTGGAAGATCGGCCAGCCCGCGGCCTCGCCCAGCCTCACCGCGCCCTCGGCGTTCCCGACTCCGGGAAGACTCCTTGTCGAAGCAGATGTGGCAATCAGTGCCAGTCCCATGATCGTCCCCTCGGAGCTCCGCTCAGTCGCGGCGTCCGGAGCTCCTGCCACGATGAGCCAAGGTGCCATGCTCCAGCCGCCGAACCTACTGATCACGATGACCCCGACGGCACCCGGCGTCATCGCCGTGCAGCCGGACGGGTTCTCGCTCTATATGGCGCCAACGAATACGGCTGATCCTGAGGCCACGCTGTACGACTGCACGGTGGACCCGGCCGCGACGGCTGAGGCCGCGGCGGCGGCGCTGCGGATCACGGTGAAGCCGTCCACGGCGGCCACGGGGACCACGACGCCCACGACCACTCCGACCAGTCCGACCTCGACGCCCACGACCGCCACCCCGTCGGTGAAGCCGACGATCACCGTTTTCGAGACCGTGACGGCGAGCCCCACGAGGAGCAGGACGGGCCAGATCGGCAGGACCCCCGGTGGCGGGGCCGCCACGGGCGGGGGCGGGGACGCGGGCCCCGACGCCCGGGTGATCATGCTTGCCGGTGCGCTGATGGTGGGCGGGGCCGCGATCGGCGGGCTGGCGCTGCGGCGCCGTACGGCCGCCCGAGGCTGATCGGAGCCGGGGATGACCACGCCGACGCCGGACGGCCGGTGGCCGGGACCGCCCGCGGGCCGCGGGGGGCCGGGGCAGCCGTACCCGCAGCAGCGGCCCGGTCACCCGCCTGGCCGGCAGCCCGCCTACCGTCAGGCCGCTCCCCAGGGGCCCGGCTACGTCCCGCCGGGTTACCCCCCCTCCGGGTACGGGCCCGGGTACGGCGAGCCGTACGAGGACCCGGTCGGCGGCGGCCGGGCGCTCCGCTCCGTGCTGGTGCTGGCGGCGGTCGCCGGGGCGGTCACGGTGCTGGTCGGGCTGATCTTCATGCTCTCCTCGCCCGAGGAGTACGGCCTGGCGGACCAGCGGACCGCGTTGCCGCCCCGGGCGCAGCAGAACACCGCCGCGCCCGCGAACCCCTATTTCCAGGCGCCCGCGACCGCGCCCCCGCCGCAGCCGACCGTTCCGGCGGCCCCGGCGATGCAGCCCTCGACCCCGGTGCGGCTGGTCATCCCGCGTCTCGGCGTCAACGCGCCGATCAAGTCCGTCGGACTGGACAGGCGAGGTGCGATCGAGGTGCCGCCGGTGAACAACGCCAACCTCGTCGGCTGGTACCGGGAGGGGCCGACGGCGGGGGAGGCCGGGCCGGCGGTCATGCTGGGGCACAAGGACACGCGGACGGGAAGCGCGGTGTTCAGCCGCCTCCACGAGATCCGCAACGGTGACATCATCGAGGTGCACCGGCAGGACGGGGTGATCGCGGTGTTCACGGTGGGCGGCCTGGAACAGGCGGAGAAGTCGGTGTTCCCGACGCAGCGGGTGTACGGGACCTATCCCAGCCCGCAGCTCCACCTGATCACGTGCGGCGGGACCTACAACCGCTCGACCGGTCACTACACGGACAACGTGATCGCCTACGCCACGATGACGAGCACCCGCCGGTCATGAGCGCGGGCATCGTTTCCGGGACCGACGAGACCGGGAAGCCGGAGGGGCCCCGGGAGCCCGGGGATTCCGCGGAGCCCTCCGGGCCCGGGGAGTCAGGGGAGTCAGGGGAGTCCGGCACCGCCGGGGAGGCGGGCGCGGGGGAGACGTCGCGGAGGTGGTGGAACCGGCCGCACCTGCCGCCGCTCCTGGCGATCGCCGTCGTCGCCGCGGCCGCCTACTCCGTACTCGGCCTGGTCAAGCTGGCCACCTTCCGGGCCAGCACCTTCGACCTGGTCATCTTCGATCAGGCCGTGCGCGGCTACGCGGGCTTCGGCCCGCCGCTGGAGCCCTCGGTCGGCATGTACTACGGCCAGGGGATGGACTTCATCCAGCTCGCCGACCACTTCTCGCCGATCGTCGCCCTCCTGGCCCCGCTGTACTGGATCCACGACGGACCGGAGACCCTGATCATCGCCCAGGCGGTGCTGCTCGCGCTGGCCGTGATCCCGATCTGGCACTACGCCGAGCGCCGCCTCGGCGCCAGGAGCGCGTACCTCGTCGCGGTGGCGTACGCGGTGTCGTGGCCGGTGGCGCAGGCCGCCGGGTTCGACGTCCACGAGGCGGCCTTCGCCCCGCTGCTGAGCGCGATCATGATTGAGCGCTCCGACGTCGGCCGGATGCCGGCGGCGGCGCTGGCCGCGTTCGGCCTGCTGCTGGTCAAGGAGGACATGGGCCTGCTCGTGGCGGGCTTCGGCGTCTACCTCCTGCTCACCCGCAGGCGGCTGTACGGGGCCGCGTTCGTCCTGTTCTCGCTCGGGGCCATGGTGATGATCCGCAGCGTGCTGATGCCGCTGGCGGGATCGGGCGAGACGGGTTTCCACTGGGCCTACGGCAGGTGGGGGCAGACTCTGGGAGAGGTGGCTCTCGGCCTCGCGCGTGACCCGCTGGGCGCGCTGTGGCAGTTCGTCAGCCCGGAGGTCAAGGTCGACACGCTGGCCCTCCTGCTCTGGCCGGTGCTGCTGACCGCGCTGCTGTCGCCGCTGACGCTGGCGGCGCTGCCGCTGGTGGCCGAGCGGTTCCTGGCCGACCGGCCGCAGTGGTGGGGGCCCGAGCACCACTACAACGCCTTCGTCGTGGCGATCCTGTTCTGCGCCGCGGTGGACGGGGTGGACCGGCTCGGCAGGTGGCTCGGGGTGAGGGACCGCGGGTGGTTCCGCGGCCGGGAGGCGCGCCGGGAACTCGGCAGCCACTGGGCGGTCGGCGTGTGCCTGATCGGGATCACCCTGATCCCCCGGTTCGCGCTGGGCAACCTCGTCGAGTGGTCCTTCTACGAGGGCGACCCGCACGTCGCGGCGGCCCGGGAGGCGGTGGCCGAGGTCCCGGACGGGGTGGTGGTGGAGGCCGTCAACCACGTCGGCCCGGCGCTCACCTCGCGGACGACGGTACTGCTGTGGGGGGCGACCGCGTACGGCTCGCCGTGGATCGTGGCCGACGTCGACCGCTGGACCTTCCCGTTCCCCTCGCACGACGTCCAGCGCCAGCGGGTCGAGCAGGCCCTGCGGGAGGGCTACCGCAAGGTCTACGAGCGCGACGGTTACGTCGTGCTGCACCGGCCCTGACCGCTCTCGCGCGGTTCCGGCGTGTACGTTTCATCCGCCCGGCATCCCGGACGGAGTCCTGACCTCGTCTTCTGAGCGTCGGTGAGCGTCGGCCTGAACGCAGCCCGCCGCGGCGGGCCGACCTGTGCGTATCCTCGTGCGCACGTCCGCCAGGGGATCGAAATGCCGAGAGCTTTGCCCTAGAGTGTGGCGCGTATTTCGGACATACCGGGAATAGACAACAATCTTTCTCAAAAAGGAGGGAAGATGGCGTTACCCGGCTCTGCGCACCGAACACGCCTCGCCGCATTGGCCCTGGTGGCCGTCGGCGGCACCCTGGCGACGGGAACCGCGGCGGCGGCGTCCGCCCCCGCCGCCGGCCCGTACGTTCTTGTGAACGCTAACAGCGGCCTGTGCCTGGACGTGAACGCCAAGAGCACCGCTGACGACACGCAGCTCGTGCAGTACCCCTGCAACGGCGGGAGGAACCAGGCCTGGGAGCTGTCGGACGTCTCCGGCGGCCAGAGTCTGACCGCCGCGCACAGCGGCAAGTGCGCCGGGATCAAGGACGACAGCACCTCCGCGGGTAAAGCCGTCGTTCAGCAGGCCTGTGGGGAAAGCGCATTCCAAGGCTGGAGACTCGAAGCGGTGAGCGGCTCGGTCTACCGGGTCGTCAACACCGGCAGCGCCAAATGCCTCAACGTCAAGGACGGTTCCACCGCCACCGGTGCCGTCGTCCAGCAGAACTCCTGCGACAGCGCCACCAGTAAGCGCTGGACCCTGAAGGCCGCCGGAACCGCCCCCACCCCGACAGCCACTCCCACGGCGTCCCCCACCGCGTCCCCCACGGCGACACCGACGAAGACGCCCACCGCGACTCCGACGGTGACTCCGACGAAGACGCCCACCGTGGCCCCGACGACGATCCCGGCGGGCGCCAGGCAGGCGGAGGACCTGGACCGGGGCCTGATCAGCGTGCGCTCCGGCACCGGCAACCTGGTGTCCTGGCGGCTGCTGGGCACCGAGGCCGCCTCGACGGGCTTCAACCTCTACCGCGGCGGCACGAAGGTCAACTCCTCGCCGATCACCGGCTCCACCAACTACCTGGATACCGGCGCCGCCGCCGACGCGGTCTACACCGTGCGGGCCGTGGTCGGCGGCGCCGAGCAGGCCGCCTCCGAGCCGTCGCTGCGCTTCGGCAACGGCTACCTGGACGTCCCCATCCAGGCGCCCGCCGGCGGCACCACGCCGGACGGGGTCGCCTACACCTACGCCGCCAACGACGCCGGCGTCGGCGACCTCGACGGTGACGGCCAGTACGAGTTCGTGCTGAAGTGGGACCCGTCCAACGCCAAGGACAACTCCCAGTCCGGCTACACCGGCAACGTCTACGTGGACGCCTACAAGCTCGACGGCACCCGGATGTGGCGCGTCGACCTGGGCCGCAACATCCGCGCCGGGGCGCACTACACCCAGTTCCAGGTCTACGACTACGACGGCGACGGCCGGGCCGAGGTGGCCATGAAGACCGCCGACGGCACCAGGGACGGCACCGGCAAGGTGATCGGCTCGTCCTCGGCCGACCACCGCAACTCCTCCGGCTACGTCCTGGCCGGTCCGGAGTACCTGACCATGTTCAACGGCCGGACCGGCGCCGCGGTGTCCACGGTGAACTACGACCCGCCGCGCGGGACCGTCTCCTCCTGGGGCGACTCCTACGGCAACCGGGTGGACCGGTTCCTGGCCGGCACCGCCTACCTGGACGGGCAGCGCCCCTCGCTGATCATGTCGCGCGGCTACTACACCCGCGCCGTGATCGCCGCCTGGGACTTCCGCAACGGCACCCTGACCAAGCGCTGGACCTTCGACTCCAACTCCAGCACGACCTACGCCGGGCAGGGCAACCACAGCCTCACGATCGGCGACGTGGACGCCGACGGCCGGGACGAGATCGTCTTCGGCTCCGCCGCCGTCGACGACAACGGCTCGCCGCTGTGGAACACCCGCAACGGCCACGGCGACGCGGCGCACCTGGGCGACCTGGACCCGTCCCGGGCCGGCCTGGAGTACTTCAAGGTCAGCGAGGACTCCTCCAAGCCCGGCTCGTGGTTCGCCAGCGCCCGCACCGGTCAGGTGCTGTGGTCCACCGCCTCCGGCGGCGACAACGGCCGCGGCGTCTCGGCCGACATCTGGGCCGGGAGCCCGGGAGCGGAGTCGTGGTCGGCGCGGGACACCACGCTGCGCAGCACCACCGGCGCGTCCCTGGGCCGGGAGCCCTCCTCGATCAACTTCCTGGCCTGGTGGGACGGCGACCCGGTGCGCGAGCTGGTGGACGCCACCCGCGTCGACAAGTACGGCACGGGCGGGGAGACCCGGCTGCTGACCGCCTCCGGCGTGCACTCCAACAACGGCACCAAGTCCACCCCGTCGCTCTCCGGCGACCTGTTCGGCGACTGGCGCGAGGAGGTCGTCTGGCCGACGGGCGACAACACCGCCCTGCGGATCTACAGCACGCCCCACCAGACCGACCGGCGCATCCACACGCTGATGCACGACACCCAGTACCGCGTGGCCATCGCCTGGCAGAACACGGCCTACAACCAGCCGCCGCACCCGGGCTTCTTCATCGGATCCGGCATGTCCGCCCCGCCGCAGCCCAGGGTCTACCTGCGCTGACCCCGCGCCGATCCTGCTCCGCCACAGCGCCGGCGGATGCCGCGGTCCCCGTCCGGTGCCACCGGGCGGGGACCTCTCGTCTCCCGCGCGGATGTGAGTGTTATGGCAATCACAATCATCCTCCCCGGGGAGGGCGTAGACGGATGTTCTGTTGTAACCTCCTACTGACCGAATAATGCTCGGTTTGCATCGTCCGGTCTGAGTAGGGACGGAACCCAGGAGGCACTGTGGCAGAGGCGTACATCGTCGGGGCGGTCCGTACCCCGGTCGGAAAGAAGAAGGGCGGCCTGTCCACCGTCCACCCCACGGATCTGGCCGCGCACACGCTCAAGGCCCTGATCGACCGTACGGGCGTCGACCCCTCCGCGGTGGAAGACGTGATCATGGGCTGCGTCATGCAGTTCGGTCCGCAGAGCATGGACATCGCGCGCAACGCCTGGCTCTCGGCGGGTCTGCCGGAGAACGTCGCCGGCGTGACCATCGACCGCCAGTGCGGCTCCTCCCAGCAGTCGATCCACTTCGCCGCCCAGGGCGTCATGTCCGGCACCCAGGACCTCGTGGTGGCCGCGGGCGTGGAGTCCATGAGCATCGTGCCCATGGGATCGAGCATCACGGCCGCGCTGGAGAAGGGCATGCCCTTCCCGTTCGGCGAGGGATGGGTCGAGCGGTACGGCAAGCAGGAGATCTCCCAGTTCCGCGGCGCCGAGCTCATGTGCGAGAAGTGGGACCTCAAGCGGGACGAGCTGGAGCGCTTCGCCTACGAGAGCCACCAGCGGGCGGCCAAGGCCATCGCCAACGGCTACTTCAAGGACCAGATCGCCCCGATCAACGGCGTCGAGGACGACGAGGGCCCGCGTCCGGACACCACGCTGGAGAAGATGGCGGAGCTGAAGACCCTGCGCGACGGCGGCCGGATCACCGCGGCCACCTCCTCGCAGATCTCCGACGGCTCCGGCGCGGTCCTGATCGCCTCCGAGCAGGCGGTCCGCGACCACGGCCTGACCCCGCGCGCCCGCATCGTCACCCTGGCGCTCACCGGCGACGACCCGGTCTACATGCTGACCGCGCCGATCCCGGCGACCCAGAAGGCGCTGCAGCGCTCCGGCCTGTCGATCGACGACATCGACGTCACCGAGATCAACGAGGCGTTCGCCCCCGTCCCGATGGCGTGGATCAAGGAGATCGGCGCCGACCCGGCGAAGGTCAACCCGAACGGCGGCGCGATCGCCCTGGGCCACCCGCTCGGCGGCACCGGCGCGATCCTGATGACCAAGCTCCTGCACGAGCTGGAGCGCACCGGCGGCCGGTACGGCCTGCAGACCATGTGCGAGGGCGGCGGCCAGGCCAACGTCACCGTCATCGAGCGGCTCTGACCATCTGATCGGGAGCCGCGAGCGGCGCCGGGGACGCGAGGGCCGGACCAACCGGCCGCGTCCCCGGCGCGGCCACGACACGACGGGTGGCGCCGGGGCTGGCGGGCTCCCGGCGCCACCCGTTGAAGAGTCGAGGAAAGGAAGACGCCGCGGTCCCGTAGTGGGCGGGACCGCGGCGTCTCCTCTTCAGCGGCCGCCCTTGCCGGGAATCCGGCGCGGCTGCTGGGTCGGCCTCATCGGCACATGCGGCTTGGGCATCTGCCGGGGCGCTGGTGGCATGGCCCGCTGCGGGAGCGGGAGATCGGTGGTGCCGGGCTTCTTCTTCCCGGACGGCTTCGTGCCGGAGTGGATTCGCATATGGACTCCTTCAGGATCTGTGACGACGCGGCGCCGCGTGAGGGCCGTGCCGGAGACTCAGCTGCCGCGTCAGGCGAACGGGGCCGGAGAGCTGAGCGCGGGCGGATCAGCACGGGCTGATCGACGCCTGCTTCCTAGGAGTTAATCCACATGCCGTCGACGGTATGCCGGGGCTCCCGGGGCGTGCAAGCCATTTGATTCCCGACGTGTCCGCTGCGGGGCCGGCCCGGCGGAGCACGGCGGGCACGGGGACGGGTGCGGGGACGGGTGCCGGGATGGGTGTGGGTACGGCGGGGCGCGGACCGTACCCACACATCCGGGGAGCTCAGCGGATCGGCCGGTGCGTGTTCTCCTCGGCCGACGGCCCGTGCTCGGCGGCGGCGATCCACGGTCCCTCGATCGAGGGATCGAGGATGCCCTCCTCCAGGAAGTCGTAGCGTCCGTCCAGAAGGTACCGCGTCAGCCGTACGTCACGGGCGTCGGTGTTGGACCAGAGCCGGCGGAACAGCGCGTCGGCGCGCAGCCGCGCCTGCCGGCAGAAGACGTCCGCCAGTTCGGTGGGCTTGCACCCCAGGTCGGCCGCCTCCTCCTGGGCGCGCACGCACGTCGCGGTGATCGCGAACAGCTCGGCGCCGATGTCCACGATCCTGCCGAGGAAGCCCTGCCGGTACTCGAGGCGTCCCTGCCAGCGCGACATCCCGTAGAAGGTGGAGCGGGCGAGCCTGCGGCTGGTGCGCTCCACGTAGCGCAGGTGCCGGGCCAGCGGCCCGAACTCCGCGTAGGCCCCGGGCCGGTTGCCCGTGCCCGCGACCAGCGTGGGCAGCCAGCGGGCGTAGAAACCGCCGGCGCGGGCGGCGGCGCGGGCCTTGTCGCGGCCCGTCACCGACGGGTCGATGACGTCCCCGGCCGCCGACAGGTGCGCGTCCACCGCCTCGCGGGCGATGAGCAGATGCATGATCTCGGTGGAGCCCTCGAAGATCCGGTTGATCCGGACGTCGCGGAGGAGCTGCTCGGCGGGGACCCCGCGCTCGCCCCGGGCGGCCAGCGACCCGGCCGTCTCGTAGCCGCGCCCGCCCCGGACCTGGACCAGCTCGTCGGCGACCCGCCAGGCCATCTCCGAGGCGTACAGCTTGGCCAGGGCGGCCTCGATCCTGATGTCGTTGCTCTCGTCGTCGGCCATCCGGCAGGTCAGGTCCATCACCGACTCCAGGGCGTAGGCCGTGGCGGCGATGAAGGCGACCTTTCGGGCCACCGCCTCGTGCTCGCCGATCCGGCGCCCCCACTGCACCCGCTCCACCGCCCACTCGCGAGCGATCTTCGCCGCCCACTTGGCGTTCCCGGCGCAGGAGGCGGGCAGCGACAGGCGCCCGGTGTTCAGCGTGGTCAGCGCGATCTTCAGACCCTGCCCCTCGCGGCCGATCAGGTTGGCGGCCGGGACCCGGACCCGGTGGAACCGCGTCACCCCGTTCTCGATGCCGCGCAGGCCCATGAACGCGTTGCGCCGCTCGACGGTGATCCCGGGGCTGTCCGCCTCGACCACGAACGCGGAGATGCCCGTGCCGGTCCGGGCCATCACCACCAGCAGGCCCGCCACGACCCCGTTGGTCGTCCAGAGCTTCACGCCGTCGAGCACGTAGTCGTCGCCGTCGCGCGTGGCCGTGGTCCCCAGCCGGGCGGGGTCGGAGCCGACGTCCGGCTCGGTCAGCAGGAAGGCCGAGATCTCCCCCTTCGCGCACCGCGGCAGGAAGGCGCGCTTCTGCTCCGGGGTGCCGAACAGCTTCAGCGGCTGCGGCACCCCGATCGACTGGTGCGCCGACAGCAGGGTGCCGACGGCCCCGCAGTACGATCCGGCGAGCATCAGGGCCCGGCCGTAGTAGAGGTGGCTGAGGCCCAGCCCGCCGTACTCCTCCTCGATGGTGATCCCGAACGCGCCCAGCGCCGCGAGCCCCTTGATCACCTCGTCCGGGATCCGCGCGGTCCGCTCGATCAGCGCCGGGTCCACCCGGGTGTCCAGGAACCGGCGCAGGGTGCGCAGGAACTCCTCTCCCCGCTTGGTCTCCTCGTCCGCCAGGGCCGGAGGGGGGTAGACCAGGTCGAGGCGGAAATCACCGAGAAAGAGCTGCTTGCCGAAGCTGGGTCGGACCCATGCCTTCTCACGGGCCTGCTCGGCCACCTCGCGTGCCTTGGCGTACTCGGTCATCGTGACCTCCTCGGGCGCGGATGCAACCGACGTTACGCCCGGGTAGGCATCCCGAGAAGGGGCGGGTGGCCCGGAGCGCCACTCGCGCGCGTGTGCCCGCGCCGGGAACCGTTGGAGGACCGGGGGCGCGTCAGCGCGGGACGCGGGCCACGCAGAAGACCGTCTGGCCGAAGGGCGGGCGGACGAAGCGCTCGATGAAGCGGGTGGCCGGCACGACCGTGCGGTCGTAGATCTTCACGAGACGGGGGTCGGGGTAGCCGACGCCGCCCCGGCGGACCGCCGCCCACCAGGCGATGCCGCCCAGGAAGTTGATCGGCTTGAGCACGTCGATGTCGAGCCCGGCCTTGGAGACCGTGCTGCGCAGCGTGGCGGGGGTGTAGCGGGTCACGTGGCCGACCTTGCGGTCGAAGTCGCCGTAGAGCTGCATGTAGCCGGGGACCCAGATGACGATCCGGCCGCCGGGGAGGGTGACCGCGGCGAGCGAGCGCAGGGCCTCGACGTCCTCCTCGATGTGCTCCAGGACGTTCATCATGACGACGGTGTCGACCTTCTCCCCGATGGGGATCTCGGTCGGCAGGCCGAACTGCAGCACGTCGACGTCGTCGTGGTCGGCGAAGCGCTTGGTGAGCTGCTCCACGCAGTAGGGGTCGAAGTCGCTGACCACCAGCCGGTCCAGGCGGGGCAGGAACTGCTCGGCGAAGTGGCCCAGGCCGGAGCCGATCTCCAGCAGGGAGCGACCCACGTGCGGGGCGACCATGTCGAACTCGTACTGCCGGTAGTTCTTGGCCTCGTCGCCACCGAGGTGGTTCTCCAGGGCCCCGTCGCCGGCCGCGGGTTGTACTACGCGGTCATACCCAGACATGCGTTTCCGTCCAGCTCGCAGAAAACCGTGGCGCGGCGGCCACGGTCAGGGACAGGCAGAGTCTAGTGCGCCTTCCTTCGGCGCGGTTCATCGAACTCGGCTCTGATCATGAAGGTCCGGCGAGGGGTCCACAAGATCCAACTTATCATATTTTGTCATCGTTTAGGGTGAATCGGTTTATAAATGCGGGTGACTCATATTTTTAAAGAAGGCTGAGAAGAACTCCAGCCCTATTGCGGGATGAGATTTACCACCGAGAAGAAGAAATCCCTACCCGGTGTCCCCCGGCGCCCCCAGGCGTGACTCTGGCCAGGTTTCATGGCTCTCACGTGGAAGGAGCGCGAACGGATGCCGAATCCATGGTGGCGGGGGAACCTCCCTACGGAGACGTGCAGCTTCATCGGCCGCGAGGCCGAGGTCGGAAAGCTGTCAAAACTGCTGGCCGAGACATCTCTGGTCACGATCGTCGGCGCCGAAGGCGTCGGAAAGTCGCGGATCGCCGTGAAAGTCGCGGAGGAATGCCGTGACTCCTATCTGGACGGCGCCTGGCTGGTCGAGCTGTCCGGCGAGCGCAACGGCGACCTGCTGCCGCACACGGTCGCAGCCGTCCTGGGACTCCGCGAGGAGTCGACCAGGCCCCAGCGGGAGGTGCTCCTGGACTTCCTCGCGGGCAAGAAGATCCTCCTGCTGCTCGACACCTGCGAGCACCTCCTGCCCGCCTGCCGAGAGCTGGTGGCCGCGGTCCTCGCCCGGGCGCCCGGCGTGCGGATCGTCACGACCTCCCGGCAGCCCCTCAACCTGCCCGGCGAGGCGATCCTGCCCCTCGAACCCTTCCCGGTCCCGAACCCCGCCGAGCCGGCCGGACCCGCTGAGCCCGCTGAGCCCGCCGGGCCGGAGGAGAACGACGCGCTCCGCCTCTTCCTCGACCGTGCCGCGGCCACGGCGCCCGGTCTGGCCGGGGACGAGACCGGCCTGCGGGCCGCCGTCCGGATCTGCCGCCGGCTCGGCGGCATCCCCCTCGCCATCGAGCTGGCGGCCGGACGGCTGAAGACCATGCCCCCGGACCTGCTCGCCGAGCGCCTGGACGGCCGGTTCGCCGCGCTCTCCGCCAACCGCGCCCTCGTCTCCCACCACCAGACGCTGCGCACGGCCGTCGGCTGGACCCACGACCTGTGCAGCCGCGAGGAGCGCCTGCTCTGGTCGCGCCTGTCGGTCTTCGCCGGCCCCTTCGACGCCGAGGCCGCCGTCTGGGTCTGCGGCGACGAGCACCTGCCGGACGTGCCGGCCGTACTGGCCGATCTCGTGGAGAGCTCGTTGCTCATCCGGGTCCCCGGCGGATACCGGCAACTCGACACCGTCAGGGAGTACGGCAGGGAGGGGCTGGCCCGGCTCGGCGAGGAGGAGCGGCTCGCCCTGCGGCACCGCCACTACTACCTCAACCTGGCCCGCCGGGCCGACGAGAACTGGTACGGCCCCGACCAGGAGGAATGGGCCAAGAGACTCAACTTCTCCATCACCAACCTCCGGCTGGCCCTCGACTCGGGGTCACCGTCCAGCTCCATGTCCATCGAGCTCGCCGGGACGCTCTGGATCCTCTGGTTCTGCCTCGGCCGCATGCAGGAGGGCCGCTACTACATGAAGCGGGCGATCGAGGCGGCGCCCATCACCGACCCCAGCCTGCCCAAGCTCCTGTGGGCCGACGGCTGCGTGGCCATGGCCCAGGGGGACCTGGAGTCCGGCCGCCACCGGGCCGAGGCGGCGCTCGCCGCCGCACTCGACTGGGGTGACTACGCGGCCGCGGGGCACGCCCAGCTCCGGCTGGCCACCCGTTCCCTGTGCGTCGGCGCCCTGGACGAGGTCGAACCCAGCATCCAGCGGGTGCGCGAGCATTTCCGGAAGGCGAAGATCATGACCGTCGGCGAGCCGCTCGCCCTGGTGACCGTGGCCATGGCGGCCACCTGGCAGGGGAATTTCGACAAGGCCATCACCGTGCTGGAGGAGACCCAGCGCCTGTGCGACGGCCGTGGCGAACGCTGGGCCCGGGCCTACGGCGACTACGTGCTCTCCATCGCCCAGCTCGGCCTCGGGCGGGTGGAGGAGGCCGAACGCGCCGCCCGGCAGTCGCTCGACGCCAAGTGGCGGCTCCGGGACACCACCGGAGTGGCGCTCGCCCTCGACCAGCTCGCGATCATCGCCGCGGTCCGGGGCGACGGGCACCGTACGGCACGGCTCCAGGGTTCGGGCATGCGGCTGTGGACGACGTTCGGGCTCAAGGGGTTCGGCTCGGAGAGCATGTCGGAGCCGAGGACCGTGGCCGAGCGCACCGCACGCCAGCTGATCGGCGACGAGAGCTACGACGCCGCCTTCGCCGAGGGCCACGACGACGATCCCGACGCCGCGGTGGCCTACGCCCTCGGCTATTTCCCGGACTCCGAGTCCTGACCCTCCGGGTGCCGCGGGGCCTTTCCCGTCTCCGCGGGGCTTTTCCCGTCTCCCGCGGTCACCCGGACGGCGCCGCGGCCCCGACCATGATCCGGGACTTCCGCTGAGGGGGCCTCATGCGATGGAATCTGTCAGAACATCCGGTGGTGCACCCTGTTCGGGACGGCTGAAGGAGCCCCGAGACGGACGACGACGAGGCGATCGCCCGGTCCCTGGCCGGTGACCTGTCCGCCTACGAGGTACTGGTCACCCGCTACAGCGCGCTCGCGCACCGCACCGCTGCGATGCTCGGCGCCGGGGACGAGGCCGAGGACGTGGTCCAGGAGGCGTTCGTCAAGGCCTACCGCCACCTGGCCACCTTCCGCCGTGACGCGCCCTTCCGCCCGTGGCTGCTGCGGATCGTCGCCAACGAGACCCACAACCTGACCCGCTCCCGGGGCCGCCGCGCCGAGCTCACCGTCAAGCTCACCGGGTTCGGCCGCCCGGGAGCCGAGGACCCCGCGGACCCGGTGAACCCCGAGGGCGCCGTGGTCGCCACCGACCGTCGTGCCCGGCTGCTCGCGGCGGTGCGTACGCTTCCCGAGCGGGAACGTCATGCCGTCGTCTGCCGGTATTTCCTGCAACTGTCGGAGGCCGAGACCGCCCAGGTGCTCGACCTGCCCGTCGGAACCGTCAAGTCGCGGACCTCCCGCGGCCTGGCCCGGCTGCGTGAGGAGGTGGACCGTGACCTCGCCTGACGAACCCGACGACATCGACGGCATCGACGACACCGACGGCATCGATGACATCGAGGTCATGCTCCTCGCGCTGGGCGACTCCCTCGACATCCCCGCCCCGCCCCCCGCCGAGACGGCCCGCGCCGTACGGGCCCGCCTCGAAGCCCTCCCCGAGGACGCCCCCGCCCCCTCCGCCCCGGAGCCGTCACCTGCGGATCGGTCCCTTCCGGCGCCTTCCGCCCCGGAGCCGTCGCCGCCCGCGGATCCGTCTCGTCCCGCGCCGCGCCCTCGCCGCGGGTGGCGCCTTCTCCCAGCGCCGGTACGGCGGGCAGAGCGTACGGCGGGGCCCGGCGCCCGTGTACGGCTGCGGCGTGTCGTGATCTCGGTGGTCGCCGTCCTCGTCGCCCTGTTCTTCGGGGCCACCCCCGTCGGACGGGCCGCCGTGGTCGAGATCCTCAGGTTCGCGGGGATCGAGCTGCGGACCGGCGATCCCGGGCCGCTGCCGTCCGGGAGCCCGAGCCCGCTGCCCAGGGAGGGCGTGACCACCCTGGAGGAGGCCCGCCGGCAGGTCGTGTTCCCGATCGTCGTCCCCGCGGAGCTCGGGGAGCCGGACGAGGTCAGGATCAGCGACCGCGGCAGGGTGGTCTCGATGGTGTGGCCCGGCGTCAGGCTGGACCAGTTCGACGGCATGCTCGAGGTCGTCTTCCGCAAGGAACTGGGCCCGCCCTGGCCCGAGGAGACGACCGTGGACGGCTCGCGGGCGTCGTGGATCCCGGCCAAGCACGGGCTGTCCTACCTGCCCCGGGGAGGCGGGCCGCCGGTCGCGACCCGGCTTTCCGGCCCCACCCTCATCTGGCAGCGCGGCGGGGTGGGCCTCCGCCTGGAGGGCGTCCCCGACCGGGAACGAGCGCGCGAGATCGCCCAGTCGGTCCAGTGACTCACCCCGACCGACCCTCCTCGACCCGCCCCTTTCCGGACCCGCCCTCCCTCAGGCCGCCCCTTGAGCCCGCCTCCTTGAGCCCGGCCCCCTGAACGCGGGTCCCTGAACGCGGGTCCCTGAACGCGGGCCCGGAAACCGGTCAGGCTGCCGGGCCGTCCGCCGCGAGCCAGTCGTCGATCCCCTTCAGCATGTCCTTGCGGACCGTCTCCGGAGCCGCCGACCCCCGGACCGACTGCCGCGCCAGCTCGGCCACCTCCGCGTCGCCGAAGCCGTACACCCGCCTGGCCAGCTCGTACTGGGCCAGCAGCCGGGAGCCGAACAGCAGCGGGTCGTCGGCACCGAGCGCGATCGGCACCCCCGCCTCGAACAGCCGCCGCAGCGGCACGTCCTCGGGGCGTTCGGCCACCCCCAGTCCGACGTTCGACATCGGGCAGACCTCGCAGGTGATCCGCCGCTCCGCGAGCAGCTCCATCAGCCGGGGCGACTCCGCCGCCCGCACCCCGTGTCCCACCCGGTCGGCCCCGAGGTCCTCCACGCACTCCGCCACGCTGTGCGCGCCCAGCAGTTCCCCGCCGTGCGGCACGGCCAGCAGCCCCGCTCCCCGGGCGATCCGGAACGCCCGGTCGAAGTCGCGGGCCCGGCCGCGGCGCTCGTCGTTGGAGAGCCCGAACCCGACCACGCCCCGGTCCATGTACTGCACCGCGAGGCGGGCGAGCGTCCTGGCGTCCAGCGGATGGCGGGTCCGGTTGGCCGCCACCACGACCGCGATGCCGATCCCCGCGTGCTCGGCGGCCCGGTTCACCGCGTCCAGCACCAGCTCCAGCGTGGCCGTCAGCCCGCCGAACCGCTGGGCGTACCCGGACGGGTCCACCTGGATCTCCAGCCACCTCGACCCCTCGGCCGCCTCGTCCTCGGCGGTCTCCCGCGTCAGCCGGTAGATGTCCTCCGGCCGGCGCAGCACCGAGCGCGCGATGTCGTACAGCCGCTGGAACCGGAACCAGCCCCGCTCGTCGGTCGCCCGGAGCCGGGGCGGCCAGTCCTGCTCCAGGGCGTCCGGCAGGTGCAGGCCCTGCTGCCGAGCCAGCTCCACCAGGGTGGAGTGCCGCATGGAGCCGGTGAAGTGCAGGTGCAGGTGGGCCTTGGGAAGGTCGCTGAGGGGACGTGGCATTTCCATATGCTGCCGTACCTCCCCCGTCCCAGGTCCCCGACTCCCCGCAGACCGTCCGGTGATTTCCGTCTCGGGCGGCTCGGCCCTGCGGGTCGGGGCGAGAGGACGGAAGCGCCGGAAAGCCGTGAAAACCAGGAAGGCCGGAAAACGTCGTCAGCCTCGCGGAGCCCGCAAAGCCTGAAAAGACGGGGAAATTCGTCGACGGGGTTTCGGGTGTACGGGCATTCGTGCGACGGTGAGAACACGAACAGTCGGTACGACGCCGGGGCTGCTATGGGAGCGGATGTCTTCGTCGGCAGGCAGACGGAGCTGGCTGACATCTGTGGCCTGCTCGGCAGGGCGGGGCACGTCACCCTGACCGGCGTCGCCGGGGCGGGCAAGAGCCGCCTGGCGCTGCACCTGGCCGAGCCACTGGAACGGGAGTCCCCGGGATACGTCCACGTCGTGGACCTGTCCGAGACGCCGGACGACATCCTCTCACTGGCCGAGGCCCTCGCCGCGTCATTCGACCGCGGGAGCCGCGGCAGGGAGCGGCCGGACGCGCCCGGGGAGAAGCACACGGCCGATGCCCGCGGACGGTCCCGCCGGTCCGCGATGGAGACCGTGGTCAACGAGCTCCGTGGCAACCCCGGGCTGATCGTCCTGGACGGCTGCGACCGCGTCGCCTACACCGCGGGGATCCTGGTGGACCGGCTCCTGCGGGAGGTCAGGGGAGTGCGCGTCCTGGTCACCAGCAGGCAGCCGCTCGGCTTCCCCCACGAGAACGTCTATCCGATCGAGGGCCTGCCCACGCGGGACGCCGTCGACCTGCTCGTCACCCTCGCCGGGGACAGGCTGGGTGAGGCCGATCCGGAGGATCTCTGCCGGCGGCTCGACAACCTCCCGCTGGCCATCGAGATGGCGGCGGCGGCCCCCGACCCCGCGTCCCCCCGGCACGGCGCCCTGCACGACGCGCTCAGCCTCAGCTACGAGCTGTGCGGCCCCGAGGAGCGCCTCGTCTGGGCCCGCCTGTCGGTCTTCTCCGGGAGCTTCGACGCCGAGGCCGCCCAGTACGTCTGCGACGCCGGCGACCTCGGCCCCGAGCGGGTCCTCGACGCGCTGCTCGACCTGGCGGCCAGATCCGTCCTCAGCCGCGAACAGGACGGCCGCGGCACCCGCTACCGCCTGCTCAACGCCGTGCGCCGGTACGGCGCCATCCGACTGGACGAGCGGGGCGAGAGCGACGGGACCCGCCGCCGTCACCGGGACTTCTTCCTCTCCCTCGCCCACCGTGCGGCCCTGGGCTGGCGTGAGGACCAGCTCGCCTGGTGCCGCAGGATCCAGCCCGACCTCGCCAACATCCGCCTGGCCGTCGAGTACTGCTACGGCCGGCCCGGCGAGGCGGGCAAGGGTCTCGATCTGATCGCCTCCCTGTGGTTCCTGTGGATCTGCTGCGGCCGCCACGACACCGGATACGCGCTCCTCCAGCGCGGCCTCGACCTGGAGCACGAGCCGGGGCCCGAGCGGACCAGAGCTCTGTGGGTGCACACCTGGATGCTGATCCAGCACGGTGACCTGGAGGGCGCCGAACGCACCCTGGCCCAGTGCACGACCGGGACCGGCGAATGGGACGCCACGGCCTACATCAGTCACTTCCAGGCCCATCTGGCGGTCGCCAGGGGAGACCTGGCCGAGGCCATGCGGCTCATCAAGGACGCCAGGGTGGGTCATCGCTCGGCCGGCGACCTCTTCCCGGGATTCCTGCCCACCTACGTCGTCGTGGCCACCGCCCTGATGCTCGCCGACCGGAACGAGGAGGCCGTGTCCGTGCTGTACGAGGGCCGGGAGCTCTGCGGTTCCTGCGGTGACTACTGGACCCTCGCCCGCCTCGATCTGCTGCTGGCCCAGGCCGAGCTGTCCCTCGGCAACACCACGGCCGCCACCGCCTCCGTCCGGGAGTCCCTGCGCGGGGCCCGGCTGTTCGACGACACGATCGCCCTCGTCGAGGGAATCGAGACGTTCGCGGTGATCGCCGAGAACGACGGTGACGACACGTTCGCCACGGTCCTCCTCGGTGCGGGGACCGTGGCGAACGGGACCGTCATGGCGGGGATCAGACGCCCGCCCGTGCTCGCGGGCATGCTTGAGCGGTCCGAGGCGAGGCTGCGCGGCCGTACCGACGAGAAGGAGTACGGACGGCTCATCGAGCTGGGCCGCGCGACCTGCCTGCGGACCGCTGTGGAACACGTGCTCCGGGGCGTCGTCGGGCCCGGCGACGAGGCGCCCGAAGACGACTGAGTCCGGACGTCAGCGTGTCCCGGAGATCAGCGTGTCCCGGAGATCAGCGCGCTCCGGACAGGAACTTGGCGACCCTGCTGACGCCCTCGGCGAGGTCGTCGTCGCCGAGGGCGTAGGACAGCCGGAAGTAGCCGGGGGTGCCGAACGCCTCGCCGGGGACGAGGGCGACCTCGGTCTCCTCCAGGATGATCTCGGCGAGTTCGAGGGAGGTCTGCGCGCGCTTGCCGTCGCCCAGGTCCCTGCCGAGCAGCTGCTTGACCGAGGGGTAGACGTAGAACGCGCCCTTCGGCTCGGGGCAGACCACGCCCGGGATCTCGTTGAGCATGCGGACCATGGTCTGGCGGCGGCGGTCGAAGGCCTCGCGCATCCGCGCCACGGCGGACAGATCGCCGGTGACGGCCGCCAGGGCGGCGGCCTGGGCCACGTTGGAGACGTTGGAGGTGGCGTGCGACTGCAGGTTGGTCGCGGCCTTGACGACGTCCTTCGGGCCGATGAGCCAGCCCACCCGCCAGCCGGTCATCGCGTAGGTCTTGGCGACGCCGTTCAGGACGACGACCCGGTCGCCCAGCTCCGGGACGGCGGTGGCGATGCTCGTGAAGCGCGCGCCGCCGTACGTGAGGTGCTCGTAGATCTCGTCGGTGACGACCCACAGGTCGTGCTCCGCGGCCCAGCGGCCGATCGCCTCCACCTGCTCCGGCGTGTAGACCGCGCCGGTCGGGTTGGAGGGGGAGACGAACAGCAGGACCTTGGTGCGGTCGGTGCGGGCGGCCTCCAGCTGCTCCACGCTCGCGAGGTAACCGGTGGTCTCGTCGGTCACCACGTCGACCTGGACGCCGCCGGCCAGCTTGATCGCCTCGGGGTAGGTCGTCCAGTAGGGGGCGACGACCAGGACTTCGTCACCCGGGTCCAGCAGCGTGGCGAACGCCTCGTAGACCGCCTGCTTGCCGCCGTTGGTGACCAGGACCTGGGCCGCCTCCACCCGGTAACCGGAGTCGCGGAGGGTCTTGTCGGCGATGGCCTGCTTGAGCTCGGGGAGACCGCCGGCCGGCGTGTACTTGTGGAACCTGGGGGTCCGGCACGCCTCGACGGCGGCTTCGACGATGTAGTCCGGCGTCGGGAAGTCCGGCTCGCCGGCGGCGAAGCCGATGACCGGACGGCCCGCCGCCTTCATCGCCTTGGCCTTGGCGTCCACGGCGAGCGTGGCGGACTCGGAGATCGCGGAGATGCGCGCGGAGATGCGAGGACGGGTCATGCCCCCATGGTTACAGACCGGTTGCGGTGTTCCACTGCTTATCCGCCATCCGGACGGCCCGAGGTGTCGTCCGGGCGCCGTCTCCGACCCCGTCCCCGTCTCCGCCCCTCTCCCCGTCCCCGTCTCCGGCTCGTCTCCGGCTCCGTCTCCGTGAGAACTTTCGGGAGGCGTCCGTACGTACGTCGTGATTTTTTGGGAGCCGCGGAAGCTCTCCGTACGGTTTGCGCGGTATGCCGTACAAGGCGAAAAAAGACCACTGACCTGGGAAAGTGTCCTCCGGTTCGACGTGGAGGCCATTCCCCCGTAGACTCCGGCGTGGCCTCGCCGCCGAACGCGTGATCGTCGGCCTGGCTGGTGAGCCACGGACAAACTTCGGGTCAACCGGGGTATGGTGGTTCATGTCTTAGGGCACTGGCGCAATTGGTAGCGCACCGGTCTCCAAAACCGGCGGTTGGGGGTTCGAGTCCCTCGTGCCCTGCGAAGAGCGGTCCGCGCATCAGGGCGTCTAGCGCGCCGCTGATAGGCGTTGGATACGACGGATCAGGTGAGGACTGTGGCGATCGACACGCGCGGCGAGACCGCAGACAGGCCGAGCGGCGAGAAGAAGACGAAGCGCACTTCTCCCGCCCTTTTCTATCGGCAGATCGTCGCTGAGCTGCGTAAGGTCATCTGGCCTACGCGCAAGGAACTCATTTCTTACACCATCATCGTCCTGGTCTTCGTTCTGATCATGGTCGGGATCGTGTCCGGGCTCGATGCGCTGTTCACCGAGGGCGTGCTGAGGATCTTCGGCGGATCCTGAGCCGGCGCCCGGCGGGCCGTCCCGCCGAGAGCCCAGCCCCTCCGCAAGTCCAGTCAGCCCATCGACGGAAAGAGAAAGAGCCACCGTGTCCGAGTCTTCACAGCCGGCCGGCGAGTCCCGCGACGAGTGGGAGGGCGAGCCGGAAGAGGCCATCGACGCCGTGGAGGGCTCGCTCGACGAGTCCGATGACGCTGACGTCGATGAGACCGACGTCGACGAGTTCGACGTTGCGGAGACCGACGCCGAGGACGGCGCCGAGACCGAGGAGGCCGAAGAGGCCGAAGAGGTCCCGGTCGGCGCCGTCGACGAGGACGGTGACGTCCTTCCCGACGTCGATCCGGTCGAGGAGTTCAAGCGCCAGCTGCGCGGCCAGTACGGCGAGTGGTACGTCATCCACTCCTACGCCGGTTACGAGAACCGGGTGAAGGCCAACATCGAGACCCGCACGCAGTCCCTCAACATGGAGGACTACATCTTCCAGGTCGAGGTGCCCACGCACCACGTGACCGAGGTGAAGAGCGGCAAGCGTCAGCTCGTCAAGGAGCGGGTGCTCCCGGGTTACGTGCTGGTCCGGATGGAGCTCACCGACGAGTCGTGGTCCGCGGTGCGGAACACGCCCGGTGTGACCGGTTTCGTCGGTCTGTCGAACAAGCCCAGCCCGCTGAGCATCGACGAGGTCGCCAAGCTGCTGGCCCCGGAGCCCACCGAGGAGACCAAGAAGACGACCGTCAAGGCCGCCGCCGCGACCGTCGACTTCGAGGTGGGCGAGTCCGTCACCGTCATGGACGGCCCGTTCGCCACCCTGCCCGCGACGGTCAGCGAGATCAGCGCCGAGTCGCAGAAGCTCAAGGTGCTCGTTTCGATCTTCGGCCGCGAGACCCCGGTCGAGCTCTCGTTCAACCAGGTCTCGAAGATCTGACGCTGTCGCATAAACTAAGACGTTCGGTGGCCGTGTTTCGCGAAGCACGGCCTCCGACATGTTCCCCGTGTCTGCGGGGGACCGCATCAATCCGATGAGGACCCGGAGAAAATCTCATGCCTCCTAAGAAGAAGATCGCGGCGCTGGTCAAGGTCCAGCTTCCCGCTGGCCAGGCCACGCCCGCCCCGCCGGTCGGTACCGCCCTCGGTCCGCACGGCGTCAACATCATGGACTTCGTGAAGCAGTACAACGCTGCCACCGAGGCCCAGCGCGGCAACATCATCCCCGTTGAGATCACCATCTTCGAGGACCGCAGCTTCACCTTCGTCACGAAGACGCCCCCGGCGCCGGAGCTGATCAAGAAGGCCGCCGGTGTGGCGAAGGGCTCGGCCGTCCCGCAGAAGGACAAGGTCGGCAAGCTCACCCGGGAGCAGCTGCGCCAGATCGCCGAGACCAAGATGCAGGACCTCAACGCCAACGACATCGAGGCCGCCGAGAAGATCATCGCCGGCACCGCCCGGTCGATGGGCATCACCATCGCCGACTAGCCGATCCGGCGTTCGGCAGCACAGACCTCGAATCGAGTGGGAGGGCCAGGCGCTGGCCCGCACCACGGACACTCAGATCAGGAGTGAGCAAGTGAAGCGCAGCAAGGCACATCACGACGCCGCGGCGAAGGTGGACCGCGAGAACCTGTACAGCCCGGCCCAGGCGGCCAAGCTGGCCAAGGAGACCACCGTCACCAAGTTCGACGCCACCGTCGAGGTCGCTCTGCGACTGGGCGTCGACCCGCGCAAGGCGGACCAGATGGTCCGCGGCACCGTCAACCTCCCGCACGGCACCGGTAAGACCGCCCGGGTCCTGGTCTTCGCGACCGGTGACCGTGCCGAGGAGGCCCGCGCCGCGGGCGCCGACATCGTCGGTGCCGACGAGCTGATCGAGGAGGTGGCCAAGGGCCGCCTCGACTTCGACGCCGTCGTCGCCACCCCGGACCTCATGGGCAAGGTCGGCCGCCTGGGCCGCGTGCTCGGTCCGCGTGGTCTGATGCCGAACCCCAAGACCGGCACCGTGACCCCGGCCGTCGGCAAGGCCGTCACCGACATCAAGGGCGGCAAGATCGAGTTCCGCGTCGACCGGCACGCGAACCTGCACTTCATCATCGGCAAGGTGTCGTTCGACGAGCGCCAGCTGGTGGAGAACTACGCCGCCGCCCTCGACGAGGTGCTGCGTCTGAAGCCGTCGGCGGCCAAGGGCCGTTACCTGAAGAAGGTCACCTTCTCCACGTCCATGGGCCCCGGCATCCCGGTCGACCCGAACGTGACGCGGGCGATGACCGCCGAGATCGAGGGCTGACCCTCCAGTCATCGGTAGTGAAGGGCCTCAGCCGAATGGCCATTCGGCTGAGGCCCTTTCTCGTCCCCGTGGACGAGGCGCTCCTCGCTTCCCGCGCATAGTCTCGAAGGGACAGTTGATGGGGGGACGTGAAGGGGTGAGAGGGATGCGCCGATTGGCTCCCGCGCTGGCACTGGGAGCGGCCGCGTTGGTCGTGGTCACGGGATGTGGGACTCAGGGTGGCGTCGCGACCCTGGGGAATGTGAAGCTGGCGGCGGCCGAGGCGGTCCAGGAGAGCGCCCAGAAGGCCGAGGAGGTCACCTCCTACTCCGCGGACCTGGTGGTCGAGTCCAGCGGGAAGGCCGAGGACTCCGGCAAGATCCAGGGCAGCATGGTCTACCAGAGCAAGCCGGAGCTGGCGACCGACGTCACGCTGGACGTCATCTCCTTCGGCGGGCGGAACGTGCCCGGCGGGGCGCGGGCGATCCTGGTCGGCGAGACGGTCTACGTGAAGTCCGAGCTGCTCACCCAGCTGGCCGGCGCGACGAAGCCGTGGGTGAAGGTGTCCGTCGGCGACCTGGACAGCGGCGGGCAGGCCGAGGTCCGGCAGTTCATGGACCAGGCCCGGCAGTTCGACCTGGCCGGCACGGTCAAGCTGCTGACCGCGTCGAAGGACGTCAAGGCGGTCGGCACCGAGACGGTCGGCGGGGTGGAGACCACCCACTACAGCGGCACCTTCCCGCTCGCCGAGGCGGTCCAGGCGTTCGCCCCGCAGGAGCGCGAGCGGCTCCAGGGGCAGTTCTCGCACGCCAAGAACGTGAAGTTCGACCTGTGGGCCGACGCCCAGTACCTGCCGCGCAAGGTGACGCTGAGCGGTTCCGAGCAGGGCACCTCGTTCACGATGGCCGCGAACTTCAGGGACTTCAACGAGGCCGTGACCATCGCGGCCCCGCCCGCCGACCAGGTGGGCGACCTGCCGAAGAACCCCGGCGGCAACTGAGCCCGGTACGGCCCGCGCCCCGGGACTGTCCGGCCGGGGCGCGGGCCGTATCCGCGACGCGTCAGCGTCGCCGTGGACCTGTGAGGGGGCGCCGGTGCACTGGACTGAGGAACGCGCGCTGCGAAGCGAGCGCGTGACGAGGGAAGGCGCCGGTTACCAGCCCCCGAGCCGCGACGCGTCAGCGTCGCCGTGGACCCGTAGACGCTGATTTGGCTAATTCTCTGGTACGTCGTAAGCTGTCAACGCCGAAGACCGCCGGTCGTCGTCTGGCTTGATGTCAGACGGCCTAAGGATCCACTGAGTGGACGGCCTGCGTAGGTGTGATGTGAGTTTTCATTGGGACCGTTCTTTTCCGTCCTCGTGTGAGCCCCGTGCGCCTGCGCCGGGGCTGTCGTTATTTATGGGCCTTTCCCGGCGGGTACATCTGGAAGGAGGCCCATGGCGAAGGCGGACAAGGCGGCGTCCATTGCCGAGCTCAAGAGCAGCTTCGAAGGCTCTGGCGCTGCTGTTCTGACCGAGTACCGCGGTCTCACCGTCGCTCAGCTCAAGCAGCTGCGCGTTGCTCTCGGTGGGAATGCGAATTTCGCCGTGGTGAAGAACACGCTGACCAAGATTGCGGCCAATCAGGCCGGGATCAACCAGCTCGACGACCTGCTCGCGGGTCCGTCGGCGATCGCGTTCGTCAACGGCGACGTGGTCGAGGCTGCCAAGAGTCTGCGTGACTTCGCCAAGGCCAATCCCCTCCTGGTCATCAAGGGCGGTGTCGTCGACGGTAAGGCGATGACCCCGGCCGAGATCAGCAAGCTTGCCGACCTCGAGTCGCGTGAGGTTCTCCTCGCGAAGCTGGCCGGTGCCATGAAGGCGAAGCAGGGCCACGCGGCCGCCGTCTTCAACGCGCTGCCCACCAACATGGCTCAGCTGGCCGAGGCTCTGCGCGCCAAGCGCGCCGAGGCCGGCGAGTAGGTCCGCGCAAGCGGTCGCAGGGGATTAGCGCATACGTAACCGCGGTCCCGATTCTTTCACTAGCTAGATCCATACGGAGGAAATCATGGCGAAGCTCAGCAACGACGAGCTGCTCGACGCGTTCAAGGAGATGACCCTCCTCGAGCTGTCCGACTTCGTGAAGCTCTTCGAGGAGACCTTCGACGTCAAGGCTGCCGCTCCGGTCGCCGTCGCCGCCGCCCCGGCCGCCGGTGGCGGTGGCGAGGCCGCTGCCGAGGCTGACGAGCAGGACGAGTTCGACGTCATCCTCGAGGCCGCCGGCGACAAGAAGATCCAGGTCATCAAGGAGATCCGCGCCCTGACGAGCCTGGGCCTCAAGGAGGCCAAGGACCTGGTCGACGGTGCTCCGAAGCCGGTCTTCGACGGCAAGGTCAACAAGGAGCAGGCGGAGAAGGCCAAGGCCGCCCTCGAGGGTGCCGGCGCCACCGTCACCGTCAAGTAGTCCGCTACGCCCCAGTAGTTCACTACGCCGAGAAGAGCGGGTCCACCAGGTGCCGGTGGCCCGCTCTTCTCGCATGTCCGGGGGTTTCCGCTCCGGCGCCCGTGACTCCGGGTTCCGGGCTCTTCCTCGTCCATTTGTTGGACGGCTAGTCTCATAACCGTGCTGTAACGATCGCCGGATCGCCTGGGCATCCGGTCCGTTCCGGGCGATCGTCACTACGGTGGTGCACCGGTCTCCTGGAGGGCTGCACGTGGGCGTCGAAGTCGTGGTCGAGGGACTGACCAAGTCGTTTGGAAGACAGGTCATCTGGGAGGACGTCACGCTGACGCTCCCGGCCGGTGAGATCTCGGTTCTGCTGGGCCCCTCGGGTACCGGCAAGTCGGTCTTCCTCAAGTCCCTCGTCGGCCTGCTGAGGCCGGAACGGGGCCATATCTGGATCGACGGTCACGACCTGGCCAACTGCGGTGAGAACAAGCTCTACGAGCTGCGGAGGCTGTTCGGCGTCCTGTTCCAGGACGGCGCCCTCTTCGGCTCGCTCAACCTCTTCGACAACGTCGCCTTCCCGTTGCGCGAGCACACCAGGAAGGGCGAGACCGAGATCCGCAAGATCGTGATGGAGAAGATGGAGCTCGTCGGTCTCATCGGCGCGGAGGGCAAACTGCCCGGGGAGATCTCCGGGGGGATGCGCAAACGGGCCGGCCTGGCCCGGGCGCTGGTCCTCGATCCCGAGATCATCCTTTTCGACGAGCCGGACTCCGGCCTGGATCCGGTCCGCACGGCCTATCTGAACCAGCTCATCGTGGATCTCAACGCGGAGACCGAGGCGACCTTCCTCATCGTCACGCACGACATCAACACCGCCCGTACGGTCCCGGACAACATCGGGCTGCTGTTCCGGCGCGAGCTGATCATGTTCGGCCCCCGCGAGATGCTGCTCTCCAGCGACGAGCCGGTGGTACGGCAGTTCCTCAACGCGCGCAGACACGGTCCGATCGGAATGTCGGAGGAGAAGGACGTCTCCGAACTGGAGGCCGAGGCGCAGCTGGGTCACGACCCGGGCGTCCTGCCGCCCATCCCGCCGCAACTCATGCCGAGTGAGAACCGGATCCGGCGCACGCAGCGCCCGCCGGGCGAGTGGCTGGCCGCCAACGGCGTCATCCCGCCGGTGAACTCCTTCGTGGACGACCGGGGCCGCAACTGGCTGGAGGAGTATCCCCGTCTGGTGGCGGCGCACCTCAACGGCGTTCCGTGACGGCGGGTTCGCCCGCCATGAGATGAGTTCGATGTTCCATCGGTGCTGATCGATCCCGTTCGCTATGGTTGATGGTGATCGACCGTGACGGTGACAGCCGAGCTGGAAGATCGAAGCGTGCTGAGGAGATTCCTGCCCTGGCTGCTGGGCCTGCTGATCGCCTGCCTCACGGCGGCGGGTTTCTGGGTGGGCGGAGACCTGCGTGACGCCCAGGCGGCGGAGGACGACCGCGCGGCGGTGCTGTGGGCGGCGGGCACGCACGCGCTCAATCTCCTGTCCGTGAGCCATCGGACCGTCGACGCCGACATCGCGCGCGTTCTGGCCTCCTCCACCGGGTCCGCCAGGGCCGAGTACGCCAGGAACGCCGCCGCCCTGAAACAGGCCACGACCGGGGAGAAGGTCGTTCAGACGGGTGCGCTGCGCGCCGCCGGGCTGGTCTCGATGGGGGAGGACACGGCGCGGGTGCTGGTGGCCGGGGACGCGGTGATCAGGTGGGAGGGGCGCGGGGGCTCTCCGCAAGAGCGTTTCTACCGCTGGAGCATGGAAGTGACCAGGGCCGGGGGGACGTGGCTCGTGTCGAAGGCCGAGCTGGTCCCATGAGGCGTGCATCCTTGCTCTTCACCGGGGTACTGGCCATCGTGGCGATGGTGCTGGGGGCGGCGGTCGGGGTCATGCTGGCAGACCTCGGCCGGTTGCGCGCGGGGGAGACCGCGGGGCGGGAGGCGCTCGCGGCCGCCCGCTCCTTCGCCGCCGACATGTTGTCCTACGACTACCGCACGATCGAGCAGGATTTCGCGCGGGCGCGGGCGTACACCGCCGGAGACCTCGCCGAGCACTACGGGCGTCTCGCCACGACCGTGGGACCGTCGGCCCGGCAGCAGAGGCTGGTGCAGTCGGCGACGGTCGCCGGGGCGGCGGTGGAGTCGGCGGGGCCGGACCGGGCCGAGGTGCTGCTGTTCGTGAACATGAGTACGACCAGGACCCCGGCGGGGGAGGGACAGTCCCGGCGGCAGGTCACCAGGGGGCGGGTGCGCTTCGTAATGGTCCGCGACGACTCTCGCTGGCTGGTCACGGAGCTCTCCACGCTTCTGGGTGCCGCCCCTCCTCTGTAACCCCTTGATTCGCAAGGTGATCCCCGGGACAGGGGCCGTGGCGCGGCGCGTTATATAATTGTTAGCAAAGGGTGTGTTTGAAGAAGGTTTGACCGCGGGTAGATCGACCATGGCAGCGTCGATCATCGACCGGTTACCGGTCGGCGGTCGAACCGTCGGGTGACGGGTGTCAACCGCCCCGGGTTGGGGTAACGTCCTGAACCCGGCGGTGTGCGCAGGTCAATCGGCGGGAAAACTCCCAGCTTCAAGCTGGTTTTTCAGCGGAAATGTCGGCTTCCGGGCTTGACGTTTCGGCGCGGACGGGCGATGCTGCGACCAACGTGGAGCATGCAGCGAGACCGAGGTGGACAGGCGTGTGCCGTTCGGCTACACTGCCCCTTTGCGCTGCCCTTTGACGACCCGCTTCTTTTGGTGCTCCGATGCATGGTCGTCTGGCGTGCGTGTAGTCAGTCCGCCGCGAGCCCTCGGAAGGACATCTGTTGGCAGCCTCGCGCAACGCCTCCGCCGTACCCGCTGGTCCCCGTCGTGTGTCGTTCGCACGCATTCAGGAGCCGCTCGAAGTTCCTGATCTTCTCGCTCTGCAGACCGAGTCGTTCGACTGGCTGCTGGGCAACGAGAAGTGGAAGGGGCGGGTCGAGGCGGCTCGCCAGGCCGGGCGCAAGGACGTTCCGGCCCAG
>NZ_BMQP01000056.1 GCF_014648175.1 Planobispora rosea
GCCGGACAATCGTTTGAAAGAGGGTCACCCTTGTGGGTGGCCCTTTTTCGCGTTTACGGGAGTGTGCCCGGACGGCGGAGTGACTCCGGCTGAGCCGCTCCTTCGACTGTCTGCCCCGGTACGTCCCCCAGGCCGGTCAGGAACCCATCGCTGAGGTCAGTAGGCTGGGAACGTGGACTATCGAGCGGTTGAACTGGCAATCATGGAACGCGGCGTCGAATGGAACTTCGACCCCTCTCTCGACAGGATCGCCGCTCTCATGGACGTGCTCGGTTCCCCGCAGCGCGCCTACCCCGTCATTCATGTCGCCGGCACGAACGGCAAGTCGAGCACGACACGGATGATCGAGACCATTCTGCGTGAGCGCAATCTCCGTGTGGGGCGGTTCACCAGCCCGCACCTGGTCTCCATGCGCGAGCGCATCTGCGTCGACGGAGTCCCGCTGAGCGAAGAGCGTTTCACCGAGGTCTACGAGGATCTCCTTCCCTATCTCCAGATGATCGACGCTCAGGGGAGGCGGCTCTCCTTCTTCGAGACGCTCACCGGGATGGCCTTCGCCGCCTTCGCCGACGCGCCCGTCGACGTGGCGGTGGTCGAGACGGGGATGGGTGGCACCTTCGACGCCACCAACGTCGCCGACGGCGCCGTGGCGGTCATCACCCCCGTCTCCCTGGACCACACCGACTACCTCGGTCCCGACATCGCGACCATCGCCGGGGAGAAGGCCGGGATCATCAAGCCCGGGGCGACCGCCGTACTGGCGCAGCAGGAACTTCCCGCGGCCGAGGTGCTGATGCGCAGGGCCGTGGAGGCGGGCGCCACCGTGGCGCGGGAGGGGCTGGAGTTCGGGGTGCTCGCCCGGGAGCTGGCGGTCGGAGGGCAGCTGCTCCATCTGAAGACGCTCAAGGGTGAGTACGAGGAGATCCTCCTTCCGTTGTACGGCGCGCACCAGGCGGGGAACGCCGCCTGCGCGCTGGCGGCGGTCGAGGCGCTGACGGCCGGGGACGACCCGCTCGACCCCGAGCTGGTACGGCAGGCGTTCCTTCAGGTCCGTTCGCCCGGAAGGCTGGAGGTGGTCCGGAGGAGTCCCACGGTCCTCGTGGACGCCGGGCACAACCCGGGTGGGGTCCAGGCCACCCTGGAGGCCGTGCACGAGTCCTTCGGCTTCGCCAAGCTCATCGGGGTGGTGGCGGTGTTCGCGGACAAGGACGTGCGGGGCATCCTGGAGCTGATGGAGCCCATGCTCGACGAGATCGTGGTGACCCGGAACACCTCGCCCAGGTCCATGGACGTCTCCGAACTGGCCGCGCTCGCCGAGCAGATCTTCGATCCCGAGCGGGTGCACAAGGTCGAGCGGCTCGACGACGCGATCGATCTCGCCATCGCGCTGGCCGACGAGGCCGGTGAGTTCAGCGGGGCCGGAGTGCTGATCACCGGGTCGGTGGTCACCGCGGGTGACGCGCGCGTGCTGCTCAAGGTGGACGGGACGGGGTGATTCAGATGACCCCGCCAAACCGGCTGACCACGATGATCCTGAAGACCACGATGATCCTGAAGACCTGAAGACCATGAAGACGACGTGGGGCCGCCAGGCGGCCGGAAGACGGCGGGAAGGCAGAAAATGATCACGGTTACCCCGGGCATGCGGAGGCTCTGTGCCAGTGTGCTCGGCATGGAGGCGATCGTCGTCGGGCTCATCACCCCGGTGGCGATCAACACGCAGGATGTCGAACCTTCCGTGGCGGTGACCGTCGGCCTCGGCCTGGCGGTCCTCTGCGTCCTGGTCATCGGCCTGCTCAAGCGCCCCTTCGCCTACATCGTGGGGAGCGTCGTCCAGGTGCTCGCGATCGCCTCCGGCTTCCTGGTGCCGACCATGTTCTTCCTCGGCGCCGTCTTCGCCGCGCTGTGGATTACCGCGATATTCGTCGCTCACCGTGTCGAGGACGTGACTTCCCGCTAAAGTCGGCCTACATGGCCGTTCCCCCAACGAAGCCGGAGCAGACCGTGGCCGAGGAGCCCGCTGTTCCGGCGCGAGCACCCCGTTTCTCGCTGCTGGACGCCGTCCTCGGACTGCTGGTCGCCGTGGCGCTTCCGCTGGCGATCGTCGCCATCCCGAACACCATCTCGGTGGTGGCCGCCCTGCTGCCGCCCGACGTCTCCCAGATCGACATGATCCGGGCTCACGGGCTGGCGCTGCCCGCGATGGTCCTGACCGTTCCGCTGGCCGCGGTGGCCGTCCGCCGGATGCGGGCTGCCCCGGTCCTGGTCGGCGGGCTCACACTGCTGGCGGTCGCCGACGTGGTGGGGGGATACGCCGACTCCCCACTGCTGGTCGGTCTCCTCCGCGCCGCGCACGGCGTCGGCGCCGGTCTGCTGGTGCCGGCCACGTTGGTGGCGGTGTGGGAGCGCCCCCGGATCCTGCGCGCGGTGTGGGCGGGAGTGCTCGCGGTGAGCCTCCTGGCCGCGCAGGCCCTGGCGCTGTGGCCGCTGGACGCGGTCACGTCGTGGCGCATCACGCTGCAGCCGTACCCGATGCTGACCGGTGTCGCCCTCGCGCTCGCGGCGCTCTATCTCGTGCTCTGGCTCAGGAGCGACGAGAGCGAAGGGCGCGCTGCGAGGATCGGCGCGCTCGGCCCCGAGCGTGGGCGGTTGCTGATGACCGCGGTGCCCGCCGTGGGCATCGCGGTGCTCGCGCTTGGCACCACGTTCGACTGGTCGCCGGTTCTCGTGGTCGTCGCGGCGCTGCTGTCCGTTCTGGCGCTGCTGGGACTGGCGTCCGCCGGGACCTTCGCGGGAACGCGCGGCAGGGTCGCCGCCTACACCACGGTGGCGGTGGGAGCGGTCGTCCTGCCCACCGCGGCGCAGATCACCTACGTGGAGCTCCGTGGGCTGGGTGGTCCCGGGTTGTCCGGTCTCTGGCCGGCGTTCGTGATCGCCGGGGTGGCGGGCCTCGTCGCCGCCGTGCTGCTCGACCGGGCCGATGACGCGGTCATGCCGGTGGCCTCGGCGGGAGGCCTGGTCATCGTGGTGGCCGGGTTGTGCGCGGTCCGCTTCCTGCTCCCGGCCACTGACGGGCCCACGCTGGTCATCCCGTTCGCGTTGCTCGCGGTCGGCGCGGCGGTGGCGCTCACCTCGGCCCTGCGCCCGTCCGCCGTGGGCACCGCGCTCTTCGCGCTGTCGCTGTTCTTCCCCGGCGTGCTCGCGGGTTTCCTGCTGGGAAGCGGGGTCCAGTTCATGCACCTGGAGGAGGCGGACTCGCCGCGCGAACTGGTCGACGCGTTCGTGAGCGCGATGCACTGGTGGGCCTTGGTCGGCGGCATCCTCGTGGTGGTCGTGATCGTCCTCGGCGCGATCCTGACCCGTCGTTCCACGGAGGCGGGCACGGAGACGGCGGGTGAGCCGAAGGGCGGCGAAGGAGACACGGAGGCAAACGCGACAGGAAACGCGGCGGAGGTGACGGCTACGGGGGTGGGGACCGCTGAAGGAGGCCCGGCGGAGCAGCCGGTCGCGGAAACGAGGGCCGCAGGGCCGGAGCTCACCGATCTCACCGAGCTCACGGAGGTCGACGATCTCAAGAGCGCGCCCGGTGCCGAGCCTGTCTCCACCTCCACCTCCACCTTCCCCTCCGCCTCTCCCTCCGTGTCGGGTCCCGGCTCCGGAGCCCGACCCGATGCGCTCGTGGCGGCCGGGCCGGGCACGGCGGCGAAGTCCGACGCGGTGTCACCCGCGGCGACGAAACACAAGCCCGCGGCCGGAGCCCGCTCCGGGCCCGGGGCCGAGTTCGAGCCGGACGGATCTGATCCGGACGGGTCTGGTCCGGACCGGTCTGGTCCGGATGAGTCCGGTCCGGGCGGGTCCGCACCGGCGGTGCCCTCGCCGATGTCGTCTCCGGAGGGGCCGGCGGGGGATCGGCCGACGGGTGCCTGAGCTCGCCGCTCACGGGAGATCCGGCCGGGGGCGATAAACTTTCGCCCGTTCACCGCAGTCTGCGGGTCATCCATGTTCGAAGGAGAACATCAGTGTCCGAGCGCACTCTTGTCCTGATCAAGCCCGACGGCGTCGCGCGTGGTCTCATCGGCGACGTGATCGCCCGCATCGAGCGTAAGGGCCTGAAGGTCGTGGCGATGGACCTGCGCACCCTGGACGCCGACACCGCCAAGGCTCACTACGCCGAGCACTCCGAGCGGCCGTTCTTCGGTGAGCTGGTCGAGTTCATCACCTCCGGCCCGCTCGTGGCGATGGTGCTCGAGGGCCCCCGCGCCGTCGAGGCATTCCGCGCCCTGGCCGGCCTGACCGACCCGGTCAAGTCCGCGCCGGGCACCATCCGCGGCGACCACGCCCTGGAGATCGGTGAGAACGTGGTCCACGGCTCCGACTCCCCCGAGTCCGCCGCCCGCGAGATCAAGATCTTCTTCCCGGACCGCTTCTGACCGTCCGGTAGCAGTCGTCCGGCCGGGTTCTCCGGCGCCATCGGGCCTCGTCATCCCCTGGGGATGGCGGGGCCCGATGCGTTTTTCGGTACTAAAGATTTTTATGGGGCAAGACGGCTCATAATGCGGATAGTTGGGTACGTGTGGTTACGTTTCCACTCCATTCCGTAATTTCCGCCGGTGACCGGACGGAAGGAAGGCAGGCTTCCTCATGGGTGGCAAGCTGACGTTCCTCGGCCGCGACATGGCGGTTGACCTGGGTACGGCCAACACTCTCATCTACGTGCGAGGCCAAGGCGTCGTCCTCAACGAACCCTCCGTCGTCGCGATCAACACGACCACGGGAAAGATCGTGGCGATCGGCATCGAGGCCAAGCGAATGATCGGCCGAACCCCAAGCAACGTCGTGGCCGTACGGCCGCTCAGGAACGGGGTCATCTCGGACTTCGAGGTCACCGAGCGGATGCTCCGCTACTTCATCCAGCGGGTGTTCAAACGCCGTGTCCTGGGCAAACCACGCATCATCATCGCGGTCCCGAGCGGGATCACCAGCATCGAGCAGCGCGCGGTGAGGGAGGCCGCCTACCAGGCGGGAGCCCGGAAGGTCTACATCGTCCAGGAACCGATGGCGGCGGCCATCGGGGCGGGGCTCCCGGTGCACGAGCCGACCGGCAACATGGTGGTCGACATCGGCGGGGGCACCACCGAGGTCGCCGTCATCTCGATGGGCGGCATGGTGACCAGCCAGTCGATCCGGGTGGGCGGCGACGAGCTGGACCAGGCGATCATCTCCTTCGCGAAGAAGGAGCACTCCCTCATGCTCGGCGAGTGCACCGCCGAGGAGATCAAGATATCGATCGGCTCGGCCTGCGCCCTGCCGGAGGAGAAACACGCCGAGATCCGGGGCCGCGACCTGGTGAGCGGTCTGCCGAGGACGGCGGTCGTGTCCGCGGCGGAGATCCGTACGGCCACCGAGGAACAGGTCGGCTCGATCGTGGACGTCGTCAAGACGACGCTGGACAGGTGCCCGCCGGAGCTCTCCGGCGACCTGATGGACCGGGGCATCGCGATCACCGGGGGCGGGGCGCTCCTGGCCGGGCTGGACGAGCGGCTCAGGGACGAGACGGGTATGCCGATCCACCGGGTGGACAACGCCCTGGACGCGGTCGCCCTGGGATCGGGCAAGTGCGTCGAGGACTTCGAGGCGTTGCAGCAGGTCCTCGTCCCGGAACAGCGGCGCTGATGAAGGGACGCCGATGAGGGACACACGCCGGACCCGGGCGATCATGGGGCTGCTGCTGGCCATGGCGCTGGTGCTCATGACCGTGGACAGCCGCACGGGGGAGGGGTCGCCCCTCAGCCTGCTCAAGGGGGCCGGCACGACCGTGTTCGGTGCGGCCGAGCAGGTGGGGGCGGACGTGGTGCGGCCGGTGACCCGGTTCGTCGCCGCGCTGGTGGACGCGCCGGGGGCGCAGCGGCGGATGGAGGAGCTGACCCGCGAGAACGACCGGCTCCGGCAGGACCTGGCCGCGCAGACGCTCGACCGCAGCCGCTCCGAGCAGCTGCGCAGCCTGCTGAGCACCGCGGGGGCCGGCGGGTACACGATCGTGCCCGCCCATGTGATCGCCAGGCGCGGTGTGCCCGGGTTCGAGGAGGCCGTGGAGATCGACGCGGGCGAGGCCGACGGAGTGCGGCCGGACATGACGGTACTGAGCGGCGCCGGGCTGGTCGGCAGGGTGATCCGGGTGGGGCCGTCCACCTCGACCGTGCTGCTGATCAGCGACCTCGGCTCGGCGACGGGGGCGCGGCTGGAGGGCAGCGGCGAGATCGGGGTGGTGAACGGGGCCGGGGAGCAGGGCCGCCTGCTCCACTTCCGGCTGCTCGACTCCACCGCCCCGCTCGCCCCCGGCCAGCGGATCGTGAGCTTCGGCTCCCACCGCGGCGCGCCGTACGTGGCGGGAGTGCCGATCGGGGTGATCGAGCGGGTGGAGGCGACGCCGGGCGAGCTGACCAGGATCGCCTACGCGCGGCCGTACGCCGATCTGACCGCGCTGGACGTGGTCGGGGTGGTGGTGCGGCAGCCGCGACGCGATCCGCGTGACGCGGTCCTGCCGCCCGCACCCCCGGAGTCGTCCGCGAGCACGAAACGTGAGGGGGCCTGAATGACGAGCCGTGACACGGCCGGTCTGATACTGATCGTGGCGGTGATGATCGCCCAGGTGACGCTCGTCAACCGGCTGCCGCTGCCCGGTGGGATAGCGCCCGACCTGGCGCTGCTCGTCGTGGTGGGGTTCGCGCTGGTGCACGGGGCGGAGGCCGGGGCGATCACGGGGTTCTGCGCCGGGCTGCTCGGCGACGTCGTGCCGCCCGCCGTCCACCTGACCGGGGAGCACGCGCTGGTGCTGTGCCTGGTCGGGTACGCGGCGGGCCGCGTGGTGGAGCAGGCCCCGGACACCGGGCCGCTGGTGGCGCTGGGCGGCGCGGCGGCCGGACCGGTGCTCGCGGCGGTGGCCGGCGCGGCGTTCGGCGGCGTCCCGGTCGGCCCGGTCGTGCTGGCCGACCGGCTCGTCCCGGCGGTGGTGTGCAACGTGCTGGCCGCACCGCCGGTGGTGTGGGGGGTGATCCGGGTCTTCCGGGGCCGGACGCGGGTCGCGGAGCGGACGGAGTTCGAGGTGCCGGGCCGGGTGCGCTACGGCGTGCGCGGGCCCCTGCGGAGCCGGTCGTGATCCGGTTGCGGGGGCGCCTGCGCGTGCTGCGGGCGCTGACGCTGGCGCTGATCCTGCTGCTCGGCGCGCGGCTCTGGCAGGTCCAGGTGCGGGAGGGCGAGCGATACGTCGCGGCGGCGGCCGCGACGCGCACCCGCGACGTCGTCGTCCCGGCCGTGCGGGGGCAGATCCTCGACGCGATGGGACGGCCGCTGGTGCGCAACCGGACCACGCTGGTGGTCTCGGTGGACCGCGGGGCCCTGGAGCGGATGAAGGACGGCGGCAAGTCCGTGATGGCGAGACTGGGCAAGGTGCTCGGCCGCGACCCCGACGACCTGCTCCGGCAGATCCGGCCGTGCGGCCCGACGATCTCCCGCCCGTGCTGGACCGGCTCGCCGCACCAGCCGGCTCCGGTGGCCGGCGACGTCACCGCCCGCCAGGCCCTGCAGATCCTGGAGCGGCAGGAGGACTTCCCCGGCATCACCGCCCGGGAGCAGGCCGTACGGGAACACCCGGGCAAGAGCGCGGCGGTGCAGGCCCTCGGCTACCTGCAGCCGGTCACCCAGGAGGAACTGGAGAAGCGCGAGGGGCTCAAGGCGGAGTTCTCCGGGATCGACGTGGCGGGCCGGGACGGCCTGGAGTCGGTGTACGACCGGGAGCTGCGCGGCACGCCGGGGCGCAAGCGCGTGCAGGTGGACCGGCTCGGCAAGGTTCTCGGCGTCGAGCACGAGACGGCGTCGCGCCCCGGGGACACGCTCATCACCAGCATCGACGCCAAGGTGCAGGCGGTGACGGAGAAGGCGCTGGCCGAGGCGATGAAGAGCGCGCCGCAGGCCGACGGCGCCGCCGGGGTGGTGCTGGACGCCAGGACCGGCCGGGTCATGGCGATCGCCAGCGCGCCGACCTACGACCCGGAGGTCTGGACGGGCGGCATCGACGAGGCGGACTACCGGCGGCTGCTGTCGGAGAAGGCCGGCCTGCCGTTGGTGTCGCGGGCCATCAAGGGCGAGTTCGCGCCCGGATCGACGTTCAAGATGTCGTCGGTCACGGCGATGCTGCGGGCCGGATACCCGATCAACGGCCGGTACGACTGCCCCGGCTCGTTCATGGTCGGCGGCCGGTCGTTCAACAACTTCCGGGGGCGGGCGCTGGGCGTGATGAGCCTGCACACGGCGCTGGTGAAGTCCTGCGACACGATCTTCTACCGGGCGGCGTTCGAGCAGTACACGAAGGACGGCGGGAGGCACCCCAGGGGCAGGCCCAAGGAGGTCATGGCGAACACGGCGCGGGCCTTCGGGTTCGGCAGCCCGACCGGCATCGACCTGCCCGGCGAGTCACCGGGCAGGATCCCCGACCGGGCGTGGAAGAAGAAGATGTGGGCCGCGACCAAGGACCAGAACTGCCGCCGCGCCAAGATCGGCTACCCGGAGGTCGCCAAGACCGACCCGGGCCGGGCCTCCTTCCTCAAGGCGCTGGCGCGGGACAACTGCCAGGAGGGCGACCAGCTGCGTCCCGGTGACGCGGCCAACTTCTCCATCGGGCAGGGCGACGTGCTGGTGACGCCGTTGCAGCTGGCGGCGGCCTACGCGGCGCTGGTCACCGACGGCCGGCTGCGCAGCCCCCGGGTGGGCTGGATGCTGGTGCGGCCGGACGGCACCAAGGTCAAGGAGATCAAGGTGCCGGTCCGGGGGAAGCTGCCGCTCGCGCCGTACGAGCGGGCCTACATCAAACGGGCGCTGAGCCAGGTGGCCTCCGACGGTACGGCGGCCGGGGCGTTCCTCGGGTTCCCGATGAAGAAGGTGCCGATCGGCGGCAAGACCGGAACCGCCGAGGTGTACGGCAAGGCCGACACCTCGTGGTTCGCCTCGTTCGCCCCCGTGCACGACCCCCGGCTGGTGGTCGTCGTCATGGTGTCCCAGGGCGGCATGGGAAGCCAGACCGCGGCGCCGGCCGTACGGAAGATCTACGAGGGCATCTACGGCCTCGCCCCCAAGGGGGAGAAGCCGGCTCCGGCGGCATTGCCGGGCGGGGTGCCCGCGTCCAGGCCTCCGGTGATCCTGCCGGACGGCACGGTCGCCAAGAAGATCGTGCCGGAGCGGGGGAGGGTGCGGTGAACGGGTTGGTCGGGACGCGGGGCAGGCCCTTCGCCCGCAGACCGGCGGGCGTGCGCTCGCCGGTGTGGAAGGCCGACGGGCTGCTCATCGTCGCGGTGGCGGGCCTCGCCCTGATCGGCACGCTGCTGATCTGGTCGTCCACCAGGACCTGGACCGCGGACGGCACGAGCATGCTCAAGAAGCACCTGCTCAACCTCGGCATCGGGACCGCCCTGGCCGTCGCGGCGGCGACGGTGGACCACCGGCTGCTGCGGGCCTACACCCCGCTGGTGTACGCCGCCGCCGCGCTCGGGCTGATCCTGGTGATCACCCCGGTCGGCTCGGAGGTCAACGGCGCCCACTCGTGGATCATGCTGGGCGGCGGGTTCGCCCTGCAGCCGTCGGAGTTCGCCAAGCTCGCCCTGGTGCTCATCCTGGCCATGCTGCTGGCCCAGCCTGCCGAGGGCGACGACCGGCCCCGCGGGCTGGACGTGATGATCGCTCTGGTGGCGGCCGCGATCCTGATGGGCCTGGTGATGCTCCAGCCCGACTTCGGCACCACCATGGTCCTCGGCGTGATCACGGCGGGGACGCTCATCCTCAGCGGGCTCCGCAAACGCTGGATCGCGGCTCTGGCCGTCGCCGTGGCCGCCGGCGGGACCGCGGTGTGGTTCCTCGACGTGCTGGAGCCGTACCAGGTCGCCCGGTTCACCGCGTTCGTCAACCCGGCCACCGACCCCAGGGGGGTCGGCTACAACAGCACGCAGGCGCTGAACGCCGTCGGTTCGGGGGAACTGTTCGGCAAGGGCCTGTTCGGAGGCGGCCAGACCCTGGGCCGGTTCGTGCCGGAGCAGCACACCGACTTCGTCTTCACCGTCGCGGGCGAGGAGTTCGGCTTCCTGGGGGCGGTGACCGTGGTGGTCCTGCTCGGGGTGGTGCTGCTGCGGGGCCTGCGCATCGCGCGGTTGTGCGAGGACCGGTTCGGCACGCTGGTGGCCGGGGCGATCGTCTGCTGGCTGGGCTTCCAGACCCTCATCAACGTCGGCATGACGATCGGGGTCATGCCGATCACCGGCCTCCCGCTCCCGTTCGTCTCCTATGGCGGCACCGCGACCTTCGCCAATATGATCGCCGTCGGGGTGCTCCAGGCGATCCACATGCGTGAGCAGTGGCACTGACCCGTCACCGGCCCGACGACCGGTCACCGGCCCGGCGACCGACATGAGAGCCGTCCGCATGTACGCGGCCCCCGGCTCTCACTGGCGTTTCCACCGTCAAGCGAACATTCTGGGAACGACGACGGAACTCGCGATGACGGAGGGGCCGTGACATCGGAGCTCGCCGAGCGGAAGCGCGCGCTGGAGTTGTTGCGCACCGCGTTCCCCGACTACCGGATCGTGTTCAGCAAGGGCAGGTGGGTCGCGGTGTCGGCGGGCAGCCCGCCGGAGGTCTTCTTCGCCGAGAGCCCGAGCCGCCTGTGCGGCCAGCTCTTCCAGGCCCAGCTCCGCGCCGGCGGGACGGTCGTCCCCTTCCGCCGGGCCGTACCGCCCCGTGACGGGACGGCGGAGGCGGCCCCGTGAGAGGAGCGCACTCCCGTGGCGGAGGAAGCCTCTCAGTCCACCCGGCGCCTGCCGGGACATTAGTGTCGTGGTGACCGCTCGCAGACACGGCCGGGAGAGCCGATGACCCACAGTTCACGTGGCGGTGACCGCGCCACGCTGGCCTACGCGACCATCATCCGCAACCGGACGCTGGCCGAGCTGTCCGGTCTGCCGTCCGCGGCCGTCATCCAGCGGATGGTGGACGAGATCCACGCCTGCGCGCCGCAGCAGACCAGGTTCAAGTGCTGGCGGCTGGCGCACGGCTGGACGGTGGAGGAGGCCATCGAGCGCTTCCACGCCATGTGCGACCGGCAGGGCGTCAAGCGGCGCGGGCTCAGCGAGCGCTCCTGGCGGGAGTGGGAGGCGGGGGCGCGGCCCGACCGCGACTACACCGACCTGCTGTGCCGCCTGTTCGAGACCGGGCCGGTCCAGCTCGGCTTCGCGCACGACTACACGCCCGAAGGGCTGCGCACCGCGCCGCCCGCACTCGACCTGATCGCCACCGCCGCCGACGAGGCGGGCAGCCACGCCGAGCAGGCCGAGGCCAGCGAACTGGGCTCCGGCGCGCTGGAGCGGCTGCGCACCCAGGTGATCTGGATCGCCAAACGCTACGTCTCCGAGCCCCCGCTGCCCCTGTTCGTGGAGATGCGGGAACTGCAGGAACGCACCCGCCGGGCACTGGACAAGCGCATCCACCCCGGCCAGGCCCGGGAACTGTACTTCCTCACCGGCACGCTGTGCGGGCTGATGGCCAACGTCAGCATGGACATGGACCGCCGCATCCCCGCCGACACCCTCGCCCGGGCGGCGTGGACCTACGGCAAGGTGGCCGGGCACGCGGTGCTGATGGGCTGGGCGCGCGGCATGCAGTCCTCGGTGGCGCTGTGGGACCGGCGCTACGGGGACGCGGCGCGCTACGCCGAGGAGGGCCTGACCCACCTGCACGCGGGCTCGGGCGCGACCCGGCTGCACATGCTGAGGGCCCGGTCCTACGCGATGATGGGCCGCAACCGGGAGGCCGGCGAGGCGCTCGTCCAGGCGGCGGACGTGCGGTCGGCCGGCGCCGACGAGCTGCACGACGAGATCGCCGGGGAGTTCGCCTTCCGCCCGGCCAAGGAGCGCTACTACGCGGCGGTCACCCACCTGCACCTGGGTGAGCCGGAGCCGGCGATCGAGGCGGCCCGGGAGTCGTTGTCCCTCTACGCGGTGGGGGAGCCGGAGAACCGCTCCTACGGCTGCGAGTCCATGGCCAGCGCCCACCTGGTCGTCGCACACCTGATGGAGGGCGACACCGACGGCGCGGAGGACGCGATGGCGCCGATCCTCGCGCTCCCGCCCGACAAGCGCATCAGCAGCCTGGGCACCACGTTGAACACCGGCCGCGCGCTGGTCTCCGCCCAGCGGGGCGGGGAGCGGATCACGCGGCAGATCGAGGGTTTCTGCGCCGTCGGCCTGCCGCAGCGGGCCCGGAACGCGATCTTTCGAGCACACGACCCCCGAGAGGAGCCGATGACATGACGATCGCCGCCGAGGGGGAACTCCTCGGCCAGGCGGGCGCCGCGGCGCTCCGCCTGGCCTGCGGGCAGGCCGGGCTGGACGCCGCGGGGGCCACGCTGCTGCGCGACTTCGCCAACGCCGTCTACCGCCTGCCCGCCGAGGGCGTGGTGGTACGGCTGGCGCAGGCGACTCCGGGCAAGTACGACCGGCTGGCGACCTCCGTCCGGGTCACCCGCTGGCTCGCCGAGCAGGGTTTCCCCACGGTCCGGCCGCTGGAGGTCCGGCAGCCGGTCGCCGCCGAGGGGTTCCTGGTGACCTTCTGGCACCACGAGGAGCACGCCGGACCGCCGCCGGAGCCGGCGGAGCTGGGGGCGATGCTGCGGCTGCTGCACGAGATGCCGCCGGTCCCGTTCGAGCTGCCGACCCACGACCCCTTCGGGCCGGTGCTCCGGGCGATCGAGGCCGCGCGCCTGCTCGGCGACGACGACCGGGCCTGGCTGTCGCGGCGCTGCGGGGAACTGGCCGAGACCTACTACGAGCGGGTGCGCTTCGCCCTGCCGTACGGGCTCATCCACGGCGACGCGCACCGCGGCAACCTGATCCGCACCCGGGGCGGGCTGCTGCTGTGCGACTGGGACTCGGTGTGCGCCGGGCCGCGGGAGACCGATCTCATCCCCACCCTGCAGGGGGTGCGGTTCGGGCTGACCGGGAGCCAGCGCGCCGGGTTCAGCCGGGCCTACGGCCACGACCTGACCACCTGGGCGGGCTACCCGGTGATGCGTGACATGCGTGAACTGCAGACTCTCACCGCCGTACTGCGCAACGCCCACCGCGACCCCGTCGCCGCGGGTGAGCTGAGGCACCGGCTTGACTCCCTGCGAGCGGGCGACGACCGCCCGTGGCACCCGTTCTGACGGGATACCCTGGGTTCCATGCCTGTCGAGTCCCTGTTTCCCCGCCTGGAGGCCCTGCTCCCCAGGGTGCAGAAGCCGATCCAGTATGTCGGGGGTGAGCTCAACTCGACCGTCAAGGACTGGGACGAGGCCACGGTCCGCTGGGCTCTGATGTACCCCGACGCCTACGAGGTGGGACTGCCCAACCAGGGCGTCCAGATCCTCTACGAGATCCTCAACGAGATGCCGGAGACGCTGGCCGAGCGAACCTACGCGGTCTGGCCCGACCTGGAGGCGCTCATGCGCGCCGAGGGCGTCCCGCAGTTCACGGTCGACGCGCACCGGCCGGTGCGGGCGTTCGACGTGTTCGGCGTCTCCTTCTCCACCGAGCTGGGCTACACCAACATGCTGACCGCGCTCGATCTGGCGGGCATCCCGCTGGTGGCGGCCGACCGCGGTGACGACGACCCGATCGTGCTCGCGGGCGGCCACGCGGCCTTCAACCCCGAGCCCATCGCCGACTTCCTCGACGCCGCGGTGCTGGGCGACGGGGAGCAGATCGCCATCGCGATCACCGAGGTCGTCCGCGAGTGGAAGGCCGAGGGCTCGCCCGGCGGGCGCGACGAGCTGCTGATGCGGCTGGCCGAGTCGGGCGGGGTATACGTCCCGAAGTTCTACGACGTCGACTACCACCCCGACGGCCGGATCCGGCGCGTCGCGCCGAACCGGCCGGGCGTGCCGTGGCGGGTGCACAAGCACACCGTCATGGACCTGGACGAGTGGCCCTACCCGAAGAAGCCGCTGGTCCCGCTGGCCGAGACCGTGCACGAACGGTTCAGCGTGGAGATCTTCCGCGGCTGCACCCGCGGCTGCCGCTTCTGCCAGGCGGGGATGATCACCCGTCCGGTGCGGGAGCGGTCGATCACCACGATCGGCGACATGGTCGAGGCGGGCGTCAAGGCGTCCGGCTTCAACGAGGTGGGGCTCCTCTCGTTGTCCAGCGCCGACCACTCCGAGATCGGTGACATCGCCAAGGGCCTGGCCGACCGCTACGAGGGCACCAACACCTCGCTCTCGCTGCCCTCGACCCGGGTCGACGCCTTCAACATCGACCTGGCCAACGAGTTCTCCCGCAACGGCCGCCGATCCGGCCTGACCTTCGCCCCGGAGGGCGGCTCCGAGCGCATGCGCAAGGTGATCAACAAGATGGTCACCGAGGAGGACCTCATCCGGACCGTCACCACGGCCTACACCCAGGGCTGGCGGCAGGTGAAGCTCTACTTCATGTGCGGGCTGCCGACCGAGGAGGACGCCGACGTCCTGGGCATCGCCGACCTGGCCAGGAAGGTCATCAAGGCGGGCCGGGAGGCCACCGGGTCCCGCGACATCCGCTGCACGGTCTCCATCGGCGGGTTCGTGCCCAAGCCGCACACGCCGTTCCAGTGGGCGGCCCAGGCCGACCACGAGACGGTGGACCGCAGGCTCAAGGCGCTCAAGGACGCCCTGCGCGGCGACAAGGAGTACGGCCGGGCCATCGGCATGCGCTACCACGACGGCAAGCCCTCGATCGTGGAGGGCCTGCTGTCGCGGGGCGACCGCCGGGTGGGCGGGGTCATCCGCGCGGTGTGGGAGGACGGCGGCCGGTTCGACGGCTGGAGCGAGCACTTCTCCTACCAGCGCTGGATGGACGCCGCGGCCAAGGCGGGCGTCGACGTCGACTGGTACACCACACGCGAGCGCGAGGAGAACGAGGTCCTGCCCTGGGACCACCTCGACGCCGGGCTCGACCGCGAGTGGCTCTGGCAGGACTGGCAGGACGCGATCAACGACGTGGAGGTCGAGGACTGCCGCTGGACCCCGTGCTACGACTGCGGCGTGTGCCCGACCATGGGCACCGAGATCCAGATCGGCCCGACCGGCAAGAAGCTCCTGCCGCTCACCGTGGTGTAGCGCCCGGGCGGTCGCGCCGCCTCCTGCCGGAGGACGGCGCGGCCTCCGGGAGGATTCTCCGGCGAAGACCGGCGTCAGGTACGCCCGGCCGGGGGAAGAAGCTTTCGACACCGGCCGTTGTCACGGATACGCCGTGTTCAGGCACGGCATATCCGAAAGGTGACGGTCATGATTTGGGAAGGAAGACACCACTCTGAAACCCGCTCCCGATGGGCCCGCGCCCGCGCCCGTGGCACAGCGCCTGCGCGTGCGCTACGCCAAGCGTGGACGCCTGCGCTTCACCAGCCACCGTGACATCTCCCGGGCCGTCGAACGCGCGGTACGGCGTGCGGATGTCCCCGTGGCCTTCAGCGCGGGCTTCTCGCCGCACCCGAGAATCTCCTACGTGGGATCGGCCGCTCCGACCGGAGTCGCCAGCGAGGCCGAGTACCTCGAGATCAGCGTGACGAGGCAGTGCGATCCCGACCGGCTCCGCGCCGCTCTGGACGCCTCGCTCCCGCCCGGCCTCGACGTGCTCGACGTCGTCGAGGCGGGATCCGGGAGCCTGGCCGACCGGCTGGAGTGCTCGGTGTGGCAGGTACGGCTGCCCGGGGCCGATCCCGTCCTGGCCAGGACGGCGATCGAGCAGTTCACCGCGGCCGACCGCATCGAGGTGGAGCGCCTGACGAAGAAGGGGATGCGCCGCTTCGACGCGCGGGAAGCGGTGCTGAGCCTCCACATGCCCGAAGGGAGCGAGACAACAGCAGGTCAGGCGTCCAGTCAGTCATGTGTCATACTTCGCATGGTTGTACGGCACGCAGTTCCTGCCGTCCGACCCGACGACGTTCTCACTGGATTGCGTCTCGTGGCCGACTTCGCGCCGCCGTCACCACCCGAGGTGACCAGGCTGGCGCAGGGGCCGCTGGACCCGCGAACCGGTGCGCCCGCCGACCCGCTCGACCTGGACCGCGACATGACGCGCGGCGGCGAAACGGGACCGGTGAGCGAGTACGTCGTCGGCGACCTATAGGACTTGCGCCGGGCCCCGGCCCGGTGGACAGCGAGAGACGAGAGCTCCCGCGCGGCGCGGAGACGCGCCCGGGAGCTGACGGGAGAGCGCCCGCATGCTCGACAACGAGCCCAACGTCGGGGCCAACGGCCCTGCTGGGGACATAACGGAACAGCCAGTTCAGCCCGCGCGCCGGCGGCGTGCCGCCAGCCGGCCCGCCGGGCCCCCGCCGGAGGACCCGGAGCCCGCGCCGGCTCCCGCCCCGGCGACCGCGCAGGCCGCACAGCCGGAAGCGGTCGCCGCGCCGGTGACGCAGGCCGTACAGGCTCAGGCCGACGCGCCCGCGGCCGGTGGGGAGACACCGCCTGCCGGTGAGCAGGCGCCGCCCAAGCGTGCCACCCGCCGCAGGGCGGCCGCCAGGACGACCGCCGGGGAGAGCGCTTCCGCGGAGGGCGCTTCCGGGGAGGCCGCTCCGGCGGAGGCCGCCGCCAAGACGACCGCCGGCACCCGGCGCAGCCGTGCGAAGAAGGCGGAGCCCGCCTCCGGGGAGGCCCCCGAGCCGGCCCCGGCGGAGGCTCCGGCCGAGGAGCCCGCGGAGTCCACCGTGCCCGCCGTGCCCGCCGCGGAGCCGGCCGCTTCCGCTGCGGAGCCCGTCGCGGAGACGGCGAAGCCCGCCAAACGGACCCGCTCGCGCAGGAAGGCCGCCCAGGAGGAGACCCCCGAGCCTGCACCGGCCACGGCCGTCGAGATGGAGCCGCCGCTGGACCTGACCACCGCCGAGGCGGAGGAGGTCGCGGCGTCCCTGCTGCTGGCGATGCCCGCCGACGAGCCGCTGGACGACGAACCGGCCGGCGAGGAGATCGTCGAGGAGCGCCGGGGACTGTTCGCCGACCCGTTCGGACTGGCCGCCCAGGAACGCGCCGAGGTGCCCTCGGTGACGTTCCAGGCGCCCGCGGCGGTGTTCCAGCCGCTGTTCCAGGCCCCCGACCCGCACCGGGCCGAGCCGGTCGTGGCCCGTCCCGTCCCGGCGCAGCCTCCGGTGGAGGAGGAGGCCGAGGCGGAGGAGATCGAGACCGCCGAGGAGCCCGAGGACGACGAGACCGACGAGGCCGAGGGCGAGGACGGCGGCTCGCGCCGCCGTCGCCGCCGCAGGGGCGGTCGCGGCCGGGGCAAGGTGCGCGACCTGGAGGAGACCGAGGAGGAGGGCGCCGCCGAGGAGGCGGAGGAGGAGACTCCCGAGGCCGAGGAGGAGGGCGCCGCCGAGGAGGGCACCTCGCGCCGCCGTCGCCGCCGTCGCCGCCGCAGCTCCGACGAGGTCGGCGAGACGCCGGACGACCCGCCGAACACCGTGGTGCGCATCCGCGCCCCCCGTGCGGGACGCAGCACCTCCATGGACGAGGTGCAGAGCGTGCGCGGCTCGACCCGCCTGGAGGCGAAGAAGCAGCGCCGCCGGGAGGGCCGCGAGCTCGGCCGGAGGCGTCCGCCGATCATCACCGAGTCGGAGTTCCTGGCCCGCCGGGAGTCCGTGGAGCGGGTGATGGTGGTCCGCCGGACCGGAGGCCGCACCCAGATCGCGGTGCTGGAGGACGACGTCCTCGTCGAGCACTACGTCGACCGCGAGGCCAGCCAGTCCTACGTGGGCAACGTCTACCTCGGCAAGGTGCAGAACGTCCTGCCGAGCATGGAGGCGGCGTTCGTCGACATCGGCAAGGGCCGCAACGCGGTGCTGTACGCCGGCGAGGTCAACTTCGACACCGCCGGGATGGAGGGCCAGCCCAAGCGGATCGAGGCGGCGCTGAAGTCGGGGCAGTCCGTCCTGGTCCAGGTCACCAAGGACCCGATGGGCCACAAGGGCGCCCGGCTGACCTCGCAGGTCAGTCTCCCCGGCCGCTACCTGGTCTACGTGCCGGACGGCTCGATGACCGGGATCAGCCGCAAGCTCCCGGACAAGGAGCGCACCCGCCTGAAGAGCATTCTGAAGAAGGTCATGCCCGAGAACGCCGGTGTGATCGTCCGTACCGCGGCCGAGGGCGCCTCGGAGGACGAGCTCGCCCGCGACGTGGCCAGGCTCTCGGCCCAGTGGGAGAACATCCAGCGCAAGGCCAAGACGGCCAGCGCCCCCGAGCTGCTCTCCTCCGAGCCGGACCTGACCGTCCGGGTGGTCCGCGACGTGTTCAACGAGGACTTCACCTCGCTGGTCGTCCAGGGCGACGAGGTGTGGACCACCGTGGACGAGTACGTCCGCTACGTGGCTCCGCACCTGGCCGACCGGCTGACCCGCTGGGACGAGGACGGCGACGTCTTCGCCGCCTACCGGATCGACGAGCAGATCGCCAAGGCGATGGAGCGCAAGGTCTGGCTCCCGAGCGGCGGCTCCCTGGTGATCGACCGGACCGAGGCGATGACCGTCGTCGACGTCAACACCGGCAAGTTCACCGGGCAGGGCGGGAACCTGGAGGAGACCGTCACCCGCAACAACCTGGAGGCGGCCGAGGAGATCGTCCGCCAGCTCCGGCTGCGGGACATCGGCGGCATCATCGTCATCGACTTCATCGACATGGTGCTGGAGAGCAACCGGGACCTGGTGCTGCGGCGGCTGCTGGAGTGCCTGGCCCGGGACCGTACCAAGCACCAGGTCGCCGAGGTCACCTCCCTGGGCCTGGTCCAGATGACCCGCAAGCGGGTCGGACAGGGCCTGCTGGAGGCCTTCTCCACCGTCTGCGAGTGCTGCAACGGCCGCGGCCTGCACATCTCGGCCGAGCCGGTCGAGGGCAAGCCGGAGCCGCGCGGCACCCAGGCGAAGATGGCCATCGAGAAGGCCGTCGCGGAGAAGACCGGCAAGGAGTCGGCCGCCGTCGCCGCCGGGGACCCGTCCGGACGTGATACCGTGACCGATGCGCTTGACGACGGTCAGGCGGACGACTCCCAGGTCTCACAGGCCTCCGGCCGGGGGCGGCGACGCTCCCGCAAGGCCAAGCCGGCCGACTAGGCGTCCGTCCCGCGGCGGGCGAGAGCCCTGCGGGACGGATCCCAGCCGGTCCGGCGATCGCCGGCGCGCTTCGGCTGCGCCGGCACCCCCGACGTTCCGCCCGGTTCGACCAGGACACCGACGTCCGGTACCCTAGTGAATCGGTGCGCTCGTGGCGCGCCCTGTTCGCGCGCCTACCCGGTTCGTCGGTCAAACCAGTGACCATAGCCGGATGCGGGGCGCAGCATCCAGCGAGCATGTAGTCAGAAGAAGGGTTCCGCGGTGTACGCGATCGTTCGTTGCGGCGGCAGGCAGCAGAAGGTCTCCGTCGGTGACGTCCTCGAGGTGGACAAGGTCGCCGGCGAGGTCGGTTCCACGGTTACGCTGCCGACGGTGCTCGTCGTCAACGACGGCGACGTGACCACCGAGGCGGGCCGGTTCACGGTTGCCGCCGAGATCCTCGGCGAGACCAAGGGTCCGAAGATCCGCATTCTGAAGTACAAGAACAAGACCGGTTACAAGAAGCGCCAGGGTCACCGCCAGCGGTACACCCAGGTGAAGATCACCGGCATCAACCAGGCCTGAGTTTCGGGAGTTTTGCGAGATGGCACACAAGAAGGGCGCGTCGTCCACTCGGAACGGCCGTGACTCCAACGCCCAGCGGCTCGGTGTGAAGCGCTTCGGCGGCCAGCTGGTCAACGCCGGTGAGATCATCGTTCGTCAGCGTGGCACCCACTTCCACCCCGGCGACAACGTCGGCCGTGGCGGTGACGACACCCTGTTCGCGCTGACCGCCGGTCACGTGCAGTTCGGCACCAAGCGCGGTCGCCGCGCGGTGAGCATCGTCCCGGTCGCGGAGTAGATCCGCGCCGGAAGACGTTGACGACAGGGGTGGATCGCATTCAGCGGTCCGCCCCTGTTCGCGTTCGAGCGCCGGGTTCCCTCGCCGGGTTCCCTGTTCGGGTTCGAGCGCAAGGTCGGGAAACGCGGGGGTTCCACCGTACGGCGGAGCCCCCGGACACAGGCGGGACGCCCGCGCGGGCGGGTCCCGCGATGAGCGGGAATCTCCGTGATTCCGCGATGGGCGGGAACCTCCGCGGTGATGCGGGGGGTCTCGTAGATGGGGGAGGAAAGCAGACATGCCGGACTTTGTGGATCAGGTGATCCTGCACATCAAGGCCGGTGACGGGGGACATGGCTGCGCCTCTGTGCATCGGGAGAAGTTCAAGCCGCTGGGCGGGCCCGACGGGGGCAACGGCGGCCGCGGCGGTGACGTGATCCTGGAGGTCGACCCGAACACCGCGACCCTGCTGGACTACCACCGCCGCCCGCACCGCAAGGCCGACAACGGCAAGCAGGGCTCCGGCTCCAACCGCGACGGGGCCAACGGCGAGGACGTCATCCTGCCCGTCCCCGACGGCACCGTGGTCAAGGACGCCGCCACCGGCGAGGTCATCGTCGACCTGATCGGCGCCGGCACCCGCTACGTCATCGCCGAGGGCGGCCACGGGGGGCTCGGCAACGCGGCCCTGGCCTCCGCCAAGCGCAAGGCCCCCGGCTTCGCGCTGCTCGGCGAGCCCGGCGACGCGCTCGACGTGATGCTGGAGATGAAGAGCGTCGCGGACGTGGCGCTGGTCGGCTTCCCGAGCGCGGGCAAGTCCTCCCTCATCGCGGCGCTCAGCGCCGCCCGGCCGAAGATCGCCGACTACCCGTTCACCACCCTGGTGCCCAACCTCGGCGTGGTCACCGCGGGCGACACGGTCTTCACCGTGGCCGACGTGCCCGGTCTGATCCCCGGCGCGTCCGAGGGCAAGGGTCTCGGCCACGAGTTCCTGCGCCACGTCGAGCGGTGCAACACGCTCGTGCATGTGATCGACTGCGCCACCATGGAGCCGGGCCGCGACCCGATCAGCGACTACGAGGCGATCGAGGCCGAGCTGGCGGCGTACGGCAGGCTGGAGGACCGGCCGAGGCTGGCGGTGCTCAACAAGGCGGACGTGCCCGACGCCCGCGAGCTGGCCGACATCGTCCGGCCCATGCTGGAGGAACGGGGCCTGCGGGTCTTCCAGATCTCCGCGGCCACCCACGAGGGCCTCAAGGAGCTGACCTACGCCATGGGCGAGATGGTCGCCGCGGCCCGCGCCGCCGCCCCCGCCCCCGAGCCCACCCGCCTGGTGATCAAACCGCGGCAGCTCGGCGACGCCGGGTTCACCGTACGGAAGGTCGGCGAGAACACCTTCCAGGTCACCGGCGTCAAGCCGGAGCGGTGGATCCGCCAGACCGACTTCACCAACGACGAGGCCGTCGGCTACCTCGCCGACCGGCTGGAGCGCCTCGGCGTGGAGGAGGAGCTCACCAAGGCCGGTGCCACGGCCGGCGCCGAGGTGATCATCGGTTCGATGGAGGGCGGCTACGTCTTCGACTGGCAGCCCACCCTCAACGCCGAGGCCGTTCACCAGGGCCCGCGCGGCACGGACAACCGGCTCGGATAGCCCGCCCCCGCCCATCGTCTCCCGAGACTTCATCCAGGCCCCCGTGAAAGGTGCGTCCCTGTGACCCCGGCGACCTCCGCCCGTGACCGGATCGGCACGGCCTCACGCCTCGTCGTGAAGGTCGGTTCGTCCTCGCTGACCACACCGCAGGGGATGATCGACGTCGACCGGGTGGACGCCCTGGTCGACGTGCTGGCCGCCCGGCGGAAGACCGGCACGCAGATCGTGCTGGTCTCCTCCGGCGCCATCGCGGCCGGGCTCGGACCGCTGGGCCTGTCCGCCCGCCCCCGCGACCTCGCCACCCAGCAGGCCGCCGCCTCCGTCGGCCAGGGCGTGCTGGTCGCCCGCTACACCTCCTCCTTCGCCCGGTACGGCCTGCGCGTCGGCCAGGTGCTGCTCACCGCCGACGACATGATGCGCCGCGCGCACCACGTCAACGCCCAGCGCACCCTCAACCGCCTGCTGGAGCTGGGCATCGTCCCGGTGGTCAACGAGAACGACACGGTGGCCACCGACGAGATCCGCTTCGGCGACAACGACCGGCTCGCCGCGCTGGTCGCCCACCTGATCCGCGCCGACGCCCTGGTGCTGCTGTCCGACGTGGACGCCCTCTACGACGGCGACCCCCGCCGCCCCGGCGCGCGCCGGCTCGGCGACGTCCGCGGCCCCGAGGACCTCGTCGGGGTCGAGCTGGGCAAGGGCGGCGCGGTCGGCACCGGCGGGATGGTCACCAAGGTGCAGGCGGCCAGGATCGCCACCGGCGCGGGCGTGCCGGTCGTGCTCACCGCCGCCGCGCACGCCGCCCAGGCCATCGCGGGCGCCGACGTCGGCACCTACTTCCACCCGGGCGGCCGCCACCCCGGCACCCGGCTGCTCTGGCTGGCCCACGCCACCACCGGCCGCGGCCGCCTGCACCTGGACGGCGGGGCGGTCGAGGCCGTCGTGGCCCGCCGCAAGTCGCTGCTGCCGGCCGGGGTCACCGCGGTGGAGGGCGACTTCGCCGCCGGGGACCCGGTGGACCTGTGCGGGCCGCACGGCCACGTGGTCGCCCGCGGGCTGGTCAACTTCGACGCCGCGGAGATCCCGGGCCTGCTCGGCCGCTCCACCCGGGAGCTGGCCAGCAGCCTCGGTCCGGAATACGAACGCGAACTCATCCACCGTGACGACATCGTCATACTGGAGCCCACCCACTAGTTCCCGCCCATGGAGCACGAAATGGCCGTTTCGCCGGGAAATCTCATACCGACTTCTGAGATTTCCGAGCCCGATTTCCTGAAGGTAGCCCTGGCGGCTAAGGAGGCCGCCGCCGAGCTGGCCCCGCTGCCGCGGGCGCCGAAGGACACCGCGCTCCGGGCGATCGCCGACGCGCTGGTGGCCAGGTCCGCCGAGATCATCGAGGCCAACGCCGTCGATGTGGCCAGGGCCCGGGAGAACGGCACCTCCGAGTACATGATCGACCGGCTCACCCTGGACGTCGGGCGGATCGAGGCCATCGCCGACGCCGTCCGCCAGATCGCCGACCTGCCCGACCCGGTCGGCGAGGTGATCCGGGGCAACACCCTGCCCAACGGGCTGGAGCTGCGTCAGCTCCGGGTGCCGCTCGGCGTGATCGGCATCATCTACGAGGGCCGCCCCAACGTCACGGTCGACGCCGCCGCGCTCTGCCTCAAGAGCGGCAACGCCACCCTGCTGCGCGGCTCCTCCAGCGCCTACTCCTCCAACACGGCGCTGGTGAAGATCATGCAGGAGGCGCTGGCGGGCACCGAGGTGCCGGCGGGAGCCGTACAGCTCGTGCCCGGGCAGACGCGCGAGTCGGTCAAGACGCTGATGAAGGCCCGCGGCCTGGTCGACGTGCTGATCCCGCGCGGCGGCGCCTCGCTGATCAACTCGGTGGTGGAGGAGTCCACGGTCCCGGTCATCGAGACCGGCGTGGGCAACTGCCACGTCTACGTCGACGCCGAGGCCGACCTCGACCTGGCGCTGGAGATCCTGCTCAACGCCAAGGCGCAGCGGCCCTCGGTCTGCAACGCGGCCGAGAGCCTCCTGGTGCACACCGCCGTCGCCGACGCCTTCGTGCCGCGCGCGCTGGCCGCGCTGGCCGAGGCGGGCGTGACGGTGCACGGCGACGAGCGGATCGCCGCCTACGGCGACGCCGTGGTCCCGGCGACCGAGGAGGATTTCGGCACCGAGTACCTCTCCCTGGACATCGCCGCCGCCGTGGTCGACTCCCTGGAGGACGCGGTCGCCCACATCAGGAAGTACGGCTCCTCCCACACCGACGCGATCGTCACCCGGTCGGTCACCGCCTCCCGCAGGTTCGTGGCGCTGGTCGACTCCGCGGCCGTGGCGGTCAATGCCTCCACCCGCTTCACCGACGGCGGCGAGTTCGGCTTCGGCGCGGAGATCGGCATCTCCACCCAGAAGCTGCACGCACGCGGCCCGATGGGCCTGCCGGAGCTGACCTCCACCAAGTGGGTCTACACCGGCGAGGGCCACCTGCGCACCTCGACGGGCACCGTCATCGCCTCCTGCGAGGGCGAGGCCTGCGGCAAGTAGGGGGTGCAGCCCGCGGCAAGCGGGACACAAGGCGGGCGGGATATCAGTGGGGCATGGCCGAACAGCGCATCGATATCACGCACGACTCGCCCGCCTCGCCCGACCGTCTCTGGGCGGTCCTGACGGACGTCTCCACCTGGCCCCGGTGGGCCGCCTTCGACGCGGCGGAGCTGGAGCGTCCCGGCGCCCCCGAGCGTGACGGCGTCGGGGCGGTCCGGCTCCTCCGGCGCGGGCGCAAGATCACCCGGGAGCGGGTGGTCGTCTTCGACCCCGCCTCCCGGCACTTCGCCTACGAACTGCTGGAGGGCGTCCCGGTCCGGGACTACCGGGCCGACGTCACACTGGAGCCGATCCCCGGGGGCGGGACCACGATCCGCTGGAGATCCCGCTTCCGCGGACGCCTTCCCGGGCAGGGGCCGATGGTCAGGTTCGTACTCCGCAGGTTCATCGATGATCTGGTAAAGCGTCTCGCCGCTCAGGGTATGTGACCGCGTGTCGTCCCCCCGGGGTCCGGCGCGTGTGGATTGACTGGCCCGCATGGAGATCGTGATCGCGTTGTCCTCCGCCGCCGTGGTGCTGTTCGGCGCCGACCGGCTGATGTTGTTCCTGGAGAGCCGGGGACACGTGAACTGGAGGCGTAAGGGGATCCCGGACCTGGAGGACGAGCCCGTGGCGGAGCTGGAGAGCCTGCTGGTCCTGCCGGATCGGGAGCTCGCGGGCCGGCGCTAGGGCCCTTCCGCGGGCCGGTCCTTCCACGGGTCGGCCCGCTCTGTTTCCCAAGCCGATCTCTGTAGTCGATCTCTGCGCGTACGGCGCGCCATCGGGGATTCGCCGTATCCACCCGCTAGTGTGTGATCCCCTATGGGTGGAGGGCGGGTGGGCAGGCTCGGGCGCGTCGGTCCGTACACGCTGGCGGAACGCCTCGGCAAGGGCGGTATGGGCGAGGTCTACCTCGCCACCACCCGCCGGGGGGAGAACGTCGCGCTCAAAATGCTCCACGAGGCCATCGACGCCGACTCCGAGGCCCGCATCCGCCTGGAGCGCGAGGTCCGCGCGCTGCGCCGGGTCGAGAGCCCCTACATCGCCCGGGTCGTCGACGCCGACCTCACCTGTGAGCGTCCCTACCTGGTCATGGAGCACATCGAGGGCGACACCCTCCTGGAGCGGGTACGGCGCGGCGGCCCGCTGAAGGGCGCCGACCTGATCATCCTGGCCCAGGGACTGGCGTCGGCGCTGGCGGTCATCCACGCGGCCGGGGTCGTCCACCGCGACCTCAAGCCCGCCAACGTCCTCATCGGCACGTCCGGCGAGCCCGTCCTGATCGACTTCGGCATCGCCCAGGTCCTGGACGCCACCCGCCTGACCGTGACCGGCGCCTTCCTGGGCACCCCCGGCTACGCCGCCCCCGAGCTGTTCGCGGACGAGCCCGTGGGCGAGCCGGCCGACGTGCACGCCTGGGCCGCCACCGTGGCCTTCGCCGCCACCGGCCGTCCCACCTTCGCCGGGGGGACGGCCGAGGCGCAGATGTATGCCGTCCTGAACGGTCAGGCCGACCTCGCGGGCGTCCCGGCGGCGCTCCTGCCGCTGGTGCGCGCCGCCCTCCACCGGGAGGCCGCCAAGCGCCCCACCGCGGCCCTTCTGGCCGCCCGGCTGTCCCGCCTGGCCAGGGCCGCCCTCGTGCAGCCGCCGCCCCCCAGGGCGGCCACCAGGGTCGCGAGGAAACCGGCTCCCGCCGAGCCGTCCCCGGCGAAGCCCGCGGGCGCCAAATCCACCGGTGCCAAGCCCACCGGTGCCAAGCCCGCCGCGGTCAAGCCGGTTGCCGTCAAGCCCGCCGGGGCCAAGCCGGCCAGGTCCGCGGGCGAGAAGACGGGACCGGAGCGGGCGGGAGGCCGGAAATCCGGGGCGAAGACGGAGAACAGGCCGAAGCCGGAGAGCCGGGCGGCGGGAGCCGAGGCGAAGGAGACGCGGCATCCCTCCGGTGCGGGGACGAGAGCCGCACGGGCGGTTCCCCGGGGGCGGCAGGCGGACAGCGCCCTGGCCGCCGAGGCCGCGCCCGCCCTCCCGGCGGGACCGTTGCCCGCGGGGAACATGGCGCTGATCGTGCTGGCGTTGCTGGCGGTGCCCTGCGTCGTGGCCTCGGTGATCTGGCCGCCGGCGACCTTCGCGGTGACCGGGCTGTTCGCCGTCCTGGCCCGCACCGGGTGGGCCGGTCACTGGCTGGTCAGGAAGCGCAGGTCCGCCCGGGTCCGGGGGGCCCTGCGGGTTCTGGGCTTTCCGGTGACCTTCGCGGGGGCGCTCGCGACCGCCGTGGTCTGGCCGGGGCTGCCGGCGGCGGGGCTGGCGGCCATCGCGCTCTGGCTGACGCTGGGCGGGTCGCTGCCACCGGACTGGTGGCAGCGACCCGCCCCGGTCGCCGTCGCGGGCGTCGTGTTCGGGGTCGTCTGCGGTGGGATCATCGGCCGTGAGGTCGAACGGGTCGGCTCCGGCCTGCCCGAGCTGCGCAAGGAAGGGCTGCGGGCGCTGGCCGTCCTCGGCGGGTTCGTCGCCCTGTGCGCGGCGGCCGTACGGATCGTCGCGCTGGTCCTCTGATCACGCGGACGTGACCCGGCGGGTCCGGAGGAGGCGTCAGGCGACCCTGGAGGTGGAGGCGGTCCAGGTGTTGCAGGAGGCGGGGTCGCCGGTGGTGTAGCCGCGCTTGGTCCAGTAGGCGATGTTGCTGCCCTTGCCGTAGACGCGGGCCTCACCCTTGGCGTCGCCGCTGTCCTTCAGACCGCTCTCCAGCAGCTTCCAATCCTTGGCCGTCCGTCCCAGGGAGGGCCAGACGCTTCGGAGGAACACGCCGCTGAGGCAGTTGACCTGGAGACTCTGCCGCCGGATCTGCTCGTTCATCTCGTTCTTGTTCGCGTACGGCGCCGCCTGGAATGCCTTGTCGATGCCGACGAGGTTCTGAACGTGGTAGCCGTACATCGCGCTCGCGAGGTCGAACAGCCAGAGGTCGTTCGTGTCCTCGAGCCAGTCCTTGCCGATCTGCACGTAGACGGTCTTCGACTCCGGGCAGTAATACGACATCGAGTTGTCCTTGTCGATGTCGTAGTCGCAGAACTTCTTCGGGATCTTCCCGAACTTCAGGACCGGCGTGCTGAACGGGAGTCCCGCCTCGGTGAGGTGGGTCTTCCAGGCGGTGTTCAGGCAGGACTGGATCCCGGTCCAGTACTTCCGCACCGAGGCCGCGTCGCCGTCCTTGACCGCGGGCTCCTCGCAGGTGGTCGCGGCGAGCTTGCCGGAGGAGTAGAGCTCGTTCTTCGTCAGGGCTTCGTCCTTGATCGGGTAGGCGTGGGCCGTGCCCGTCAGGAGGAGACCGGCCAGCCCCGTCAAGGCGGCGATCATACGGATTCTCATGGCCCGGCACAGTAGAGCAATCCATATAAATACGCAAAAAGGTCCGAGAGCTGAACTCTCAGACCTTTCTGGTGAAGGAAATCGCTCTTAGTTATCGCGCCGGGCGAAACGGTTGAAGATGCGCTCGCCCGCGTTGACCGCGCCCTCGGCCACGTCGCGCAGCACGCCGATGAACGGGTCCTGCGACTGCGACCACGACTCGCGGTAGGAACGGGCGGCGGCCTTGACCTCCTCGCTGACCTTGGCGTTGGCGTCGTCGGCGCGGCGGGGGTATTCGCCGCGGAGGATGGTCTCGTACTCTCCGCTGCGGCGCCACCTGTCCAGCTCGGCGACGCGGGAGACGGCGAACGGGTGGGTCGTGCCCAGCAGGTTGAGGACCTTCAGCAGGCCGTCGCGGACGTCGCCCGCCGTGTCGTACTCCCGTGCCTGGTCGAGGAAGGCCTCGATGTTCATCTCGTGCAGGCGCGAGCCGCCGGCGAGCTTCATCAGCGCGCGCAGGGCCGCCTCCGGGTCCTGGCCGACGAGGAGGCCGCCCCGGTCGGCGGAGAGCTCGGACTTGCGGTGCCACTCCTCCAGGCCCGCCACGATCGCGCGCAGGCCGATGTATCCCAGCGGGATCCAGGCCACCCGCTGGGCCAGGTTGGTGAGGATGACCAGCATGGTGCGGTAGACCGCGTGGCCGGACAGGATGTGGGCGGTCTCGTGACCGATGACGAAGCGCTGCTCCTCCTCGTCCATCAGGTCGAGCAGGCCGGTGCTCACGACGATGAACGGGTCGTCGAAGCCGATGGCCATGGCCTGGGCCATGGGGTTCTGCTGGACGTAGATCTCCGGGATGCGGGGGAGATCGAGCACGTAGGCCGCGTCACGGCCCATGTCGTGCAGGGCACGGAACTGGGTGTCGCTCGTGCGCACCGACGAAGCGAGACGGATCAGGCGCAGACGGCGCTCACTGATCAGGCCGGACATCTGCTTGAGTACCGTGTCGAACCCGCTGAGCGAACGGAGAGCGACCAGCGCGGACCGGTCGGCGGGATGTTCATAGGCACGGGAACTGATGCCGGGAAGCTGCACGCGGTTGCGATCCGGGGTGGTGGTCATGTCCGGCATGCTACGTCGGAGACGCCTGTCACGCGCGGGGGGCGGTTAAAACCTCTGTACGGCTTGCGCGTATGGTCCGTTCCATGATGAACGCGCCGATCAGCCGGGGAAAGCGTCGTCTGGGCGTCATGGGGGGAACCTTTGACCCGATCCATCATGGCCACCTGGTCGCCGCAAGTGAGGTCGCCCATCATTTCGATCTTGACGAGGTCGTCTTCGTGCCGACCGGCCGGCCGTGGCAGAAGGCCGACCAGGTGGTCTCCGCGCCCGAGGACCGCTACCTGATGACGGTCATCGCGACCGCGTCCAACCCGAGGTTCTCGGTGAGCCGGGTGGACATCGACCGCCCGGGCCCGACCTTCACCATCGACACCCTGCGGGACATCGCCGAACTCTACGGCCCGGAGACGGAGCTGTACTTCATCACCGGCGCCGACGCCCTCTCCCAGATCCTGAGCTGGCGCGACGTGGACGAGCTGTTCACCATCGCCCACTTCGTGGGCGCCACCCGCCCCGGCCACCACCTGCACGACCCCGGCCTGCCGGCGGGCCGCGTCAGCCTGCTGGAGATCCCGGCCCTGGCCATCTCTTCCTCGGAGTGCCGGGAACGGGTCGCCGCGGGCGAGCCCATCTGGTACCTGGTCCCCGACGGCATCGTTCAGTACATCAACAAGCGCGGCCTCTACCTGGACAAGGACGCCTGACCCGGGCTTCCGCCGCCGTCCTTCGGGGAGGGCCGTCGCTCCCGGCGGAGTTGAGGAGCCGACGTGGTAGGCGAAAGTGGACGTGTGACCAGTAAAGAGATCTGCCGGTGTTTCGACCAGTACAAGGTCCGTCCGCCGCATGTGGTGCGCTTCCACGGCCAGCGTCAGGACACGGCGTCTGCCGCATGGCATCGCTTGCTTGAGCTGGTGGAGGAAGCGGCGGCGGACGGCCGGGAGGAGTTCCGGCCGCTGGCCGAGCTCAGTCCGGACGAACGACGTCAGATCATCACCCTGCCGCCGACCATCGCCAAGCTCACCGAGGTCAAGCACCTGATGCTCTACGGCAGCAACCTGGTGCGGATCCCACCGGAGATCGGCGCGATGACCAGCTTGCAGAAGTTCACCCCCTACACCTCGAACCGCCTGCACTGGTTTCCGTACGAGCTGACCCGATGCCGGCGGTTGAGGGCCAGCACGGTCAGCACCCGCTCGCTGTACGGCAACGTCAAGATCCGGCCGCCGTTCCCTCCGCTCCAGCCGGGCAGGGCGTCGACCCATGACCTCGACGTCAGCGGCCTCGACCCCAAGGTGTGGGGCGCCGATGCGATCCGGGCATGCGGTGTCTGCGACCGGCCGATCACCGAAGCCGGGCTCCACCAGGTCTGGATCTCCCTGCCGGTCGGCACCGATGTGCTGCCGCTCCTGGTCAACGCCTGCTCGCCCGCCTGTGTCGATGCGCTTCCGGCCCCTGCCGAGGGCTACGTGCCGACACCGCACACCGGCGGACCCGGCGTCGTCCAGCCGCGTGCCGACTACGCGAAGGAGATCTGAGACCGCCCAGATCCGCCGGAGGTGAAGGTCACCGGTCCTTCACGTGACCGGAGCCGTTCCGTCCATGGACCAGATGACCCTGAACCCCTGCGCATGCGGCTCCACCCGGAGACGGGAACCGTCGTGGTCTGTGTCGCCTGGAGCGGTCCTCACGGCGCTCCAGGACGAACCCGGTTCCCGCCGGCCGGGAGGGATCGTCGCCGCGGAGGGGTGGCAGCGGGGCGAGGGGTCAGGAGACTTTGCCGGAGGGGACGGTCCAGGTGTTGCAGGATTCGGGGTCGCCGGTGGAGTAGCCCCGCTTGGTCCAGTAGGCCAGGTTGGAACCCTTGCCGATCCAGCCGGACTTGCCCCTGACGCCGCCGCTGGCCGCAGCCAGGTCCAGCAGGCGCTTGAGGTTCTTGGACGAGTAGCCGAGAGCGGGCCACAGACTTTTGGCGGTTACCCCGCTCAGGCAGTGCGCCTGCATGTTGTAGCGGCGGAGCTGCTCGGAGATCTCGGCGGCGTCGTCGGCGTGCAGCGCGTTGTATCCCTCCGCGATGTCGACCATGTTCATCACGTGTTCGCTGTACGCGAGGCCGAGCCGCGCGAAGATCTGGACGTCGTCGGACGCCTTGGTCCAGTCAGGGCGGATCTGCACGACGTAGTTGGCTGCCCATCCGCATACGGATCCTCCCCGGTCACGGTCACCGGAGCGCGCTTTCGATGTCGGCACGGTGTGCCGGACCGGTCGTAAGGGCGGAGGAAGGGGATCTTAAGGCCGGTCGAGCACTGTGGAGCCATCGCAACCGAGCAAGCAGAGGACACGACGATGGCCCAGACCGCCGAATACGAGATCAACCGAACCTTCGACGCGCCCCGCGAGCTGGTGTACGCCGCGTGGACCGAGCCCGAGCGCTTCTCCCGCTGGTTCGGTCCCCGCATGCTGGCCACGCCCGTCGGGCGGATCGTCCTGGACGTACGGCCCGGCGGGGCATGGCGGGCCACGCTGGTGGGGGAGGAAGGGTTCGAGGTCACCTTGACCGGGACATACCGGGAGGTCGCGGCGCCTGAGCGGCTGGTCTTCACGACCGGTGACCCCGACAGCCCCGGTGACGGGCCCGCCTCCGTGGTGACGCTGAGCCTGGCGGAGGCGGACGGCGCGACGGAGATGCGCTTCCACCAGTTCGGGGTGAACACCGATCAGGAGCACGCCGAGCAGGCCAGGGCGGGCTGGCTGGAGTTCTTCGACCGCCTGGCCGAGCATGTCGAACAGGCCCGCCGGCTTCAGATCAGGTCGTGAGCGTCGCCCAGCTTGAGCTTCGCCCCCTCCTCGTACGCGGCGGTGAACGCCTCCTCGCCGAGCACGTCGCGGGCTCGGGCCGTGGCGCGCGCGAGGTCGTCGAGCTCCGACGGGCCGGCGGGTATCTGGATGAGCTCGCGGGACGAGGCCGCCAGCCCGAGCAGCCGGGCCGCCCGCTCGGCGAAGGCCGCGGCGGACGCCGTGGCCGCGGCAGCCGCGGCGGAGGCCGCCCCTTCCACAGCGAGTGCCGCCGTCCCGGGGTCGCCGATGCGCTGGGCGGCGATCAGCGCCTCCAGGTGCAGCTCCCGGGCCGCCGCCGGGTCGCCGCGCAGCTCGGTGAGGAAGCCGAGCTCGATGAGCACGGTCGGCAGGTGCAGCGAGGGCTCGACCTCCGGACCCCTGGGCACGCCGTCCAGCAGGTGGAGAAGGTGCGTTTCGGCCAGGTCCAGCAGGCCCGCGCGGCGGGCGGAGAAGGCCAGGACCATCTCGGCCATGACCATGCCCTCCCGGTATCCCTGGGAGGCGGCCAGCTTCCCGGCCCGCTCGCAGAACTCCATGGCCCGCTCGTACGCACCGGCCTGCATGGAGATCCATCCCAGCCAGCCCGTGTGCCGCGCCACATCGGACCAGAGTCCCAGGTCCTCGGCCAGGCGCAGGCCCTCGCCGAACAGCCGCATGGCCCGCTCGCCGTCGCCGCTCACCTCCGCCAGCCCGGCCAGCCACTCCGTGGCCTGCAACTGGCCCCACCGGTCACCGAGGGAGGCGAACAGCCGGGCGCTCTCCCCGGCGTCGCGTTCCAGCGCCTGGTTGTCCCGCCGGGTGAACGCCTCCCGGGCCCGCCTGCTCAGCGCGGCCGCGGTGCCCCACCGGTCACCGATCTCGCGGAACGTGACCAGCGCCCGGTCCACCAGCTCCTGCGCGGTCGGCAGGTCGGGTACGGCCATGGCGACGAACAGCTCGGCCCTGGCCCGCTGCCCGGGGTCTCGGACCCGGTCCAGCACCGGCTCCCACTCGACCTCCTCGCCCAGCATCATCGCGAACCCGGCGTGCCAGGCCGCGGCCCTGTCGCGGTCATCGGCCCTGTCGCGGTCACCGTCACCGGCGATGTCCGCGCTGCCACCGGCCGTCCCCGTGCCGCCGCCGGACGCGTCCGGCGCCCCGCCGGGGTCCGTCCCGGCCGCGGCAAGCGCGGCCTCCAGCTCCCGCCTGCCCTCCGCCAGCCTGCCGCGCAGGAACCAGTACCACGCCAGCGCGTTCACCATGGTCAGCGCGTCCGGCCGCCCGGCCGCCGCGCCGAGCGCCGCCCGCAGGTTGGCGGCCTCGGCGTCCAGCCGCAGCAGCCACTCACGTTGTTCGCGCCCGTACAGTCCGGGCTCCGCCGCCACGGCCAGTTCCAGGTAGTACCGCAGGTGCGCATCCCGTACCGGAGCCAGCTCACCCGCCTCGGCCAGCCTCCGCCGGCAGTACTCCGCCACCGACTCCAGCAGCCGGTAGCGCACGCCCGCCGGGCCTTCGGCCATCACCACGAGCGAGCGGTCGACCAGTCTGGCCAGCAGGTCGAGCACGTCGAGCCCGTCCTCGCCGCACACCGCCTCGGCCGCCTCCATCGTGCAGCCGTCGCGGTGTACGGCCAGCCGCCGCAGCACCCGGCGTTCCTCATCCGTCAGCAGCTCCCAGCTCCAGTCGATCACCGCCGTCAGCGTCTGCTGGCGCTGCGGGGCGCCCCGCTGGCCCGAGGCCAGCAGCCTGAACCGGTCGTCGAGCCTGGCCGCCACGCCCTGGACACCGAGCGCCCGTACCCGCGTCGCCGCCAGCTCCAGGGCGAGCGGGATCCCGTCCAGCCGCCGGCAGATCTGGGCGACGGCCTGCGCGTTGCCCGCGTCGAGCGCGAACCCGCGTGCGGAGGCCGCGGCCCGCGCCACGAACAGCCGTACGGCGTCCGACCTGGCCATGACCGTCAAGTCCGCGCTGGAGGGTACGTCCAGCGGCGGGACGCTCCACAACACCTCGCCGTCCACGGCCAGCGGTTCCCTGCTGGTCGCCAGGACACGCAACCCCGGCGCGGCCCGCAGCAGCAGCTCGGTGAGCTCGGCGACCTGCTCGACGACGTGCTCGCAGTTGTCCAGCACGAGCAGCAGCCGCCTCGCGCGCAGCGCGTCCGCCAGCCGGTCGGCGGGCGTGGCGGGGCCGGCGTCCTCCTTGATGTCGAGCGCGGTCATGACGGCCTCGGCCGGCGAGCGGGTCTGGTCCAGCTCCACCAGCCACGCGCCGTCTTCGAAGGAGTCCATGAGCCGGGCGGCGGTCGCCAGCGCCAGCCGGGTCTTGCCGACGCCGCCGGGACCGGTGAGCGTGACCAGGCGCTCGTCCTCGATCAGCGAGCGGATCTCGGACAGGGCACCGTCCCGTCCGATCAGCTTGCTGACCGCGGCGGGCAGGTTGGTGACGGGCCGTTCGGCGGGAACGCTCAGCGCCGGGTCCTGCCCGAGGATGGCCTGGTACAGCGTGACCAGGTCGGGGCCGGGGTCGAGGCCCAGTTCCTCGGCCAGGCGCTCGCGGAGCTCGGTGTAACTGGCCAGAGCCTCGCCCTGGCGCCCCGCCCGGTAGAGGGCGCGCATGTGGACCGCCCGCAGCCGTTCCCTGAGCGGGTGCCTGGCCACCAGATCACCCAGCTCACCCACGAGCAGGCCGTGCTCTCCCAGTTCCAGCCGGGCCTCGGCCTGCTGTTCGAGCGCGGACAGCCGCTGCTCCTCCAGCCGGAGGATCGCCGACCTGGTGTACTCCTCGTCGGCGAAGTCGGCGAAGGCCGGTCCCCGCCACAACGCCAGCGCGTCGGTCAGCAGCTCCGCCCGGGTGCGCGGGCTGCCGGCCGCCTCCGCCCGCGACAGCAGCTCGGTGAAACGCGTCGCGTCCACCGCGCCGGGATCGGGACGCAGCAGGTATCCGGGAGAGCGGGAGACGACCAGGTTCCTGCCGCCCGGCTCGGCGTCCTCCAGCGCCTTGCGCAGCTGGGAGACGCGCACCTGCAGCGCGGCCGCAGGGTTTCCCGGCGGCTCCTCGCCCCACAGGTCGTCCACCAGCCGGTCGGCCGAGACGGGCTGCCCCTCGTGCACGAGCAGGTCGGCGAGCAGCGCGCGCACCTTCAGCCCGGGGATGACCACGGGGTCTCCCGCGTCGGTCCACACGGCCAGCGGTCCCAGCACCCCAAAACGCATGCCCGTCACCCTACGGGCGGCCCGGAGCGCGCGAGAAGGGCACCCGGAGGCCGTCCCCGCGCGGCGGTGGAGCGTCCCGCACGCATCGTGAGGGCGCCGAATCGGGAACGGGTGTTTCAGCCGGTCATCCCGTGTGCTCCCCATTTGAATTGGATCATTTATTGTATTTGCTTTACCGGGGGGGGCCGGTGTGATTCTCTGAGGCTGGTCGGTCGTGAGGGGAGGTGGATGTCGATGACCGGTGCGATGATGCGATTCGGTGACAGACTGCTGGAGAAGCTGGTTCCCAGGGCGACGGCCCTGGCCGCGAGCCCCTGCCAGTGCCGGCGGCGTTGTTGCAGGATTGTGGGTGCGCGCGCAGTCGAGGGCTATTACATCGAGCACTGTTTCAGTGGTGCCGCATGTACCGGCTGCAACCTTACCGGCGCTTCCTGTTAAGGGAATCGGCCGAACGAAAAAGGGTCACCGTGCTCCTTGCGGGCACGGTGACTCTGGAATTCCGCCGGACGGGGCCTTTTCTGCGCCGGGAGGGCATGCGTGGAATACATCGCTTTCGGATGTCACTTTATTATCGGTCTCGTCTTCGCCGTTTCCGTTGTGAGCAAGCTCCGGAGGGCGGAGTGGCGTGACTTCGCGGAGTCGACGCGAAAGCTGCTGGGGGCCTTCCTCCCGTCGCGGACCGTGCCCGCCGCCGTCGCCCGGCTCGCCGCCGTCGCGGTCGTGACGGCCGAGGCCGCGGTGGTGGTCATGCTCATCGTCCCCGCGCGGACGGCGGGGCTCGTGCTCGCGGCCGCCCTGGTGACGGTGTTCGGCCTGGCCGTCGCCCTGGCGTTGCGGCGCCGCGTCGTCACCGCGTGCCGGTGCTTCGGGGGGGCGGCGGAACTGAGCCGGTGGCATCTGGTGCGCAACGCCCTGCTCCTCGGCGTGATCGCCACGGGGCTGGCGCTCGGTGCCGGCGGGTTCGCGACCGCCGACGCGGGAGGACTGGCGGTGGCCGCCGGGGCGGCGATCGCGCTGGGTGCGGTGATCGTCCGCCTGGACGACGTGGGAGAGCTGTTCGGCCCGGGGCCTCGTGGCCGCCGGAGCGTGGAAGGGAACATGCGATGGCCGTGATGTGGGCCGCCCTCCTCCTGGTGGGGGCGATCTGCCTGCTGGACCTGTTTCTCACCCTGGGGGTCGTGCGCCGCCTGAGAGAGCACACCGCCCACCTGGAGAAGCTCATGCAGGGCGGTGGTGCGATGCCCGCCACGGGACTGCCGGAGGCAGGCGCCGTCGTCGGCGCGTTTGAGGCGAGGACCCTCGACGGGGAGGAGATCTCCAGGGACGTCCTGTCGGGGGAGACGCTGGTGGCCTTCTTCAGCCCGGGATGCAAACCGTGCCTGGAGAAACTACCGGGCTTCCTGGAGCACGCGCGCCACCGCATCGGAGGCCGCAGCCTGATCCTGGCGATCGTGGCCGGCGGGGACTCGTCGGAGGAGATGGTGCAGGCCCTGCGGCCGGTGTCGAGGGTCGTCGTCGAGGACGGGTACGACGGCCCGGTCGCGCGGGCGTTCCACGTCAGCGAGTACCCGGCCTTCTGCCTGGTCGACAGTGAGGGCACGATCGTCGCGGCCGAGGGCGACGTCACCCGTCTGGCCCTGCCCGCCGACAGATGACGGGCCCCGGCCACCGCGTGTCGGCGGCGGGGGCGGTACGCGCGCTGGGCCTCGCCTTCCGGTCCGCGCCCGCGACGATGACCTGCCATCTGGCCGTCACCCTGCTGGCGACCGCCTTCCCGATCACGATCGCCTGGCTGACCAAGGCGACTCTGGACACGCTGGCCTCGGCCGGTTCCGCCGCGGCGGTCACCGGGCCGGTGCTCGGCCTGGTGGCGGTGGGGCTCGCCGCCGCGGCCCTGCCGCAGGCGGGACAGTACCTGCGTGCGGAGATGGACCGCCGGATCGGCCTCGCGGCGCAGAACGAACTGTTCCGCGCCCTGGACCGGTCGGTCGGGGTGGGCAGGCTGGAGGACCCCGCCTTCCTGGACCGGCTCCGGCTCGCCCAGCAGAGCGCGGGCTCGCCGGGGCAACTGGTCGACTCGGCCTTCGGCTTCGCTCGCGGCGCGCTCACCCTCGCCGGATTCGTCGGTTCGCTGGCGCTGATGAACACGCTCGTCACGGTCCTCGTGCTCGTGGCGGCGATTCCGGCCCTGCTGACGGCCGTACGGCTCTCGCGGCGCAGAGCGGAGATGCTGCTGGCCATCGGGCCCACCGAACGCCGCGAGTTCTTCTACGCCGACCTGCTGTCCAGCGTGGACGCCGCCAGGGAGGTCCGGCTCTTCGGGCTGGGGGCCTTCCTGCGCGGGCGCATGCTCGCGGACCGGTCCGCCGCCAACGACGCCCGGCGCCGCCTGGAGCGCCGGGAACTGGTGATCCAGACGGCTCTGACCGTGCTGTCCGCGGGGGTCTCGGGCGCGGGCCTGGCCTGGACCGTCTTCGCGGCCGTCCGCGGGCAGCTCACGGTGGGCGACGTGTCCATGTTCGTGGCGGCCGTCGTGGGTGTGCAGGGCGCCCTGGACGCCCTGGTGGGGGCCATGGCCACCGGCCATCAGCAGCTGCTCATGTTCGGCCACTACGCGGCCGTGGTGGACGCGGGACCGGACTTGCCCGTCCCCGCGGATCCCGGGGACCCGCCCGCCCTGCGCCACGGCATCGAGCTGCGGGATGTGTGGTTCCGTTACAGCGCGGAGCATCCGTGGGTGCTCCGCGGAGTCAACCTGTTCCTGCCCGCAGGCGGGGTGCTGGCGCTGGTCGGCCACAACGGCTCGGGCAAAAGCACGATCGTCAAGTTGTTGTGCCGCTTCTACGACCCCACCGAGGGTGCCATCCTGTGGGACGGCGTGGACATCCGCCAGGTGTCCCCGGAACGGCTGCGCGAGCGCATCGGCGCGGTGTTCCAGGACTTCATGGCCTACGACTTCAGCGCCGCCGACAACATCGCACTGGGTGACCTGACCGCGCTCGGCGACGCCGGGCGCGTCGAGACGGCGGCCCGGAGCGCGGGCGCGCACGAGACCCTCAGCGGACTTCCCCTGGGGTACGACACCCTCCTGACGCGGATGTTCTTCAGCGAGTCCGACCGGGCCGACGCGCGGACCGGGGTGGTGCTGTCCGGCGGGCAGTGGCAGCGCGTGGCGCTGGCACGCGCCTTCCTGCGCGCATCCCGGGACCTCATGATCCTGGACGAGCCGAGCGCGGGCCTGGACGCCGAGGCGGAGTACGAGGTCCACACCCGGCTGCGTCAGATCCGCGCGGGCCGTACCAGCCTGCTCATCTCCCACCGGCTGGGCGCCGTCCGTGACGCCGACGTCATCGCCATGGTCGTGGACGGCCGGGTGACCGAGCGGGGGACCCATGACGAACTCGTCGCCGCGGACGGCGCCTACGCGCGCCTGTTCCGGTTGCAGGCGCAGGGTTACTCCGAGGAGACGGCGCGGCGACCGGAAGGGTCCCTGAAATGAGGGCCGCCGCGCCGGTGGCGGCGGTGGCGGCGTGCCTGGCGGCGGTGGCGGGGGGCCTGGTGTGGGTCCGCCGCCGGTACGTGGTGGTCTCCGTACACGGGCCGAGCATGGAGCCTGCCTACCGCTCCGGCGACCGGGTGTGGGTCCGGCGGGTCCCGGTCACCGCGGTGCGGGCCGGTCAGGTCGTCGTGGTCGGGCTGGCCTTCCCGGAGGGCTGGGACCTCGCGGCCGGGAAGTCGTGGAGCATCAAGCGCGTGGCGGCGGCCCCCGGTGACCCGGTGCCCCGGGACGGGTTCGCCGCGCTGGAGCGGGTACCCGGGACGACGGTGCCCGACGGCTGCCTGGTCGTGTCGGGAGACAACGCCGACCACTCGTATGATTCACGGCACTGCGGTTACGTGCCGGGTGACCGGCTGCTCGGCGTCGTGGTGCGCGGATCGGCCGGAAACCGCTGATGAGAGCCCGACGGCCGGTGACGGGAGCCCGCCGGCCGGCCGTGAAAAGGTCCCCGAGCCGTCGCGGGGCCGTCGCGGGCCGCCGATTCGCGATTGCGGTGCGGAATCGGGTGGCACACCATAGGCGTTGTACTCGTGCCCGCTCTTCAATACGGGCCACAGCGGGCATTCCCAGGAGCGATCCTTGGAATGACAGGGCCGACTATCGGAGGACTAACCCACACCGTGACAGCAACCGAAAGATCCATCCAGCTCGTGAGGATCGCCGCAGAGGCGGCCGCGGACAAGCTGGCCGACGACATCCTCGCCTACGACGTGAGCGACCAGCTCGTCATCACCGACGCCTTCCTGCTCTGCTCCGCCACCAACGACCGTCAGGTCCGTGCCATCGTCGACGAGATCGAGGACCGGCTGCGGATCGAGGCCGACGCCAAGCCCGTCCGCCGCGAGGGCGAGCGTGAGGGCCGTTGGGTGCTCCTGGACTACGTCGACATCGTCGTCCACGTCCAGCACGAGGAAGACCGCACCTTCTACGCCCTGGAGCGGCTGTGGAAGGACTGCCCGTCCATCTCCCTGCCCGACAGCGTGACCCAGGTGGCCGCGCAGCGCGCCCGGCCGACCGGCCCGGGGGACGTGCAGTGAGGCGAGGGCACCTCGGGGCCGCGCACGGCGGCCCGGTGGGCTCGGCCGTCCCGGCGCCCGGAGAGGACGGAGCATGAGCCGCCGTGTCCTGTGCCTGCGGCACGGGCAGACGTTGTGGAACGTCGAGCGCCGTTTCCAGGGTCACACCGACATCCCTCTGGACGAGACCGGCATGGCGCAGGCGGCCCGTGCCGCCTCGATGCTCACCACGCTCCGCCCCGAGCTCATCGTCTCCTCCAACCTTCAGCGGGCCGCCGCCACCGCCCAGGCGCTGGCCCAGCTCACCGGCCTGGACGTGGCCGTGGACGAGGATCTGCGCGAGCGCGGCGGCGGTGAATGGGAGGGGCTCACCCGCGAGGAGATCGCCGCGGGCTGGCCCCGGGAGTTCGCCGCCTGGGAGGCCCCCGGGGGTGAGGACGTCGGCGACGTCGCCAAGCGGGTCTCGGCGGCGGTGCGCCGCTGGGCCGAGCAGATCAGCCCCGACGGGCTGCTGGTCGTGGTCTCCCACGGCGCCGCGATCCGGCTCGGCATCGCCATGCTGATGGGCCTGCCACAGCAGCACTGGCCGGCCCTCGGCAGCCTGGGCAACTGCTCCTGGTCGGTGCTGGAGGAGGGGCGCAAGGGCTGGCGCCTGCTTGAGCACAACGCCGGCACCCTGCCGGAGCCGGTCCAGAGCGACGACGACCCCGATGCCACCCCGGCCTGATCGCGCGCACGGCTCGCATCCCGGGTGACGGGCGCGAGCCGTACGGCCGCCGATTAGGTGAACGGAAGGTTGTGCCTATATGCTTCCGGAGCGCCGCAACGAGAGCACTCGGAGCGGTGACCAGGGGCTATGGCGCAGTTGGTAGCGCGCTTCCATGGCATGGAAGAGGTCTGGGGTTCGAATCCCCATAGCTCCACACCAGGTCTCGTCACTCGAACACCGCTCGTCGAGAACGGCGACGAGGAGCGCAGACCTTCCGCCGGCGGCGGTGCCTATCGGGGCACCGCCGTTGTTGTCCGTGTCCCGGCGTCGGCGTCGGTGTCGGTTCTTCCGTTCGCACTACGGCTCAGGACGGCGGCAACCGCTGCGATTCCGGTGATCCGCGTCCTGCCGGTCGGGGGCGCCGTCACCGTCCGTGTGTGCGCTCGACCCGTCCTTCGTGCCAGACCGGCTCGTCGCTCTCGTAGACGGTCCCGTCGGCGCCGAAGATCAGGAAGCGGTCGAAGTCGGCGGCGAACCAGCGGTCGTGGGTGACGGCCAGCACGGTTCCGGAGAAGGATGCCAGGCCCTGCTGCAGGGCCTCGGCACTGGCCAGGTCCAGATTGTCGGTGGGCTCGTCCAGCAGCAGGAGGGTCGCGCCTGACAGCTCCAGCAGCAGGATCTGCAGGCGGGCCTGCTGCCCGCCCGAGAGCGTCTCGAAACGCTGGTCGGCGGCGGGGGCGAGTTCGTAGCGGGCCAGAGCGGCCATCGCCTCGTTCAAGGTGAGCGCGTGACCGGTCATGACCAGCTCAGCCGGGCTGCGGCCGTGCAGGTCCGGCCGGGTGTGGGTCTGCACGAAACGGCCGGGTGCCACCCGGGCTCCCAGCCGTACCGAACCGGTGTGCGGTACGGCGGGCACCGCGCCGTCGGCGGCCTGCTCCAGCAACTGCAGGAAGGTGGACTTACCCGAGCCGTTGGAGCCGAGCACCCCGACGCGCTCGCCGTACCAGATCTCGGTGCCGAACGGCCGCATCAGACCGGTGAGCTCCAGGTTCTCGCAGACGACGGCGCGTTTGCCGGTGCGGCCTCCGCGCAGCCGGATCCGTACGTTCTGCGCCCTGGGCGGACGCTGCGGCGGGCCGGCCTGCTCGAAGCGGCTCAGCCGGGTGCGCGCGGCCCGATAGGCCGAGGCCAGCGCGTCGTTGCCGGCGGCGGTCTGCTGCAGGGTGCGCACCAGTCGCCTGAGCCTGGCGTGCTCCTCGTTCCAGCGGCGGCGCCGCTCCTCCAGCCGGCTGATGCGCTCCTCGCGTGCCCTGGCGTAGGTGGCGAAGCCCCCGCCGTGGATCCAGACCCCGCGGTCCTCCACCGTCACGATCCGGTCGGCGGCGTCGGCCAGGAGCCGCCGGTCGTGGGAGACGAGCAGCACGGTCTTGTCCGTGGCCTGCAACCGGCCCTCCAGCCACTGTTTGCCGGGCACGTCCAGGTAGTTGTCCGGCTCGTCCAGCAGCAGGACCTCGTCCGGGCCGCGCAGCAGGGCTTCCAGGACGAGGCGTTTCTGCTCGCCTCCCGACAGGCTGCTCACCGGGCGGTCCCGGATCGCGTCGTAGGGCAGGCCCATGGACTCGGTGGCGCAGACGTCCCAGACGACCTCCATGGCGTAGCCGCCGGCGTCGGCGTAGTCGGAGACGGCCTGCGCGTAGGCCAGCTGCGCCGCCTCGTCGTCGCGGGCGGCCAGCGCCGCCTCCGTCCGCAGCAGGGCCGCGGCGGTGGCCCGTATCCGGTCCGGCGCCACCGACAGCAGCAGGTCGTGCACGCTCCGGTCGTCGCGGATGCCGCCGATGAACTGGCGCATCACCCCCAGGCCTCCGGAGGAGACCACGCGGCCGTCGTCCGGCTGCAGGTCTCCGGCGATCAGCCGCAGCAGAGTGGTCTTGCCCGCGCCGTTCGGGCCCACGAGTCCGGCCTTGACCCCGTCGCCGACGCGGAACGACACCTCGTGCAGCAGAAGCCGCCCGTCCGGCAGCACGTAGGTCAGCCGGTCCACCTCGACATGCCCTGCCATCGTCGCTCCTCCACCGCCCCGGGCGCGGCTGCTGGATCGATGTTCCGGTTACCGGATCAACGATCCAGTACTCGATCCTCATACTAGACTCCTCCTGTGGAAGCGAGTGAGGCAGGACGGGGAACCGGGGGTTCGGGCACCGCGGGCCAGGTATGGCTGCGCACCCCGGCGCGGGCCGGGCGGGCCGCGCCGCCGCTCACCCGGGAGCGGATCGTCGAAGAGGCCGTGGCGCTGCTGGACGCCGAAGGCGCCGACCGGCTGACCATGCGGCGCCTGGCCGAACGGCTCGGCACCGGCTCCACCACGTTGTACTGGCACGTGAAGACCAAGGACGACGTCCTCGACCTCGCCCTGGACGCGATCTTCGCCGAGGTCGAGATTCCGCCGGAGGGCGGTCAGGGGTGGCGTGCCGGCATCACCGCGCTGATCAACGGATGGCGTGCGGTCCTGCTGAGGCATCCCTGGTCGGCGGCTCTGCTGAGCCGTCCGATGCTGGGCCCCAACGTGCTGGCCCGCAGCGAGTTCCTGTACGCCACTCTTCTGGAGGCCGGAGTCACCGGACCCGGCCTCACCGCCGCGGCGTACGGGCTGTCCAACTACGTCATCGGCTCCGGGCTGATGCAGGCGACCTGGCCGACCGGCGCGGAGCGGGAAGTACGGCGGGCCGCGCGGGAATACCTGCACGCCAACCGGGAGCGCTACCCGGTCCTCGCCGCCCACGGGCCCCTCGTCGCGGACGATGACTGGGAGACCGGTTTCGCTCTCGGCCTGACCTGGATCCTCGACGGCATCGAGGCCGGTATCGCCAGGGCCGATGAGCGCGGGCCGATGAGCGCGGGCCGATGAGCGCGGGCCGATGAGCGCCGGGACGCCGCGGCGCGTTCCACGGGAGGAGCCCCGCCCGCCGGAGTGACGCCGGTGAGCGGGGCTCCTCCGCCGGCCGGTCGACGGCCGAGGGGTCGTCCCATGACTCTCAGGGACTCATGCAGGGACTCATGACTCCCAGGGGCTTCGAGGGTTCCCGGGGACCCTCGGGCCTACCCGGCGTGCGCCGCCAGGCGTGCGGACAGGAGCCATCCGGGTACGGTCGGCAACGGCCCGGTCGGCTTCGGCCACTGCTTTCCTGCGGCCTTCGCCTGCATGGGCGGTACGGCCGGGCAGCGGGCGCCGCGGGCGGGCAGGGTCAGGTTCACCAGATAGCCGTCGAAGGCCCCGAGGGTGCACTCGCTGCGGTCGTAGACGCCGTGCCCCCAGCCTTCGTAGGTCAGCAGCACCGCCTGACGGCCGAGCTGCCGGGCCGTGCCGAGCGCCCAGTCGTATCCGGTGGCCGGGTCGTGCAGCGCGTTGCCCAGCAGCAGCGGCGCGCTGCCGCGGACCCGCAGCGGGTGCTGGGGGTTGGGGATCGGGGCCGGCTGGCCCAGGCAGGCAGCGGCCATGCTGAACGCCAGCGGGCTGTACCGCATGTCGGGTGCGATCCTCGCCGAGCGGCGCAGGTGGGAGGCGTACTCCCGGTAATCGCGGATCGGCAGCCGGTAGTCCAGGCAGAACACCTGAGCCGGGAACTGCGAGACCTCGGCGTTCTGCGCCCGCGGCCGGGACAGGATCCCGGCGGGCGGCTCGGTGCCGGTGTCGATGGCGACGAGGAGCTCCGCCAGCTGCGCCCAGGAGGGGCCGTAGAACCCGCCGAAGGCCAGTCCGATGAGGTCCAGCTGGGTCAGGGGGATGTCCGGCTCTCCGGGGAAGCGCAGCTCGCCTCGCTCGGCCCGGGTGAGCAGATCGGCCCAGAAGGCCCGCAGGTCCCTGCCGTGCAGCACGCAGGTCGCGTCCCGGCCGCACCAGGCGGCGAACTCGTCGAAGGAGTCCTGCGCGGCGGCGCTCTCGGTGTCCAGGAAGGCCCGGGTCCCCAGGTTGTGGTCCATGTTGCTGTCCAGCGCGAGGGCGCGGACCCGGTGGGGGAAGGTCTCGGCGTACAGCTGTCCGATCAGTGTGCCGTACGAGACGCCGTAGTAGGTCAGCCTCCGCTCGCCCAGGGCGGCGCGGATGGCGTCCATGTCGCGCACCACGCTGAGGGTGTCCACGTGATCGTAGAGGGGCCCGGTGCGGGCCCGGCAGTCCTCGCGCAGCTGCCGGTTGTAGGCCAGCAGGCCGTCGAAGTCGGCCTGGCTCCTCATGATCGGGTACGGCGCGCGGGCGAGCAGGTCGGTCGAGCACACGACGGGGTTGCTGCGGGCCACCCCACGCGGGTCGAAACCGACGACGTCGAAGCGGCGGGTGATCTCCTCGCTGAAGTAGCCGCCGTAGATGGCGAAGTCCACGCCGGAGCCGCCGGGACCGCCTGGATTGATCAGCAGGGACCCGATCCGGGCCGCGGGATCGGTGGCCTTGCGCCGGGCCAGGGCCACCTCGATGGTGGGGCCGCCCGGGGCGGCCCAGTCGATCGGGACCGCCAGTTTGCCGCATTCGACGGCCGGGTTCTCGGGGCAGGGCGTCCAGGTGATGCCCTTCCCGCCGGGAGGCGCCGGATTCCGGGCGGTGGCGGCTCCGGCGGTGGCGGCTCCGGCGGGGGCGAGGGGCAGCAGGACGGTGACGGCGAGCAGGACGAGGGTGAGCAGGGGGAGCTTTCTGCGCACACGGTCTCCATTCGTCGGGCCCGAGCCGGACGTCCGCGTCCGTGAAGGAGACGGGTCATCCCGGCGATGGTGCCCGGGCCGTCCTGCGGGTAGCGGGTGCGGCTCATGGCGTGCGTGGCTCTGGTGTGCGAGCCGAGTCGATTGTCAACCGGCTTCACCGATCTGCATATCGGGAGCAAGGAGGAGAAACGAGACCGTCGCTCCTCCGGCGGCAGGAGGGCGGCCTCCGCCTGAAGACTCGGGGAAATCGTCCCTATAGATTGGCTATATGCCCAGATAAATAACGATAATCAGTACTATGTGGTTTGGCGTTCTGGGCGCGGTGGAAGTGCGGGACGCCGAAGGAGAGGCGATCGCGGTGGGCGGGCCCCGGGTCCGCGCGCTGCTCGCGATGCTGGCGATCGAAGCCGGGCGGCTGGTCACCACGGAGTGGCTGATCGACGGCCTGTACGGCGACCAGCCGCCGGCCAACGCCGCCAACGCGCTCCAGTCGCAGGTCTTCCGGCTCCGCCGGCAGCTGCGGGGGGCCGGTGCGGTCGAGGGACATCCGGCGGGCTACCGGCTCGCCGCGGCGGCCGAGGACGTCGACGCGCACCGGTTCGAGCGGCTGGCGCTCGCGGGACGCCGCGCCCTGGCCGCGGGTGACCCGGCGGGCGCGGCGGTGCTCCTGCGGGACGCGCTCGCCCTGTGGCGGGGACCGGCGTTCGCGGACGTGGGAGACGCCCCGTTCGCGGCCGGGCACGCAACACGGCTGGAGGAGCTGCGCCTGGGCGCCGTCGAGGACCGGATCGAGGCCGAACTGGCCATGGGCGGGCATCGGACGCTGGTCGGAGAGCTCCGGGACCTGGTGGCCGGACACCCGCTCCGGGAGCGGACACGCGGGCAGCTCATGCGGGCGCTGTACGGCAGCGGCCGCCAGGCGGAGGCCCTGGCCGCCTACGAGGAGGCCCGCCGGGTCCTCGCCGAGGAGCTCGGCACGGAACCCGGGCCGGACCTGGCGGCCCTGCATCTGGCGGTGCTCCGGGGCGACCCCTCGCTCACCGACCCCTCGCTCACCGAGCCGTTGCTCGTCGTAGCGCCGCTCATCGAGCCGTCACCCGGCCATCCGCCGCCCGCCGATTCGTCAGCCGGGCATCCGCCGCCCGCCGAGCCGGTGGAGGAGGCCGACGGGATCGCGGCCGGAGGCGGCCCTCACACCGGGCTTCCCGCGCAACTCACGAGCTTCGTCGGGCGGGAGGAGGAACTGGAGCGGGTCGGCGCCCTCCTCGGCGCGGTGCGGCTGGTCACCCTCACCGGTTCCGGGGGAGCGGGCAAGACCCGGCTGGCGGTGGAGGCGGCGGGACGTGTCTCCGGTGAGGTCCGCTTCGCCGACCTGGCCGCGGTGACGGACGGGGCCGACGTCCCCCAGGCCGTGCTCGGGGCGCTCGGCCTGCGCGAGGCCGGTATCGCGCCACCGGTGCCCGGCCGCCCCGCCCCGGACGCCACCGAGCGGATGGTGGCGGCGTTGAGCGGGCGGGAGGTGTTGCTGGTGCTGGACAACTGTGAGCATGTGG
>NZ_BMQP01000057.1 GCF_014648175.1 Planobispora rosea
CGCGCCACCCGCCAGCCGATCCACGAACCACAACCGCCGCTGCCCCAACGAGACCGGGACGACCCTGACCGTCTCAGTCATGGCCCACCCCCAGCTCGCGCAGCAGCTCGGCCAGCTCTTCGCCGTCCCCGACCGCCTCCCCGAGGGCCCGGCCGGCCCGCGCCGCCGAGACGGGGCCGCCGGGGGCGGCCGGGGGCGCGCCCGCGGGGGCCGGGCCGGACATCCGGTCGACGGCCGCGGCCAGGTCGGCGAGGCGGGGGTGCTGGAAGATCAGGCGCATCGCGGCGGCCACCCCGAAACGGCGGCGGAGCCGGGCTGCGACCTGCCCGGCGAGCAGTGAGTGCCCGCCGAGCTGGAAGAAGTCGTCGCCGGGGGCGACCTGGGCGACGCCGAGCACCTCGCACCAGATCTCGGCGACCGCGGCCTGCGTGGGGCCGGCCGGTGCGGCGGCCCTCTCCGCGGACGCCCGCGGCCGGGGAGCGGGCAGCGCGGACACGTCGATCTTTCCGCTGCCGGTCCGGGGCAGCGCCGCCAGCCGGACGACCGTCCCGGGCACGAGGTGCCCCGGCAGCGCGCGGGCCGCGTGCGCGCGCAGTTCCTCCGCCGGCACGTGCCCGGCCTCCGGCCGGAGTACGACGTAGCCGACCAATCGCCCGTCCCGCACGGTCACGGCCACGTCGGCGACCGCGCGGTGGGTGCGCAGGACCGCTTCGGGCTCCGCGGGGTCGATGCGGAAGCCGCGCAGGCTGAGCTGGCGGTCCAGGCGGCCGACGTACTCCAGGGAGCCGTCGGGGAGCCGCCGGGCGAGGTCGCCGGTGCGGTAGAGCCGCCGCCCGGCCGCGAAGGGATGGGGGCCGAACCGCGCCGCCGTACGGCCCGGCTCGGCCAGGTAGCCGCGGGCGAGTCCCGCCCCGCCGATGAAGACCTCACCCGGGACCCCGTCGGGGACCGGCTCGAACCCGTCGTCCAGGACGTGGACCTCGGTTCCGGCGATCGGTCGCCCGATCGTCACCCGTGCCCGGTCGGGAACGGTGTCGAGGAAGGCCGCGGTCGACACCATGCTCGCCTCGGTGACGCCGTAGACGTGCGCGAGCCGTACCCCGGGCGCGGCGGTGCGCCAGGCGGCGAGGCGGGCCGGGTCGGCGGGTTCGCCGCCGGCCACGACCAGCCGCAACGACGGCGGAACGGGCACCCCGTCGTCCGTCACGGCTCCCGCCAGCAGGTTCAGCAACGATGTCGGCAGGTGCGCGACCGTCACGCCGAGCCGGGCGACGCCGTCGAGGAACGCGGCGGGCCCGTCCAGCATCTCCTCGGTGCGCGGCACGAGCGTCGCCCCCGCCGCCAGGCACGGGAAGATCTCCTCGGCGCTGAGGTCGAAGCTCAGCGACCCGGACTGCAGCACCCGGTCGTCCGGCGTCAGCGCGTACATGGCCTGATGCGCCGTGACGTACGCCGCGAGCCCGCCGTGCGGCACCCCGACCGCCTTGGGCCGTCCGGTGGACCCCGAGGTGAACATCACGTACGCGAGGTCCCCGGCCGCGACCGGCACGGCGCGGTCCCGGCGCCCGTCCCCCTCCCCCGCCGCGGTGCGGACCTCGCCGGGCAGGACGATCGCGTCGGCGCCGAGGGCGCGCAGGCGGGGCGCGTGCCCGGGGGTGGTCACGACGGCCGCCGGGCGGGCGCGGGCCAGCAGCTCGGTGACGCGGGCGTCGGGGAGCTCGGGGTCGAGCGGCAGGTAGGCGGCGCCCGCCCGGTGGATCCCGCAGATCGCGGCGATCGCCTCCGGCGACCTGCCAGCGAACAGCGCCACGACCGATCCGCGGCCGACGCCCCGGCCGCCCAGCTCTCCGCCCAGCCGCGCGGCCCGGCCGATCAGCTCCCGCCAGGTCAGGTCCCCGACGGCCGCGGTGTCCGGGCGGCGGCGGGCGGCGGCCTCGGTCCACACGGGAACCGAGCCGTCCGGCCCGGCCGCGGCGGCGCGTCCCCCCGCCAGGACGCGTTCACGCTCGGCGGGACGCAGGGCGGGCAGATCGCGCAGCGGGAGATCGGGCGCGGCCACGGCGGCCTCGGTCAGCGCCGCGAGGCAGCGGGTGTAGGACCGTACGGTCGCCTCGTCGAACAGCTCGGTGCTGTACTCGCAGACGAGTCCCCCGCCCGGACCGATGGTGAGGCTGAGGTCGAACAGCGAGATCCCGCGCTCGGGCGCCGGCACCGGCGTGACCTCGACGCCGGGCAGCCGTAGCCGGCCGGCCACGCCCGGCTCGGCGTCCAGCATGACCTGGAAGATCGGATTATGCCCGGACGTGCGGTCGGGGTTGACCGCCTGGACGATCCGGTCGAACGGCGCCTCGGCGTGGTCCTGCACGTCCAGGACGGCCTCCCCGGCCCGGGCGAGCAACGTGCGGAAGTCGTCGCGGGGGCGCACCGGCAGCCGGAGGGGGAGTGTGTCGGCCAGGCAGCCGACGATCCGGTCGGTCTCGGGCCGGCCGCGACCGGCGTGCGTGGTGCCGATGACGACGTCCTCGGCCCCGGTGAGCCGGTGCAGGAGCAGCCCGGTGGCGGCGAGGGCGGCCGCGAAGGGGGTGACGCGCCCGGCGGCGGCGAGCCCGGCCAGCCCGGCGGGCAGCGGGTCCAGCGTCAGCAGCGAGCCCCGGCGGGTGCGCACGGCGGGCCGCGCCCTGTCGGCGGGCAGGTCGAGCACCGCGGGCGCGCCCGCCAGTGTCCGCGTCCAGTGGCCGATGTCCTCGTCGGCCCCGCCGCCCTCGACGAACGTCCGCTGCCAGACGGTGTAGTCCGCGTACTGCAGGGCGGGCTCGGCCACCGGCTCCCCCCGGTAGGCGGCCCCGATCTCCTCCAGCAGCACCCCGAGCGACCAGCCGTCGCAGACGGCGTGGTGCACCGTCAGCAGCCACACGTGCCGTTCCGGTTCGAGCCGCAGCAGCTCGCTGCGCATCAGGGGGCCGGCGGTGAGGTCGAACCGCGTCCGCGCGTGGACGGCTGCGCGCGCGGCGACGGAGGCGTCCGCCGGGACGGCGCCCGGATCGGCGAGCAGATCGGTGACCGGGGTCGGCACGGCGAGGGTCTCGGCGATCACCTGGTGTGGCCGGCCGCCGATCGGGCGCAGCGTCGTCCGCAGGGCCTCGTGGCGGTCGACCGCGCCCTGGACGGCCGCCGCGAGGGCCGCCGCGTCCAGGCGGCCGGCGAGCTCCACGGCCAGGTGCATGTTGTGCAGGGCCGCTGCGCCGTCCGCGAGGTGCTCCGACAGCCAGAAGCGTTCCTGGGCGTAGGACGCCGGGACCGCCACGACGGACGTCATCGCGCCACCTCCCCGGCCCCGGCGTTCTCCGGGGGGTCGAAGGCGTCCGGCGCGACCCGGTGGGCGCGCCGGTCGGTCCGGGTGACGGCCGGCCGGACGCCCGCGTCGGCGGCGCCGTTCAGCCGCCGTGCCAGGGCCGCGACGCTGGGCGCGGCGAGCAGGTCCCGCACGGACACCTCGCGGCCCAGCGCGCCGCGCAGCCTGACGGCGGCGCGCGCGGCGAGCAGGCTGTGCCCGCCGAGCGCGAAGAAGTCGTCGAACGCTCCGACGGGTACGCCGCCGAGCACGTCGCCGAGGACGGCCGCGATCGCGCGTTCGAGGTCGTCGCGCGGCGCGGTGGAGGGGCCGGGCCGCCGCGCGGGCGCGGTCGCGGCGAGCCTTTCGAGGCCGGAACGGTCGATCTTGCCGGTCGCCGTCCGGGGGAAGCGGGGCAGCACGGTGACCGAGCCCGGCACCAGGTGACCGGGCAACCGCTGCCGCAGCCAGTCGGCGAGCGCTCCGGCGTCGGCCCGGTCGCCCGGCCTGGCCAGCACGAACGCCGCCAGCCCGGCGACCCGGCCGGTGTCCTCGCGGGCGGCGACCACGACCGCGTCGCGCACCCCGGGGCCGCCTCGCAGGACCGCCTCGACCTCGCCGGGTTCCACGCGGAAGCCGCGTACCTTGACTTGGCGGTCGTCGCGTCCGAGGAACTCGATCGCGCCGTCGGGGCGGAGCCGGCCGCGGTCGCCGGTGGCGTACAGGCGGTCGCCGGGCGCCCCCGACGGGTCGGGCCGGAAGCGTTCCGCGGTCCGGGCGGGGCGGCCGTGGTAGCCGCGGGCGATCGTCGGGCCGGACAGGTGGATCTCACCCGCCGTGCCGACCGGGGCCGGGCGCAGGGAGCCGTCGAGCACGCGGGCGGTCACGCCGGGCAGGCCGGTTCCGATCGGCAGCCAGGCCGAACCGGCCGCCTCGCCCTCCCACAGGGTGCTGCCGACGGTGGCCTCGGTGACGCCGTAGACGTTGAGCACCCGGGTGTCCGGACCGGCGGCGCGGCGCAGGGCGGCGTACTCGGCCGGGGTCCACGGCTCACCGCCGACCGCGAGGAGCCGCAGGAACGACAGCGAGGCGCCGGTGGCCGCGCAGTGGTCGACGAGCAACCGGGCCACGGACGGGAGCAGTTCGGCGTACCGGACGTCGTGGTCGCGCAGGGCGCGGTGCAGGGCGGCCGGGTCGAGGACGACGTCGGCGGGACAGACGACGAGCGTGCCGCCGCCGGCCAGGGCGCGGACGATCTCCCCGGTGCACACGTCGAACGCGAACGAGGCGACCTGCGCGTGCCCGCCCGGTTCCAGCCGGTAGGCGAGCTCCCAGGCCCGGTACTCGGCCGCCAGCCCGGCCCGCGTGATCACCACCCGCTTGGGCCTCCCCGTCGATCCCGACGTCGTGATCAGGTATGCCGCGTTGCCCGGCGCGGCCGCCCGGGGCGCAGGGCCGCCGGACGGCGCCCGATCGCCGGGGACGATCACGGGCACCCCTCCGGCCGCCGCCTCCGCGTGGGGACGCCGCCGGTCGGCGGTCAGGACGGCCCGCGCGCCGGACTCCCGGATCACGTCGGCCAGCCGCCCGACCGGCCAGGAGGGATCGAGCGGCAGGTAGGCGGCGCCCGACCGCAGCACCCCGAGGACGAGGACGGGCATGTCGAGGTCGCGGTCGGCGCACAGCGCGACGACGTCCTCCGGCCCCAGCCCGCGCTCCCGCAGCAGCCGGGCGACCGCCGCGGCCCGCCGGTCCAGCTCGCCGTACGAGAGCCCGCCCCCGCCGACGACTCGCACGGCCTCCCGCTCCGGCGCCGCGGCGATCCGCCGCTCGATGAGCGCCACCACGTCCTCGGGCTCGCCGGGCGGCTCCTCCGCGGGGGGAGGCGTCCCTCCGGGGAGGGGGAGGTCGGCGACCGGCGTGCCGGGGGCGTCGAGGGCGGCGGCCAGCAGGGCCTCGTACTGGGCGGCGAGCCGGGCGATCGTGGCGGCGTCGAAGAGGTCGGTGCGGTACTCCCAGATCATCGTGATCCGGCGGTCGCGGTCGCGCTCGGGGAGCCCGCTCTGCCGCTCGGCGCGCGGCACGGCCAGGACGGACAGGTCGAGCTTGGCCGTTCCGTTGTGCCGTTCCAGGTAGCTCGCCCGGACGTCGCCGAAGTCGATCGGGCCGAGCGGCGCGTCGTCCATGTTGAACATCGCGTCGAACAGCGGGTTCCGGCCCGGGACGCGGACCGGCGACAGGGCCTCGACGACGCGGGTGAAGGCCAGTTCCTGGTTGTCCTGCGCGTCCCGGACGACCGCCGCCGCCTGGCCGAGGAGCGTCGCGAACGTCACCGTCCCGGACAGGTCGAACCGGAGCGTGACGGGGTTGACGAACATGCCCGCCACCGACTCGGTGCCGGGCACCCGCCGGTTGGCGAACGCCGACCCGACGCACAGGTCCCGCTGCCCGCCCACCCGGTGCAGCAGCGCGACGTAGGCCGCCAGCAGCGTGCCGAACAGCGTGACCCCGGCGGCCCTGCTGCCCTCGCGGGCCCGTTCGCACAGCGGGGCGGGCAGTTCCACCCGGTGGACGCCGCCGGCGAACGCGGGCGCGGCCGGGCGGGGCCGGTCCCGCGGCAGGTCGACGCCGTGGTCGGCGCCGCGCAGCCGCTCGGTCCAGTACGCCCGCTGTCCCTCCGGCGGGTTGCGCCGCTGCCATCGGGCGAAGTCGCGGTAGCGCACGGGGCCGGCGGGGGCGGGTCGCTCGCCCCGGTAGAGCGCCGCCAGGTCCTCGGCCAGCAGCGCGAACGACCAGCCGTCGTGGACGAGGTGGTGCTCGACGAGCACGAGTTCGTGCGCGGCCGGGGCGGTCCGCAGCAGCGTCCACCGGACGAGCGGCAGCTGCGACACGTCGAACGGCCTGCGCGCCTCGGCCAGCACGAGCGCGTCCACCTCGGCCTCGGCCGCCTCGACGACCGGGATGCGCACGGCGTAGGGCGGGTGCACCCGCTGCGCGGGTGTCCCGTCGGCGGAGGTCTCGATCGTCGTGCGCAGGATCTCGTGCCGCTCGACCAGCCGCGTGACGGCGGCCTCCAGCCGCCCGTGGTCGAGCGGCCCGTCGAGCCGGAACGTGGTCGGCGCGTTGTAGGCGATGTTCCCCGGTTCGAGCTGTTCCAGGAACCAGATCTGCTCCTGCATCAGCGACAGCGGCGCGTACGCGTCGTCGACGGCCGGGATCGGCGGGAACCGCTCGGCCCGCCCGGCGTCGAGCAGCGCCGCCAGGCCCGCGACGGTGGGACTGCGGTAGAAGTCGCGGAGGGCGGGCTCGTGGCCGAGTTCCGTCCGGACGGCGGCGATGACGCGGATCGCGCCGAGGGACGTGCCGCCCAGGCGGAAGAAGTCGTCGTGGACGCCGACCGGCCCGGTGCCGAGGACGCGCCGCCAGATCCCGGCGAGCCGCCGTTCGGTCTCCGTGGCCGGGGTTGTCTCCGCGTGCGGGTCCGGCACCGCCATCGGCGCGTACGGCAGCGCGGACCGGTCGACCTTCCCGGCCGCCGTGACGGGCAGGCGGTCGTGGGCGTGCCACACGGCGGGCACCATCCACGGGGGCAGCCGCTCGGCCGCCCATTCGCGCAGCTCACCGGCCGTGGGCGCGGCCGTACGGCCGGTGAACACCAGGTGCGCGGCCAGCCGGCCGCCGTCTCCGGCCCCGTCTCCGGCTGCGTCTCCGGCTGCGTCACCGGCGGGGCCGCGGGAGACGTCGCGGGAGACATCGCGGGAGACATCGCGGGAGACATCGCGGGAGACGTCGCACGTGACGCAGCACAGGGCCACCGCGGGGTGTCCCCCCAGCACCGCCTCCACCTCGCCGGGTTCCACCCGGTATCCGCTGACCTTGACCTGGTCGTCCGCCCTGCCGACGAACTCCAGGCCGTGCGCGGAGCGCCTGACCAGATCGCCGGTCCGGTACATGCGGGATCCCGGCGGTCCCGCGGGGTCCGGCACGAAGCGCTCCGCCGTCGGCCCCGGCCTGCCCAGGTAGCCTCTGGCCAGCGCCGCTCCCCCGATGTACAGCTCCCCGGTCGCGGTCCCGCGCACCGGCCGCAGTTCCCGGTCGAGCACGGCGAGCCGCCGCCGTCCGACGGCCTTCCCGATCGGCACCGGCGCCGTTCCCGCGGAGACCACCCGGTGCGCGCTGGCGGTGATCACCGCTTCGGTCGGACCGTACGCGTTGACCAGGCCGGCCCCGCCCGACGCGAGCCAGCGCCGGGCGGCGTCGACCGGCAGCCGTTCCCCGCCGACGGTCAGCACCCGCGGCGCCCTCGCGACCGGCGGTCCGGCGGCGAGTTCGGCGAACAGCGCCGCGGGCAGGTCGGCGACCGTCACCCCGCCGGTGTCGAACGCCTCCCGCAGTTCCGCGGTGCCCCACGGCCCGGCGCCCCGCATGAGTACGGTCGCCCCCGCCGACAGCCCGCAGAAGAGCTGCTCGACGAAGACGTCCACCGACTCTCCGGAGACCTGCAGGACGACGTCCCGGCGCCGCAGCCCCACCGCGGCGGTCATCGCCCGGATGTGCCCGGCGGCGGCCCCGTGCGGGACGACGACGCCCTTCGGTTCCCCGGTGGAACCGGAGGTGTAGACGACGTAGGCGGCTCCCAGCGGATCCACGGGCACGTCGGCGGGGAGCCCGGCGGCGGCCGGGTCCACGACGGTCAGCTCCCGGCATCCGGCGAGGGCCCCCGCGGGCGCGACCGCCACCCGGGCCCCGGCGTCCGCGACCAGCGTCCGCACCCGCCCGGCCGGCACGTCCGAGGGGATCGCGAGGAACGCGCCGCCCGCCCGGAGCACCCCGAGCAGCGCCACCGCGAGCGCCGGGCCGCGCGGCACGCGGACCGCCACGATGTCGTCCGGAGCCGTCCCCGCGGCGCGCAGCGCCCCCGCGAGCAGGCCGGAGCGGCGGTCCAGTTCACCGTAGGTGAGCTGCTCGGCGCCGCAGCGCAGCGCCGTCGCCTCCGGCCGGCGCCGGGCCGCCGCCAGGACCGGGGCGTGCAGCGCGACCGCCGGCGGCCGGGCGGCGGTCACCGGCCCACCAGGGCTTCGACGGTGCGCGTGAACAGCGCCCGGTCGTTGTGTGCGGACGCCATGGGGGTGACGACGACCTGGGTGGCGCCCGCCCGCGCGTATCGGGCCGCCATGTCCCGGACGGCGGCCTCGTCGCCGAGGACGGCGATCCCGTCGAGCATCCCGTCGCTGACGGCTCCGCGCGCGAGCTCGTCGCCGAACCCGCTCAGCTCGTACATGCGCCGATAGGTGGGCACCCGCGCGTACGCGGCCAGGTAGCGGCGGAGCAGTTCCCGGTCGCCGGCCAGGTCCTCGCTGACGGCGCCGGGCACCATGGCGACGACCGGGAACCCGTCGGGCGAGCGCCCCGACCGCCGCAGCCCGCGTTCCAGGGCGGGCATGACGACCTCGTGGATGTAGGCCGCCGTGCACATCCACAGCATGAGCCCGTCGGCCGCCTCCCCGGCCAGCTCGGCCAGCCGGGGGCCGAACGCGCCGAGGTAGACCGGCAGCCCGGCCCGCCTGGGCGCCGCGTAGACGGCGTGCGCGCGGTACCAGGCGCCCGTCTCGTGTACCTCGCCGTCCCGGATGAGCGAGGTGACGACCGACAGGTACTCGCGCATCGACCCGACCGGCGGGCCCGTCGGCACGCCCAGCATCCACTCGCCGGTCACCCGGTGCCCGCTGCCGACGCCGAGCGTGAACCGGCCGCCGGACAGCTCGTCCACCGTCAGTGCGGTCTGCGCCATGGTGACCGGCGGGCGCGTGTAGAACGGCAGCACGCCGGCGCCGAGGGCGACGCGCTCGGTGACGCAGGCCAGCGCGGCCAGCACGGCGGCGCTGTCGCGCAGGCTCGGCAGCTGCACCAGCCACACCGCGTCGACCCCGATCTTCTCGGCGAGCCTGGCTCGCTCGATCATCTCGGCCACGGGCAGGTCCTGCCCGTGGATCACGACTCCGGTCTCCGGCGGAACGGGCACGCTCAGCCGCCCATCCGCTCGCGCAGGCTCTTGGGGCGCATGTCGGTCCAGACCTCTTCGATGTAGGCCAGGCACTCGGCTTTCCGGCCGGTGCGGCCGACCTCCGACCACCCGTCGGGGACGGTCCGCTGGACGGGCCAGATGGAGTACTGCTCCTCGTGGTTGATCACGACCGTGTACTCGCGGTCGTCGTCGTCCTCGAACACGCGCTGCTCCTTGTCTGAGGTGCCTGAGAGGGATGCGGGGAGGTCATTCCAGCGTCGCGAGGAGGTCGGCGGCCTCCTCGTCGGTCATGCCGGCGACCTGCTCGGCGAGCGTGGCCTCGATGTCGGCGGCGAGGTTGCGCACGGTGCGGCACTCGAAGAGGACCGCGACGGCCAGTTCGGTCCTGAAGTGCTCCCGGATCCGGGCGACGAGCTGCACGGCGATCAGCGAGTTGCCGCCGAGGTCGAAGAAGTCGTCGTCCACGCCGACCCTGTCGACGCCGAGGGAGTCCTGCCAGAACCCGCACAGAGCGCGCTGCGCCGCGTTCCCCGGTTCCACGTACGGCGTGGCGAGGTTGCGCGCGGTGACCGCGGCGGCCCGCTGCGGCGCCTGGGCGATCTGCTCGCGCAGCGCCTCCCGGGTGACCCCGGCGGCCCGGCGCAGCCGCTCGCCCAGCCCGTCGGGGCACATGATGAGCTGCGGGCGCACGCCGCTGCCGAGGATCTGCCAGAGGGCGGCCGAGCCGTCCTCCGGCTGGATGCCGAACTCGAGGTCGGCCTCGCGCAGCAGCCGCAGTTCCAGGTCGGCCGCGGCCGAGGGCGCCTCCCCGACGACGGCCCCGGCCCCGGGGACGGCCGCCGTGGCCTCGGCCTGACCGCCGGAGTCGTAGGCGAGGAGAGTGAACCCCTCGATCACGACCAGCTCCCGGCCCCCGGCGTCCATGATCGTGATGTCGCTGCGGGTCATGTCGCCGGTGGTGTCGTCGCGGTGCCTGATGTGGCTGAACACCCGCTCGGGGAAGCGTCCCCGGACGACGATGCGGTCGTAGCCGAACGGCAGGAACCGCGCGTCGGCCGCGATGCTCTGGCCGAGGGCGTTGGCGCTGTCCAGCATCGACGGATGCAGCCCGTACGAGGGTAGCTCCGCCAGGAAGGCGGCGGGCTGCTCGATGAGCACCAGCTCGGCGTCCTCGCCCTTCCACCGGCCGCGGATGTTGTCCCAGTGGGCTCCGACGGTGAGCCCGCCGATGACCGGGTCGTAGCCGGGGGTGTCCTCGACGTCGCACAGGGCGCGCAGGGTTCCGAGGTCGTGGGTGGGCCCCGGCTCCTGCGGCACCCGCCTGACCCTGGCCCTGGTGTACTCGGCCCGCGCTCCCCCGGCGGCGTCGCCGGCTGTGACGTCGTCGGCGTCGCCGACCGTCACGTGGTAGCCGCCCTCGCCGTCGGGCCGGTAGACGACCCGGATGTTGCGGCTGTGCTCGAAGGTCAGCGGGCGCATGAACACGACGTCGCGGATCTCCATGTCGGCGCTCCCGGTGCCGAGCTCGAACCCCGCCCTGATGATCTCCACCAGGCCGGTGCCGGGCATGGTGGGCAGCCCTTCGAGGCGGTGCTCGTCGACCTCCCAGTCCTCCTCCGACAGCCGCTTCACGAACACGATCTCATCGGAGTAGAGCTGGTGCAGGCGGCTGTCGAGCAGCGGGTGGTCCACCGGCTCGTACCGGTCGCCGCGCTCGAAGTCGGTGAGCACGGCGGGCGCGTACGTGTCGTGGGCCATGCCGACGTTGAACCAGATCGGCCAGTTGATCGACAGCACCCGTGTGCGGCTCGCGGCCTTGGCCTGGGCGTAGGCGTCCATGACGGCGTTGGCGGCGCAGTAGTCGCCGAGGCCGAAGTCGCCGGACAGGACCGCGATCGACGAGTAGAGCACGAGCAGGTCGAGGGAGTCGCCGAAGACCTCCTCGATCGCGTACAGGCCACCGACCTTGGGGGCGAAGACCCGGGCGGCGTCGTGCGGCGAGCGGGTCTCCAGCATGCCGCCGCCGGACACGCCGGCGGCGTGGAAGACTCCGTCGACCGGGCCGAACGTCTCCTCCGCGCGCCGCCTGACCTCGCGCATCGCGGCGACGTCGGCGACGTCGGCGGCGACGGTCAGCACGTCGTCGCCGAGGTCGCGTACCTTGCGGATGCGGCGGGCGACCGCGTCGTCGTCGCCGTGCGCGGCCAGGTAGGCGTCCCAGTCCGCGCGCTCGGGCAGCCCGGTGCGGCCGACGAGGACGACCTTGGCCCGGACGCGTTCGACGAGGTCGCGGGCGAGCACGAGGCCGAGGCCGCCCAGCCCGCCGGTGATCATGTAGACGCCGCCGTCGCGCAGCCCCGCCGAGGAGGGGGGTTCGTCGAGGTCGATCTTCTCGTAGCCCCAGATCCAGCGCTTGCGGCCGCGGTAGGCGACCTGGTCGTCCTGACCGCCGCCGGCGATCTCGGCGGTCAGCCGGAGCGCGTCGGCCGCCGCGTCCCCCGTCCCGGAGAAGTCGACGCCGCGGCAGGTGACGCCGGTCAGCTCCTTGGGGACGAGTTTGATCAGGCCGAGCAGGGCGGCCTTTGCGGGCTCGACGGCGTCCTGGCCGGACACGTCGTTCATGTCGGTGGAGACCAGGATGAGATCGGCTTCGGGTGGGCCGCCGCGCCTGCGGGTGAGCGCCTGCAGCACGTTGAGCACGCTGTAGAAGCCCAGGTCGAGCCAGCCCTGGGGGCCGTCGGCGGAGTCCGCGGCCGACCAGCCGTGCACGATCGTCAGCCGGTCGGAGCCGGTGACGGCCTCCAGGAGGGCCGAGTGATCGGCCAGTTCCCCGGGGGCGACGGTGACGTCGCCGTCGGCGCCGGGCGGCACCGCCGAGATCACCGGGAGTCCGGCGGCACGGCGGTGCCTGACCAGTTCCTCGGCGACGCCGTGGCCCGGGGAGAACACGATCCAGGGACGCTCATCGGCCGGCGCGGCGGCGGGGAGGGCGGTCTCCCGCCACACCGGCACGTAGTAGGGCCCGGTGTCCTTCGGTCCGGCGGACGGGAGCTCCGAGCCGGGGTCGGGCTCAGCCCAGCAGCGCTGCCGCTCGTAGGGGTAGGTGGGCAGCGGGATCCGCGAACGCGGCTCGCCCGACCAGAAGCGGTCCCAGTCGATCGTGCCGGACGCCTGCCACACCTGGCCGACGGCGGTCAGCAGGGCCGCCGCGTCCGACTGGCGCTGCTGCGGGTGCCGCATGGCGGGCACCGCCAGTCCGGACAGCTCGGCGTCCAGGCGGCGCCTGGCCAGCGTCGTCAGGGTCGTCCCCGGGCCGACCTCGACCAGCACGCGGCGGCGGCCCTCGGTCAGCAGCCCGACCGCGTCGCCGAACCGTACGCAGCGGCGCAGGTGCTCGCTCCAGTAGCGCGGGTCGGTCGCCTGCCCGGCGGTGATCCACGTCCCGGTGACGTTCGACACGTACGGCCGCTCGGGGGCCCGCGGCGCGAACCGGGCGACCTCGGCCGCGAACTCCTCCAGGATCGGGTCCATCATCGCCGAGTGGAAGGCGTGCGAGGTGTGCAGCGGGCGGCCCTCGACGCCCTGCAGCGACAGCACCTCGCGCAGCTCGGCCACGGGCCCGGCGGGCCCGGACACCACGCACAGGTCGGGCGCGTTGACGGCCGCGAGGTCCACACCGGGCACCAGCATCGGCACGAGCAGGTCCTCGGCGAGCGGCACCGCCAGCATGTCACCGCGCGGCAGCCCCTGCATGAGCGCGCCGCGCGCGACCACCAGGGCCATCGCCTCCTCCCGGGTGAACACCCCGGCCAGGCACGCGGCGGCGTACTCGCCGATGCTGTGCCCCGCCATGGCCGCGGGCTCGACGCCCCACGACCGCAGCAGGCAGGCCAGCGCGTACTCGACGGCGAACACCGCGGGCTGGGTGACGGCCGTCTCGTTCAGGCCCTCTCCGCCGAACAACTTCTCGCGCAGGTCCCAGTCCCGGACGAGGGCCGCGCAGGCGTCGATCTCGGCGCGGAACACCGGCTCCGCGTCGTAGAGGTCCCTGCCCATCCCCGCGTACTGGGCGCCCTGACCGGGGAACATGAACACGACCTCGCGCTCGCCCCCGCGCGGCGGCGTCAGCGCCGGGTGCCCGGCGGGCGGTCCGGCGGCGAGCCGCTCGGCGGCGGCGGCCGGGTCGTCGGCGACGACGAAGCCGCGCACGGCCCGCGCGGTACGGCCGACGCTGAGCGTGTGGGCGGCGTCCGCGAGGTCGCCGGGCCGCTCTTCCAGGTGCCGCCCGACGAGCGCGCCCAGCGCCGTCAGCGCCGTCGGCGTCCGCGCCGACAGCGGGATCAGCCGGTACGGCCCCGCCCCCGCCGACGCCGCGGGCCGGGCCGGAGCCTCCTCGACGATCATGTGCGCGTTCGTCCCGCCGACGCCGAACGAGCTGACTCCCGCGAGCAGCGGGTGCCCGTTCGGCTTCCACGGCGCCAGCTCGGTGTTGACGTAGAACGGTGAGGAGCCGAAGTCGATCGCCGGGTTCGGCTCCTCGAAGTTGAGGCTCGCCGGCAGCGCGCGCCGTGACAGGCACAGCACCGTCTTGATCAGTCCGGTGACGCCGGCGGCGGCGCCGAGGTGGCCGACGTTCGACTTGACCGACGCGATCGGCACCTCGCCGACCCGGCGGGTGTGCGCCCTGAACGCCTCGGTGAGCGCGTTGACCTCGATCGGGTCGCCGACGAGCGTCCCCGTCCCGTGCGCCTCGACGTACCCGATGTCGGCCGCGCTCACCCCGGCCCGCGCGAGCGCGTCGGTGATCACCCGGACCTGGCCCTGCACGCTCGGCGCGGCGAACGCGCCCTTGGCGGAGCCGTCGTTGTTGATGGCCGAGCCGCGGATGATCGCGTGGATCGTGTCCCGGTCGGAGAGCGCGTCGTCCAGGCGCTTGAGCACGACGACGCCGACACCGCTGCCGAAGATCGTCCCCTTGGCCTTGGCGTCGAACACGCGGGCGTGCCCGTCGGGCGAGAAGATCCCGCCCTCCTCGTAGAAGTACCCGGAGATGCGCGGCAGCGGTTCGTCCACGCCGCCCGCCAGCGCGATCTCGCACTCGCCCGCCTGCAGTGCCCGGCAGGCCGTGTGCACCGCGACCAGCGACGTGGAGCACGCCGTCAGCGTCGTCAGCGCGGGCCCGCGGAGCCCCAGCCGGTACGCGGTCTGGGTGGCCACGTAGTCGCTGGTGTTGGACAGGTCGATGGCGAAGTGCCCCATCAGCCGGATCGCGTCCGCGTTGCGGATCACGTTCAGTTCCCGGTAGCGGTTGATGCCGACGCCGCCGAAGACGCCGATCCGGGCGTCGTAGCGGGCGGGGTCGTAGCCGGCGTGCTGCAGCGCGCTGTCGGACGCCTCCAGGAACGCCCGGTGCTGCGGATCGAGGATCTCGGCCTCGCGGGTCGACATGCCGAAGTACGCGGGCTCGAAGTCCTCGGTCCCGGGGGCGATGGGGGCGGCCCTGACGTAGGTGGGGAACGCCAGGAGCTCCTCGGGCGTGCCGGCCGCGCGCAGTTCCTCGTCGGTGAAGAAGGTGATCGACTCGACCCCGGCCACCAGGTTCTGCCAGAACTCCTCGATGTCGTGCGCGCCGGGGAACCTCCCCGCCATACCGACGATCGCCACATGCTGTCTGGTCGTGCTCTCCACGTGCGCTCCTGATGTCGATCATCCGGGCACCGGCAGACTCAAGGCTGAGAGAGAGCACCGGCCCCGGCAAGGCCGCGGAAGCCGGTTGGCGACAAGTCGCCAGCGGCGTTGACGGTCCGGTGCCGCGCTTGGTGCGCTGGTCGGCGGTGCCGTCGCAGGGGCTCCGCCAGGCGTCCCCGCAGTGCCCCTCACCGGAAGGAGCGCCGCCACGTGGTGACCCCGCCCCCGCCCCCGCCCGTCACCGAGGGGCGCCGCCTGGGCACCGGATTCTGGATGTTGTGGGCCGCGTTCCTGGTGGCCAACCTGGGCACCGGGATCGGTTCGGTCGCCTTCCCGTGGCTGGCGACCTCGCTGACCAGGGAGCCGCTGCTGATCGCGCTGATCGGGGTGGCGGCCGACCTGCCGTGGCTGCTGCTCAGCCTGCCGGTCGGCGCGATCGTCGACCGGGCCGACCACCGCCGCGTGCTCACCGTGACGCACTGGGGCCGCGCCGTCCTGGTCGGCGCGGTCGCCGCCGCCCTCTACACCGGCCGCATGTCGCTGGCCGTCCTGTACGTCGTCGCGTTCGTGCTCGGCACCCTGACCGTCGCCAACGAGAACGCCGCGCAGACGATCCTTCCCCGGCTGGTCGGGCGGAGCCTGCTGCAGCGTGCCAACGCCCGGCTGACCATCGCCGACACCACCGCGGGCGTGTTCGTCGGCCCGTGGGTCGGCGGCCTGCTCGTGGGGGTGGCGCTGGCGGTGCCGTTCACGGTGGACGCCGCGCTGTTCATGATCTCCGGGCTGCTCGTGCTGGCGCTGCCCGCCAGGCGGCCGGAGCGCCCGCAGGGCCCCCGGTCGATGCGCCGCGAGCTGGCCGAGGGACTGCGGTTCTTCTGGAACCACCGGCCGTTGCGCGCCCTCGGGCTGCTGCTGTCCGCGCTGAACCTGGCCGGCGCGGTCGCCATCGCCACCCAGGTGCTGTTCGCGCAGGAGGTGCTCGGGCTGTCCGCCGTGCAGTACGGGCTGCTGTTCATGGTCGGGGCGGTCGGCGGCATGATCGGCGCGCAGGGGACGCCGTGGCTGGAGGCCAGGCTGGGGCCGCGCCGGGTGCTGCTGCTGTCGCTGCTCGGCAGCGCGCTCGCGCTGACGGTCGTCGGGCTGACCTCCAGCGGCGTCGTGGTCGCGCTCGCCCTGGCCGTCAGCGCCGGGCTGGGGCTGGCGTGGAACATCATCACGATCAGCTACCGGCAGCGGATCGTGCCGGAGCGGCTGCTCGGCCGCGTCAACAGCATCTACCGGCTCATCTCGTGGGGGCCGCTGCCGCTCGGCTCGGCGGCGGGCGGGCTGCTGGTGACGGCGGGCGAGGCCGTCGGCGGGCGCGAGTTCGGGCTGCGCACCCCCGTCCTGCTCGCCGCCGTCGCCATCGCGGCGCTCTTCGTGATCGCCTTCACCCGTCTGGACACGGGGCTGTGGAGCAGGACTGGGAGCGTGGACGATGCCGACGACGGCGAGTAACGGGATCGAGCTGGCCTACGAGGAGCACGGGGACCCCGGCGGGCCACCCGTCCTGCTGGTGTCGCCGGCCGCGTCCGCGTCGGGCCTGTGGACCCTGCACCAGGTCCCCGCGCTGGTCGGGGCCGGGCACCGGGTGATCACATTCGACAACCGGGGCACCGCGCCGTCGTCGTGCCCGCCGGGGCCGTACCGGCTGGCGGACCTGGTCGAGGACACGGCCGGGCTGGTCCGCGGGCTGGGGTGCGGCCCGGTCGCGGTCGCCGGGGCCTCGCTCGGCGCCCTGGTCGCCCAGGAGCTGGCGCTCGCCCACCCCGAGCTGGTCACCGGTGTCGCGCTGCTCGGCACCCGGGCGCGTACCGACTTCTTCCGCGCGAAGATGACGGCCGCCAGCGCCCATCGCGTGCGGGTGGGCGACGCGCTCGACCCCGAGCACGCCGCCGTCTCCCTGATGTGCCAGCTCTTCTCACCGCGTACGCTCGCCGACGACCAGGTGGCCGCCGACTGGCTCGACGTGCTGACCGCCTTCCCCATCCGGGGCGAGGGGGCCGCCCTGCAGTACGAGGCGACGCTGGCCGGCGACCGCCGGGACGCGCTGGCCGGGGTGCGGCGGCCAGCGCTGGTGGTGGCCTTCGGCGACGATCTGCTGATGCCGGCCTTCATGGGCAGGGAGACGGCCGGGGTCATCCCCGGCGCCACCTACGTGGAGATACCGGCCTGCGGTCACTACGGCTTCCTGGAGCGGCCGTCGGTCGTGAACCGCGTCCTGGTGGACTTCCTCGGGCGGCTCTGATCGGGCGGCTCTGATCGGGCGGGAACGCCTCAGACCCAGCTGCGCCGCATCGCCTCCGCGCCCGCCTGGAAGCGGCTCTCCACCCCCAGGTGGGCGAGCAGCTCCGAGACGCGGCGGCTGTAGGTCCGCGGCGAGATCCCCAGCCGGTTGCTGGCCGCCTGGTCGGTGGCGCCCGTCAGGAGCTGGAGCAGCACCGCCTGCAGGTGCTCGGGGAGGACTCGCCGAGTCGTGTCGTGCCGGGAGCTGTCGTCCATGACCGCATTCCTCTCCGCGTGTCCGTCAGGGCCGACGAGGGGTCTCCTCCGCCTGCCGGACTGGATGACCAGCCCGAATCGGACGGTATGTCACGGTACGCACATTGACGTTAATTGTCCTCTACGTTCGCTCTCGCCCCGCTCTCACATATTTTGACCTGCACGGATCACGGTCATCGCTCACAGCTCGTCACGGGCCTGCCTGGTCCTGGCCTCCCAGAGGGAGACCCCGATGTCGGCCCAGATCCGGGCCGCCTGGTCCAGGCAGTCCCCGGCGCGCACCGTCTTGCCCTCCTCGGCGTAGCGGGTGCCGAGGTGGTGGAGGGTGAGCGCACGGCCGTACCGGTCGCCGACGGCCACGAAGATCTCCAACGCCCTGGCCAGCGCGCGGCGCGCGGCGTCCTTGTCGCCGCGCGCGCCGTACAGCGCGCCGAGGTCCACGAGCGTGAAGCCCTCCCCGACGTCGTCACCGCACTCGCGGAAGGCATCCAGGCTCCGGGCGAGCAGCGGTCCGGCGGCGTCCAGGTCCCCGATGGTCAGGTACAGCGTCCCGAGGTGCCGCACGACCAGCGCGCCGCCCATCCGGTCGCCGAGCTCGGTGAAGAGGTCCAGGCTCTGCCGGTAGCAGTCCAGCGCGGCGTCGTAGCGGCCCAGGTCGCCGTGGACCAGGCCCAGCGTGCGCAGGGCGCGGGCGGCGCCGCCCCGGTCGCCCAGCTCGGTGAAGACCGCCAGCGTACGGCGCAGCGTGCGCAGGGCGGTGCCGAGCCTGCCGGTCCTGGCATGGGCGAGGGCCGCCGTGGCGCGGGCGTGCGCGGCACAGCCCGGGGAGCCGAGCTCGGTGAAGATCCCGGCGGCGCCCTCGGCGCACTGCACGGCGTCCGGGTAGCGGTCGAGGTCCAGGTGGTGCTCGCCGAGCGAGCGCAGCAGGTGCGCCTCCCCCAGCCGGTTCCCGGCCCGGCGCACGACGTCCAGCGCCCTGCGGGTGACGTCCAGCCACACGTCGGCGTGCCAGCGGCCCCCCAGGAACCGGCCGGCGCAGCAGCACAGCTCCCACGCCAGCTCGTCCAGGCCGCGCGCGCACAGCTGGTCGCAGACCGCCACCAGCGTCTGCCGTTCCGACTCGAACCAGGCCATCGGATCGGCCATCAGCCGCCGCAGCTCTTCCTCCGGGAGCGGCACCCGCGGCGTCGAGCCCCACCCGAGGGCCGTCCCCCCGGGCAACCGGGCCTGCGCCTGCTCTGCCATGAACAGGAACCGGCCGAACACCCTGCGCAGCGCCGCGTCCAGCGACCCGGCCGACTCCTCCGCCGCGGCCCGGTCCCGCGCGTACAGCCGCAGCAGGTCGTGGATGCGGTAGCGGACGGCGCCGGAATCCCCGTCCACGTGCGCGACGTCGATCAGACGGGCCTCCACCAGGGCCTCCATCAGCTCCTCGGCGCGCTCGTCGGGCACACCGAGGAGCGGCCCGGCCACCCAGCCGGCGAACGTGGGCGCCTCCAGCACGCCGAGCAGCCGGAACAGCCGCGCCGCATGCTCGTCGATGCCCTCGTAGCTGAGCGCGACGCTGGCCCGCACCCCCATGTCGCCCGCGTGCAGGGTGTCCAGCCGGTGGCGTTCGTCGGCCAGCAGGTCCACCAGGCGCGACAACCGCCAGTGGGGACGGCCGCGCAGTCTCGCCCCCGCCACCCTGATCGCGAGCGGCAGCCGCCCGCAGAGCCGCACGATCCTGCGGGCGTCCGGCCCGGCCCCGGCCCGGTCCGGCCCGACGGTCCGGACGAGCAGCTCGACGGCCTCGTCCTCGGTCAGCACGTCCAGGTCGAAGGAGTGGGCGTTCTCCAGCCCGCCGAACCTGCGGCGGCCGGTCACGATCACCGCGCAGCCGTGCCCGCCCGGCAGCAGCGGCCGGATCTGCGCCTCACTCCCGGCGTTGTCCAGCACGAGCAGGACCCGGCGGTCGGCCATGTGCGCGCGGTAGAGGGCGCTGCGCTCGGACAGGTCGGCGGTGTCGCCGCCGTCCTCCACCCCCAGCCGGTGCAGCAACCGGGCCAGGACGACCGAGGCGTCCACGGGTCTCCTGTCCAGCCCGCGCAGGTCGACGAAGAACTGGCCGTCCGGGAACCGCTCCTGGATCCGGTGCGCGACGTGCACGGCCACCGCCGTCTTCCCGGTGCCGGCCCGGCCCGACACCGCGGCCACCGCCGGCACCGGGCCCGGCGCCGACAGCAGGCCGGCCATCTGCTCGACGACCGCGGCCCGGCCGGTGAACCCGGCGATGTCCGGAGGCAGCTCCCTGGGCCGCCGCGGACGGGCCTCCCGCAACCGCGGCGGCGCGGTTGCGGCCTCCGGCATGTCCAGCCGGGGCGCCGACAGGAGGATGTCGCGGTGCAGGTCCTGCAGCGGGCGCCGGGGTTCCACGCCCAGCTCGGCGACGATCAGCCGGTGTCCGTCCCGATACGTCTCCAGCGCCTCCGCCTGCCGTTCCGACCGGTAGAGGGCGAGCATGAGCTGGCCGCGCAGCCGTTCGTTGAAGGGGTGTCTGGCGACCCAGTCCTGCAGCTCGGGCACGACGTCGCGGTGGCGGCCCAGGGCCAGCGCCGCCTCCATCCGCTCCTCCACGGCCAGCAGCCGCAGCTCCTCCAGCGCGGCGGCGGCCGACCGCACGGCGGGCACGTCGACGTCGCTGAACGCCGGGCCGCGCCAGAGCGCGAGCGATTCCTCCAGGAGGTCGGCGGCGGCCGCCCGCGCCGCCTCGGTGCCGGCCTCGGCGAGCAACGCCCGCGCGCGGCCGACGCCGTCCTCGAACCTGGCGAAGTCGAGCGCGTCCCGTTCGACCTGCAGCAGGTAACCGCCCGGCCTGGTGACCAGCACCGGCCGGTTCCCGCCCCCCTGCGCCTCTGCGCCGTTCAGCAGGGTGCGCAACCGCCAGACGCGGGTCTGGACCTGTCCGAGCGCCGTTTCCGGGGGGTCCTCCCACAACGCGTCGATGAGCTCCCGCACGGGGACCACGCAGCCGGTGTTGAGCAGCAGGACCGCCACGAGCGCACGCTGGGTGCTTCCCCCTGGGGACCGGGCCCGCCCCTCGACGATGATCTCCAGAGGGCCGAGCACACCAAACGCTATGGGACTCACGTGATCAATTACTCACGAAACGTGACACTCTGGGAAGACCCAGAGTGGACATGCCCACCAAGGGTCGCCCGGCATTAATCGACAAGCCACCTCCCCGGCCCCTGCTGGCGACAACTCGCCAACGCTCTTCCCGAGCTCCTTTCCCGCCCCGATCCTGCAGGTGGGCCCGGGACGAAAGGGGCGCGACGACACCCCGACCCGGCTGGAGGAGCAGGGGTGAGGTGCCGCGCATGACGACCGCGCAGGAGGTGCTCCGCTCGGCGATCCCCGGCACCCCCGTCGTCGCCGCGGAGGTCTCCGTCCGCGGGCGCACGCACGAGGTGCTGCTGAAGCTCGAGAGCGGCAACCCGACGGGCTCCATCAAGGACCGTACGGCCGCCGGCCTGCTGATGGCGCTCGACGCGGAACGACCGCTGCGGCCCGGCACGGTCGTGGTCGAGTCCACCTCCGGCAACCTCGGCCTCGGCCTTGCCCGGCTCCTGCACCACCTCGACTGCCGGTTCGTCGCCGTCATCGACCCCAACACGCCGCGCGCCACCCGGCAGACGCTGGTGGCCGCGGGGGGCGAACTGCACGAGGTCACCGAACCCGACGGCCGCGGCGGCTACCTGCTGACCCGCCTGCGCGAGGTCCGCCGGATCCTCGGCCGCAACCCCGGCTACCGGTGGACCGACCAGTACCACAACCCCGCCAACCCGCGGATCCACCGTGACACCACCGGCCCGGAGATAGCCGCGCACGGCGGCCGTGATCTCGACGCCGTCTACATCGCCGTCTCCACCGGCGGCACCCTGGCCGGGGTCGCCGGGCACCTGCACGCCCTCGACCGGGGCATCGCCGTCGTCGCCGTCGACGCCGCCGGCTCCCTCGCCACCGGCGGCTCCACCGGCCCCCGGCTGATCAGCGGCATCGGGGCCAGCCGTCCCTCGGTCTTCCTCACCTCCGGCAGCTACGACCGCGCCCACCGCGTCCCCGACGCCGAGGCCGTGGCCGCCTGCCGGATGTTCCGCGCCGACACCGGCGTGGCGCTCGGCGGCTCCAGCGGCAGCGTCGTCGCCGCCTGCCTGCGCGACCTGGCCTCCCCGCGTCCGCCGCGCCGCCCCCTGTGCCTGTGCGCCGACTCCGGCCTCGCCTACGCCGACACCCTGTACGACCCCCGCTGGATCACCGCCCACGCCCTGGCCGCCCCCGTCGCCGAGGCCGAGGCCCGCCTCCGCGCCGACGGCATCCGCTTCCGTCTGGAAGGCGCCTACCCATGACCGCTTCACACCCCGACCGCCCGGAGGTGGCCCGGACGTGAATCTGTTCACCGAATACCCCGACTCCGAACTGCGGTATCTGCCGCGGGCGGCGGTGATCGAGTGCTGCGCCGAAGTCGATCTGCTGGAGGTCGTCGAGGACGCGCTCATGCGGCACGGGACCGGCCAGGCGATTCTGCCCGAGGAGGCGTACCTGGGCTGGCGGACCGCCTCCGGAGCGGCTGCGCGCGCGCTCGCGATGCCGGGCGGGCTGAGGGACGGCGACCGGCTCGTCCTCGGGCTGAAGACGATCAACGGCAGCCTGGGCAATCCCGCGCTCGGGCTGGCCAGGTCGCAGGGCCTGCTGATGATGTTCGACCCCGACGTCGCCTGGCCCCGCACAGTCATGGAGTCGGCATACCTGAGCGCCATGCGCACGGCCGCCGTCACCGCCGTGACCGCGCGGCTGCTCGGCCGTCCCGGGATGAGCCGCGCGGCCGTCCTCGGCTGCGGCACCCTCGCCAAGGCCCACCTGGCGCTGCTCCCGGTCTCCGAGGTCTGTCTCTACGACCTGGACCGGGCGCGGGCGCTGGCCCTGGCGGAGGCCGTACGGGACGAGCTGGACGTGACCGTGGCCGGCGACGCGGAGTCGTGCGTGCGCGGCCGGGACCTCGTGATCACCGTGACGACGGTCACCGAGGGGTACCTGCCCTACGAGTGGCTGAGCCCGGGGGCGCTCGTCGCGCACGTGTCACTCGACGACGTCCTGCCCGGCGTCGTGCGTGACGCGGCCCTGGTCGTCGTCGACGACTGGGACCTGGTCCGCCAGGACCACCGGCGGCTGCTCGGCCGCCTCTACCGGACCGGAGAGCTGCTCGGGCCCGACGGCGGCGCGTGCCCCGGCGTCACCCCGGATCCGCGGGCCCGGCCGGTCGACACGACCCTGGCCCGCGTCCTCACCGGCGCCCACCCCGGCCGCGCGGACCCCGGCGACGTGATCCTCAGCAACCCGTTCGGCATGTCCGTCCTCGACATCGCCCTCGGTCAGGCCGTGGAGGCCGTGGCCGCCCGGCGCGGCGCCGGATTCCTCCTCCCCAGGTGACCCGGCCGCACCCCCGCACCCCCGCACCCCCGCACCCCCGCACCCCCGACAGGAGACCCAGATGAGCAACGACCAGCTGACCCCGGGGACGACCGCCCCGCAGGCGGCGCCGCCCGGCGCCCGGCGTCCCGTGATGACGGCGCTCATCGCCGTCAACGTGCTGGTCGCGATCGCGGCCAGCGTCATGATCACCATCGCCGACGGCTTCGACCCCGGCCTGATCCTGCTGGACGGCGTCAGCCCGCTGCACGAACGGGGGGAGATGAGCGGCAAGGCCGTCGACGGCGGTGAGTACTGGCGGCTGTTCACCACCCTGTTCCTGCACTACGGCCTCCTGCACCTGCTCGCCAACATGGTCCTGCTCTGGCTCGCCGCCCGCCGCCTCGAACCGGCGCTCGGCTCGGTCCCCCTCCTGGTCACGTACGTGCTGTCCGGTTTCGGCGCGAGCCTGGCCGTGTACTACACCGCCCACGACTCCCTGACCGCCGGTGCCTCCGGCGCCGTCTTCGGTCTCTTCTCGGCCCTCCTGGTGGCCGGCCTCAAGCAGCGCCTCGACCTGTGGCTTCCCGCGGTCCTTCTGGCCTTCGGCGTCGTCACCACCTTCCTCCTCCCCGGCATGTCCGTGGCGGCCCATGCCGGCGGCCTCCTGGTCGGAGCCGTGGCGGCCCTCGCCTACACCTACGCGGCGAGCCTGCGCACCGTGATCCTCACCGCGACGGCGGTCATCCTGGTGGTCCTCACCGTCGCCGCCCGGTTCCTCTGACGGAACGGCGACGGAACCGAGGTCCGGGCGGCCCCGGAAATCATGATCGGAATCAGAGGGTGAGGGCTCCCGCCAGGAGGTCGCCGAAGCGGGTCAGGTCCTCGGCCGGGCGGTCGATGCCCCGCAGCGGGCCGTGGTCGGCCAGGTGGGCGTCGGCGTACAGGCGGGCGAGCAGGGCCTTGCGGTCGGTGCCCAGCTCGCGCTGCTCCCAGCCGGCCTGCTCCAGCAGCAGGGCGGCGGCGTAGACGTCGCACATGAACTGGGCCAGCGGGAACAGCCGGGCCTCGGCCACGGCCGCGTCCAGACCCGAGCAGACGGTGATCGCCTTGCGCAGGTCCTCGATCCGCAGCCGCACGAGGTTGGCGGTGGCCTCGGACCCGGGGGGCGCCTGCCGTACGGCCTCGGCCAGCCGCTCCAGGAACGGCTCGTGGGCGTTCTCGCGCACCATCGCCCGCCGCACGTCCAGGCACAGGATGTTGTCGCCGCCCTCCCAGATCGGGTTGACCTGGGCGTCGCGCAGGATGCGGGCGACCGGCCACTGCTCGATGTAGCCGTTGCCGCCGTGGATCTCGATCGCGTCGCTGGCCGCGGTGACGCCGAGGCGGGCGGCGCGGAGCTTGACCAGGGCGGGGGCCAGGCGCAGGCTGGGGTCGAGGGTGGCGTCGAAGACCATGGCCTGGGCGGCCTCGACCTCGACGATCATCTCGGCCAGTTTGCGGCGCATGAGCGGCTGGTCGATGAGAGCCGCGCCGAAGGCCTCGCGGCTGCGGGCGTAGCAGATCGACTCGACCAGCGCGCGGCGGGCGCAGCCCAGGCCCATCATGGCGATGGCCAGGCGGGCGCCGTTGGTGAGCGTCATCATCCGGCCCAGGCCCTTGCCGTCGCCGGTGCCTCTCGGGTCCGGGGCGAGCAGGAACGCCTCGGCGTCGGCGAACTCGACCTCCGCCGAGGCGACGGAGCGGGTGCCGAGCTTGTCCTTGAGCCTGCGGATCCGGATGCCGTTGTGACCGCCGTCGCGGCGCTCGCGCAGCACCAGGAAGGGCGAGACCCCGCGCACCCCGTCCGGGGCGCCCTCGGGCTTGGCGAGAACGACGAAGGCCGAGCCGCCTGCGTTGGAAGCGAACCACTTCAGCCCGTTCAGCCGCCAGGCGTCGCCGTCGGGGGCGGCGGTGGTCTCCAGCGCGCCGAGGTCGGAGCCGCCGGAGCGCTCGGTGAACATCTGCGCGGCCTCGCCGGAGAACATGCCGCCGGCGAAGATCTCCCGGACCCGCTCCCTGACGTCTTCGGGGGCGAACGCCTCGGCCATCAGCACGACCATGTCGCCGCCGGTGCCGAGCGCGCAGCCCATGCCGATGTCGGCCTGGTAGAGCAGGTAGTGCCAGGCCGCGGTCATGACCGCCGGGTCGGCTCCGGCCGCCTCGGCCTCCGCGCGGAACTCCGGCCGGGTGAAGCTCCGCGCGACCAGCTCGCTCCGGGCCGCCTCGAAGGACGGCGGCATGACGATCCGGCTGACGTCGCGGCCCCACCGGTCGTAGCGCTCCAGGCGGGGCGGGTTACGGTCGGTCTCCTCGGCGTACTCCGAGATCGGCCCGGCCATCAGCGCACCGGCCCGCTCCAGGTGGGGGGCGGCCCACTCCAGGGCCGCGGCGCCGAGATGGCGGCGCATCAGGAAGCGCAGGGTGGGATCGGAGTCGTACCAGTTCAGCCCGGCGGCGCCCGGATAGCGCTCGGTCGCGTAGCGCCGGGACTTGTCGGGGGTGCCGAAGGGCAGCCGGTCCACCGGCTCGACGAGGTAGGAAGCCATACCCGGATATTACGTTTTCCCAACATGCGATAGGAAGATGTAATGCCGGGCTCCACCGGAGACGCCCTAAGCTCTGGACGCCGATGAAGAACGAGAACTCCCCGGGACTCCGGCCGCTGACCGCGCGCTCGGTCGTCCTCAGCACGCTGCTGGGCAGCCACCCGCCCCGGCTGAAAGCCCGTCACCTGGTGCGCGCGGGCGAACTGTTCGGCATCTCCGAGGGCACGATCCGGGTGGCGCTCTCCCGCATGGTCGCGGCGGGCGACCTCGGCCAGGCCGACGACGGCTCCTACGGGCTCGGCGAGCGCCTGCGCGAGCGCCAGGCACGCCAGGACGCCAGCCGCTCCCCCGCCGTCCGCACGTGGGACGGCTCGTGGGAGGTCGCGATCGTCACCGCCGAGCGGCGGCCGGCCGCCGAGCGCGCCGCGTTCCGGGACGCCATGGCGGCGCTGCGCATGGCCGAGATACGCGAGGGCGCGTGGATGCGCCCGGACAATCTGGTCCGGGACACACCTCTTCAGGACGCACCGGACCGAGGCGGACCGGTCACGGAGGGCGCGGGACCCGCCGGATGGAGATGGGCCCGCCCCGCGATCGTCACCGGGCAGTGCACGTTCCTGCGGGCCGTCCCGGAGGGCGATCCGGCCGTGCTGGCGGCGTCCCTGTGGGACCTGCCGGTCTGGGCGGAGCGGGCGCGGGCGCTGCGGGCGGGGTTCGACGCGGCCTCCTCGGTCACCGGCCGGTTCACCCTGGCCGCCGCGATCCTGCGGCACCTCCTCACCGACCCCCTGCTCCCGCCCGAGCTCCTGCCCGAGGACTGGCCGGGAGCGGATCTACGCCACCGCTACGACCTGTTCGCGACCGAGTTCGGCGCCCTCCTCCGCGACCATCTCTAGCCGGGCGGGGAGCCCCACCCGGTCACAGCAGGGACTTCAGGAAGTCCCTCGTGCGCTGGTCGCGGCCGAACTCGGAGGCGGCGAAGTCGGTGACCCCGGCCTTGGCGAGCATCTGGAGCTGGGCGCCCACGGTGTCCTCGTCGCCGATGAGCGCCACCTGGGCCGGGCCCTCCGCGCCCTCCTTGTCGAGCATGGCCCGGTAGGAGGGCAGGTGGCCGTAGACGGCGTAGACCTCGGCCGCCCGGGCGCGGGCGGCCTCGACGTCGTCGGTGATGCAGATCGGGAGGCCGCAGACGATCCTCGGCGCGGGCCGTCCCGCCGCCTGGGCCGCCTCGGTGACGACCGGGGCCACGTGCTCGGCGACGGTCTTGGGGCCGGTCATCCAGAGCACGGTGCCGTCGGCGACCTCGCCGGCGAGCTTGAGCATGCGCGGGGCCAGCGCGGCGATGAGCACCGGCATGTCGCCCGTGCCCGGGGTGCTCAGGCCGACCTTCGCGGTGAGGGTCTCGCCCTCGAACTCCACCTTCTCCCCCCGCACCAGCGGGACCAGGACCGACAGGTACTCACGCATGTGCCGGGCGGGCTTGTCGAAGCTGTAGCCGTACATGCCCTCGATGACGATTTTGTGCGAGAGCCCGATGCCGAGCGCCAGCCTCCCGCCGAGGGCCGTGTTGACCGTGAGCGCCTGCTGGGCCAGGACGGCGGGGTGGCGCGGGTAGGTCGGCACGACGGCGGTGCCGAGCTCGATGCCCGGCACCTGGCTGCCCGCCACGGCGAGCGCGGTCAGGGCGTCGAGGCCGAAGATGTTGGAGACCCACGCCGAGGGGAAGCCTTCGTCGGCGGTACGGGCGATCCGGTCCCGCAGTTTGCCGAGCGCTTCGGGGCCCTGGGGCTCGTCGAGGTACAGTCCGATCCTCATCGCTGCCGAACTCCATTCTAGTCGTTCGGGCCAGTCTAGAACTTCCTTCCGCCCTCCCGGAGGGGTGCCCCTCGTTCCGGTCAGGCCGGACCGGAGATCCGGTTCCGGCGGCGCAGGAGGAAGAGCCCCGTACCGCCGAAGAGGAGGATCGAGAGGACCGAGTTCGGGGCGACGCCGAACAGCGCGTCGCCGTGCCCCTCGAAGCGCAGGTGCCCGTTGACCAGCAGTGGGGTCACGAGCGCGTTGCTGACCGTGTGGAGCACCACGCCGGGCCAGATCGAACCGGTCCGAACGCGCATCTCACCGTAGAGGACGGCCAGCGCCATGATGCCCGCGAAGAAGAGCGGCAGGTACCACCCCCACGGCAGCGACGTGCTCTGGCGGAAGTCCGCCCGGGACATCCAGACCGTGTACAGCGGAAGGTGCCACAGCCCCCAGACCAGCCCGACGAGCAGGTGCGGGGCGACGCCGCGCAGGCCAAGGGCCATCGCGGTACGCGTGCCGTAGCCGCGGAAGATGAACTCCTCCAGCAGGTTCTTGACCAGCAGGAAGCCGATCGCGGTGACGAAGGCCTCGGCGAAGGGCGGCTTGCCGGCGACCGGGGTGCCGGAGAACGTCGCGACGCCGGTCGCCACCGCCGCCGCCGCCGCGACGGCGGTCGTGATCGGGGAGAGTCCCGCGGCGAACCCGAACCAGCGGGCCCGGTCCGCGAACCGCAGCGTGAACCCCAGGGGGCCCGCGCCGTCCCGGCTGACGAAATAGAGCACGAGTGCGGTCAGCGCCGGGACGGCGATCCACAGTCCCTGCCCGTTCGTGCCACCGCTGGTGGAGGTCACGCTCCCGGTGCCGACGACCTGCCCGGTGGCCCGGTCCAGGGCGGCGAAGAGCCAGCCCCCGCCGGCGGCGACGACCGAGAAGACGGCGAAGTTGATCCGGGCGCGGAGACGCGAGACCGGACGGCGCCGCTCCGCGACGTCCACGGGATCGGCCTGCATGGTCATGATGACTCTCCGTTCGTGGGGGTGGTGTCGTCCGCGGGGATGTCGCCGAGCAGCGCGAGGGCCTCGTCGGCCCAGGCGATGACGTTTTCGGCGCTGCGCCTGCCGGCGGAGATGGTCGTCAGGACGTACGGAAGGTCCGGGGAGTCCTTCTCCTCGGCGGAGATCTTGCGGGCCAGGCCTTCGTATCCGGCCAGGTTCCGCTCGGCGTCCGCCTTCGCCTCCAGCAGCAGTTCCCGGCACTTCCGCACGCCCAGGGTCCGGCCGAAGAACAGGCGCAGCAGGAGCCCGTTCCGCGGAGGCGCCGCCGTGATCGGTTCGTTCAGCAGCTCGCGCAGGCGCGCGGTGCCGGAGTCGGTGATGACGAAGGTCGACGAGCCGGAGCGCGGCCCCTCGCGGCGTTCCACGTGGCCCTGCCGTTCGAGGGCGCCGAGCGTCGGGTAGATCTGCCCGAAGCTCTCGCTCCAGAAGTGCCCGAGCACGTCCCGGATCGCCTCCCGCAGCGCGTAGGCCGTCATCGGGTGCATGCTCAGCGCCCCCAGGACCGCCGTCTCCGTCTGGCTCCGCCGCGCCATCGGCACCTCGCTCGTCTCTTCCAGTTGTATCTGTCAGTTATCTCTTCCAGAAATATCTAACAGATATAAGCGGCGAAGGCAATCTCCGGATCGCGAGGACCGCATCCGCCGAACCGGACGCCGCTCAGCGGCGGATCGCCCCGCGCAGCGGCAGATCCCGGGAGGAGGCCCCGACGTACACGGTGTAGCGGCCCGGCACCGTCGCCCACCTGCCGCCGCGCCATATCTGGAACGCCCGCTCCGGGAGGCGGAAGGTGACCGTGGCCGACTGCCCCGCTGCGAGCCGCACCTTGGTGAACCCGCGCAGCTGCCGCGGCGGCTCCCCCGCTCCCCCGGGGAACCGCAGGTACAGCTGCGGTACGGCGACGCCCGCCCGCGACCCGGTGTTGCGCACCGTGGCCCGGACCGTGGTCCCGGAGACCGACAACCCCCGGTAGGAGAACGTGGTGTAGGACAGCCCGTGCCCGAAGGGGAACAGCGGCGTGACGCCGGCCGCGTCGAAGTGCCGGTAGCCGACCCGCAGCCGCTCGCTGTAGACCTGCCGCAGGCCCACCCCGGGGAACTGCCGGCGGGTGCTCGCCGGGTAGTCGGAGGCGCGTCTGGCGATGGTCATCGGCAGCCGCCCGCCGGGGTCGGCGTCGCCGAACAGCACGGCGGCCAGCGCGTTGCCCAGCTCCTGGCCGCCGAGGAAGGACGAGACCACGGCCCGCACCTTCCCCGTCCAGGGCATGAGGACCTGCGCGGGGCTGGTGAGCACGACCACCGTGTCCGGGTTGGCGGCGACGACGGTCTCGATCAGCCTGTCCGTGTTCCCGGGCAGCCGCAGGCTCGTGCGGTCCTCCCCCTCCTGGGTGACCAGTCCTGCCACGACCACGGCGACGTCGGCCTCGCGCGCGGCGTCGGCGGCGGCCCGCAGCCCGGCCTCCCCCTCGCCGTCCCCCGGTGTGTAGGTCACCTCGCCGCCGGCCCGCTCCTTGATCCCCTCGTACGGCGTGACCACGTACGGCGGCAGCACCCGGCCGGATCCGGCCGAGGTGATCTGCACGTCGTCGTGGGCGGCGGTCCCGATGACGGCGATGCCGCCGGTGCCCTTCGACAGCGGCAGGAGACCATCCCGGTTCTTCAGCAGCGTGGTCCCGGAGACCGCGATCTCGCGGGCCAGGGCGGTGTGCGCCGCGGTGCGGACGTTCCGGCCCGGCGAGCCGTACTCCGTCTCGAAGACCCCGTCGGCGATCATCGGCGTGAGCACCCGGCGGGCCATGTCGTCCAGGCGGGCTTCGGGGAAGCTCCCCGTGGCCAGCCCCACCCTGAGGTTGGCGGAGAACAGCGGGTCGTCCGGCATCGCCTGGTCGAGCCCGGCGCGCGCGGCCCGCTGCCCGCTCCTGGTGGCCAGCCAGTCCGACATGACCCAGCCGTCGAAGCCCATGGACTCCTTCAGGTCGTCGGTGAGCGTCTTGCGGTTCTCGCAGGCGTACGCGCCGTTGACCCGGTTGTAGGCGCACATGACCGCCCCGGCCCCGGCCACGACGGCGGCCTCGAACGGCGGGTAGTAGATCTCCCGCAGCGTGCGCTCGTCGATGACCGCGTCCACGAGCATGCGGTCGGTCTCCTGGTTGTTGCCGACGTAGTGCTTGACGGTGGGGATGACGTTCCGGCTGCGGATGCCCCTGACCTCCTGGGCGGCCAGCGCCGAGGTGAGGTGGGGGTCCTCCCCGAAGCTCTCCCAGACCCGGCCCGACTGGGGCACCCGCAGGATGTCCACGGCGGGCGCGAGGTGCACGTTGACGCCCTTGCCCCGGGCCTCCGCGCCGAGGGCGGCTCCGAACCGGCGGGCGAGGGCGGTGTCCCAGGCGGCGGCGAGGGTGATCGGCGCGGGGAAGGCGGTCACGCCCTTGACGTCGCTGACGCCGTGCGGGCCGTCATGCATGCGCAGTTCCGGGATCCCGAGCCGGGGGATGCCCTTCACCCTGCCGCGCGGGACGAGCGCCAGGCCGTGGCCGCGCACCATGTTCAGCTTCTCGTCCGTCGTCATCGCGCCGAGCAGGAGCTCCACCCGTTCGGCGACGGGCCTGCTCCCGTCGAGCCAGGGCCGCCGGTCCCGCCCGGAGGCGGCGTCCCTCTCCGCCGCCGTGGTCGCGGCGCCGGTCGCCGGGGGCGGGGAGGCGGGGAGCAGAGCGGCGAGGAGGACGGCGGCCCCGGCTGCGGAACGTCTCAGGCTCGGCACGGCGCCCCCTGAAGTGTCACGACGGTGGGGAGCCGATCCTGACGGCGCCCGCCCGCCGTGATCTATGGCCTCCCGCCACAACCCGGCGGGAGCAATGTGGCATGTGATACGAGAAACACGGAATCACGGTTTCCGGTGCGTCATTCATGGGAGAACCCGATGGACCGGAAACATCGGGAGCCTTCCGTCCCGAAGCCGACCGGCCGGACGGCGACCGTCCTGAAGAGAACCGTCCCGAAGAGAACCGTCCCGAAGTCAACCGCCTCCCCTCGGGGACCGCCGGCGAAGGAGCGACCGTGGCGTCATGGGCCGACCACGCGATCTGGTGGCACGTGTACCCGCTCGGGTTCACCGGCGCCGAACCCGCCGCGCTCCCGCCCTCCGAGCCGGTACGGCACCGCCTGCGGCACCTGGAGGGCTGGCTGGACTACGCCGTCGAGCTGGGCTGCTCGGGCCTGCAGCTGGGGCCGGTCTTCGACTCGGAGACCCACGGCTACGACACGGTCGACCACTTCCGCGTCGATCCCCGGCTCGGCGACGACGCCGACTTCGACCGGATGGTCGCCGCCGCCCGCGACCGGGGTCTGCACGTACTCCTGGACGGGGTGTTCAACCACGTCGCCCGGGGCTTCCCGGTCTTCCGCCGGGCGGATTCCGACCCGGGCGCCGCCGCCTGGTTCCGCCGCTCCCCCGGTGGTACGGACTACGACACCTTCGAGGGCCACCACCATCTCGTCGCCCTCGACCACAGCGAACCCGCCGTACTCGACCACGTCGTGCGCGTCATGGACCACTGGCTCGGCCGGGGCGCCTCCGGCTGGCGGCTCGACGCCGCCTACGCGGTCCCCCCGGGGTTCTGGCGGCGGGCCCTGGAGCGGGTCCGGCCGCGCCATCCCGACGCCTGGTTCGCCGGGGAGGTGCTCCACGGCGACTACGCCGCCTACGTCAGCGAGAGCGGGCTGGACTCGGTCACCCAGTACGAGCTGTGGAAGGCGATCTGGAGCTCGCTCAACGACGGCAACTTCTACGAGCTGGCCTGGGCCCTGGAGCGGCACAACGGGTTCCTGGAGACCTTCGCGCCGCTGACCTTCGTCGGCAACCACGACGTGACCCGCCTGGCCAGCCGCCTGGCCGACGCCCGCCATCTGGGCCACGCCCTGGCCGTGCTGTTCACCGTCGGCGGCGTGCCCAGCGTCTACTCCGGTGACGAGCAGGGCTTCCTGGGCGTCAAGGAGGACCGGGCCGGCGGGGACGACGCGGTCCGCCCCGCGTTCCCCGCCTCCCCGGACGGGCTCTCCCCCGCCGGGCGGCCCGTCCACCGGCTGCACCGGCGGCTGATCGGGCTGCGCCGCCGCCATCCGTGGCTGGCCCGGGCGCGCACCGCCGTACCGCACCTGAGCAACCGGGCCGCCGCGCTGGCCTCGGCTGACCCGGACCATCCCGGCCGGGCACTGCTCACCCTGCTCAACGTGGACGACAGGCCCTACCGCTTCCCGGTCGAGGCCGCGGGCCTGGCCGTGCTGGAGTCGTCGGGGGAGGCTCCGGGAGACCCGTGTCTCGTCCCCGCCCACGGCTGGTCGGTGCTCGGGATCCGATGATCCCGCGTGTCACCGCGTGCGGGGAAGGGCCGTACGGGGACGGATCTCCATGGAGCGGTGCGCACGGGAAGGCCGTAAAAAACCCTGGACTCCCGGGGCGGGCCGCCGGATTCCGTACTTCTCCACAGAGCGGCGCCGGCGGTATTTGTACGGAGACCGGCCCGCGTCCGGAGGAGATGCTGAGGGGGTCCGACGGTCAGCACCCGTAATCGAGACGATCACCGAGGCCCCCCATGTGCCACCACGACCCCCTCTGTCCCCCGGCCCACGCCTCCGACCGCGAAGCCGCGCGTCCCGTGGCCTTCCGCCCCGAGCAGGGGTGGACCCTCCTGTGCAACGGCGTCGTGCTGTTCGACGACACCGGCGCGCTGCTGCCCGACGGCCGCGCCATCGCCCCGCACCGCCCTTCGCCCCCCCGCGTCACCGGCCCCTCGCGCCGCTCCCTCCTCGCCCCGGCGGCCTGACCGTCCCGTCCCGCCGCGGTCCTGTCACCGGCCGGCAGGAACCGGTGATCACTGATAGGGGTCGGTGATCTCACGCAGCCGGGTCAGGATGCGGCGGAGCCGGTCGGCGTCCCGCCTGCCGAGGTGCCGCATCCACTCGGCCTCGACCTCGGCCTCGGCCTCCATGGCGACCTCGAGGGCCGCCCTCCCGCGGGCGGCGATCCGTACCAGCCGGGCCCGGGCGTCGCTCGGGTCCGGCACCCGTTCCACGTAACCGGCCCGTTCGAGCTGGCCGATCAGGAAGGTGGCCGTCTGCTTGGTCACCCGGGCCTGCTCGGCCAGGTCGGTCATCCGCGTGCCCTCCCAGCCGATCCGCTGGAGCACCCGGCCCTGCGCGAGGGTGATGTCGTCGAACCCGGCGGCGGCCACGGCCTTCAGGACCCTGGTCTCCATCTCCCGCGCGGGGATGAAGCACAGTATGCCGAGGTTCATCCGCCCCCGGCGCGGACTCTCGCCCACCCCGTCCCCTCTGCCGCCGGTCCTTGACGATGGACAGATTATCGAACTAAATTAGTTCCATAATCGTACCAGATTGCGGGCGGCGACAACAGGAGGCCGAGATGAACCGCGATGAGGTATGGCAAGCGATCGACCACGAGCGGTCCACTCTCGCGGACCTCTTCGACGACCTGTCCGCGAAGGAGTGGGAGACCGCGTCCCTGTGCGACGGCTGGCGCGTGCGCGACGTCGCGGCCCACCTGACGCTCGCCCACGGAGCAAGCCTCCTGCAGATGGCGTCCTGGATGCTGCGGGCCCGCGGGAGCATGAACCGCATGATCCACGACACCGCCGTACGGCAGGCCGAGCTGCCCGTGGAACGTTACAGCGCCCTGCTCCGGGCCATGGTGGGGTCACGCAAGACGGCAGCGCCCGGCCTCACCCCCTTCGAGCCGCTCATCGACGTCCTGGTGCACGGGCAGGACATCACGATCCCGCTCGGGCGGGACCGGCCCATGCCGCCGCGGGCGGCGGCCGCGGCGGCGACCCGGGCCTGGGAACGGAAGGGCTGGCCCTTCTGGGCCAAGCGGAGGATGAGCGGGTTCGAACTCGTCGCCACCGACCACTCCTGGTCGGTCGGTCAGGGCCGGCGGGTCGAGGGTTCCATCGGGACCATCCTGCTGGTGCTGACCGGCCGGACGGCGGCCCTGCCCCACCTGTCCGGCCCGGGCGCGGCCGGCCTGCGGGCCCGCCTGTCACCGGCCGCCGCCCGGAGGTGACGGCTCCGGGGCAGGCTTGAGCGACTACGGGGCAATCCTTAAGGTGTGGCCGCGCGGGGTCGATAGATATTAGGTCAAGATCAGACCTCGTGCGATGGGTTGGGTGGCATGACGCCAGAGGACCGGAGGACCGGGCGGGACGGCGGCGACGACCTGGTCGCGCTCATCCTGCGGGTGCTCGTCGAGCGCGCGGTCTTCCCGCTGTACCAGCCGATCGTCGACCTCACCACCGGCAACATCGTCGCCGTCGAGGCACTGGCGCGCGGCCCGGCCGGCTCGCCGCTGGAGTTCCCGGACGCCTTGTTCTCGGCCTCCATCCGGGCCGGGGTGATGCCGCTGCTGGACCAGCTCTGCGCCACCCGGGCCATGGAGATCGCCCGGGACGCCGGGGAGAGGGTGCCGCCGCTGCTGTTCTTCAACGCCGAACCGGCCGCGCTGAACCAGCCGTTCACCCCCGAGCTGCTGGCCGTAGTGCTGTCCGAGCGACCGTACCGGGCGGTGCTGGAGTTCACCGAGCGGGCTCTGGCCGATCATCCGGCGGCACTGCTGGACATCGCCGCCGGTGTGCAACGGACCGACGGGGCGCTCGCCCTGGACGACGTCGGCGCCGACCCGCTGTCACTGGCCTTCCTTCCGCTCATCGAGCCGGAAGTGATCAAGCTGGACATGCACCTGCTGCGCGCCCCGCACGCACCGGCCACCATCGCCACCGCCGCGGTCGTCGGCGCGCACGCCGAGCGCACCGGGGCGGTGGTGCTCGCCGAAGGCATCGAGACCGAGCACGACGCGGCGACCGCGCGGGCGCTCGGCGCCCGCTGGGGACAGGGCTGGCTGTTCGGACGGCCCGGGCCGCTCGACGCGCTCGCCGGCCGGCCGATGGACCCGCACGCCCGGCTGCGCCCGCCCCGGCCGGACCTGCACCTGCCCGACGGAACCCCGTTCACCATGGCCGCACTGCGGCACCACAGCCGGGCCGGGGACCAGCCGATGATCGACGGCCTCACCGACTACCTGCTCTCACTGGCGGCGGGCGCCGGCCCCCACGCGGTGGTGCTCGGCGCGTACCCGGACCCGGCGGTCGGCCGGGCCTGGCTGCCCCGCCTGGCGTCACTGGCCGATCAGGCGGCCTTCGTCGGCGTCGTCGGCCCCGCGCCGATCACCGCCGGCGCGCATCCGGTGCGGACTGCGGTGACGCCGGCCGACGGCCCGGCCGCCGCCGACACGGTCCTGGCGGTGGTCGGCCCGCACACCGCGGCCGCGCTGTGCGTCCGGCCGGGCCCGGACGGCGGAGTGGACTTCGTCGTGAGCCACGAACCGGACATGGTGCACGCGATCGCTCGCATGCTGATGCGGCGGCTGGACACCGCGGCCGAGCGGCTGGACCCGCCCGCCGCCGACCGGTGGACCAGCCCCGCCGTGGCCTGACAGCCGGTTGCCGTATCCGTTGCCGGGTCCTGCCGGTCGCCGTCCTGGACTGGCTCCGGTGACTTACGGGACCGGCCTCACGAAGTGATGGCCACGGCTCTCCGCAGGTAGGCGTTGTCGCGGAGTTCGGTGAGCATGAACTCCGCGATGTCAGCGCGGGAGACCCTGGCGGTGAAGGAGAGCCGGAGCTCGGTTCCCGTGCGGTAGCGGCCGGTGCGGGGTCCGTCGGTGAGCACCGGTGCGCGGACCATGGTCCAGTCGGTGTCGCTGGCCCGGACGAGCGCCTCCATCTGTTCCTTGTCGCGGAGAACGGCTCGCTCGATCAGCCACGAGACGGCGACGTAGGCGGTGCGGTGGCGGCTGTCCGCGACGCCGTAGTTGCTCAGGATGACGAGACGGCGGGGACCCTTGCCGGCCGCGGCGGCCAGCACCGTGCGGATGCCTTCGGCGCAGACATCCGGATCCCGCCGCCGCCCGCCCAGTGTGCTGACGATCGCATCGGCGCCTTCGAGCGTTCTGGCCGCCGCCGCGGGGTCGCGCACGTCACCGCCGACGACGCGAAGCTGCGCGTGCGGGCGGATCCGGGCCGGATCGCGGGTGAGCGCACTGACTTCGTGGCCGCGTTGCAGGGCGTGCTCGACGACGACACGGCCGGCGCGGCCGGTCGCGCCGAAGATGGCCAGACGCAATGGATAACTCCTCGACGCATCACTTGATCGAATTATCCGGTACACGCGTACCGTTTAGCTGTTACAGTGCCCCGGTGATGCCCGGACGTCAACCCTGGAGGCCAGTCATGCTGATCGTCGCCGGCACCGGCTACGTCGACCCCGACCACCGCGCCGCACTCCTGGAAGGTCTCGTCCCGTCCCTGCGCCGGGTCAGAACCGCACCGGGATGCCTGGAGTACGTGGTGGCCGCCGACCCGATCGAGCCCGACCGGGTCAACATCTATGAGCGGTGGGAGTCCCAGACGCATCTCGACGCCCACCTGGCCGACGTCGCGCAGACCGCGCCGCCGATGCCGGGCGTGCGCAGCGTGGAGGTCATGCGATACGAAATCAGCGGTGTCAGCCCCCTTCAGAGCTGAGCCGGCAGCCACTCCGGCCGGCGGCTCCGGGAGCGAGAGGAGCCGCCGGCCGGAGCACGGCCTACACCGGAGCACGGCCTACAATCGCAGCGATGCTGCCATCGGACCGAACCCCGGAAACCACACATCACGGTGCGGCCGCGGAGCCCGTCAGGCCTCAGCGCGCCGACGGCCGGCGCAATCAGGCCCGGGTGCTGGAGGAGGCCTTCGCCGCCTTCGCGGCCCACGGCGCCGCGGTCCCGATCCGCGAGATAGCCCGGCGTGCCGGCGTCAGCACCGGCACCGTCACCCGGCATTTCCCCACCAAGCAGGCGCTCTTCCAAGCGGTCGCGCTCCACCGGATCGAGCAGCTCGTCCGCACCGCCGAGGACATCGCCGCCCGGGAGCACCCGGCGACCGCCTTCTTCACCTTCTTCGCGTTCCTGGTACGGCAGAGCGCAGCCGACCACGCCGTCGGCGACGCCCTCACCGGTGCCGGCTTCGACCTCCAGGCCGCCGCGTCGACGGCCATCAGCGACTTCGGCGAGGCCATGGCGGGTCTGCTCACTCGGGCCCAGCAGGCCGGAGCGGTCCGCGACGACGTCGACACCGCCGACGTCAAAGCCCTCATCGCGGGCTGCATCGCCCGCGGTGACGACGACGCCGCACGACAACGCATGATCGAGATCGCCGGCGACGGCCTCCGCCCCCGCCCGGCCCGAGCGCCCGGTCGGGTGAACGCGGACTGAGACCGGGGCCGGGACCCGTGGATCTCAGGAGTCGGCGCCCGGCCGTCTCCGAGTGACCTTGCCGCGCAATCCGGAGACCACGTCCCCGATCGTGCGTTCGGAGGAGGGCCGGGGCGCCTTGGCCTCCCGGCGCGTGAGCACCCTGGCGCAGACCACCGCGCCGGCGGTGAACACCGGCATGGCGATCGTCGCGACGTATCTGGCGACATCGGTCGCGATGTAGACGGCGAGCAACCCCGAAACCAGAGACCCTGCGAGCAACAGAAAGACGGTGGACCAGCGCATCGGAGCTCCCGTATCGTCAGTGGGCCCAGGCCGCGAGTGATCGACTATGGCCGTCAACGAACGAGGGTTCTGCCGCGGTTCCCCCACCCGCGCCCTCCTCCTTCTTCCCGTTCCGGCGCAGATCTTCCTCCAAGCAGCCGGGCAGTGACTGCGGCCCCATGCTCGCGGGCTCCCATTGAGAGACATCGGATGGTCCGTTCGCGCGCATCGCATGCGCCATCGATCAAGATCGAGATACACCACCAACCGGACACGCCCGGTCGAGGAGGGGCCCGACGACGGGCGGGTGACCAGCCGACCATGAGACCTGACACGAGCCGATCCCTTGGCCGGACGAGAACCTTCCCCCGGTCATCGGCGCGGGCTTGTCACTCGCCACGGCCAAGAACCCTGTCCGTTAGCCCGTCAGCACCCGTACGTTCGGCGATGAGGAATTTCCCACGTGGCCGCGCGCTTTCCGGTGGCGCGGCCGTGTGCGACGGCAGGCGGCCGCGCGGTGATTCCGGTGAACGAATCTCCGCGCGGCCGGGCTGTCATTCAGCCATCATCTCCCGTTATCGCCAGGAGTCGTTCCTGCTGGCGGTTCCGGTGGGAGGAGTGGTGAATGTCCGATCGGGGTCGGACTCCCAGATGACTGAGCCGTCGGGGTTCTTTTTGATGTACTTGAACGCGACGGCGGTGTTGGGCGGCAGGAGAAGGGCTCCGCGCCACACGGGGTAGTCACCGGACGACAGCCGCAGGGCCTTGGCGGGGTCCCAGCCACCGAGCTCGGGCAGGTTGCCGACCACGAAGACGTTCTGGCCGAAGGCGGTGGCCGCCTCCACGTTGAAGGAGGCGGCGACCTGCCCGGGCGCACCCTGGGCCCATACGTCGTCGCGGGTCACCGTGCCCGCCGCGGGGGCGGTGAAGGCGCGGTTGGGGCTGGACTCCCAGGTGACGGCCCCGGCGGAATCCTTCTTGATGTACTTGTACTGCACGGCGGTGCCGCCGGGCAGGGGGACCGAGGCCCGCCAGCGGGGATAGTCCGCCGGTGACAGCGCCACCGCCCCCGCGGGGTTCCAGGCGCCGAGCTGCGGGGCGCTTCCCACCACGAAGACATTCTGTCCCAGGTGGGTGGCGGTCTCGACGGTGAAGGTGACCGTGCTCGTATTCGTGCTCGCGCTCGCGGCTCCCACGGGAAGGGCCATGCAGGCCAGCGCGGCGACGAGGGCGGTCAGCAGCACGAACGCCCGCCGGGCACGAGCGGCCCGGGGGGCCGGGGGTGCGTGTTCGATCGAATGCGGGAACACCACTTCTCCCTTGTTCTTGACGGATAAGAACAGCCGGGGACGCCGATGCTGCGGCGGCGGCGTCCCCGGGGCGCGCGGAGCTCCTTGCGGTGATGAGTTTTGCCTGCGATCCCCCCTCCTGCAAGAGCTTGCGGAAACTTTCTGAAGCATTTCTCATCACCATCGGTCCCCTCGGCATCACGGGGTGCAGCAAAAAGTCTTCGGAAGTGCAGTTTCGCGTGGGGTCCCAGGAGCGGAGTTCTCCGTGAAATGAATCACAGTTGCATTTCTGCGGGCTCTCCCAGCGGCACTGCGTTCGCAGGTCTTGATTCGTTCGGCTGCGTCACGGGATGCAGCCTGCTCACCGTCAGCGCGCCACCCGGGCCGCCCGACGGGGTGCTCGTCGCCGACGACACCATCGCCGATCTCGTGAGGCACGCGGGCACCGGCGTCACCGAAGCCGTCTACCGACACCAGCTCAGACTGGTGATCATGAAGGGTGCCCACACTCCGGGGTGAAGCCCCCGCATCGCCGCGATCCGCCCCTCCGGCGTGCTGACCGGAAACGCGCCCGCAGCTCGCGGCGCCCGGCTGCTCGATGGCACCGACGATGTGATCAAGTCCACCGCGCGCAAGCGGCTGATGCCGCCATCCCGCCGCTGACCCGCCACCGGGGCGACCCGAGCAGGGGACGGGCCGCTCCGCCGTACTGGACAGGGAACGAAGAGCGGGGCACGCCGTTTGAGGAGTGGTTTCCGCGGCAGGCATGTTTCCTGTCTCTATTAAACAGAGTGCCTATGCATTCACTTTCCAGCCAAGTCAAGTCTTGATGCTAAATGATCTAGTCGGCAAGGTCTGCACCGGTCGCACGAAAGGTGAAACACACCATGTATTGCAAAAGGATTCACGGATGCGCTTAGGGCTTAAGGTCTCCTTCGCGGTAACCCTTGCCGGCCTCACCGCTATTGCGACAGTCGCCCCTGCAGGAGCAGACATATGGCCCTTCGGTGGCATCCCGCCGGACAAGAGCACCCACAGTTACTGCTACACAACTTCGGTATCTACAGGGCTCAGGTCGTACATCCCAGGCGCGATGAACTATCTCAACTCCGCCACGGCCATCCCGGGAGTCCCTTTCCACTCGCCATGCGAGACCACCAACTCCTCCTCGGACGGAACGCCGGCCACAGACGTGGCATGGTTCCAGGTCTGGGTTGACGGTTCCTACGGCCAGGCGGAGTGCAAGGTTCGAACCGCTTCCGATCCGGGCGTCTGTGACCAGCGCCACACACGAATTAACTCCAGCATGATCAAAGCTACCAGCGACCCCCATTACCAGTTCATCAAGACTGTCTGCCATGAATTGGGGCATAGGTGGCGTCCCGGATGCGGTGTAAAAGACAGCGGGCGTAGGTTGCCGTGTTGAACCGACC
>NZ_BMQP01000058.1 GCF_014648175.1 Planobispora rosea
GTCGGTTCAACACGGCAACCTACGCCCGCTGTCTTTTACACCGCATCCGGGACGCCACCGTTGATGAATGCTTGCGGGATTGAGCTGATCTGCGCGACCGGCGGTGTGGATGAGCGCACCACCGACACGAACCTCCAGCGGGTAGTCGAACGTCCCTACCGAGGACTTCCCGGTCACGCCACTTGGACGCGATCTCGCCGGTGGCCTTGACTTCCTTGGCGCTCATTTCCAGTCCGATGCCGCGGTAGTCGTACGGACCGATGGTGCCCGGCGCGGTGACGGTGGCGGTTGCCAGTACTTTCGGCCACCCTCACGGCGATCTAGCGAATCTTCCCGGCCACGGTCGAGCCGCACGAGCAGGCCCGAAGGTGAGATCAGGGACGGCGGCCGGTCTCGGACGGGCTCGGTCAGCCGGTTACCGTATCGGCCATGGCCGGCGATCAGCATGAGGACGGATGGGGTGCGACCTTCACCGAACAGGCGCTCGATGTGACGACGGTGGTGAGCGGGGGTCCGGATCAGGTGATGGCGCTCTTGGCGGCGGAGGAGGGGCCGGCAAGTCGGCTGCTCCGGCAGGTATACACGCGGGTGATGCATTATGCCCGGCACTGCGACCTTCAGCAGCGCCGGCAGGTGCTGGCCTTGGAAGCGGCCCGGGCGGGGGCCTCGCGCCTGGCGCATGATCTGGATGAGGTGGCACTGCCGACGGATTCGGCCGCGAGGTGGAAGGTGCGCTGGGCCACCGGCGCGGTGTCCGCGCCCTTCGGCGGTGTCACGGCCGCTTCCAGCGGCGTGCTCAGCGCGCTGGCCACAGCGGTGGTGGCCGGGCGTCCGGTCGTCCTGGCCGCCGACCGGGACGGCGGCGTGCGGGTGTGGGACCTGGGAACCGGCACACCGGCTGCTCCGGCGCTGCTCGGCCATGACGGCTGGGTGAACGCGGTGGCCACAGCGGTGGTGGCCGGGCGCGGCATCGCCGTCACCGGTGGTGGCGATACCACGGTGCGGCGCTGGGACCTGGCCACCGGTACGCCGATCGGCGAGCCGTTGACCGGCCATGCCACGCAGGTGTACGCGGTGACGACGGAAGTAGTGGAGGGGCGTCCGGTCGCCGTCAGCACCGGATCGGATGCCATTGTGCGCATGTGGGACCTGACCACCGGCGCACCGGCCGCTGCGCCTCTGCGCGTCCACGAGGGCTGGGTGAGTGCGATGGCCACGGTGGTGACACGCGGCCGCCTGATTGCGATTGTGGCCGCAGGCGATCACACGGTGCGGGCGTGGGATCTGAGTGCCGGAGCGCCGATCGGCCGGCCGGTGCAGATCCACACCGCCGTGGTGTGTACGGCGGCCGCCGCGGTGGCGGGTGGCCGCCCGGTCGCGGTCACCGGCAGCGACGACTACACGGCGCGCATGTGGGATCTGAGTACCGGCATGCCGATCGGTGAGCCGTTGACCGGCCATACCGACCTGGTCAGAGCGGTGAGCTTGGGTACGATAGGTGGGCGTGCAGTCGCCATCACCGGCAGCGACGATTGCACGGTACGCATGTGGGACGTGGGCACCGGTGAGCAGATCGGGCCGGAACTGCTGTTCTTCGCGGCGGTGGAGGCCCTGGCCACAGCAGCGGGGCAGCGGCTGGTGGTGGGCTGCGGCCGCCATGCCGTGATGCTGGCCCACTGCTGAGCAAGCTCAGGTCACGGTCGCGCCAGCCTGCGCCCTCGTCCCGGCGACGGCTTGTGCCAGAGCATGGGAGCTGTGGTGAGCCGCTGCGCGCAGCGCAGCGGCTCACCACGACGGCGTGGGCCGCTCAGCTACTCGCCGACGGGCGCACTCAGCCGGGAATGATCGCCTCACGACTGCCCGGTGGCCAATCGACCTGGCTGGTCAACAGCGCGGCTACTACCCCGGCCAGGAACCCGGCGGCATGGGGGCCTGACAGCACGGATTGTCCCTCGGATTCCGGGTCTTTCCGCTGCGGGAATCCGGGAACCCATTGCCTTCTGCGGGCATGTGCCCGAGTTCACATCCTGGAAAGACCACACGCCCCGCCTCACCCGGTTCGAGCCCTGCCGCTCGTGCGGGTGCACCCTGAAGGACCGTTGCCCCGGCGGGTGCGAGCGGGACCCGATCGCGCACGGCAGAACGCGAGAGCTGTGCACGGCCTGAGGTGCCTAGCAGATTCCGGACAGTCGGCTACCGGCCATCCCTGGAAGTACTCAACGAGTCCCTTCTCGCCCCAACAGCCGCATCGGCTACGCCCATAAGACGGCTGGCCGGAATCTCCGTGGCCCCCTCAGAAGAGAGAACAGGGAGTCCTCATGCTTCAAGTTCAACGAGGCAGGACACCTGACGCCTCGCTGATGCCACCGGCCGCTCCACTGTCGCTCGGCCCCCGTGATCCCGGGTGGGGAAGGGGTCCGAGCGGGACCTGAAACGAAGGAGCCGACGCCACCGGCTTTTCTCGCTCGCATTCCTGCTGACGCCCGCGCAAGGGGCGGATCGATCAGCTGGTCGCCAAGGCCGGTGGTGTGCTCGGCAGGCACACGGTGAAGACGGTGCCGCCGCCTTCGCGGGGGGCGGCGGTGACGGTGCCGCCGTGCGCTTCGGCGATGGCCTTGGTGATGGCCAGGCCCAGGCCGGTGCCCTTGATGCCGGAGTCTTTGGCGGTGGAGGCGCGGAAGAACCGGGAGAACAGCTGCCCGTACTGCTCGGGCGGGATGCCGATGCCGGTGTCGGCGACCGTAAGCATGATCGCCTCGCCCGTGCACGGGCCGCCGGCTGCGGCGGGTACGGCGGTGACGGCGACCGTGCCGCCGGCCGGCGTGTACTTGATCGCATTCGACAGCAGGTTGTCGGCCAGCTGGCGGATCCGCACCGGATCGGCGTGCACCCGCAGGGCCGGGGCCAGGTCGACGCTGATGGTCAGCTTCTTGGCCGCGGCCGCGGGCCGATGGTCGTCGGCGGCCTCGCGCAGCAAGCTGGTCAGCGCGACCGGGCGCGGATCGATGCCCAGGCCCCCGGCCTCCAGTCGGGCCAGATCCAGCAGATCGTCGACCAGCCGCTGCAGGTGGGTGCTTTTTCGGTCGATGACGTCGGTGAAGGAACGCTGCTGGTCGCTCAGAGCGGGATCGTCCAGCAGCAGTTCGGCGTAGCCGCGGATGGCGCCGATGGGGTTGCGCAGCTCGTGGGTGACCAGCGCCATCAGTTCGTCCTTCATCGCATCCAGTTGGCGTAGCCGCCGCACCTGCTGCTGCTCGGCGGCCAGCAGGCGCTCGCGTTGTTCGGCCAGCTGCCGCCGCTCGGTGATGTCGGTGGAGATGCCGTCGACCAGCAGCCGTCCACCGTCGCGGCGAGGTATGCCGCGCATCCAGATCCAGCGGGTGACGCCGTCCAGGCCGATGAGCCGGTATTCGGCCTCGGCCTTTTTCCCGGAGGCGGTGGCGGCCTGGAAGGCCGCCACGACCGAGCGGTCGTCGGGATGGATCTGACGCACGACGATCTCCGACGGATCGACGCCGTCGGGGACCGGGCCGCCGAGCAGCTTGGTCAGATTCGGGCTGACCTCCATCATCCGGGGCGTGCCGTCCGGGCCGACCTCGATGGTCCACACGTCATCGTCGAGCTGGGCGATGATCTGCTCGAACCGGCGGCGGCTTTCGGCCAGCTCCAGCGCGAGCTCCTCGGCGCGGCGGCGCTCCATGTAGCGGCCCACGTGCGCGCAGATGCCCTCCAGCAGGGTGACCAGGTCCTCATCGGGCGGCAGGGCGGTGTCGGTGAAGAAGGCCAGCACGCCCTGCACCCGGTCACCGCGGTGGACCGGCAGGCCGACGGCCGCATGCAGGCCGGCCTGCAGCGCTTCGGGTTTGCGGGCGAAGTCGCGACCGTCGGCGGGCAGGTCGGCCACCCACATCGCACAGCCGCTGTCCCACACCAGCCCGGCCAGTCCCTGGCCCAGGGCGAAGGTGAGCGGCTCGTCGCCGGTGAAGGCCGACACATCGCGCTCCGGCCGATGCCAGGAGGCGATGCGGGTGACGGCGCCGCGGTCGGAATCGACCTGCCAGTACTCTCCGCAGGTCCAGCCCAACGCTTGGGTGACCGCGGCTAGCACGCCGGCGGCGGCCTCCTGACTGGAGCCGGCCTCGGCCAGCACCCGCACCACGGCGTGCTGCGCTTCACGCAGCACCTGCATGCGGCGCTGGGCGGTGATGTCGTGCAGCACCGCGTGACACACCCTCCCATCCTGCCCATCCTGTTCGGTGCCCACCTGCACGATCATCTCGGCCGGGAACTGCCGCCCGGACCGGTCGACCGCAGTCACCTCCAGCCGCTGCCCGACTGCGGACGCCCCAGACGACCGGCTCTCCTGCCACACCCGGCGCACCGTCTGCTCCCAGCCGGTCCGCAGTTGCCGTGGACTGATCAGCGCACCGGCCTGGCAGCCGGCGGCCTCGGCTGCCGACCAGCCGAGCAGGTGCTCGGCTGCGACGTTCCACGCCACCACCGCGCCGGAGGCATCGAAGGAGACCGCCGCCTCCGGCACCCGGTCCAGCACTGCCTGGGTGCGGGCCAGCCGCACCGCGATCTCCGCCTCTACCATCGCAGCCAGATCTGCCAGCGTCTCCAGCTGCTCGTCGTTCCACTGCCGGGGCCGCTCATCGATCACGCACAACGCGCCCAGCACCTGACCGCAACCGGTCCGCAGCGGCATCCCGGCATACGCCGTCAGTTGCCCGCGGGAGACGGTCTCGACCGCACGCCAGCGCGCATCGGTGCGCGCGTCGGACACGGTCAGCGGTGCTTCGTCGACCACGATGTTCTGGCACAGCGACTGCGACAAAGGACTGTGCTGGAGCTGCCAGGGGTCGGCGGGCCCGGCCGCGCTGACCACGATCTGACGATCGGCCTCGATCAGCGAGACCATCGCCACCGGTGCGCACAGCCACCGCGCCGCCAGCCGGGTGACCCGGTCCAGTAGCGGCACCTCGCTCTCCTCCAGCAGACCGGTGGCGTGCAGCAACCGCAGCCTTCGCGCGTCCTGGATGCGGTCGGTGGTCGGCATGGTCGTCATCCCCCCTGGGAACCCGGCCCCCTGAATGTCCAGGTTCATTCCCTCGCCTACCAGCCACGTTACGCACCCGGCAGTGCTGGGCGACCAGCCCCCTGCGGGTGAGCGGCAGGCGGGCCCGCACGACGTTCCCAGCCTGCCGGGCCCGGATCAGACCGGCTGCCTTCCGGATGGTGATCCTGGCTGCTGTCCCGGGGCCTGAGCGGGTGCAACCAGCCGCATCGCGGTGATCTCCCCTGCGGCACCGCGGGCCGGCGGGCCGGTCTCTGCCAGCCTGCGCAGGTCATCGCTCACTCCACCGCGGCGAGACGTGCCACACCTTCAGTAATCACTCTATGTAATTGATTGGGTGCGAAGCGATGGACTGGAGCTGGACGGCCGGTCGGCTGCGGCATCGGTCAACCGAGGGGGGCGCAACGCCGATGAGCACGCAGCGGGAGATGGCGCTGATCTCACTGATCGACGACATCACCGCAGCGGCCAGCGCCACCGATGACCTGGAAGAAGCCGCACGCGCGACGCTGTCGGCGGTGTGCGAGGCGACCGGCTGGCCGCTGGGACATCTGGGCGTGCCCGCCGCCGACGGGCAGGCGTTCGTCTCCTCGGGCATCTGGATCGGGCCGATCGAGAACTTCCCGGTGCTGGCCGGGGAAGGGCACGATGTGAACAGCGCGCCAAACGATTCGCGATCGCATGCCCCCGCACAGGGCGGGGGAGCGGTCCGGCCCGTTCTGTGCCGACGCCTCGGCACGCCGGTCCAGGCCGCCGCTGAACACCAGGCCGCAGGTGGTACAGGCGGACATCGTCATCGATACTCACCGGGTGTCGACGAAGGCCAGTGCTTCCCGGGCCAGCGCCGTCCAGGACAGCTCACCGTCGGGATCCAGGCTGAACCACTCCTTCATCGGCCGGCCCTTGCCCGCATCGAAGCGCACCCCGCAACCGGCCTCGACCAGGTCGTCGACCCGCTGGTGCGGAAGCTTGACCACCAGACGTCCGTCGGCCAGCACGGCGAAGATCTTACCGCCGGTCCGCAGCGCGGCCGAGCCGAAGCCGCGTCCCGTCTCCGGCGGGGTTACCCCCTCGATGCCGAGCAGTTCACCGACGAGGGCCTCGAAACGCTCCTGCGGGGTCATCGGCGTCTTCCTTCCTTCCTTCCCCTTCTTCCGGGCGGGAAGCCTAACGGCGCGCGCTGACGATCCCGCCTTTCCCCGGCTCTCGGTGGCGCCGGTGCCCGGCGCGCGTTCCCGGACAGGGCGGGGCGGTCGCGTTCCCCAGCGCAGGCGGTCATGCCCGCTGGCGGTCATCGCCCGGGATACAGGGTGCTCCAGTGGGTGATGGTGGTCTCGGGGCCGTGCAGGTGCAGCAGGCCCCGGGCGGTGGCCTGGGCCGGGCTCAAGCCGCCGGTGGCCAGTTCGTAGGCGGTCATCGCGTCGGTATGCACGCGCAGATCGGCCGGGCGGAGGGCCGGGCCGGGCGTGCCGCGGACGCATCCAGCGGTGACGGCCAGATGGAAGGTCGTGTTTTCCACCTGGACCTGGTAGAGATCGCCGTCGGCGTCCGGGCCCGGGGTGGCCTCGGCCGCGATCGCCCACAGGGCCAGGGCTGCCCATCGGGCCCGGAAGATCGACACCTCGGGAGAAGGGCGCATGCGGCGCACGCCCCAGGCGGTCAGGTGCAGCAGCACCGGTTGCAGGGCGCGGCCGGCCTCGGTCAGCTCATAGACCGTCGAGGCGGCCGGCGGGGGAAGGACCCGGCGCGCGATCACTTCGGTCCGTTCCAGCTGTTTGAGCCGGGCCGACAGCACGTTGGGGCCGATGCCCGGCAGCGCGGCCTGCAGGTCGGTGTAGCGCGCCGGACCGAACAGCAGCTCCCGCAGCACCAGCGGGGCCCAGCGCTCGGCGATGAGGTCCATCGCATACGCCAGGCCGCAGTAGTGCCCGTACGTTCTTGCCATATCAATATCGTAGCGTGCACTATCGAATTAATAGCGGGCGTGTGGGGAGGACAACGATGATCGGAGCGATCACCAGCGTGCCGGTGTATGTCACCGACGCGACCGCCGCACTGGAGTTCTTCGTCGGGGTGCTCGGTTTTGCCGTCCGCACCAACAGCGCCATGGGGCCGATGCGCTGGGTGGAGGTGGCCCCGCCCGGCGGGCAGAGCGTGCTGGTGCTGACCGGACCGGGCTTCGAATCGTGGGCGCCGGAGAAGGTGGGCGTTTTCACCGGGATCGTCTTCGCCCTCACCGACGCCGAGGCCACCGCCGAGCACCTTCAAAAGCACGGCGTGCCCATCGTCTCCGGACCACAGCGCATGCCCTGGGGCATGCAGCTGGTCTTCGCCGATCCCGACGGCAACACCTTCGCCGCCGTCGGCACCTGAGGGGTGATGCCTCCTCGCCGCCCCTCGAGATCACCGTTCTGATGGAAGGGTCACCCCCGCGTCGCAGCAGAGGATTCTCCGCCAAGCCCCCTTCGAGGGAAAGGAACCGCGATGACCGCTCCCGCCAACCCCGCCTTCGAGCACCTGCTAACCCGCTTCGACCCGCACGTGCAGCAACTGGCCCACACCGCCCGCGCGCTGATCCACCAGGTACTGCCCGGCGTGGTGGAGGTGGTCTGGGAGCGCCAGGGCACCGTCGGCTTCGGCACCGGCCCGCGCAAGCGCTCCGAGCACTTCGCCTATCTGGACCTGTATGCCCGCCATGTCAACCTCGGCTTCAACTACGGCGCCGAACTGCCCGACCCGGCCGGGCTGTTCACCGCGCCCAAGGACGATTGCAAGCTGTTCCGCCACGTCAAACTGCACCACGTCAACGACCTGGCCCGCCCGGAACTGCGTGAGCTGATCACTGCGGCCACCCGCCACCGCGTGCCCCCGCTCAAGACCCACCAGCCCCTCACCTCCTGACGATCCCGAGAGGGAAAGCGAGCCGCCACGTCGGCCGACCGGCCCCTCAAGACGGGCCGACCGCGCAGAGCCTGGCGCGGCTTGTCCCTATCATGCTCGTCATGGGAGTGTCGATATCGGTTGCTTTCCTGGCCGACCTGGAACGCAACGATCCGGACGGGGCGGTGTACCACCGCCGCGCCTTCGAGCGCCTCAGCGCGGCACTGGCGCAGGAGGGCATCGCCTGGCGCGAGCCGGATGCCCCCGATACCCGTCCGGTTTCCGCGGGCATGCCCTACGGCTACCTGCATCACCTGCGCCGGGTATTCGTCTTGCACAAGTACGGCCGGACCGTCACCTCCGCCCACGCCACCGATCCGGACCAGTACGACCTGGACATGGGACGGGTGAACGACGAGACCACCCTGTTCTCCTCGCACCTGCTGTGCCACGCCGACAGCGAGGGCTACTACGTGCCGGTCGACTTCGGCGACCCGCTGTTCCTGCCCGAACAGGCAAACGTCGCCGGAGGCGGAATCGTCGGCTCCAGCCAGCGCCTCCGGGCAGAGCTGGCCTTCATCGCCCCGGCGCTCGGCATCAAGGCAGACGGCACCGGAGCCGTGCCGCAGCGGGAACTGGCCCGCCTGGCCGCCACACCGCCCGATGACCCGTTCGAACCGGAGCTCTTCGCCTGGCACCGGCTGTATCGGGCATGCACGGTCAGCATCTCTTCCGGTCATGCCGTTGTCTTTCACTGACCGGCGCCGGCATTTCCCAGCCGGCGATCGAATCGAGGAGTGATGAGCCGGCAAGGGCAGCGGCCCCGTCCACGTCTCCGCATCAGGTGAGCCGCTTCCCGCCGATGCGACGCTCTCCTGCACTCCCAACCGGCAGTACCGGAATTTCACGATCGCCGAGCTCGGCGCCAACGGCAAGATCAACCTCCACAACGACGGCGAGAAGCCAATCACCGTCTCGGTGAACACCACCGGCTACTGTCAACAGCTCAGGTCTCATCGAAGCACGCGCCGCGGCGCTGTCCTACGAGGCCGACACACCTGTCACGACCTTCATGACCCCGCGCGTCGGCTACGACGGAGTCGTGATCCTGCGCAACACCGGTGAGCAGCCCGTCACCGTGGACGTTGACGCCTACGCCTACTTCGCCGACGCGGCACCGCCGTCGGCGGCTCCGTGCGTACGGCCGCTGGACCGCGTCCCGCACGGCGTCGGCCGGTGCGGACACGATCCGGCGGTAGGGCTCACCGGAGGGCCGCCCGTGATCAGCAGGGCAGCTTGTCGCCCGGGTCGACCCCGAGAATCTGAGTGAACTTCAGGTAGGCGTTGACCCGGCTCTGGACCTGCCGGGGGTTGCCGCCGTCGCACTCGATGAACCCGTTGATGCTGCGGATCGTCTCGCCGAAGCCGTGATCGCCGATGATCGCCTCGTGCGGGGTCATCGTGCCGGGGCCGTGCTGGGTCATCCGATACCAGATGGCGGTCATCCACGCCACCGAGGGTTCGTTCTGCACCAGGTTCGGGTTGTTGAGCAGGTCGATCTCCAGCGCGTCGCCGGCCGACTTGTAGTTGTAGTTCCAGCTCGGCTGGATCGGGCCGCGGCCGTAGTAGGACGACCGGCCCGCGGGGCAACCGAAGGGGTAGAGCTCACTGGTGTCGCAGTAGTGGGAGTAGTTGGCGGTGTTCACCCCGACGATGTGGACCAGCCCGCCGGTCTCGTGGTTGATGCTGGCCAGGAATGCCGCGGCCTCCCGCTTCTTGATGGTGTCAGGCGTACCCCTTGGCGGGATCCCACTCGCTGGCGCAGATCGGCGTGGTGGTGGAGGGGGCGAGGGTGGCGGAGGCGGCGGACATCGGCAGGAGGGCTGTCAGAGCACCCGCGGCCGCAACGGCGGAAAGGGGCTTCATGATGCGGTTCCTCAACATTATCATTCCTTTTCTGTACGACGGACGCCATACATGAATAAGCGAATGGCGAATTCTTCGCCGAACGTGGAAATGTAGGGCGGCATTCGTCGGACGCCGCCGTCGCGGGCTTGATGCTAACCAATCGCAGATCGATTCATCGGGTCAACGCATGGGATTCAGAGTTTTGCATGATGAGAACGACCGGGCCGTACGGCGGAGCCGGCCGTGCAGGCGCACTACGCCGGCGACGTCATCGGCCTGCCCGCCCTGGCCTTTGTGCTGCTGGTTGCCGATGCGGATCGGTGGGTGCGGGTGGCCGTGGCCGCCAATCCCCATTTGCCGGAGGCGCAGCTGGCCCAGTTGGCCCAGTCGGCCATCGCTCGTGCGGGGCCTGCTGGCGGGCCCGGAGCGCAAGAACGGCTGGATCCTGGCGGAGTTCGCCGGGCAGATCAGCCCCGACGGGATGCAGCGCCTGGTGCGGAATGCAACCTGGGATGCCGAAGGAACGCGCCGATACCAGGTGCGCACCTCCACCGGCGGGTACCGGCACATCACCTTGTCGATGCTGGCCTGCGCCTACCTGGCCGTCACCGCCGTCCGGCAGTTCACGTCCCGGGCTGGTCGCGCAGGCGTCGCCGACGACAAGCCCAGGCCCGACGCTCCCACTGCCGAAGACGTGGCCACGCCATCACATAAATGCCGTTGCAGTACTAAGCGGGCCTTTTCCGTGTAGTGAGCGGATTCTTATCCAGTGGGCGGTGAAGGCTGTACGGGTGTGCTGTCGATTGCAGGAGCACAAAATGCGCCGTCATGACGGCAGGCCTTCAGAGCCATCCGGCGTGAGCCAGGCGTTCAGCCCGCTCTTTTATGCCTAGAAGCATTTTGCGCTCCATGATCAGACTGCCCGGCTCCATGATCAGAAGGTTGACCAGCCGCCCGAGCGGGCCGGCGTCCGGTGTGGAGATGCGGTTGCGGCTGATGAACCTGGTCTCCTCTCCCTCAGGGCGGAGGCTGAAGGCCCACACCCAGTTGCCGTCCTCGGATCGGAAAACCAGCGCCTGTTCCGGCTCCATGACCTCCACGCGCATTCGAGGGCCGGTTGTCCCCAGCGGGAGAATGTCGCCGATCTTGAGATTCTGGAACTGCGGCAGGATCACATCGGCGCTGTGCATGTCCAGGCTGAAGAGGTTTTCGATCCAGTCATAGGTGTAGGCGCCGCCGCGGCCGCTGCCCATCTGCACCAGCCAGGGCCAGACCGCGGCGGGTGGCGCGTCGATGGTGACGGCGCGGGTGGCGACCAGGCCGGCGTCCGGCAGTAGCCCGTCCCCGAGCAGCGCGCGCTCCGCCTCCTCGGCGGTGGCTCCCCAGGTCAGGCACCATCTGCGCAGGAGCAGAGAGTAAGTTACTGCGGCGATGCCGACGGTCAGCAGGCCGATTCGGGCAGAGGACTTCAGTGCTCCATCCATCGTGGTCTCCTCAGCGGTCGTCTTTGACGCTATGCCTGCGACGGCGGCCTTCCCAGGGTGAAAACCCGGAGAATCGGCCGTAGGGCCGCGGGTTCTCCGGGGCGGCGAGCGCGGATTTCATTCGCGGAGTCGGGGAAGCGGCGCAATCCCGGAGAGTGCAGAGGGCCGGTATCGGCTTCGGGGACTCCCCGGGATCATGGCGAAGAGTACGGCCGGTGCCGCGGCTGACGGCCGTACTCGGTGGGGCGATCACATCTCGAAGACCAACCGGGCTGGGACGGTGCTGTCGAGTACCTCGGCGAAGGAGGAATTGATCTCGTCGAGCTTACGGGTCTCGTAGATCACCTCGGTCCGTCCGGCGGCGTGCAGACGGAAGACCTCGGCCAGGTCGGCGCGGGTGCCGACGATGGAACCGATCACGCTGATGCCGCCCAGCACGGTCTCGAAGACCGGCAGGCTCATCGCGTTGTCCTTGGGCAGGGAGACCAGCACCAGGCGGCCGCCGCGCCGCAGGCAGGCGTGCGCCTGCTCCAGCACGCGCGGGCTGGCGGCCAGCACGATCGCCACGTCGGCCCCGCCGAGCGCCTTGATCTCGGCGACCGGGTCGCCGGTGGCGGCGTTGACGGTATGGGCGGCGCCCAGCTGCTCGGCCAGGCGGAGCTTGTCGTCGGTGATGTCGACGGCGATGGTCTCGGCACCGAAGATCTGCGCGTACTGCTGGGCGAGATGGCCCAGGCCGCCGATGCCGAAGACGGCGGCGCGCTCGGTCGGGCGCAGCCCGGAGACCTTGACGGCTTTGTAGGTGGTCACGCCCGCGCAGGTCAGCGGGGCGGCCTCGGCGGGGGAGACGCCGTCGGGCACCGGGACCACATAGTCGGCGTGGGCGACGGCGTACTCGGCGTGACCACCGTTGACGGCGTAGCCGGTGTTGAGCTGGGACGCACACAGGGTCTCCCGACCGCTGACGCAGTATTCGCAGGTGCCGCAGGCGTATCCGAGCCATGGGATGGCCACGCGCTCGCCGACGGTGCGGACGGTGACCGCCGAACCGACCTTCTCGATGACGCCGACGCCCTCGTGCCCGGGGGTGAAGGGCAGGGCGGGCTTGACGGGCCAGTCGCCGTGGGCGGCGTGGATGTCGGTGTGGCACAGGCCGCTGGCCTCGATGCGGACGAGGACCTGGTGGGCCTCGGGCTCGGGGATGGGGATATCCCGGATCTCCAGGGGCTTGTCGAACGCGGTGACGACGGCGGCGCGCATGTTCATGGTTCTCCCTCTCTTCGCTGTCGTCTTCGAGTCTTCGGCCCGGCGGCCGGGTGGGGCAGGGCCGAAGGACCTGGGCGATGCGGTCGTCGGTCACGGTCGGGCGGATGAGGGGTGGTCGCGATCGGGTTGTTGGCGGATCACGCTTTCCCCGTCGTGGGCCGGAGGACGAAAGTCCTTCCGGTAGGTGTCCTTCGGTTCGGGACCCGCCATCAACGCCGATGATCTACTGGCTTCATGGAAGACATCGACCTGCGCACCGCCGACGGGTTGTCGCAGGAGGCCGCCGCGCGACTGCTGGCCGCGCACGGGCCCAACACGCTCCCGCAACCGCACCCGCCCTCCCTTGCCGCCCGTGCGCTCCGCCAGCTCGCCGACCCGCTGTCGGTCCTGCTGCTGATCGCCGGGCTGATCACCCTCGTGGTGCTGCGCGAGGTCCCCGAGGGCGCGGCCATCCTCGCCATCCTCCTGGTCAACGTCGTCATCGGGGTCAGCCAGGAAACCAAGGCCGATCAGGCCGTGCGCGCGCTGCGCACGCTCACCGCGCCGATGGCCAAGGTCCGGCGGGACGGCACCGTACGGCGCATCCCCGCCGCCGAGGTCGTGCCCGGGGACGTCATCGAGGTCGCCGCCGGGGACCGGGTGCCCGCCGACGCCCGCATCCTGTCGGCCGGTTCCCTGGCCGCCGACGAGGCGATGCTCACCGGAGAGTCCCTGTCGGCCGACAAACATCCCACCGCACCCGCGGAAGACGGCACCCCTCTGGGGGACCGCAAGGGAGAGCTGTTCTCCGGCACCCTCATCGTGCGCGGCACGGGGACCGCGCTGGTGACGCGGACCGGCGCGGACACCGAGATGGGCCGCATCGCCGGCGCGCTGGAGGGCGGCGTCAAGAGCCCGCTGGAGCGGGACCTGGCCCAGGCCTCCCGGCGCATCGGCGTGCTGGCCGTGGCCGCGGGCACCGCGATGGTGTTGATCGGCCTGACCCGGGTCAGTCAGGGCCAGGCCGCGTTGCTGGACATCATCCTGGCCGGGGTGGCCCTGGCCATCGCCGCGGTCCCCGAGAGCATGGCCGCGGCGGTGACCACCGCCATGGCCCTGGGCTCACAGCGCATGGCCAGGCTCGGCGTGATCGTCCGCAAGCTCTCGGCGATCGAGGCGCTGGGGGCGACCACCGTCATCGCCACCGACAAGACCGGCACCCTGACCACCGGGCGCCTGACCGTCACCGACCAGGTGATCGCCTCCGGCATCGGCAACGCGGATACGCCGGACACCGATCGGGTGGCCGTTCCTGGTGCGGAGCGGGCGGATGCCGGGCTGTGGCGCGCCGCGTTGCGCTGCAACGACGCCCGTGACGGGCTCGGCGACGCCGTCGATGTGGCCCTGCAAGCCGCCGCCACCGCTCACGACGTACGGTTGCCGCCCGGCGAGAGCCGCTTGGCCGAGCGCCCCTTCGACGCCGAGACCCGGTCCATGACCGTACTCACCGCCACCGCCGGCGGGCCGCTGCTGACGGTCAAGGGCGCGCCCGAAGTCGTCCTCGCGCGTTGTGTCCCCGGCCCCGAGGTCGACCGGCTGACCGCCGCCGTCCCCGAGCTGGCCAGCCGCGGCCTGCGGGTACTCGCCCTGGCCACCTCACAAAGTCCCGTCACCTCTGCGGGCTCCACCGGCTTCGCGGGCTCCGCAGATCGAGACGCGGCTGGTCCGGACGTCCCGGCCGTCTCCGCAAACTCCATGATTCTCGACGTGGACGATCTCCCGGAGCTCGACGCCACCGGACTGACCCCGGCCGGGCTGGTCGCCCTCAGTGACGAGATCCGTTCCTCGGCCCGGACCGCGGTCGCCGACTGCCGCGCCGCGGGCATCCGCGTGGTGATGGTCACCGGCGACCACGCCGACACCGCTCGCGCCGTCGCCGCCGACGTCGGCATCGAGGCCGACCCCGTCATCACCGGCGCCACCCTCGATAGCGCCGACCGGGACGGTGCCGGTCCGGACGGTGCTGACAGGGATGGCAGCGGCCGCGCCGCGCTGCTGCGCCGGGCCGGGGTGGTGGCCCGGGTCGATCCGGCCGCCAAACTCGACCTGGTGCGCGCGCTGCGCGCCAGCGGCGAGGTCGTCACCATGACCGGCGACGGCGTCAACGACGCTCCCGCACTGCGCCACGCCGACGTCGGCGTGGCCATGGCCGGAGACGAGGGCACCGATGTGGCCCGCGAGGCCGCCGCCGTGGTCGTCACCAACGGCGAGCTGGGCACCATCGTCACCGGCATCCGCCACGGCCGCCGGCTGCACCACAACGTCGCCTCGATGATCGGGTACCTGCTCACCGGGAACCTCGCCGAGATCTTCCTCGTCCTGGTCGGCCTGCTCCTCTGGCCCGACCTCGTCGTCCCGCTGCTCCCGGTCCACCTGCTCTGGATCAACCTGGTCCTGGACGGCATCCCCGCCATCGTCCTGGGCATCGACCGGCCCGCCGGCGACCCGCTCACCCTGCGCCCCCGCCGCAACGGCCTGCTGTCCCGGCCCGCCGTCACCGAGATGGCACTGCGGGCACTGCTGATCGGCGCACTGGTCTTCGCCGCCGTCGAGGTCGCGCGCCACCTGGGCTGGAGCGACGAGCAGGTGCGCACCCAGGCCGTGCTGGCCCTGGTCTTCGCCCGGCTCACCCTGGCCTACGTCACCCGTGCCCGCCGCTGGACCTTCGAGCGCGGCTGGTGGCACGGGCGCGCCGTGCTGATCGCGGTGACCGCCACCCTGGCGCTGCAGACGTTGGTGACACTGGTGCCCCCGCTCGGCGCACTGCTGGTGCTGGTGCCGCTGCCGCCGCTCGGCTGGGCGATGGCGCTGGCCGCGGGCCTGGCCACCCCGTTCCTGTGCGATCTGCTCCGCCTGATCCGCCCTCGCGAGAAGCGGGTCCGCCGATCCCGCTCGCACGAGGAACTGACGCGCTGACCCCGCCTTCACAAGGAACGGGCCCGCTGATGTCACTGCCGGCCCGCATGTCAGGTCTTTGGTCCCCTGCCTGGAGACCATCGGCCTCTTCATCCGGGGATCGGCGGGCGGGACGCTGAAAGTGACCGCAGGAGGCCGGACCGGCCGCCTGGAGAACACCGGCGGACAAGGAGATGAGATCCATGCGCGCGCTCGTGGTCTACGAATCGATGTTCGGCAACACCCAGACGATCGCCCGGGCCATCGCCGACGGCCTGGCCACCCGCATGGCGGTGGACGTGGTCGAGATCGGCGGCGCCTCGGCGGCCGTCCCCGGCGACGTCGACCTGCTCGTCGTGGGCGGCCCCACGCACGCCTTCGGCATGAGCCGGCCCAACACCCGGCAGTCGGCCGCCCAGCAGGCGACTTCCGGCCTGGTCTCGAAAGGGCAGGGGATGCGCGAGTGGCTCACCGCCCTGCCCGGCGGCGCCGCCCAAGCGGCCGCCGTGGCGTTCGACACCCGGGTCAAGATCCCCCTGATCCCCGGCGCGGCCCGGCGCGGCGCCGAGAAGCTCCTGCGCCGGAAGGGCTTCCGCATTCTCACCGGCTCGCAGAGCTTCTACGTCTCCGGCACCCCCGGCCCCCTGCTGGAGGGGGAGGCGGAACGGGCCCGTTCCTGGGGCGTGGTGCTGGCCACGGCACGGGAGACCGACGCGCACCAGCTCGCGTAGGAACCCGCCCGGCGTTGTGCCCGAGAGGACAGAGCGCTGGTGGAAGCCTGACGCCCCGCTGAAGCGATTGTTACGTCGAGACCGCCGGACGGTGGCGACCACCGGATCCGTGCTCTGTGCCGCGGGCGAATCCGTCGAGGCGCTGGAGCCCCGGCGACCGATCTCGCCCTTCCAGCAGGTGCTGGAGGGCGGGCCGTTGGGCGCGGGACTGCCCGCCTCCTACGCCTGGATGGTGCTGGCACCGCTGGTGCTCCTGGCGGCGGCCCTGCCGATGTTCGACCGCCGGGACATCACGACCGTCTGACGGGGTAGCGAAACCAACGGATCCAGGAGGGGATCATGCGTACCAGTGACGAGATCGACAAGGCGGTGCACGCCGCGGTCGAGGCGGCCGCGTGGGCACCCTCGGTGCACAACACCCAGCCGTGGTCCTTCGTCGTGTCCGGCGAGGAGATCAGTGTGCGCTCCGACAGCGACCGCCGGCTGCCCGTGGAGGACCCGGCCGGCCGGGAGATGCTCATCAGCTGTGGAGCGGCGCTGCTCAACGTGCGGCTGGCACTGCGCGAGATGGGCTACGAGCCGCTGGTGCGGGTGCTGCCCGACCCGGACCGGCGGGCGCTGCTGGCCACCGTACGGCTGGGCCCCGCAGCTCGGCCCGACGAGCACACCCGGCTGCTGCACACGCAGATCGAACGGCGCCGCACCCACCGCGGCGACTTCACCGGCGAGGAACTGCCCGAGCGCTTCGTCGAGGCGGTGTGCGGTGAGGCCGCCGCCGAGGGCGTCCGGCTGACGCCGGTCCGCTTCGCGGCCGGAGTGCGGGTGCTGGCGGCCCTGACCCGGGCCGCCCAGGAGGTCCACGCCCAAGACCAGGGATTCTCCCTGGAGGTGCTGCGCTGGTCGCGCTCACCGGACAGCACTCGGCGCGACGGCGTGCCCGCTGAGGCCTATCCGCGCGAGGCCGAGCCCGGCGACGGCTCTCCCGGCTTCTTCGCCCGGCGTGACTACGCTCACGGCCGGCCCTGGGGGTATGAGCCGCCGGAGCAGTCGTCCGAGACCGGCTCACCCGGTGTGGTGGCGCTGCTGACCACCGCCGGGGACGAGCGCGAGCACTGGCTGGCCGCCGGGCAGGGCCTGCAGCGGGCACTGCTGTTCGCCTCGGCCTACGGCGTGCGCGCGGCCTTCCACACCCAGGCGCTGGAGCTGCCGCAGCTGCGCGAGTTCATCCGTCTGCGGCTGTGCTCGGGGGAACACCCACAGATGATCATGCGGCTGGGCGTCGCCCCGGAGGCGGCGGCGACCGTACGGCGGCCGCTCACCGAGATACTCGACGAGCGGCCCTGAGGTCCGAGCGCCCGGCGGCCGGGCCGGGATGCGGACGCGTACCGGGATTCTGGCACGTTCCCGCCGCCCGGGGCGTTCGGGTTTCCCGCTCAAGGCGGGGACTTTTCCACTCAAGGCTGGGACGCGGGGGCATGCGTCAGCGCTTCGACCAGCGCGGTGAGGTGAGCGACCCGCGTCTCCAGGTCGCGGATGCGGGCCTCGAGGGCTGCTGTGGACGGGGGCTGGTAGGTCAGGGCGATCTGGCGGGGCATCTCCGCTCCTCTTTCCGATTCGCTCGGGGTCTGCGCACCGGCACACGGAACGGCTGTGCCGGGTCCGACTCCTTCGTCACATGTGGACGCGTCTTCCGTTCTCCCAGTGCCGGACCGTTTCGGCAGGCGGGTACGGCCGTTGGATCTGCGCTCACGGGTCCTCCGGTCCACCCGGGGATTCCGGGCTCCGGACGGGCTCCGGTTCAGGCGCGGGTGTCGTCCTCGTCCCACTTGATCTCATCGATGACGTCGATCACGCCGTTGACCCGCAGCGCCAGGCGGGCGGCGACCCGGGCTTCGCTGCGCTGCTGCATGCGACCGCCCAGCGTCACCACGCCCTGGTGTACGGCGACCTTCACCTGGGAGGTGTCGGTCCACGCGGAGTGGTCCAGGATGTCCTTGCGGATCTCCTGGGCGATGTCGGCGTCCGGCCGGACGAACACCTTGATCAGATCATGGCGGCTGACGATGCCCTGCAGCCTGCCGTTTTCGTCGACGACCGGCAGGCGCTTGACGCCGTGCTCGTCCATCAGCCGCATCGCGTACACCACAGCGGATTGCGGGCGGATGGTGACGGCGGGGGCGGTCATCAGCTCGGCGGCGGTCTCCCCGTGCGCCTTGTCCAGGTTCTTGCCCTTGTCCTGGCCGAGGCGGTGGCGCAGCCGGGCCCGCAGCGGCGGCTGGTAGCCCTCCCGGTAGTACTGCTCCTTGAACTCCTCCTTGTACAGCAGATCCGTCTCGGAGACCACGCCGATGACGTGGTCGTCGGCGTCGATGACCGGCACCGCGCTCACCCCGTGGTTGATGAGCGTCTCGGCGACGTCCTTGAACGGCGTGGCGCCGTCGACGGACGCCACCTGGTGAGTCATGACCTCGCTGACCTTCACACGCATCGGGCTCTCCTGGAAATCGTGGGGTTTCTTCCCTCTCATTTCACCTTCGTCCTAGAGGGGGCGGGCAGAGCCGGAAGTCCTCCGCTGTGAGGTCGTTGTGCCGTTTTCCGTCCCTGTTTTGCCTGATGGTGAGCTTGTTGGAGGGCAAACGGACGGTTTCCTCCGGCGGGGCGGCGACAACGCCGGAGACCGGTGCATGCCGACTCAGGCGGGTACGGCCGATTGGCCCGTAGTCACGGGCCGACCGGCCCTGGTCACCACGCCGTCGGAAGGCTGGGATGGGAAGGGAAACCACGGAAGAGTGAAGGAGAGAGGCCATGTCCGATCCTGTTGTCGTGGGCACCGACGGTTCGGCCGCCGGTTCGGCCGCGGTGGAATGGGCCGCCGACGACGCGGCGCGCATGCGCGCGCCCTTGCGTATCGTCTTCGCCGCCGACCGCTCGCCGTACGACATCCCGAAGTTCTCCACCCGGGAGTGGGGCGACGCCCTGACCCGCAACGCCGAGCGGGTGCTGGCCGAGGCCGAGGCCCTCGCCCGCAAGCGGCAGCCGGAGATCGAGATCACCACCCGGGTGATCGAGGGCGCGCCCGCGGGCCGGTGATCGTCGTCCACGCCGCTTCCCGGCCCGTGTATCGGGAGATCGTGGTGGGCATCGACGACTCGCCGCAGTGCGATCCCGCCCTCGCCTACGCCTTCGAGCAGGCCGCGCAGCGCGGCGCCCGGCTGCGGGCGGTCCACGCCTGGCAGTTGCCGGTGCACGCCTGCGCCCCGGAGATCGTCTCCGACTCCGGTGTCTCTCTAACGCAAGCTGCAGCGGAGCGGGGAGGGCGAGGCACGCTCAACGAGCGGATCCTGCTACGGAGCAGGCGTCGCTGGTCACAGGTCTGGTTCTTGACGGTCTTTCGGCCGGGTGCAGCCGCTCGCGGATCCGCCGGTATCTGAATAGCGGAGAAGCGAGTTGAAACAGGGTCTTTGTGCCCGGATATCTCCCTACGGTCGCCTCTGCGGTGGGTGCGGGATCGGCTGGACGATGGAAAAGGAAGGTCGGGTACACCGTACGGCGGAGTCAGGCCGGTGGCCCGCTGGCCGGTCACGGCCGATGATGGATCACGGCCGGGAAGAGGAACTCGCCATGAAAACAGCGGTGCGACAGGCCGGTTGTCGAAGGCGCCCATGATGACGGCGTCCGGCGGATCGGTGTGATCATGGAGTTGCGTCGTCCTGACGGCCCCCGCCTTGCGTGGTGCGCTGGGTGGATGACGAGCGTGAGAGCTCCGTGTTCCCGGGATCTGATGTCCACGTGGTGACCAAGGAAGATAGGGACGTCTCGTTCACGACATTGTGAACGGTCCGAACATGCACAGGAGGACATCGTGATCGTAGTGGGGGTCGACGGTTCGCGCGCCGGCCTGGAGGCAGTGGGATGGGCGGTGCATGAGGCCGGGCTTCGCGGCGTGCGGCTGCGCATCGTGCACGTCATGCCGGCCTGGGCGTTCGAGATGCCCGAGGATGTGCCGCACGCCGACGTGGGGCGGTGGATGCGCGATGGCGCCGCTGACCTGCTGATGCGAGGGATGGAGCGGGCCCGCGCCGAGGGTCTGCCGGTGGAGGTGGAGCCGCTGTTGCTGCCGGGCGATCCGCGGCTGGGTCTGATCGAGGCTGCCAGGGAGGCGGAGCTGCTGGTGGTCGGCAGCCATGGGCTGGGCGGTTTCCTGGGCATGCTGGTGGGATCGGTGGCACTGGGCGTGTGCGGGCAGACCGCCTGTCCGGTGGCCGTGGTCCGTGCCGTGCCCTCCGAGCAGGATCAACCCGTGCCGGACGGTCCGGTGGTGGTCGGGATCGATGGCTCATCGGGAGGCGCCGACGCGTTGGCCTTCGCCTTCGCCGAGGCGTCGGCGCGCGGGGCCGAGCTGCGGGCCGTGCACGCCTGGAGCGGCCCTGTCATCGAAGGTGCGCCGCACCTGCTGGAAAGCGCTGAACGGAGGGAAGGGGGCGAACAGCGGCTACTGGCCGAGGCGCTGACAGGTTGGAGCGAGCGTTACCCGGATGTCAAGGTCACCGCGCAGGCCGTCAACGGCCACCCGGTGGACGTGCTCAAGGAGGTTTCGGCCGGGGCGAGTCTGCTGGTCGTGGGCTCGCGTGGACGCGGAGACCTGACCGGCCTGCTGCTGGGTTCGGTCAGTCACTCGTTGTTGCATCACGCGGTCTGCCCTCTGGTGGTCGTCCCGCCACGGTGACCTCCGGGGCCGGATCTGTTCCCCGCGCGGAGCCCGGCCTCCCGTCGTCGGGAGGTCAGCTGGTGATCAGCATCGCGGTGAGCAGGTAGACGGTGGTGGAGACCAGGTCCTGGATGACGGTGGCCAGCGGGCCGGAGCCGAGGGCGGGGTCGCGGCCGAGGCGGTTGAGCAGCCACGGCGGCGCCATGGCCGGGAGCGAGGCCACCGAGCAGGCGGAGAACAGGGAGGTGGCTGCGGCCAGCGCGACCTGGGCGTCGCCGTACAGCAGGGCGACGGGCAGGAAGGCCAGCCCGGACAAGGGGACGCCGGGGTTGCCGGTGAGGAGTCGCTCGATCCGAAGGGAAGCCAGTCCCTTCAGGCGGAGACTGAGGTCCTGCAGGTTCGTCCTCGCCCGTGTCGAGGCGGAAGGGCGGGTAGGCGTCGGTCATCAAGGCGGCGTAGGCGGCCACCCGCAGCGCCCACCGGTCCATGCCGATCACGAGATCGAAGATCGGTCGCGGGTAGCGGCCGCGGAACAGCAGGACGACGGCGGAGACGACGATCAGCAGGACGATGAGCCCGCCAAAGCCGAGGCTGTGCACGGGGCCGCCGGTGCCCGGCAGGTCGTCGCGCCACAGGACCACGCCGGCGCTGGTGAACAGCGCCACGATGAGGTAATGCGGGATGACCAGCAGGCACCATCGGTACCGTCCTGGTGCTGGGCCTCGTCGGTGGCTGCTTGTTCAGCTCGGCCGACGGGCTGTACACCGGCAGGCGGACGGCTGCCGGTGGGGCTCCACCCCGCTGGTGCGCCGCTACCCGATCCTGAAGTAGCACCGAGGCAAGCAGTGCAGAGCGGTGCAGATGAGGGAACGCCGTGGTCAAAGCCGTACCGGTGCCCACCCTGGGCGGGGTGGGCACCGGTACGGCTTTGGTGCGAAACTTCCGATATGGCAGATAAGGAGTCGCGTTCTCTCGCCCCGGGTATGCGGCTGGACGAGCTGCTGGCGGAGCTGCAGACGCGCCTGACGGCGGTGCTGGCCACCCGCGACCGGGTGCACGCGCTGCTGGAGGCGGTCGTCTCGGTCGGCAGCGACCTGGACCTGGAGACGGTGCTGCGGCGGATCGTGGCCACCGCCACCACGCTGGTGGACGCCTCCTACGGCGCGCTGGGCGTGGTGAGCGAGGAGAACACCCTCATCCAGTTCGTTCCGGTGGGGTTGAGCGAGGAGGAGATCGCGGCCATCGAGCACTGGCCGCACGGCCTGGGCCTACTCGGCCTGCTGATCAAAGAGCCGCAGACGCTCCGGCTGACCCGCATCTCCGACCATCCCGAGTCCTATGGTTTCCCGCCCGGCCATCCGCCGATGGGCTCCTTTCTCGGAGTGCCGGTCCGGGTGCGCGAGGAGGTCTTCGGCAACCTTTACCTGACGGAGAAGCGCGGCGGCGGGGAGTTCGACGAGGAGGACGAGGCGATCGTGGTGGCGCTGGCCACCGCGGCCGGCGTGGCGATCGAGAACGCCCGGCTGTATGAGGACTCCCGGAGCCGGGAGAGGTGGCTGCAGGCCTCATCCGAGGTGACCACCAGCCTGCTGTCGGGGGCTGGACCGCAGGAGGTGCTCACCCTGATCGCCCGCCGGGCACGGCAGATGACCGACGCCGACCTGACCCAGGTCCTGCTGCCCAATGATGACGAGAAGACGCTACATGTAGAGATCACCGAAGGCCCCGAGGCGGGTACGTTCAAGGAGACGGATTTCCCCGTCGAGGCATCCGCGGCAGGTGCGGTCTTCACCCGTGGTGAGCCGGCGCTCTATGGCAACCTGCAGGACATCCCGTATCCGGCCTCCCCGCTGCGCGCATCCGGCTTCGGCCCCGGGCTGCTGGTGCCGCTGGGCGCGGCCCAGGCCGTGCGTGGGGTGCTGGCGCTGGCCAAGCGGCCCGGCCGGGCCCCGTTCACCCAGGCCGACCAGCGCATGCTGACCGCCTTCGCCGGGCAGGCCGCGATCGCGCTGGAGCTGGCCGAGGCACGCCGCGATGCCGAGCGGCTGGGCCTGTTGGAAGACCGTGACCGCATCGCCAAGGACCTGCACGATGTGGTCATCCAGCGGCTGTTCGCGGTGGCGATGACCTTGATGAGCACGGTGCGGCTGGTGGAGCGACCCGAGGCGTCCGGGCGGCTGCAGCATGCGATCAACGAGTTGGATGCGACGATCCGGCAGATCCGCTCGACCATCTTCGCCCTGCAGGCGTCCGGCTATGAGGCTCTGCCCGGCCTGCGCGCGCAGATCGTGGACTTGGTCGAGGGCGCGCGTGGACATCTGGGGTTCATGCCGGGCCTGCGCATGGAGGGCAGCCTTGACAATCAGGTGTCCGCGGAGATCGCTGAGCATCTACTCGCGGTGCTTCGGGAGGCGTTGTCCAACCTGGTGCGCCATGCCAAGGCGAGCAAGGCCGAAGTGTCGGTGGAGGTCACCAGCGAGCACCTGTCATTGGTCGTGCAGGACAACGGCGTCGGCCTGCCGCCGGAGGGCCGCCGCAGTGGCCTGCGCAACCTCGAAGAACGAGCCGGGCTGCTGGGCGGCTCCTTCGAGATTACGGCAGGACAGGAGGGTGGGACCCGCCTTTGCTGGAGCGTCCCGCTGTAATATTGCCGCGTGGGCTCGTGACAGAGGGACAGCCGGTCAACGCGGTGCTGTCCGGGATTCTGCAGGTGGCCCGCGATCTGCCGCGCGGCCTAAACTTTCTGGACTGCGCACGCCGAGGGCCACGGTAATCCGTGGGTCCCGCGGCGATGTCCGATCTCGGTGCGCACCGTCCGGGTGTGCTCATCGAGCTTCATGAGTTTCACACGCTGGCCGGGGATGATGGGATGGCAGGCAGAGTGAACGCCGGAAGGAGCCGTGGTCATGCTGGCCCGCGAGGTCATGACCGATCAGGTCGTCACGGTCCGCCGTACTGATCCGGTACGGCAGGCCGTCCGGGTGCTGCACGCGGCCGAGGTCACTGGCGTACCGGTCCTGGACGAGGATGGGCACCTGGTGGGTATCGTCAGCCGCCGTGATCTGCTGACCGTGCTGGCCCGCTCCGACGAGAACCTGCGCGCCGACGTGCTCGCCGCGCTGTGCGAGCACTGCTCTGCCGGGCCCTCCTGGGAGGTCTCCGTCCTGGGAGGGCTCCGTCCGGGACGGCGTGGCCGAGCTGCCCGGTCACTGCGGCGAGTACGCCGACCGGATCGCCGACCTGCTGACCCGGACCGTCCCCGGTGTCATCCGGGTCAGACACCCCGCCGGTTGGAGCACCCCAGGAGGTCCGGGAGCGATCAGGATCAGGCTGCGCCGAACCTCTGAAGGAATCCGAATCCGAGCCGGCTCTCCGTCTTCCTGAGAGGAATCCATGACCGAACACACCACGGCCTCCGGCGATCTCGGCAGGCGGGTCGCCGCACGGCGCGGGACCCTCGGCCTCAGCCGCGAGCAACTGGCCGAACGAGCCGGGATCGACGCCGGTTATCTCGCCTACCTGGAGGAGACCGCTGCCTCTCCGACCAGTGAGACCGTGCAGAGCCTGGCGAGCGCCTTGGAGACCAGCCCCGAGGAGTTGCTCGGTGACATGGCCGATTCACCATCCGGGCGCGGTCCCGCCGCCAAGCCCTCACTGGACAAGCTCGATCCCAACGAGTGCATACATCTGATCTTCCCTGGCGGTGTGGGCCGGGTCGCCTTCGCCGACGTCGGTGGACCAACAATCCTGCCGGTCAACTACGTGCTGCACGACAACGCCGTGATCTTTCGCACCGCCGCCGGCGGCCCGTTCGACGAGAACCTGCGCACCGGCGTCCCAGGGGTCGAGTTCAAGGTCGCCTTCGAGGTCGACCGGATCGACCACCTCAAACAGGAAGGCTGGAGCGTACTCATCAAGGGCGGTGCGCACCTGGTCTCCTCTCCCGATGAGCAGGCGGTTGTGGAGGCGGCGGGCGTGCAGTCCTGGGCGGGCGGCGAACGCGATCTCTACATTAAGATCGTTCCCAATGAGATCTCCGGCCGACGCATCCGGCGCCACCCGTAATCTCTCGTCCGATCTGTGGGCCTCAAGGATCGCGGGTTTCCCGCTCCAGCGGGGAACCCGCATGCCGGTCACGCTCCGATCCGTGTTTTGATGGTCTTCTGCCGGACAGGGGTGACCGAATGGCCCGGTTGCCGGCGGCCAAAGCGAGGAGAACTGGCGGCATGGGTGTGATTCGCGTGGTCCTGGTGGACGACCACGAGGTGGTACGACGTGGTGTGGCCGCTCTCCTGGACGCCGAGGACGACATCGAGGTCATCGGAGAGGCCGGTACGGCCGAGTCGGCCGTGGCCCGGATCATCGCGTTGCAGCCGGACGTGGCGGTGCTGGACGTGCGCCTGCCCGACGGCAACGGCGTGGACGTCTGCCGGGAAGTGCGCTCGGTCCTGCCCGGGCTGGCCTGTTTGATGCTGACCTCCTTCGCCGACGACGACGCGCTGTTCGATGCGGTGATGGCGGGCGCGTCAGGGTATGTCCTCAAGCAGATCCACGGCTCCGACCTGGTCGGCGCGGTGCGCACGGTGGCCTCGGGCCAGTCGCTGCTGGACCCCCAGACGACCGCGGCCATGTTGGCGCGCCTGCGCGAACAGGAGAACAAGAAGGACCCGCTGGCGGCCCTGTCGGCGCAGGAGCGGCAGATCCTGGAACTGATCGGCGAGGGGCTGACCAATCGGCAGATCGGCGAGCGGATGTTCCTGGCCGAGAAGACGGTCAAGAACTACGTCTCCAACCTGCTGGGCAAACTCGACATGCAGCGGCGCACCCAGGCGGCGTCGTTGGTCACCCGACTCAAGGCCGAACGCGGCGAGAGGGGAGACCTTCGTCCCTGGTGAGCGCGGATGCCCGCGGCCGATGATGGGAGCATGAAAGCCGACTCGACCGGCCTGCGAGTGCTCTCGCGGGCCGAGTGCCTGAAACTGCTCGCCTCGGTGCCGATCGGGCGGATCGTCTTCACCGATCGCGCGCTGCCGGCCATCCAGCCGGTCAACTACGTGCTGGACGGGGATCGGCTGGTGATCCGTACCACTGCCGGTTCCAAGCTGGCGCTCGCGGTGCGTGACACGATCGTGGCCCTGGAGTCCGACGTGTTCGACCCGGCGGGCCGGACCGGATGGTCGGTAACCGTCATCGGGCACGCGCACGCCGTACCGGAGGGCCGCGGGGAGTTCAGCCGACTGGTCCGCCTGCCCCTGGCGCCGTGGACCTACCGGAATGGGGAACGCCCCGATGTCCGGGACCACTACATCGTGCTCCCCGTGGAGCAGGTCTCCGGCCGCCGGGTCGAGACTTACCCCTGATCTGGGATGGATGCTCGGTGTCGTCTGCGAGCGCCGGTCCGACACGCTTCTCTCGGCAGGACTTCGATTCCCCCTCGGCCAGGTCGGTTCGCCGGCGCCGCCGGGACGTCGCAGTCTGCTGGCCGATGCGGTTCTTCCACTTGTGGAATCAGGACTGCGAGACCCCCAGCGCCCCGCAGGGGAGGGCGTGGTCGATGCCGTGTTCGGTCTTCTGGGAGCAGATGAAGGCCGCCACACCTATCGGCCCATCGCCTCTCGAACCCGCAGGACCGCCGAGCGCTTGAGCGTCGTCACGCTCATCTTCCAGCTGCTCGCGTTCCTTCTCCCGGGCCGCCTTCTCGCGGGCGTGCTGCTGGGCCGGCTCGGCTTTCCATCTGCATCCAATTGTGCAGCGTGTACTCGTTGATCCCTAGATCTCGCGTGATGTGCGCGACGGGTTTGCCGGTCTCCTTGACGATCCGTACCGCTCCGGCCCGGAACTCCGGATCAAAGCGACGCCGCGTGGTACCTGCCGCGACCAAACCTCTCTCGGTTCGATCTCCACGTTACGAGGGGAAGCTCGGTTCTCCTCTATACAGATCATGATCGAACCGTTCGGTTCGGTTCGGGGGGAAGCGGGACCTTTCGTCCCCGTACCGGTTCAGATCCGGGTGAGGAGGGGGCGTGCGTCCCGACCGGTCCGGCGCACAGCCGGGTCAGCGTGGAGACGGTGCGGGAGGCGACCGGGACCGGGCACCGGACCGGCGGCGGCAGGTCGCGGGCGCGGACGGTGCGTACCGGGCGCCGAGCAGGGGCCGGCAGCTCCCGCCGGGTGATCCTGCGGCCTGCCGGCGCGTAGGCGACGCCCTAGGCCGCCACGACCACGGGGATCAGGGCCAGCAGGGGCGGGGCCGCCCCGTGGCCGGAGTGGTGGGCGGCGACCGCGATCACAGTGGTGCTGAGCTCCACCGGGGCTGAGCGCAGGCGCGCATCGTCCGCCCTGTGGACTTCATGGCCGGAGCCCAGCACGGCTCCTGGTCAGTGTGCTCCGCTGAGTTCGCGTCGCTGCCGTGCGACCGGCCGGGGAAAGCGGCTCGGTCACTCCTTGAGCGCTTCAGCGGTGAGCCCGCTGGGGCAGATCGCTCTCACCGCGCTGCTGGTCGACCTCCGGCCCGCATCCTGTGGGGAGGCACTTCTCAGTGCTCAGCTCCCGTATGCATGCGTTTCCCGCTCGACGACGTACATTCCGAGATCCTCTGGACCGACGGGAGTCAGGGTCAGGTGGTGCTCACGGAGCTCCTCGCGGAGTGTCCGCTCGCCGAGCACCCGCCAGGCGTAGTCGGTCGTGACCTCCCGGACGAGCTGTTCTCCTTCGTAGACCCGGTAGGACATGTGCCAGGTGACGCTGTCGGGACCGGCGGGCTCGGCCCTGCCCCACCCCTCGTACCGGTGGCGGCCCAGCCGCAGGTCGGCGAAGCGGGTCGTCGGCACCTCGACCGGCTCGGCGGGAGGTTGCAGGTTCAGCACGGCGCGGACTCCGGGCACCAGCAGATTCCACAGTCCGCGCCGCTCCTCGGGGGCGAGGTGGCCGATGACGTTCATCGCGACGACTCCGCTCACTCCGGGTGGGAGCGCGGCCCGCAGCAGGTTGCCGGGCAGTACGGTCACCCGGTCACGGAGCCCGGGGCGTTCGGACATGCGGGCCGTCAGCACCGACCGGAGCGCGGGGGAGGGTTCGACGGCCATGATCTCGGCGTCCGGCAGCGCTTCGGCGATCACCATGGTGCCCAGCCCGCCACCCGCGCCCAGGTCCACGATCGGGCCGGGTCCGAACCCCTGGAGCACCTTCGTGAGCGGGGGGCCGAAGGCGTCCCAGTGCGGAGCCATCATGACGTCGATGAACTCGGCGGACCGTTCGTATGGATCAGTCACTGTCACTCGTCCTCACCAATTGATAATGATTCTTGTTTTCATTAAATGTGAAACGCGACGCCAAGGAAAGGGAGATTGGGTGGGCTCCGTCGCTCCGGGTCGCTGATGCCGGCACGACTGCTGTGCCTGCCTACGGTGCGGCGCCCGTATCGGACCACGACTCCAAGCGCCTGACTCGCCGGGAGCCGCTGCCCTACTCCTTCCGGCAGCTCGGACAGGTCCCGTGGATCTCCTCGATCCGGAAGCCTTCCACGAGGACGGACTCCAGGGCGGATACCGCGACTTCGGTGACCGCTGCGCAGGTGCGGCACACCATGTGGCAGTGGTCGTCCTCGCCGCAGATCCGGTAGGCCGTCTCCCCGTTGCGATCGAAGGCGTGCACGAGGCCGGTCCCGGTCAGGGTGGCGAGCGCGCGGTAGACGGTCGTCAGACCGACGCGATCGCCGTGGGAGCGCAGGTGAGTATAGATCTCTCCGGCGCTTCGGGGTTCCGGCTGCGAACGCAGGCAGCGCAGGATCAGCAGTCGGCTGGCGGTTGCGGTCATCCCCCGCGCCCGGAGTTCGTTGACGTCCCGGTGCTCCATCGATCACCTCTGCACGGCTGCGCCGGAGGCGGCGGACGGCGTCAGCCGCGGGGGCGGGAGGCGTAGGGCAGCAGGGCCATCTCCCGGGCGTTTTTGATCGCTCGGGCGAGCTGTCGCTGCTGCTGGACGGTGACTCCGGTGACCCGGCGGCTGCGGATCTTGCCGCGGTCGGAGATGAACCTGCGCAGCAGGTCGGTGTCCTTGTAGTCGATGTAACCGACGCCCTGGAGCGGGTTGCTCTTCTTGCGGGGGGTACGGCGGGGCTTCATGCGATCTCCTTCAGGTCGAGGATGAGGGCGAACGGGTCGTCGTATTCCGCCCAGGCGCTCTGGCCGGTCACGGCCTCCTCCGGGGTGAGCAGGCAGGCGTCGAGCAGCGCGTGGATGCGCTCGCGGTCGAGGTCGGGGCCGGTGAAGACCAGGTGCTGCACGCGGTCGCCGGTTATCTCGTCCCAGTCGAGGGCGGCGGCCGTGCGGCGGGCGGGGGAGAGCATGTCCCAGGCCGCGTGGGGCAGTGCGGCCAGCCACGGCCCGGCGTCCTCCACCGAGACGACGCCGGCGACCGCGTCCCAGGCCAGCATCCGCTCCGGGCGGGTGGCCAGCCAGAAGCGTCCGCGTGAGCGGACCGAGACGGTGGCCAGCTCGTCGACGGCCTCGAACAGGCGGGCCGGGTGCAGCGGGCGCAGCCGGTGCCAGACCACCGTGGTCACCTCGTCGGTGCGGGCGTCGACGGGCAGCTGGGCGGTGGCCGGGTCGACGCGTTCGGCCAGTATGCCGGTGCACAGGGCGTCACCGGTCACCTGAGGCAGGGCGTCGACGTCGAAGACGGGGGTGACGGGCGTCAAGTGGTCGAGTACGGCGCGGGAGAGCTCGGCGTCCTCGGCGTCGCCGCCGTGCAGGACCAGGCCGGTGGCGTACTCGATCTGCCGGGCCAGCACCTCGGCCAGGTGCCGTTCGTCGCCGGCGGCCGCGGGTCGGCCCATCTCGACCAGGCGGTCGCCGCGAGTGATGTCGATCGGCATGTGCCCGGCGTCCAGGGCGGTGAGCACCGAGGTCAGGCGCAGGAGGTCGCGCACCTCCTCGCAGTCGATCACCTCCGCCACAGAGCGAGGCTCGACCGAATCCCACAGGTCCACGATCAGCAGGGAGGCGGTGGCGGCGCGCCGCAGGAGCTCGGGGAGCAGGTCCTCGCGCACGGTGCAGGTGACGCAGCCGTGCGCCAGCCGTACCTCGGCCAGATCCAGCACCTGTGAAGCATCGCGGACCACGCGCCCGACCCTGCCTCGGGTCACCGCACGCAGGTCGTGGTGGATCGCGACGGCGCCGGGGTGGTCGCGCAGCAACCGGTCGACGGCGGCGGTGCGGGCCTGGGCGTGCAGGCCCGCGACGAGGACGACGGGAGTGGACACGGGATTTCTCCTTTGCGGGCGGGCGCGGTGACGCTTCCGGTGCCGCGGTCAGACATCGGTTGACGAAATGAAAATCGTTCCCATTATCATTGCACGGGTCGGCTGCACGAGAGGAACCCCATGGCCAGAAACGAGCTCCGGCCCGTGATCAAACTCAAGTCGACCGCGGGCACCGGCTACACCTACGTCACCCGCAAGAACCGGCGTAACGACCCCGACCGGCTCACCCTGCGTAAATACGACCCGACCATCCGTCAGCACGTGCTGTTCCGAGAGGAGCGATGATCCCGTGAAGAAGGGCATCCACCCCGACTACCGCCCCGTGGTCTTCCGCGACCCGAGCGCGGGCTTCGCCTTCCTGACCCGCTCGACCGCCACCAGCGCCAAGACGATCACCTGGGAGGACGGCAACACCTACCCCGTCATCGACGTCGATGTCTCCTCCGCCAGCCACCCCTTCTACACCGGCCGCAGCCGGGTGCTCGACACCGCCGGCCGGGTCGAGCGCTTCAACCAGCGCTACGGGAGGTCCTGATGTCCGCCCACTGCCAGCTCACCGGCGCCGCGCCGGTCTTCGGCAACCGCATCTCCCACTCCCACCGGCGCACCCGCCGCCGCTGGAATCCCAACATCCAGCACCGCCGCTACTGGTTGCCGAGTGAGAACCGCTTCGTCCGGCTCACCCTCAGCGCCAAGGCGATCAAAACCGTGGACAAGCTCGGCATCGAGGCCGCCGTGGCCCGCATCCGCGCCCGGGGAGAAAAGGTCTGATGGCCAAGAAGAGCAAGATCGCCGCCAACGAGCGCCGCAAGGCGATCGTCGCCCGCCACGCCGAACGCCGTGCCGAGCTCAAGGAGGCCGTCCGCACCGGCACGCCCGAGGAGCGGGCGCAGGCCGTACGCGCGCTGGCCCGCCAGCCCCGCGACGCCTCCGCCACCCGCATCCGCAACCGTGACTCCGTCGACGGCCGCCCCCGCGGCCACCTGACGAAGTTCGGCCTGTCGCGCATCCGCTTCCGCGAGATGGCCCACCGCGGCGAGCTGCCCGGCGTGACGAAGGCGAGCTGGTAGGCCGTGGCCGTTCCCAAGCGCAAGATGTCGCGGAGCAACACCCGCCACCGCCGCTCCCAGTGGAAGGCCACCGCCCCCGACCTGGTGCCGATCACCGTGGACGGGCGGCAGCTCCTGGTGCCCCGCCGCCTGATCCGCGCCTACCAGCGCGGCCTGATCACACCCCGCTGAGACCCGCCCGGGCGCGCCGGCAGCGCAGCCGACCGGCCGATGCGGATCTCCGGACGGCATGGAATACGGAAGGTGCCCCATGACATCCGATACGGCTGGCACGCCGCCTCTGGAAGCGGAACTCGCCCGGGCATGGCTGCGGCGCTGGGACGCCCAGCAGGAACGGTACGTCGCCGACCGCGAGAGACGGTTCTCCGTGATCGGTGACGTGCTCGCCCACAGCCTGTCCGGACACGATCGGCCGCTCGTGCTGGATCTGGGCTGCGGCCCGGGCTCGCTGTCGGCGCGGCTGGCCCGGCGGCTGCCGTCGGCGCGGATCGTCGGTGTGGACAATGATCCCCTGCTGCTGGCCCTGGCCCGCGGCGCGTACCCGCGGGCCGCCCGGTTCGTCGAGGCGGACCTGAGCCTGCCGGGCTGGTCGGCTGCGCTCGGCCTCGATCGCGAGCCGGACGCGGCCGTGTCGTCGACCGCGCTGCACTACCTGCCGCCTCGGACCCTCGCGGAGGTCTACCGGGAACTGGCCGGCCGGATGCGGTCCGGCGGGGTCTTCGTCAACGCCGACAACCTCTACGACGAGCAGCCGGCGATCGCCGGCATCGCCGCGACGCTGCGCCGTACCCGGGTGGGGGGTGGAGAGGACTGGACGTCCTGGTGGCGAGCGGTCGCGGCCGAACCTGCGCTGGCCGACCTCGTGGCCGAGCGGGAGAAGCGGGCCTCGGCGGGGGGCGACCACCGGATGTCGGTCGCCGTCCACGGCGAGCTGCTCCGCCAGGCCGGGTTCGATCAGGTGGGCCCGGTCTGGCAGGCCGGGGACGACGTGGTCCTCGTGGCCGTGCGCTGAGAGAACCCCTCACGGAAAGGAACAGAACCCATGGGCCCGGAGCAGGCGGGGGCGGTCTTCGACACCGAGCACGCCGATCTCGTCCGGCCGGCGCCGTACCTGTGGGACCCGATCGGCCAGGCCAGCGTGAAAGCCGCCTCCCGCGGTCTCGGCGCCGTGCGTTTCATCCGGGCGGATGCGACCCGCTGGACTCCTGAGGACGGCAGGCGATATGACCTGGCGCTGTGCGCGTACGGCGTGTTCTTCCTGGCGGACATGGACGACTGCGTCGCGCGGCCGGCGGGCTTCCTGCGGCCGGGCGGCCGGTTCGCCGTCACCCCCTGGGCCGAGGCGCCCGCGCCGAGGAATGCCGGTGCCTGAGCGTTCCTGACGTGGTGCGCGCCGTCGGCAAAGACGCCGTCCTCATCGACCGCGCCCTGGACTGCTGGGGCGGCCGGGAACGTTCCGAGCGGGAAAGGCCCCTGAGGAACATCGGCGCGAAAGCGCACTCGGAGACAGGTCAGAGCCTTGATCGGCGGCGGAACTCCCGCCTCCTGGGAATCGGCGCTCCCGCACGTTGCCGGAGAGCGGGCCACGCCTGCTGATCGGTGGGTTCTCCCTGGTGAATCATGCCCGCCACCTCGTTGACCAGGTCGGACGCCTGAGGAGGGGATTCACGGGACAGGCATCGGGGGTTCAAACGGCGGACCTGAATGATCTTTCCTGACTGCTTCGTCCTATTGACTCCGGCGGACGGGAGGTATTACCTTTCCGCAAGGAAAGCGCTTTCCAAATTCCCTCCGAGGAAAGGCGTTTTCCGAGCCCTCCCAGGACAGCGCACCCCCACATCAACCCCGCCGTTGACAAACCTGGCGGCAGCATGGAGGAACAGTGGAAACATCCGTAACCGATGTGAAACGGCGTCGGCACCGGACCCGCCTGACGATTGCCATCGCCGCGGCCGCGGCCATGATCGGCGGTCTCGTGGTCACCATGACGCTTCCCGTGTCGGCTGCCACAATCGCCACCAACCTGAGCCTGAGCGGCGGCGCCGACGGCTCCAGCAAGGCCAGCGGCACCAGCTACGGCAACGTCAAGGACGGCAACACGAGCACCTACTGGGCGCCCAGCAGCTCGACCGGCTCCGTCTCGGTCAAGTGGGGCAGCGCCACGACGGTGAGCAGCGCCGTCATCAAGCAGGCCTCCGGCGGCGGCTCCATCGGCTCCTGGCGTCTGCTCAACGGCGACAACGGCTCCGTCCTGGCCAGCGGCAGCGGCAGCCCGAGCACCATCTCCTTCTCCTCGACCTCACTGAAGAAGCTCACTTTCAACATCGTCAGCGCATCCGGCGCACCGCGGATCGCCGAGTTCGAGACGTACGCGGGCGGCGGCTCGAACCCGACCGCCAGCCCCACCGCCAGCCCCACCGTCACTCCCACCGCCAGCCCGACCGTCACCCCCACCGGCAATCCCGGTACCGGGACTCCGACCGGTCAGTGGCCGTCATCGGCGGGTTCGGTGAAGATCTCCGGCACCGTGTCCGTGTCCGGCACCTTCGACGGCGGGATGAAGACCTACTGCTGCATCGGTGACGGCGGTCAGAGCGAGTCGCAGGACCCGATGTTCAAGATCGCTAACGGGGGCACCCTGCAGAACGTCATCATCGGCTCCCCCGCCGGTGACGGCGTCCACTGCGAGGGCACCTGCACGCTGAAGAACGTGTGGTGGAACGACATCGGCGAGGACGCCGCCACCTTCAAGGGCACCGGCGGCGGCACCTCCTACGTCATCGGCGGCGGCGCCAGGTCCGGCTCCGACAAGACGTTCCAGCACAACGGCAACGGCACGGTCAGCATCTCCGGCTTCTACCTCAACGGCTCCGGCAAGCTGTACCGGGCGTGCGGCAACTGCTCCAGCTCGCACCAGCGCCATGTGAAGATCGACAACGTGCTGGTCTCCGACGTCGACATGGTCGCCGGCATCAACAGCAACTGGGGCGACACCGCCACCATCACCCGCCTCGTCGTCGACGGCAGCGCCACCGTCTGCGGCAAGTACAAGGGCGTCAGCAAGGGCAGCGAGCCCAGCTACCTCGGTGAAGGCTGGAACGACTCCAACTGCAAGGTCACCAGGAGCGACGTCACCTACAGGTAGGCCGTAGGCACGTCCTCGAAAAAGGGGGCGCTCACCACGAGGTGGGCGCCCCTTCTCCTGCGTGCCGCGCGGGCACACCGGGACTGTGCAAGGAACGGTGCGCGGCTGCTTTGCGGCCGATGTTTTCGTTCGGGGCAGGGCGGTTCGCGAGCCGGTGTGCACCCGTCCGGCATCGACGGGAGGCTCTGCCGACGCCTCCCACCGGCCTCACCACGTGGGGCACAATGCGGCAATGGAGATCATCGAGGGCCCGGCGGTCGCCGCTCTACCCGAACGGCACTATGCGGGTATTCGGGCGGTCACTCCGTTCAAGGGCATGTTCGGGGTGCGGGACCAGCTCATGAAGGATCTGCACGCCCGGTTCGACCAGGGGGATACATTCTTCAGGCTGCACGTCATCGACATGGCCGGAGAGATGCACATCGAGGTCGGGATCGTTACCGGCGCCGCGGTGAAACCGGATGGACGAATCCTGCCCGGCGTCTTGCCGGCCGGAGACTACGCCACGATGACCTACGTCGGTCACGCCCGGGTTCCGCAGTTCGTAGTCACACGTGGCGAGTGGACAGCGAGAATCTGCAGGTAGA
>NZ_BMQP01000059.1 GCF_014648175.1 Planobispora rosea
CGGAGGTTGGCGCGGCGGTTGACGGTGTTTGCCGGGGGGGCGACGTTGGGGGCGGCTGAGTGGGTGTGCGGGGTGGCCGATGCCGATGGGGTGTTGGCGTCGTTGGTGGACAAGTCGTTGGTGGAGGTGAGTGGGGGTCGGTATCGGATGTTGGAGACGATCCGGGCGTTCTGTGCTGAGCAGTTGACCGCCGCCGGAGAGACCGAACGCCTGCGCGACGCCCACATCGACTATTTCCTCGGGTTCGCCGAGACCGCCGACCCGTACCTGCGCCGCGCCGAGCAGCTGGAGTGGCTGGCCCGGCTGGACGCCGAGCGGGACAACCTGCACGCCGCGCTGCGCCGCGCGGTCGAGGCCGCCGACATCGAGCGCGCGCTGCGGCTGATGTCGGCCCTGGTCTGCTACTGGTGGCTGCGCGGGCTGCGCAGCGAAGGCGTGGGGCCGGCCCGCGAACTGCTGAGGATGATCGGTTCCACGCCGCCCGCGGAGCTCGCCGACGAGTACGCGCTGTGCGTGATGATCGTCGCCGCGAGCGGTCGTCACGACCCCGAGCTGGACCCGCATCTGACGACCACCCAGAAGATCATGGTCGAGCGGGAGTCCATGCCCCGGCAGCCCTTCATCAGCGTCCTGTGGGCGATGGTCTCCGGCCCGCCGGAGCGGCAGGCGGCCCTGGGGCTGATGGCCCGGTGGGAACAGCTGGAGATGGGGTCCTGGATGCGGGCGATCAGCCGTTTCGGCTGGGGATACTTCCAGCTCTTCGAGGGCGACCCGGTGACGGCCGAGCGCGACTTCGCCATCGCCCTGGAGGACTTCCGCGCCATCGGCGACCGCTGGGGCCTGGCGCAGACGCTCTCCGGGATGGCCGACCTCGCCGACTGGCGGGGAGACCGGGCCGGGTCCATCGCGCTGACCGACGAGGCCCTCGAACTGGCCGAGCAGATCGGCGCCCCCGTCGACGTGGCCGAGCTGCTCCGGCGCCGCGCCGACGGCAGGGCGCGCGACGGGGACGCGGACGGGGCGCGCGACGACTATGAGCGGGTGGAGGAGCTCGGACGCCGGGCGGGCGCCTGGGAGCTGGTGGCCGGAGCGTGGCTCGGGCTCGGCGGGCTCGCCCGCCGCCGCGGTGACCTGGACGAGGCGCGCCGCCTCTGCGAGGCGGCGCTGGAGAAGTGCTCGGCGGGGTGGTTCGACGCCGACCAGACGCGCATGCTCGTGCACGTCGAACTCGGCTGGATCGCCGTGGCGGAGGGCGACACGGCCGAGGCCCTCGCCTGTCACCGACGGGCGCTCGCGGTCAGGTTCGGCGACCGCAACCTGCCCCTGACGGCCCGCATCGCCGAAGGGCTCGCCGGGGTGGCGATGCTGGAGGGCGACGGCGAGCGGGCGGCCCTGCTGCTCGGTCTCGGCACGGCGCTGCGCGGCTCGGCGCCCGCGGGGGATCCCGACGTCGCCCGGGTGAGCGCCTGGTCCCGCGACCGGATCGGCGAGACCGCCTACCACGCCGCCCACGCGCGCGGCGCCCGGCTCGCGCGGCAGGGCAGGGCCGTCCTCGGCGGCCCCCCGCAGCCGGCGCTGACCGTCCTCGGCGAGCAGCTGTCAGCGCTCGGTGAGTGATCCGTCAGTGCCGTCGCCGATGCTGTGGCCATGAGAAACGACTCCCGCAAGTGGGGCACGCTGGTGATCGCGTGTCTGGCCATGCTGATGCTCTCCATCGACCTGACCGTGCTGCACCTGGCCACGCCCAAGCTGACCGCCGACCTGAACCCGTCGGCGCCGCAGCTGCTGTGGATCGTCGACGTCTACGGCTTCGCGCTGGCCGGACTGCTGGTGACCATGGGCAACCTGGGCGACCGGATCGGCCGCAAGCGGCTGCTGCTGATCGGCTCCGGCGCGTTCGGCGCCGCCTCCCTGCTGACGGCCTACGCCCCGAGCCCGGAACTGCTCATCGCCGCCCGGGCGCTGCTCGGCGTGGCGGGCGCCACCATCATGCCCTCGACGCTCTCACTGATCCGCAACGTGTTCACCGACTCCAAGGAGCGGACCACCGCGGTGGGCATCTGGAGCAGCATCGGCGCGGCGGGCTTCGCCCTGGGGCCCGTGGTGGGCGGCGCGCTGCTGAACGAGTTCTGGTGGGGGTCGGTGTTCCTGGTCAACGTGCCGGTGGTCATGTTGATCATCTTGGGCGGCATGGCCGTACTGCCCGAGTCGCGCAACCCGGCCCCCGGCCGCATCGACCTGGTGAGCGTGCCGCTGTCCGTCGTCGGCGTGATCGCGGTCATCTACGCGCTGAAGGAGGGAGCCCACGGAGGCGTCGGGCAGGCCCCGGTGATCGTCGCGGCCGTGCTCGGCGTCATCACGCTCGCCGTGTTCGTCCGCCGGCAGACCCGGCTCGCCGAGCCGCTCATCGACGTCCGGCTGTTCCGCAACCGCGCGTTCTCCGCCTCGGTCGGCTCCGCGCTGATCGCCATGTTCGCGATGCTCTCGATGTCGCTCGTCTTCGCCCAGTACTTCCAGCTCGTCCTGGGCTGGTCCCCGCTGGTCGCGGGACTGGCGGGGCTGCCCGGCGGGGTGGGCGCCGCCATCGGCGGCTCGGTCGCGGGCCCGCTGATCTCCCGGTGGGGCCGGGCCGGGACGGTCGCGCTCGGCATGGTCCTGGCAGCCGTGGGGTTCGGCCTGTACGGCCAGGCCGACACAGACCTCACCTACGCCTACCTCGTCGTCGCCATGGTCATCACCAGCACGGGCATCGGGATGACCTTCGCCGTGGTCAACGACACCATCATCGCCACCGCGCCCCGGGAGCGGGCCGGCGCCGCCGCCGCGATCTCCGAGACCGCCACCGAGATGGGCGGCGCCCTGGGCATCGCCGTCCTCGGCACCGTGCTGAACAGCGCCTACGCCGCCAATCTCGTCCTGCCCGCCGGGCTTCCCGCCGAGACCGGAGCTCAGGTGCGGGACACGCTGGGCGACGCCCTGCGCGCCGCCTCGACGCTCCCTCCGGACCTCGCCTCCGCCGTCACCGGGGCCGCCCGCGAGGCGTTCGTCGAGGGCATGCAGGCGACCGTGCTCACCGGCGCGGGCATCCTCCTGCTGCTCGCGGTGGCCGCGCTCTACGCCCTGCGGGGCGTGCCGAAGGAACTCTCCGACGATGTCACGGAACTGTCCCCCGCGTGACGATCCCGCCTCAGCCTGCGCCTGCGACGGTAGACGGTTCCGCCGACGCCCGCTCCTGGTTGCGGCGCCGGGTGCCCTCCCAGGCGAACAGGTAGCGGCGGATCATCTGTACCGTGGGTGTCGCCAGCTGCCGGAACTTCACCACGATCTGCTGACCGAATCCGTCGGGGTCGTCGCGCACGATGGTGACCGTACCGATCTGGCTCAGGATCCCGGTGCTGAGCATCACCTGGATGTGCAGCTCCTCGCCCTCGGCGATGTCGGAGGCCGGCGCCCAGCACCGCAGTGCTTTCTCGCTCAGGTCCAGCAAGGTGCTGTCGAAGGTGATGGCGGGCTGAGCGGCCAGGGTGGAGATGCGCATCTTCTCCCCGCCACCGCCGCGCAAGTGCTCGCGGCGTCCGATCCGCTGGGGTTCGCTCAGCGGCCTCAGCCGCCAGCGCTCCGGTGAACCGCTGATGTGCTCCAGCCGGACCGGGAGGGCGACCCGGCCGCCCTCGTCGATCCAGAACAGGCTCAGGTGGCTGCCGACCTCGGCGGCCTCCAGCTTCTCCGCGCCGGCGGGCGCGGCGATGACGATGTCGTCGCCGAGGATCGCCTCCAGACGGGAACGGTGCCCGGCGTCGTCGTCGACGCACACATACAGCGCACTTTTCAGCGGGGGAAGCAGTTTCATGGACGCACTCCTTGAACCGGGGAAGACCAAGACAACGGTGCGACGGCCTCGCCGCCTCATCGACGTGCTCTCTCACCCCTCGTTCCCGGGAAGGCGGAGCACACGGATCCGGGGGTACGGATCCGTATATGGTCGTCCACTGAGAGTAGGCGACACTTTCCGTGAAAGCATCCTTACGGACCGGATTTTCGAGTAGTTTCCGTCACATCCCGCCGACGGCGGGACGGACCCGCACGGTGACCGCCGTCGGCCGACGTCACCGTGACGGGTCCGTGGAGCCGGGGAGGCCGGGCACGAGATGACTCAGAGCCTCACCAGCATCTTGCCGACGTTGCCGCCGCGCATCATGTCCAGGAAGGCCGAGGGCGCCCGCTCGATGCCCTCGGCCACGGTCAGCTCGGTACGCAGGGAGCCGTCGGCCAGCCAGCCGGCCGCCTTCGCGATCCATTCGGGGAACAGGTGGAAGTAGGAGCTGATCAGCATGCCGCGCAGGGTGGCGTCCTTGGTGGCCAGAGCGAACAGGTTGCCCGGACCGGGGACCGGCTCGGTGGCGTTGTAGGAGCTGATCGCGCCCACCATCGCGATCCTGCCGCCGTGGCGCAGTGCGTCGATGGCCGCCACCAGGTGGTCGCCGCCGACGTGATCGACGTAGACGTCGATGCCGTCGGGGGCGGCCTCGGCCAGTTGCCCGGCGACCGAACCGGCGCGGTAGTCGATCGCGGCGTCGTAGCCGAGGTCCTGCACGAGCTTCTTCGCCTTCAGTGCCCCGCCCGCGGAGCCGATCACCCGGGAGGCCCCGAGCTTGCGGGCGAGTTGCCCGGCGATGCTGCCCACGGCCCCGGCCGCCGCCGAGACGAGAACCACATCGCCCTGCCGTACGGGAGCCACCTCGGTCAGCGCCGCGTAGGCGGTCAGCCCGGTGGTGCCCAGCACGCCCAGCCACGCCTCCGCGGGGGCCAGGGCGAGGTCGGCCACGGTCGCGGCAGCGGCGTCCACCACGGCGTACTCGCGCCAGCCCAGGAAGTGCACGACGGTCGCGCCCACCGGGATGTCAGCCGAGCGTGAGGCCACGACCTCGCCGATCGCCGCGCCGTCCAGGGGCGCGCCGAGCCGGAACGGGGGCAGGTAGGACTCGGCGTCGTCCATCCGCCCGCGCATGTAGGGATCGACCGACATCCAGGTGTTGCGGACCAGGACCTGGCCCTCGGCCGGTTCGGGCAGCTCGGCGGTGACCAGTTCGAAGTTCTCCGCACCGGGCTCGCCGAAGGGGCGGGCGGCCAGACGGATCTCACGGTTCACGGTCATGGTGGTGCTCCTCGCTCGACGCGGTGTCCGCTGCTCCGGACTCCGGTTGTCCTCCGCTTCGGGCTCCACTGTGGACCGGGGCGCGCACGATCGGCTGGGGGTTCGCTGCGGGTACGGTGACCCGGTGCGATTCGGTGTACTCGGCCCCCTCTGCGTATGGACCGACGACGGGCGGCCCGTGCGGGTCCCCGAGGCGAAGGTCCGGGCGTTGCTCGCCGACCTGCTGATCCACCAGGGGCGTCCGGTCTCGGCCGACCGCCTGGCCGAGGATCTGTGGGGAGACGACCCACCGGGCAACCCCGTCAACACGCTGCAGACCAAGGTGTCCCAGCTGCGCCGCGCCCTGGAGCAGGCGGAGGCGGGAGGACGCGGGCTGGTGGTCTTCCAGTCGCCGGGTTACGTCCTGCGTGCCGCCGACGTGGACGCCACCCGTTTCGCCGCGCTGCTCGGCACGGCCCGCGCCGCCACCGATCCACGGGCGAAGGCGGGGTTGCTGTCGGATGCCCTGGCCCTGTGGCGCGGTCCCGCCTACGCCGGCTTCGCCGACGAGGAGTTCGCCCGTGCCGCGGCCACCCGTCTGGAGGAGCAGCGCCTGGCCGCGCTGGAGGAGCGGGCGGAGGTACGGCTGGAGCTGGGCGAGCACAGCCTGGTGACCGACGAGCTGGGCGAGCTGGTGGCCGTGCACCCGCTGCGCGAGCGCCTGCGCGCCGCCCACCTGCGGGCGCTCTATCGGTCGGGCCGGCAGGCGGAGGCGCTGGCCGGGTACGAGGACCTGCGGCGCAGGCTGGCCGACGAGCTGGGCCTCGACCCCGGACCCGAACTGGCCGCCCTCCACCGGGCGATGCTGCGCCAGGACCCCTCGCTCGCGCCCCCGCGCCCGCGCCCGCGCACGAACCTCCCCGCCGCCCCGACCGAGCTGATCGGCCGCGAGCAGGCCATGGCCGAGGTCGGCGCCCTGCTCGGCTCGGCCCGTCTGGTCACGCTGACCGGTCCGGGCGGTGTCGGCAAGACCAGGCTCGCCCTGGCGGTCGCCGACCTGGCCGCCGACGCCTTCCCCGACGGGGTGTGGCTGGTCGAGCTGGCCGGTGTCCCGGGCGGGACGGCGACCGTGACCGAGGTGGTGGCCGCCGAACTGGACGTCCGCGACGACACGGCGACCGGTGCCCGTCCCGGCGTGCGCCCGGCCGGCCTGGCGCACCGGCTCGCCGACGCCCTGCGCGGCCGGCGGCTGCTGCTCGTGCTGGACGACTGCGAGCGCGCGATCGAACCGGTCGCCGAGCTGACGGACCTGCTGCTGAGGACCGCCCCGGACCTGCGCGTGCTGACCACCAGCCGGGAACCGCTGGCGATCCCCGGGGAGACGCTGTACGCGGTGCCGCCGCTTGAGCTTCCGGCGCCCGGGGAGGATCCGGCGCGGGCCGGCTCCGTGCGGCTGTTCGTGGCCCGCGCCTCGGCCGCCGCACCCGGCTTCGTGCTGGACGAGGTCAGCGCGCCCTCAGTGGCGGCGATCTGCAGGAGGCTGGACGGCCTGCCGCTGGCGCTGGAACTGGCCGCCGCCCGGGTGCGCACGCTGGGCGTCCGCGGCGTGGCCGACCGGCTGGACGCCCGCTTCCACCTGCTCACCGGATCGGGCCGGGGGCGGCCCGCCCGCCAGCAGACCCTGCGCGCGGTGATCGACTGGAGCTGGGAGCAGCTCACCGGGCAACAGCGCCTGGTCCTGCTCCGGCTGGCCGTCCATCCGGGGGGCTGCACGCTGGAGGCGGCCGAGGCGGTGTGCGCGGGTCCCGGACTGGACCCCGGTGCGGACGTCGTCGACCTGCTGGACCAGTTGGTGGCCAGGTCGATGGTCGAGTCCTCCGGCGGGATGCGCTACCGGCTGCTGGAGTCGATCGCCGCCTACTGTCTCGAACGGCTCGCCGACGGCGACCCGGTCTTCCGGCGCCGCGACCTCTACTACACCGAGCTGGCCGAACAGGCCGCGCCCCACCTCCACGGCCCTGATCAGCGCCGGTGGCTGGACCGCCTGGACACCGAGGCGCCCAACCTGCGGGCCGTACTCGAACACACCGCCGACCCCGTCCTGGCACTGCGCCTGGTCGACGCCCTGGCGTGGTACTGGTACCTGCGCGGCAGGCACCGCGAGGGTCGCGCCTCCATCGCCGCGGTCATGGCGTTGCCCGGCGTGGAGTGCCCCAGGACGGCGGCGTGGGAGACCGGGTTCGCGATACTGACCGGCGACGGCGGCGACCCGCTGCGGGGCAGCCGTACCGTGGCGCGGGCGCTGGACGCCCACGACGCGCGGTCACGCTGGTTCCTGGCACTCGCGCATCTGAGCTTCGGGGACGCCGCCACCGCCGAGGGCCTGCTGACGGAGGCGCTGGCAGGGTTCCGTTCCGCCGGCGACCGCTGGGGGGAGGCGGCGGCGCTGGCGGGCCGCGCCAAACAGGCGATGTTCCAGGGTGACCACGCCCTCGCCGAGCGGGCCGGCACCCAGAGCCTGGCGATCTTCAGTGAGCTGGGCGACGGCTGGGGCCGGCTGCAGGCCTCCGACATGCTCGGCTACCTCGCCGAGATCACCGGCGACTACGAGCGGGCCGTCCGCCTGCACCGCGAGGGCCTGCGCATCGCCGAGGACCTGAGGCTGTGGACCGACGCGTCCTGCCGGCTGTCCAGCCTCGGACGGCTCGCCCTGCTGACCGGGGACCTGGACGGATCACGGGAACTGCACGAGCGGGGGATGCGCCTGGCGGCCGAGCAGTCCAACCGCTTCGCCGAGGAGTTCGCCCGGGTCGGCCTCGGCCTCGTCGCCCGCCGCGGCGGCGACCTCGACACGGCGGAGCGGCTCTTCCGGCGGTCACTGGCCTGGAATCGCCGCCTGGAGGCCGACTACGGCGTGCCCTTCTACGGCGTGACGCTGCTGCTGGCCGAGCTCGGCTTCATCGCCGAGCGGCGCGGCGACCGCGCCACGGCCAGGGCGCTGCATCTGGAAGGACTGGCCGCGGCCCGCGAGATCGGTGATCCGCGCGCCATCGCCCTGGCCCGGGAGGGACTGGCCGGGGTCGCAGCGGCCGAGGGCGCCTACGAGGAGGCGGTGGCCCTGCTGGATGAGGCCGCGGCGCTCAGGGAGTCGGTCGGCGCGCCCCTGCCGCAGGCGGAACGCGGCGACGTCGACCGGATCGCCGCCGCTGTCCGCGCGGCGCTGGGCGGGGGATCCGTACGCTGACCCCAGCCGATCATGACCGTGCCCGCCAGGGCGATGACCCGCTGTGACGCGTCGGCCTTGGGCCTGCGATGATCGACGAGACGTAAACGACGGATCGATGAGGGTCGCGCCAGAACGCCGAGTCGTCCAGCCTCTACCGCATCTGAAGGGATCTCCCATGCGCCGACCCCTCGGGTTACTCGCCGCGGCCGCTGCCCTGGCCACGATCACCGCGCCCGTGGGTACGGCGCAGGCCGTCACGGCGTCCCCGGCTTCCGGCGCCGGCCGGTCCGGCTCGCCCGGCCTGTCCGGGCCGGCCACCACGGCATCGGTATCCGGCGCCGGGGTGGGAACGGCGCGGGAGAACATGGTCGTGCGGCTGGTCAACGCCCGCCGGGCGAAGAAGGGCTGCCGGGCGCTCAAGCACCACTCGCAACTTCACCGGGCCGCCCGCGGACATTCGGCCGACATGGCGAAGCACGACTACCTCTCCAACACCTCTCGCGACGGCCGGTCCTTCGCCGACCGCATCAAGGAGACCGGTTTCACCGGCGGCACCCACTGGGCGGAGAACATCGCCAAGGGCCAGTCCACCCCGGCCGCGGTCGTGAAGTCCTGGATGGGCTACTCCGAAACCAGGGCCAACATCATGAACTGCACGTTCACCGTCATCGGGGTCGGCGCGGCCAAGAACTCCGACGGCGCGATCTACTGGACCCAGATCTTCGCTGCCAAGTGACACCCGCTCCGTAGTGGGCCATCGGAAGATCACAGGCGGCCTGCGCCCGTCACGGGCGTGATCGAAGTCGAACATCAGGCCGTCGCCGTCCTCGGTCTCGGCGGTACCGGCCGGCAGGCAGGCAGACAGTCGTCGGGCCCGTCCTCGACTCCGACCACCCGGGCGATGAACCTGATCGTCATATCGCGGGAGAGCAGCGGCATACAGGCGGCACGCTTCTCCGCGGCCACCACGCCCACCCGGAAGAGCCTGCCGGCGGCCACGCCGTCCGGAGAAACGACGAGATCCCGTCCGATCGGAGTGATCAGACGGGATCTCGTCAACGTGCTTCAGACCATTTCAAGAACGGCCCTGGTGTGGAGCTATGGGGATTCGAACCCCAGACCTCTTCCATGCCATGGAAGCGCGCTACCAACTGCGCCATAGCCCCTCATGTGCCCGTCGGGGCGTTCACCCCTGCGGCACCCCGCCAGTGTATAGGACAACGCCCCGCACATCGTAACCGTCGGGCCGGTCCCCGCCGCCGTCCGGCCGTCGACCCGCCCCGCCCCGGTTCCGGGCGAGCCCGCTCTGAAGGGGTGTCCCGGGGACCCCGCCGCGGCGGGGTCCCCGGGACGGCTCTCAGCCGAGTGCCGTGGCGCGGCCGATCAGGTCGGCCAGCTCGGTCACCATCGGATCCTCCGTGGCCGCGGCCAGCCGGGTGGCGTGCCCGGTCAGATCCCGGACGCCGACGCCGGTGAGCGGCTCACGGGTGCGCAGGTGCTCGGCGAACGCCGCCGCCACCACGTCCACCTGGAACCTCGGGGAGGTCCCCTCCCAGGGGGACCCCGCCAGGGCCCGCGTGTCCAGCGACCCGCTGGTCTCGGCGGGCCGGCGGGTGTCGGGATCCTGCCAGCGCACGGTCGCGGTGGCCAGCTGGCCGGAGGCGCCGCCGCGCAGCCGTACCCGGTACAGGGCCGTCACCGAGTGGCCGGGGCCGATCTCACCGCCGTCCTTGGCGTCGTCGCGGAAGTCCTCGGCCGCCAGTGCGCGGTTCTCGTAGCCGATGAGGTGGTAGGACTCCACCACCGAGGGGTTGAACACGACCTGCGCCTTGGCGTCGCGGGCCCGCAGGTCGAGGGTGGTGGCCAGCTGCTCGGCGAAGACCTTGCGCGTGTCGTCGACCGAGCTGACGTACACCGCGGCGCCGTCGCCGTTGTCGGCGAGCTGCTCCATGAGGTGGTCGCCGTACTCCCGGCCGACGCCCACGCAGAGCAGCGTGATCTGCCTGCCCGCGGACTCCGCGACCCGGTCCAGGATGCCCTGCCAGCTCGTGTCGCCGGTGTTGGCCAGGCCGTCGGAGAGCAGGATGACCCGGTTGGTCGCCATCGGCCGGAACGCGCGGGAGGCCTCGGCGTAGCCGGTGGTCAGGCCCGCCTCCAGGTTCGTCGACCCCTGTACGGCCAGCCGCTCCACGGCCGCGTGCAGCGTCTCCCGATCCGTCGCCGGAGTCATCGGGAGGACCAGCTCGGCCTCGTCGCTGAAGGTCACGATCGAGATGTGGTCCCCCGGTCCCAGCTGGTCGACGAGCTTGTGCAGGGCCTCCCTGACCAGGTCGAGGCGGCCGGACTCGGACATCGAGCCGGACACGTCCACCACGAAGGTCAGACTCGCCGGGCGCCGCGCCTCCGGGTCGTCCCGGCGGGTCTGCAGGCCGACCCGGAGCAGCGCGGTGCCGTTCTCGGGCGTCCGGGCGCCGTCGAGGTGGATGGAGAAACCGTCGTCCCCGGGTTCCTCGTAGTCCTGCCGGAAGGAGTTGACGAACTCCTCCGGGCGGATCTGGGCCGGGTCGGGCAGGCGGCCTTCCTGCAAAGTCCGCCTGGCGTAGCCGTAGGAGGCGGTGTCCACGTCGAGGGCGAACGTGGACACCTGCTCGGCTGTGGTGTCCCGGTCCTCCCGCTCGGCGGTGTCCTCCCCGGCCTCCCCGGCCTCCCTGTCCGTCTCGTCCTTCCGGCCGGCGGCGGCCTCCGTCTCCCGGGGCGCCTCACCGTGGCCCTGCGCCGAGGACGGTGCGCCCCGGTCCTGGCTCGTCGCGGACCCGGCGGCGGGCTTGGTGTCCCCGCCGCTGCCGCAGGCTGCGGCGAGCATCAAGGCGATCACGGCGAGAACGACGAGGAGTGGACGGGCCCGCGAGCGGGTCTGCGGGCGTGTCCGGTGACATGTCTGCGGGTGAGTCTTCATGTCGCGCCTCCGTGGGGTGCGTGTCACCCCGTACGACGACGCCCTCCCGGAACACGCTCAGCGCTTGACCCAAGCGAGCGCTAACCGTGCCCGACGCGTGATCAAGGCTTCCAGGCCGGGTCCCGCCCGAGCAGCCCGAGGGCCCGGTCGAACGACGGCGCGTCCTGCGGCACGGGGACCTCGTCGCCGACGACCCCGTTCTGCCGCGCCATCGGCGCCATCTGCTCGGCGTAGATCCGCATGGCCTCGGCGGTCTCGGGGTCCACCTCGTAGTCCTGCCCGGTGGCCCGGGCCAGGTCCCAGCCGTGGAAGACCAGGTCACCCAGGCCCATCTGGAAGACCACGGTCATGGGGAGCTTCATCATCGGGCTCTCCCCCTCGAACGCCTCCTGGCGGGACCAGCCCTCGACCATGCCCCGGACGCGGGTCTCAAGGGCCTCTGGCTCGTTGTCCTCGGGCGGCATCGGCTCCTTGCGGGCCAGTGCCTCGAACAGCAGCGCCACCCAGGACAGGTGACCGAGCAGGGTCCGCACGTCGTACTCGGAGCAGGGGGTCGGCAGGCCGTACTGGTCCTCCCGGATCCCGCGGACCACGTTCACCGTGCGGTCGGCCGCACGCGACAACATCTCGTTCATACGGGTCATCATTCCTCCGTCGTTCCGGCTTGTCCCGAGGAACCGCGACATGAGATCCATGCCCATGCGCGTCTATCATGGGGGCTCGCGCGCGCTGCCGCCGTCCGCGACGACCACGTCCTGGACCGCCTCGACCCGGTCCGCGTCCCGATCCCGTCGTGACCCGAGGGCCTCGGCCCGGCCGACGTCCCGATCCTGTCGCGGGCCGGAGGGCCGTCAGCCTCCGAACTGCCTCCGGACCGCGGTGAGCGCCGAATCGAGATCCGCGCCGAGTTCACGCGCGGCCGTCGCGTAGGCCCGCGCGGCCTCGGTGAGCCGCTCGCCGCGCTCGCGCTCGGCCAGTTCGGGTGCCGCGCGCACGACCGTGCCCTGGCCCACCCTGCCCCGCACGTATCCGGCGCTCTCCAGCTCGCGGTAGGCCCGCGCGACCGTCCCCGACGCCAGCCCGAGGTCTCCGGCGAGCTGCCGGATGCTCGGCAGCCGGGTCCCGACCTCCAGCTCGCCGCTGCGGATCAGCGCGGCGATCTGCGTCCTGAGCTGCTCGTACGGCGGCACGGACGCCTCCGGGTCGATCTCGACGATCACTCGGTCGTCTCCCGCAGGAGGCGGCGGGCCCGCACCCGCACCCCGAACCAGGCGTAGAGCGCCATCGCGAACACGCCGAAGGCCAGCACGCTGTGGATCCAGTTGAACGGCTCGGGAGCATCGAGATCGAGCGTGACGTCCCACATCACGTCACCCGCGGCCAGGCACATCAGCGCGAGCGACGCCCCACCGATGGTCTGCAGCGAACTGGCCCTGATCTCATCGTCCACCGCGTTCAGATCATCGGGGAGTACCGGCCGGGGACGCCGGACGATGAGCCACCGCGACAACCACAGGACGGCCGTCACCACGGCCACCCCCGTCCCGCCGAGGAGCACCTCCGACGGCTGGACGTCCAGAGTTCCGGCACTCGGCCACCGGAGATAGCCGGCCAGTTGGAGGGCCACGGCGGAGATGACGAACACCGGGCCCCAGCGCACGCCCCACGACAGGTAGTCGCCGGAACGGCGCACGGCCAGCGACGCCCGGCGTGGGCCGTCGGGCGGCGTCAGCCGTACGGAGGTCCGGATCTCGGCTGCGAGCGCTCCCACCAGATAACCTGCGGCGCCCCAGAAGTAGTAGGCGCCCGGGAGCGCGAGGGCTCCGCCCGCCACCCACCCGGCGGCCCCTCCCACCGCCCGCCACCGGCTCACTCTGGCCAGGTAGGTGATGAGGACCGGCCCGGAGGTGACCGTGACGGTGAGATCGCGGGGGGAGGCGAACCTGGCGAGCCGGCCCCTGCCGACCGGGGCGAATCCGGCGAGCAGCACGAGCGTGGGGACGGCGAACATCCACGCCAGCGCGAGGGCGAGCTGTTGCGACGACGAAGCCATGGTCCTCCCCCGGCGTTGCCTCCGATAGCGTCAATGTATCAATATATTGATACATTGACGATGCGGGAGGCCTCCATGACATCGGAGATCAACGATGAGACGTGGGCGCGGATCGCTCCACGCGTGTCAGCGAGGCGGCGGCTGGCCGTCATCGTGCTGATCCCCATCGCCATGACCGTCCTGGCGATCCTCGCCTGGGGGGCCGGGGCCGTCGTCCCCCGGCTGAGCGCCACCCCCACGCTGGTCGAGCCGGGGGCGGCCCGGGGAAGCGTCCGCCTCCACGTGGAGCTGCGCAACGAGGGCCTGGTCCAGGCACAGCCGTCCTCGGTCTCGCCGGGCACGACCCTGCCCGTGCGCTCCCTGAAGCCGCACTTCCCCGGCAGCCCCGACGGCCTGCCCGCCGAGCCCCGCATGCTTCCCGTCACGGGCTGGGCCCTCTCCGGCGGCGCCCGCCGGACGCTCGTCCTGGAGCTGGACGTGCGATGCGGATCGGAGCCGGCCGGCTGGCGCCTGGAGATGGTCGCCTACGGGCCGCTCAGCGGTTACGAGGTGAACATCCCCTGGGAGGACGGGCGGCTGCCCGGCTGGCGGCGCGCCGTGGCCGACGCCGCCTGCGGCTGAGCGGCGCGCCCGGCCCGGGAAGGGGCCTGCGGCTGGGCGGCACACCGGAGGCGGGAAGAGGGGTCAGCAGGCGCAGGCGATGCCGGAGGCGGGAGCGGTCAGAGGGTCGATCGGGTGGCGGGAGACACCGCTCGCGGTCGCGACCGGGAAACCCTCCCGGACCCAGTACTCGAAGCCGCCCAGCATCTCCTTGACCGGATAGCCGAGCTTGGCGAACTCCAGCGCGGCACGGGTGGCGCCGTTGCAGCCGGGGCCCCAGCAGTAGGTCACCACGGTCGCCCCCGCCGGGACGACCTCAGCGGCGCGGGCGGCGATCCGGGCGGTGGGCAGGTGGACGGCGCCCTCGATGTGACCCTGGTTCCAGCTCTCCTCACTGCGGGAGTCGATCACCACGATGCCCGGGACCCCGGCGGCCAGGTCGGCGGCGACGTCGGACACGTCGGTCTCGAACGCCAGCCGGGCGGCGAAGTGGGCGAGTGCGGCGGCGTTGCCCGCGGCGGGGACCGAGGTCACGGCGCTGGAGACGGGGACGGCGGGGGTGCTGGCGGACATGTCAGGCGGCCTCTCGGTCAGGTCGGGCGAATCGGTCAGGTCGGGCGGATCAGTCGGGTCGGGTGGATCAGTCAGGTCGGGTGGGTGCCGGATCGAACGGGTGCCGGATCGGGCGGATCGCCCGATTCCACTCGTCTGCCCGGCCAGTCATCCATGAGCGGCGGTGACGGAAGAAATGGTGCCGGGATCCGATAGGCGACCGACAGTGGCACGAATGCCGCTTATCGCTAAGATTTCGCCATGCTGCTCCCGCTCCCGGCAGCACGTGCCGCGCGCCGTAGCGTCTCCGTGCTGGCCTTCGACGGCATGGCCCCCTTCGAGCTGGGATGCGTCGTGGAGATCTTCGGCATCTCCCGGCCCGAACTGGACGCGCCCTGGTACGAACTGGCCGTCTGCGCCGAGACCCGCGACGATCTGCGGGTCGTGGGCGGCTTCAGCATGCGCGCCGAGCACGGTCTGGACGTCCTCACCGCGGCCGACACGGTGATCGTCCCGGGGGTTCCGGATGTGCGGGGTGAGGTCTCCCCGGCGGTGACGGCCGCGCTGCGGGCGGCGCACGACCGCGGCGCCCGGGTCGTCTCGATCTGCTCGGGGGCGTTCGCGCTGGCCGCCGCGGGGCTGCTGGACGGGCGGGAGGCGACGACCCACTGGAAGTACGCCGGACTGCTCCAGGAGAGGTTCCCCCGGGTACGGGTGAACCCGGACGTGCTCTACGTGGACGGTGACGACGTGCTGACCAGCGCGGGCAGCGCGGCCGGGCTCGATCTGCTGCTCCACCTCGTGCGCAAGGACCACGGGCCGGGCGTGGCCAACACGGTCGCGCGGCGGCTGGTCATCCCGCCGCACCGGGAGGGCGGGCAGGCCCAGTTCGTCCAGGCGGCCGTCGCCCCGGTGGAGGACGACGACGCGGTGGCCGCCGCGATGGCCTGGGCTCTCGACCACCTCTCCGAGCCCATCACGGTCGCCGATCTGGCGAGGGTCGCACGCATGTCGCAGCGCACCTTCATCCGGCACTTCGGCCGCCAGAGCGGGACCAGCCCGCTGCGCTGGGTGATCTCCCAGCGGGTCGCGGCCAGCCTCACCCTGCTGGAGTCCACCGCCGCGCCGGTGGAGGAGATCGCCGCCGCGGTCGGTTTCGACAGCCCGGTGACCTTCCGCCACCACTTCGCCCGGGCGATGCGCACCTCCCCCTCGGCCTACCGCAGGGCCTTCCGCCCCTCGGCGTGAGCGGCGGACCTCACGGCTCGATCCCGAAACGGGCGAAGAGCCCGTCCAGATAGTCGAGCAGGTCCTGACGGCGCTCGGCGGCTCCGGGATAGGCGGAGCCCTCCCCCGCGCGCAGGCGCAGCGCCTCGGCCAGGATCGGGAGCGGGCCGAACTCCTCCTGCGCCCACCGGCCCGCGCCGCTCTTGGAGGTGACCAGCCCGGTGGCGAGGGTGTGGCACAGGCGCGTCGTGCCGAGCGCGGTCCACACCACGGAGTGGTCGCCGACCTGCTCCGGGGTGCTCAAGGCGATCAGCTCGCGCCAGCCGCGCCAGTAATCGCGCAGGTTGCCGCGGGTCCACCCGGCCAGCCGCTCCGGGTCGGTGTGGACGTGCGGCGGCCCACCCCGCAGGACGACGGGGCACTGGGCGAGGGTCTGCCAGACGGCGGGGTTGGTCTCGAAGCACTCGTCGATCTTGAACGCCCCCTCGAAGGCGTACGGCCGCGCGCCGCACCGGCCGGAGTCGTCGCGCAGGTCGGCGGCCGTCACGTAGACGCCGTCGAAGGGCACGGGCGGGGCCAGCTCGGCGTGCGCGCGGCCGAGGGCGGCGACCTGCTCCCGGGTGGGCTCGGCGGACATCCGGGCGACGAAGTCGATGTCGCTCCGCCCAGGGCGGTAGTCGTCGAGGGCCAGCGATCCGACGAGGTAGAGCCCGTCGACGAGCCCCGGCGCGTGGGCGTCGGCGAGGGCGAGGTAGCGGTCGGTGACGGCGAGGACTTCTGCGGGAGGCGCGGTCATGCCCGGTGATCGTAATCGGCTCCGCCCGGGAACGGGCGGTTCGCACAGCCGAGTCCGGGCCTTCCGCCGGCTGGAGACCCAAGCTCCGCGGAGGTCGCGGAGTGGGGGTGGTGACGGGGGCCCCGTTCGATGCCGGTCGGCGGGCCGCCGGGTCCGCCGTACGCGACGGCCGCCGGCCTAGGCGGGCGTCAGCAGGTTCTCTCGCTCGACGGCCTCCAGGAGCAGCGTCTTGTAGCCGACCTCCTCGAACAGCACCGTGACGCGGTCGTTCTCCCTGCTCATCACCGTGCCGGGACCCCACTCGCTGTGCCGTACCCGCGCGTGCATCGCGAAGGGACCGGTGTCCTCGGGGGCCTGCGCCTCACCGGCCCGGCAGGTGTCGCAGGTTCCGCAGAGGCGCTCGTACGGCTCGCCGAAGTACTCCAGCAGGAACCGGCGGCGGCAGCCGGTGGTCTCGGCGTAGCCGCGCATCATCTCGACGCGTGACTCGTCGATGCGGCGGCGGATCTCCTCCAGTTCGGCGGCCCGCTCGACGGCGCGGGCGGGTTCCGGACCTCCGGCGGCCCGGCGCAGGTCGCCCCGGCCGGTGACCTCGACGGCCCCGGCGCGCTCCAGGAGGTTCACCGCCCGGGTCAGGCGGGCGGCGCCCACGCCGAGCAGCTCGCGCAGCTCGCGGGCGCGGACCGTGCCGCCGTGCTCGGCCACCAGCGTCGCGACGCGCAGCAGGAACTCCTCGTCCGTCCGTCCCCCGGCGAAGAAGCGGCGCAGCCCCAGGTCCTCGGGGCGGTAGAACAGCACCGCCGCGGCCCGCTCCCCGTCCCGCCCGGCGCGGCCGATCTCCTGGTAGTAGGAGTCCGGGGACTCGGGCGGCGCGGCGTGCAGGACGAACCGTACGTCGGGCTTGTCGATCCCCATGCCGAACGCCGAGGTCGCCACGGCGACGTCCAGCTCGCCGTCGCGGAACATCTCGTGGACGCGGTGCCGGTCGGCCGCCTTCATCCCCGCGTGGTACGGCTCCGCCCGCCGTCCCGCCTCCCGCAGCGCGGCGGCGTACTCCTCGGTGTCCCGGCGGGTGGCGGCGTAGACGAGCCCGAGGCCGGTACGGCGGGCCGCCTCGGCCACCACCGCCTGCCGCAGCTCGTCCGCGGTGACGAAACGGCGCACCTCCAGCTCCAGGTTGGGCCGGTCGAACCCGCGCACGACCTGGCGGACGTCCCGCAGGCCCAGCACCGCCACGATCTCCTCGCGCACCGCCGGGGTCGCCGTGGCGGTCAGGGCCACCACCGGCGGGTGCCCGAGCCGCTCGATCACCTGGCCGAGCCGCAGGTAGTCGGGGCGGAAGTCGTGGCCCCAGGCGGACACGCAGTGGGCCTCGTCGACGGCGATCAGCGAGGGGCGGGCGGCCCGGAGCCGCTCCACGATCTCGGGCTTGGCGAGCTGCTCGGGGGCGAGGAAGACGAACTCGGCGCGGCCCGCGTGCACGGCCTCCAGCGGGTCGTCGGAGCCGCCCTGCGCCGAGTTGAGCGCGACCGCCCCGCCCGCGCCGACCTCCGTCAGCCCGGCGACCTGGTCCCGCTGCAGCGCGATCAGCGGTGAGACGACCACCGTCGGGCCGTCGAGGAGCTGGGCGGGCACCTGGTAGACGGCCGACTTGCCGCCGCCGGTCGGCATGACCACGAGCGCGTCGCCGCCGCCCACCAGGTGGCTCATCGCCTCGATCTGGCCGGACCGCAGATCCTCCCACCCGAAGACCTCGCGGGCCACCGCGCGCAACCGTCTGGCTCGTGATCCGAACCTGTTTCCCAGGGTCCCCCGGGCCACGGCGCGCAGCCGTCCCGCTCGCGATCCGGATCCGTTTCCCACGCCCGTTCTCCTCCGCCTCCGCTGACCCGGTCCACCAGGTACCCCCGGATCGGGGCCCTAGTCGGGGAGGCCCGCGCCCGGCTTCAGCGTCTGGCTCTGCGGTAGCGGCGCGCGGCCAGCGGCGCGAAGACCGCCACGATCACCACGGGCCAGACCACGGCCATGGGCATCGCGTTCTGCGCGATCCAGGAATCACCGCCCAGGCCGGGGTTGCCGAACAGCTCACGGGTCGCGGCGACCGTGGAGGAGAGCGGGTTCCAGGCGGCGACGGCGCCGAGCCAGCCCGGCATCATCTCCGGGGCGACGAAGGCGTTGGAGATCATCGTGAGCGGGAACAGCAGCGCGTAGAAGTTCCCCGCCTGCTCCGCGTTCTTCGCCAGCAGCCCCAGGTAGATGCCGACCCAGATGAACGCGAACCGCAGCAGCAGCAACAGGCCGACCGCCGCCAGGGTCTCCCCGATCGTCCCGTGCGCCCGCCAGCCCACGATCAGGCCGCAGACGATCAGGATGACGAGGTCCATGACCGAGTTGATCATGTCGGCCGCGCTCCGGCCGACCACCACCCCGGAGCGGGCCATCGGCATCGCCCGGAAGCGGTCGGTGATGCCCTTGTCGGCGTCGGCGGTGACGCCCATCATCGTGTTGCCGATGCCGAACATCATGGTCATGCCGAACAGACCCGGCAGCAGGAACTCGCGGTAGTCCCCTCCGCCCGGCACCGCCATGGCGCTGCCGAAGACGTAGCCGAACAGCAGCACGGAGACCATCGGGTACATCAGCCCCCACACGACGTAGGAGGGCTCCCGCACCCAGTGGATCAGGTAGCGGCGGGTGATGGTCCAGCTGTCGGAGATCATCCAGCGGACCCGGGAGAGGGGGGCCGCCGGGATCGGCTGGGGCGGTGCGGCGGGCGTGGTCGTGGTCGTGGTCATACGGCCGTCTCCTTCTCCGTTCGGTGGTCGCCTCGGTGGTCGCCTCGGTGGTCGGCGGCCTCCGCCCGGTGCCCGGTGAGCCGCAGGAACACCTCGTCCAGGGTCGGCCGCCGCAGGGCGATGTCCTCCACCGCGATCCCCGCCTCGTCCAGGGCGCGGACGGCCTCGGTGAGGGTGGCGACGCGGTGCCGTACCGGGGCGGTGATCTCCCGGGTGTCCGGCCGCGTCCCGGGCTCGGCGCCGCAGACGCGGGCGATGATCCGCGCCGCCTCGGCCAGCTCGGCGGCATCGGCGACGACCAGGTCGAGCTGGTCGCCGCCGATGGTGGACTTGAGCCGCTCCGGCGACCCCTCGGCGATCATCCGGCCCCGGTCGAGCACCACGATCCGGTCGGCGAGCCGGTCGGCCTCCTCCAGGTACTGGGTGGTCAGCAGAACCGTGGTGCCCCCGGCGACCAGCGAGCGGATCGCCTCCCAGACCTCGATGCGGCCGCGCGGGTCCAGGCCGGTGGTGGGCTCGTCGAGGAAGAGCACCTGCGGGGCCATGATGAGGCTGGCGGCCAGGTCGAGCCGGCGGCGCATGCCTCCGGAGTAGTGCTTGACCGACTTGCCGCCCGTGTCGGCCAGCCCGAACCGCTCCAGCAGCGCGTCCGCCCGGCGGCGGGCCTCGGCCGCGCCCAGGTGGTAGAGCCGCCCGAACATCTCCAGGTTCTGCCGGCCGGTGAGGATCTCGTCGACCGCCGCGCTCTGCCCGGTCACCCCGATCCGGTAGCGCACCTGCGCGGCCTGCCGTACGACGTCGAACCCGGCGACCTCGGCCTGGCCGCCGTCGAACTCCAGCAGCGTGGACAGGATCCGCACCGCCGTGGTCTTCCCGGCTCCGTTGGGGCCGAGCAGCCCGCAGATCGAACCCTCGGGGACGGTCAGGTCGAACCCTTCCAGGGCTCTGGTCTGCTTGTACTCCTTCCGCAGTCCTTCGGCGACGATCGCCGTTCCGTTCGGGGCCATGACGGCCTCCTTACTGAGTACGCTGTACGAAGTTATGCGTACAGAATACGCAGTCCTATGATGAGCGCAAGATGTCGACGGAATACAGCGGTCGCGGGAACCTGTCGTTCAGCCTCAAGGTGATGTGGGGCGGCGACGAACGGCCCGCGCGCGGACCCAGGCCCGGGCTCACCATCGAGCGGATCGTCAAGGCCGCGATCAAGGTCGCCGACGCCGAGGGGCTGACCGCGCTGTCCATGCGCCGGATCGCCACCGAGCTCGGGGTCGGCACCATGTCGCTCTACCGCTACGTGCCGGGCAAGGCCGAGCTCGTCGACCTCATGCTCGACGTGGTGTACGGCGAGGACCTCGACCCCGAGCGGGATCCCGAGCAGGAGGCCGAGCTGCTGCGGGCCGGGGGCTGGCGCGCCGCGATGGAGGAGATGGCCCGCGGGGTGCTGGCGCTGCACCTGCGCCACCCGTGGATCCTCCAGGTCTCCCAGGCGCGGCCGATAATGGGCCCCAGCTCGATCAAGGGAATAGAGATCGCCCTGCGCGTGCTCGACGGCATCGGCCTGGACGACTTCGAGATGATGAAGGTGATCACGCTCGTCGACGCCTACGTGACCGGCACCGCCCGCCTCATCGTGGAGGCGGGCCAGGCCGCGCAGCGCACCGGCGTCAGCGACGAGCAGTTCTGGCAGGCGCAGGAGCCGTTCATGATGCGCTTCCTGAACGACGAGCGCTTCGCGACGCTCAGGCGCGTCGCCGACGCGGGCGTGTTCTCCGACGACGACAACGGCTTCGAGTTCGGCCTGCAGCGCTTGCTGGACGGCGTCGAGGCCTACGTCGCGGCGGCCGTACGGGACCGCGCGGGACCCGGCGGCACGTGACGGCGGGCGGGAGGCGGGACGCGGCGGGCGGCAGGCGGCGCGCGGCGGCGGGCGGGAAGCCGTACGCGACGGCGGGTAGGAAGGTGTCGCCCGCGGGAGCCGTCCCCGGGCGTCCGGGGGAATCATGAATGTCGATGTGCGGGGCCGGCTGGAACGGCTGGCGCTCATGGGGCCGTCCATCGCCCAGTGCGCCGTCGCCGCCGCGCTCGCGTGGGTCGTGGCCAAGGACGTGCTCGGCCACGGCCGCCCGTTCTTCGCGCCGATCGCCGTGGTGATCTGCATCGGGGTGGCCGTCGGCCAGCGCCTGCGCCGCCTGGCCGAACTGGTCGCCGGGGTGAGCCTCGGTGTGGGGATCGGCGACCTGCTGATCCTCAAGATCGGCTCCGGTCCGTGGCAGATCGCCCTCGTCGTCGCGCTGGCGATGGGCGCGGCGGTCCTGCTGGACAGCGGGACGCTGATCGTCCTGCAGGCGGGGTCGTCCGCGGTGCTGGTCGCCACGCTGCTGCCGCCCACCGGCGTCGGCGGACTCGACCGCATGGTCGACGCGATGGTCGGCGGGGCGCTGGGCATCGCCGCCGTCGCCCTGCTGCCCACCGGCCCGGCCGCCATCGTCCACCGGCACGCCGCCGCCGTGCTGGAGGCCCTGGCCGCCGCCCTCCGCGGCACCGCGGACGCCGTCGCGAAGCGCGACCCGGAGCGCGCCTCCGACACGCTGGAGGAGGTCAGGGGGACAGCAGGCGGTGGAGGACCTCGACGACGCCCTGAAGACGGGGAAGGAGATGACGACCATCGCCCCGCTGCGGCGGCGGCTCCGCACGCGGCTGCGCAGATACGAGACGGCCGCCCCGCCGGTCGACCGCGCGCTCCGCAACACCCGGGTGCTCGCCCGGCGCGCCGTGGCCGCGCTGCACGCGGGAGAGAGCCCGCCCGCCGGGTTCTCCCCGGTCCTGCGGGAACTCGCCGATGCCGTCCTGATCCTCCGCGACGAACTGGCCGCCGGTCACCCGCCCGACGGGGCCAGAGCCGCGATCCTGGAGGCAGCCGCCCGGCTGGACGGCGTCTCCACCGCCCGCGCGGGTCTCTCCACCGCCGCGATGATCGCCCAGCTCCGGTCCATCGTCGTCGACCTGCTCGAAGCCACCGGGACCGACCGCGAGACCGCCCTCGCCGCGCTTCCCCCGCTCACCCGCCCGGCGGACGGGCACTGACCGGAGCCGCGCCGGCCGTTCCCCCAGCCGTTCCCCCAGTCGTTTCCCCAGCCTTTTCCCCGGCCGCGATCATCCGCTGGAACTCCGGGCACTCGAAGAAGTCCTCCGCGGGGCACTCCAGCACGTGCTCGATCATCTCCATGGACGTGCGCAGCCGCTCCATCCGCCGGGCCAGCTCGGCCCGGTGCCGGACGAGGACCTCCCGCCTGCGCGCCCCGTCGCCCGCGGTCACCAGCTCGCGGATCTGCTCCAGCGAGGCCCCGGCTTCCTTGGCTCGCACGATCAGCGCGACCCGGGCGTCGTCCTCAGGGCCGTAGCGGCGCCGGCCGTTGGCCCGGCGGGCCGGGCTGAGCAGGCCCATCGCCTCCCAGTGGCGCAGGACGTGACCGGCCAGGCCGTACCGGCCCGCCAGCTCACCGATCTCGACCGTCTCGACCGTCTCCGCGGAACTTGACTTCATGTTCACATTAACGTGCAGATTGGGCGCGTAGGTCAACGACGGAGAGGACGTGATCGGATGTCGTACTTCGAGGGCCGGAGCGGCGAGCGCTACGACCGGCGGGCGGGCCGCCTCAACCGCACCCTGTTCCGGAAGATCTGCCGGGAGATCGCCGCCGTGGCCCCGCCGGGCGGCACGGTCCTCGACGCGGGGACCGGTTCCGGGCACCTGCTGCTGGAGCTCGTCCGGCTCCGCCCGGACCTCCGCCTGACCGGCGTGGACCTGTCGGCGGACATGATCGCGATCGGCCGCCGCCACGTGCGTGACGCGTCCCTGCAGGACCGGATCACCCTGGACGTGGCGGACGTCGCCGCGCTGCCGTACCCGGACGGTGCCTTCGACCTCGTCGTCTCGACGCTCAGCATGCACCACTGGGACCGGGTGGACCGGGCCGTGGCCGAGTTCGCCCGGGTGCTGAAGCCGGAGGCGCCCCTGTGGATCTACGACTTCCGGTTCGTCTCCGTCCGGGGGCTCGCGGCGGCCGCACGCGACCGCTTCCCGGGACGGCCGATCCGGCGCACGCTGGTGCGCGCCCTGCTGCCGTTCCCCATCTTCGCCGGATACGCGATCTGACCCGCCCGCGCGGGCTGCGAGCCGTACGGCCAGCGCACCGGGCGGCCCGTGAGCTCTATGACCCGTGAGCCCTATGACCCGTGAGCCCTATGACCCGTGAACCGTACGGCTCCCGCGGACGTTCGAAGGATATGAACCGTCGTGCCTTCGCTCTCGGCCTGCTGGCCGTCGCCGCCCTCGCCGCGTGCGGCGGCGCACCCGGGGCCCGCGTGATCACCGCCGAGGGGGTGCGGCGGGAGACCCCGGCGGGGGCCCCGGTCCGGAACCTGCAGCCCGCCCTGGCCGCCTTCGGCCATTCGTTGTTCACCGAGGTCGCCAAGCCCGGCGTCAACACCGTCCTGTCCCCGCTGAGCATCGCCTACGCCTACGGCATGGCCAGGGCGGGCGCGGACCAGGCGACCGGAGCCGAGCTGGACGAGGTGTTCGGATTCCCGTCCGAGGGGCCGCACTCGGCGTTCAACACGCTCTCCCGCGTGATCACCACGACCGACAGGCCGCCGCCCGTCCCCGACCGGGACGCGACACGGGACGCGCAGAAGGGGGGCGGCGAGCCGGAGCCGCCGGTGGTCGCCCTCGCGGGCGGCCTGTTCGTCCAGGACGGGCTGGCGGTCAGGCAGGAGTTCCTGCGCACGCTCGCCGCCAAGTACGGCACGGGCGCGCACCAGGTGGACTTCACCGGGGACGCCGCCGACGTCATCAACGCCTGGGCCGACGAGCGGACCGCCGGGCGGATCAAGAAGGTGTTCGACCGGCTGGACCCCGACACGAAGCTGGTCATCGCCAACGCCCTCTACCTCAGGGCGGACTGGGCTCTCCCGTTCACCGACCCGCCGGAGGAGGACGCGACCTTCACCCGCGTCGACGGCACGACGGTGAGCACGGCCCTGATGCGGCAGGAGGGCGCGTTCCGCCACGCGAGCGGGCCCGGCTGGCAGGCCGTCGAGCTGCCCTACGCCAAGAGCGAGCTGGCGATGTGGATCCTGCTGCCGGAGGCCGGCGGCTCCCCCGGCGACCGGCTCTCCCCCGCCGCGCTCACCGAGACGGCCAAGGCACTGAAGGAGACCCGGGTGCGGGTCGTCATGCCCCGCTGGGACTTCTCCACCGGGCTGGACCTGGGAGCGTCGCTGGCGGAGCTCGGACTGAGGAGCGCGGACTACCCGGGCATCGCCGACGGTCTCTTCCTCCAGCAGGCGGCGCACAGGGCGAACGTCACCGTGGACGAGTGGGGGACCGAGGCCGCCGCCGTCACCGGCCTGGCCTTCGCCGTCTCGGCCCCGCCGCCCGCCGAGGCCGAGCTCCGCGCCGACCGGCCGTTCGCCTTCGCGATCGTCCACCGCCCGACGCAGGTCCCGCTCTTCATCGGCCAGGTCGCCGACCCGACCGCGACGGGCTGACCGGCCCCGATCCGGCCCGCGGCGCCGGGCGGGCGCGACCGGTGCCGCAGGCCCGCTACGGCTCAGCCGCCGATGTTCAGCAGGCCCGCGTCCACCACGCCGCGGCCGAAGGTCCGGGCCAGCTCGGCCAGGCGGGCCAGCTCGTCATCGGAGAGCGCGGCGTAGGCGGGCAGGGCCAGTTCGTCGGTGCGCTCCTCGATCCGCTGCCGCAGCGCCCGCCCCTCGGCGCTCAGCTCGTCGCCCGCCAGCAGACCGCGCTCGCGCAGCCGCTCCTCGGTCGTCAGCCACTCCTCCTCCGGCCAGGCCCGGCTGATCTTCAGGAAGACCACGGGCATGCCCGCTCCGGTCGCGCCGTGCAGGACCAGTGCCTCCAGCGGCCCGACCCCCTCGGCGAGCAGGGTGGCGACGTGCCCGTCACCCCGGAACTCGCGCAGCAGGGTCTGGGCGTGCCAGAGCTCCATCAGCGGGTCGTCCGACGGCCAGGGCAGCGCCGCGTGCGCGGCGAACAGCGGGCGGCCCTGCGGGTGCTCGCAGGCGCGGTCGGCCGCGCGCCTGGCCAGCGCGGCCGTCTCGCTCAGGCCCGGCAGCTCGTGGATTCCGCCCCGGCGCAGGGCCGCCTCGGCGGCGTCGTAGCGGGCCTGGAGGACCTTCTCCGGGGTCGCGACCCCCCAGGCCGCCGGGAGCGCCCTGCGCACGAGCGCCGGGCAGAAGTTGTAGAAGGTGGCGATGACCAGCTCGGGCGAGGCGGCGCCGAAGGCGGCCGAGCGGGAGGCGAAGTAGCCCGCGTGCGTGTCGAGCCCCAGTGCGGCGTAGCGCTCGGCGGCCTCCGGGACGAAGTAGACCATCGCGTGGAGGGGCTCCAGGCGGCGCCATGCCTGCCGGGCGAGCTGGACGTCGGTCATCGTTCCTCCGGGAGATCCACAACTTCCAGAATGTATGTCTAGAAGGTATTTCTACTCGCCGGTAACCGTCAACGGCGGCGCAGCACGAAGACGCCCCACCCGAGGTACTGCCTGCCGTACTCCACATGCGACCTGCGGCAGCGCTCCAGGAACGCGCGCATCTCCTCGACCTCCGGGTCGCCGGGATTCGCCCGCAGCCAGTCACTCAACGTCCACCACTGACTCGCCACGTAGCGGTCCCAGCTGCCGGGGTCGGCCAGGACCATCTCCAGCACCTCCGTCCCGGCCGCCTCGAACCGGTCGAAGGTCCCGGCCAGCGAGGTGAAGTCCGCCGGCCCGAAGCCGAACGCCTCGTAGGCCCCGGCGGGCGGCTCGGAGATCCAGTACGGCTCGCCGACCAGGAGGATCCCGTCCTCCTTGAGCGCGGGGAGCATCAGCTTGACCGTCCCCTCCACCCCGCCCCCGATCCACGTCGCCCCGAGGCACGACACGACGTCGAAGGAGCCCGGCTCGGCCGGATAGGCCCCGGCGTCACCCTGCTCGAACCGGACCCTCCCGGCCACCCCCAGCTCCACCGCCCGCTCGTGCGCCGCGTCCAGGAAGACCTGGCTGATGTCGACCCCCACCCCCTCGATCCCGTGCTCCAGGGCCCAGCGGCAGAGCATCTCCCCCTTGCCGCAGCACAGGTCGAGCAGGCGCGTGCCGTGGCGGAGCCGGGCGACCTCGCCCAGCAGTTCCAGCTTCTCGTCGGTGAACGGGTTGAGGATGCGGTGACCACCCTCGGCGATCTCGTGAAAGCGCAGTGACATGCCGGTCATGCTGCCCCCTCCCGCACCCCCCGCGCCAACCGGTTATCCCCCCGGCCCCTCCCCGCCCGGTGCTACGGTGGGGACGAGCGTTTGAACGCGTTCAAGAAGATGTCCGTCCGAATACCCCGGGGACACCACTATGGATCTTCTCCAGCGTTACCGCGGCGCCGCGTTCAGCTATCCCGACGTCGGCCTGACCCACCCGGACACCGACACCTTCCGCGCCGGAGCCGTACCGCCCGGCTACCGGCGGCTACGGCACCACCGGATGCTCGATCCCGGGACGACTCTGGAACGGGCGGCTGAGGCCCTGCTGACCTGGCAGGCCCAAACCCGGTGCGGCCTGCGGCCGGTCGCGTCCGCGCCCCGGGCGGCGGTGGGGGCGACCATCGTCCTCCGGCTCGGCCCGGGACCGCTGTGGTTGCCCGCGCCCTGCCGGGTGGTGTGGACGCTGGAGGAGGACGACCGGGCCGGGTTCGGCTACGGAACGCTGACGGGGCATCCGGAGAGCGGGGAGGAGGGCTTCCTGCTGGAGCGGGATGCCACCGGGCGGGTACGGTTCACCGTCCACGCCTACTCCCGTCCCGGCCGCTGGTACGTCCGGCTGGCGGGCCCCGTCCCCGTCCTGCTGCAGAACGTGTTCGCCCGTGCCTACACCCGGTCCCTGCCTTGACCCTGACACCGTGTGAGGCCGTACACCTGGAAGCACCATGTTCAGCATCGGAGATTTCGCCCAGCTCGGCCGCGTGTCGGTGCGGATGCTGCGCCACTACGACGCGCTCGGGCTGCTGCGGCCCGCCCGCGTCGACCCGGCCAGCGGCTACCGCTTCTACCGGGCCGCCCAGCTCGCGCGGCTCAATCGCATCATCGCCCTGAAGGACCTCGGCTTCACCTTGAGCCAGATCGCCTCGATCCTCGACGAGAAGGTGAGCCTGGAGGAGCTGCACGGCATGGTACGGCTGCGCCGCGCGGAGCTGGAGGAACGCATCGCGGCGGACACCGCCCGGCTGCTCCGGGTCGAGGCGAGACTCCGGGCCATCGAGACGGAGGGTCTCATGAGCACAGAGGAAGTCATGGTCAAGCGGGTCGCCCCGGTCCGGGTCGCGGAGCTCAAAGCGGTGGCGGCGAGCTACGAGAGCGAGGACATCGGCCCGGTCATCCAGCCGCTCTACCGGGAGCTGTGCGCGCGGCTGGAGCGCGCCGGAGTCGCGATCACCGGTCCGGGCATCGCCTCCTACGAGGCCGAGGAGGACGGCAAGGTCGTCGTGCACGCCGGGATGCAGGTCACGGCGGCCCCGGACCGGGAGCACGACTTCGCGATCGTCGACCTGCCGGCGATCGAGACGGCCGCCACGATCATCCACCGGGGTCCGATGGAGCAGGTCGGCCCGAGCTTCCAGGTCCTCGCCCGGTGGATCGAGGAGAACGGCTACCGCCCGGTCGGCCTCGCCCGCGAGGTCTACCTCGACTGCCCGGACGACCGGAGCCAGTGGGTGACCGAGCTGCAGATGACGGTCACGCCCTCGTGACCTCGGGCTCCCGGCCGGTCCCGGCCCGCTCTCCGGAGGGGGCCGGCCGCTCGTCGGAGGGGGCCGGCCGGGGGGCGCGGAGGATGAGCCCGCCCGGGACGACCTCGGCCTTCAGCCGGGTGACCGTGCCCTTGGCGCCGCCGTCCAGCTCGTAGGACATGGCCCTGCCCAGCTTGACGGTGACCTTCCGGGCGCGGGTCATCCGGACGAACGGCGAGGAGTCGGAGCGGCTCACGCTCATCCGGCCGAGCGTGCGGGCCCACTGGATGGGACCGCTGGCCGTGGTGACGCCGACCTCCAGCCAGCCGTCGTCGGGACGGGCGTCGTCGAACGCCTCGATGCCGCCGGTGATCGTGCCGACGTTGCCGAACAGCACGCAGCTGGCCTCGCCCTCGAACCAGGGCGTCCCGTCAACCTTGATCTTCATCGTGACCAGCTCGCCGCGGACGTGCCGGAGACCGGTCCAGAAGTAGGCGGCCCGGCCCATCCGGTCCTTCAGCCCCCGGTCCGCGTCCTTGATCATCTCCGCGTCGAACCCGACCCCGGCCATCACCGCGAAGTGCTCGCCGTTGACCCTGCCGAGGTCGAGCTTGCGGTCCTCGCCGTGGAAGGCGATCCGTACCGCCTCCGGCAGGTCCTCCGGGATGCCGAGGTTCTTGGCGAACATGTTGGCCGTACCGGCGGGGATGATCCCCACCCGCGTCCCGGAACCCGCGAGCGCGTCCACGCACCGCTGCACCATGCCGTCGCCGCCCCACACGATGACCAGGTCGGCGCCCTCCTTGACGGCCTTCCTCGCCTTCTTGGGCGCCTTCTTGCTCTTGGGCACCTCGTACCAGAGCAGTTCCCCCACGCCCTCGTCGGCCAGCAGCCGGCGCAGCTCGTCCAGCCCGCCGCCGAGCGACTTCCTCTGGTGGGCGATCACGGCGACCGTGCCGACCTTCCCCTGCTTCTTCGCCATGCGACCCTCCCGCAACCGTCCATGCCCGAGACGGACGTCGGCTGCCCCGGACCGCAAGATCCAAACTCTGGAGGCGGTTACCCGTGCACCCGGGTCGCCCGGCTCCGTGGTTCTCCGACGGGTTCGGGAACAGGGCGGGATGCGGAAGGGTGAACGGGAAAGGGCCTGACGGCGAGAGGGGAACACGGGCATGAGGGCGGACGGGTTCGACGCGGTGGTGGTCGGCTCCGGGCCGAACGGCCTGGCGGGGGCGCTGATCCTGGCCCGGGCGGGGCACCGGGTGCTGCTGCTGGAGGCCGCGGAGCGCTTCGGCGGCGGGCTGCGCAGCGAGGAGCTGACGCTGCCCGGGTTCGTGCACGACGTGTGCGCGACGGCGCTGCCGATGGCCGCGGTCTCGGCCGCGTTCCGCTCGCTCGACCTGGGCGTCGACTTCGCCCATCCGCCGGTCCCGGTGGCGCACCCGCTCGACGGCGGCACCGCCGTACTCGTGCACCGCGACCCGGCGGAGACCGCCGCCGGCCTCGGCCGGGACGGGCGGGCCTGGCAGACCGTGATCGGGGCGACCGCCCGCGCCGGGGATCCGCTGGTGGACACCCTGCTGGCGCCGCTCGGCCTGCCCCGGGCGCCGCTGGCCGCCGCCCGGTTCGGGGTGCTCGCGCTGCAGCCGGCGACGGTGCTGGCCAGAGCGGCCTTCCGCACCGCCCCCGGGCGGGCCGCGCTGGCCGGGATGGCCGCCCACTCCATGCTGGACCTGCGCTCCCCCATCACCGGGGGTTTCGGGATGACGCTGGCCGCCCTCGCCCACCATGCGGGCTGGCCGGTGGTGCGCGGCGGCTCGCAGCGGCTGGCCGACCTGATGACGGCCCGGCTGCGCGAGCTCGGCGGTGAGACCGTCGCCGGGCACCGGGTGGCCTCCCTGGCCGAACTGCCACCGGCGGGCACGGTGCTGCTGGACGTCACGCCGCGCCAGTTCCTGGCCATGGCCGGCGACCGCCTGCCGCCGCGCTACGCCCGCCGCCTGGCCCGCTACCGGTACGGGCCCGGCGTGTTCAAGCTGGACTGGGCGCTGGACGGGCCGGTGCCGTGGAAGGACCCGGCGGTCGGCCGGGCGGGCACGGTCCACCTGGGCGGCACGCTGGAGGAGATCACGCTGAGCGAGGCCCAGGTCGCCCGGGGCGTCCACCCCGAACGGCCGTATGTGCTGCTGGTGCAGCCGTGCGTGGCCGATCCGTCCCGCGCCCCGGCCGGGCGGCACACCCTGTGGGCCTACTGCCACGTGCCCAACGGCTCCACCGTGGACATGACCGCGGCGATCGAGGGCCAGATCGAGCGGTTCGCCCCCGGCTTCCGCGACCGCGTCCTGGCCAGGCACGCCCTGGACTGCTCCGCCATGCAGGAGCGCAACGCCAACTACGTCGGCGGCGACATCGGGGCGGGCCTGGCCGACCTGCGCCAGTTCGCGGGCCGCCCGGTGTACTCGGCGCGTCCCTGGCGGACCCCGCTGCCCGGCGTCTACCTCTGCTCGGCCGCGACCCCGCCCGGCCCGGGCGTGCACGGGATGGGCGGCTACCAGGCCGCCCGGTTGGCCCTGCGCGACGGCTGAGCGCCCGCCGCGGTGGCGCAGCGCCGTCCGGTACGGTGCCGGGTGGCTCGGTCACGGTCTCCGCGGCGGGTCACGGCCTCCGCGGCGGAGGGCCGAACAGCGGGACCAGCCGGTCGGCGTCGAGGTGGGTGGTGATCCCGCCGATCAGCCCGTCGGACACGTCGAGAAGGACCAGCCCGAAGGGCGTCCAGGCGCCGTCGGGGCCGGGCCGCAGCTGCCAGAACGCCGGCGAGCCGTTCGCCGCCACGGGGACGAGGCGCGCACCCGCGCAGGGCGTCTCCGGGCCCAGCAGCACCCTCCTGATCCGGTCACGGCCGCGAAGCCACCAGGCGAAGGGGGGCATCGTCATCGTGGCGTCCTCGTGGAGCAGGGCCACGAGCGCGGTGACGTCGTGGCGCTCGAACGCGGCGCAGTACCGGGTGAGCAACTCGCGCTGGGCGGGGTCGGACGGGCGCAGCGGCTCGCCCGGCACGACACCGACCGCCTTGAGCGTCGCCCTCGCCCGCTGCAGCGCGCTGGTCACCGACGCGACGGTGGTCTCCAGGAGCTGCGCGACCTCCTCGGCCTTCCAGACCAGCACGTCGCGCAGGATCAGCACGGCCCGCTGCCGGGGCGGCAGGTGCTGCAGCGCCGCGACGAACGCCAGGCGGATCGTCTCACGCCGTACGGCCGCCGCTTCCGGATCACCGTCCGGCGGCAGCACGAGACCGTCCGGAACCGGCTGGACCCAGGCCCGCTCCGGCACCGGCTCGCCGATGTCCGTCCCGGCGTCAGCCGCCCGGCCGAGGTCCATGGCCAGCGCCCGGCGTTGCGCGCTGCGCAGCATGTCGAGGCAGACATTGGTGGCGATGCGGTAGAGCCACGTCCGCAGCGAGGCCCGCCGCTCGTCGTAACGCCCGAACGACCGCCATGCGCGCAGGAGCGTCTCCTGCGCGGCGTCCTCGGCCTCGAACCCGGAACCGAGCATCCGGTAGCAGTAACCGATCAGTTCGGTCCGGAACGGCTCCAGCCGGGATTCCGCGCCGGTCGAGGTCTCCGCCATGGCCCCGACCATACGTGCCGTCACCGACACATCACGGTGGTGACCGATGAGTTTCCGGCGCCGCGCCCGTATTCAGGTCATGACCAGATGGAGAGCGCGCGGCGGGGCCGCGCGCCGTACGGGAGGCACGAGATGACCGAAGACCGCCGCATGACCGAAGACCGTCTTCGCGCCGCGGTGACGGCGGAACGCCGTGAACAGGCGGACCTGCTCGCCGCCCTCCGGCCGGAGCAGTGGGACGCGCCCACGTTGTGCGACGGCTGGCGGGTGCGCGAGGTGATCGCCCACACCACGCTGCCGTTCCGGGCCTCGCTCCGGCGGATGGCGGTGGAGCTGGTGAGAGCCCGCGGGAACATCAACCGCCTGGCCGACCGGTGCGCGCGGCGCGATGCCGCCGACCTGCCACCCGAGATGCTGCTCGCGTCGCTGCGGGACAACATCGCGCACCCGTGGACGCCTCCCGGCGGAGGTGTCCGGGGGGCGCTCTCGCACGACGTCATCCACGGACTCGACATCACGGTGGCCCTGGGGCTCGACCGGCGGGTCCCCGTCGAACGGATCGCCATGGTGCTGGCCGGGATGCGGCCGAAGAACATCGCGTTCTTCGGAGCCGATCTCACGGGGGTCGCGTTGCAGGCGACCGACCTCGACTGGAGCCACGGCACGGGAACACCGGTCCGGGGTCTCGCGCAGGATCTGCTGCTCGCCGTCTGCGGGCGGCGCCTGCCACCGGGCCGGCTCACGGGTGAGGCCGCCACGCGGTTCTCCCGGTAGCCGGAGGCAGCCGGGCGCCCCCGTCGGCCTCGGACCCGAACACTTCCCGCCTTCTCCCCGCCCGCCTCACTCCCGTGACCCGGGCGGGCTCCCGCCCGGTGCGTGCCGCCGGAGGAACGTTCCCACCGCCGCCTGCGCCTGCCTCGCCCTCGGGCCGAGCCAGAAACCCAGGTGGTCCTCCCGCTGCATCCAGTACCGGCTCGCACCGGGTATCCGCTCGGCTGCGAACTCCGAGTGGCCGAACGGCACGTCGCCGTCCTGGGTGCCGTGGACCAGCAGCGTCGGAGCCGTGATCCGCTCCAGGGGCGGACCGCCGCGCCGGGCCTGCGCCGCGTCGTTGTCGGTGCCCGCCCAGCGTTCCTGGTAGGGGAACGTCGTATCGAACATGGAGGTGAAGAGCGCCCGTACGTGCGGCGTTCCCATGATGTACGAGACACGCTCCGCCCGCTGGTCGCGGGTGTAGGTGCTGGTCTCGTTCAGTGTTCCCTCCACGATGGTCTCGAACGAGACCTCCGCCGTCAGCCGGGCCAGCTTCTGGCCCACGGTGTTGAGGAACGTTCTCCGCAGCGGTGAGCCGCTCGTCTCGGCGGGCCGCGGTCTGCTCAGCCCGCCGATGGAGACCAGCCCCCAGATCCGGCCCGGGTGGCGCGCGGCGAAGGTGTAGCCCACCGGGCTCCCCGCCGAGACCGCGAGGACTCCGACCCGATCGATGCCGAGCTCGTCCAGCAGCGCGGCGAGCAGATCGGCCTGCTCCTCGTTGGTCCGGCCGCTCTCCAGCGGCGTGCCGAGGTAACCCGGCCGCGAGGGGCTCAGGATGCGGAACCCGTCCTTTCGCAGCCAGTCGGCGAACAGACGCCCCTGATCGGCGCCGCCGAGCCCGGCGTGAACGGACAGCAGCACGGGACCTTCCGTGCCGTGCAGGTCGTACTCGATCGGGCCGAGCCGCGTCACGGCCGTCCGCAGATCGATCCGGACGCCCTGGAGGATCTCCCTGCGCGGACCGGTGTCCACGCCGCCGTCCCAGAGGAGGAGACCGGCGGTTCCCACGACCGGCACTCCGATCAGAACGGCGAGCACCACGCCGATGATCCTGATGACTCTTCGTTTCCGCATCGTCTGGCCCCTTCGGGGTGTCCGGGGTGGTCCATGAGGGTGTCCCGCGTGGAGCCGACATGCCGTTTCCGGTTCACCGGCACGTGACGGCGGCAGCGGTTGGCTGTAATGGTCATCCGGTCGCCGGGCGCGGGAATCCCTCTGCCGGAGGCTCCGCCGGTACGCCATCGGAGTGAGGAGGCCGGCGATCTACCGCTCCGGGCGTATGCCGGGCCCGTCAGGAGGACCCGCCGTCCAGCCACCGGATCCGCTCCCGCCCGCCCGTGACCGCCCGCCCGTGACCGCCCGCCCGTGACCGGCGTAGTCGGCATGTTCTGCGACCGAGGAGGTTGACGGAGACGCTTCGGCCGTGACACACTGATGGCGGCACCGAGGTTGACGCTTATAGTAAATGTGGCTTTCCGTTTGCCATTTGCGTTATGCTGCTCCCTCGCGCCGCCTGTCGACGCCCCCGGATCTCCCGGGGCGTTTGGCGTGCGCGCAGTGCGATTCCATCCGTACCCCTCGGAAGGACATCTGTTGGCAGCCTCGCGCAACGCCTCCGCCGTACCCGCTGGTCCCCGTCGTGTGTCGTTCGCACGCATTCAGGAGCCGCTCGAAGTTCCTGATCTTCTCGCTCTGCAGACCGAGTCGTTCGACTGGCTGCTGGGCAACGAAAAGTGGAAGGGGCGGGTCGAGGCGGCTCGCCAGGCCGGGCGCAAGGACGTTCCGGCCCAG
>NZ_BMQP01000060.1 GCF_014648175.1 Planobispora rosea
CACCGATCGGGGCAGCAGCGGTTCCAGCGCCTGCCATTCGGCATCGGTCAGTTCGTAGCGACGTACCACGCCTTCATGTTGCCCCAGGTCCAGCAACTTTGACGACACGCCCTAGGGGTCGGCGGGCATAGCGGGCTTCCCAGATCGCCCGCCGCTGCTCTGCCTGCCAGTGCTGCAGCGCCTTCAGCCGGCGCTGCGCATCCGGCCCGTACTCAGGATGGCCGGACTCGATCGCCCGGCTGTACCAGGTGTGGGCCTGTTCCAACCGACCCTGCTGCTGTTCCAAGATACCGAGGTTGACCATCACTCTGGGGGCCCATTCAGCGTGGCTTGACTCGACGGCCTGGGTCCACCAGGTGCGGGCTTGGCCGATGTCGCCCTGGTCCTCCTCCAGAATTCCGAGGTTGACCATCGCTTTCGGGGCGTGGTCGGGGTGGCCGGACGCGATCACCTGCTGTAACCAGGTACGGGCCTGGCCGATGTTGCCCTGCTTATACTCCAGGTTGCCGAGGCTGACCATCGCCTTCGGGGTCTGGTCGGGGTGGCCGGACGCGATCGCCTGGGTCCACCAGGTGCGGGCTTGGCCGATGTCGCCCTGGTCCTCCTCCAGAATTCCGAGGTTGACCATTGCCGTCGGGGCGTGGTCGGGGTGGCCGGACGCGATCGCCCGGCTGTACCAGGTACGGGCCTGGTCGATGTTGCCCTGCTTATACTCCAGGTTGCCGAGGCTGACCATCGCCTTCGGGGCCTGGTTGGGTTGGCCGGACTCGATCGCCCGGCTGTACCAGGTGCGGGCCTGGTCCAACCGGTCCTGCCTGTACTCCAGGATGCCGAGGTTGACCATCGCCTTCGGGGCCTGGTTGGGGTGGCCGGACTCCACCGTGCGGCTGTACCAGGTACGGGCCTGGCCGATGTCGCCCTGCTTATACTCCAGGTTGCCGAGGCCGACCATCGCCTTCGGGGCGTGGTCGGGGTGGCCGGACTCCACCGCCCGGGTCCACCAGGTACGCGCCTGGCCGATGTCGCCCAGCTCATACCTCAGGTGGCCGAGACCGACCATCGCCCCCAGGACCTGATTAGGGTGGCCGGACTCCACCGCCCGGGTCCACCAGGTACGCGCCTGGCCGATGTCACCCTGTTCATACTCCAGGGTGCCGAGATTCACCATCGCCCCCGGGACTTGATCGGGGTGGCCGGACTCAATGGTGTGGAGATACCAGTACCGGGCGGCGGAAATGGACCCGTTGGTATGCAGTCGCCGCGCCAGGGCGTATGCGGTCGATGCCGCCACCATGGCTGAGGGTATCGAGCGCAGCAGGCGATCGGCACCGGGAAGGTCACCGCGATCCACGGCGGTGGCCGCCAGCGTGTAGCGCTGGCCGGCCTCCAGGTGAGCTTCGGCGTAGTTCCACAGGGCCGGGCTGATCGGCCAGCCGAGCGGCTCGGGTTCTTCGGCCACCACCGCCAGCAGCGGATGCGGCCCGTAGAAGGGACCGACATCGATCAGCTGTGGGCGCGCCGCCGTGGCCGGGGCGCTCGCCCAGGCCAGCGCCCGGGTGAAGGCATCGGTCGGCAGGCGGGTGCGTTTTGGCAGGTTTGAGATCTGGCGCCGGTAGGCCTTCCACAACCGCTGCAGGGCTTTTGCGGTCAGGCGGGCCGGGACCTGGGCGCGCTGCCAGTCGGTGGCCGCGCGCAGCAGCGCGATCCGGTCGGCGGCCTGCTCGCCGGTGCCGAGGGTGAGCGCGTGGCGCAGCTGGTCCAGTGCGACCATCAGGCGGCCCATCACCAGCTCGCGGGCCGCATCGTCCAGCAGCGGGCGCAGGCGGTCATAGGCGGGCTCGGCGGAAAGCCGGGCGCGCTCGTCGGTGGTGAGCGTGCCGACGACCAGGTGCAGGGCGCGCTCGCGTAGCAGCTCGCGCACGTGGCCGGCCAGGCGCAGGGGCTCCTCGCCGTCCAGGCCGGTCACCTGCTGGTGCACGGTGATGGCGATCAGTAGGTGTTTGGGCACGGCGGCCAGGCGGGCCTGGGTGATGGCCTCCAGCAGCGGTGCGGTGAGCTCGCCGAGCTGGTCGGTGCCGATGGCATCCAGCCACAGCACCACGCCGGCCTCCGGCTCGGCCCAGCCCAGCGCCTGGGTGATCAGGTCGCTCAGGCGCACGGTGGGGTCGTCGACGAAGGCGGCCAGGCGCCAGGCGGGCAGGTGGCTGCGCAGTGCGTGGGCCAGGGTGTGGCTGGTGCCGGCCAGGCGCTCGCCTTCGACGACGATCAGCCGCGGGGCGCCGGGCTCGTCCAGACGGGTCAGGGCCGCGGCCAGCTCCGCGTCGTAGGAGCGAGGGATGTGCGGCGGGGAAGTATCGGCCTCGGCGAAGCGGGAGCGGTGCACGCCCAGCTGATAGAGGTCGATCTCATCCAGGCGGGGCGGGCGGCCCGCAGCATCGGTCAGGCGCAGCTGCCCGGAGGGGGCCGGCTGGGCGCGCCAGTGGTTCCAGCCCTCCGCGGCTCCGGCCACGGCCAGGGCGGCGATCAGCCATCCCCAGCTGAACTTCCCCTCGTCGAGGACTTGGTTGCTGAAGACGGCGGTGGCCACGAGCAGCCCTGCGGCGCCGTAGCCGCCGATGCGGATCCGGGTGGAAGCCTGCACGCCGCTGATCGCCCTTCCTGCTGATAGCTGTCCCCCGAGCGATCCCTGCTCCACTACAGCACGGAATACAGAATGTGCGTCAAGTGATGACAGAAAGGTCTGTCACCCCCGTGTCCGGGGTTCGGCCGGGCACGTGCCTCTGCAGGAGATGACAATCAGCCGAGCCGGGCCGCGGACGCTGCGGCGGCGCGGGGAGCGCGGAGGAGAAAACCTCTCCGCGCAGCCGCTGCGGAGCGCGCATCGTGTCCGGTTTGCGGGACTTTTGTGATCATCGGAGGGGAACAGGTATGCCCGGGTGACAGATCGGCCGCCCCGGCCGGGGAGGGAAAACCGATCCCCGCTCACAACGCTGACGGCAGCGCCCCTACGCTGGGGAGCCAGCGGGCCTCCTACCCGGTCAGAGCCGATCTTCTCGCGGTAGGAGGCCCGGCCACCCAGGGGATTACCGGGTGGCGTCGTGATCGCCGGCCAGCCAGATCAGCCAGGCCAGCCACACAGCCAGGCGCACGGCCGCCAGGCCGGTGCGGATCGTCTGGTGGCGATCACCGTCGGGACGGGGAGCATCCATCGCGTCGTCCTCCTTGCTCTGCCGGGCCATCCGGCAGATCCGACCGGACGCCCCGAAGGCGCAAGGGGGGCAGCGACGGCAACCGTCCTCGTGAGCCGACTTTAGGGGATTGGGCAATCAGCACCCACTGACGTGAGGGGAGTCAGGTAGGGGATCCTCTCCCGGGGTGGATGGCGCTGCACCCGGTGCAGGGACGCTGCCCCTCTGACCTTGCCCGCCGGTGAGGTCACCGGAGGGTGGGGGAGCGGCGTCGTGATCGTCGAGGTCGGGGGTGCCGTAGGGGCCGAACGGCCCCACCTGCCCGCGGCGGACCGCGCCCAGGACGGGCGCGCCTTTGCGGCGGTGGGCATGAGTGAGCATGGAACTCCCCGGGGGCGTGGCCGATCCTGATCAGCAGGATCTGTGCCCGGGCGCCGCCCGGATAGACATGGCGCGATAGCCGAGCCCGGCCCGGGGCAGTGCGAGGGCAGGTGCCGAGTGCACCGTCCGGCCCTCAGATGCCCGTCCGGCCCTCAGATGCGGAGCCTGCGCTCACCTTCTCGCGAGGCGATCACTGGTGCGCGTCGTGCACGCGGGGCACGCGGGCGTACTCCTGGCCGGGCAGCGGGGTGATCTCGGCGGCGGCCACCTGCAGGTCGACCACAGTTGCGCGGCGCCGGCCGTTGCGCTCGCCCAGATTCAGCCGGGCCAGGTGGGCCCACCAGGAGCCGCCGTGCGTCACGGCCTGGCGCCAGCCGCGCAGCAGCACCACCTGCCCGGCGTAGGCCACTAACGGCGGCAGCACCAGCAGCGCGCCGGGCTGGCGGGGCAGCTGATCGTAGACCTGGCCGTCGAGCTCGGCCAGATCGGCGTACGGCAGGCGATGGTCGACGACGGACGGTGCGGCGGTGATCGGCTCACCGGGCAGGATCCAGCTGATGTGCGCCCAAGGGCGGTGCTCGACCAGCTCGCGGCCGCGCAGGAACACCGGCCGGGTGCCGTGCCAGGCCAGCGGCGGCACCGGAAGCAGGACAGGGGCGGACATGCCACTGACCCTATCGTTTTACCGAGCACACGTTCGATACCGGGGAGCGTGTCGGCGGCAGAGGGCCTGTGGTCGCGACCGAAGACGCTGATGAAGGGGGCCTGGCTGGGAAAACAGGACCAGCCGCAGGTACCTCAGGGGGTTACTCGTAGCCGGGTGATGTTTATCGTCAGGGCATGGCCGCCCGCCGCAACCCCAAAAAGAACAAGGCCGCACGACGGTGTCGTCCCGAGCGCAATGCGGTCTCATCGAGCCGGCGAGCGCAGATGAGCCTGGAGACGGTCACGACCTTGATGCTGAACGCCCCCGGAGGCGTTGCCGTTACGGCCGCGCAACTGCGTGAGCTGGGGCTGACGCCCTGACCATCGCACCGTGCTCTGGGCAGCAGATGGCGTAGGCGGTTGATCGCAAGCGGTGGCTCCGCCCGGCGCGGAGCCACCCCGTGGCGCTTAGGGCCCGTTGTGGGTGAGTGCGACGATGACGTGGAGCATGCCGTAGGCGGCTGTCATGGTCTCGGCGTCGAAGGCGATGGTGCGTCCGCTCCGGGTGACGCTGGGCAGGAGCGCGGCCAGATCCGCCGCACGCGGCTGATGCAGGTCGACCTCGATGCGCAGCGGGTGCGGCAGCCAGACCGGCGCGGTGGTGGCGTGCACCCGCATCGCCTGGCCGGCCCCGCGCCGCAGGAGATCGTGCGCTTGGTCGGGGTGCATGCCGTCGGCCGCGTGCTGGCCGAGAGCGCGTTTGACCGGCACGGTGACGCTCTGCGGCGCCAGGGCGCTGAACTCGGCGCAGGCCGCCTCATCGCCGCTGGCCAACACGACGGGCACGCCGTAGGAGGCCGCCAGCAGGGCGTTGATGCCGATCTCGCCGTGCGAGGTGCCGTTGATGCGGACGTCGAGGACGGCCTCGGCCATGGTGTGGGCGAGCACCGCGCTGCCCGCGCCGGCGCGGGCGTGGTAGCCCACGAACATCGCTGCCTGGACGCCGGCCTGCAGGCCCGCCATCATGCCCAGCTCGCGGGGCTTGCCGCGGATCAGCCGGGCCCGCCGGTCCAGGTGCTCGGGCAGGAGGTTGCGGTGGGGGCCGTGGGCGTCGGCCACCAGCACCTCGGCTGCCGGTTCGGCCTCCAGCACGCCCGCCACCGCAGCGTTGGCCGCCGCCGTCATCAAAGCGCGGCCGCGTTCGTAGTCGAAGCGGCCGGGGATGGTCTCCTCCGGGTGGACGATGCCGGCGATGCCCTCCATGTCCACCGAGATCAGCACCTTCATGGTCACTGTGCTCCCCTGGGGGCGTGGTCTTTTAGTACGTGCGCAGGGCGATGCCGCGGCCACCGAAGAACGTCGCGAAGGTGTCGATGGGCAGGCTGGCCTGGCGGGCATCGGGGGTGTGGCCGGAGGGGTTGCGCAGGTGGAGCAGGCCGAACTCATGGCCGGTGAGCAAAACCAGGTGCCCGCCCCGGCCGGGAGCCGGCCGCTCGGGGCGGCGGATCTCCTTGTGCACCGAGGCCATCACCAGGTACCCGCTGGCCAGCAGGCCGGGCAGGTCGGCGGCGGCCAGGTGCGGGTGCACGGTGGCGTGCAGGCCGTGCTCGGCGCGGACGAACTCGGCGAACGGCGCGTAGTACAGGCCTTTGATCTGGCCGTCGTCAGTCTCGATGTAGCCGCCGTAGGCGCGGCAGCCGCGGGTGAGCTCCAGCAGCGGCGGGGCGTGCCCGTCGCGGTGATCGAGGACCATCTGCAGGCAGGCCATGCCGCAGGCGTGCCGGCACCAGCGGCCGTACTCGGCGCGGGTGCGCGCCCCCGAGGCGCGCCATTGCGGGTCGTCGGCGGGATCGGCGCCCTGGTAGACGATGGCGCCGATCCGCTCATGACTCATGTACTGGGTGAACAGGGTGATGCCGTCATGGCGTGCCTGCTGGCTGCTGCCCGCTTTCGGCGTGCAGGCCAGGCATCCCACCATCTCCCCCAGCAGCGGTTGCGCGGTCGATCAGCGACCGGAACGTGGTCCAGGCGATGTTTCCCCCGGACAAGACCACGCCCATTGTGCCGGATGTGATCTCGATTCGCCCGCATATCGCTGCGGCGAGTGCGCATGCGCCGCTGGGTTCGACGACGGCCTTCAGGTGGGTGAAGGCTGCTGCCATGGCTTCGACGATCTCGGTGTCGGAGACGGTGACCACCGCATCCAGCAGCGCCCGGTTGATCGCGAACGGGATCGGGGCCGGGCTGGTGTGGGTGAGCCCGTCGGCGATTGTGACCGGTGTCGGGATGCTCACCCGGCGGCCCTCGCGCAGCGACAGCGCGGTGTCGGCTCCGTGCTCCGGCTCCACGCCGACCACCCGTATGTTCGGGCGCAGGGCCTTGGCGGCCACCGCGCAGCCGGCCGCCAGCCCGCCCCCGCCGACCGGTACCACCAGCGTGCTCACCTGTTCGGAGCGGGCGAGGATCTCGGCGGCGACGGTGCCGCCGCCGGCGATCACCTGCTCGGAGTTGGCCGACGGCACGATCGCCAGCCCGCGCTGTCGGGCGATCTCGGCCACGATGGTGTCGCGGTCCTCGCCGCCGCGGGCGTAGTGGTAGACCTCGGCCCCCAACTCCCGGGCCGCCTGCACCTTGACGTGCGGGGCGTCGGCGGGAACCACCACGACCGCATACGTGCCGGCCAGCCGCGCGGCCCAGGCGATCGCCTGGGCGTGGTTGCCGGAGGAGGCGGCGATGATCCCTGCGGCGCGTTCGTCCCGGGTGAGGCTGAGCACGTGGTTGAGCGCACCGCGCACCTTGAACGAGCCGGTCGGCTGCAGGTTCTCGGCCTTGCACAGCACCGGGGTGCCGCACAGCGCCTCCAGCGCGGGCGAGGCCAGCAGCGGCGTGTCGGTGACGTACCCGTTCAGGCGGGTGGCGGCCGTGCGCACGTCGTCGATCCCGATCACGACGTTGTCCCGCTGCGCGCTCACGGCCGGTAGCCGTGCGGCGTGAGCGCGGTGGACAGGATGAACGCAATCAGCGCGTCGTAGCCGATGCCGTCGGCCGCCGCCATGGTGGCCATGTTCCCGGCATGTGACAGGCCCGGCAGGGTGTTGGTCTCCAGCCACCACACCCGCGGCCCGTCGCCTGCGCCATCGCCGGCAAGGCCGGCGTCGACGACGAAGTCGCTGCGCGAGTAGCCTGCACAGCCCAGCGCGCGGTGTGCGGCCTGGGCGTGCTCACGCACCAGCGCCTCGGTGGCCGCCGGTAGGACGGCGGGGCAGTGGTTGGTGAAGGCTGCCGGGTCGTTCTTGGTGATGTAGTCATAGAAGTCGCTGCCCTTCGGGCGGGTCTCCAGCAGCGGTAGCACTCGCAGTTGCTCGCCGTCTTCCAGCACGGCGGCGGTGATCGAGGGGCCGGGCCAGAACCGCTCGGCGAACAGCGCCTGCCCGCCGGTGCGCAGCTCGGCCACCGCGGCGGCGAGGTCGTCTTCGCTGCGCGACAGGCGCATGTCGATGGAGCCGCCTTCGGAGATCGGCTTGATGATGACCGGCAGCTCGATGGCATCGGCTAGGTCTTTTGCGACCACCTCGGCCGGGGCCTGGTCGTCGATGACGCGGCTGGGCAGGACGCTGACGCCGTGCGCGGCGACCATGGTCTTGGCCGCCGTCTTGTGCATCGCCAGCGCGCTGGCCAGGACCCCGGAGCCGGTGTAGGGGATGGATAGATGCTCCAGCAGGCCCTGGAGTTTGCCGTCCTCGGCGTACTGGCCGGCGATCGCCAGGAACGCGACGTCGATCTCGCCAAGCCGCTCCAGCAGATCGGGCCCTGAGGTGTCGATCAGGACCGCGGACAGGCCCGCTCGCTGCAGCGCGGCTAGCGCGGTGGTGCCCGACAGCAGCGAGCGGGCCCGTTCCCGGGACCGGCCGCCGGTCAGCACGCCGATGCGGCCTTGCCCGGGCAGCGCAAGCTGGCGGGCGTCGAGGCACAGGGGATGGGTGATCAGGGACACGGGGAGTCTCCGATGATCGGTGGACTGGTCGCCTGCCAGCAGACCTCGCCCCGTGCCGGTGAGGTCAGCGTGAGTGCGGCTCACTCACGCTTCACTCACGCATTCACGCCGTCCTAGGGAAAGATGAGAGGGTGGAAACCCCCCGCAACGAGCCACCCGACGCACAGCACGACGGGCCGCGGGCCTTCGGCGAGGTTCTGGCGCACTGGCGCCAACGGCGCGGGATGTCCAAGAAGGCCCTGGCCGAGGCGATGGACTACGACCCGTCCTACATCAGCCACATCGAGTCCGGCCGCCATCCGGCCGGCGAGGATTTCGCTCGCCGCGCCGAGGCGAAGCTGTCGACTGGCGGCCAGGTATGGCAGTCCTGGCACGAGGCCGCGGCGACCGCCTCGTCAGCCGCGGCGCCCTCGAGTGCTCCCGGCGGGCTGGTGGTGGAAGACGACCATGCCGAGCTGCGCTACGCCGGCGGCATCTACACCGCGACCATGCGCCGAAGCCTGTGCAACGCCGGCCCGGACCCGGTGATGCGCTACCTGGCCCGCATCAGCGTGGACCGCTACCCCGGCGAGCCCGCCCGCTCCAACGTCCACTACCGCGCCCATCCGCTCACCTGGGCCGAGCTTGACCTGAGGGCCGACTGCGACGGCGAGCCGATGAACGTCGAGCCCAAGCACGATCGCGACTGCTTCAAGGAGGTCTGGTTGTGCTTCTCCAATGACCGCGGCAAGTTCCCGCTGTATCCGGGTGAGCGCGCCACGATCACCTACGCCTACACCGTCCCCGACAGCAAATGGGGTCCCTGGTTCCAGCGCGCGATCCGGCTGCCTACCCGCCACCTCGGCGTGACCTTGACCTTCCCGGCCGACCTGGAGCCGAAGGTGTGGGGGACCGAGACCTCCACCACCGCCGAGGCCGTCCCGCTCCACAACCCCATCACCCGCACCCAGCGCGGCGATGAGACGCTGTTTTCCTGGGGCACCGCCGATCCGCCGATGGGTGCCCGCTACCGGCTGGAATGGCGCTTTGGTGCCCGGTCCGGCCAGATGGACGCATCCCCGAGCCTGCGCACCAGCAGCGACCGGATGAAGGCCGCCGGGATCGTCCAGGCCGGAGATGCCATCCTGGCCGCCGTCGCTGAGCCCTTCGACCTGCCCGAGCAGGCCGAGGCGGCCGGCGAGGTGATCGACGCGTTGTTCGCCGCGCTGGCTCGGGTGCGCGAACAGCACGTCTTCGGCAAGGGCATGGGACTGGCCGCCCCGCAGATCGGCATCGGCCGGGCCGCCGCCATCGTCATCCCGCCCGATCCCGACGCCGAGGCGGTCGTGCTGCTCAACCCCCGCATCACCGACGCCTCCACCGAGACCGACGAGCAGTACGAGGGCTGCCTGTCGTTCTTCGATGTGCGCGGCATGGTGCCCCGGCCGCTCACGTTGGAGGTCGAGCACATCGACCTGGACGGCCAGCGCAAGATCACCACGTTCCCGTACGGCGTGGCCCGGCTCGTCGCTCACGAGATCGACCACCTGAACGGGCAGCTGTACACCAGCCGCATGCGCGCCGGTCTCACGCCGATCCCGGTGGAGGAGTACCGCGGGATCGGCAAGCCTTGGATTCCCCCGACCAGCACGTCCCCTCCCTAGCGCACGTTAACGGCCGTGGCCGCGCTCGTCCCGCTGGCTGGGGTCCGGCTGGAAGACACCCTGGCCCAGGCGGTCCGCGGCGGCACCAGCGGTGCCGCCCTGCGGGCCGGAGCATGCCGGGGCCCAGAGGGCTTCCGCTGTACGGGCAGATGCCGCCCGCCCCGGGCCTGGAAGCCTTCTACCGCCGCGACGGATTCACCATCGAGCCGCCCGATGGCCCCATCGACCTGTGGAGGATCTTCGGTGTGCACGCCAACGTCGCCCCGGGCGCGGGCGAGCGCATCTTCCACCGTTGGCAGCTGTCCGGCTGACCGCAGGTCCGGCGGCAGGGGAGGAGCGGGCCCCGATTCGCCCTGGCCCCGTGTGCTCAGCCCTGATCCGGCCGCGCGCTCAGGTACGCCGACAACGCCTCGATGTGGACCGGATCGGCCGTCGGCTGCGGCGCGGGGAAGTACTGGTCGAAATAGCCATCGGTGATCGCCCGCATCGGCAGCACGGGGCCGCCCTTAAGGGAAGCGGAGCAGATGGCGTGCCGGATGCTGAGATCCAGCACCGTGGTGTCCGGGACGATCCATGCCGTGCCGCCCTGGAGCCCTCCGGTGAGCCGGTAGATGATGCCGGCGCGCGAATAGGCGCGCCGGTCATCGAGCCACGGTTGCGGCGCCACGGTGCCATCGGGCTTGAGCAGTACGCCCTTGCCCCGTGGATCGAGCATCAAGGTTCCGGCGCCGCACCCCTTGGCGTCGATGATGAGCCAGGTGGCGCCGGTCAGCACCACGTGGTCGAGGTTGGTGCTGCCCAGACTGCGCGGCTCCAGGCCGGCCCCGCGCACCTGGTGAAACCCTGTCAGGTCGTGGAAGAGGTGAAAGTGATCGGCTCGGGTGCTCAGCCACTGCTCCAGGGCGTGGGCCACCCGACGTTCGTGAAAGGCGCCCCGCCGCGCGTCCGCGCCATACTTCGCGCCGCCGGACTCGCTCAGGCTCCCGCCCGGACTTCCATGCACGGTCACACTCATCGGCATACCCCATGGGGATCTTCGAGAGTTGGGTGGGTTGGCCCCGACGCTAGCGGTGGGCACTGACAATCCGGCGGCCGCGCGCCGGAGGCGGGCCATCCTGCCGAGGGCCGCTACGGACGCGGACGCCCGCCCGGCTGAGTTTCGGCGTAGGCGACCACGGCGCTGATGAGCAGCCCGGCCCGCGCGCAGGCGGCGGCGTTCTCCTCCAGGTGGGCCGCATCGTCCAACTGCAGGCCGCAGCCCACCAGCAGCAACACCGCACCGAGCCGGTGGGCGTGCTCGCGCCAGCCGGGCGGGGTTGCCAGCTGCAGATCCGACACAAAGGACTGCTCGGGAGTATCCCGGGGCGAGCACACCCGCAGCAGGCCGGTGGCATCGAGCTCGACCCGCCAAGAGGTGACCGTCGGTGCGGGAGGCTGGGCGGGATCGGCCACCAGCGCGAAGCCGTCCCTGAGTGGCAACGCGATGATCACGCTGATGGGGTCGCCCCCCGGACCGGGGGCACGCACCGGCGTGGGGTCGTCCACCCACAGAAACGGGATCTTCCCGGCCGGATACGTGACCAGTGCGGCCAGTGCCATGATCAGGCGGGGCGCATCGGGGTCCGTCACGCCGCCATCGTGGCACTGGAGACCGGCCCCGGGAGCAGAAGTTCGCCAGATTCCGCCCGACCCTCGGCCCGGTCTGACACCCTCCGGCCCGAACGTCGGCGATCGGACGGTTTCCCCTGCGGGCAGCGGCCGGATCCGGCACCATCGGACCGAGCAGGGAAGGGGAGTGGCCATGAAACCTTCGCCCGAGAGCCGCAGTCGGTATGTGCCGAACCTGCACGAGCATCTGCAGCTGACCGGTGCCGAAGAGCGGACGTTCTCCTTCGAGGAGGTCATCGCCGTCCGTGACCGGCTGACCGGAACCACCACCCCAGCCGATCCGTCCAGCGCCGACGCCATCGACTGGGCGAAGGTCGCCGCCTACCGCACCGCCCTGGCCGAGCAGCACCTGCGCCACGGCGATCTGGGCCCGGCGTTCCACGTTGCGCTGAGCTACACCGGCGGCTCGATATCGGCCGCCCGCGCGCACCTGCTGGCCGTCTTCGGGCGCGCCCCGTCACGTTCGTATGCCGCCGTGCTCTACCGGACCTGGCAGAAGGCGGACGCGCACCGGCGGGCCGAGGCCATTGGCCGCCTGCGCACCCTGGGTGTGGTGTTGCCCGAAGAGCGCAGCCACCAGCCATCGTGAGGGATCCGGACCGCCGACACTCATGAGTAATCCCAGCGGCCGGGCGCGACACTGTGACACAGAATGTGCATTATCTGTCGCACTGGCCTCGGCGGCGCCGCTGCGGCCCAACTCGCCGCCGGGCGGACCGGCCCCGACTCGGCAACGTTATGTGTCACATCGCCCAGGGGTGAGCTCGTGCCGGTCCTCGTGCTTCCGATTCCGGCGCCGGACGATGCCGGCGGGCCGAGCGTGGCCGAGGCCGTCGATCGCTTCCTCCACTCCCTTACCGCGGCCACGACCCGGGCCGGTTACGCCGCGTCCCTGGCCCACCTGAGTGCACGCGCAGGCGATCGGCCTGCGGCTGAGCTGGAGCGCTGGACCACCACCGCCGCCGCCACCTAGAACCGGCACCTGTCGGCGCTGGTGTCCTTCACCACCTGGGTCCAGCGCCAGGAGATCCTGGCCACCAACCCGGCCCGGCGCCTACAGCGTCGCAAACCCGCCCGCCGCGGCGACCGCGCCATCCCGGCCGCCTGCGCCGGACAAGAGGGCGCAACTGCCCGGCGACCGTGCCCGAAAGCCGACCGCAGGCCTCTTAGATCACCTCGGGCACCTGGTAGTCGGCGTGGGCGCCCAGGCGCTGGCCGGGCCGCAGCCCGGCCAGGAAGTAGGCCACGCAGGTGGCGCCGCTGTGGCAGCGCACGCTGAGGCCGTAGCGGTGGGCCTGGCCGGTGGTCGGGGTGATGGCGGCGATCTCGGTGTGGCCGGTGTTGGTCAGCGTGGCGATCAGCCAAGCCTGCACATCGGCCAGGCGGATACGCTCGCCGTCGGCCACCAGCGGCACGGGCGGCAGCGGGTCGGGAGCCGGGCCTTCGACGATCTGCTCGGCGGCGGCGCGGCCGCCGGAGGGGGCGGTACCGACCATCTGCACCAGCAGTTGCGCGCCGGTGGTGAACGCGATGCGCGCGCCGATGGGCTTGTCGGTGATGCCGGCGGCGGCGAACGACTCCACGCTTGTGATCACATCAGCCGGGTGGGCCCGGATCGTATCGATCACGAACTGCTGGAATCGCGCGATCTGCATGGATGGATCCCCCGGGTGGTGGTTGTCGATGGTGCGGGCAGCAGTCTGCCACCGGGGGTGAGGGCGACAGTTGCCGGGGCAGGCCGGACATCGGCCACCGTGCCCGCAGGTCAGCGGCTCATCGCCTCCAGCCGATCACGGCGACACCGGCCGGGCCCACGGCTGGCGGGGAATGGCGGCACGGGCAGCTCATGTGATCAAATGCGGTCCATGAGCATCGATACGACCCTCATCACGACGACTGGTGTCATGGCCGCCCACACTGGGGGCATGGCTCTCACGACCGGTGGCATGCGGCATATCGGCGGCATGTGATCTCTTCTGTTGGCGCCCCGGGTACGCGCCGAGCAGATCGCCGGCGTCGTCTACATCGACGGCACCGCCCGGGTGCAGACCGTCGATGCGGCGACTCACCCGGCCTTCGCCGCGCTGATCGGCAACTTCCACCGCCTGACCGGTGTGCCCGTCGTGCTCAACACCTCCTTCAACGACCGCGAGCCGATCGTGGAGACCCCCGCCCACGCGCTGGCCACCTTCCAGGCCAGCGCCCTGGACGCGTTGTGCATCGGCGACTACCTCGTGACCAAGACCTGAACTTGCGACAATGAGTGCATGTCCACACCGACCCTGCGCCCGGCCGCCCGCGTCATCACCCTTGATGAGCACGACCGCGTGCTGCTGCTGAGGTATGAGGACGAGGCCGGCGGGGGGTTTTGGGCCACCCCGGGTGGCTCGCTGGAACCCGGTGAGGACTACGCCCGCGCCGCCGCCCGGGAGGTCCGCGAGGAACTCGGCGTCGACGACGTCGTCCTCGGCCCGCAGGTCGCGATCCGCAGCAGCGACCACCTGGTCGGCGGCCGACCGGTGCGCCAGGTCGAGCGGTACTACATCGCCCGCATACCCGCCGCCCAGGTCCGGTCCCAGGATGCGACTCAGCCCGATGAGATCCAGGGGTGGTGCTGGTGGTCGCTGCCGGAGCTGAGCGCCAGCGACCAGAGCGTCTATCCGATCGGTCTGGGCGATCTGGTGGCGGCCTATCTCACCCACGGCGCTCCGCTCAGGCCGTTGCAGCTCGCCGGCTGAACTTCCCGCGCCTGTGAGCGGTGCCCCTGAGTGCCCCCGGAGGCCGGCAGACGGCCCTTCCCGCACTGACACCGTGAAATGCGCACGCCGCGCTGGCCAAGGCGCCCAGCAGCCCGACCGGGGAGCGGGCCCCGTGGTGGCCGGGACCTTCACAGTCGAGGCGGCGTGCCGCGAAGAGTAAAGAAATTTGCACGGCGGCAAAAGAATCTACCGCGTTTCATTTGTCCCATTATGAGAGGTTTGGGTTGACTGGGGGTGCCAGCCTCCCCTGCGGCCTTTCCGGCGCCGGGGCGCTGCGGCTATCTGCCCGTCGCCGCTGTGAGGATTTGATGACCACCCCAGATCCCATCGACCCGCTCGTCCTGCAGGACCTGCTGAACCAGGACCTGACCAACCGCCAGATCGCCGAGCGGCTGGCCACCACAGCACGCGAGGTCGTGCGCGCGAAAGTCCGGCACGGTCTGACCGGCCCGACCGTCTATGATCACCGTGCGGTGCTGCCGTGGAAGCTGCCGATCGAGCACGCCATGGCCGCGCCCGCGTGCTACCTCAGGACGTTGTCGCGCTATGCGCAAGGCGGCGATGCCTTCGGTGGGGAGCAGGCCGTGCACGAGGCCATCACCTGGGCTCAGACCATCCTGGCCAGCGGCGCCGATGTCGCCTACGATCCGGCCTACACCGGCCCGGGCCTGGACGGGGCGGCGCACTGGCTGCTGGTGGAGCCCGGCCAGATCTGGCGGCTGCGGCGCGTGTATGAGCAGGTCATGGACCGCTGTGCGCAGCAGGAAAGGTAGGCGCGCATCCAGCAGGCCCGTCATGGGTCACCCGGGGACGGTGGACGGGCTCCGGGCTTGGGGCCATCGCCGTTGGAGCCCGGCCAAAGACCACCTCAAAAATTCGCGAACCCGGGGGAGCGGGACGCGGTTGGTCACCGTGGCCGAGTTGGTCGAGCTGACCTACCAGATGCCTCAAGCCGGCGGCTGAGCGCGCCCGCCGCGGACACGGCGAGCGATCACCCATCACGTGGGCCAGCCGTGCCGAGCGATGAGCTGCTGCAGCAGGGGCGAGGCCGCGATGGAAAACACCAGGCCAGCGTTCATCGTCTCGGCGTAGTCGGCCGCCGGGCCGCCTGCGGTCTGCAGCCGCTCGGTCGTGGTCACCACGATCAGCCCGCCGCCGGCGATGTGCCGCCAACGGGCGGCATGCGCGCTGCCCAGAAAGGCGATGTCCTGCCGGCCGCGGAACGGGCGGTCAAACTCCAGCTTCAGCTTGATCAGCGACAGCTCGGCGCCGTTGTCCATGGCCGTCCACGCGGTCGCCACCGTCATCGCCTCGGAGGCCGCCACGGCGCCATGTCGATCCAGCAGGGCAAAGGCCTGCTCCAGCAGGGCGCTGCCGGTATCGGGCTCAACGAGCACGATAAACAGCGGGGGCAGTCGCCCGGTGGAGCGGTGATCGGGCAGGGCGGCGATGGTCCCGCTGGCCTCGACCGCTCCGTCGACGAAGGCCTTGATGTGCGTGAGCATCTGCTCGTGGGGGAGGGTGCCGGGCAGGAGCTGCGATGAGGCGATGCGGCCCTGCCGCGGCGCCCATACCGCGCTCTGGCCCTGGGCTGCTTTGCGCTCAGAGCGGGTCTTGCCGGTGGACTTCTTGCGGCGGCGGCTGGTGGGCATGGGGTCTCCTTGCTCATCTCGCGCGGGTCGGGCTGGTTGATCGTCGTGGTCAGTCGGCCGGGGTGACGGAGTCAGGCGGACCTGCGTCAGCGGCGTCCGGGACCGGGGGATCCATCCAGGCCTGGGCGCATTGAGCCCAGTGCGCCCGAGCGTGCTCGGCGGTGCCGGACGGCCACCCGGCCCGCAGCGTGGGCAAGGTCAGCTCGCGGGCGAGACGGCCGCCGGAAAACCAGATGGGCTTGCGGTGCTCGGGGTCGGGCCGGGCGACGGCATAGCCGATGACCTCCCCGTCTGCCTCGGCGGCGTAGCGGGGCCGCACCCATACTCCTGCCGTGCTCACCTGGTGCAGGAAGTCGGCCTCATCGGTTGAGCGCGCGGCGGCGGCCGCCACGATCCGACTCAGGGCGACGCGGTCGGGTTCGGCTGGATGCGGCGCTTGCAGCGCATCGGCCTCCGGAACCGGCCCGGCGCCGGCGTCTTGGGCCCGGCGGGCCCGCTCGGCCTCGGCGCGGCTGTAGCCGGCGCGGCCGCGCCCCGGGCGGCCGGGCACCGGTGCCAGGCCGAAGCGCTGTTCCATCTCGGCGCACAAGCGCGAGGCCGTGATCCAGGAGCGCCCCGGGTCGGCCGTCCTGCAGTCCTCACGTACCAGGTTGACCACGACGCTGATGTGATCGTTGCCGGTGGGGGAGGGGCCCCGGTGGATGGCGATCCACCGGCAGGCGGCCCGGCCACTGGCCGGATCGTCGTCGAATCCCAGCCGGCTGATCAGGGTTCGGGCAACGACGGCCCACTGCGCATCGCTCAGTCGCTCGCCCGGCGGCAGGGAGAAGGTGCACTGCCATACCCAGCCGCGCGGCGGGGTGATGCCGGCGGCCACGCGGTGGTCGTCCAGGGCGTAGCCGAGCTCCCGGATGCGTTGCCGGTGCGCCGGGGTGTTCAGCAGGGTGCCGTCGGCGATCTCCAGCATCTCATCGGCGGCGATCACGTGCTGGTCGCGGTGGGGGTGCCTGCGGCCGGGCCCGAGCAGGTAAGCGACCAGGCCGCCGATGTCGGTACCGTACCGGGTGGCGATCTTGGCGATCATCGGGTGCTCCTGACGGCGGCTCCCGAGTCCAGCCGGCGTAGCGTGGTGCCGAGCTGCTCACTTGTGTGGCGCACCGCCTGCAGCACGGCCTGCGCCTGGCTGGGGGCGGCCATCGCCGCGCTGCCCGGGGCGAGGGTGAGCTGGCACACCGCGTCGCCGAGCGCACGCAGCTGCCGCCGTACCGCAGCCAGTTCCCGGACCAGGGCCTGCCGCGCAGCCGGTGGAAGCCGGTGTGGGCGCGGGGCCAGGGCGGAGAGGGTGGTGTCGACCAGCAGCTGCGGCACGGTCATCGCCGCAGCCGCGGCCGCGGCCTGAAACTGGGACTGCTCGGCTGCGGTGAGGCGGACCGCGACCCGGGCGCTGCGTCCGCCCGGCACCCGCGATCGGCGGCGCCGGGGCGGCGCTGACTCGGCGGCTGTGCTGGCATCGGTCATCGGCCTCAATCCTCCGTACGAGGGGGTAGGGCAGCCGCATCCGGTATCGGGGTGCCGTACCGCGGACAACGAAACACAAAAGACAGGCGATGCGCATATTAACCATTTCTGTCATAGAGATCGACACCCCTTGTTGAGTCGCGTAATCTGCCGGAGCATGATGGTGATCACCTGCCGCGCCCATCCGGCCTCCCCCAGCGGCCCGGGCCGGTACCGCGGCGGGCACGCCGCAGGTCGCCTCCACCCGCTCCGGAGCCGTCATGCGTAACCTGATCGTCTCCGATGCCGTGGCCGTCATCGTTGATCTGGCGCAGGTGAGCGTCCTGGCCGACCCCCTGCTCGGCGGCCCGCAGGCCTGCCCGCGCTGCGAGCAGGACATGGCCGTCGACGGCGCGGCCACGGTCGTGGTGCGGCGCTTTGCCGACGGATTGCACCTGGTACGCATCGCCCACCCCGCATGCCTGCCCTCGGCCGTCTTCGACACCGAGATCGAACCGGTTACGCCTGATGACCGGCATCTGACAGCCCCGGCCAGCGCCCGGCCCACGCTGTTTCCCCTCCCCGGCGGTGCCGACCTTCCCCTGCTGGTCGTCTCCCTGCACGATCGCGTGGTGGTGCCCGGCCGGGGCGTGTCACCGATCCGCCTGAACCAATTGATCATGACTGAGGGTCTGCAGCTGGTGACCGGCCCGGCCACCTGGCTACCGCAGCCCGCGCCCGGCTGGCGCCTGCTGGCCGCCGACGGCTGGGCCACTCTCACCGCTGCGGATGCCAGCGTCGTCTACGACGGCGAGCTGGCACTGTGGCCCGCCTGGCGTCGGGCCGCGCTCGCCTGTGGCTGGGTGTGGCTATGCGTGGGCGTCATCGGCTTGAGCGACGGCTGCGACATCGGCCAGGAACTGCGCGCCGCGATGGCCGCCGAGCTACTGGCCACCGGCCTGGTCGAGACATGCTTTCCCGGCCCCGTCCCGCACCGCCACGAGTAGCTCGCACCCGGTCGCGGCACGGCCCGTCGAGGCCTGGGCACCTCACGCACCGCAGTGGCGCGGCACGGAGCCCAGCGCGCCGATGCGCGGCCCACCCGCCCCCGAGCTTGGCCGCCCAGCAGGCACCCGCCGTCCCTGCTGGGCAGCGGTGCGATTAGCCCGCCAACCCGCCACGCTGAGCGCGCAGGCTGACCGCAATATCCGCCAGGCGGGCGTCCTCCACGGCTCCACTACAGGCAGGCCGCGGGAGCGGGGAGCGCTCATACAACTCCGCGCGGGCACTGACGATCTCCCACCGGCCAGTCTCGTGATCACGCTCCCAGCCCACGCCGTGGTGGTCACTCAGCAGGCGGCGCATGCGCGATCTGGCGTCGGCCTCGACGGCCTCGACGTAGCCGTACAGGCGCTGGCGGGCCGGACCGGCGATGTCGGTCCACTCCCCATCGGGAGCAGCCATCAGCGCGGCGAGCACCAGATGGGCGTGCAGGCACGGGCGGGGCAGGCGATCGAGCAGGGCCGGGGTGCTGTGGTGGACGATGATCCAGCCCATCAGTCCGGCGCGCCGGGCCCGGCCGACGAGCCACCTTTCCAACTGGCCGGCGCTCTGGCTGATGGCCTGGGCGACCAGGGCCGCAATGGAGGCGGCCACCTCGGGCGTGCCGAGCGCGTACAGCGTGCTGAGGCTGGCCGGCGCGGCCAGGGTGATCTCATAGCCGCGGTTGCGCTTTGTTTCGGTACCGGCCAGCAGACGGCGACCGGTGTGCGGATGGCGACCAGCCATGAGCGCGGCGGCCACCGGGTGCTCATCGGCGGTCAGGGGAGTACCGGGGGTGATGCCGAAATTGGCCAGGGACGAGCCGGTCCACTGCAGCGCCTGCGCGCCCAGGGCCATCGGGTCCGTACCGTCCTCGGCGACGAGAGCGGGAGCGGGCGGCAACGGGCAGACCGGTCCATCGATGGAACCGCGGCGGTCGCAGACGATGCCGGGGCGGAGCCGGTAGTGCACCTGCGCGGCCGACGGGCCGAGATCGACGATGCAGGCCATGGGTCCTCAAGGGGCGGGGGCGATCGGCCGCGGAAGACGGCTCTGCCGCTGTCGCGTTTTTCACTCACGAATGGTCGACACACGGAGATTACTAGCGATCTTTCTATCGATCAATAGCCCTGTCAGATGACGGTCCGGGCAGCGCATCAGATGAAGAGACGAAGACCAGCAGGCCACCCAAGAACCGCCGCAGGAGCCAGCCAGGCGAATCAAACAGGGGCATCGATGCCCAGGAAGATGAATCGAACATGCGTCCCGCCGACATCCGCACCGCCGGATAGTCAGCACTCTCGGCCCGATGATGCCCCCAGGGGCGACGTGCGGGAGCCGGCGACCTCAGCCGCGGACCTCGCAGGCCGCAGCCAGGGGGAACAGATGCACGTAGGGGGCGAGCATGTCGGCGCCGGGCCCACGCAGCAAAGTCCGCTCCAGCTCGACCCCCATATACACAAACAGCGTCGAGCTCGCGGTTTTGATCAGGTAAGGCAACTGACCGTAGCGCAACGCCTTGATGCCCCGGCCGCGCAGCCCATGATGCAGGTCAGCCAGGACCACGATGCGGATGCGCCGCTCGCGTAAGAGCGCAGCGGTGTGGGCACAGGCGCTCTCCCCCCGCGACCGCGGCCGGTCGAGCCGTTTCGCGATGCCGGGCACAAGCGTGTCCGGCACGGTGCCTTCCGGCAGGGTCCACCACAACGTGCGCCCGCCGGGAATCTGCTGCTCCCGCAGCACCGAACGCACGGCCCAGGCGGTCACCTGCTTGACCCGCACGGCCTCACCGCTGATCGCTGCGGCGTAGCCACCGAGATAAAGCCCGTGCCCGAGTTGGCGGGCCAGGCGGGTGATGCTGGCACGCTCCTGCGGCGGCGGCTCGCCGGCGCCCTCGCCGTCGACGAACCACTCCCAGCTTCTCGCTGCCTTCCCAGGCCGATGGACCGGCAGGGCGAACGGCAGGTGCGCCAGCTCGCCGTGGGCAGCAGAGTCCATCATGAGGCCAGCATCCCAAAATGCTCCGCGCCCGGCGACCAGACTCGGGCCCGCCTCCTACAGCCCCGCGCACTCCAGGGCCCGCTGCCAGGCCGCCACGCTGTCGGCCTGCTGACCGAGGTCCTCCAGCACCTGAGCGGCGATGGACCAGCCCTGGGCGCTGGAGCGGGTGGCCGGCTCACCATCCAGGTACTGGCGGGCCCGGTCGATCGCGCGCCGGGCGTGTTCGGGTTGATTCAGCGCGGCCATCACCTGCCCGGCCAGCAGGTGATAGCCCACGCGCAACGGCGGCGGCAGCGTCTCGGCCCGGGGGGCGATGGCATCCAGCTGCTCGGCGGCCTCGCTCGCTCGGCCGCCGAGCAGCTCGGTGCGGGCCAGCAAGTAAGCCAGCTCCGCCTGCTGCAGCGGCGCATCGAACCAGCGCAACTCCTCCTGCATGATCAGCAGCCGGGCACGGCACTGAACCGCCTGATCCGGTCGCACCACAAGCAAAACCTCGGCGTGCGCGGCCACGGCCCGCGCCCGCACCGGCGCCTCAGCCATCGGCGGGCAGAGCGCCAGCGCCCGCTCCACCAAGGCCACGGCCTCCTCATCGCACGCGGCCTCCAGCGCAACGACCGCCTGACCCCAGCAGGCACTCATCTGCGCCTGGACGGTACCCGCCTGCACGGCCGCCTGCTGCAGCTGCTCGGCCCAGGACCGGGCACGCAGCAGATCACCACGCTCGCGGTAGACGCTCAGCAACATCGCCCCCAGCGCGACGCGCCGCTCATTCCAGCTCGGTGCCGCCGGCCCGTCCACCACGGCCTCGGCCACCTGCACAGCCCTGGAGAAGTCACCGCGACGCATAAGGCAGCGGGCCAGCGCGACCGCCGCATCGACGTCGTGCTCATCCATCCGCATCAAGGTGGCGATCGCCGTCTCCAGATCGCCCTCGGCCTCAGCGGCCAGCGCCAGACCGAGCTCGGCGGCCCGCCGCTGGTCCGCCAACCCGGCCAGCGCCGGATGCTCCAGCAGCCGGGCGTAGCCGTCCCGGGCCAGGGCCGCCTTGCCCTCCTCCAGCAGCAGCCGCGCAGCAACCAGCGCGGTTTCGATCTCATGCACCTGGGTGGGGGAGATGCCGTGGGTCAGCTCCAGCACCGAGCAGCCCAGCTTGGCCGCCAGCAGCTCCAGCACCTCCGGCGAGGCCTGACGCTTGCCGGCCTCCAGCAGGGAGATGTAGCTGTCCGACAGCTCCGGGTGCGCCAGCTGCCCTTGCTGCAGCCCGCGCTCGCGGCGCTTGTCCCGGATGCGCGCGCCGATCGACTGAGCGTCACTGCCGCTGATCAATGCTGCCTCTCCTGTCGCTGGGGCATCGAGGTGGCGGAAGCCTTCCGTCGCCAGCGTGCCGTGCTTCTGCCGTCCTACCGCCCCGATAACGCGACCCTAGATCACAATCGCAGGCCATATTACGGCCGCGTTGACTCGGGGTCGCGGCTACGGCAAGAAAGACCTGCCGCGCTGCGGCCACGCCGATCCGGCAACCGCCCGCCACCACCGCCTGGCAGCCCCGGCCTGTGCGCGGTGCTCAGCGCCTCTGCGCGGTGCTCAGCGCGCCGTCGGCGCGCTCAGGCAGGCGCCCGCAATCACCGCCAGCGCCACCGCCACATGCACCGGACAGCCAGGTACCCCCTCGCCATAACCCGGCGTATGAGGGAGATACACCACCACCGCGTCCAACCGCTCTTGATCACACGCCTGCTGATCATCCAAGACGTCGGCGGCCAGCACGCACTGCCGCCCGAACGCCACCGCCTGACGGCTCTCCCGGCACGCCGTCTCCAGCGCCGCCGCAATACGCCGCAGCCGGTACGCCAGCGGCGAGGTGACCATCCCCGGCGCCAGCCCCCGGACCGCCTCCTGCCGCACCTCTGCGTGCACCGCCTCCAGCTGCGCGGCCAGCTCGCTCAGGTACGGCCGCACGTCCCCCTCCGGAGCATGCGCGGCAACACGGCGGCGCACTTCGCCCAGCACCGGCGCCACCTCGCCTCCCGGCCGCCCGGCCGGGGCCTGCTGACGGGCCCGCAACACCAACACCTCCGGCAGCAAGCAGGCGTGCAACATGTCGTCGGGATCCGGGCAGTCCGCGCGGTGCCCGGCCTCCGGCACCCGCACCGGACCATCAGCGATCAAGCCCATTTCGGCGTCACCGGCCGACACGTACCCGTACTCGGCACCCACCACCCAGCCGTCCGGGCTGTGCGGATCAGCACCGGCCTCCCGCTCGCTGAACCCCACCAGCACCGGGGTATCGGGGGCCAGACGGGAAGCCAGCGCGGCGAGCTCAGCGGCAGTGGTGATCAGATGCAGCTCCGGCATACCCGGCTATCTACCACCGATCGGCTCTTCCTGCGACGGATCAACACCGCGCCCGACCGCGGCCACCGCCGTACCGGTGCATGCGACCACGCCCCACTCACCGCGCCGGCGGCTACGCCAGGTGCGCGCCCCGGATCCTGGCCACCGCCTCAGCCGCATGCACCACACAGCCCGCCTCCTCATAGCCGGGCCCCTGCCCGGTGGGGGAGGGCAGCACCACCAGGGCGTCACGGTAGCGGTGCGGATCACACTCCTGGTCGTCGTCGACGATGCCCTGGCGCGCCAGCTCGCAGACATTGCCATACCAGCCGGCCTCACTCAGCGCCGTACGCGCCCCCTCCAGCGCCACCACGGCGCGCCGCAGGCGGCGGCACGCGGCCGGGCTCAGCGGCTGATGCTCAGCGGTGATCGCGTCCTCGATCTCCTCGCTCAGCACATCCACGGCCGCCACCAGCTCCATCAAAAACCTGCGCATGTCACCATCACCGGCCAGGGCTTCGGCGCGGCGCACCGCCGGGTCGGCCGGCAGCGCCTCCTCGCCCAGCTGTCCGGCCACCGCCAGCAGGCGAGCCCGTACCAGCAGCGCCGGAGCCCCGGCCAGGCGCCGGGTCACCCCCTCCGGCGACAGCTCATGGATCAGCGCGGGCGTCTGGCCGGGCCCGAGGATCTGACCGCTCTCATCGGCGGGCAGCTGCACCGCCTCGGCCACCAGCGCCCACGTCCCGGCCTGCTCGAGATCGGCGCCGATCTCGACCTCGGCCTCCCCCGCCACCACCGGAGTGGCCGGATCCATCCCCGCGGCCGCCGCCGCCAGCTCGCCGGTGGTGCTGATGATGCGCGGACCGGTCATGAAATTCTGTTTACCATGGGTCACAGACGATCGGCTCCCCCGCGCCGGTCCTTCTGGGATAGCGGAGTCTTCCATTGTGCTTTTCTCGCCGCTGCGCCGTGGTGGAGGAGTTGTGCGACAACTCGTGCTTTACGACGTAGATTTCAAACAACGGCGAATGACTCCCATCACCGACCGCTACGTCGTGTTCGCCGCCTTTCCTCTGCTTCCGGCGCGCTGATCCGCTCGCTCACCACCGGACAGACAACACCGGCCCGAGCGCCGCTTCACCGGCCGCGCCGCGGCCGCCGTTCACTGCTCCGTGCCTCCCGCGCCCGCGACAAGCCCTCCCCGCTGGCCCGGCGAGTGACCATCGCCTGCAGCCCGGCCGCCTCACTGGCCGCCACCACCACCCGATGCCCGCCCCCCGAACGCGGGACGATGAATCCACGCTCCTGCAGTTGCACGATCAGCTCCCGCGCTTTGTCTGGGCGCACCCACAAGCGCTTCTCCAGCAACGCCGACGAGACCTCCTGGCTCTGCACCACCAGCACGGCCGCGCGCTGGAAAACCACACTGTCTTCTGCCCGCAGCCGCACCCGCCCCTTTCCCGAAGCCGAGCGCGCGTTCGCCGCGGCACCGCGCTCAGTAGCGACCGGATGCCCGGCCGGCGCACCCACGGGACGCCGGCCTCCCGCCCGGGCCGACGCTCGCGCACCGGCGCCGTCGTTCTCAAGCGCGCGATCGGCCAGCCAGTGCTCCAGCCGCCAGGTGAGCACCTGAGCCTCACTACGCGCTGGGCTGGCCGCATCCGTACGCAACGCCCGCTGCCGGGCCACCTGCTGCAGCGCCGCCGCCGGATCGGCACCGGCCGCCTTCACCCGCGCCAGCATCCCGGCCAGCGCCGGCCAGGCCGCATCCGCCAGGATCGCCCGCGCATCCGCAGACCCGGCCACCGCACGCCCGACCATCGCCTGCAGATCGCCGCGCTGCGCCGCCCGGTAATCAGGACGCGCCCGCGATCGTGCGCCCAGATGCTCGGCCGCGCCCTGCAGGTAGCTCGCGGCCACCCGGGCGGCCTGGGCGTGCGCGGCGCGCTGCGCAGCACGGTGCCGCGCAGCCACCGCCCGGGCGGCCAGCACCGCCAGCACCACGAACGCCAGCACCGCCGCGCCCTCATCGCCCGAGCTCAGCGCCTGCCCGGCACCGACCAGCACCCGCAGCGCCCCGCGCATCTGCCGCGCAGCCGCATGCTGCCCCTGCCAGGGCACCCGACCGGCACGCTCAAAGGCCCGCGCCGCCGCCTTCAGCTCGGTGCGCACCGCCGGCGGCGCGTGCGCGGCCGCGGCACTGAGCAGATCGGCCAACGCCGCGGTGGCCGCCGCCCCCTGTTCGTCCCCGGCCCGGCCCAGCACCGCACTGGCCGCCCGCACCGCCTCACCCGCCTGCCGCCAGGCCGCCTCCCGTCGCTGAGCAGCCGAGGGGCGTGCCGCAGCCGGGATCTTGGAAGCATCCGGCGCTGCCGCAGGTCCGGCGGCGGGCACGTCGGCCCAGCGCTGACGCACCCGCGGCAGCGACAGATCCGGCGCCAGCCGCGAGCCCGAAAACCAGACCGGCTTACCGTCCTTGGTGCGGTCCCCAGGCCAGGCCACCGCATACCCGGCCAGATCACCTGAGGGCAGCGCCCGCCTCTTCACCTCCAGCCCCGCCGTACGCAACCGCCCGAAGAAATCCTGCTCGCTGGTGGCGGCCACCGCCGCCTGCCGCACCGCCGCCGCCAGCTTTTCGCGCGGAGTCTCCTTGCTGGCAAACACCCGGTGGCTCTTGGCCTGCTCGGCACGGGTCGGCCGCACCGCGGCACTGCGATCGGCCGGCGCCGTGGCCCGCAATCCGTACTCGGCCTCGATCGCCCGGCACTCCTCACGCAACCGGTAGCGCTCTCCGCGTAGATCGGGCTGGCTTCGGTCCTGACGCACCAGCGTGGCCACGATGTGGATGTGGTCATCGGCGTGCCGCACCGCCACCCACCGGCACGCCTGCTCATCACCTTCCGGCGCCACCCCGGCCGCCGCCACGATGCGCCGGGCGATCTGCCCCCACTGCTCATCACTGAGCCAGGGATCCCCGGGTGCGGCGCGCACCGCGGTGTGCCACACATGTCGCGCCGGCACCGGTCCGCCATAGCTGATCAGCGGCAAATCCAGGTGCTGAGCCAGCTGATACAGCCCCGCCCTCAGCAGCCCGTCCGGATCCGGACCCTCACCCTCTGCCCGCCCCTGAGCGCGCAACCGCGCCCGCTCGGCCTCGGCCTGGCGGCGCGCCTCGGCCGGGTCCGGCTCCATGCCGTCCCAGGAAGCCACCAAACGTGCATCGAGGTGCTCTTCGTGCGTGCCCGGCCCGAACAGGTACTGCAACAGCCCCAGCGTGCGGCTGCCGTACATCGCCTTGGCGATCACCGCTGACCCCGACCGCCGACCACCGCGGACGCGGCCTCCTCCACCCGCAACACCGTGCGCCGTACCAGTGCCAGCACCCGCTCCAACTCCGGCGCCTCAGCTCCGGAATTCACCGCGCGCACCGCCTGGTTGAGATTGTTGCCCACCCGATTCAGCACCACCCGGGCTTGGATGAACTCCGCCAGCTGCGCACTCTGATCGACCGGCATCGGAGTGCGCTCCTCCCGGGCGACCGCCAGTGCCATCTCCGCGATATACGCCCCCACCGCCAGGCCCTTGCGCTCGGCCGCCAGCACCAGCGTGCTCCACTCCCGATCGTCAAACAACAGGGGGCCGACCTGGTTCTCCCGGCGCTGCCGCGAGCGTGCCCGTCGTGTCCCCACCCTCGCCCGTCCTCCCCACTCGACCGGGAGCGTCCCCGTTCATCCCGATCGCCCTCGATCGGGATCATGAGGCGGAGTTAACCAGCGAATCCCCTGATTCGCCAGTTAACTCCGGTTTTTCTACCAACTTGCTCCGCGGAAGCGGGCCGATGATCTTGAAAAGGGCAGCCTTTAGTCCTTTGTCCTGTCGGGGTGTTGAACGGCGCGGAATGTCAGGGGGAAACGACACCAGCTGACAGTCGACGCGACACGGCAGGACAGCACCCACATCAAAGCGCGGAAAACGCCAGAAACCGCATCAGGCGCCGATTCCGTGTTTTCCTAAGAGCCTACGCCCCTTAGCTGTTTGGAGGAACGCGCGTGCAGAAGATGCCCCCCGTCGCAGAACGGCTTGTCCGGCTCATGGTGCTGCTCCCGTCCGACCCGCGCGCGCCGCTGTGGAAAAGCGTGGCTGACGACTGCGGGGACTTGCCCACCGTCATGTCGATTGGTGGCTGGGTCCGTGACACCGCCACGATGTGGCCCGAAGGGGCCCCTCGCACCCTGGCCCAGATGGTCCTGACCGCCTTCGCCAACCCGAGCGAGACCACCTTGCGTCTGCTGTCGCAAGCAATCGTCGATGTGAGCACCTCCGCCGGGATCGACGTCGGCACCGCGTGGGCCGCCCGCGCCCGTGAAAGCGCCATCGATGTCCTGGCCGAGAGCGACACCTTGGAAGAGGTGCTGAAGCGGGCAAAGACGGAGTGGAGTTAACGGCCTGCCCTCCAGATCGCCCCAGGGTGGGGTACACCCACCCCGAGGCAGTCAGCGAGGTGATCGGGGGAGATCGTGAGCGAACAGGCCAGCCCGTACGGAATACCGAAGCTTCCGCAACCGTGCGGCTTTGACCGCTGTCAGGTGCCGGATGATGCGTGTGATTGCCGCATCTGCGGCTGGCATGTGAAGGGTCCGCAGAGCACTTGCCCTGGCAACATGCCGGATCAAGGCTGGGTGCGATGAGCCTGTCAGGATCTATACGATGGCGGCCAGCGCCCGGTCCGAAAGGGCCGGTGGTGATTCGTCTGTGAGGACGTGTGGGACAGGGGGCTGACCGGGTCATGCCGTGCCGGGGCCGGCCGACTGAGCAGACGCAATCCGGCCCGGGCCGGGCGCTGGCCGCACGCCCTGTCGACGGTATATGCCAACAGGGCGCACAGCGGCCGAACCGTCTCACTCCGGCAGTCCCTGCACCAGGTCACGCTCGGCGCGGGCGGCTGCATCACGTGTCGGATAGGTGTGGGAGTGCCCGTCCGGGCGGGGGTCGCAGGCGATGCGCCACTTGCCGTCGGGGTAGTTGCGGCTGACGCAGCCGACAGCGCCGCTCGGGTAGCGGATGTTGGTCACGTACCAGCCGCCGTGCCGCCACCGCTCAAACTGCGGTGTCCAGTCCTCTTCCCGCCCGCCGTCCTTGCGGTCGTCTTCTTCGGCGCCGGCGGGAATGAACGGCTCCGGATCGTGGTCGCCTCCGAAAGCGATCTCGATCAGGTGATGAGCGAAGTGGCCGGCCTCTTGGGCGTCGTGGAGTACTTGGTGAAGGTCGTCGATGGCCTCTTCTTGGGTCCTTGTACGGTCGTCGAAGTACACGCTGACCGCGAGATTGGTGGTCACGCCGCGCCGGGCCATGCGAGCTCCTTCTCTCGGGTGGAGTCAGCGGTATTTCGCGTGCTTGTGAGGGAACACCGGGCACCGCTCTGCTGCGTGGTGCCCGCGCCGGGCCGATGCGCCCTGGAGGTCACAGCCGGGCCCATGTTCCATTGCGCGGCACCAGGTGCCAGATGATGCCGGTGGCGCGGTGCCGCGCCTTGATCAGGCCGCCGTTCTCGCGGACGCGCAGGACGACGTAAATGCCGTCGTCGGCCTTCACGATGTCCGTCACCTTGACGGGTGCAGTCGGTGTAGTCACTGCTGCGCCTCCGGCCCGATCGGTAGACCGTAGCGGGCATCCGGTGGGCCGAGGATCACCGTCACGCCCAACTTCTGAGCGCGGGCGAGCGCGGCCAGCCCGTCCGGAGCCCACTCCCGCACCCGCCACTTGCCGCGGAACTGGTCACACAGGGCGTAGTTGCCATATGCCTCGTCCTGGTCGCCGTGGCGGCCGATCGCGATCGGCCCCATGGGACGGTAGCGGTCGGTACCGTCCGGCAGGGTTACCTTGTGACAGCCGTGCGGCTGGCAGGAGCGGCACGGCCACACGCCCTTGGGGATGTCGAAGACGCTCTTGTAGGTGCCGGTCACCTTCGACAGCTTGCGGGTACCTTTCGCCGCCGGGCAGCCGGGCACGTGGAAGTCCACGCCGTGCCGGCCTGGGGTGAGCACGTAGGTGTGCTCTCCGTCCGGGTCTCGGTAGACAGGATGGTTGAGTAAGGGGATCGGGTAGCGGATGCGCTTCATGAGCGGCGGTTCTCCATGGGGCAGTGACGGGGCTAAGGCAGTACGGCTGACCGGTCCGGCTCACGCTCGTGCAGGCGATGCGGGATCACTCCCGCGCGGGACCAGCCGGGTGGGGGGTTCTGGCGGTGACGGGCAGTACCCGGCTCAGGGCCGCGCAGCGATCGCTGGATCGGTGGGGGCGACGGCGTCCTGGGGCTTCGGTGTGAGCGCGGCGCGTGGGTGCGGCGGTGCAAGATTTGCTGGCGCCACAGCCATGTCAGGCCGTCCTCGGCATCTTCCCAGCACCACAAGACTGGAACCGGGCGGATCGAGGGGCGGCGCGACAGTGTCGGCAGCAGGAACCCGTGGCGGATCTCGGCCTCCCGGGTGCCGATGCCGAGCATCCGCAGGCCTACTTCGTGGTCGCTGAAGAGCACGTGCAGGACGGACCCATCAGGGTGGCTGGCGTCCAGGTCCTGCAGGCAGATGTGGTGCCACCAGCAGACCGCATCGCGGGCCGTTGCGACATCCAGGAGGGCGGCGCCGCGGTGAACGTTCTTCGACAGCCACACGATCAGATCCCGGGGCAGTTCAATCTGCTGGCTCAGGCACATCGCGGGAATGCGGGAAACTCGATCGCTGGGGTGATGTACGGGCATGTCACTCCTTGCTTTCCTAGGGATCACGCGAGGAGTTCCAGTCCCTCGTAGGGCGCGACCTGGTCGCGCTTCCAGCGCGCGGGCATGGCACGGTCGGTAAAGCAGATGCGGTAGGAGTGGCCCGGACCGCAGGGCTCCACGATCCGGGCGAGGTAGGCCGATTGGTCGGTGGCCGGTGACTCCTCCGGGACCGCCCAGACACGGTCACCGGGCAGGTAGGAGTCGGGCTGGGGTGGGGTGGACGACAGGCGTGCCATCGTGATCCTTCCAAGAGGGACGGGGACAGATCTCGCAGGGCCGTCAGCAGACGGGCCCGGCCGCCGGCGATCGCGCCGGCGGCCTCCGCGCTCAGACCTCACGTGGCAGAAGGCGAGCGCAGGTGTAGCGCACGCAACCGCCGCGGCGCTCATAGGAGCTGCGCCAGGTCTTGGCGACGACCTCACCGATGGCATCGCCGGCCCGGGCGTCGGGCGAGTCGGCCAGGTACTGCTCGGCCAGTGTCCGGTCGGTGAACAGGCGGGCACCGCCGGGTGCGAACCAGTCCAGTGCCTCGTCCAGGGTGGCCGGCATCCACGGCAGCAGGCCGTTATCGGCGGCGCGGTACCACTCCCATAGGGCGCCGTCGCGTAGGCAGGCGTACAGGGGCGTGCCCGGCAGCGGCTTGATCTTCTTGGGCACCCGGTCGGCAGCAGTGAAGTCCTCGTCGCCGTCGTAGGCGTGCACCTCCTCACCACGGTGCAGGCAGCGATTGGGCGAGTGCTCCAGTGTCACGGCGGTCACCAGGCGCTTGCCGCCGAGCCATGCCTGGGGTCCGGCGACAGCGACGATTTCCGTCCAGACGGGACGGCCGTCAAAGTCGTAGCGGACGATCTGCCCGGGGGTGGGGTCGATGAGGGCCATCAGCAGTTCTCCTTTGCGGTGAAGGGTGATTGCGGGGCTCAGGCCGAGACGGTGCGCTCCGCCGCCCGGCAGGCAAAGGTCTGCGCGGTGGTGCGCATCCGGGCCCCGCTCAGGCGCTGGGAGGAAGGCGGGCGGACCGACGGCGGCGGAGGGCGGGAGGGCCCGGGGCATGGGCGAAGCAGGGACCGGTGGCGGGTTGGACCGGTAGACGGCAGCCAGGTGGGGATCGGCTCCGCGCCGGCCAGAGGCTCGGGCTGATGCCCGCCAAGACCGGGTGTCCCATCGCACCGGGTCCATGCGGGGCGCGAGGATGGCAGGTTCAGCGCCGAGGGCTTTCGATCAGTCTTGAAAGCGGGCGTCGGCTGCTTCGAGGTAGCCGAGACGGTCGCGGAAGGTGATGCGCTGCGCGCCGGCGAGCGGCCGGCCGTCGGCGGTGAAGTGGCCGCCGCGATACGGGTTGTAGCGCACCGGGACCATCCCGCTGACGTCGGGAGCGGGGTCGGCGTCGACGGTCACCAGGGTTCCTTTCGCCCAGGCGTGCACCTGCCGCCGACGGTCCCTCAAAACGCGCTGTCGGGTGGACTCGTGGATGATGAACGTCACGGCCTCGAGCGTCACGGTGGTTGCGTTGTGCAACACGCGCCGGGTGCGGGGATCGCTGACACTGAAAGTGCCCTTGTGCAGGTTGACGTGCACAAGGACCACAGTTCCAGGGTCCGGCGGCGGAAGCGCAGACGATGCGCTGCCGGTGGCGGCCATCTGTTCACGCTCTGATGCGCACGTCGCTGATGCGGCGTTCATCGACCCTCACGCACGCGGAGTTGAAGGCATTCAGCCAGGCGGCCTCGTGTGCGCCCAGGAAGGCCTTCACCGCGCTCGGGTCGGTGGCGATGGCGAGGGGAACGGTGATGGTCGCCTCCATGTCGTAGGCGCACTCCTCGTGGAGGGTGAACGACACCGTGGATGGAGGTGTGACCGGGCGCGATGTCGGCGTGCTCCTGGCGCTCCTGCTCGGTGCCGACAGGGGTATCGTGATCTTCATTCTCGGCCTCGGCCAGCTGCTGTGCCGCAGTGTTGACGGCCTCGGTCTGCTCGTGGGTGAGCACACGCAGCGGGTCGCCGTAGGTGCCGTACAGCTCGATGGCCACGCGGTCGAGCGGGCTGACGCCCTGCGGGGTTGTCGTGGTGGGGCCTGGCCCGCTGGTGCCGATGCTGGAGATACGGTCGGCCCGGCCGGGGGCGTCAGAGGGGGCGGCCCCGGCCAGCGCGCGGGCTCGCCATACGGCGGTGGCCAGATCGGTGAGGTAGGACCAGCGGTTATCGGCGTGGCGGAAGATGTAGTCGTCATCCCACTGGCCGGTGGCGTGGTTGCGATACAGCCCGGCCCGGGTGATGTACCACAGGTCACGGTCGGGGTTGGTGCCGTACAGCTCCACGTGCAGGCGCTGGCGGGGGTTGTAGCCGGGCGCGCCGGATTCGATGGTGTTGCTGTCGAAGGTGTAGCGGGTCACATGGCGGTCAAGGTTCATCAGGAGTCCTTTTCAGAGGGTGTGGCTGAGGCACAAGGGGCGGGCTCGCCCGCGCGCCGTCAACGTGGATGGGCAAGGAGATGCCATCGGCTGTCCGGGCGGGCAGCAGCGCTCACCGCGCGGACAGCCGATAGATTTTCCGCAAGTAGGTGCGCAGCTGCGGCTCCCAGGCCTGGCCGGTGACAACGCCGATGATCACGCAGCTCATCGGCGGAGGAACCACATCGCCGATCTGCTGGCAGCTGCTGGTGCGGGAGCCAGCCCAGGGGTATCCGGGCATAAACCCGACCAGCAGCGCGGCTTCGTCCAGGGTGAAGGTCCGGCCTTTGTCGTCAGCCCAGTACCCCGGGTTCCGCAGTTGGTAGTCACACGTGAGCCCGGAATTGAAGGTTGACCTGGGGGAACGCGTGTAGGGCCGGGAAGGGTCGTGTGCCTACGCCCTCCGCAGCCAGGTGTTGGTGGGTCAGGCTGGTTCGAAGACGGAGACCCGGGCTGGCGGCGTGATGGAAAGTGCCTGGTAGATGGCTCGTTGTGCGGGTCGTAGCGGGGTCGTGTGGACGACGGTTCCGGCCGGT
>NZ_BMQP01000061.1 GCF_014648175.1 Planobispora rosea
GTCACGAGACAGGGATGATCACAAAGCGGGCGTAAATACACAAGTGCCGTTGCAGTACTAAGCCGCCGGGACGCCCACCCCCGCGCTGCGCAGGATCTCCGCGCCGGGCAGCACGGTGCTCTCCGCCACGGTCAGACCGGAGGCCGCCAGGTGCGCGTCCACGATGCGCAGGCCCACGCCGTACCCCGCCATGTCCGGGATGCCGACCGGCTCCTGGCCGAACCTGCCGGCGGCCGAGTCGCCCAGCACGTAGGCCGGGGTGCGGGCCATCCCGGCCAGGCCCGCATCCGCGGTGATCTTCTCGTAGGCGCGGTCGAACTCCGGGCCGGTCACCATCGCCGACCAGGGTCCCATGGCCTGCGGGCCGGACAGCTCGCGCACGAACGCCTCGGCCAGCCCCTCGGCCACGACGTGCTCGCCGACCGTCACGGTCACCGGGTTCCACTCGACGTTGTGATAGCGCACCTGGTGGTGGAACTCGTGCGTCGCGCAGTGCGCGATCCGGCCGATGACGTCCTCCGACGGCCAGGCCAGCAGGTAGAGCCAGCCCGGCGAGCTCCCCATGCCGTAGTACCCGCCGACGGAGTCCATCAGGTACCTGTCGTCGGGGTCGCCGAGCACGAACATGACCTGCAGGGCGTCCGGCCCCTTGATGCCGGGGACCGTGTCGGACAGGTGCTTCCACGCGGCCTGGAGGGTGCGCTCGATCTGGCCGCGCACGTCCTCGCCGACGAGGCGGCGCAGCGCGGGCAGGTAGCGGTCGTCGTCGCGGTCGACCCGGAAGCCGCCTCCCCGGTGGTGGATGTCGACGATGTCGCCGGGTATCGGGACGGCCTCGCGCATCGGGGCCAGCATGTCACGCAGTGCGCCGGCGCGCCGTTCGAGCGGGAGCTCCACCAGGTCGAGCATGGCCCGCGGGGTGTCGTGAACGATGAATTCCATGGGTCCGACGCTAAGGACTCACGTTACGTGAGGTTCAACCCCTTAGCGGACGTTTCACACCGATGGGTGTATCAACCGCTTCACCGTGCGCCGACGCTGGTAGAGGTAGGTACTCGTGGATCTTGCGACGCACGTGCGGGCCGCTGGTCGCGGACGCGAGACCAGCTGCGGACGAAGGCCGCGCACCGATGAGGTTCCCGCGCCGTGCCCATCTGTACATGTGAGATCGACTCACAGGAGACTGACACGATGCGAAAACTGACTTTCGCCATGAACGTGACCCTGGACGGCTACATCGCCGCGCCCGGCGGCGACCTCGGCTGGAGCGGAGGGGAGGGACCGGACTCATCGCCGAGCGCCGAGCTGTTCCAGTGGTGGTCCGACCGGGTGGACGCGACGGGCCTGGCGCTGTACGGGCGCAAGCTGTGGGAGGCGATGAGCTCCCACTGGCCGACCGCCGACAAGCAGCCGGGTGCCACACCGGCGGAGATCGAGTTCGCGCGCCGCTGGCGGGACATGCCGAAGGTGGTGTTCTCATCGACGATCGGCAAGGTCGACTGGAACACCCGCCTGGTCACCGGCGACGCGGTCGCCGAGATCGCCCGGCTCAAGGCCGGGGACGGCGGCCCGATGGACGGCGGCCCGATGGACATCGGCGGCGCGACGCTCGCCGGGGCGGCCATGCGGGCCGGGCTGATCGACGAGTACGCGCTGGTCACCGTGCCGGTCCTGGTGGGCGGTGGCACGCCGTTCTTCACCGCGCTGGACAGCTGGGTGAACCTGACGCTGGTCGAGACACGGACATTTCCCGGCGGCGTGGTGCTGACCCGATACGAGACGCGGCGATGAGCCCGGATCGAATGCTCGGCTCGAAGGCCAGGCCGAGTTCCTTCCCGGCGTGCTCACCGTGACCCTCGGCGACGCAGCCCTGCCGCCACGAGATCGGCCGGATCGCGCTCGTCTCCCACCACCGGAACCCGCATGCCGACGTTCCTCCACGAATGGCGGTAACAGCGGCGTTCACCGCCGTGTAACCGGCCTCCGGCCATGCTGGCGGCCATGATCAGAACCTTCTGCGCCGCCGTCCTGGTGACGGCCTGCTCCATGTCCGCGTCTGCGTCCGCCCCGCCCCTTCAGCCGGTCTCCACCCCAGGCGCCGGCTGCGCCGCCGTCACGGGGCCACCGCCGCAATCGGCGCCGCCGACCTCGGTGAACACTCTCCGGCAGGCGTACTTCTGCGTGCTGGACAACTACTACAGCGGCCCGGTCATGGATTCCAGGGCACTGCTGAAGAGCGCCCTGGCCGCCTACACCCAGGATTTGATACGGCGCGGCGCCGACCGGGCCGGCCTCCGGTTGCCCGCCCTGACCGGAAACCGCGACACCGACTGGGCCGCCTTCGCGAAGGTCCTGGGGACCGGTGACCCCGCCGCGCTGCGCGCCGCAATCACCGGCATGGTCGCCGGACTCCACGACAACCACGCCCGCTGGGTCAGGCCGACCCCGCCACCGGAGGGCGGGCCGGTCGGGACAGGCATCGTGGGCGTGTCGGCCGGGCAGGGCCCGCAGTTCGACCCGGCGGCCCGGCCGCCGCTGTTCATCACCCGGGTCCTGCCCGGCAGCCCCGCCGCCAAGGCCGACATCCGGCCCGGCGACATCATGGTCAAGGTCAACGGCGTGCCGACGGTCATCGGGGACACCGTCAACCACGGCATCATCGACGTCTTCGCCTCTGACCCGGTACGGCTCACGCTCAAGCGCCCCACGACGGGACGGACCCGCACCGTCGAGCTCAGACAGGGCCCCATCACCCGGCAGCCCCCGAAGGTGACGTCGAAGAAGCTTCCCGGCGGCGCCATCTACGTCCAGCTGCCCGGATTCTACGAAGGCGCCGCTGACCAGGTCATCGCCGAACTGCAGAGCAAACCGGAGGCGGTGGTCCTCGACCTGCGCGGCAACGGCGGCGGGTCACCTCGCGAGGTGACCCGGCTGCTCGGCGCGTTCGCGCACGGCAAGGTCACCAGTTACTTCTGCCCGCTCAAGGGTGACTGCGTGCCCAACCGGACCGACGACAGCGTCCCGCTGCTCGGCTCGCGCCTGGTCGTCCTCACCGACCGCGCGTGCGCCTCGGCCTGCGATGACTTCAGCGCGGCGGTCAAGGACAACGCCCTGGGCACCCTCGTCGGGACCCGCACGGCCGGGGCCGTCTCCGGTCCCGGCGAGGGATACCTCCTCGATGACGGCAGCGTCCTGATCCTGCCCAAGGTCCGGCACCTCGGCCCCGACCGCGAAATCATCGACACGATCGGCGTACCGGTCGACCACTACGCCCCCATGACCGCCCTCGACCTGGCCACCGGGCGCGACCCGGGCGTGGCCAAGGCGCTCACGCTCCTTTGATGCGCGTGCCGGCTTGACCGAACCGGCACGCGTTCATCCCGGTGGGCGTGTGCCGGACCGAAGACCGATGCACGCTCTGGCCGGCCAGCCCGGGACCATCCCGGTCAGCCGACCGGAAACGCATCCCTCGGCTTGTGAAACGCACCCCGGTCACGGGCGCTCAGATCTCGCCGCCCGCCTCGTCGTCTCCGTCCTCCGTGCCGGGTGTGCCCGGCCCGCTCTCCGTGGGGGACGGGGAGGGGGTGGGCTGCTGCGGTACCGGCGTCATCGGGACCGGCGGCGGGGTGGGCACGAACAGCGTCGCCGGCGGGGGCGGGGGGAACCGGTCGAGCTCCTCCTCCCCGCGGAACAGCAGCCAGAGCATCGAGGTCAGCAGTGACAGCAGGACCGCCAGCACCACGGCGGCGACGATCACCGCCCGGCGGGTCTCGGTGGGCGGCGGGGCGGTCCTGGGCACGGGCAGCGCGGGCGCGCGATCACCCAGCCAGTGCGGCGCGAAATCCGGGCCGTGCCGTTCCCCGATCAGGGTGCCGCGCACCAGCACCGGCTCCAGGAACCGCTCGGCCCCCGCCCGGTCCGGCTCGTACGGCGTGGCGACCCACGGCGCGGTCCCGCCCCCCATCGCGAGCACCTGCGGGGCTCCCTCGACCACCGCGGTACGGCCGCGCGACGCCCTGACCACCCATCCCCGGACCCCGTTCCGGCCCGCGGCGGCCTCCCTGATCGCGGTGACGAAGCGGTCGCGGGCCGCCGGGTCCCGGGCGGCGCCCTTGGTCAGCACCGCGACCGAGACCGCCCGCCCGTCGGGACCCTGCCCCAGGTAGACCAGTCCGGCGGGACCCACGCGCAGGCGGGCCTGCAGGACGAAGGGCCCGAGCAGAGGCGGGTCACCGTACTGGAGCGGAGTGGCCACGTCTGCCATGAAAGCACACCGGGGAAAACCACGGCGAAAGCCACGAGGGTGATCACATCACGTGCAGTGGGTATTGACAGGAAATCCGGATCCGATCAGCCGTGTCAGGCGGCATCTCGTTTGGTGGAATATTCAACATGACCGTCGCCGAAGAACTGCCGGGCGAGACCGATACCGGGCTGCTGCGCGAGGCGCTGGCCGAGGTCCGGCGTGTCATCGTGGGCCAGGAGCACATGGTGGAGCGGCTGCTCGTGGCACTGCTCGCGCGGGGCCACTGCCTGCTGGAGGGCGTGCCCGGAGTCGCCAAGACCCTGGCCGCCTCGACCCTGGCCACCGTGGTGGGCGGCAGCTTCGCCCGCATCCAGTTCACTCCGGACCTGGTCCCCAGCGACATCGTCGGCACCCGGGTCTACCACCCCTCGCGGGAGGAGTTCGACATCGAGCTGGGGCCGGTGTTCGTCAACTTCCTGCTCGCCGACGAGATCAATCGCGCCCCGGCCAAGGTGCAGTCGGCGCTGCTGGAGGTCATGGCCGAACGCCAGGTGTCGCTGGCCGGGCGGACCCACCCGCTGCCGAAGCCGTTCGTCGTGCTGGCCACCCAGAACCCGGTCGAGTCCGAGGGGGTGTACCCGCTCCCCGAGGTCCAGCGCGACCGGTTCCTGTTCAGGGTCCGCGTCGCCCACCCCAGCGCCCACGAGGAACTGGAGATCCTGCACCGGATGAGCGTCTCCCCGCCCGTCCCCGAACCCGTCCTCGACCCCGTGCGGCTGTCCGCCCTGCAGGATCTGGCCGAGCAGGTCTCGGTGCACCACCTCGTCGCCGACTACGTCGTCCGGCTGGTGATGGCCACCCGCTCCCCGGCCGAGTACGGCATGGTCGAGCTGGAGGACAGCATCGAGATCGGTGTCAGCCCCCGCGCCACCCTCGGACTGGTCTCCGCCGGCCGCGCCCTCGCCCTGATCCGGGGCCGCGACTACCTGCTCCCCGACGACGTCCGCGACGTGGCCGTGGATGTGATGTCCCACCGGTTGATGCTCACCTTCGACGCCGTCGCCGACGGGCTCGACCCCGACGAGGTGGTCCGCCGGATCCTCGCCGCCGTGCCGCCGCCCGTGGTCGTCTGGAATCAGGGCCCCCGGTGAGCCCTCGGCCCCGCCACCGGCACAGCGGGGGGACGCCGGCCACCCGCCCCGGAACCGCTGTGCACACGGCCGAGCAGGTGCTCCGGCGCCTGGAACTGACCGTCGTGCGGCGGCTCGACGGGCTGCTGCACGGCTCGTACCAGGGTCTGATCCCGGGACCGGGCAGCGAGGCGGGGGACAGCCGGATCTACGTCCCCGGCGAGGACGACGTCCGGCGGATGGACTGGGCGGTGACCGCCCGCACGTCCGTCCCCCACGTCAAGGACCTGATCGCCGACCGGGAACTGGAGACCTGGGTGCTGGCCGATCTCTCCCCCAGCATGGACTTCGGCACCGCCGCCGTGGAGAAACGGGATCTGGTGGTGGCCGCGGTCGGCGCGATCGGGTTCCTGACCTCCCGGGTCGGCAACCGGTTCGGCGCCTACGTCCTGCACGACGAGTACATCCACCGGATGCCCGCCCGGGGAGGCCGCGCGGCCCTGTACGGCCTGCTCAACTCGCTTGCGCAGGCGCCCCGGGGCCGGTCCGTGCCCGACGCCCCCGACCTGGCCGAGGCGGTCGAGGCGCTGGCCGCGGCCCGGCGCCGGCGCGGCCTGCGGGTGATCGTCTCCGACTTCCTGGACAACCGGCCCAGCCTGGACCCCGGCCTGGAGCCGCTCTGGGAGCGACCGGTCCGCCGCCTGGCCGCCCGCCACCAGGTACTGGCCGTCGAGGTGATCGACCCGCGGGAGCTGGAACTGCCGCCGGTGGGGCTGATCAGCCTGACCGACCCCGAGTCGGGCCGGAGCCGCCAGGTCCGGCTCACCGCGAAGGTCCGCGCGGCCTACGCGGAGGCGGCGGCCCGCCAGCGGGAGATCACCCGCGCGGCGCTGCGCCGCTGCGGCGTCGATCACCTGGTGCTGCGCACCGATCGCGACTGGGTCGCCGACATCGCGCAGTTCGTGCTGAGGCAGCGCCGTACGGCGCACGTCGCGCACCGGCACCCGGCGGCGGGGGTGGCCCGGTGACCTTCCTCTCCCCCGCCTGGTTGTGGCTGTTCGCCGCGCTCGCCGCCGTGGTGGCCGGTTACGTGGCCGCCCAGTTCGCACGGCGCCGCCATGCGGTGCGCTTCACCAACCTGCCCCTGCTCGACCTGGTGGTCCCGGCCGGGCCGGGCTGGCGCCGCCACGTCGCCCCGGTGCTGTTCTTCCTGATGATGAGCCTGCTGATCGTCGGGGCCGCCCGGCCGGCCGACTCGGTGCAGGTCCCCAGGGACCGGGCGACCATCATCATCGCGCTGGACGTCTCATTGTCGATGGAGGCCGCCGACGTCCCGCCCAGCCGGCTCGCCGCGGCCAAGGACGCCGCCCAGAAGTTCGTCGCCGACCTGCCCGAACGGTTCAACGTCGGGCTGGTCGCCTTCGCGCGTTCCGCCGGGGTCGTCGTCTCCCCCACCACGGACCACCAGGCCGTGGTCACCTCGCTCGGCAACCTGAACACCCGGGCGGGCACCGCCATCGGCGAGGCGGTCTTCAGCTCCCTCGACTCCATCCGCTCCTTCGACCAGCAGGCGGTGACCAACCCGCCGCCCGCCGCGATCATCCTGTTGTCCGACGGCGACAACACCTCGGGTCGCTCGGTCGCCGAGGCGATCGAGTCGGCGGTCGGCGCCCGCGTGCCGGTCTCCACGATCGCCTACGGCACTCAGGAGGGCACCGTCTCCATCGACGGCCGCGACGTGAACGTGCCGGTGAACAAGGCCACGCTGCAGGCCCTGTCGGAGGGCACCGGGGGCCGCGCCTACGAGGCGGAGTCCGGCAGCGAGCTGCGGTCGGTCTACGAGCAGATCGGCACCTCCCTCGGCTACCGTACGGTCAACCAGGAGATCAGCCAGCGGTTCGTCGTGGCGGCGGTCGTGGTCGGGCTGCTGTTCGCCGTCTTCGCCATGGTGCTGGGAACCCGCCTGCCGTGAGCGCTGTCCCCAGCCGGGGGCCGGGCGGTCACCTGCCCTCGGTGAGCAGTTCCGCGGATCGGCCGAGGAGGCGGAGCATGGCGCGGTGGAACTCCGCTCGCTCGGCTTCGGTCCAGTCCGGGGTGAGTGAGGCGAAGACGGATTCCTGCCAGGAGTGCGCGGCCTCCAGGAGGGCGAGGCCGGTGTCGGTCAGGCTGACGGCGCGGCACCGGGCGTCCGCAGGCGCCGGGTGGGTCGCGAGGTAGCCCCGCTCGACCGCGTGCGCCACCATCCGCGACGCCCCGGACTGGTCGACGGCCAGTTCGGCCGCCACGTCGTTGACGGTCACCTGCGGCCGTCCCCGCAGCGCGTGGACCGCCTCGGTCACCTGGACGTCCCTGCCGCGCTCGGCCAGGGCGCCGTCGGTGTTCCAGCGACGTGACCAGTGCCGGACGAACTGGAAGAGCGCCTGGCCCGCGCCCGCCCCGGCGGCGGGATCACCGTGGGGCGTGCGCGGCGGCGTCTCGGTCGCGGCCAGTTCGGCGTGGAGGCGGGCGAACTCCAGGGCGGTGTGCGGATCGGGGAAGCGCAGCGCGGCGGAGACCCGGTCACCGGTGGTGCGGAAGACCGTCGCCACGGGTGTCCAGCCGGTGTCCCCGGGCCAGCGGGCGTCCTGCTCGACGACCGTCACCCCGTCGCCGACCGGATGCCACGATCTCGCACGGAGCTCGATGCCCGACCGCATGACCCAGTCGGCGAACTCGTCCGGGGTGATGGAGCCGGCCCCCTTCGGCCCGTTGACCACGATCGGATCGCACACGGCCAGACGCGCGGCGGCCGGGTCCTTGTCGTTGACGGCCGCGTGCCAGCGTGCGACGGCCGCTCCGGTGCGCTCAGGGATGCCCATATCGAGATTGTATGCGATTCGCATGTAATTGTCAGGGGATGCACTCCGCCGGGATCCGAGCGTCCGCCCCGGGGCGGGTTCCCGGGGCGGACGCGGGAGGACCGGCGGGCGCACGACACACCGTGCGCCGTGCGCCGTGCGGCCGTGTCAGGCGAGCGACACCAGGTCGGCGTAGCCGGGGTTCCACAGGTCCTCGGCGCCGTCGGGCAGCAGCAGCACCCGGTCCGGCCGGAGCGCCTCGACCGCGCCCTCGTCGTGGGTGACCAGCACGACCGCTCCGCGGTAGGCGCGGATCGCGTCGAGGATCTCCCGCCGGGAGGCCGGATCGAGGTTGTTGGTCGGCTCGTCCAGCAGCAGCACGTTGGCGCCGGAGCAGGCCAGGATCGCCAGGGCCAGCCGGGTCTTCTCCCCGCCGGACAGCACCCCGGCGGGCTTGGCCGCGTCGTCGCCGGAGAACAGGAACGCCCCCAGCACGCGCCGGGCCTCGCCGTCGGCCAGCTGCGGCGCGGCCGAGGTCAGGTTCTCCAGGACCGTACGGCCGGCGTCGAGCGTCTCGTGTTCCTGGGCGTAGTAGCCCAGCCTGAGCCCGTGCCCGGGGACGACGAGACCGGCGTCGGGCCGCTCCCGGCCGGCCAGGATCCGCAGCAGGGTCGTCTTCCCGGCGCCGTTGAGACCGAGGACCACGACCCGGCTGCCCCGGTCGACGGCCAGGTCCACACCGGTGAGCACCTCCAGCGAGCCGTACGACTTGGTCAGGCCGGTCGCGGCGAGCGGGGTCCGGCCGCACGGGGCGGGCTCCGGCAGGCGGATCCTGGCGACCTTCTCCGCGCGCCGCTCGGGCTCGGTGACGGCGAGCATGCGCCGCGCCCGGCGCTCCATGTTCTTCGCCGCGACCGCCGTGTTGGCCCCGGCCCGCATCCTGTCGGCCTGGGCGAGCAGCGTGCCCGCCTTGCGCTCGGCGTTGGCCCGCTCCCGCCTGCGCCGCCGGGCGTCGGTCTCGCGCTGGGCCAGGTACGCCCGCCAGCCGAGGTTGTAGACGTCGAGGCACGCCCGGTCGGCGTCGAGGTGGAAGACGCGGTTGACGGACGCCTCCAGCAGGCCGGTGTCGTGGCTGATCAGGACCAGCCCGCCCGGGTAGGCGGCGAGGAAGCCGCGGAGCCAGCCGATCGAGTCGGCGTCGAGGTGGTTGGTGGGCTCGTCGAGCAGCAGCGTGTCATGCCCGGCGAACAGGGCGCGGGCCAGCTCGACCCGGCGCCGCTGCCCGCCGGACAGGGTGCCCAGCGGCTGGGCCAGCACCCGTTCGGGCAGGCCCAGCCCGGCGGCCACCCGCGCCGCCTCGGCCTCGGCCGCGTACCCGCCGCGGGCCTGGAACTCGGCCTCGGCGCGGGCGTAGGCGCGCATCGCCTTCTCGATCGCGTCCTCTCCGGAGGCCATCGCCGCCTCGGCGGCGCGCAGGTCGCGGACGACCCGGTCGAGGCCGCGGGCGGACAGGATCCGGTCGGCCGCGGTGCCGCCGAGGTCGCCGGTGCGGTGGTCCTGCGGGAGGTGGCCGACCGAGCCCACCCGGCTGACGGTGCCCGCGGCGGGCAGGGTCTCTCCGGCCAGGATCCGGGTCAACGTGGTCTTGCCGGCGCCGTTGCGGCCGACGAGGCCGATCTTGTCGCCGGGGGCGACGCGGAAGGCGGTCCGGGAGAGCAGGAGACGGGCGCCGACGCGCACGTCGACGTCGACAACAGTGATCATTACGATTACGCTCCGTAGTTACTGGAGGACACAGGGATGACGCGAGACCTGGTCGTCCAGCTAGGAAGTACGGGGCGTAGCCATGGCGCCGATCCTAGGCACCTTCACGGGCCGCGCGCATCCGGTTTTCCCGGCGTGCGGAGCGGCGCGGCGGAGACGCGACAATAGGCGGGTGGCACATTACTTCGAGGAGCGTCCCGCGACCGCCAGCCGTCCCGGCTCGGTCACGCTCGTCCTCCCCGACCTGCACCTGAAGCTCGAAACCGACAGCGGGGTGTTCTCCCCCGAGCGGGTCGACCAGGGCACGCGGATCCTGCTGGAGAGCGTGCCGCCTCCCCCGCCGGAGGGCGACCTGCTCGACCTGGGATGCGGGTACGGCCCCATCGCGCTGACCCTGGCCTCGCGGGCCCCCCGGGCGACGGTCTGGGCGGTGGACGTCAACCGCCGTTCCGTGGAGCTGTGTGCGCGGAATGCACGGACCGCCGGCCTTGACAAAGTAAGGTCAGTGCATGCCGACGAGGTCCCGCCCGAGGTCAGGTTCCGCGTCATCTGGTCCAACCCCGCGATCCGCATCGGCAAGGCCGCCCTGCACGAGATGCTGACCCGCTGGCTGTCGCGCCTCACCCCGGACGGCGCCGCCTACCTGGTGGTGCAGAGACACCTGGGCTCCGACTCCCTGCAGCGCTGGCTGAACGAGCAGGGATGGCCCGCGAGCCGTACGGCCTCCCGGTCGTCCTACCGGATCATCGAGGTCCGGGCGCGCGAGGCGGCGGATCCGGCGCCGTGACGCGGCGGGCGGCCCGTCCCGGGCGGAGAGCCGGCCATGGATCCAGGAAGAACGAACGAGGAGCGCTGAGGCACCGATGACCACCAACCCGCGCAGGCAGCTGCGGCCGACCGACGTCAAGCGGCTCAACCGCACCTGGCGCCGGAACACCGAGGGCCGGCTGGCCCTGATCGTGGAGTCGGTGACCGGGCCGTTCAACGTCGGCTCCATCTTCCGTACGGCCGCCGCCTTCGGAGTGGAGCACATCTGGCTGGCCGGCAACGCCACTCCCCCGACCAACCCCAAGGCCCAGAAGACCGCCCTCGGCACCGACCGGCTGGTCACCTGGGACGAGCCGGTCCCGGTGGTGGAGGCCGTGCGGGCCGCCAAGGCGGCCGGTTTCCGCGTGGTCGCGGTGGAGCTGACCGGCGACGCCGTACCGCTGCACGAGGCGGACCTCTCCGGCGACGTGTGCCTGGTGGTCGGCAGCGAGGACCACGGCTGCTCACCCGCGCTGTTGGAGGCCGCCGACGCCGTGTGCTACATCCCCCAGGTCGGACGGGTCGGCTCCTTCAACGTCGGGGTGGCCGCCGCCATCGTCGTGGCCGAGGCGCGCCGCCAGGAGTGGGCGGCCCTGGAACCGGCCCACGCCCTGCACGGAGAGTGACCCCGCACGGAAGGCGAACCGGCGCGGAGAGCCACCCGATCCCGGATGCCCCAGTCCCGGCCGTCTCAGTCCCGGACGCTGGAGGACCGGCGGAAGAGCCTGGCCGCGCCCATGACGACCACGGCCACCAGGCCGATGATCAGGGCCCACTTGAGCAGGCCGAACAGGAAGCCCAGAACCGAGCCGAGCAGCATGAAGGCGATCACCACGGCCGCCACGATCAGCAGAATTCGTCCCATGTCTCCACGGTATGCGCCCGCCGGGCCGTACGGCAGGCGCGCGGGCCGAAGTCAGGGACAAGCCAGGGTCACCCCTCAGGGTCGCTCCCGGCGGCTCCGGCCGGGAGCACGGCGGGGTACGGCCGCCCGTCAGCGGGCCGCGTCCCGCAGCACGCGGGCCAGGGTCAGGGCTCCGGCGGCCCCCAGGACGACCGCCACCGCGGCCGGGACCGCGCTCCCCGCCGCACCGGTGATCGCGGCCAGGGCGAGGCAGACGGCGGCCGAGGCCACGGTCACCGCCCCTGTCCTGGCCAGCCACGGCGCCAGCAGCGTCGCCGGGACGCGGGCCGAGGCCGGGATCCGGGCCGCGATCGCGGCCATGCCGTGGTGGAGGTAGAGCAGCAGGCCGATGAGCAGGCCCATGGCCGGTGACGGGGCGTAGCCGTACACCAGGGTGGTCAGCAGCCAGGCCACCACGGTGACCGCCTGCGTCGCCGGCACCCATCCGCCGTCCGGGTCGGCGGCGGTGAGCAGGCCGAGCAGGACCGCCAGCAGCGGCATCACCGGCCCGGCCCGGTAGTCCGGCGGCATGGCGACGAGCAGGACGGCCGTCCCCGCCGCCCACACCAGCGCCCGCAGGACCAGGCAGTGGAGCTGCACGCGCCCGGCCCCGCGGCCGTCGCCTCCGGGCGGAGAGGAGGCGCCGCCGGGCGGAGGGAGGGCGTCGTCGCCGGGGCGGTTCATCGCATCACCGCCGCGGCGCGGGCCACGTCGCGCAGGACCGCGTCCAGACTCCCCGAACCGCGCCAGGGCTCGACCGGCACACCGGCCTCCCGCAGGCGGCCGACGGTGTTGTCGCGCTCCAGCCGCCAGATGCGTTCGGCCGGCTCGGCCCACTCGCCGGTGGACCGGAGCGGCAGCCCCTCCGGCAGGGTGTCGACCGCGACGACCGCGCGCCGGGCCCGGGCGAGGACGGCCAGCGCGGTGGCGCTGCGCGGGTCCAGCAGCGGGGTGAGCATGACGATCAGAGCTCCGGGCGGGAGCATCCCGATGGCCAGCAGCCGGTCGCCGAGGGCCTCCTGCCCGCCGGGCATGGGCCTGGTCTCGGTCAGCCAGGCGAGCTGGGCCAGGTGGTGCCGGCGGCCCGTGCCGGGGCGCAGCCGCCGCAGCCGGGGGCCGAACTCCACCAGCGAGACCTGATCCCCCTGGTGCGTGTAGTGCCCGGCGATCGCCGCGGCGGCCCGGACCGCGGCGTCCAGCACGCCGGGGGCGCCCGGCCCGCCGCCCACGTCACGCAGCACGTCGAGGAGGATCACGATCTCGGCGTCGCGGTCGGGCTGGGTGGCGTTCACGTACGGCTCGCGGGCGCGCAGCGTGACCCGCCAGTCGATGCGGCGCAGCCGGTCCCCCGGCCGGTAGGGCCGGACCCCGGCCAGTTCTCCCCCGTCACCCGGCCGCCGGGAGCGGTGCAGGCCCGATATCCCGCCGGGGCGGGGCACCGGGGTGCGGGAGGAGTACGGCTCGGCGGCGGGCAGGGCCCGTACGAGTTTCGGCGGCGGTGTCTGCTCGGGGAACTCCAGCAGCCCGTCGCAGGCGAACACCCGGACGCGGACCGGCCCGAACGTGTGCACGCCCCAGCGCCGGGCGGTGCCGGACAGCGGCACCGCGGCGGTCCTCGCGGCTCCGGCCGGCCCGCCGGTCTCAGCGGCGGTTCCGGCGGTCCCGGCGGTCCCGGTGGTCCCGGCGACTGCGGTGACTCGGGCGGAAACCCCGGCGGGGACCCCGGCGACCACGGGGCGGGATTCCACGCCGAGCGCGGGGTCGGCCGCCGGGACCACCACGCAGATCGTCCCCGGGTCGGCGGCCACGGTGACCGCCCCGGTGAGCGTGCCGCCCTCGGTGACGGTGTCCCCGGTCAGGGTCAGGAGGGTCTCCGGGGCGCGGGCGGGCCGGGAGCGCAGCGACAGGAGGGTGCCCAGCGCGAACGGCACGGCGACGGCCAGCAGGTCCGGCCGACCCAGGGCCACCGCCAGCAGGCACAGCGCGGCCGGCAGGACGGCCGCGCGACGGAACGCCGCCGTCGTGACCCACCCCGTGGGCCTCATGAGGAGGAACCGGTGTAGGTGGGCAGGTGGTCGGAGGCGGGCGTGGGGACGCGGGCGCAGATCTCCTCGACGATCCCGGCGGGATCGACGCGGCGCAGCCACATCTCCGGGCGGAGGCTCAGGCGGTGGGACAGGGCGGCCGGGGCGATCCGCTTGACGTCCTCGGGGACGACGTAGTCGCGGCCGTCGAGGACGGCGCGGGCGCGGGCGGTCAGCAGCAGGGCGAGCGAGCCGCGCGGGGACGCTCCGACCTGGATCTGCGGGTGGTCCCGGGTGGCGGAGACGATGTCCACGATGTAGCGGCCGACCGTGTCCTCGACGGCCACGTCCTCCAGCGTGTCCTGCATGGCGGCGAGGGTCGCGGCGTCGACGACGGGCTCCAGCACGGTCTCCTCGGTCCGGCGGGTCATGCGGCGCCGGAGCATCGTCTGCTCCTCCTCCGGCGAGGGGTAGCCGAAGGAGACCCGCAGCAGGAACCGGTCGAGCTGCGCCTCCGGCAGCGGGTAGGTGCCCTCGTACTCGATCGGGTTGGCGGTGGCCAGCACGTGGAAGGGCGTCCGGAGCCGGTGGGTGACGCCCTCGACGCTGACCTGGCGTTCCTGCATGGCCTCCAGCAGCGCGGCCTGGGTCTTGGGCGGGGTGCGGTTGATCTCGTCGGCGAGCAGCAGGTCGGTGAAGACCGGGCCGCGCCGGAAGACGAAGTCGCCCTCCCGCTGGTTGTACAGGAAGGAGCCGGTGACGTCGGCCGGGAGCAGGTCGGGGGTGAACTGCAGCCGGGTGAAGTCCAGGCCGAGGGTCTGCGCGAAACAGCGGGCGGTGAGGGTCTTGGCCAGGCCGGGGAAGTCCTCCAGCAGGACGTGACCGCCCGCCAGGATCCCGGACAGCACCAGTTCCAGGGCCTCGCGTTTGCCGACCACGACGGTGCCGACCCGGTCGAGCACCTCGCGCGCGTGCCTGCCGGCCTCTGCGGGTTCCATGGTCATATCTCCTCGATACGCGCGATCAGGCGGGCCAGTTCGGCGCGGGTCGGGATCTCCGCCCGGGGGGCGGTGATCAGGGTGTGCAGGTCGTCACCGAGGATCTCCCGGGCCCGTCCCGGATCGGTCACCCCGTGCCGCAGACGCACCCGCTCGGCGGCCAGGTCGGCGAGCCGGTCGCGGACGAGCGAGGGGTATTTGCCGGGGTCGTCGTAGGCGAAGGCGAGCCGACGCTCCCACCAGCGGATCTCCGTGAGTGTCTGCTCGGGTGGTGTGGGCGGCTCCGGCGCGGAGACCGGCGGGCGGGGGCCGCCGCCGGGGATCCGGCGCAGCAGGAGGAGAGCCGCCAGCGCGGCCACCGCCAGCACGCCGGCGTGCCACATCAGCCCGGTCACGGCCCCGGCTCCCCGGTCGCCGCCCCAGCCCCCCGGTCACAACCCGGCTCTCCGGTCACGGCCCCAGCTCCGCGTCCACCTCGGCCAGCGCCCGCCGGGCCGTCTCCCGCAGGGAGCCGTCCACCTCGTGCGGGCTGTAGCGGGCCCGGCGGTAGGCGGCGGCGAGCCGCTCCAGCGCCGCCGCTCCCACCCGGTGCGCCGACAGCAGCCGGGAGACCAGGTCGGCGGGGGTGTCGGCGGCCTCGCGCGGGGTTCCCGCCCGGGCCGCGGCGCGCTCCAGCCGGAGCCAGCAGGCGATCACGGCGCGGCGCGGGTCGTCCTCGGAGTCGAGGTCGGCCAGCCCTGCCCGGAGCGCCTCGCGCATCTGCCGCACCGTCTCCTCCGGTCCGTCCGGGAGCGGGGGTACGGCGGGCGCCGGGGACTCCTCCCCGGTGCGGAGGAGCATCCTGACCAGCATGACGATCACCGGTGCGGCGAGCGCGGCGCCGAGGACGACCACGGTCCAGAAGCCGAACTCCCCCATCGCCTCGTCCCCGGCGGGCCGGGGATCACCCGGTCCGGGAGCGGCCGGGGGCGGGCTGGGACGCCCGAGGTCGATTCCGAGGTCCAGCCCGCCCCCCAGTGCGAACCCGCCTCCATGGCGGACCCAGCTCGCGGCGAGCCCGACCGCGAGCAGGGCGGCGGCGGTCAGGGCGAGCGGCCCCCAGCGGCGCCGTCGCTCCGTCTTCCAGCTCTCTGAACGGCGCATATCGCAGCCACTACACCAGCGTGCCGGGCACCAGTCAAGATCCGGGAAGTCCCGGGGACCCTGCGCGGCGCCCCGGGGGCGATCCGCCGGTTCCCGGGCTGATCGGGAACCGGCGGATCGCCCCGGTCAGCCCAGCGCCCGCCGCCCGCCGACCAGCGGCAGGGTCACCGAGCTGTCGCCCGGCTTGACCTCGACCCGGGTCCCGGCGGGCAGGCGCAGGGTGAAGTCGCGGTCGGTGGAGATGAGCACGACGCCGATCCGGTGCCCGGCCTTGATGACGTAGTCGTTCGGCTGGAGGTCGAAGGCGAAGTCGTAGAAGCGGCCCTCGCGCAGCAGTTCGGTGCGGGAGTCGGAGTGGCGGTTGCGCACGTCGAGCCAGCCCCTGGTAATGATCTTGTAGGGGGCCGTGGTCGTGACGTGCTCGGCCAGCCGGGCGCAGCCGGTGTCACCGGGGACGCCCTGGCCGTAGCAGACCGGGTCGGGCCCGTAGACCACCTGGCCGTAGGCGCGGGCGTCGGTGCCGTAGTCGACCAGCAGCGCCGTCAGGTACGGCGAGCGTCCGCCGGAGAAGGCCGCCCGGACCGCGACCTCCGGGGTGCCGGACAGGCGGACGTCCCTGGTCAGCGGGGCCGACAGGTAGGCCAGGCGGTTGGGGTCGGCGGCGGCGGTGTTCTCGGCGAGCTGCTCGGCGGTGCGCGCACTCTGGTCGGTGAAGGACTCCACCGCGTGGCCGCGGCCGCGGTCGAAGCCCAGCGTGCCGTTCTGGCCGCCGGATCCGGCGCTCATGCGCAGGCGGACGTCGCGGGTGCCGGGCAGCGGCCAGGTCGCGTGCTGGGCCCACTGGTTGGGCGCGTACTCCACGTCGGCCTGCGGCTCGTCCAGGATGCCGTTGCGCAGGCCGTACAGGTGGAAGTCGAACCAGCGGTGCAGCTGGCGCAGCCACTCGGCGTTGCGCCGGGCGAAGTTGAAGGGGTTGAAGTGCGCGCCCTGGTGCAGCCAGATCTTGCGCGGCACGCCCCGCTCGGCCAGCGCGTCCCACCACTGGACGGCCTGCTTGGTCTTGACGTTCCAGTCGTTGAGGCCGTGCACCAAAAACACGCTGGCCCGCACCTTGCGCACGTCGGGCAGGTAGTTGCGCTCGTGCCAGAAGCGCGAGTAGTCACCGGTGACGCGGTCCTGATCGCGCTCGATGGCGTCCATCAGCGCGCCGCAGACCTCCTGGCCGTCCTCCCTGGTCAGGACGTAGCGGGCGAGCACGTCGGCGTCCTCGCCCTGGTAGCCGCCGGGGGCCACCACGCCGCCGTTGGCGCGGTAGTAGTCGTACCAGGAGGAGATGGCGGCGATCGGCACGATGGTCTTCAGTCCCTGGACACCGGTGGCGGCGACGGCGTTGGGCAGGGTGCCGTTGTAGGAGACGCCGATCATGCCGACGTTCCCGGTGGACCAGCCGGCCCGCACCTCGTTGCCCGCCGCGTCGAATCCCCTGGCGCGGCCGTTGAGCCAGTCGATCGCGGCCTTGGGCCCGGCGGTCTCGTTCGGCAGACCGGTGGTCGGGCAGCCGGTGGCGCGGCCCGAGCCGACGTTCTCCACCAGCGCGACCGCGTAGCCGCGCGGCACGAAGTAGTTGTCGTAGTAGCCGCGGAAGGGCGCGGAGGCGGCGCGGGCGGCCGGGTTGTCGTCCTGGCCGAACATCTCGTCCTGCAGCTCGCGGAACTTGTTGCGGCGGTACTCCATGCCGGCCGGGTCGGAGCCGTCGAGGTCGACGACGTGGTTGTCCACGTCGTTGCCGCCGGCGTAGTAGGGGCTGGCCTCCATGACGACCGGGACCTTCAGCCCGGTGGCGGTCTCCTTGGGCCGGATGATGTCGACGGCGACCCGGTCGGGGCGGCCGTCGGCGTCGCTGTCGGTCCCGGCGAGCTCCACGAACACGGTCTCGATCAGGGCGTCGGCGCGGGAGTAGACGGGCTGGGTCTCGTTGTTCTCGATCGGCCCGGGAGGGGCCGGTGAGGGGGTCGCGGACGGCTGGGGTGAGGAGGCCGCGGACGCGGCGGGGACGGTCGCCATGGGCAGGGCACTGAGGGGTACGGCCACCGCCACGGCGAGCAGGAGGCTCTTCCATCTGTTCATCGAGGGTCGCTCCGAAAGCCGATGGAGATTTGACAACTGCCGTCAATCTCTTCGACCGGATCTTCTCCCGCAAGATCCTGGATGTAACGAATAAGCCGCTCTAGCGGCTCGCGAGGCGGTCCGCGCGCACCGCGGGGGACCGCCCCGCCTTCCCGCCGGCACGAACGATCCGATGCCCGCCAGCGGTTACCTGGGCTCCTCGATCTCAAGACTGGCCAGCGTCGGCTCCAGCAGTTCGCCCGCACCAGGCCCGGGCCGACTCGCGATGGTCGCATCGACCTCGGTAGACGTCCGCATCTTGCCGCCTCCAGGGTCAAAGGCTGAGAAACGCGGCTTGAGGAGATCCCCGGCGGGTGGCCATCGGCCGACTGCCACCCGCGTGAGGCGGCACCGCCCCCAAACTCCCCCACCCCCACCTTCTAACGGTAAATCCGACTTGTGTCCGTTAGAGGCATGTGCCATGCTTCTAACGCAAAGAAAATGGATCATCCGTTAGAAATGACGGTGGCCGACGTCGACATCGACTGGCCGCCGGCGAGCCACCTCGGCTGACCGGTGAGCCACCTCGGCTGACCGGTGAGCCACCTCGGCTGACCGGTGAGCCACCTCGGCCACATCATCCGGCGCCGCCGCCGTTTTCGGCGATGCCGCAGCGGTGCGCACGAGCACCTCCATCCGCTTCACCGACAGCTCACTTCGACGAGGAAAGCCGATGTCCGACCAGCTCACCGCGGCGCCTGCGCGGCAGGCCCGCACCAGCGGGGCACCTGCCCGGCAGAAGACGGCGATCATCGCCGCGGCCACCGCAGGCTCCACGATCGCACTGATCGCCCTGGCCGCGCTCGGCACTCTGCTGCACCAGGTCTGGCTGATCCCCCCGCTCGCCGCCAGCGCGGCCCTGATCTTCGGTGCACCGGCCCTGCCACTGGCGCAGCCACGGAGCGTGATCGGCGGTCAGGTGCTGTCGGCGCTCACCGGATTCGCCGTGCTGCCCGTCGCCGGCCATTCCGCCTGGGCCGCCGCCCTCGCCGGAGGCCTGGCCCTGGGGGTCATGGCCCTGGCCCGTACGCCGCACTCGCCCGCCGCGGCCACTGCGGTGATCGTGGTCACCCAGCAACCGGCCCCGGTCCCGTTCCTGCCGGCGCTCACCGCCGCGTCCGTCGTTCTGGTGGTCGTCGGCGCACTCGTCGGGCGCAGCGGGATGACACCGCGCTACCCCGTCTACTGGTGGTGAGGAACGACGCTCCGTCACCCGAGGGCTCCCACCCGGGTGAACGCGGTGGTGGCCACATCGATCAACGTCTTGGACGGCTCCGCGCCGCCGGTGAAACCGGTCTGGCCGGTGAGGTTCACCCGTAGGCTGGCGTGGTGCGCACCGGCTCGACCTCAACTTCCTTGATCATCTTTCGCGGGAATTCAGCGGCGGGGAAGAGTAGCGTGGCCCGCGCGGTGCGGGAGGCCTACGGCCGCGGTCTGGCCCTGGTCGGCCAGGACGTCATCCGCCGCGACATCCTGAAAGAGCCCGATCGGGCTGGCGCAGCCAACATCGGATTGATCGACACGATCGTCCGGTACTCACTCGATCACGGCTACCACGTCCTGCTCGAGGGGATTCTGTTCGCCGACCGCTATGGGAACATGCTGCAGGCCTTGCGCAGTGACCACCGCGGCGCCACCCACGGCTACTACTTCGATATCGCGTTCACCGAGACGCTGCGGCGGCACGCCACAAAGCCGCAGGCTGCCGAGTACGGCGAGGCCGAGATGCGCCAGTGGTATCGGGAGCGGGACCTGCTGCCGGGCGGGTGGGAGACGATCATCGGCCAAGACAGCTCCCTGGAGGTGACCGTACAGCGAGTGCTCGGCGACAGTGGATTGCTGTCGGCTCCGGCGCGGCGATGACCGGCCGGGCCGCAAGCGGCCCGCCGCTTGCGGGCTCGGGTTGAACCCGCTCGTTCTCTCTCTGGGCCACGCCGGATATCACGCGCAGCGGGAGGTGACATGACCGGCCGATTCAGCACTCACGGCGTCGTGTTCGACGGCGATGTGGTGATCAAGACGTATGCGTCCTGGGATCGCGGTGAGCCGCGACGGGAGTGGGAGCTGCTCACGCTGCTGAACGAGCACGCGCCGGATCTGGCGGCCGTGCCGGTGCGCGCGGAGTTGACCGCACTCCCGCCGCGGGTGGTGATGTCGCGCCTGGACGGGGTGCCGCTGCGCGGCCGGGTGCTCACCGGCGGCCAGGTGGGCGCGCTGGCCAGGGCCGTGACCCGCCTGCGCACCGCGATCCCGGCCTCCGTGCTGGCGATGGTTCCCCCGGCGCCGGGAGGAGGGGGGACGGCCGCCGCACCGGCCAAGGCCCACGCCCAGACGGCGCGCCCTCCCGACTGCGGCGCGGGCGGTGTGCTGGCGAGCGCCAGGCGCGGCGGGTGCTGGAGCTGCTGGGCTGAGACACCTTGATCCGGGTAGAACTCCGCGGGGCTTTTCTCCGCAGCCTCCGCGTGCGAGGGTCGGGCGGTGCATCTGGTGCCCGTCCTTCACTCCCCTGAACCGGGATCGAGGGAGTGCGCCGTGCAACATCGATGACCGGTCAAGGTCAGCAGTGGATCCTGCCCTCGAACGAGTAGTGATAGTACTTCCGATCCTTTAGTGGGGTGACCCCACCGAACTGGTTGTTGCACTGGACCGTGACCTTGCTCTGGGCGAGGAGGTCGTCCCCGGAAGTGTCATCCTCCCAAACCTGGATCGTTATTTCGCTGCCCACGTCGTAGGTGAGGGGGTATGAGGACTGGAGGTCGACTATTCCGCCCTCGTCGGATTCGTTGACATCGATCGTGCCGTCGGTGGGGGCATAACGCCGAGGAAATCCATTGTGCACGACATTGATGAAGACCTCGTCGCCGTTGCTCCAGGTCCCCTCCTCGTCCACGTCGTGGACATACAGGGTGAGGCCGAATCCGAGCTGGGATGCGGCGGCGCTCGCCGGGTTCGCGTTGACAAGAATCAGTGACCCGACAAGGCCCGCCACAGACAGAAGAGCCCCGGGTCTAGAACGTAAGAGCACGGTTTCCCCTTTTCTCGTCCGATCGATCGGAATCAAGATCCCACGGTTTCCTTGGAGGAGACTTGCGGATGGCTTGGACTGGCCTGCCGGAAAATCGGCCTTCAGGAAGTCCCGGATTACGGAAGAAGAAACAACGGACGGCCCTTGGCCCGTTCGAGGCGCTCTGAGCGCTTGGCACAACAGGCAAGGCAGGCAGGGGGCATCACCGGGCAGGGCGCATCGGTGCACGTTTCCTCAGCCGAGGTCGGGCTGTACCGGCCCCGGGCGGTGTTCGACGGCCGGCAATGCTGCCGCTCAGCGATGCGCAACCCCCGCAACCGCCCACACCGCCAGCGCCAAACGTGATCGTGTTCGGCTAGGGTGGAAGCATGCTTTGACGCCAGCCCGGAAGCCGGGCACCCCCAAGGACCTCCTTCGTATCCCGAACAACCCGGAACCCACGAAGGAGGTACTTGAGATGAGCACGTCGATCCCCATCGACGTCCCCGACGCGTTCGCCGCGTCGTACGGCGGGAACAACGCGTCCGCCCGTGCCTGGATCGCCGACTTGCCCCGGCTGGCCGCGGAGATGCTGGACCGCTGGACGCTGCGGCCGGACGGCCCCGCGGAGCACGGCATGGCCTCGCTCGTGCTGCCGGTGATCCGCGCAGACGGTGTGCCCGCCGTGCTGAAGTTCCAGCAGGCAAGCGAAGACAACGCCGGCGCCGTGCCCGGTCTGCGGGCATGGAACGGCAACGGTGCGGTGCACCTGCTCGACCACGACCCGGACACCGGCACCATGTTGCTGGAACGACTGGACACAGCCCGGCCGCTGTCATCGGTGGTCGACGACCATGCCGCCATGCAGATCCTCGCCGAGCTGATGGCCCGCCTGGTCGCGGTGCCCGCCCCACCCGGTCTGCGGCGCCTGGCCGACATCGCCGCCGCCATGCTGGACCAGGCGCCACGCGCTGTACGGGCGTTGCGCGACCCGGCCGAGCAGCAACTGGTACGGACCTGTGCGTCCGCCGTGGCCGAATTGATCGGCGAACCTGGTGACCGCCTGCTGCACTGGGACCTGCACTACGACAACATCCTCGCCGGGCGACGGGAACCATGGCTGGCCATCGACCCCGAACCGCTGGCCGGCGACCCCGGGTTCGACTTGTGGCCGGCGCTGGACAGCCGATGGGAGGAGGCGGTGGTGGCGACCGGCGACGTGACCCGCGCGGTCCTGCGCCGTTTCGACCTCCTGACCGAAGTGCTCGGCCTGGACCGGCAGCGGGCGACCGGGTGGACGCTTGGCCGCATCCTGCAGAACGCGTTGTGGGACATCGAGGACGGCAAAACCTCGCTGGAACCGGCTCAGGTCGCCCTGGGTATGACTCTGCTACGCCGTTAGGCACCTGCTCTGCAACCCCGCCTGATCACCGGTGACGCCCCGCTACGTCCGGTGCTGTCGTCCGATCTGGACCGCGGCCCCATCCAGCAGGAGCCGCAGCCCGGCCTCGAAGAACGCGGTCAGGTCGAATCCCAGCCGGTCGTCGATCGGCGCCGTGGGCGTCGAGAGCGCGGCGTGCAGGGACGGCAGGTGGGCGGTGTACCACTGGTCGGGCGACAACCCCGTGTGCTGTTCCGCGTCGCGTTGCGCCTCCAGATTCGTGGCCGTTCCCCTGACGTGGTTGGCCACCGCCCACCACACGATCCGGGCCGTCTCGGGGTCCAGGCCGAGCCCGAGTATGGGGCTCATGCCCCAGTTGCCGAACCTGAGCAGATTGGGCAGCGGCTGCGGGTGGGTGAGCGACATGAGACGGGGCAACCAGGGGTGGCGCAGATAGAGGCGCCATTGCAGACGCGCCGCGAGCTCCAGGTGGGCCCGCCAGCCCGCAGGAGGCGTCCGGGGCAGCTCCAGTTCGCCGAACACGGTGTCGGCCATGAGCGCGGCCAGTTCCTCCTTGCCGCGCACCAGGCCGTACAGCGACATGGTGGGCATGCCGAGCGTCACCGCGATGCCGCGCATGGACACCGCCTCGAAGCCCTGCGCGTCGGCGAGGACGATGGCGGCGCGCACGACCCGCTCGCGCTCGTCGTTCCGGCCGGTCGCCGCTGCGCGCCGCTCCCGGCGCGCCCGCCCGGTCACAGCCCCGGCCCCGGAGCGGGGCGTGGATGCGGGGGCGGGTTCGGCGACGACGGTGCCCACGCGGGGGACGGCCACCACCCGGCCCTGTCGGCGCAGCGTGTCCAGCGCCTTGGCGGCGGTCGCGGTGGCGACGCCCCATCGTGCGGCGGCCTGCCTGATGGAGGGGACGCGGTCGCCGGGCCGCAACGCGCCCGAGTCGATGCGCCGCTCGATCTCCTTCACGATCCGCAGGTAGGGCGGGGCAGAGCCGCTTCCGGTTCGCCGCATGGTCGATCGCGTTCCCTTCCTGTACTAGGACAGTGGCGAACCGGCCGCGACGGCCGGGCGGTCGCCGTCCCACGCCTGCTGAGTGACCATTTTGCTGGCCTAGCACATCATTGCCGGTCGCCCATGACGTGTCTCCGGCCGGTGTACCGTCTCGTTTCGTACACCGTACAACGAAACTCCCGAGGTGAGCATGAACCACGACGACCGCTACCTTCACGGGCCCTTCGCTCCCGTGAAGGAGGAGGTCACCGCCTATGACCTGCCCGTGACCGGGCGGTTGCCCGCCGACCTGAACGGCCGCTACCTGCGGCTGGGCCCGAACCCGCTCGGCGTGGAAGACCCTGCCACGCACTTCTGGGCCTTCGGCGCGGGCATGGTGCACGGCGTGCGGATCCGCGACGGCCGGGCCGAGTGGTACCGCAACCGCTGGGTCCGCTCGGCGGAGGTCTCCGACGCGCTGGACAGGATGCAGCGCGGACTGCAGCCGCCCGCGTTCCTGCCGCCCTCCCCGAACATCCACGTGCTCCGTCACGCCGGACGCACCCTGGCCCTGTCGGAGGCGGGCGGACTGCCGCACGAACTCGGCTACGAACTCGACACGATCGGGGAGTGCCCCATGGGTGCCACGCCCGAGGGGTCCAGCGCCAACGCCCACTCGAAAGCCGATCCGCGCACCGGCGACCTGCACTCGGTGGCGTACGTGCTGGGCCGCCCGTTCGCCCAGCACATCGTCACCGACCCGGCGGGGACGGTCGCCCGGGTCGCCGACCTTCCGCTGCCCGGGGACCTGCCGTTCCTCCACGACTTCGCGCTGTCGGAGAACTTCGTGGTTGTTTTCGACATCCCGCTCACCTTCGCCATGGAGGCGATGCGCTTCCGCTGGAACCCTGCGCATCAGGCTCACGTGGGCGTCCTGCCCCGGGCGGGCGGGCAGGTCCGCTGGTTCCCGGCCGAGCCCTTCTACGTCAGCCACGTCCTCAACGCCTACGACGACGGCTCGACCATCACGGTGGACCTGATCGCCGCCGAGGGGCCCGTGGACGTCACCGACCCCGGGGGCATCAAGCCCAGGCTCGACCGCTGGCGCATCGACCTGCGCGCAGGCACATTGGAGCAGCGGTGCGTGGACGACCGGGCGCAGGACTTCCCGCGCGTGAACGACGCCTACGCCTCCCGCCCGCACCAGTACGGCTACTCCGCCGTGACCCCGGTGTACGGCATGCGGTTCGTCCCCGAAGGCCCGCACCCCGACGACGCGTTCACCAACGCACTGGTCAAACACGACCTGGTGCGGGGCACGACGGAGGTGCACTCATTCGCGCGGGACGCCGCCGTCGGCGAGGCCGCCTTCGCCGCGGACCCCAACGCCGACCCGCACGAGGCCGCGGAAGACGCCGGTTACCTGATGGCCTACGTCGCCGATCCCGAGCGCGGCGCCTCGGACCTGGTGATCCTGTCGGCACAGGACTTCACCGGGCCGCCCGTGGCCCGCGTCCACCTGCCCGTACGCGTGCCCCTCGGCTTCCACGGCAACTGGATCCCGGACGCCTGAAAGGCGTGCGCGCTGCGCGCAGCACGGAGGCCGCCTTGAGGAGCTCATTGGCCCGGCACAGCTCGCGCACCTCACACTCCAGCTCGGGCGGATACCGGCGCTGGGCGGGATGCGGGGAAGAAGATCGAACTGCCAGGGGCTCCATCCTTTCCAACCGCGGGAGCCCTCATCAATGCCGGACGGGTTCAGCCGCCAGGGGCGGGGCCCTAGGGCGTGTCGTCAAAGTTGCTGGACCTGGGGCAACATGAAGGCGTGGTACGTCGCTACGAACTGACCGATGCCGAATGGCAGGCGCTGGAACCGCTGCTGCCCCGATCGGTGA
>NZ_BMQP01000062.1 GCF_014648175.1 Planobispora rosea
CCTCGATCTGGAGGCGAGCTTCGAGGCCGGGATCGAGACGATCCTGGACGGCCTGAGCGCACAAGCGGCCGGGTGAGGCAGGAGCCGACCGGCCGGGGCGTCCATCTGCCGGGCGGACTCAGGCCTCCGCCCGCCGGCTGCGGGCGGCTCGACGGGGAATCCCCGCCGAGCCGCCCGAGCGATCAGAATGCCGCTAGTTGGCGCAGTCCTGGCTCTTCAGGGCCATGCTCATTTCGCTGACCCTGCCACGCGACAGCCGGAAGAGGTAGTCGGCCTTCGCATTGCCCGGAACGGTGATGACGGCGTATCCGTTGGCCGCCCGCCTCATCCCAGGGTAGGCCTTCTTCAGTTGCCCGCGGGTGGAGCCGATCTTGATTCCCCGCGGGGTCTTCACGCCCTTGGGTGCGACGATAACGGCCACGCCGTACTTCTTGGAGATGTACAGGCCCACGCTGTCGGCGCCGCTCGGGTAGGCCTTCAGGTCCCATGCCGTGCACGGGCCGGAAGCGGGCTTGGAGACGATCTTCTTGGTGGCCTTGGCCTTCTTGGCGCTCATCCCGAGTCGCACACCTCCGAATCCGAACGGCCCGAATTTTCCGGCCGAGGTCGCGAAGGCAGCCGGCGCCGCGGCCGGCTGCGGTAGCGCCGCCGCGCCGGCCGGAGCCGCCGCGGTCCCCAGCGCGAGTGCCGTCACCAGGACGGCGGCCGACGCCGTTCGCCGCCCGGCAGGTGCTGCCAGCGCGGCCTTGCCGGCCCAGTTCGGTACGGACATCCTGCTCTCCTTCGGTCGCCGACGGCCCTGGTGACCGTCACCTTCGGTGCGCGTCCTTCATGCGCGCCGCAGGGGGCACGGTTCGACACCTGTCCCAGATCCGGCGTCCACTGATCCCCGCATCCCCCGATGAACTTTCTTGTACAGTGATCAAGAAGATCGTATTGTACGGTGGACAAGAAAGTCAACAGGTGATTGATGTGCCGCCGGGTCTCCCGGAACGGGCCGGACCCTCGCACCCACCGGTGCCGCTTCCGCGGCGGCCGGCGTCTCGGTACTGCGCCGGTGTGACTGACCGCCAAGATCACATCGTCCTCGTCCCGCAGGCTCGCCCTCAGCTGCCGAGGTCCGGGCGGTGGAATGGACCGGCCAGGAGCTGCGCCTGCGCTACCCCAAAATCAGTCTCAACCAGGCCGCAAACGCCTACATCGGCCCGCTGTCCTACACCTTGAGCGTGGTGAAGGGCAGCGCCGGGGACGATGCCGTCGGACGGCCCATCGAGGAGATGGGCATCACCTACGCCGACATCGATGACGCCACCCACGACTGGCTGAATGAGAACGTCGACGACTGGAAGCCCGCCGACCCCTGGGACCCCTTGGAGAAGTTTCCCTGGGCCCTGGTCACCCCGGCGGATCAGGATCCGCGCGCCGACAACGTCATCTGCTCGCGGACGCTGACGATCTGACCACGCGCGGGCGAGGCGAGCGCGAAGTCGTCCCGGCCGGTCCGCTGATGCGCAACCTCAACCGTGGCCGGCGAGGGGATCTGCCAAGCGATCCACCGGTGGGCGGGGTGCCGTTTGTCCGCGTACATCTCTGAGTACAAAGGTGAGTACAGGTAAACGTGCAAGATCTTGACAGGAGCATTCTCACCTTCCGCAAGTGAGAATATGCAGGTCAGCAGAGGCGTCAGTGGCCGAGGACGAGGAGCGTGCCTCAGAGCTCCGACACGAAAGTCCGGGCCGTCGCTCGCCGATGGCCCGGACCGGCTCACCGGGTTCGGTGTAGTGGTTGGCATAGACGTGCAGGTAGTGCTCGCTTTCGGCGAAGCCGTTGGTTCGATACCAGCGCAACGTGCCCGGGTCGTCCCTGGTCCAGGCGTCAAGGGTCAGGGCACCGAGTGTGCCGGCCCGGCACCCGGCGGCGGGCCTGCGGGCGATCGCCGGAGAACTGCGTCCTGTATCGGCTTGTGATGCCACCTGCGCACGCGGGTTTTCATCGCAGACAGGAAGAGTCCAATCATTTATTCCTGTTCGTGGTGCAGACCAGTTCGCGGGTCGATGCGTTCAAGGAACAGGCCTGGCGCGACGATCATTCCATTGGCTAGCGGAACGATCCAGCCGTCTCGATGCATGAGGATTAGCGCCTGGCGAAGGTCGCTGACGCCAGCGAACCCCAAGATATGTTCTTTCTCGATGATCAGGTCAGCGTTGCTGACAGCGATGCCACCGAAGAAACGGCTTTCCATATCGAGAACCGCTAGATCAGCGGGAATCCGATCGCCATAACGTTCGATGATGAGATCGCGCTCATCGGGTTCCCCTTCGCGATGGACTCCCATCTCCTGAACCCAAGGAAGGCTGAGGAACTCCTCGGCCGTCCAGATCACGCCGTTGACGGGTGTGCCGTCTTCGTCTCCTAGCTGGAGGGCGCTGACCAGGTGCTCTACCGTAGGAGGCTCCTGCCAGTCGATCGGGATCAGCCGAAAACGAGGGGCGAGCCGGTCGTACGCGACCGGGGAGATCGGCGATGGCAAACGGGTAAGCAGGGAAATGGAAGATCGCTCAACCGGTGACCGCGGGGAAGAATTCCGGTGCGCCTCCTGTCGTTTTTGGCGGCGCTGCTTTTTCTTGACGTGACGCTGTTGCGCTTTCGCTCTGCCCATCGTGTTCCTTCCGTTTGGACGACCGTGAGCCGATGACGGGGAATCCTCTTGCGGTGCTGACTGGGGTCGGTGTGCCTCCATGGATGACGACTCGCCGGGAGATGGCATGTCCATGGAGGCATCATCGAAGTCGGCCTGGTATTCGGTTTCTCCTCGTATGCCGAAAAGTCCATGCTGACCCGGCTTGGATGCACCCAGGAGAAGAGCTCCCCCTTTGTTTCGATATGCAGGGCGAAGCACTGTTTCCCTTTCTCGTTCACGATGACCACATGGTGCCCGACAAGGCGGGTGATATGAGGGCGAACGCAGTAATCTGCTACGCCTGCGGGCCGGTGGGCACGGATGCACCCTGCCGATATCCCGCACATCGGCGCGCTCTCCTTGTAGTTCTCGGGCTCGCCGCCGACCTGGGCATCAGCCGGGGCAGCCTGCGCGAGTGGGTGCTGCGGGCACGCGCCCGCCGCGGCGAGGAGCCGGTCAGGCCAACAACCGGCTCCGATGCCCCCCGCAGACGACCGCCCGCCACGGCGGATGACGAGGCTGCCGAGCGGATCGCTCAGCTGGAAGAGCGGGTGCGCAAGCTGGAGGCCAGCGAAAAGAAGCTCACCACCGAACGCGACATCCTACGCAAGGCGGCCAAATATTGCGCCGGGAAGACGCACTGGTGAACCGCTTCCAGTCCGTCGCTGACCACCGAAACGCCTTCGCGGTGAAGCGGTTGTGCCAGGTGATCGGCCTCAGGACTACGCCGCCCTCTGCCGCCGGCTGGGCATCACCCAGTCCATGGGAGCCGTCGGCACCAGCGCCGACAACGCCGCCTGCGAGAGCTTCCACGCCTCCCTCAAGCGCAAAACGCTGCAGGGCGCACGCCACTACGGCGACGCCGCGCCCTGCCGACGCACCGTCTTTCGATGGCTGACCCGCTACAACACCCGGCGCAGGCACTCAGCCAACGGACACCTCAGCCCCGTCGCCTACGAGGACCACCTCCGGCCAACCGGCCGTACACCCTGCGGATGACAACCCTGCTCGGCCATCATGCCCGGGTGACGATCCCCGAACCTGACCCGGACGACCCACTGCCAGCCTGGCTGCATGAGCACATCATGTCCGCCGTACGGCCAGCTCTGGAAGGGCGAGGGGAGATCAACGCCCTGGAACGGATGTGGGAGGCCGACGAGAACGGCGAGGAGTGACCCGCCTCCCGTACGCTCGACGCAGACCCGAGGAGGACTTTGTGACGCACGGCTGCGAGCCGCTCGCGGACCCGACCGAGGACGACCCACGCGAGTGGATCTGCCCAACCTGCAAGCGGGCATGGAAACGCCGCGAGGGGTTCAGCGTCATCGACGCGGAAGAATTCTTCGACTTCTGGTATCAGCCCGCGGATTCGTAGCCGTCCCTGTCAATCCCCTGAAACAGCGCTTGGTCATGGTCCTCGAACTGCTCGGTGACGTAGTCGGAGGACCTCGCCCGGTGGAGTCACCGTGGGGGTATGGACCTACAAGCGGTCGAGGCTCTGAACGAGGACCTCGCGGAGTTCGCCGGTGACGTCTTCAAGTACCTCGCCTACCGAGGCCGGCGCGATCACGGCCAGCAGTACCTGCGCGGGCTGACGCTGGACGGGAAACGGAAATCGGTGGAGCCGATGGCAGGTCGGTTGGGCTTGCCCCGGCAGAACCTCGGCCACTTCGTGTCCCAGTCCGCCTGGGACTACACCGAGGTGATGCGGCGGGTTGCCGCGCGAACGGTCGTGGTGATCGGCCCGGCGGCATGGCTCATCGACGATCATCCTTTCGTCCGGTACGGCCACGGCACCGCCGCGGCGATGGTGCAGCGCTGCGGGGAACGCGAGCAGTACCCGTGCCAGGTCGCGGTCTCGGTTCACGCGGTATCGGATCGTGGTTCCACTCCGCTGCACTGGCGATTGTTCCTCCGTTAGCTTGAGCTTTAACCTGTGCGTTGTCGTCTGGCGGTCAGGGTGCGATCTCGTTTGACGGTTTTACCGACGTCGTAGTGAGTTGTCGGTCGGCGGTTCTTGGAGCCGGAAGGGCGTCCGGGACCAGGCCGACCGGGTTTCGGCGCGCCGGCCGGAAGAGCGGCCTTCACGCGGAGGTTGCGAAACCCCCGCCGTACTCGGGCGGGGGTCGGCCGGGCGGGTGGTGCAGGTTTCTCCCAGGGATGGCGCGGGCTGCGCAGCTCCGGCCGGGTCCAGCCCAGGGTCTGTTTGAACAGCCGAAAGGTATGCTCAAGATCGAACCTGCGCAGGAACGACTGCCAGCGCCGGTCGGCCTCGGCGGCGGCTCGGAGCAGTGGCAGGCCGGCCAGTGCGGTGCGCAGCCCGATCCGGCCGACATCACCCGCTTCGACGACCGGGAGCTGCACACCGTGGCGAGCCCAGGGCGGGACCCGAGGTTCGCCGTATCAGTTATCCGTTGTATCAGTTGTCAGTTATTTGGAGCGGTGTTCCGTCACCGCCCCGGTCGGCTCCCAGCCGCGGCGGGGGTCACGGGCGCCGGCGCGCTGCTCGTCGCGGCTGCGGTAGACGACATAGGGCCGGGTGAGATAGCCGACCGGGGCGGTCAGCATGTGCACCAGCCGGGTGAACGGCCAGATCGCGAACAGCAGCAGCGCGCTGAGGGCATGCAGTTGGAACAGCAGCGGCGCGCCCGCCATGAGCGCCGGATCCGGCTGGAAGTAGAAGATCGACCGGAACCACGGGGAGATGGTGGTGCGGTAGTCGTAACCGCCGCCGACGATGTTGGCCATCACGGTGGCGGCCAGGCCCAGCACGATGGTGAGCGCCAGCACGGCGTACATCAGTTTGTCGTTGCGGGTGGTCGCGGTGAACACCGGGCCGACGGTGCGCCGCCGGTAGATCAGGATCGCGATGCCGCCCAGGGTCGCCACCCCCGCGATCGTGCCCAGCACGACCGCGACCAGGTGGTAGACCTCCTCGCTGATCCCGGCCGCCTCGGTCCAGCTCTTGGGGATGACCAGGCCGCCGATGTGGCCGAGCAGCACCACCAGGATGCCGAAGTGGAACAGCGGGCTGCCGATGCGCAGCAGCCTGGACTCGTACATCTGCGACGAGCGGGTGGTCCAGCCGAACTTGTCGTACCGGTAGCGCCACACATGGCCCAGGACGAACACCGTCAGCGCCACGTACGGCGCCACCACCCACAGCACCACATCGAGTGCCTTCATCGGCTTGCCTCCATCACGGCGTAGGGTTCGAGCCCGACTTCCTCGGCCGGCGGCCCCGAGGCCGCCAGGCGCAGGGCGGCCTCCTTCTCGCGCGGGCCGGCCGGCGGCAGCGTCGCCAGCACCGCGGCCACGACACCGGCGTACGGCGAGTCCTCCGCCTCCAGTGCCGTACGCAGCAGCTCCAGGCCCGCCCGGTTCTCCATCAGCAGCCGTCTGCCCTCGCGCACCGCCCCCCGGCCCAGCAGCTCGCACACCACCGCCAGGTGGTCGGGCAGTTCCCCGTCGGTGAGCTCGAAACCGGCAGCGGCGAAGGCGTGCTTGAACCGCAGCAGCGCCGCACCCCGTTTGCGGGTGTCGCCGTACCCGTAGTAGGTCAGGTACAGGCAGCAGCGCCGCTTGAGGTCGAACGTCGCCACGTAGTGGGCGGCCAGTTCGCCGCGTGAGGTGGCCTCGACGTGGGACAGGAAGGCGGCCAGGCGGGTACGGACCTCCCCGTCGGGCAGCGCGGCCACCGACTCGGCCAGCACCTGCCGCCCGCCGTACAGTGTGTCGTCGGGGTAGCCGAGCAGCACCGACGCCACCAGGTGGGCGGTGCGCAGCTCGCCTTCGCTCAGCGCGCTCATGACTCCTTCTTCCCGTTCCCGTTCGGGAACAGCCCGTCCGGGGTGCCCTTGCCGTCCCAGTTGAGCAGGTTGACCCGTCCCCGCAGCTGGTGGGCCTTGTCGATGTCGTCGCCGGCCTGCCGCTCCCGCAGCGCGTGGAAGTTCTCCACCGCGATCGGCGCGGGCCGCCCCGACGCCTCGCCGAACGGGCCGCCCATGCCGGGGCCGCCCTCGTAGTCCAGGCTGCAGCCGGTGGCCAGCTCCTCCAGCTGCGCGCCCTGCTCGGCGTGGGCTTTGGGGATGACGTAGCGCTCGGCGTAGGGGGCGAGGGCCAGCAGCCGGTGCATCGCCTCGACGCCCTCGCCGGTCATGCCGACCGCAGCCGCGATCGACTCGTCGGCTTTCTGGCCGAGGTTGAGGCGGCGCATGTAGGAGCGCATCGCCGCCAGGCGGCGCAGCACGGCGCGCACCGGTTCGGGATCGCCGGCGGTGAACAGCTCGGCCAGGTAACCGATCGGGATGCGCAGCGCGTCGATCGCGCCGAACAGGTTCCCGGCGTCCTCGCCGTCGTGACCGGTCTCGGTCAGCACGTCCACCACCGGAGACAGCGGCGGGATGTACCAGACCATCGGCATCGTCCGGTACTCCGGATGCAGCGGCAGCGCCACCCCGTACTCGAAGATCAGCTGGTGGATGGGAGAGCGGCGCGCCGCCTCCAGCCAGTCCTCCGGGATGCCCTCGGCCCGCGCCGCGGCGATCACCGCCGGATCGTGCGGATCCAGCATCACGCTCTTCTGCGCCTCGTACAGCGCCTTCTCATCGGCGACCGAGGCGGCCTCCGTCACCCGGTCGGCGTCGTACAGGATGATCCCGATGTAGCGCAGCCGGCCCACGCACGTCTCCGAGCAGACGGTGGGCAGGCCCACCTCCACGCGCGGGAAGCAGAAGGTGCATTTTTCAGCCTTGCCGGTGCGGTGGTTGAAGTACACCTTCTTGTACGGGCAGCCCGTCACGCACATCCGCCAGCCCCGGCACCGGTCCTGGTCCACCAGGACGATCCCGTCCTCGCTGCGCTTGTACATCGCCCCCGAGGGGCACGACGACACGCACGAGGGGTTGAGGCAGTGCTCGCAGATCCGCGGCAGGTAGAACATGAACGCCTGCTCGAAGGAGAGCGTGACCTGGTCCGACACCTTGCGCAGCACCGGGTCGGAGGGAGCCAGCTCCGGCGCCCCGGCCAGGTTGTCGTCCCAGTTCGCGCTCCAGCTGATCTTCGTGGGCTCGCCGGTGATGAGCGAGCGGGGCCGCGCCACCGGCGTGTCGGCCTGCATCGGCGCGGAGAACAACCGGTCGTAGTCGTAGGTCCAGGGCTCGTAATAGTCCTGGATCGACGGCATGAGCGGGTTGGCGAAGATCGAGAACAGCTTCTTGAGCCGCCCGCCGGCCTTCAGCTTCAGCCGGCCGCGGGCGTTCAGCTCCCAGCCGCCCTTCCACTTCTCCTGGTCCTGGTAGGTGCGGGGGTAACCCTGGCCGGGGCGGGTCTCGACGTTGTTGAACCACACGTACTCGGTACCGGCCCGGTTGGTCCACGCCTGCTTGCAGGTGACCGAACAGGTGTGGCAGCCGATGCACTTGTCCAGGTTCATGACCATGGCAAGCTGAGCCATCACCTTCATGCCCGGCTCCTTTCACAACTGCTGGCGGGGAGTGCGGCCGTGATCTGCCGACGCATCAGTAGTCGACCTCCTGGCTACGGCGGCGGATCACGGTGACCTCGTCGCGCTGGTTACCGGTCGGCCCCAGATAGTTGAACGCGAATGACAACTGGGCGTAGCCGCCGATCAGATGGGTAGGCTTGATCATCAGCCGGGTGAGGGAGTTGTGGATGCCGCCGCGCTTGCCGGAGATCTCACTCTTGGGCACGTCCACCACCCGCTCCTGAGCGTGGTACATGTACACCGTCCCGGTCGGCATGCGGTGCGAGACGATCGCGCGCGCCACTACGACGCCGTTGCGGTTGACCGCCTCGACCCAGTCGTTGTCGCGGATGCCGGCGCGGGCGGCGTCGGCCGGGCTCATCCAGATGTTCGGCCCGCCCCGCGACAAGGTCAGCATCAGCAGGTTGTCCTGGTACTCCGAATGGATCGACCACTTCGAATGCGGCGTCAGATAGCGCACCGTGATCCCGTCGACGCCCTGTTCGCCGCCGGCGCCCACGCCGGGCTCGCCGAACAGCACCGTCATGTTCAACGGCGGCCGGTAGACCGGCAGCGCCTCCCCCGCCTCGTGGATCCAGTCGTGGTCGAGGAAGAAGTGCTGGCGGCCGGTGAGGGTGTGCCACGGCTTGCGGTGCTCGACGTTGATGGTGAAGGCCGAATACCGGCGCCCACCGGTCTCGCTGCCCGACCACTCCGGCGAGGTGGTCACCGGGACGGGGCGCGCCTGGGTGTCAGCGAAGGTGATCTGCTTGTGCGTGTCGGCCAGGCCGTCGAAGCTGGTGCCGGTACGGCGGCCCAGGGTGGTGAAGCCCTGGTCGGCCAGGTGCCCGTTGGTGGTGCCCGACAGCGCCAGGATCGTCTCGCACATGTCGACGTCCCGCGCCAGCGACGGCCGTCCGTCGGCCACGCCGCCGCGCACCGTGCCGTTCATCCGGCCCAGCCGCTCCACCTCGGCCGTCACCTGGTAGGTCAGGCCCTTGGTGGTGGTGCCGAGGGTGTCCAGCAGCGGCCCGAGCGCGGCCATCTTCTCGGCGATCGCGCCGTAGTCCCGCTCCACCACCGTGATCTTCGGGAAGTTCCGGCCGGGGACGGGTGCCGTGCCCCCGGCCCGCCAGTCGTCTACCACGCCGCGGGGGTTGGCGTACTCGTCGGGGGTGTCGTGCAGCAGCGGCACCGCCACCACGTCCTTGCGCACGCCCAGGTGCGTGGCGGCCAGCGTGCTGAACGCCTTGGCGATGGCGTGGAAGGCGGCGAAGTCGGTGCGGGTCTGCCAGGGCGGGTCGATCGCCGGGCTGAAGGCGTGCACGAACGGGTGCATGTCGGTCGAGGACAGGTCGTGTTTCTCATACCAGGTCGCCGCCGGCAGCACGATGTCGGAGAACAGCGTCGTCGACGTCATCCGGAAGTCCAGCGACAGCAGCAGGTCCAGCTTGCCCTGCGGCGCCTGCTCGTGCCACGTCACGTCGTGGGGCCGCTGCTCCGGCGCGGCCTCGTGCGCGCGCACCGCCCCCTCGGCGCCCAGCAGGTGCTTGAGGAAGTACTCGTTGCCCTTGGCCGACGATCCCAGCAGGTTGGCCCGCCACACCGTCAGCACCCGCGGCCAGTTGGCCGGCGCGTCCGGGTCCTCGCAGGCGAAGCCCAGCTCACCGGAGGCCGCCTTGGCCGCGACGTACGGCCCCGCCTCCTGCCCGGAGGCCGCCACCTCGTCGGCCAGGTCCAGGCTGTTGCGGTCGAAGGTGGGATAAGAGGGCATCCAGCCCATCCGCGCCGACTGCGAGAGCAGGTCCGCCGTCGCCTTGCCGGCGAACGCCCCGCCCGAGGCCAGCGGCGAGGCCACCACGTCGGCGCTGTAGGTGTCGTAGCGCCACTGGTCGGTGTGCAGGTACCAGAACGCCGTGCCGATCATCTGCCGGGGCGGGCGCGACCAGTCCAGGCCGAAGGCCATCTGCGCCCATCCGGTGACCGGCCGACACTTCTCCTGGCCCACGTAGTGGGCCCAGCCGCCGCCGTTGACGCCCTGGCAGCCGGTCAGCGTGGTCAGCGCCAGCATCGCCCGGTAGATGGTGTCGGAGTGGAACCAGTGGTTCGTCCCCGCCCCCATAATGATCATCGAGCGGCCGCGCGACTCCTCGGCGTTGCGCGCGAACTCCCGCGCGATCTTCACCACCTTCGCCGCCGGCACTCCCGTAATCCGTTCCTGCCAAGCCGGGGTGTACGGCGCCTCCGCGTCGTCGTAGGAGATCGGCCGCTCCCTGGAGGGCCGATCGGGGCTGACGCCGTACTGGGCGAGCATCAGGTCGAACACCGTGGTCACCAGGTGCCCGTTCACCCGCCCGGCGGGAACGCCGCGCCGCAGCACGCCGTCACCCGCCACGCCGCCGGTCTGGTCGAAGCGCGGGAGCAGGACGGTGACCTCTTCCGCCGCGCCCCCCGGTCCGCTCTCTGGCGCACCGCGGTCGCGCAGGCTCAGAACCGGGTCCACACCCTGAAGGTCCAGGTTCCAGCGGCCCTCGCCCTCGAGACCGTAACGGAAGCCCAGCGAGCCGTTGGGCACCACTGGCTCCCCGCTCACCGCGTCCAGCAGCACCGTCTTGAACGCCGCCTGATCACCTTGCTCGCCCAGGTCGGCGGCGGTGAGGAACTTGCCGGGCACATACCCGCCGTCGCGCTCCTCCAGCGTCACCAGGAACGGCAGGTCGGTGTGGCGCTTGACGTAGTCGGTGAAGTACGGCACCCGCCGGTCGACGAAGAACTCCTTGAGGATCACGTGTCCCATCGCCATGGCCAGCGCCCCGTCGGTGCCCGGGTGTGGCGCCAGCCACTCGTCGGCGAACTTGGTGGCGTCGTTGAAGTCCGGGGCCACCACCACGACCTTCTGGCCCCGGTAGCGGGCCTCGGTCATGTAGTGCGCGTCCGGCGTCCGCGTCACCGGCACGTTGGAGCCCCACAGCATCAGGTAGGCCGCGTCCCACCAGTCGGCCGACTCCGGCACGTCGGTCTGGTCGCCGAACATCTGCGGGGAGGCCACCGGCAGGTCGGCGTACCAGTCGTAGAACGACAACATGGTGCCGCCCAGCAGCGACACGAAGCGGGCGCCGGAGGCGTGGGAGACCATCGACATGGCCGGGATCGGGGAGAAGCCCGCCACCCGGTCCGGGCCGTAGGCCTTGATGGTGTGCACATGCGCCGCCGCGATCATCTCGGTCGCCTCGTCCCACGTCACGCGCACCAGGCCGCCCTTGCCGCGCGCCGACTGGTAGCGCCGGCGCTTGTCCGGGTCGGAGGTGATCTCGGCCCAGGCCGCCACCGGGTCGCCCAGGCGTGTCCTGGCCTCCCGGTACATCTGCACCAGCACCCCGCGCGCGTACGGGAAGCGCACCCGGGTGGGCGAGTAGGTGTACCAGGAGAACGCCGCGCCGCGCGGGCAACCCCGCGGCTCGTACTCCGGCCGGTCCGGTCCCACGCTGGGGTAGTCGGTCTGCTGCGCCTCCCAGGTGATGATCCCGTCCTTGACGTAGACCTTCCAGGAGCACGAGCCGGTGCAGTTCACCCCGTGCGTTGAGCGCACCACCTTGTCGTGGCTCCACCGGTCCCGGTAGAAGACGTCGGCCTGACGACCACCGACCTGGTGCAGCGTCCGCAGGTCGCCGGAGACCGTCCCGGCGCGCAGATGCCGGCCCAGCCGCAGCAGGGCGTCGTTGACCGGCCCGTCCATGCCCGCCATATGCGATCCTCTATCTCTCGTCACAGCTCGGACGTCCCCGTCTGTTTGCATTGGTCACCGCATCAACCAGGAAAATCCATCGATGCCACCCGGTTCCGGCGCCTCACGGCGTCGGCCGCCTGGTGCGGCTGGTTTCATCCTGGCCATGCCCGTATCCCGCGCTCAGGGTCTTTAGTCCCTCATAACCGGTTCAAAGGCCCCAAGGATCTGCCACGGGCCGGAGCCGGTGGCCGGGATCAGTGCCCTCGGGCTTCAGCCGCCAAGGGCCGGTAACGTGGCTCCAGGTCCGCCCTCCCGGCTTGCTCACGTGGATGAGAGTCGGTGAGTGTGCCGCCCGCCGGCGTCGGTTCGTCTTCGCTCGCAGAGACCGAAAGTTCAGGTGGCAGGCAGCGCGGTTGCCAGCAGCACCACGCCGACCGACCCCACCAGCGCGGTCACCGCCATGGCCCGCGCGAAGGCGGGCCGCCCGGTGCCGGTCGCCCACCCGTGCAGGCCCGCCGCGATCATGACCGCGCAGAACAGCCCCAACTTCGCCGCCAGGATCCGCCCGTAGCCCGGATCGGCCAGCGAATCCCAGGTCACTCCCTTGCGCCAGGCCAGCGCCACGCCGGTGCCCAGCTGCACCGGCAGGAAGACCGCGCCCGTGAAGATGCCGAACCGGCGCCCGACCGCGCGCATCACCTGCGCGCGCCGCTGCTCGTCCAGCAGCCGCCGCACCAGCGGCAGCACCACCAGCGACACCGTCAGCTGCCCGCCGACCCACAACGCCGCCGACAGCACATGCGCGAAGCGCACCACCGCCCACCAGGTCACCGCATACTCACCTCCGGCGGCGCCGGCCGCTCCTCGGATCTCGCCTCAGACGTCATCGTGCACCCACCTCGAACAGCCCGTGCGCCCCGCCCTCGGCCTGACGCATCGTGTGGTCCACCACCGGATAGGTGCCCGGCTCGGGGAAGACCAGCTCGGCGAAACCGCCCTGGGCCGGGGCCAGGTCCAGCACCTGCGCGCCGCCCGGATCACCGGCGCGCAGCAGGTAGGCGCCCTCCTTGTAGAGGGTGTCGAACGGCGCGCCGACCACGTGCAGCGCGGTGCCCGAGCTCGGGCCAGCGGCCACCGCCCAGATCCGCACCCGCTCCCCCGTTCTCGCCTCCAGCGGCGCATGGTCGTACCCGGCGGCGGTCCCGTTGAACATCCACCCGTCGGGACGGTCTTGGCGGATCTTGGCGACCTGCCCGTCACTCCCGGGCTCTCCGAGGTACAGCTCCCCTTGGACCAGCAGGAACTCCCGGTCCGCCGTCGTCAGATCCGGCGGGTCGATCACCACCGCCCCGTACATGCCACCGGCGATGTGCTGGGTCATCGGCATGGTCGAGCAGTGGTACAGCCACGCCCCGGCGTGCTCGGCGCGGAAGCGGTAGGTCAGCCGCTCGCCCGGCGCGATGGTGCGCATCACCCCGTCCGGAGCGTTGGCTCCGGCGTGGAAGTCGATGCCGTGGCTCATCGTGCCTCCGTTGACGAACGTCACCGTGAACACGTCCCCGACCTTGCCGCGCAGCACCGGCCCGGGCACGGTCCCGTTGAACGTCCACACCCGCTGCCGCACCCCGGGCGCGACCTCCCGCACGACGGTGTCGTCTGCCCGGATCTCCACCGCGTGCTCGGTGCCGCCGGGCGCGGGCTTCAGGGTCGCGTCGTACGGCTTCCACCCCGGCGAGAAGGGTGCGACCAGATCTAAAACGGTCTGCTCGATGCCGGTCACCGTGGCGTCGTCGCCGTCGGGAGACGTCGTCTGTCCGGCCGAGCCATGCGCGCCGTGCCCGGTATCGGTGCCAGGCTGGGCGAGTGCGCCGGTGGGTACGATGCGCATCGTCATGCCCGCGGCCCGGTGCCCGGCCACGGTGCACCAGCCGTCGACCGTCTCCCCCAGCGGCGCCAGCGTCAGTGTCACGCTCCGTCCGGCGGCCAGCACCGGCGTGCGCTCACCCGTGGCCAGGCGCAGGTCGTGCCGCTGGGCGTCGGCGTTGGTCACCCGCAGCGTCAGCACCGTGCCCACCGGGGCCTCGATCATCGCCGGGCGGATGATCATCCCCGACAGCGTCACCTCGACCGTCCGGGTGCCGGTGGCGGTGACCGTCGCAGCCGGCCCGGACCCGCCCGTGGTGGCCACGACGACCGCGGCAGCCGTCAGCACGCACCCGGCGGCCACCCCGGCCAGCGCGGACCGGCCCGCCGTACGACCCGCCGTACGGTCCGGCCCGCCGCCCTCTGGCTCCGCCGCCCCATCCCGCGGGACGGCGAATGCACGTGAGCGGACCAGCGCGGCCACCGCCAGGATCACGAACGCCGCCACCGCGGTCACCACCAGTGCCCACCCCAGCAGGAGCAACGGCGCGGGAACCCGCAACGCCAGCAGCACCACCCCAGCGTTCAGCACCGCCAGCCGGACGACCCAGCCGCGCTCCAGTAGCGCCGCGTTCTCCTTGAACCGGATCGGCCCGCCGCCCAGCACCGCGGGCAGCAGATGCAGCAACGACCCGACCAGCACCTGCGCGGCGAATCCCACCAGCACCACCGGGATCAGCGGCTCAAGAGCGCGCCCCACCGCACCGGCCGGACGGGTGGTCACGATCACCAGATCCACCGTGAGCGCCACCTCGAACCAGATGATGGCCGCCCCCAGCGTCCAGGCCGCCCCGGTGTGCGGACGGCGCCGCCGTACCGCCTCGGCCAGCGGCACCGCCGCGGCCAGCGCTCCGGCCGCGTACAGGACCAGCCCGGCCGCCGCCACCAGGTGCAGGTCCGCCAGCAGGCCCGCCACGGTCACAGCCAGGCCCGGCGCCGCCAGCCACAGCCCGGCCCGCGACGCCTTACGGGTGCCCTCCGGCATCCGGGTGCGCAGCACCGTCGGCCACAACGTGAACAGCGTGCCGAGCACGGTCAGGCCCACCCAGCCGAGCAGGTTCACCTGGACGTGCGCGGCGTGCAGCCGCTCGTGCATCGCGCCATGGCCGACGTGCGCAGCCAGCAGGCCGCCCAGCGTCCCGCCGGCCGCCAGTGCCCCGGCCGCGGCCGCATACCAGCCGATCACGTGGCCGAACCGGCCCGGCAGCGCCCGCCGTACCAGCATCACCAGCGCCGCCGCATGCCACAGCACGACCCCCACGACCGCGCCCGCGCCGGCCGCCGCCACCGGCCACGGGCCGGCGGCCACCCCGGCCAGCACCGCCACCGTCCCGGCGTTCAGCAGCGCCAGCCTGGCCAGGCTCCACCGCTGCTGCGGCGTGCGGGCCCGCAGCAGCGCGACGGTGAAGTGCTCGCTCCAGATCAGGATCGCGGTGCTGACCGCCCCCAGCAGGAACACGTGGATCAGCAGCCAGCGCGGCACCGGCAGCACGTCACCGGCCAGCGCCACCGCCACCGTCAGAGCCAGCCAGCCCACCACGATCGCGTTGGCCCGCAGATGCCACGACGCACGGCCCGGAGGAGCCGCCGTCGGGGTCCCCTTCTCGATGTGTATCCCGACCGAGGTCACCCCGGTCACCTCCCTATCGACGACCCGGTGCGCGAGCGCGCCACCGCGACCGCGCACCCGGCGAACATGAACAGAGCGACCTCCGCGAGCACCCCGCCCGCCGCCCACAGCGCCCCGGCCACCGCCAGCCGGCCGTACCCGGCCAGCAGGCACACGGCCGCATACCGGGGCAGGCCGCGCCCGACTGCACGAGCGTCTCGCGGCTCACCCGCCGGCCCAGCAACGCCACATACACCCCGACCAGCCAGCTGCCACCGGCGGTCAGCATCGGCCGGCCCACCGGCTCCGCAGCGCGACCGCCCGCTCCAAACTGATCACCGTGCCCAGAAAGCCCAGGGCCATCAGCGGCCCGTGCTGCTCGGTGAACGCCACCGACGCGGGGATCTCGGCGACCAGCAGCGTCAGCCCTCCGTACAGGCCGGCCAGCAGCGGGAGCCGCACAAGGGCCAGGCGGGGTCCGGAAGACGGCACCGTCATCGGTTCTGTGAGCACAACTGAGCTCTCTCCGCTGGTCATCACAAGGGGGCATCATGTGGGAAGCGCGTGGGGAAAGGGATCGTCCTTCACGCTAGTTCGCACCGCCCCGGAGCGGATCGGGCTCAAAGACCGCTGTCTCAGGGACCAAAGTCCTTCGTTGTTGGCTCACGAGCCGGTCCACACGGCAGGCACGGTCATGCCCCGGCCCGGTCCATGTCGGTGGCCAGCCTGGCAGAGGTGAACCCGCTCCAGCGGAATCGCCCCCGACCGGCGCACCTTCCCCTCACCGGGTGAGGCCGTCTGACCGAGACCGTTATGGATCGTGTCCCTTACGGCTTCTGGTCGTCACAACGAGAGGCTGAGTAGTTTCCGAACCGGATCGTCTGTCACCACCGATGACACACGATGGCCGGGTGGAAGGGAACAGAAGGGACATCGGCGCAGACAGGAGAGGACTTTAGTCCCTGACCGCGCATGTGGACGATCAGCGATCCTGGATGCTATGAAACTCGACTCTGCCGGTCTGCAGGTGCTCTCCCACGAGGAGTGCATGACCCTGCTGGCGACGACGCCGATCGGGCGGATCGTCTTCACCGACCGCGCCCTGCCGGCGGTGCAGCCGGTCAACTTCGTGCTGGACGGCACCGACGTCGTCATCCGGACCGCAGCCGGCTCCAAGCTGGCCGCCGCGACCCGCCGGGCCATCGTGGCCTTCGAGGCCGACGACTTCGATCCGCAGGGCCGGACCGGCTGGTCGGTGACCGTGGTCGGGCACGCGCGGGCGGTGGACGACCCGCTGGAGGCCGAGCGGCTGGCGGGGCTGCCGTTGACGCCGTGGGCGTCCGGCAGCCGGGAGCATTTCATCGTCATCACGGCCGAGCAGGTGTCGGGCCGCCGCATCACTGCCGTCGCCGGCACCGTCGGCGGCTGAAGCCGGGTACGGCTCCCCGGCCTCTCACGCTCCGGCGGCCGTGCCGAGGTAGCCCGCCAGCGCATCCCGGTAGGGGAAGGTTCCGGATCCGCTGCGGAACGGACGCCGTCCTGCGGCGGATCGTCATTGCGCCGCGGACAGGACGGCGCCTACCGCGACGAGCGCGGCACCGCTGCCCATCAGCACCACACCCAGACCGCGGTCGCCAGGGCGGTGACCTGCCATGCCTGGTAGGCGCTCATCAGAGAGGCCCGCAGGGTCTCCCCATGAACGCGGTCTGGCGCAGCTCCGCAAGTTCCTCGCCCTTGCCGCTGGCGGCGTGCAGATCGGCGCTGTTCTCCGAACAGCTGTGCCCGTCAGTGGCCTTGCGCACATTGCCGCCGATCACCTCGGAGAAGACGCGGGCGTGGGTACCGTTCTCCACCCGGCGTCCGGCGTAGCGGTCCAGCCCGTCGGGGAGCCCTCTGCCCGAAAAGGTGATCTTCTGGCGGATGAGCTCGTCATGGATCTCCTCCTTGCCCCGCATGCCGCGCACCGTCATCACGGCGCCGGCCGTCAGCATTCCGACACCGACGCCGCCCAGCAGCAGCATCAGCCCTCGCGCATTGTCCACCGGCTGTTCTCCTTGCCGGTTCAGATGAGATCCATGGGATGGGGGCCGGCCTGAGACCGGTCCGATGCAGGGTCCTTTTCGAGAGGTCCGCACATAAAAGATGCGGTCTCCGTACGTGCGGCGGGCAGGGCCGCCGGTCCCTGATGTCCGGGCGGAAAATCCCCTCGATGGGCTCAGGCAGCCGTGGAGGAACCCTCTCTCTGGAAGGGGTGTCACAGCGAAAGTCCCCGCTCCCGCTCTTCCATACGGATCCGGATCGCGACGGCGTCGCCGGCCCAGGCCGACTGCGCGGCTCCGGCGGGACGGCCGGGCACCGCCGACATCGCCAGCAGAACCTGGGTGACCTGCCCGATGTCCGTGAAGACCCGGGCGGTTCCCGACCGCTCGCGCCCGCGCAGGAGCACCCGGACCGGCGTCCCGCCGACCAGATTGCGCCACCACCGGCGCTCGGCGCGGCTGACCATCAGCAGCTCACCATCCTGCTCGGCGTAGCCGACGGGCACGGTGATCTCCCTGCCGCTCCTGCGGCCCCGTACGGTCAGCAGCACCACCGCGTCGTCCAGCAGAACGTGCAGCGGGGAGCAGGCCAACCTCCGCACGACCGGGTTGACCAGACGGTTCCGGAGCCGGTCCGTCAGACGTCGCCGCACCGCCACCCGGCCGAGGTCGCTCCCGGTCAGGGGCTTCCTGCGCGACAGGGCGGCCGTGCCGTCCGTCCCCGTCATGCGTTCCGTCATGTGCGCCGTCATGTCCGCGCCTCCTTGAGGGTCCTCCTGTCATTCGACCCTCCCGGCGAGCCGGCGCGCAGCGGTCGAAAGACCCTGCCGCGAGGGACCTCCGGCCTGTGTCCCCTCACCCGCTGGATGATGGGAGCATGAAAGCCGGCGCTCATCCCTGTCGCAGGGGTACCCGCCAGCGCAGGCGGCTCCCGCCGCCCTCGGCCCGCTCGGCGGTGAACGTGCCGCCCAGGCGCGCGGCCCGCTCGGCCATGTTGCGCAGCCCGCTGCGCCGCCCGCCCTCGGGGATGCCCACGCCGTCGTCGCTCACCTCCAGCAGCAACGTGCCCTCGCTGACCCCCACCAGCACCTGGGCCCGGCTCGCCCGGGCATGGCGCGCGACATTCGACAGCGCCTCGCGCAGCACCGCGCGTAGCTGCTCGGCCACCTCCTCGGGCACCGTGTTGTCCAGGGGACCCTCCAACCGGATACCCGGCATGAAGCCGAGCTGCTCCCGCGACGCCTCCACCAGCTCCGTCACCTGGCCGCGCAGGCTACGGACCTGACCGGCCTGCGGCGGTGACTGCAGCGCGAAAATCGTGGAACGGATCTCCTTGATGGTCTGGTCCAGTTCGTCCACCGCGTGCCGCAGCCGGGCCGAGGCGGTGGGGTCGTCAACCATCTTGACCGTGCTCATCAAGGTCATCGCGACCGCGAACAGCCGCTGGATGACCACGTCGTGCAGGTCCTTGGCGATGCGGTCCCTGTCTTCCAGCAGGCCCAGCCGCTCGGCGTCACGACGCGCGTCGGCCAGCTCCAGCGCGACCGCCGCCTGCCCGCCCAGTGCCTCGGCCGTGCGTAGGTCCACCTCGCTGAACGACGGCGACCCGGCCCGCTTGGCCAGGCTCAGCACCCCGCGGACCGCCTCCGGCTGGCCCAGCGGCACGGCGATCGCCGGCCCCAGCGGCACCTGCTCCAAGTGCGCCGGACGGGCCATGCGCTCTTTCACATCCGGTGCCGTCTGCGAGTGCCCGGTGTGCACCACGATGGCGGCCAGAGAGTCCTCCCTCGACACCGCACAGCCGCGCAGGTGCTCGGCGCCGAGCCCTTCGGCGATCTCGATGCGCATGGTCTCGGCCAGGGGAAAGCTCACCGTGACCGTGTCGGCGCCCGTCAGCTCCATGGCGCGCCGGGCCATGACGGTGAGCACCTCACCCGGATCCTCCCCCGACAGCAGGCCGGCGGTCACCTCCGCGGATATCCGCAGCCAGCCCTCCCGGCGTCGGCTCTCGTCATACAGCCGGGCGTTCTCGATCGCCACACCCGCGGCCGTGGCCAGCGCGCTGACCACGATTTCGTCCTCCTCGTCGAAGGCGCCGCCGCCGGCCTTCTCAGTCAGATACAGGTTGCCGAACACCTCATCCCGCACCGTGATCGGCACGCCCAGGAAGCTGTGCATCGGCGGATGCCCCTCGGGAAAGCCGTAGGAGAGGGGATGCTCGGCCAGATCCGCCATCCGCAGCGTCCCCGGCTCCTTGATCAGCAGCCCGAGCAGGCCCTTGCCGTGCGGCCAGTGGTCGACCCGCGCGATCTCCTCCTCGGTCATCCCCACCGGGATGAACCGCTCCAGCGTGCCGCCCTCGCCGATCACGCCGAGCGCCCCGTAGCGGGCGTCGACCAGCGTGGTGGCCGCCTTGATGATCCGTCGCAGCACGGTCTCCAGGTCCAGGTCGCTGCCGATCGAGACCACGGCCTCCAGCAGGGCGTGCACCCGGTCGCGGGTGGCCAGCACAGCCGCCAGCCGGCCCTGCAACTCCGACAGCAGGTCATCCAGCCGCATGCTCGGCAACAACGACTTTCCGCCCATCTCGGCTCCTTCTCCCCGCCGCGTGAGGCTGGTCTTTCCTATTCGGAGTCAGTCTTCCATCCGCCCGCGGCGGTGGAGCAGCAGTCTTCTGACGCCGCGCCGGGTGTCCCTGTGCTGTTCAGGGGCGCCTGTGCTGTTCAGGGCCGCTTCGGAGAAGTCGACACTCTTCAAGGTCGCCCGGGAAAAGTCGACCGATGTGAGGGAGTGGGCGAAGACGATCCCGGTGAGGATGGCGGCGAAGAAGTTGACGCTGGTGAGGGGCGCCCCGGTGAAATCGGCTCCTGAGAAGTGGGACCGGGCCAAGTCGGCGCCGGCCAGGTGCAGCCCGGCAGGTCGATGCCGGTCAGCCACCGTTTGGCCTACGGGCGCGGCTGGCGCGGACACCGGACCGCTCGTGAGCAGGTTCTCTGCGTATACCGCGACTGAGCTGGTCGCGGTCGGCCCGGCGTCCGCGGCGGCGGGCTTCACGCCGTGGGACTTTACCCGGACACCTACTGTCGAAGGTCCTGTCGGAGGCCGGTCGCCGCGGGACCGGCTGGGACGGCGGGGGTTCGAGGCCAGGTCCAGGCGGAGCGCAGGATGAAGGCCAGGAGCAGCACCTCGATTCCGATGGAGAGGCCGTAGAAGGGGGCCCAGTTCCAGGACTCCCCTGCCGCGTTGAACACCGAGTAGGGGATGTAGAGCGATGCGACGACGAGGTTCGTGGCGCGGTTCACCCGGGCGGGCAGCGTCATGGAGAGCATCACCATCAGGGCCGGGATCGCCACGGACGCGAGCATCATGGTCAACAACGTCGGGCTGATGTCGAACTCAAAGACGACGCCGGCGCGGAGGTTGTCGATGACGCCGGGCTTATGGAGGTGGAAGTAGTCGACGTAGATGTAGAGGAACATGAAGCTGGTCCATGCGGCGGCGAGCTTGGCCTGCACGGGGACCGGCGGGTTGTCGAGCAGGTTCGGGGTTTTCGTTCGGATGGTCATCGGTTCTTCTTTCGAGAGGAGCGGTCCCTGCGCCGGAGTGGCGGCAGGGATGTACCGAGGCCGCGCCCACCTGGACGGGCACATCGCCTCGACCGGGCAGCGGTAGGCCGGACCTCGGACGACTCGAGCGCCGAGGGCAGGCCGTAGCGGTGCTGGTCGGCGGCCCGCATCGTCGTCGCCCCGGCGGACTCGTCCCCGGCGCCAGGCGTACTCCGGCACTCGATCGCTGTTCGATTCCCACAGAAGCCCCCTCACGCCCGAGCTACGGATCTCGCTGGTTCGTACATCGTACGTCGTACGCTGTACTACGATCGTACGCTGTACGATGACCGTGGGCTGGACGATTGTCAAGCCGCTCGAGCGAGCGAGAGGAGACCCGTGTCTGCGAGGGAACAACGCCAGGTGGCGTCAGACGCGGCACTGAGCAAGCAACGGGTGGTGGCCGAGGCGGTCCGGCTCGCCGACCGCGAGGGGGTGGGAGGGCTGAGCATGCGCCGGCTGGCTGGCGCGCTCGGCGCGGGCGCGATGTCGCTCTACTACTACGTGGCGAGCAAGGAGGAGTTGCTGGACGCCATGATCGACGTCGTGTTCGAGGAGATCGAGCTCCCGCCCGAAGAGACCGACTGGCAGTCAGCGATGCGACGGCGGGCGGTATCCGCCCGACAGGTTCTCGCACGCCACCCGTGGGCGATCGGCCTGATGGAGTCGCGGACATCGCCGGGGCCGGCGAACCTCCGCCACCGCGAAGCGGTCACAGCCTGCCTGCGAAGGGCAGGCTTCCCGGTCTTGATGGCGACGCACGCCAACTGGTTGCTCGACAGCTATGTCTACGGTTTCGCCCTGCAGGAAGCCAGCCTGCCGTTCGACACCGCCGATGAGTTCGCGGACATGGCCGAGGACGTCTTCCTGCCCCAGCTTCCTCCTGACGAGTTCCCCTACCTCAACGAGTCCGCCGCGGTGCTTGTCGCTGCCGGCTTCGACCCGGCGCAGGAGTTCATTTTCGGCCTCGACCTCGTCCTAGCCGCCCTCGAGCCCCTGAGAGTGCCTACGTGAGCCTCCATCCGTGATGTCGTTATGTGATCGTGTGGATTTGTGGTGTCATCGCCAGTCTGCGGGTCCAGTTGTGCTGGAATGGCGCGGTGACTGAGCGCAAGCCGTACCCGAGCGACTTGACCGACGCGCAGTGGGCGTTGATCGAGCCGGTTCTGACGGCGTCGAAGGCCGCGCACCCCTCGGTCAGCGGCCACGAAGGCAACTATGCGCTCCGGGAGATCGCGGGCGTGATCCGCTACCGGGGACGAACCGGCGCCTAATGGGACTGTCTTCTCCATGACCCGCCGCCCAAGGGCGCGACGTACTACTACTTCGCCAAATGGCGCGACGACGGCACCGACAAGACGATCCACGACCTGTTGCGCCGGCGTCTGCGCGAGCAGAAGAAGCGATTAGCCGAGACGCCGTCCTGGCGGTGGACATGACCAGGCCCGATACCCGCCCGCCCCCGGAACCTGGCTCCTGGACCGGCTGGATGCCCGAGAACTCGATAAGGGCTTGACTGGGCTGGGCTGCGTGCCGGCCCGGCTGCCCGGTTCAGGCCGACCGGTTGCGCCGGTACCGGGCGCACCGCGGCATGGGCGTGCCTGCTGCCAGGGCACATCGCGCAACCCCGTCGCGAGGACATCGGTGCCGGCAGCAACAGAGATCATCATGCTTCGGCCCCGGCGGTGCAGGACACCACCGTGAACGAGTGCGATCTTTCGTCGGCGGGGACACGGGCCTCAACGTGAGGAGTGCTCCGCCGCTGCGCTCGCGCGCGGCCGGGAGGTGGCCCGTACCACGGTCACCGTCAGCAGCAACGTCAGCACCGAGACCGCGGACAGCAGGGCCAGGCCCAGCCCGTAGGAGCCGAACTGGCCGTAGATGAAGCCCATCACCAGCGGCGGGACGAACCCGCCCAGGCCGCCCGCGGCGCCGACCAGGCCGGTCACCGAGCCCACCTTGTCGGCCGGGGCGACCTGCGCGACGAGCGCGAAGGTGGCGCCGCTGCCGGCGCCCAGCGCCGCCGCCATGGTCAGGAACGCGATCGTGCCGACCGGCATCAGGCCCGGAGTGAGGGCCTGCACCGCCGCGCAGACGGCGACCACGGCGAAAACGGCGGTCAGCACGGGCAGCGGCCCCATCCGGTCCGACAGCCAGCCTCCCACCGGGCGCATGACGACCGCCAGGAGCACGAAGCCGGCCATCCGGTTGGCGGCGTCGGCCTGCTCCAGCCCGTAGGCGCTCTGCAGGTAGGCCGGCAAGTATACGGAGAAGGCGACGTAGCCGCCGAAGGCCACCGCGTACAGTACGCACGCCTGCCAGGTGATCGGCAGTCTGGCGGTGGCGGTCAGGCGCGCCATCAGCGGCTGGGTCGGAACCGCACGGCCCGGCGCGTCCCGCAGCAGCAACCACGCCACGACGGCGTATACAGCCAGGGCTGCGGCCGTCAGCAGGAACGGGGTGGCCGAACCGCCGGTCTTGACCAATGGGACCGTGGTCAGGGCGCTGATCGCGGTGCCGCCCATGCCCGCGCCGAAGACGCCGATGGCCAGGCCGCGCCGCTCGGGCGGGAACCAGGCGCCCACGAACGGCACGCCGACGGCGAAGGCCGTGCCGCCGATGCCCAGGAAGAATCCGCCCGCCAGCAGCGCCGCCAGCGAGCCCTGCCCGGCCACGCCGATGAACAGCACCGGGACGATGGTGGCGGCGGAGATCAGCGGGAACATCACCCGGCCGCCGAAGCGGTCGGTCAGCGCCCCGACGGGGATGCGGCCCAGCGAGCCGACGATCACCGGGACGGCGACCAGCAGCGCCTGCTGGGAGGCCGACAGGCTCAGCAGCTCCTTGAACCGCGGCCCCAGCGGGCTCAGCAGCGCCCACGCCCAGAAGTTCACCGCGAACCCTACGGTGGCCAAGGTCAGCATCAGCGCCGGCCCGCGCGGGGTCCCGGCGGGAGCGTTGTGGTGGGTCATGTCGGTGCTCATGGTTTCGTCCTTGTCATGCTGTTCCGTGCGCGTGGAATGCCGCGGCGGGCCCCGCTCCGTCCGGCGGTGAACACCGGCGGGAAAGGATCGCGGCGGGGGGACGCGTCGTGGTGGCCGCGAACGGGCAGGAGCCGTCCGGCGGGCCATCCGCCGCCTTACTCATTCCACTGCGGGAGTCGTACGTTTTTGCAGGGACCAAGGTCCTGTCGTCAGGGGTCTTACTGCTCGCAGTCGTCGGCCGCCGTTATCACTGGAAGATCTTCAGCAGGTCACCCTGGTGGACGGTTCCCACGATCTTGCCCGTCATCGCGTCGATCACCGGCAGCTGCTTGATCCGGTGGGCGTGCATCAGCCGGGCCGCCTCCCGGACCGGCGTCCCTGCCGTCACCGTGATCGCCGGGCTGGTCATGATCTGACCCGCGAAGGCGCCGGCGGCCTTGTGCTGTTCCTCGCGGCGCTTGCGGCTCTGCAGCAGCGCCGCGCCGTGCCGGTGGTCGCCGATCTCCTTGAGCAGGAGGTCGTCTTCGGACACCACTCCCACCGGCCGCCGGTCGGCGTCGATCACGGCGACCGCACCGACCTTGAATCGTCGCATCGTGGCGACCAGTTCGGCGAAGGAGGCATTCTGCCGGACCGCGATGGCCACCGTACCCATGACATCTTTGACCTGCATCGTCGTCATCCCTTTCACTGTTCACCGGCTCTTGGGCGGTTGCCTCACCGCCACCACCCGCTCATGACGCCCGTCCCCTGTCTTTTGAGGGGACGGGCGTCGCGCGGGCGGTCACTTCAGGATCGGCAGTCGCTTGACCAGGGCGGTCCTGCTCCACCAG
>NZ_BMQP01000063.1 GCF_014648175.1 Planobispora rosea
GGGATGAGCGTGGCGGCCTGGGGACCGCTCGCCGGCGGCGTGCTGTCGGGGAAGTTCACCCGGCCGGGTGGCTCCGGGCCCGGCACGCGCGTCTCCCCCGAGTCCCTCGGGCCGCGCGACCACGCCGTCGCCCGGGCGGTCCAGGAGGTCGCCGACGAGCTGGGCGCCACCCCCTCCCAGGTGGCGATCGCCTGGACCCGGGCGCGTTCCCGGGCGGTCCACCCGATCGTCGGGGCCCGGAGCACCGAACAGCTCAAGGACAACCTGGGCGCGATCGACGTCGTCCTGCCCGAGGACGCCGTCGGGCGGCTGGAGGCGGCGGCGGAGTTCGCCGTGGGGTTTCCCGCCGACTTCATCGCCGAGACGAGTCCCTGGGTCTTCGGCGAGGCGTCCCAGAAGGTCGACGGACGGCCCTGACCGGCGGGAACACGGCCGGGGGCCGGAGGGGGTCGCCCCCGGCCCCCGGCCCCCGGCCGCCCCGATCCGGATCTCCGTGCTCCGCCCGCGTGTCCGCGGTCCGCGCGGTCGCCGGATCGGGACAGTCGTCAGGCCTGCGTCATCAGGTCGGGGCCGTCAGGTCGGGGCCGTCAGGTCGGGGCCGTCAGGTCAGGGTCGTCAGGTCAGGTCGGAACACTTCCTGGCGTCGGGGTCGGTGGCCGCCTTCGGAACCCAGCGGATGTTGGCGAACGACGCGGAGAACGCGCCCTCGGTGTAGACCAGGAACGGCGTGTTGACGTTCTCCATGTCGAGGCCCCCCTCCGCGAAACAGGCGATCGGGATCTTGACGGTCGCCTTCGTCCCGACCGGCAGTCCCGTGAACAGCGAGGTCGCGACGACCTCGGCGAAGCAGGGGTAGACGCAGTGGGCGCTGATGACGGTCCGCGCCGCCGGCGGCTGGTGCACGACGGTGTCGAAGACCAGGGCGGCGTCGGCGTTGAGGTAGCCGCGCAGGTCGGTGCCGCCCGCCGGGTTCTGGCTGTAGATCTGCGCGGGACCGGTCCCCGTCCACGTCGCCTTCAGGCCGTCCTGCTGCACGTTGACGTCGGACTGCACGACGCTGATCTCCGCGTGCGCGGCCGCGCCGTCCGGGCCGATCTCGGTGCCGCCCCAGTTCTCGGCGGATCCGATGTAGCTCTTGTACGGCGCGACGTCGACGCGGTTGAACAGCTCCAGGTCCTCGGTGGCCTCGCCGCCGCCGCCCGGAGTGCCGCAGGTGGTGGGCGCGGTCTCGTCGAGGGTGCCGACCGACCCGGTCTGGCCGTAACGCAGGCCGTACCCGAGCGGGAAGAGCGGGTCGTAACCCTCGTCACCCGCGTTGAGCGGCGACTGGCAGGCGGTCTTCGGCCAGGAGTACGGCAGCTTGCCGGTGTAGCCCTCGCGGTGCTTGCCGCGGACGAGCAGGTCGGCGACGCCGCCGCCCTCGGTGCCCGGCAGCCAGGCGACGACGAAGGCGTCGGAGCGGTTGAGCTCCTTGTTGACCCAGAGCGGACGGCCGGTGACGTAGACGGTGATCACGGGCTTGCCCTTGCCGGCGACCTTGTCGAGCACGGCGAGGTCACCCGGGTAGAGCCGGGCCGCCTCCAGCGTGCGCCGGGCCAGGTCGCCGACGCCCTCGGCGTACGGGGTCTCGCCGATCACCGCGATGACCGCGTCGTAGGCCGCGGGGTCGACGCCGTCGGCCGTCTCGCTGAAGGTGACGTTGGCCTCGCCGAGCGCCTCGCGCAGGCCGCCGAGGATCGTGGTGCCGCCCGGGAAGTCGGCGTTGGTGTTGCCGGTGCCCTGCCAGGTGAGGGTCCAGCCGCCCGTCTGGTTCTGCATGCTGTCGGCGCTCTTGCCGACCACGAGGACCTTGGACCCGGGGGCCAGCGGGAGCACCTTGCCGTTGTTCTTGAGCAGGACCTGCGACCTGCGGACGGCCTCCCGGGCGAGCCGCTCGGCCTCCAGCGCCTCGGCCGAGCCGGCGTGGCGGCGCTCGGAGGGCTTGCGCCCGTCGAGCACCCCGGCGCGCAGCTTCACGCGCAGGATGCGGGTGACCGCGTCGTCGATGCGGGCCATCGGGATCTCGCCGCTCTCGACCTGGGCGATCGTGTTGGCGATGAACGCCTTCCAGTCGTTGGGGACCATCACGATGTCGATGCCGGCGTTGATCGCCTGGGGGCAGCTGGCGTTGGTGCAGCCGGGGACCTGGCCGATGCCGTTCCAGTCGGAGACGACCAGGCCGTCGAAACCCATCTTCATCTTGAGGATGTCGGTGAGGGCGCGCTTGCTGCCGTGCAGCTTGCCCTCGGTGATGCCGAGTTCCTCGTTGGTCCAGCTGTTGAAGGAGACCATCACGGTCTGGGCTCCGGCGCCGAGCGCGCCGTAGTAGCCCTGGCCGTGCAGGTTGATCATCTCGGCCTCGGACGAAGGGTTGACGCCCTGGTCCACGCCCCTGAGGGTGCCGCCGTCGCCGATGAAGTGCTTGGCGGTGGCGATGACGCCGTCCGAGCCGATGCGGAACGGGCCCCTGCCCTGCAGGCCCTTGACGGCCTCGTAGCCGTAGGCGCGGGTGATCCGGGGGTCTTCGGAGAAGCCCTCGTAGGTACGGCCCCAGCGGTCGTCGCGGACGACGGCGAGGGTGGGGGCGAAGGCCCAGTCCTGGCCGGTGGCGCGGATCTGCTCGGCGGTGGCCGCGCTGACGTCCCGGACGAGGCACGGGTCCTGCGCGGCGCCCAGGCCGATGTTGTGCGGGAAGACCGTCGCGCCGTAGACGTTGTTGTTGCCGTGGACGGCGTCGATGCCCCAGATGACGGGGATCTTCGTCCTGGTGGAGACCGAGGCGTCCCAGTAGGCGTCGGCCAGGTCGAGCCAGGCCTGCGGTGAGGCGTGCTTGTCGCGGCCGGGCCAGGAGCCGCCGCCGTTGAGCACCGAGCCGATGCCGTACTGCTTGACCTCCTCGGGAGTGATCGCGGCGATCTCCGGCTGGGTCATCTGCCCGACCTTCTCGGCGAGGGTCATCCCGGCGAGGATCTTCTTGATCCGCCACTCGTCCACCGGGTTCTTCTTGATCCGGCTGCTGACCTTGGGCCAGTCGGCGAGGGTGGGCAGGTCCTTCTCGATGCGGGCGCAGCCCCGGGCGTCCAGCCGGGGCTGGCCGATCACCGGCTGCTTCCCGCCGGTCGCGGTCTCGGCGCTCGCGCCCGGGATTCCGGTGACGCCCGCGGCCAGGACGGCGAGGCTCGCCAGGACCGCGAGGCGGCTCCGGCGGCGGGTGCCCGATCGGGCGATGGGTCTGGTCATCGAGGGTCCGTTCTCGAGGTGCTGCGACGGTCATGGCGGTCCCCCGGAGTCCGCACTGTGCAGATCTTGACGCTGCACGAGAACCGAGTCAATAGATAACGGAGAGCGCTCTCTTAACGTCTCGGATGTTCTCCGGCAACCAAGGCATGGCGATAACCCATGATCATGACTGTTTTTCTTCGCTTCTCTCCCCGTCAGCGGGAGGCATGACACTCTTGACCTGCGACGTCAGCGAGAGCGCTCTCTGCCCTGTGGAGGACCGGGGCCCGCGGGTCGGGCGGGTGATCCCCGGGAGGGAGCGGCTCAGGAAAGCAGCCAGGCGGCGGTGTCGGGCGGGAGCAGGCCGGCACCGGTCAGCGGGCCGCTGGCCAGCAGGAGGCGGCCCGGCGGCAGCCGTACCGGATCGTCGCCCATCGCCAGGACCAGGGTGAACCGGCCGGCGCGGCCGGCCGTCAGCCGGCCGTCGCCGTCCACCGCCCACTCCACCGGGTCTCCGGCCGTCAGGACACCCTCGGCGTGCAGCCGCCGCCGCAGCCGGACGGCGGAGCGGCACAACCGCAGCGGCGAGGACGGGTCGGCCTCCTGCGCCTCCACCGAGAGCTCGCCCCACCCCGGCGGGACCGGCAGCCAGGGAGACGACGCGCCGGGCGGCGAGAACCCGTGGGCGCCGGCCGGGTCGCGCCGCCAGGGCAGCGGAACCCGGCAGCCGTCCCGGGAGACCCCCGACCTCGGCCACGCGGGGTCCCTGCGATCCTCGGGCGCCACGTTCACCTGGGGCAGGCCGAGCTCCTGCCCCTGGTACAGGTAGGCCGCGCCGGGCAGCCCGAGCACCGCCAGCAGGGCCGCCCGCGCCCGTGCCGCCCCTCGGGAGCGACCGTAGCGGCTCGCGCTGCGCACCACGTCGTGGTTGTCGACGACCCAGGTCACCGGTGCCTTGGGCGGGTCTCCGGCGAGCAGGGCGGTCCCGGCCGCCCGCCAGGCCTCCGCGTCCCAGGGGGCCACCAGGAACGCGAAGGCGAACGCCTGGTGCAGCTCGTCCGGCCGGGTGTAGCGGCCCGCCCGGCCGGGCTCCAGGTTGACCTCGCCGATCAGCGCCCGCGGCGGGTCGCAGGAGTCGGCGATGGCCCGCCAGCGGCGGTAGACGTCGTGCACCTCCTCGCGGTCGCAGGCCAGCGGGTTGGCCCGCAGCCGCATCGGCTCCAGGGCTCCGGCGTGTTCGAGGTCGGGCAGTCCTTCGGCCTTGAACAGCCCGTGCGCGACGTCGACGCGCAGCCCGTCCGCGCCCCGGCCGAACCAGAACCGCACGATCTCGTCGAAGAACGGAGCCGTGCGCGGGTCGCGCCAGTTCCAGTCGGGCTGCTCGGGGGCGTACAGATGGAGGTACCACTCTCCGGGCGATCCGTCGACCTCGGTCACCCGTGTCCAGGCGGGGCCGCCGAAGACGCTGGGCCAGTCGTTGGGCGGCGCGCCGCCGTCCGGTCCCCGGCCCGGGGCGAAGTGGAAGCGGGCGCGCTCCGGGCTGCCCGGACCGGCGGCCAGCGCCGCCCGGAACAGCGGGTGGGCGACGGAGCAGTGGTTCGGCACCAGGTCGACGATGACTCTGAGGCCCAGCCGCCGCGCCTCGGCGACGAGCGCGTCGAACCCGGCCATGCCCCCGAAGATCGGGTCCACGTCGCAGTAGTCGCTGACGTCGTAGCCGTGGTCGGCCTGCGGCGACCGCTGGATCGGGGTGAGCCAGACCGCCTGCGCGCCCAAGCCCGCGACGTGGCCGAGCCGCGCGGTGATCCCGGCGAGGTCGCCGACCCCGTCGCCGTCGGCGTCGGCGAACGACCGGGGGTAGATCTGGTAGACGACGGACTCGCGCCACCACTCCGCGGAGGCACCGACCGGGCGAGAAAGATGCGGCATATGAGCTGAATGCCCGCTACAGTCGTGGGCTAAGGGGCGGCTCCTGGACGTGCTTCCTTCTCCTCTCTCTGCAAAAGATACGTAGCGCGTCCGCTCTCCGCCCCTTCTGCTTTCCGGCGCGGGGGAGGTCCGATGACGTGGCTGGCCGAGACGCTGCTGCGGCGGCGCCGCCTCACCTCCCCGAGCCTGCTGCGCACCCTTCGCGCGCCGGACTCCCCCGGACCGGCGTCGCGCTGGTGGAAGGGGACGGGCGTCGCGGTCGCGCGCGGCCGGAAGGCCGGAGCCGGCGCCCCGCCCGATCCCGCCGAGGGCCTGCTGGCCCTGGAGGCCGACCTGCTGCGGCTGGGCTACCTGCTGTCCGCCCCGCTCCGCCGCCGTCTGGGCGAGTTGGACGGCGCCGGGCTGGCCGAGGCCGGCCGCGCCCTTCTGGAGGCCCTGGCGGCCGAGTACGGCGGCCACGTGGACCACGTCCCGCTGTTCCGCAGCTTCCCGGCGGGCGTCCCCGCCGACACCTTCGAGTTCTACGTGCGGCGGGTGTTCGCCCTGCTCCTGCAGGAGCCCGAGCAGCCGTGCGTGCTGTGCGGGCAGGTCCGCACCGTCCACCCGGTCTCGCCCTGCGCCCACCTGGTCTGCCGCGTCTGCTGGGACGGGGCCGACTTCAGCGCCTGCCCGATCTGCCACCGCCGCGTCGACCTCGACGACCCGTTCCTGCGGCCCGCCGACGACCCGGTTGCCGAGGCCGTCGCCAAGAACGCCCGGCAGGCGGGGCTTCCTGACCGGATGGTCCTGCTGCGGTTGTGCGAGGACCCGGCCGAGACCGCCCGCGAGCTGCTCCAGGAGCTGCTGGACCGGCAGACTCCGGCCCGCGCGGAGGACCGCGCCGCGATCGAGGCCCTGCTCGGCGACTTCTGGCCGCGCTCGGCGGACTGGCTGCCCGAGCGGATCCCGGTCCGGGAGACCCGTTCGCTGGTCCTGGCCACGGCCCTGTCGCGCGACGCCCACGGCGCCCGCGAGCTGCTGGAACGGCACACCGACACCGCGACGGACGTGCTCCGCCTGCTGTACGCCCTGATGGGCGGCGACCCCGGCATGCGCGCCCCGCTGCCCCGCCGCACCTGCCTGCCCCGGCCCGTACGGCGCGCGCTGCTGGACCGGATGGCCCGGATGCCCGTGCCGCGCGTGGTCGAGGACCTGCACCGCTACCCCGAGGCCTGGAAGCGCATGGCCGAGGGGCTGCACCCGTTCGAGCACCACCGCCGGCACCCGGACGTGGCGCTGGCCTTCGCCGTGCTGCGCGGCACCCGGCTGGACACCGGGACCCCGCTGGCCGGGGCGCTGCTCGCCCGCGCCGCCGCGCACCCCGGGGTCGTCCGGTTCGACGGCGTGCGGCTGCACCCGCTCACGTTCGCCGGCCGGGTGGAGGCGGCGCTGCGCGACGGCGACCACGCCGGGGCGCTCGACCTGCTCATGACACGCCCCGGCGAGCTGGTCCGGCGGATCGTGCACCTGTCCCGGCACATCCCGGCCGACCGGCTCGCCGCCGCGGTCGCCGAGGTCGCGCCGGAGGTCTCCCCCGGCGTGCTGATCTCCGCGCTCGGCCAGCTCCGCACGCCGCCCGGCGGCAGCCGGGTCTTCCTGCCGCGCGGTGGCACGGCCCGGATCTGGACCGAGCCCGACACCCGCCCGCCGGTCCCCGCGGAGGCCGTCACCGCGGTCTCGTCGGTCCTCATCGCCGAGATGCTGCGCCGCGCCGCGGCCCTGCCCGCGGTGGAGCGGGCGGTGCTGGACGAGGAGCTGACCGATCTCCTGGCGCCGGTCGCGGAGCGCTCGGCCTCCTCGTCCCTGGTACGGCTGCCGCGCGGCAGCGTCCGCCCGCTCCCCTCCGGCGGGCGGATCCGGCTGTTCCTGCACTGGGCCCAGCCCGCGGACCACCGGGTCGACCTGGACCTGTCGGTGGCGCTGTTCGACGAGCGCTGGGAGTTCACCGGCCTGTGCGACTACACCAACCTGGTCCTCGGCGACGACGCCGCCGTGCACTCCGGCGACCTCACCTCCGCTCCCGAGCCGCTGGGCGCCTCCGAGTTCGTCGACCTGGACGTCACGGCGATGCGCGCGATCGGCGGCCGCTACGCGGTCCCGGTCGTCTTCAGCTACAACGACGTCCCGTTCGACCGGCTCGTGCGGGGCTTCGCGGGGTTCATGGAAACGCCGCCCGGTGAGCTGTTCGACCCGCTCGCCGTACGGCAGCGCTTCGACCTGGCCGGACCCGCCAAGATCCTGGTGCCGCTCGTCGCCGACCTGTGGTCGCGCACGATGCGCTGGGCCGATCTCAACCTCTCCACCGACGGCGGCTTCAACGACCTGGACGAGCACCACGAGCAGCTCGCCCGGCTGGGCTCCGCGCTGGAGGACGTCTTCGGCCTCGGCGACCGCGTCACCCTGTGGGAGGTGGCCTGCTGGCATGCCGCCGCCCGGGCCGCCGCGGTCACCGTACGGCACCGCGACGGCACGGTCGGCCACTACCGGCGCGGCCCGGACGAGACGGCGGCCGCCTTCGCCGCCCGCCTCACCGCCCGCACGCTCCCGGACCACACATGGACGACACGTGAGGGGGCGGGCCTGGCGCTTCCGGACCGGGGAACGGATGCCGCCGGACAGCGGACGCCTCGCGAGGCGAGCTTCGCCGCGGTCATCGATGACGATCTCGACGTCGCCGAGGGAGCACAGGTCTACGCCCTGCACCCCGGCCGCCTCGACCCCGCCGGGATCCGGGCGCTCGACGCGCCCGGCCTGGTCGACCTGCTCTCCCCCGCGACTGATCCCGTCCCGGCCGCTTAACCGCCTCCGCGGGAGGTAGGTGTCCGGCGAGGAGGTGGACACTATGGAACGACACCATAAGATCTTGCACCGGAGACCGGCGGGACCGGCGGAGGACCTCTTCGCCCGCGCGCTGCGGAGGTGGCCGTGGTCGCAGTTCTCCCCGACCGCCGAGCCGCCGCGGAGCGCGCTCACCCTGCGGCTGGTGCTGGCGACCTTCGGCATGGCCGTCTGCGGCGTGTTCGCGGGCGTGGCCGTCATCATCGGCCGGCCGTTTCTGGCGATCGCGATGGCGGTGCTCACGGCCGTCGCCACTTTCGACATCGCGGTGATACTGCGCCACCGGGCCGCCCGGGGTCCCGGCGGTCGTGCGGACACCCCGTGACGGAATCCTCCCGGGGGCGTGTCCGGGGCGCGGGCGCCCGCGCCCCGGCGGACCGGCCGGCCGGGCCGCCGCGATCGGCACGGGCGGTACGGTCGGCATACGGGAATGAACGGGTGACCGCGTTCAGAGGCGTTCGATGACGGTGACGTTGGCCTGGCCGCCGCCCTCGCACATCGTCTGCAGGCCGTACCGGCCGCCGGTGCGCTCCAGCTCGTGCAGGAGCGAGGTCATCAACCGGGCCCCGGTGGCGCCGAGGGGATGGCCCAGGGCGATCGCGCCGCCGTTGGGGTTGACCTTCACCGGATCGGCGCCGGTCTCCTTCAGCCAGGCCAGCACGACCGGCGCGAACGCCTCGTTGATCTCCACCGCGTCCATGTCGCCGATCGACAGCCCGGCCTTCTTCAGCGCGTGGGCGGTGGCGGGGATCGGCGCCGACAACATCCGGATCGGGTCCTCGCCGCGCGCCGACAGGTGGTGGATCCGCGCGCGGGGCCGCAGGCCGTGGTCCCGTACGGCCCGCTCCGAGGCGATCAGCAGGGCCGCCGCGCCGTCGGAGATCTGCGAGGCCACCGCCGCGGTCAGCCGTCCCCCCTCGGCCAGGGGCTTCAGGGCGGCCATCCTCTCAGGGGAGGTGTCGCGGCGCGGCCCCTCGTCGTGCTCGACGCCCGCCAGGGGCACGATCTCGCGGGCGAAGCGTCCCTCGTCGATCGCCCGGATCGCCCGCCGGTGCGAGGCGTAGGCGAACTCCTCCATGGCCTCACGGGAGATGTCCCACCGCTCGGCGATCATCTCGGCGCCGCGGAACTGGGAGACCTCCTGCTCGCCGTACCGCTCCCGCCAGCCCCTGGAGCCGGCGAACGGGCTGTCGAAGCCGAGCGCCTGCCCGGCGGTCATCGCGTAGCCGATGGGGATCTGCGACATGCTCTGCACGCCCCCGGCGACCACCAGGTCGGCGGTCCCGGACAGCACGGCCTGCGCGGCGAAGTGCACCGCCTGCTGGGAGGAGCCGCACTGGCGGTCGACGGTGACTCCGGGCACCTCCTCGGGCAGCCCGGCGGCCAGCCAGCAGGTGCGGGCGATGTCCCCCGCCTGCGGGCCGACGGTGTCCACGCAGCCGAGGACCACGTCCTCCACCGCCGCCGGGTCGATCCCGGAGCGCTCCACCAGGGCGGTCAGCACGTGCGCGCCCAGGTCGGCGGGGTGCACGCCGGACAGGCCGCCGCCGCGCCTGCCCACGGGGGCGCGGACCGCCTCGACGATGTAGGCCTCGGGGGGTGAGAAGGACATCGGAAAACTCCCTAGGTTGCCAGGATCCCTTCCAGGACCATCGCGATGTACTGCCGGGCGATCTCGTCGGCGGACAGCGGGCCGTCGCCGCGGTACCAGCTCGCGGCCAGCCAGACGGTGTCACGGATGAACCGGTAGATCAGGCCGGTGTCCAGGTCGGCGCGGAACTCGCCGTTCAGGACGCCCCGGTCCAGGACCGACAGCCACATCTCCCGGAAGCGCCGCTGGGAGTCGAGCAGGTAGGAGAAGCGCGGTCCGGCCGCCAGGTGCTTGGACTCGTTCTGGTAGATCACGACCGCCGGGCGGTAGCGGTCGATCGTCCGGAAGGACTCGACGATCAGCTCGTGGAAGGTCTCCCGCGCGCCGAGGCCGGAGCCGAGCACCCGGTCGTAGGCGGCCCACATGTCGGTGAGGAACGTCGACAGGATCTCGTCGACCATCGACTCCTTGGAGTCGAAGTGGTAGTAGAGGCTGCCGCCGAGCATGCCCGCCGCGTCGGCCACCTCGCGGACCGTGGTGGCGGAGTATCCCCGCGACGCGAACACCTCCGCCGCCGTGGCGAGCAACTCGGCCCGGCGCTCGGCGCGGGCCGCGGCGGTGCTCTCGGAGTCTCGGCGTCGTGGGCTCATGGGGTGCGGACCTCTCAGGGGTGCTGGCTGGAGACGGAGACGACCTCTCCCGTCATGTACGAGGAGTAGTCGCTGGCCAGGAAGACGATAACGTTGGCCACCTCCCACGGCTCCGCGGCCCGCCCGAGCGCCTCCTTCGCGGTGAGCTCCGCCAGCAGTTCCTCGGTGGTCACCTTGGCCAGGTTCGGGTGCATGGCCAGCGAGGGGGCCACCGCGTTGATCCGCACGCCGTACGGCGCAGCCTCCAGGGCCGCGCACCTGGTCAGCGCCATGACCCCGGCCTTGGCCGCCGCGTAGTGGGCCTGCCCCTCCTGCGCCCTCCAGCCGAGCACCGAGGCGTTGTTGACGATCACGCCGCGGCCCCGGGGGCGCATGCGCGTCAGCGCGGCCCGGGTGCAGCGCATGGTGCCGTTGAGCGTGACGTCGATCACCCGGTGCCACTGCTCGTCGGTCATCTCGACGAGCGGCGTGCTGCCGCCCAGCCCGGCGTTGTTGACGACCACGTCGACCGGTCCCATCCGCTCCTCGGCGCCCGCGAACAGGCGCTGCACCTGCTCCTCGGAGGTCACGTCGCACGGCACCGCGGCCACCGCGCCGGCGCCGAACTCCTTCTCCAGGCCGGCCAGGCTCTCCCCCAGCCGCCGCTCGTGGGCATCGCTGATCACCACGCGGGCGCCCTCTTCGAGCATGCGGCGGGCGCAGGCGCCGCCGATGCCGGTGCCGGCGGCGGCGGTCACCACCGCGACCCGGCCGCGCAGCAGCCCGTGGCCCGGGACGTGGACCGGCCCCATGCCCGTTCCTCCCTCTCCTCGCCGAGCGTGACATGGTTTACTCTACCAAACAGTTGTTAGAAAGAATCCACAGCCCCGAGTACGAAGGCGGCCGCCGATGGACCTCGACCTGTCCCCCGTGGAGCCGTTCCGCGCCGAGGTCCGCGACTGGCTGCGCGCCCACGTCCCCGCCGCCCCCCTGCCCTCCCTGGAGACCGGGGAGGGCTTCGCCGCCCACCGCGCCTGGGAGCGCGAGCTGGCCTCGGCCCGGCTCTCCGTCGTCTCCTGGCCCGAGCGGTACGGCGGGCGGGACGCCACCCCGCTGGAGTGGCTGGTCTTCGAGGAGGAGTACTACGCCGCCGGAGCACCCGGCCGGGTCAGCCAGAACGGCATCAACCTGCTGGCGCCCACCCTCTTCCGGTACGGCACGCCCGAGCAGCTCGACCGCGTCCTGCCGCCGATGGCCTCCGGCGAGGTGATCTGGGCGCAGGCCTGGTCGGAGCCGGGGGCGGGCAGCGACCTGGCCGCGCTGCGCTCCACCGCGACCCGCGTCGGCGGCGGCTGGCTGCTGAACGGGCAGAAGACGTGGAGCTCGCGCGCGGCCTTCGCCGACCGGGGCTTCGGCCCGTTCCGCTCCGACCCGGAGGCCGGACGGCACCGGGGCCTGATCTACCTGATGTTCCCGCTGGAGGCCGAGGGCCTCACCCGGCGGCCGATCGGCCGCCTCGACGGCAAGCCCGCCTTCGCCGAGCTGTTCTTCGACGACGTGTTCGTGCCCGACGCCGACGTCATCGGCGAACCCGGCGAGGGCTGGCAGGTCGCGATGGGCACCACGGGCAGCGAACGGGGACTGACGCTGCGCAGCCCGGGCCGCTTCACGGCCGCCGCCGACCGGCTGGTCGGACTCTGGCGCGAGCGTGCCGACCCCGCCGACACCGCGTTGCGGGACCGGGTGGCCGACGCCTGGATCAGGGCCCGCGCCTACCGGTTGAAGGGGTTCGAGACCATCTCGCGCGCCGAGGACGCGGGCGCCGAGTCCAGCGTCAACAAGGTCTTCTGGTCCGAGCTGGACGTGGCGCTGCACGAGACCGCGCTCGACCTGCTGGGCCCGGACGGCGAGCTGGACGGCGACTGGCTGGAGGGCTACGTCTTCTCCCTGGCCGGGCCGATCTACGCCGGTACCAACGAGATCCAGCGCAACGTCATCGCCGAGCGCGTGCTCGGCCTGCCCAGGGAGGCGAAAGCGTGAAGTTCGTCCTCGACGCCGAGCAGCGGCTGTTCGGCGAGACCCTGAACAAGCTGCTGGCCGGGGCCGGGACGGCGGGCGCGGTCCGGGCGCGGGCCGCCGGGGATCCGGAGCCCGGCCGGGCCCTGTGGCGCTCGCTCGCCGGGGCGGGGGTCTTCGCGCTGGCGGTCCCCGAGGCGGCGGGCGGGGCGGGGCCGCTCCCGGTGGAGCTGGTGACCGCCTTCCACGAGCTGGGGCGGCACGCCGTACCCGGGCCGCTGGCCGAGACCGTCGCCGCCGCCGGACTGCTGGCCCGGCTCGACGCCGGCACCGGCCGGGGGTCCGGCCGGGGAGACGACGCCGGGGGGCTCGCCGCCGCGTGGCTGCCGCGGATCGCCGAGGGCACGGCCGTCGTCTCGCTCGCGCTGCCCCCGGCCGTGCCGTACGCGCTGGACGCCGACACCGCCGATCTCGTCCTGGTCGTGGACGGCGACGAGCTGCGCACGGCGGCCCCCGGGGCGGCCCTGACCTCGCTGGACCCGGCCCGGCGGCTGTTCCCGGTGGCCGCGGGCGCGGCGGAGGCGGGAACGGCACTGGCCTGCGGCCCGGCGGTGCGGGCGGCGGCCGCGGCGGCCTTCGACCTGGGCGCGCTGGCCTGCGCCGCCCAGCTGACCGGGGTGGGACGGCGGCTGCTGGAGGTCACGGTGGAGTACGCCATGACCCGGCGGCAGTTCGGGCGGCCGATCGGCTCGTTCCAGGCGGTCAAGCACCGGCTCGCCGACGTGCTCGTGGCCCTGGAGCACACCCGGCCGCTGGTCCACGGCGCGGCCCTGGCGTACGGCTCGCCGGACTTCCCCCGTGACGTGTCGGCCGCGAAGGCCGCGGCCTCGGACGCAGCCCACGCGGCGGCCGGGAGCGCCCTGCAGGTGCACGGCGCGATCGGCTACACCGACGAGTACGACCTGAGCCTGTGGATCCGCAAGGCCCGCGCCCTGCGCTCGGCCTGGGGCTCCCCCGCCGCGCACCGTTCGCGCGTGCTCTCCTGCCTGACGGGCGGCTGAGAGGACCCGCCCGGCGCCGCCACGCGCCTTCCGATGCCTTCCGGCGGCGGTATGCGACCGCCCGCAGGACGATCATCCCCGGGTGAGAGCGTCGCGCGTGAAAGCACTCCGCCCCTGCGGACAACAAGGAGTGTCAACGCCCCCGAACAAAGGAACACGCATGATCGCTCACCCTGGTTCCGGGCCGCAGGCCGGGGCCGGCGAGTGGTCGCCGCACGAGGATTTCAGCCGGGTCTTCGACGCTCACTTCGCCGAGATCCATCGCTACATCGCCCGGCGGCTGGACACCCAGACCGCTGACGACCTGGCGGCGGACACCTTCCTCATCGCCTTCCGCGACCGCGAGCGCTTCGATCCCGCCCGGGGCGGGATCCGCCCGTGGCTGTACGGGATCGCCACCAATCTCCTGGCCCGGCACCGCCGGGACGAGGTGCGCCGCTGGAGAGCGCTCAGCCGGACCGCGGCGGGCGACGACCAGGAGGGCCCGGAAGGCGCGGTGACGGCCAGGGTCAGCGCGCAGCAGGTGACGGGTCGCCTCGCGGGGGCCCTGGCCGGCCTCGCCAAGCGTGACCGCGACGTGGTCCTCCTCCTCGCCCTCGGCGATCTCAGCCATGCGGAGACGGCCGCCGCTCTCGGTGTCCCGTACGGGACCGTCGCGTCCCGGCTGAATCGGGCGCGCAACCAGCTGCGTAAGGCTCTGGGTGACGTGAACCCCCTGAAGGAGGCCCTCGATGGATGAGATCACCCTGCTGGGGAGGGCCGTTCCGGATGCGCCGCCTCCCTCGCCGCAGGCGGTGACCCGTGCCCGCGCCCGGCTGACCGCCGCGGAGCGGCGCCCGGCCGGTCACCGCCCGCCCGGACGAGGTTCCGGCTGGACGTGGGCGCTCGCCTGCGCCGCGGCGACGGCCGCCGTGACCCTCGCCGTGGTCTTCCTGGCCGGCGGCCCGGCGGCCCCGTCTCCGGTCACCCCTCCCACCGTTTCGTCCGCGCCGTCCGCGCCGTCCGTCGAACCCCCCGCCACCTACCAGGGACTCCGGATTCTCCGCTCGGAGACGTCGCAGAACACGGCAGCGAAGATCACGCTGAGGTTTCGTCCCACCAGTGCCAAGACCGCGATCGTGCTGCGCTGCTCCGAGCCGGGCTCGCTCGTCCTGGCCTCCGAGGCCCGTGACGACGGCCTGAGCGAGGCGTACGGCGTCTGCGGTCCCGACGGCACGCGCAGCCGCTTCGACGACAAGAGCTACGAGCCGGGCTGGACGAGCCGCACCCACACGGTCACGTTCTGGGTCTTCCCTCCGGACGCGCCGATCCTGTCGGGCCGTGACGCGCACGACTGCGACAGGGCCGCGTGCGGCGGCAAGTACAAGCTCAGCACGGAGAGCGCGGGCGCGATCGCCGCCCGGCTCGGCGAGCGTCCCCAGCCGTGGTCGGTCACCGTCTACGACTCTCCCCGGTGAGACCCGTCCCGTGAGCCGCGCGGGCCCGCACGGGGATCCGTCCCCCGCGCGGGCCCGGTGTGCCGCGTCGGCTGCGCTCCGGCCCCGGGGAGCCGGTCAGGCGGGTGCGAGGTGGGTGCTCAGGCCGCGCAGGGTCTCGGCGGCGCGGGTGACGACGGCGTCGATCAGCTCCTCGCACGAGGGCAGGTCCTCGATGAGCGCCACCACCTGCCCGGAGGCCATCACCCCCAGGTCCGGGCGGCCGTCCACCATCGCCGCCTTGAGCAGCATGGGCGTGTTGGCCGCCATCAGCACCTGGGACCAGGTGAGCTCCTTGCCGTGTTTCATGGACAGTCCGTCGCGGATCATCTCCGGCCAGGACATGCCGGAGATCTTCCTGAAGCGGGCGGCGTTGCGCACCGCGCGGGCCAGCCTGGACAGGCGGCCCGCGCGTTCCAGCCCGTCCACCAGCGGTGTGCGCAGCACCCGGTGCGGCATGCCGTCCACCTGGCGGGTGACCACGGTCTCCGACGTGCCGAGGTAGAGCCGCTTGACCGCGTCCGGGACCGAGCTGTCGGAGGTCAGCAGGAACCTGGTGCCCATGGCCACGCCCGCCGCGCCGTACGCCAGCGCCGCGGCCAGGCCCCGCCCGTCGAAGAACCCTCCGGCGGCGATCACCGGGATGCCGACCGCGTCCACGACCTGGGGAAGCAGCAGTGTGGTGGCGACCGCCCCGGTGTGGCCGCCTCCCTCGCCGCCCTGGACCAGTACCGCGTCGGCGCCCCAGGCCGCGACCTTCTCGGCGTGCCGCCGCGCCCCGACCGACGGGATCACCACGACTCCGGCGTCCTTCAGCCTGGCGATCAGCTCCTGGCGGGGGGCCAGGGCGAACGAGGCGACCCGCACCCCGTTCTTGATCAGCAGATCGACGCGGTCGCCCGCGTCCGAGGCGTCGGCGCGCAGGTTCACCCCGAAGGGCGCCTCGGTGCGCGAGCGGACCTCCCCGATGGCGGCGGCGAGCTGGTCCAGGGTCATGGTGGCCGAGGCCAGGATGCCCAGGCCTCCGGCCTCGGCCACCGCGGAGACCAGCCGGGGGCCCGCCACCCAGCCCATCCCGGTCTGCACGACCGGGTGGCGCACCCCGGTCAGGCGGGTCAGCGGCGTGTCCAGCATCTGCTCGATCATCTCCGGGCCTCCCCGCCGTACGGGGCCTCCGGGCCGTGCGCCCGCCGGGTCATGCCCGCATCTGCGGACCGGGCGGATCTCCGCGTCACGCCCGCACCTCCCGGTCGCGCAGGCCGCCGACGTCGAGCACCTCGCGGATCAGCCGCAGTTCCGCCGACGTGGGCGGGCGGGTCCGCGGAACCTCACCGCCGGTCGCGGGCTCCGCGAGTCCGTGGAGCGGGAAGCCGGTGGCGGCCACGATCTCCTCGACCTCCACTCCGGGGTGGACCGAGACCAGCCGCATCGACCCGTCCGGGGTGCGGAAGTCGAACACGCCCAGGTCGGTCACCACCCGGCGCAGGTCGTGGAAGCGGGAGGCCCGCGGGCCCAGCCGCGCCGCCCGGTCGGTGCCGAGGCCGCTGGCCACGTCCACCTCGGGCACGAACACCCGGGTGGAGTGCCGGGGGATCCAGTAGCTGGTCGGGTTGCAGATCGTGTTGCCGGGGGCGCCGCGCACGCCGAGCAGCTGCGAGGCCGGGCGCTCCCACGCGCCGACCGCCGAGATGTTGGTGTTGCCGTACCGGTCGATCTGCGAGGCGCCCATCATCACGTGCCGCCGCCCGTTCTGCACCAGCCACAGGTGGTCGCGGAACGGCAGCCACCCCTCGGCCGGGCCCGCGGGCGCGCCGAGCGGCACAGGCTCGGCGGTGAGCAGCGCGCCGCCGTCGGTGGTCAGCAGGCCGGGCTCGAAGGTGAGCCGGGCCAGCCGGGCGCCCAGAATCGAGCAGGTGCCCATGGCCGCGGCCAGGATCTCGCCGTCCCCGCGCCAGGCCTCGGCGCAGGCCACCACGCAGATCTCCGCCCGGGTCGCGTCCGCCTGAACCGCCTCCGCCTGAACCGCCTCCGCCGGACCCGCCCCCGTCCCGCCCGCGCCGGTCGCGCTCATCTCGTCCCCTCCCCGCGCTCGCGCTCCTCGTGCCAGCGCCGTACGGCCTCCCGGTAGGCGGCCTCGTCCCCGGACAGGAACCGCCCGGCGAACGCCGCCCACGCCTGCGGGTCGGCCGCCGAGGTCGCGTAGTGCCGCTGGAACGCCTCGTCGCGGCCGAGGTCCGGGCCGCAGTCGGTGAAGTGGCCGCCGCCCGGCGTCTCCACCACCCCGGCGACGTGCATGCGGCTGATCAGCAGGCTCTGCGGCGGGCCGCCCAGCTTGCCGGGGTCCACCAGGCGCTCGCAGCTGACGTAGCAGCGGGTGGCGGCCTTGGCGAACAGGTCGTCCAGGTAGGGGTCGGGGCCGAGGTACTGGCCGTTGCCGCGGGTGTCGGCCCGGTCCATGTGGACCAGCGCCGCGTCCAGGGTCAGCGCGGGCACCGCGACCAGTTCCTCGGCCTCCTCCCCCGCGGGGCCGTACGGCGAGCGGACGGTGCGCAGGCCCGGGTTGACCCGCATGACGTCCGATCCGAGCCCGGCGCGGGTCGGCAGGAACGGCAGCCGGTGCGCGGCGGCGAGCAGGCCGAACATGAACATGCCCTCGTCGTACTCGGTGAGCTCGATCGCCCCGCGCTGCCGGGCGGCCCGGAAGTGCGGCTCCAGGGGGACCGAGTCGAGCGTCGCGAACGGGGCGACCAGCCTGCGGACCTTGCCCGCGGCGCAGAGCAGGCCGACGTCGGGCCCGCCGTACGAGACGACCGTCAGATCCTCCAGCGCGGAGCGGTAGATCGCCCGGACCAGGGCCATCGGCTTGCGCCGCGAGCCCCAGCCGCCGATCCCGATCGTCATGCCGCTCTCCAGCGAGCCGACGATCTCCTCCACCGTGGTCACCTTCGGGCCCGCCGGGGCCGTGCTCACCTGCGCCACGGGCGTCACGCCCCCTCGGCGACGAAGGCGTCGCGGTGCCGGTCGCCCGCGCCCATCAGGTTGAGCTCGAAGGTGAAGCCCTGCTCGAAGCGGTAGCTGCGGTTGACGTCGACCGGGTCGATGCCGTTCAGCGACTCCTTGGCGCGCCGGATGACGTAGGGGTCCTTGGCCGCGATCTGGACCGCGACCGCCAGGGCGGTCTCGCGGAGCCGGTCGGCGGGCACGACCTCCAGCACCGAGCCGAAGGCGTGCAGCTCGGCGGCGGTGACGGTGCGGCAGGTGTAGACCATGGCGCGCATCAGGTGCTGGGGGACGAGGCGGGACAGGTGGGTGGCCGCCCCGAGCGCGCCCCGCTCCACCTCGGGCAGGCCGAAGTAGGCGTCCTCGGCGGCGACCACGATGTCGGCGTTGCCGGCCAGGCCGACGCCGCCGCCCAGGCAGAACCCGTGCACGGCCGCGATCACCGGGACCTCGCACTCGTAGACGGCCGCGAACGCCGCGTGGCAGCCGCGGTTCGCCCCCACCAGCGCCTCGAACCCGGCACTGGCCTGCATCTCCTTGATGTCCACCCCGGCGTTGAAGCCCCGGCCCTCGGCCCGCAGCACCACGGCGCGGGTCTCGGGGTCGCGCCCGGCCTCCCGTACGGCCCGCGCCAGGTCGAACCAGCCCCGCACGGGCAGCGCGTTGACCGGGGGCACGTCCATGACGACTTCGGCGACGCCGTCGCCGTGGTTCCCGGTGGAGATTCCCATGCGATACCTTTCCACCAAACATTTGTTAGAAAGTACGGTAGCAGAAGGGAGGTCGCCGATGAACGCGGAGACGAATGCGCCGACAAACCCGGTGAACCGGGCGAATCCGGCGATGGACTTCACCGGACGGGCCGTGCTGGTCACCGGCGGGACCAAGGGCATCGGGTTCGTGATCGCCGAGCGGTTCCTGGCGGCGGGCGCCGAGGTGGTCGTCTGCGGGCGCACCGAGCCCGCGGACCTGCCCGGCGCCCTGCCCCGGGGCGGCGGCCGGAACGCCCGGTTCGCCGCCGCCGACATCCGGGACGCCGGCGCCGCCGCCGCGCTGGTGGAGCACGCGGCCGGCCTCCTCGGCCGGCTCGACGTGCTCGTCAACAACGCCGGGGGCTCGCCCTCGGCGGACGCGGCGACGGTGTCCCCGCGCTTCGTCGAGAGGATCGTGAGCCTGAACCTGCTCGCCCCGTTCTACGTGTCGCAGGCGGCCAACACGATCATGCAGGGTCAGGAGACCGGCGGCGCGATCGTCAACATCGGCAGCGTCTCCGCCCACGACCCGCAGCCGGGCACCGCGGCCTACTCCGCCGCCAAGGCCGGGCTGCTGACGCTCACCCGGGCGCTGGCCCTCGAATGGTCCCCCAAAGTACGGGTCAACCACATCACCGCCGGGCTCGTCCGGACCGGGGCGGCGGCGTCCGTCTACGGCCCGGACGGCGGCGCCGCCCTCGCGGACCTGATCCCGATGGGCCGGATGGCGGCCCCCGGCGACGTGGCGAACGCGTGCCTGTACCTGGCCGGCGACCTGTCGTCCTACGTCACCGGCGCGGATCTCGCCGTCCACGGCGGCGGCGAGGTCCCGGCCCGCTACCTCGCGACACGCCGCTGAGCCGGGCGGCCCGCCCGGCGGCTCCGGGCGGAGACATCACAGCGGAAGGAGCGGGATGAGCAGCCGACCGGCGTGTTGCGCCCCCGGCGGCGGCCGGGACGGCGAGGGGGGTCGCCGTCCCCGCCCCGCGGCGGTTCCCGGAATCGTCTCCCCGCCGGGCCCCGGGACGGCCCCGGCGGACTCCAGGCCCCCGGCGGGCTCCACGGCCCCGGCGGGCTCCACGGTCCCGGCGGACGTCCCGCCCGCGCACGAGGACGTCGCGCTGCCCGGTGGCGTGTTCGCGATGGGCGACACGTTCGGCGAGGGGTACCCGGCCGACGGCGAGAGCCCGGTGCACGCCGTACGGCTCGCGCCCTTCCGGATCGACGTGACCGCGGTGACGGTCCGGCGCTTCGCGGCGTTCGTCGCGGCGACCGGCCACCGGACCGATGCGGAGATCCACGGCTCGTCGGCGGTCTTCCACCAGGCGCTCGCCGCCGAGCGCGCCGACGTCCTCGGCGCGGTGGCGGGCGCTGCCTGGTGGCTGGTGGTGCGCGGCGCCGACTGGCGCCGTCCGTACGGGCCGCTGTCGGACGTGACCGGGCTGCAGGACCATCCGGTGGTCCACGTGTCCTGGCACGACGCCCTGGCCTACTGCGCCTGGGCGGGCCGGCGGCTGCCGACCGAGGCCGAGTGGGAGTACGCCGCGCGGGGCGGCCTGGAGGGCCGCCGGTTCCCCTGGGGCGACGGACCGGTCCAGGACGGCCGCTGGATGTGCAATGTCTGGCAGGGACGCTTCCCCCGGCGCAACACCGGCGAGGACGGATGGCTCGCCACCGCCCCGGTGCGTTCCTACCCCCCCAACGGCTTCGGCCTGTACGAGGTCGCCGGCAACGTCTGGGAGTGGTGCGCCGACTGGTTCTCCCCCGGCTACTACGCTCGATCGCCGGAGAACGACCCCCGGGGTCCCGAGTCGGGCGGGCGGCGCGTCATGCGCGGCGGCTCCTACCTGTGCCATCCCTCCTACTGCCACCGCTACCGGGTCGCCGCCCGTTCGTCGAACACCCCCGAGTCGAGCAGCGGAAACTGCGGGTTCCGTACGGTGGCCACCGGCTGACCGGGACCGCGGCGCCGTCTCCCGCCCGGCCCGCAGACGCCCGCCCCGCAGACGCCGTCCCGGGGCGGGCGCCTCACCGCCTCCCTTCCTTCCGTGTCAGAGCCGCTGCCAGAGCGCCGGGACGTTCGGCGGCTCCCAGCCGGTCGCGGACGTGTGCGCCTGCAGGCACCGGTAACTCGCGCCCGCGTAGGTGACCTGGGCGCCCACCGCGTACGCGGTCCCCGCGCGCCAGGTTCCCGAGGGGGCGGTCGAGGTCGGGGTGGGGGTGGGCGTCCGGGTCGGGGTCACGGTCGGCGTGGGGGTCGGTGTGGGGTTCGGGTTGCCGCCGCCGATCTGCAGGTCGACGCAGGAGTAGAAGGCCATGGCGGTGTCGGCGATGTTCCAGATGGCCAGGACCTTCTGCCGGCCGCTGTAGCCGGCGAGGCTCACGTTGTGCGACACCGTCGCACCGGGCTGCCTGCCGTTGTCGTTGAAGAGCGCGATGCGGGTGTTGCCGATGTAGTACTCCCAGGTGCTGGTCGCGTGCCGGGCGGTGAGCACCCAGTTGAACGTGACGCTGGCGCCGACCGAGGTGGCGGGCCAGGGCTTGCTCTCATCGCTCAGCTGGGCGAACCGGGCGACCCCGCCGTGGCAGCTGCGCTGGCCCTTGGGCCCCTCCACGCTCTGGGGCTCGTAGATGATGTCGCCGCAGTTGGGGACCTTGCCCTGGGCGCAGAACGCCTGGCGGCTCGGCGGCGACGAGACGTATCCGTGGGCCGAGGCGGGTGAGGCGGTGAGCACCGTGGCCCCGAAGGTCATCAACGCCACCGCGACGAGCATGATCGTTTTTCGCACGTCCTACTCCTTCTGCTGGGGGGTTGATAGAAATGTAAAAGAAAGTTTCCTAACAGTAAATGGCGGCGTGACTTTTCTGTCACCTGCTGTCAAGAAGGGGATGGCAGCGCCCCCGCTCGCCGCACGGCGCCCCTACCCGCCGCGGACCGCCCGCCAGATGCGCTCGGGAAGCAGGCGGGCCGCCGCTTCCAGATCCACTCCGGGGCCCGTCCCCGGCCCGCGGTCCGCTTGGCCCGCGCGATGTCCTCCGCGTGCGCCGGGAGGAAGGCCGCATAGGCCGAGGCGTGGATGAAGTGCGCCAGCAGGCCGGCCAGGCAGCGGGCGTAGAGGGCCGCGGCGAGCCCGTCGAAACTACCGAAGTGGTGGTAGAGGCTGCCGCTGCTGACGCCGGTCCTGGCGATCAGCGCCGCCATCGTGAACCCGCCGGGATCCTCCGCGTGGAGGTCGAGCGCCGCCGCGAGAAGCCGGTCGACGGTCACCTCGCCCCGCCGGCGTTTCGGTGACATCCCGCGGTTCAGCGACGGACCGGCGGCGGTGTCCGCTCCAGGCCCGCCAGTTCCAGCGCCTGCCCCCAGAGCCGCTCCGCCAGTTCCGGATCGGCGGCGACCGGGGCGACCTCCTCCTCCTGCTCCAGGTTGAAGTAGCGCCCCGTCCGCCCGGCGAGCTCCTCGTCCAGGGCCAGCCGGACGACGGGCCGGGCCCCGGCCTCCGGGCTCTTCCACAGCAGTTTCACGATCTTGAGCAGGTAGCCCACCGGCCCGCCACGGTCCCCGAGGCCGGTACGGATCACTCCGGGGTGCACGGCGTTGACCGTCACTCCGGAGTCCCGCCACCGCTCGGCGAACCTCGGCAGGAGCAGCAGGTTGCACAGCTTGGTGTCGGCGTAGGTCCGTACGGGATGGAAGTCCAGACCGGCGGGCGTACGGTCGAGATCGACCCGCCCCTTGACGTACAGCCCGGCGCCGACCTGCACGACCCTCGCCCGCGAGGAGACGAGCAGCGGCTCCAGCTCGTGGTTGAGCAGGAACGGCGCCAGATGGTTGACGGCGAAGGCCTGCTCCAGCCCGTCCTCGGTGAGCGTGCGGCGGCTCGGCCACAGGCCGGCGTTGTGGATCAGTACGTCGATGCGGGGGCACGCCTCGCGGAGCGCCTCGGCGGTCGCGCGCACCGCCCGGACGCCGGACAGGTCTCCCACGACGAGGCGCGGGCCGGGTGTCCCGGGAGCGGTGAGCGCGGACTGCGCCGCCCGGCCCCGGTCCCTGTCGCGGGCGACCAGCACCACGTCGCAGCCGTCACTCAGCAGTTCCGCCGCGACGGCGTATCCGATGCCCCGGTTGCCGCCCGTCACCACGACCGTCGGGGAGGGGTCCGGCCGGCCTGCACGCGTCGTTTCCATGCGGGGAGTGTAGGGAAGACTAGAGAGGTTCTCTAGAGCGTCACTCCATTTTCTCGGCGGCGCCCTCCGTCGCACCGGACGCGACGTCACGAGGGCCACCCCCTGATCCACTCCCCGCGGCCCCGGGTAGACCCTGATGAAACAGGCGCAACCCCCGACCTGTCAGATGTAGTTGAAATTTAAACGCAAGGGGTAGGGTGAGCACCATGCAGTTCGGGATCTTCACGGTCGGCGACGTCACCCCCGACCCCACCACGGGCAGGACGCCGACCGAGCACGAGCGCATCGAGGCGATGGTGACCATCGCGCTCAAGGCCGAGGAGGTCGGCCTCGACGTCTTCGCCACCGGGGAGCACCACAACCCGCCCTTCGTCCCGTCCTCGCCGACGACCATGCTCGGCTACATCGCCGCGCGGACCGAACGGCTCATCCTCTCCACCGCGACCACGCTGATCACCACCAACGACCCGGTGAAGATCGCCGAGGACTACGCCATGCTCCAGCACCTGGCCGGCGGGCGCGTCGACCTCATGCTGGGCCGCGGCAACACCGCGCCCGTCTATCCCTGGTTCGGCCAGGACATCCGCAACGGCATCCCGCTGGCCGTCGAGAACTACGCGCTGCTGCACAAACTGTGGCGCGAGGACGTGGTCGACTGGCAGGGCCGCTTCCGCACACCCCTGCAGGGCTTCACC
>NZ_BMQP01000064.1 GCF_014648175.1 Planobispora rosea
GACATCCTTTCGGGGGCGAGCCCCTGATCTCGGATGTCCGTCCAACCGGATCAAGCCCAGTAGGTACTCCAGGAGGAAGGCGATGGCCTCACCGGCCTCGTTGAGCGCGGCGCGGCCGGGACTGATCTCCTGCAGGGCCAGCGCCGCCCGGCTGGGTTCCATCAGAGCGGCCGCGTCGCTGTGTGGCAGGCCGAGGAAACCGCACAATGCTTTGCCCGCGACGGAAGAGGCGACGGTCGCTGCGAAGTCGCCTCGACCGCGAAGGCCGATCTCGGCTTCGAAGGAGTCGACGTGCTCGCCTGCCAGGTGCCGGATGACTGGCTCGAACTCCGACAGCGCCCGCCTGGGCATGAGCCGGACCGCGGGCTGCCGCTGCGTTGCGTGCGCGGGGGCGTTCAGGCTGACCATCATCCGGTAGAGCTCCTGCACTCCGTAGGCCATGCTCCGGCGCGGGGGAACGTCCCTTTCCGGGAGGGGTCGTGGAATGAGCCACTGCCCGGCGTCGCGCAGCACCTCACCGCACGCCGCGTGAGACGTGGCCAGGAGCACGCCGTCCGGCGTCTCGATCACATCTCCCAATGCCCGCAATCGGCGATAGGCCGGGAAAGGGTCCGCTGCCTGGGCTGCGGCGGCGGACAGGCACGCCGCGTACGCACCGGCAGAGAGTAGATGGTCGCCGTTGGTAGTCATGACCTGGAAGCCTAGGGACCTTGACAACCTCCCGCTACTAAAAGTTATATAATGATTACTGCAAGTGACCATAGGGTGGGGGCCGCCCCCTTAGCGCCGGCCAACGCGGCGAACCGGGCCGGGCCCGACATGCCGAGGATGAGGACTGCAGATGCCCGACGACCACCAGCCGCAGCACCGCTACACCGCCCACGACACCGGTAGGCGCCCCCTGCGCATGCTTGTGGTCAATCTGCCACAACATGGACATGTCAATCCCACCCTCGGCGTCGTCCGGGAGCTGACCGAGCGCGGCCACCGGGTCAGTTACGTCACCACCGACACCTTCGCCCCACAGGTCACCGCCGCCGGTGCCGCCCCTGTTCTCCTGCGATCGGCGCACTGCCGCGCCGATGACGCGCCGGAGAGCCTGGCCGACGGAGCGATGCTGGCCCTGCAGGACGCCCGCTTGGCCCTCGCCGGCCTGACCGCGGCCTTCGACAGTGAGCCGCCCGATGCTGTACTGCACGACCTGCAGGCCTTCGCCGGCCCCGTCCTGGCCCGTCGCTGGGAGAAACCGGCCGTGCAGCTCAACCCCAGCCATGCCCTCTACCAGGGGTGGCAGGAGGAACTGCACGGCACGAGCGACCTCACCCGGCACGCCCTGTTCCCCGCCTTCGAAGCGTTCGCAGCCGAGCACGCGCCCGGCGTGCCCGCCCTGGACTTCCTCCTGCGCGCCGCTCACAGCGTGGTCTTCCTGCCCCGTAGCTTTCAACGCCGGTCAGAGACCGTGGGTGATGAGCATGCTTTCGTCGGGCCGGTCATCGACGAGCGCCCGCATCAGGGCGACTGGAGGCCGCGCGATGGATCCTCACCGGTCCTGCTGGTCTCCCTGGGCTCGCTCTACACCAACCGGCCCGCCTTCTTCGCCGAATGCATGGAGGCCTTCGCCGACGGCGCATGGCAGGTGGTCATGGCCGTAGGCGCAGGGCTCGACCTCGATGCGCTTCCCGCGATCCCGCCGAACATCGAGGTGCATCGCAGCGTCCCGCAGCTTCGGATCCTTGAACATGCGCAAGCGTTCATCACCCACGCGGGCATGGGCAGCACGATGGAAGCGATCGTCTACGGCGTTCCGATGGTCGCAATCCCGCAAATGGCCGAGCAACGCGTCAACGCCGACCAGATCGAACGCCTGGGCCTGGGACGCCACCTCGCTCAGGACCGCGTGAGCGGGCCTGCTTTGCGTCAGGCGGTTGAGAACGTCGCCGGGAACCCGGCCATCGCGGCAAACCTCGCCGCCATGCGCCAGGAGATCGGCCAGTGCGGTGGCGCCCGTGCCGCAGCTGACCTCATCGAGACGGCATGCGGATACACCATTCTGCCGATGGCACTCCCGCCAGCGATCGCCTGACCGGACAACACGCCGGGATTACCGCAATCCAGCCCACAATGACCTAACACCACCACCAGCGGGGACCAGACCGACCATGTCGTCGGCAGCATGCTGCCGTAGGGGCAAGAGAACCTTCATCCCGCCCTCTCGAAAACCGTCCCGGAACTCAGCTCTCCGGAGCGACGTTCCGGGAGGGGTTTCGGGACGATCCGAGGTGATCACTCCTGCGGAAACGCCAGCCGGAAACGATCTTGGCGGATCGTCCCAAAACCGAACGTTTTCGGGACGGCGCAGAGAGCCGATGGATACCCTTCGCCGTAACTCGGAGCTACTACCCCGGAACCGCTGGTATGCCGCCCGGCGTTCCTCCATCGTGGATTCCGTGGCGAAGCCAGACGAAACGGTCCCCACCCCACCCGACAAGCCACCCGCCTCCGGCGAAGGCCTGCGCCTGGCCCGCATCGGACCCGTGCTCACCCTCGCCCTGACCGGTGCCGTCCTGCTCAGCGTCGGCCTGTTCGTCGGCGCGCTGTGGCTGCTCGGCTTCCCGGACCTGACCCCGGTCGGTCCGAAGGGCATCTCACTGGCCCGCATGCTGGACCTGCTGAAGCTGTCCTTCGCCGTCGTCGCCGGTATCGGCGGCGTGATCGCCCTGGTGGTGGCCTACCGCAAACAGAAAGTCACCGAGGCCGCCGGACACCGCCAGCAGGCCGCCGAACTGCGCGCAGACGAAGCCCACCAGCGCGAGGCCACCAAGCTGTTCAACGAACGCTTCGCTACTGCCGCCGGACAACTCGGCCATGACGCCCCCGCCGTCCGCCTCACCGGCGTGCACGCCCTGGCCGGCCTGGCCGATGACGCCCCTACTCGGGAGCTGCGCCAGACCATGATTGATGTGCTGTGCGCTTACCTGCGCATACCGTATGCGCCTGATCCGGGTGAAGAGGGTGGGCGAGATGAGCGCTTGGCCTTCGCTGGGCTGCGCGAGGTCCGCCACACCATCATCCGCATCATCACCCATCTGCGCGACGGCGCCAGCACCTCCTGGCAAGGCCACGACTTCGACTTCACCGGTGTGGTCTTCGACGGCGGAGATTTCGCTCGGGCGGAGTTCTCCGGTGGCGAGGTTTCCTTCGACGGGGCGAAGTTCTCCGGCGGCACAGTTGACTTCCGCCACGTCTCCAACTGGTCGCATCCGCCGACGCTGCCGGGTCCGGCACCGGCGGGGCTGCTGTTGCCCAAGTTAACTGCCACTGCTGGTAAGTCAGAAGCTCCGGCGCCCGAAGCGGAGGAGACGGCAGAGTGAGCTTCCGGCGCGCCTCCGAGACACGATCATCGGTCTAACTTACGTTAACCGTCCTTCCCGTCAGACAGGATGACCTGCGGAAATACCGTCCTAAAAACCATCGTTTTCGGGACGGCGGTTTCCGGGCCGATTCAGTCCCGTCAGGGCGGCTGGGTGCTCTCACCGGCCGGGATCGGACGGCACACCTCCGCCGTATGGCTCAGCTCAGCGTCGGCGGACTTCTTTCCTCGGTGAATGGGCGCGCGTGCTCACCGACCTCGCAGCGGCTGACGGCTAGTCTCAAAGTGCCAGGTCAGCATCGAGGTCCTCGGCACGACCGCCTGCAAGCGACAAGGGGGAAAACAGCCACGATGGCGATCTTGCCCTGGCCGCGCGATGAGATCGAGCGCCTGGCCGAACTGCACGCCCTGGGGGCCCTGGAGGATGTGCCGGATCCGGATTTCTCCGCCATCGCCGCGGCGGCCGCCGAGATCTGCCAGACCCCGATCGGGCTGGTCAACTTGATCGGCCGGACCCGCCAGTACTTCAAGGGTCATGCCGGTATCGCCGCGGCCGGCATGGATCGCCAGGTGGCGTTTTGCCCCTACACCATCTGCGCACGGCAGCTGATGGAGATCCCTGATGCGCTGGCCGATCCGCGCTTTCGCGATGATCCGGCCGTGCTCGGCGAGCCGTATGCGCGTTTTTACGCCGGTGCGCCGGTGATCAGCGCCGCCGGTCATGCGCTGGGCACGGTGTGCGTGATGGCCCCGACTCCGCGCCGGCTGTCGGCCACCCAGCGCCGGATCCTGGCCACCTTGGCCACCGGGACCGCCGCTTTGCTGGCGGCCCAGCACCGCGGCGAGGCCCTGGAGCGGCTGCGCCAGCTCAGCATGCGCGAGGTGCACCTGCTGCAGCGCGTCACCGGTGAGTTGCATGCCCCGCTGACGACGCTGCGCGCCTACCTGCAGGTGATCGCCGACGGGGAGATGAACGCGGCCCTGGCCGATCAGCTGGCCAAGGCCCTGGCCCGCGCGCATGAGCCGCTGGCCGAATTGATCGATGAGCTGGTGCTGCTGGCCGGCCTCCACCGCCACCTGGCCGTCATCGTCGACCCACCCAGCACCCCGGCGGGCCGGCCGGAAAAAGGGCCGGCCTGATGGCCCGTGGGGTACGCGATGTCATTCCCCCGGACCCACCGCGCACCCCACATGATGCACCCGTCAGTAACTGTAGAGATACCCTCAGTGAAATGTGGGCGGATGGTTCGACCGGCAACTCCCTCCCTCTGTGGGCGGTATCCGATCACCGGTGCGGGCAGGGGCATCGGCAAGCTGCGGGCGCGACGCCCGCGACGCCATGGCGCGATCGCGACCGCCCTCCGGGGCCCGCGGGCACCGTCTTGCCGACAGACGGCATCCCGCACGATGCTCGCGGGCCCTTGCCACACCCGTCTGCACCACCCCGCCAGCCGCCCTCACCCGGCGGCTTGGGCGTCGATGCCAAAGGTGCGCGTCAGCGCGGCGGTCAGGTCGGCCTCGATGGGCAAGGCCGCCTCCAGGCCCGTCAGGCGCAGTACCCGCTCGAAGGCGCCGTGCACGCCGATCAGGCACAGCCAGCCGCCGGCCTCGACGGCCTTGCGTAGCCCGGCCAGCAGCGCGCGTAGCCCTGCCGAGTCGCAGAAGACCAGATCGTGGGCGTCGATGATGACGCGCACCCGGCCGCAGAAGATCGCGGTCTCGACCTGCAGGTCCAGCAGCAGGGCCGCCAGTGTGTCCAGGTCTCCCGACAGCACCAGCACCGTGCAGGCGGGATCGTCCTGGCGGATCTCGGTGATCGACAGGCGTGCGCTCATCACGGGCCTCCGCGTTCCCGGGGCGAGGGGACAGGGTGCCTGCCGTCAAGCGTAGACCTCGATCAAGGTCTGTCCCAGGCTACGGGGAAAGCGAGGCGGTCAGAACAAGCGCAGGGCGCCGGCCAGGCGCAGCGCCGCCACCGCCTCAACGGCGGCCACGGCAAGACCGGCAGCACCGCCCCAGGCGGCGGCCAGAGCGATCACTGCCGTGACGGCGCAGGCGATGGCGGCGGCGCCCAGCACCCACAGCGCCCCGGTGCGACCGGTGCGCCGTGCGGCAGACGACGATGTGGGCGAATTCACCCTCCCAGAATAAATAGTTACCGCAAGTGGTCAAGACGCCACGTATCGCAACTACCGGGAGCGGGGCGGGGCACCACCTCGCCCGCACCCTGGGCATCTTACGCACGGCGCTGAACGCCCCCCCTTTTCCCGGCGGCCGGACCGGCGCGGAGGCGGCACCGTACGGCCCGGCCGGTGCAGGGCGGCGATCAGGCACTGGTGCATCCACCAGCCCCGTCTTCTGGGGGGTTACCTCATCCGTTCGAGGTCCGCCGATTCCTGCGCTGACCGGGACGAACCGAAGGTCAAAGGGGGGCGCGCGGCGCGCCCCCTGTGCGGGGGTAAACGCCCCCCTTTTTCCGGCGGCCGCAGGCGGCCGCACCACGTCTTGCCGGGGGTAGCGCATCATCGCGGCGGAGCCTCACCGGAGGTCTGCGGGCCTGGCCGGCGCGCCACCAGCAGCGCATCCTCCACCACCTCGCGCACCTCGAAGTAGGCCAGCAGGCTGGTCAGCGTCAACAGCCGCCGGGCCCGGCCCTCGGATGGCACCACCAGCACCAGCCTCCCGCCGGCCGTCTCGACGGCCAGGCGGGCCTGAACCAGGGCACCCAGCGCGGCGGAGGAGGCGAACGTCACCGCCGTCAAATCCACCACCAGCGACAGTGGCCTGCCACCGTCGGTGAGGTCGGCCAGCTTGGCCTCGAAGACCGGGACGGTCAGCGCGTCCAGCTCGCCCACCAGGCGAAGGACCCATAGATCCTGTCCCAGGCGCCAGCTGCGGACCTCGGCCCGGGGAGGGTGCCCCTCGGTCATGCCATATTCCTGCCCGCGCTGCTCACCGCACGCAGTGTTGCATCTGCGGTCCGGCCCGGTCCAATGCGGGCATGCCCCGCAGGCCCGACGGCGCTCTCCCCTTCAGCGCAGCTCAGTCAGGCCGCGGACGGGGCTCGGGCAGGACACACCGTACTGCCCGGCACCTCGGGCCGGATCATACGGAGCCGCCACTGAGGCCGCTCCGGCTGCTCAGCGCGGCTGAACAGCCACTACGGCAGCGGCAGTCCGTCGGCGAAGCGCGCGCGAGGTCAGGGGCGGCTGTCGGCTGGTGGCTGCGAAGGTGATTCGGCGCCGGGCAGGGTCACGGTGAAGCAGGCGCCCGGATCGGCGGGGGTGTAGACGACGTCGCCGCCGTGGGCGCGGGCCAGCTCCCGGGTGATCCACAAGCCGAGGCCGACCGATTCGGGTGCGGCATCGGCGCTGCTGAAGCGGGAGAACAACACCTCGCGCTTGTCCTCGGGCACGCCCGGTCCGTGATCGCGCACGCAGATGGCGACCTGGTCGCCGGGGGCGGGGGCGGCGCTGATGACGATCGGGGGATCGCCGTGGCGCAGGGCGTTGGTGACCAGATTGATCAGGATCTGCTCCAGGCGCACGGGGTCGGCGCAGATCTTCATATCGCCGTCCATGGCGACGGTGACCGGGTGGGTCAGGTAGGTCAGGGCCGCATCGATGGCGGCGCGCAGCGGAACAGGCTGCAGGTCCAGGCGTAGCCGGCCCTCGGCGTCGACGCGGTCGGCGTCCAGCAGGCTGACGGCCAGGCGGCGGATCCGCGCGGTCTGGCGCAGCGCCATCTCGGTGAATGTGCGCCGCTGAGCGGCCGGCAGGTCGCCTTCGTCGTCATGCAGGGTCTCCAGGGCGAACTGCACCGAGGTCAGCGGGGAGCGCACGTCATGGGCCAGGGTCGAGGTCAGGGCGGCCCGCCAGCGTTCGGCCTGGGCGATCTCGTCACGGGCGCGGCGCAGGGCGGCGCGGTCGTGGCGGTGGTGGTCGACCTGGCGGGCGACCACCACCGCCACGGCGAGCAGGGTGGGGATGAACAAGGCCGCGCTGATGACGACCTGTGCGGGGCGGCCGGCGGCGATCATCGGGCCCAGGTAGGCCAGCAGCGCCGCCGGCGTCACCGCCAGGGCGGCGCGGGCAGGAAAATGCAGGCCGACCCAGACGAACACCAGCACGAAGAACGGCGCGGCGCCGGCGGCGATGCCTCCGGCCGCCCAGATGGAGGCAGCCAGGACGACGAAGGCCGGCGCGGTCAGCACCAGCGGGGCCCGCGGGTGCAGCCGTGCCCAGATCGGTGACCACCCTGCGGCGGCCGTGCTGGCCTGCAGCACGGCCAGGCCGAAAAACAGCGGCCGCTGACCGGCCGGGACCATCACGGTCTTCACCAGGGTCAGGGCCGCACCCAGGGCGAGCAGCAGCCCCATCTGCCGGGCGGCGTGGATGGGCCCTTCGCCCAGCACCGACCACTGTCGCATGGTGACCCCCTCGCCCCTCCGCACGGATAAACGCCCATACCCATACTTTTCCGGATAAACCGGTCATTTCTAGGGTGTGGTTGCGTGAGCCGTGTCCGAACCGGGGATCTGCCCGCGGAGGGGGCCTGAAGCTGGAAGCCGCACGCCCCGGTGGTCTCCTATCCGAAGCCGTTCGGCCGCCCCGCCCGCGGGGCGGGCTCAGACGGTGAACTGCGCCACGATGGTGTGCAGTTCGGCGGCGACCTCATCCAGCTGACCGGCGGTGTGGCGAGCCTTGGCCACCCCGGCGGTGGTGGTCTGCGCGGCGCCGGCGACCTGGGTGATGCCGGCGGCGATGTCGTCGGCGCCAACCGCGGCCTCGGAGATGTTGCGGCTCATCTCCCCGGAGGTGGCGCTCTGCTCCTCCACCGCGGCGGCGATGGTGGTGGAGTGCTCGCTGACGGTCGTGATGACCCCGCTGATCCCGCTGATGGCCGCGATCGCCGCGTCGGTGTCGGCCTGGATGGCCTCGATCCGGCGGGCGATGTCCTCGGTGGCCTTGGCGGTCTCCTGGGCCAGGTCCTTGACCTCACCCGCGACCACCGCAAATCCCTTGCCCTGCTCGCCCGCGCGGGCGGCTTCGATGGTGGCATTCAGCGCCAGCAGGTTGGTCTGCTCGGCGATCGAGGTGATGGTCTTGATCACGCTGCCGATCTCCGCGCTGGAGGCGCCCAGCTTTGCGACGGTCTCCCCGGCGTCCCGTACCGTGCGCACGCCGGTGTCGGCCACCCGGGCCGCCTCCGAGACACTGCCGGCGATCTCAGCGATGGTGGCGCTCATCTCCTCGCTGGCCGCGGCGATGGTCTGCACGTTGGCCGAGACCTGCTCGGCGGTGGCGGCGACCTGGCCCGAGCGCGCGGCGGTGCCGGTGGCGGCGCCGTCCATCTCGGCCGAGACCGTGCCCAGCTCGCGGGAGGCACCGCTCAGCGTCGCGCTGTGGCGGGCGATCACCTCGAAGGTCCCCCGCAGCACGCTCACGGTCTGGGCCAGCGCGCGGGCCATGTCCCCGAGTTCGTCGCGGCGGGCGGTGTCGACGGCGGCGGTCAAATCCTTGGCCGCGATGGTGCGCAACGTCTGCACGCTGGCAGCCAGCGGCCGGGTGATGCTCCGGGTCACGGCCACGGCCAGGGCGGCGGCCAGCAGCAGGCACAACGCGCCCGCGCCCAGCATCAGCCGCAGGGAGTTGTCGCTGGTGGCGCGGGCGTCGGCGGCCGCGGCGGCGGCGTTGGCCACGGCCTCATCGGCCAGCTCGTCCACGGCGGTGGCGGCCCGCTCGAAGTGCTCCAGCGCCTCACCGGCCGCCAGATCGTTGGCCTCCTCGATCCGGGTGGGCGTGCCATCACGGTAGGCGGCGACGATGCGCCCGTCGACGTCCATGAAGTCCGCGAACGCGCTCTCGGCCCGCCGCAGGTCCTCACGCTGGGTCGCGGTCAGCTCCAGACCTGCCAGCTTGTCCAGGTCACCGCGGAAGGCGGCGGTGGAGGCCAGGAAATTCTTACGCTGGCCGACAGCGTCATCGGCGGCGCCCGGTACGCCCCGCAGGGCGTCGAAGGCGTATCCGGTCTGCCAGCCGGCGAAGTCGGCGGTGCGGAACTTGGCCGTCAGCGCCGCACCGCGCACCGTCGTGCTCGCCTCCAGCCGCTCGGTCGCCTCCCGCGCCGAGGAGATGCCGGCAGCACCCACGCCGACCGCGCCGCACAACAGCACGCCCACCACCGCGAACGCGCTGCCCAGGCGCGCGCCGACCTTCAAATCGTTGATCTTCATCATGTCCGATTTCCTGCGTTGCCATATCTGTCTCATCCGCCGAGCACCGTCTGCGCCCGTGGTCTGACCATCGACCTCCCCGGCCGTGGGGTAAGCGAAATCACCACACTCGGAAAGTCTGCACCGAGCCACGGCGATCCACTTCGTCACCGCCACCGATCACTCCGGCGGCCCGGGTCCATGCGACTGCTACGCCGTGCCCGACGTCCTGGGCCCTGAGGATGTGCTCGTGCAGGACTTCTGCATCCCGACCCGCCGGGCGTTCGAGTGGTGGTACCGGCTCCTGGACCTGCGCGTCGAGAACAGCACGAAGGATGCATCATGAACGGAGACAACCGCCGGCCCTCAACCGCCTGCACCAGCGCCGACTTGGAGTTCTTGACGCTGGGCGCCACCGTCGGCCGCTCCGCCCGGCCCCTGGAGGCCCTGGGCGTGGTGATCGACCCGCGCGAGTTCGCCGAAAACATCCTGGCCCGCACCAGCGGCGCCCCGACCCGCTTCCTCCGACAGCGGCCAGAGCGCTGGGCCGGGCGCTGCTGGTCGTGGCCGCCTATCTCCCGCCCGCCAAGTGACCTGCGGCCGACGTGCATTACCGGATCATCTCCGGTGGACACCAGTGATCGCTGCACGAGAATGCAGGTCGGGCCGGTCGGACCGGACATCCTTGATCATCGCCCGTGCGAAGGAGCTACCTCCGGTGATCTCCCCTCCTGAACAACGGCTCGGTGACGTCGTCGTCGACCCCAGCCTCCTCGCGCACGTACGCGAGGAGGCTGCAGAAAGCGCGGCGATCCTCAGCCGAGTATCGTGCCGGGGTTCAATCAGGAGTGATTGTCCGGCTACCCAACACTTTCTGAGCGCCCGAAACCGCGGACGGATCCGGGGGATCTCCTGCCGTTGGAGAACACCGGAGCGTTCTCCAGCCCCCGCCCCGGAGCAGGCGGCCGCCGAACGCTCTGGCGGCCTCAGGTGAAGTTGCGTAGGCGCCCCGTGACCACGCAGTTCAGGGAGCTCACCTCAAGCCGGTAGTAGGCAGTGGTGTCGAGGTTGCGTACCTTGAACGTTGAGCTGGTGAGGAGGAACTTGCTGCCCCCTGCCACGTGCGGCCAGTTGGTGCCTCTGAGCTCATACAGGTCCCACCTGACGTGGCAGCCCGGGCCGGCGAGGCGGACTTCAAGCCATCCTTCTGTACTGTGCGGCTCCAGGCCGGGAGACGTTCCGCAGGGAAGCGGGTTGGTGGTGCACCACCGTGTGCCGTACGGCTCCGCCGCCGCAGGTCCGCCGAACATCAATGGTGCCGCAAGCGCGATCGCCGCCGCGCCGGCGGCCGCCGTGAACGGCCTCGTTCTACACATCGCCATAACCCGTGTCCTCGCTTTCCTCGTTCTTCCGAAAACCGCATGCGCCGGGCCCGGTCCGCGAGAACCGGACCGGTTCGCGACCCGAGTTGACTCGCGCACTGACATGTGTAGCCGTTCGGAGGTTGTGCGGCTTCGGGGCAAATGGTGCACAATCAACACCGCACAACCCCCGATCCGCCGGAGGTAGAGCATGCCGCGTCCCGACCGTCCCCTGGACCCGGAGGCGGATGCCGTCCAGCGGCTGGAAGGACAGGTCGGCGTACATGTTCGCCGCGGTGTCGATGACGGTGGCCACCGTGCGGTCGTAGTGGCGCTCTTCCCAGCCACGCTCGCACAGGGTGATGACGCGAGCCATGGTGAGCAGGGCCTGGGTGGTGCTGCCGCCGCTGCGGGCGCAGTCAAGGGCGGCATCGGTGACGGTGCCGGGCGGGGTCTGCTGCATGCGGTGTGTCCTTGGAATGCGGCGGCCCCGCACACCGTGAGGTGCGCGGGACCGAAGACGAGGTGTCAGGAGCTGTGATCGTCCGATCCGGCGTAGCGTCCCGGATCGGGTGGGGGAACGCGGTGGGCCGGTGCGCCCGGCCAAGGGATGTCGCAGGTCAGGTGCATGACGGCGCTTTCGCGTCCGCGTGGAGAGGCGAGCTGGGGGTTGCTGGTGTCCGTGCCGAGTCTCCAGGCGCGATCCACAGCTCCTGCTGGCGGGCGCCGTGGCAGACGACGGTGTAGCCGGGGTCAGCGGCGTTGGCCTCGACCTGGGACCCGGTCCAGTCGGCGGCCGCGACGAACTCGACCAGATGCCCGTACGGGCACAGGAACACCACCCCGTTGCGGGTGCGGCGCACCAACGGTCGCACGTGGTGCGGACGGGGCTGGGGCGCCTTCCCGAGCGGAAGGTGATTCATCGTCGACGGTCCTTTCTGGGGAGCGGCGGCCGACCGTCGATCCGCGTCAAGGGGACTGCCCGGCGCGGTCGCTTCTCCCGTCGGAAGGTGTTCCTTTCCCGGCCCGGCGCGCCTGGCCATCAGGTGAACTTCCGGGGCAGCGGTTCGCGCAGGGCGCGCCACGTACGGCGCCGCGGTGGTCAGGGCCGCTGGTACCAGCGGGTGCGGGCGCGCTTGCCCTGGTGACGCCGCGGTGCCCGGCCCTGGCTCGAGTAGTGCACCTTCACGGGGCGGCGCGGAGCGTTCGGGAGCCGGCGCGGCACCTTCGGCAGCGGCTCATACCCGCACGGCCGGGCCCCGCCGAGCTGCTCCTTGAACGCGTAGGTGACGACCTTGCGCGGCTTGTCCATCGCCCAGGAGAGGATCCCGGCGCCCCGCTCGCATTGGAACGTCCAGATGCCGTCATACGGATCGCCAGTGGTGCCGTATGTGCCGCTGTAGTCCAGGTACACGGTCACGGTGCGGTGGTCATCCTCCAGCCGCATCCAGATCGCGAGCGATCCGCCGTCCGTGATGCGCCGCCAGCCTCTGCCTTTCGGTACCCACCGGCGGGTTCTGCGCTTGCCCACCGATCAGCCCTCCACCGGGTCGCTGATGCTGAGCACGCCCTCCAGCAGCAGGGTCTGGTCGTCGCAGGTGAGGCCCAGTGTCCAGCCGTGCGGTGCCGGGGCGATCGTGATGGTGCCGGTGAGGGTGAGCGTGCGGGTGGACTGTTGCCCGCCGGTGTAGGTCGTGATGGTGATCGTCTCGCCGTGGCACTCCATGAGGTGCGTGACGGCGGCCTGGGCGTCATCGAGCCGGGTCAGGTCGAACTGCTGCATGGTGCTCCTTAAGGAGAGGTTGTCCCTGTGAGGTCCCGTTTTGGCGGGCGCGGGAGATGAAAGGCGGTTACGGGCCGGCCTCGAAGCCCTGGGCGGCCGTGCGGAGCGCGCAGGGCTCGACGTGCTCTTGGAGAAAGTGCCGCCTGAGGCGATCGGCTACCACCCGTTGGGGCTGGGGTCGAAAAAGCCCGTTGCCCAGCAGCGGCCATGGCCAGGCGAGTCACTGCGGGCCGTACAGCGGCACGTCAAGGTCATCAAGGGGGTGCAGGTGGCGGGAGATCAGCGCTGTGGCCTGCGCTACGGCAAGGGCGCCAGGCGAGGCGGACACCTGCGAAGAGATGGGCTACTGGATGTCGGTCTTGCGGGCCCCGTAGACGTGCCCGCCCATCTGCAGGCGAAGCGGGACGAGCACGTCGCGCAACACCCCCTTGAGCAGCTCGTGCGGTTCAGCGTGTCCGGCGACCTCGTCGGCTCCGATGCGGAGCCTGACGGCGACAATCATCCGCACCGCACGACCTCCTCGCGTGCCTTTCGTCGACGGGTGGAACCCGCCAGCACCCGGCGACCGGAGGAACTGCTGGTTGTTGTCGGGGAACCCGGTGCGGTCGGGGCGGCACCCGTAGCCCGATGAGGTGGGCGCGGCGTGCGCCGCCGCCCGGATCCACGCCGACCGGTTCGTCAAAGGCCCGCACCGCTCTGGCCGAGCAGATCAGCGCCGCGCGCGGCCTCCCTCACCTTCCGGAAGGGCCGAGCCCACCGGCGCGGACCCGGATCCGGTACAGCAGGCCCTACCGGTGAGGTACAGCAGGCCCTACCAGTGAACGGCCGCCTGCAGTATCGACCCGCGCCCGTGCCGGCTTCTAGCGTTTTCTCATGATCACTCCCCGTTCCCGCCGGTGGACCGGCACCTGCGCCGTCGCCCTTGCCGTACTGGGCAGCCTGACCGCGACCGGCACCCCGGCCGCCGCGTCCCCGGTGCGCGCCGGCCCGGCAGAGGACACCGTACGGCGCATGCTGCACGACCTCGTCCGCAAAGACGGCTTCCCGGCGGCCCTGGCCGCCGTGCAGGACCGCGACGGGCGTACCCGCCACCACTCCGCCGGGGTGGCCGACCTGAAGACAGGAGCCAAGGCCCCGGCCGACGGATACGTGCGCATCGGCAGCAACACCAAGACCTTCACCGCCGTGGTCGTCCTGCAACTGGTCGGCGAGGGCAGGGTGAGGCTCGATGAGCCGGTCGAGACCTACCTGCCCGGCCTGCTGCGCGGCGAGGGCGTCGACGGGCGGCGCATCACCGTACGGCAGTTGCTGCAGCACACCAGCGGCCTGCCGGAGTACACCGACCGTCTGGCCACATCCGCCCTGTCCTTCCGGCACACCTATTTCCAGCCTCGCCGGCTGCTGGACATGGCGCTGGAGAAGAAGGCGACCTTCGCCCCCGGCACCCGCCGGCAGTACAGCAATACCAACTACATCGTCGCCGGCCTGCTCATCGAGCAGGTCACCGGTCGGCCGGTGATTGAGGAGATCATCGAACGGACAATCAGGCGGATCGGCCTGCGCCACACCTATTTCCCGAACGTCGGCGATGAGAGGATCCGCACCCCCCACGCCAAGGGCTACCACCAAAACGACCCGCAGGCGCCGATGACCGACGCCACCCGGTGGGATCCGTCCGCTGCCTGGGCCGCGGGTCAGATGATCTCCACTCTCGGTGACCTCAACCGTTTCTTCACCGCCCTGCTCGGCGGCGAGTTGCTCAAGCCCGAACAGCTCGAGCAGATGCGCACCACCGTCGAGGCCCCCGAGATGGGACGTGGCGGGAGATACGGGCTCGGCCTGAGCAGCATCACGTTGAGCTGCGGCGGCCGGGCCTGGGGGCACGGCGGAACCTTCCCCGGCTACTACACCGCCAACTCGGCCACCGACGACGGCCGTGCCGCCGCGATCGCCGTCACCCACCTGCCCGCCGATGCGTCCGCGCTCAAGCACGTCGAGGCTGCGCTCGACACCGCGCTGTGCGCAAAATCGTGACTTGCCTCCCCGCAACGGTATGGTTGCCGGCGGTGGGCGCCTTAAGCGGCTGGTCGGGTTCATCGAGGACTCGACAGCGGACGACTTCCGGACCCGCGTCCGCCGGACGTTCACCGCCGCCCGGAGAGCCTGCCACCGGTCACGCCATCCGGGGAAACGACGAAATCCCGCCCGATCGGAATGATCAGATGGGATCTCGTCAACTACCTGCAGGCCATTTCAAGTGAACCGCGCCGGGTTTCGTGGAGTCGGTGATCTCCACCGATCCCGGTGCGGTTCACCCCAGAAAACCTGGACCGCTTCAGCCTCATGTCGGCCCGGCTACTCGGAGGCCGTCAGACGCGCGGCGCCGGCCTGGGCAGGCCGACCACGGGACCGCACGCCGTCGAGGACGATTCGTACGAGGTTCCCCGTTTCGGTCTCGTCCAACGGGACGCCGAGGACGACCGCCCGGAAGAAGACGGTACCGCCGATCGCCTGCACCAGGAGGTCGGCGGGTGCGTCGGCGGCGACCTCCCCGCGACGGGCGGCACGGTGGAGCACCTGGCGCAGTGCGGCCGCGGTCGGGGCGAGGAACCGGTCCCGCACGTGAGCGCGGAAGGCCTCGTCGGCGGCGAAGTCGGCGAGCACGCCGTTGATCGCGGCTGCCGCGGCGGGCGCGGACAGCTCGGTCCGCAGCGCGTCGATGAGCGCGATCAGGTCCGTCTCCAGGTCGCCGTGGTCCGGTACCGAACGGGGGCCGAGCTCGGTGAAGACCGTCTCGTACACCAGGTGTGCTTTGGTCCGCCAGCGGCGGTAGATCGATGCGCGGGCGACCCCGGCCCGGCGGGCCACCAGTTCCAGTGACATGGCGCGGTAGCCGATCTCCATCAGCAGTCCGACGGTCGCGGCGGCGATGGCTCGGTCCAGGGCGGGGTCGCGGGGGCGACCCCGGGGAAGCGTCGTCATACTGATTAGTATACGATTCGTCTTGTATAGTAATTCAATGCGAACAGCCTCGATCCGTTTGACCGATCTGTGGCCACGACGGTCGTCCGCAGCGGCGCTGCCCCCCGGCCAGCGGGAACTGCGGGTGTTCCCGCGTTTCTCCGACAACCCCCTGCGGCCACTGCCGTCATCGCCGGAGCCGGCCACGCTGTCGGTCGGCGGAGCCGTCCGCCGCGAGCTGACCGTCACCGTGGATCAGCTGCCCGACCTGGTGCCCCGGACCACGATCACCGCAGACTTCCACTGTGTGACCACCTGGTCGGTGTGTGACCTCAGGTGGAGCGGTGTCCCCTTCGAAGCGTTCTGGCACGAGGTGATCATGCCGCGCTGCGAGCCGGAGCCCGACGTCGACGGCGTCGTCGTGCGTGGCCTGGACGGCGTCCAGGCGATCATCCGGCTCGATGACGCCCTGCAGCCGGACGTACTGCTCGCCGACCGGCTCGACGACGCAGCGCTCAGCCCGGTGCACGGAGCCCCGCTGCGCTTCGTCTCGCCGCAGCAGTACGGCTACAAGAACATCAAGCACGTGTGCGGCATCGAGCTGTACCGCACGACGCCGGCCAGCACCTACGGCGCCAAGGAGCATCCCCGGGCGCGCGTCGCGTTCGAAGAGCGGCATTCCATCATCCGGGGCGCCGCCCTGCGCTGGCCGTACCGGCTGGCGGTGCCGCTGACCGCTTCCCTGGCCGAACGCTCCGCCCGCCGTTCCTGAGACGCAGGGTCTGAGCGGTGCTGGCACCGGTGTGGCCGAACCGGTCTGATCGCGCTCAAGCCGGAGGCCGCCCGGTCGGTTTCCGGGCGGCCTTTGCAGGTCGACGGCAGGGTGTGCCGGGTTCGCAGGTCCTGCCATCGGCGTGCCCGCCCGATCAGATGGGCCTGTAGCGCGGATTGTCGCCGTACCGGAGAAAGGAGTAGGAGGCCTCAGGGGGAGTGAAACGTTCCTGGGCCTCGGCCAGCGACTCCTCCAGCCAGCGCCGGTACAGGGTGGCGAAGCCGATCTCCAGGCAGTACAGCCCCGTGCTGGAATCGAGACCGTCCACCCACACGGTGCCGCGGCGGGGACCGCGCACGACCAGGAACAGCCAGTCGCCGCAGCCGATCTCCGCGATCGGCAGCCGGCCGTCGCCCCATGGGTCACCGGTGTAGGTCTCCTTCAGGCGCTGGTAGTGCGCGACGTACTGCGGGTCGGCATCCAGCCTGGCCTCGTGCTCTTCCCAGCTGCCCGGCGCTCCGGCGAGCTCGCCGAAATCGACGTCTTGGGTCAGGGGGCAGTCGCGTCCCAGCGAGTCGAGGCCGCCGAACCGCTCGTCCATGGCCTCCAGCGCTTCCTGCAGCGGGATGAGGCCGTGGTACGGCCCCGCGCCCCCGTCGCCGATCGTCGTGATGAAGTGGCGGTATCCGCGCGGCAGGGGTGCGCCGACGGTGCGTTCCGCCCGCGCCAGGACTTCCGTCTCGACGACAGGCCCCAGCCGGTATCGGTGGTTCCCGATTGACCGGCGCCCGGGCCGGGACAGGCCGGCAAGCTCCGTCAGCCGCTGCCGGACCAGGTCTGCGTCGAGTTCCACGCTGCGATCCTAAGGCCTGTCCTGTGAATCTTTAGCTCAGGAGTTCCCCCTGGTCACCCATGGGACAGGCATGGTGCACCGGGGAGACCTCACCGATCAGCAGCGGGCGCAGATCAGTCCGCTGCTGCCCGAAGGCGGCGGTCAGGGCGGCCAATGGCGCGATTGGCGCGATCACCGGCAGGTGCTCAACGGGATTTTGTGGCAGGCCCGCACCGCAGCGCCCTGGCGGGATGTCCCCGAGCGCTACGGCCCCTGGAAGACGCTGCATGAGCGGCTGCGCCGGTGGAGTGCCGACGACACCTGGGAAGCGATCTTCGAGCACGTCAAAGCGAGCGTCCAGGCCGAGGAGACGGGTCTGGACGAGGCGGTGTATGAGGTGGCGGTCGACTCCACCGTCACCCGGGCGCACCCGCATGCTGCCGGCGCCCGGAAAAAGGGGGCGGCGCAGCCATCGGCGCCTCGGGTGCGACGGTGGAGGCCGTCGACGGCGAGGCGCTGGGCCGCTCCCGGGGCGGCCTGAGCAGCACGTTGCACCTGGCGGTGGATACCTGCTGCCGGGTGCTGGCGGTCATCCTGTCTGCCGGTCAGGCCGGAGACAACCCGCACTTGATCCCGCTGCTCGATCAGGTGCGCCCGCCCCTTGGCTATCGGCGCCCGGCGGGCTGGTGGTTTCGGGTGATCGCCGATAAGGCCTACAGCGCCCGTGCCACCCGCGGTTACCTGCGGCGGCGCCGGATCGCCGCGACGATCCCGGAAAAGAAGGACCAACTGGCCCAGCGCCGCAAGCGCGGAGCGCGGGGCGGCCGGCCGTACACCTTTGATCCGGAGATCTACAAGCGGCGCAATGTGGTGGAACGCGCGATCGCGCGGCTGAAGCGGTACCGCGCGCTGGCTTCTCGCTACGCCAAACGCGCGGTCATCCACCGCAGCCAGATCCTGCTGGTCGCCACCGCGGACTGGCTCTCATGATTCACAGGACAGGCCTTAGATGCCAAGGCGAAGGCGGCTCAGCAACGCCTCGGCCCGCACGCTCAGCTCGCGCGGGCTGAAGGGCTTGATGAGGTAGTCATCGGCGCCGGCTTGAAAGCCCGCCTCCACATCGGCCTCATGCGCCTTGGCGGTGAGCATCAGCACCGCGAGGTGCTGACCCTCCGGCAGCGCGCGCAACCGACGGCAGATCTCCGGCCCGGTCAGCCCGGGCAGCATCCAATCCAGCACCACCAGATCGAAGCGCTCGCCGGCGACCGCGGCCAGCGCCGCGGTCCCGTCGCCGACCGCGCGCACCTGGTGGCCGGCCTGCTCCAGGCGAAAGACGATCAGATCCCGGATGTCGGCGTCGTCATCGACGACCAGCATGCGCGCCATACGCTCCCCCGCCTGACTTCCATCCCCTAGATCCCTTTAGCCCGCTATGCCCTTTTTTGGTGCGGATATGCGCGGGCACGGGTGCAGCGGCCGCATCCAGCTGCGCGAGCGCTGTCATCTCCCACCGAACGTGCGGGCCTGTCTGGAATCTGCGCGCTGTCTCACCTGGCCGACCGCACCGATCCGCTGTTCACCGAGGACGCCGCCACGCTGATCCACACCGCCAGCCGCGGCTGTCCTCGCGCGATCAACAACCTGGTCATCCAGGCCCTGCAGGCCACCTTCATCGCCGACAAGACCATCGTCGATGAGTCGTGCGCCCGCGCCGCCGTCAACGAGGTCATCGCCGCAGAATAAAGATCAATAGACTGTGAATTCCTGAGATAAACTTGGGCTGAGCCGGGCTGGGCCGCCCCTGTTGTTACGTTCCTTTCGGCTTTCCGCAGAAAAGACGGCGCACATGAGCGACACCGCGAAACAACACTCGGCCTGGACGTTCCTGACCCATCACACCCGAGTACTGCGGATGATCGCCGCCGACCCGCAGGCGCGGCTTCGCGACATCGCCGCCGCGATCGGCATCACCGAGCGAGCCGTCGGGCGCATCGTGAGCGATCTACGCCAGGCGGGTTACATCGACCGGCAGCGCGAGGGCCGGCGCAACCGCTATGCGATCCTCCCCGGCCGCCATCTACGGCATCCCAGCCAGCGCACCATTCCTGTCCAGGCCCTCCTGGACCTGTTCCACCATGGTGGCGGCGCCTCAGGTCCTGCCGCCGACGACGTCACAACGACCGAAGGCCGAAAAGAACCCACTGCCCTGCTGTGATGATCCGCCCCGGCGACCAAGACCGGCTAACCCGGACGGCAAGCTGCACATCAAGCCGACAGCCTGCACATCAAGATCCCGTGAGGCACGCCTGGCGGGATCTGCTCATGCCGCCACGTCACCACCGTCAATGACGCGTTCATCACCATCTTGAGCGCCCGTCAACAGGTGGACGACGCCGCAGGTGTGCTGGATCCCGCCCATCTGCCGGCCGGCCCGCCCGATCCAGGCCGCGACCGGGGCGCCGGCCTGTGGCTGATTGGCCGGGTGTGCGATGCGGTGGTCATCGACCGCCGGCCCAAAACGTCACGCCTACGCATGATCATGAGACTGGCGGCGGCCTGAGGAGGCCCGGCACACAACGCTCCCGCATGCGGCGGGAGCGCCCCTGGGCCCGGCTGTGCCGTAAGGCGGCCGGGATGCTCACCGCCTCAGCAGGCGCTCCAGCTGCGGATCGCGCGGAAACAGCTCGATCAGCTGGGTCAGCTCCAGCAGCCGCTGCAGATACCCATGGGCATGAGCCAGGTGCAGCCATCCACCGGCCGAGGTGGCGCGGCGCTGGCCGGCAATCAGGGTGTGCAGGCCACCCGAGTCACAAAACCCCAGGCCTGCGGCATCGATGACCAGGCGGCTGCGGCCACGGGCCAGGGCCTGGTCGATCGATTGGCGCAGGTGATCGGCGGTCAGGACATCGATCTCGCCATCCAGAGTGATCACTGTGACCGCCGGGTGGTCAGTGGTGGTCAGCGACAGCATGGTCATGCGGGGGCTTCCCCCTCCCAGCGGCTATCGGTGGCAGCGGCCGGCACAGGCGCCGGTCGGCGGTAACCGCTTTCGTTCTCTACCGTAGGCCCGCAGGAGGGGGTGTTGACAACCCACCGTGACACCTGTTCGTGAATATGGCGCCTCGCCTATGATCACGACTCCGTCCAATCCTCCAACACAGCTGGCCCCACGTGCTCTGCCCAGGCGCGGAGAAGCGTTCTCAACGTCGTCGAGGGCGTCACCGTACGGACCGGAGCCGGCGTGGATACGGCAGCGCCCGGCCTCGTGCTCGGTGTGAGCGGCGCCTGGGCCCACAGCGGGCCACGCCAGCCGTACTCGCACACCGCGCTCTGTCAGCCGACCGCGTCCCGGCCATTCAGCAGGCCAGCTGAGGGGGCAGATCAAGTACGCCGGGCCCTCAGCGATTCGGCCTCATGCGCTGGAAGGCGCCCTTGAACGCCTTCCAGATCGCCTTTGAGGGCCGCCTCACCCCTGCCAACCTCTGACCACTTCAACAGCCGAGATCAGCCGTTAAGTTGACACTCCCAATGCGACCTCTCAAGTCGCGCGCGTAAGCGCCGATAGATGAGTGTATGCGAGCGGACATCGGTTGCGGATGGGACAAGACGGGGCGGTTCATGCCTGCCTGGTTGGTGTGCGCGCTGGGGCAGGTGCTCGGTGCGGTGGTGTTCTTCACGCTACCGGGGGGAACCGGGCAGGCAGCGCTGATGGTGGTGCTCAATGGGCTGGGTGGCGTCCTCGGGGCGGTGTAAAAAGCTCGACGAGGTAGGTGCCGCGGGTGGATCTT
>NZ_BMQP01000065.1 GCF_014648175.1 Planobispora rosea
TCTACCTGCAGATTCTCGCTGTCCACTCGCCACGTGTGACTACGAACTGCGGAACCCGGGGTGGAGTTGGAGGAGCTTCACCAGCGGCGGAGGCAGGGCGATGGAGCGCTTACCCTTGCCCTTCGGTTTCACGAAGGTCCAGCCGCCGGTACGGTCCGGGCAGGCCACCGCGTGCTTGGTGCAGTCCGGGGCGCAGAACTTCGGGCACGCTCCCCCGTGCTTCGTGCAGTTCTTACGGCATGCAGTAACGCAGGTGTGCCGCCGCCCCGAGGTGCGCTTGGCCTTGGGACAGTCCTTCGGACAGGGGTAGCGGTGCAGCCGAGTCCCGCAGGCGTGCGGATCTTTGCATCCGTGCTGGTAGCGCAGCCGCTTGAGCTGCCAGAAGACCCGAATCACGCCCTTGTCTAAATCCACGTACTTCCAGCGCAGGCCCAGCGACTCCGATTGCCGAAGACCCAACGCCAGGGCCACCGACCAGCGGGTGCCGTTGCGGCGATCCTTGACCACGTCGAGGATGTCTTGCGCCTCTTCCCGCAGGAGCGGCTCTATCTCGGTGTCCTCACCGGTCGGCGCGTCGATCATCTGGCAGACGTTGCGCGCGATCAGCTCTCGCCGCACCGCGAGCTTGAGCGCCCGTGACAGGATCCGGTGAATCTGCACGATCGTGTTGGGTGCCAAGCCTTCTTTGACCAGGCCGGCATAGAAGGCGTCCAAGTGCTCCGGCCGGAGCCGATCCAGCCGATGCGCCCCGAGCCGGGGAATGATCCACCACTCCACTTTCGGCCGGTAGGTGCTGTCGAGGGTCAGCCGACTGACCCGCATTGGCGCAATCTCGTCCAGGTAGATCCGCATCCACTGGCCGACCGTGGGCACCTTGCCCGCCTTGGTGGTCTTCCCCGAGTCACGCTTCTGCTCTAACTCCCGGACCTTCGCGGTCACTTCGGCTTCCGTCTTGCCCTGACGGTGGCGACGATCGGGGGTGCCGTCATCCTTGACGCCCATGGTCACCCAGCCGTGCCACTTGCCGTCCTTGCCGAGATAAATCGAGGATCGGTTGTTGGGCTTCCTGGTGGCCATCATGCCGCCTCCTGGTGAGTCAGGCCCGCCTTGGCCTCCAGGTCCCGTGCGAACTCCTCAAGCGCCCAGCGCGGAACGAGCCGGTACCCGTCATCTTTGATCGATTTGAGCTCACCCGTCTTGATCAGCCGGAACACCCGTGTACGGCTCATCCCGAGAATCACGGCCGCATCCTTGGGGCGATAGAACAGAGGTTCCATATCAGGCCGCCTCTCCGATTGCCGAAAGATTCTGGGCGGGCTGTCCCTCTGCTCTGGCCTGGAGTTCGAGGAGCCGGGCACGGGTGCGCTGGCGGTCGGCCACGGCGCGCAGCAGCCGTTTGGCCAACGGAGTACGGGTCGGGTCCTTGCTGGAGACCGGCTTCCAGACGTAGCGGTGCGGGTCCGCCTGGGCGGGGTCGTCGGCCAGGCCGAGCGCACTCAGGACCCAGGCCCGCCGGTCGGCCTTGTGCTCCGCCAGGGTCTTGTTCGACCACTTCCGCGAGACCAGGACCCGCCGGCCCGCATAGCCCAGGTGTTCGGGCTTGTGCGCCTTACCTCGGCACCGGCCCGGTGCCATGCCCGATTTGGCGCCCTTGGGCTGCACGCCGTACCGGAGCCAGTTCGGGCAGGCCGGCGAGCAGGGTTCGTAACGGAGCGCTTCCACCAGCCGGGCCGCGTGGTCCCTCCGGGCGGCATCGTCGGTGTCGAGGGTGTCGCCGAGGCTCTTGGTCAGGTACTTGGACAGGTAGCGGATGCACTGGTCGGCGTCCGGAGTTCCAGCGAGCACGCCTTGGACGTCGACCTGGTCGCCAAAGCGGATCACGTGCAGAGGTTCGGCCTCGTCGTCCTGGTCCAGTTGGTCGAGCGCTTCGTCCCAGGTGGGCAGGATCTCGCCGGTCTCGGGGTCGAGGTAGTCACCGTCCTGACCGTCCGGATAGGTCGCGTTGTCAGGCAGTTCTGCCCGCGGAGTCCACACGGGCAGGTGCTCGCCCTCGAAGCGGACCTCATCGACCGCCGGCCACCACACCTGATGGTAGGTCGCGGCAGCGATGGCCTTGATCTCCGCTCTCGGGAGAGTGCCCCGGATCGCCATATGCAGGTGCGGCGCGAGCCGCTTCTGAGGCTCCACGGTGGCGAAGTACTGCACGTCGAACCCGGCGACCCGGCGGAGGTTCTGCACGAACCGATCGACCAGCTTGGAGAAGTGCAGGGCGTCCCGTGCGGCCCGCGCGTAGTCGTACGTGCTCGGGTCGACCGGCACTCCCTGACCGGCCCGAATCCTGCCGTACGACGGGAGGGTGAGCGTGATGAACATCGACGGCCGGTAGACCTTCCCATCCGCCCCAGTAAAGGCCCGGCCGAGCGTGGTCGGGCTCATCGCCCGCCGGGGCAGGTCCGGGGCGTCCTGTCGGCGCCGGGTGGAGCGGGAGCGCTTGGCGACTGTACGGCCGGAGAGATTGCCGCGCATCCCGGCCACGTTGATCTCGGCATCGATCTCGGCGATCGCCTCATCCCAGTCGGTGACCTCCTCCACGTCGCCAACGCGCTCAGCGTGATCACGCTTCGCTTGGACGTCGGCGCGAAACTCGATCAGCCAGCGCTGATCCTCGGTGGCGGGGTCCGGTGCGGTGACGGGTTCGGCTTCCAGGTGCCAGCCCTCACGGCACTGGGCCATGCGCAGGTAGCGGTTGCGCTTGGCACACGGCGGACACTTGGCCTCCTGGGTGGCTCCGCACGGGATGTCGAAGGGCTCTTCCCGGCCGGTGACGAGGTCGAGGCGGCGCATCTCGATGGGACGGATGCACACGCCGTTGAGCTTGGCCACCTCGACCGCCACATCCAGGGCCAGCGGCATCCGGGCGCGTACAGCGCGGGCCAGCCGGGGATGGGAGGCGTCTGCCGGGGCGGTCGGGTCAATGGTCGGAGGAGTCGACGGGACAAGGGCAGAGGTGTGGATCACATGGCCTCCTTCCGGGTGTCCAGGTCGGCGCACAGCCGGTAGGCGTCGCTGTAGGGGTCTTTGCGCAAGTGAGCAGTGTCCAGGTTGATGATCAGGACTACTTCGCCCATGTCGCAGCCGTCGAAGGTCCGCAGTCGACGGAAGGGCAGCGCGTTGATCTCGGCGGCGGTGCCGTGAATGGTGATCCTCATCAGACCGCGCCCTCCGTCTCGAACAGCGCGGCCATGTCGCGGATATCGGCGTCGGAGACATAGGCGGCGCGGACCCGGATCGGGTCGGGTGAGGTCTCCAGGCGCATGTAGCCGACCCCCGCGCCCTCTTCGGGGACCGATGAGATGTGGTCGGCCAGCGCGCCTCGGTCCCGGGCGCCGTCGCCGAGGACCATGTCCACCTGTTCGGACTCGTCCAGTCGAAGCGCGATCTTGTCGGGGAACAGGTTGCGGATGGTCAGGACGTCCTTGCGTGGGTCCTGGAGGGCGGCCAGGACGCCGAAGCCAACCGCGCGTCCCTGGGTGGTGAGGGTGGCCAGTGCCGCCATGATGCGCTGTTTCAAGGTCCGGTCGTTCTGGTAGGCGGTCAGGAAGGCCACCTCGTCGACCACGATGAGGATGAATGGGTCTTCGACGGTGGGGATGTGCTCGCGCTGGACTCCGGCGAACTTCGCGGCGCGCTTCTGCATCAGGGACACGGCCTCCTCCAGCAGGTCGGCGCACTCCTCCGGGGTGGCGGCATAGTGGCCCTCGAAGATGGCCCGTCCGAAAGACAGCTCCATGAGCTTGGGATCCAGCCCCCAGACCTGGGCCACGCCGGTCCAGATGGCCGGAATCAGGGCGCGGATGACCGACCACAGGATGGAGCCCTTGCCGGCCCCGGTCGCACCGGCCACCAGCACATGCGTGCCGTGGATCTTCAATCGCCAGGGGCGGCCGTCCTCGCAGATGCCGATCTCCAGCGGCCCGACCGAGACCGTCGTGGGTAACGCGATGGCCGGTAAGGGCACGGCCAGCGGGTCGCGCCGGGGGAAGGTCAGTAGCAGGCGGCCGGCACGGGCGACGGAGACGCGGCATGAGGTGGCGCCGAAGCCATGGGCCAGGTGCTCGATGCGGTCGGCCCAGTCGGTGACGGCTTGGCCGGTGAGCATCTTGACGCTGACCAGGTCCGCCCAGGAGGTACAGCGCACGCGCATCAGGTGGGGGACGTAGTCGCGGCCCTGGAGGTGGCGGGCCAGTCCGGAAACGGTCATGACCGCGTGCCAGTGCCGTCGGTAGACCCAGATCAGTCGCCAGAAGGCCAGCAGCCGCCAACCGATCCAGGCGTTGAAGGACTCCCGGTTGAACAGTGCCCATGGGATGAGCACCGACAGGGGAACCCAGGTGACTATCAGGGCGATGCGCCAGCCGTACTGCCAGGCCACCACGGAGGGGATGGTGAACACGGCTACGGCGACGGGGTGACGCCAGATGAGACGGGCGAGCCCGACCAGCAGGCGACCAATGAAGATCGCGATGGTGACGGCGGCCGGGGTGCGGACGACCGCCGGGCGGAAGACCACGGCGGTATCAGGGGTGGTGGAGACGAGGTTGCGTGTCTCGTCCCCGGGCAGTCGCTTGAACATTAGACTTCGGCTCTCTCTGTGATTCGCATCTGGGGAGACGAGGGGCCGCCGGAAGGACCAGTTCCAGCGGCCCCGTTTTCGTGTGTCAGGCCGCGATGTCCTTGCCGGCCGGAACCTGCTTGGCCGGGGAACCGGCACGCGGGGCGCGCATGACGGTGGCCCGGATGGAGTAGGCCAGGCGACCGGCCTGGGAGACGTACGGCGTGACGCTCATGCCGTCGAACTCGACCGGCGTGAAGGGCAGGCCCGGCAGCGGCGGCGGAGGCACCGGCTGCACCGGGGACAGGATCTTGACCGCCACGGTCTTCTGTCCGGCCTTGAGCGCCGGATCGGCGTCCATGACCGGGACCTGCCAGACGAGTTCTCCGGTGGTCTTGTCCTTGGCGTAGACGGTGCGGCCGTTGGTCGAGGCGTCGAAGTCCTTGACCTGCTCGACCTCGCCGACGATGTAGCAGCCATGCGGGAAGACCTGCTCGAAGGTGATGGGGATGGGTCCTTGGAGTGCCATGATGTACTCCTGTCGTCTACTCGTTAACTCGTATTGTCGTGTTGAAGCTAACTCTGCAACGCTTGCTCGACAAGACGAGTTTCCGAGATGCTATGTGATCTGAATCACATCTCTTGCAGGCGAAGAGGTTGGGGAGCTACACGGCTCTGAGCAGGCTCCCATTGATCAGTAGGGTGGAAGCCGTGGTAGATGAAGAGAGACAGCGCCTCTCCCCTACCCATCCTTCTCAGTGGCGGAATGTCTACGACTTCCTGGAGCAGGTCAGACTTCGTCCGGGGATGTGGATCCGTGGCGGCTCTCTTCGAGACCTGGAGTCCATGTTGGTGGGGTATCGCCTCGCTTTGGATGTCCATGGCATCGACGAGCCGTTCGACTTCTGGCCGGATGGGCCGTTCTCCCGTTGGCTGGACCGTTACGGGCGATCTAGTGCGTTGGGGTGGGCGGCCGAGATCGAGCGCCAGGTAGAGCCGGGCACTACTCCCTTAGAAGCGTTCTTCGCCTACCTGGACGAGTATCGGGCTGAGAAGCAGGCGGCCGACGTGGCCGGAGGTAGCCAAAGGCCCGACAACGACTGATCTCGAAGGGGGCAGACGTCGTCCGTCAAAGGCTGTAGGCGTCTTCCAACTCGTGCAGCGTGCCCGGAAGCGCGACCTCAATGATCAGCACCGGACGGCCGGACCCGTCGAAGATGCGCGACAGCACAGCCAGGACGGCAGCGGTCTTGGCCAGCCCGAGCGCCTTGATCTCCTCAGGCAGCGGATGCCGGGCGGCCAGGCGCTCGATGACGTGGTCCAGCTTCACGCCCTTGATCCGTTGCATGTGCTGCCGTACTCCCACGGTCAACGGCTCCCCGCCACCGAGGTCGGTCCCTTCGGCCAGCTCGATCGGGCACCAGAAGGTGACCAGCTCACACGGCTTTCCCGCATCGGCGAACAGCACCCGGCGCGTCACGACCGGGGCGCCCTCCGGCAGCGACAACAGCGCCGCCACATTGGCCGGGGCCGGACGAGAGCCCGCTTCCAGGATCGTCGCGCCCTCGCGCGTCTCGACACGGTCCAGCACCGCGCGCCCCGGGCGGGAGGAGTCCTCTTCGGCCGCCGGCGGAGCGGGCTTCACGAACGACCCCTTGCCATGCTCCCGATCGATCACACCTCGGAGCTGCAAAACCTGAAGTGCCCGCACGACGGTTGGACGGGAGACGGCGAACTCGCGAACCAGTTGAGTCTCTGAAGGCAGTTGGGAGCCGGGCGGGTAGGTGCCATCAGCGATCTTGCGCCGGATCGCCTGCACGATCTGGGCGTACTTCGGCGGCGCGTACTCGTCATCAGAGATCGACATGACAACAACCCAACTACTCGACTTATCGTCAGCATAGAGATCCACGAGGGTGTTGCCTAGCCTGCCGGATGCACCGACGGTGAGTACAGCGGTACGCGACGCATGGCCCCCTCCACTTCTCGGCCAGGTCGGCCGCACCGCCGTACCCGTCTAACGAACGCGTCCGATCAGCAGATCAGCCCAGATGGCCCGAGCTTCCCGCAGAGGCCACGGCCGGCTTTCGGACACCTGGTGTCCGTCGTCACGCTGGACCGTACGCCGGATGAATCCCAGCCCCGCGCCCGCACGCAGCTCGTAGATCACTGAGCGGCACACGCACGTCCACGCCACCGGCCGCACCCGCTCCAGCACCGGGTACGGCTCCCGCCACTCCAGGCGCACGCAATCCCGCTGGACCATGGCGATGTGCGGGCTGATCCCCGCGCAGTCATCGAGGGGAAGCATCGTTCGCCTCCGTGAGCGCTGCGGGCAGCGGATGCGTCCTGGCCAGTTCGGCATACCGGAAGGCGATCCGACGCGCGGCCCGTCCCGGTTCCATGGCTGTGTGCCAGGCGTAGACGGCCCGGCCCCGCCGTATGTCCCGGCCACCGGTACGCCACCAGAACCGGTGCCCGTCGGACCAGACCACCAACCCGGCCCAGACCGACACCACGGCGAGCCCGTACCCGTCGCTGACATCGGCCGTGATGTCCAACCTGCTCAGCTCGTCGCGCAGGCACTTCGCGGCGTCCACGGCCGAGAATGCCCCGTCCCCCGGTTGCGATGCCTGCACCAGCCCGTTCATGCCCGACTCCGCGCTCACGCCGCCGCAGGGAAACCGAGTCCCTGACACGTCGAGCAGATGTCCCGCACGCGCGGCAAGGGCGGTACCGGACCGGCAGGGCTGGCGATCAGCGCCCGCCGGAAGCTGACGTACTTCCAGCCGCGTCCCTCGCAGGCGAAACACGACCGCTCGACCTGTTCACCGCTCTGATCGCTTCTCATGCATTCCAGCGTCGTTAGCTGCGACGCTTACGCCCATTCCTCGGCGGTATCCCTTGACGGGATAGGTCATCGACGGGTCAGGATGGGATCACCGCGCGACCTCGGATCCCCCGCGAAGGGACATGGCCCCGATGCCCGAGATTCCCGGCTCCATCTGGCACCGGCCCGACATGCTGGCCGCGCTGCGGGCACGCGACATCGGCCGGGTCTTCCACCTGGTGCGCCAGTACGCCGGAGTGTCGCAAACCGCCATCGGCAGCATGATCGGCATGAGCCAGGGCAAGGTCAGCGGCATCATGAGCGGCAGCCAGCAGGTGATCGCACTGGAGGTCTTCGAGCGCATCGCCGACGGCTTGGACATGCCGGACGCCGCCCGGCTGGCTCTGGGTCTTGCTCCCCGTACGGCCTCAGTTCCGGCTATCCCCTCCCGGGATGACCACCGCTGGCAGACGCCGATCTTCCCGGCCTCGTCTCGTAGCGTGGAGTCCGTCCAGCGAGGGGAGGACGAGACCGCCGTGCGACGTCGCGAATTCGTCGGTCTGGCCGGGGCCGCGCTGTTCGGAGCCGTCATCTCCGACGGTGCTCCGGCCGCCGAGCCCGTATCCGGCATCGAGGACCTGGCCGCCGCGCTGACCGAGTATCCGCTGTCGGCTCCCAGTGCTCCGGAGCTCGCTTCCTTGGCCGCCGCCGTTGCCCAAGCCAAACAGGACTACCAGGCGTGCCACTACGGCGAGGTGCTGACCGCCCTTCCCGCGCTGCTGCGCTCTCTGCGCGCCGCCTGCACCGCGCTGGACGGTGACGACCGGTTGAAGGCCCACGCGCTGTCGGCCGAGGCGTACCACGTGGCCGCCTCCATCATGCTCAAGCAGGAAGACAAGGGCCTGGCCTGGCTGGCAGCCGACCGCAGCGTCCAAGCCGCTCACCTGTCCGAAAGCCCGTTGATGATCGGCTCCAGCGCACGCATCATCACCCACGCCCTCATGGACGGAGGCCACCACCGAGCCGCCGCCAGCAACGCCAGCACCGCCGCCCAACGCATGGACACCCACCTTGCCCGGCCCTCCGACGATGAGCTGTCGATCTATGGCGCGCTGCTGCTCCGGGGCGCCATCGCCGCCGCCCAGCACGGCCACCGCCCCACCGCCACCGAACTGCTGGACGAGGCCGAGCAGGCCGGCCACCGCCTCGGACATGAGGGCAACCACATGTGGACCGCCTTCGGCCCCAACAACGTGCTGTGTCACCGAGTCAACGCCGCTCTCACCATGGGTGATGCAGGAAGCGCGATCGACTACGCCCGCCGGGTGAACATCGACGCCCTGCCGATCAACGAACGCAAGGCCACGCTCCTGCTCGACACCGCCCGCGCCTTCCTGATGTGGGGCAAGCACGATCGAGTCCTGCACATCCTGCGTGCCGCCGAGCAGATCGCCCCTGAGGAGATCACCGGCCGTCCCGCCACGTTACGGTTGGTCCGAGATCTACTGATCACCGCGCCGATCAGCGTCCGCCGCGAGGCCCGCGAGTTCGCCGACGCCCTGGGAGTCAGCGCATGAACCGGACCGGCAAGGTCCTGTACGTCATCGTGTGCGCCGCCGGCCCCGCCGCCGAGGTCGGCCGCCTGGTCGCCATGGCCCAGGACGAGGGCTGGATCGTGCAGGTCATCGCCACCCCGTCCGCGCTGGACTTCATCGACGTCGACGCGCTGGAGAAGCAGACCGGCCGCCCGGTGCGCAGCCGCTACCGCAAGCCGGGTGAGCCCAGGTCTCCGAGGGCCGATGCCATCATCGTGGCGCCGGCCACCTACAACACCATCAACAAATTCGCGCAAGGCATCGCCGACACCTACGCCCTCGGCATCCTGGCCGAAGCCCCCGGCTTAGGCATCCCCGTGGTGGTGCTGCCCTTCGTCAACACCGCGTTCGCCTCCCGCGCCCCGTTCCGCCGCAGCGTCGAACAGCTCCGCGCCGAAGGCATACACGTCCTACTTGGCCCCGGTCAGTTCGAGCCTCATGTTCCTAGTTCTGGAGCCGACCGCACCAATGCCTACCCCTGGCACTTAGCTCTGAAGCAGCTCACCGATTCCTAGCCTCGGTCAAGGATGACCGCCATGACACCGGCCAGGCCAGAAAACGTCGAGCCAATACATGCCAGGGTCGCTACTCGCTCCTTGGGAGAGATCCAGAGACCTCGATTCCATTCCTTGAGGCGGTCACGACCAAGCCTTCGCGTGAAATTCTGTCGCTTATGTTCTCGCACCTGATTGCAGCCAAACAACAGCCCCTTGGCGTTGTTCCTGCAAGGCCCTTGCCTGCCTCGCGCACCGCATGTACGAGGAACACGGAAGAGGAAGTAGATAATCGCTAACACAGATCCAATGATCAGCAGAGGGGCGACCTCCCCCTTGTCATCGGCAGCCCACCAGCCCCAGATAAGGGCAAGCAGAACGCCATAACCCCAGTATTTACTGATGAAACTCTGCTTCTTCCTCGCCACGTTTGGAACGTACCGAACGAAAAAGGGAACGACTAGGAAGAAGCAGGTTCCCACCCAGTTAGGCAACTCTGCATTGACAGCCGTACCGCCACAGGCTCTACACAGCTTGGATCATTGCCGAATTGGTCTTATATGAATCAAGGGCGGCAGCGCGTCGCGCCGCCGCCACGGCCCCCGCTCTGCGGGAACCGTCCGGGCATGCGGCCTGGGGGCCGGTCCCGGCCGGACCCGCCCGCGGGGCCGCCCGCCGCACACCCGCCACACCGTACCCAACGAACCCGCCGTACAGGGTCCGCGACGCCGCCCAAAGTCGCTCTGACCACCGGCCCCAGCCGCTACGCGGCGCCCTTCGGATCGACGTCGGCAGCTCCGCTCCCGGCCGGTGATCTCCTCCCCCGCAAACCCATGTCCTACGATCAACCGCTATGACGACGTCCCTGAAGGACCGCCTCAAATTCCTTCCCATGACAGCGTGGATCTTCCCGACCATCAGCAGTTTCGCGCTGGTCTCCAACTTCCCCGACGAAGGTGCGCCGGTTACCGCGCAAACACTGTTCATGATTGCGATAGCAGTCGTCGTCACCCTCGGGGGAGTCATCGCGGTCCTCTCCGGAATCATGTCCGCACTTGTCGCGCGGCTCGATGAGGGAGAAGACGCCTCCGGCGGGGGCACTCAGCTCCGGGATGATCGTCCGAGCGAGCCTGTAGAACCGTAGAGGGCTGAGGTGGAAGCCTGATCGTCCCGCCTGCCACATCCCAGGCAGAGCCCAGCAGCCCGACTCCTCCGGCTCAAGCCCGTCTGTGCTCGTTGGCATCCAATGATCGAGGAACGGCGAGCGGTGAAGGTACACGCGAAGACGGGCCTGACCCTCCGTCGTCGGCCCGCTGCCCTACGGGTGGGACGAGGCAGACGGGAAGATCAGACGGGCAGGCTGTATGCAGGTGCGTAACCGCATCCTCCGGCACCGGATCGTAGTTCATCGCGTTGGAACATTCAGATGAAAGCTGCGGACTTGAAGCCCTTTCCAGCGCCCGGTCCCGAACCGTATCTTCATCCACATGACTACTGTCGAGATCACGTGCACCTTTTTCCTGCTGGCAGTGGCCATCACGCTCGTGTTAAGGGCTCGGCAACCCGACCGGACTCCCGCCGACCGAAAGCGAACACGCAGTTGCGTGATCATGATGCTCGCCTTCTGGTTTGGCGCCCTCCTCTACACGAGACTCTTCTTGTGGGTCACGGTCTAGCTCCAGCGAAGCGTTCGACAACACGACGTGCCCGCCGTGTCCTGTCAGGAAGGTGACCAAGGGGAACAACCGGGGAATGACGGGGAGCCGGAGCACTTCTCCGCAGGTCAGCGTTTCGCCAGCTCGGAGACCAAGCGCGCTAGAGGCTTCCCAAGCTGATGGCTTCAATCCACCGGGCGGGACAGCTTCGGGTAGTACAAGACCTCCACGAACATGATCCGTTCCTCGACGACGTCCAGGATCAGATCACCTTTCCGTGGGGTCAGCGGCACGCATCTGTGCCCCGGACCGTACGCCCCGTCCGGAGGTTCGGCCGTGTAGAAGCTCTGACAGAAGTCGTCACCGCATCCGCACTCTTCATAAAACCGGATGCCCTGGGCGAAGACGGCGAGGTCTTCCTCTTCTTCTTCTCTCAGGCACGCAATGAGCTCCGTGATGAGATAGGGAACAACTCACGTACGAGTGGCCGATCGGTCTGGCTCATGCCGCACAGTCTCCCAGTCCTCCTCAGAAGTGCCAGCAAGATCCGGACTATGCGCGGAACACCTCCCCTGATCAAGGGCGAAACGGCCCCGAAGCCTCAGCTCAGAGGACTGAACATGTCGTAAGAAGCCCTCCTCTTTTGATCGGTAGGTTCCGTGGGCTGCGCCTCGGGTGCCTACCGCTCCCCCTCCAAGCTCCGTGAGACCATTCAAAGTGGGTAAGTTACCGTCAGCGTCCGTGGAGGCCGAGGAGTCCAGAGCGATGTTCGCCGCTATGGTCATTGTGTACGCGATACCTATTGTTGTTGTCGTGGTATCCCTCTTCGTGACTTCCCGTAGCTTTCGGCGCAAGATCCTCTACTTGTCCACCTCCCTCGTCGCCATGGCCACGGTGCCAGTGGTCGCTTGGGCGATCGTCCCGAGGGATTGGGGCTTCTGGCTCTTCTTCGTTTTCCCCGCCGCGCTCATCACAGGGATACGACTCATCGTGGCGGTCGCTCTTGGCCCTACGGAGACAGCTCAGTGACCGGTCACAGAGTTGCAGTTCGAGTTGCAGTTCAGGACCGTTCACAGCCGTCCAGGGTGGGCCACTCATAGCCTCTGGTCTGCAATGAACCATCCGGAACTGATCGAATCCGAGCTTTTAATCCGTAGGTTCTGGGTTCGAGTCCCAGGCGCCCTACCACTCGCACCCCGTCTGACCTGTGATTTCTCGGTCCAGACGGGCTCTGCGCGAGCCGCAGAACGGCGATGTTTGCTCCATGTTTGCTCGCGGGCACGGACCGGGCACGCGGTAGATCGTTTAGAGCCGTTTCTTCAGGTCAGACCCCACAGACGGGCACCGGAAGACCACGGCAGAAGACCCCGCCGGGCCGCCACGCCCGGAAAAGCCATGACGGCGGCCGAGCCTTGTCCAAGCCGCCGCTTCTCCAGACGGCGGGCTCTGCGGCCAGGGAGGGCGAGTAATCCACAGGTTGTGGACCTGTACCGCTTCAAAATTCATCGCATAGGGCTTGAGCTGGGAGTTCTCCAGAGCGGCTACGCGGCTCGGTGGTACTCGTTGATCAGCCCGCCGAGCACTCTCCGGCGTTCGATCCGGTCTTCCAGCGGTACGACGGTCGGCTCGTCGTGATCGGGTGGCCGCTGCGCGCGGGACTGGTGCGGCCGGTGGCCGTTGTAGTGATCGGCGTACTCGGCCAGCACCGAGCGCAGGTGCCGTTCGTTGGAGATCAGCAGGCGGTCGGTGCACTCGGCCCGTACGGTACGCACCCACCGCTCGGCATAGCAGTTCGCCCGCGGCGTCCGCGGCGGGATCTTCACCACCGTCACGCCCTCGCCGGCGAAGACCGCGTCGAAGACAGCGGTGAACTTGGTATCCCGGTCGCGGATGAGGAAGCGGAAGGAGCCGATCCGGCCGCCGAGGTCCATGAGCAGGTTACGAGCCTGCTGGACCGTCCACGCTCCGGTCGGGTTGGCTGTCACGCCGAGGATGTGCACGCGCCGGGTCGCCACTTCCATGACGAACAGCACGTACAGGCGCTTCAAGGAGATCGTGTCGATGTGGAAGAAGTCGACGGCCAGCAGCCCTTTCGCCTGGGTGCGCAGGAACGTTCGCCAGCAGGTGTCGGCATCTCGGGGCGCCGGGCCGAAGCGCCGGCCCCGCAGGATCCGCCGCACGGTCGCCTCGCTCACGCGGTAGCCGAGCCCGACCAGCTCGCCGTGCACCCGGCGATATCCCCAGGCCGGGTTCTCCCGCGCCAGGCGCAGCACCAGGTCCCGGATCTCCCTGCTCGTCCTCGGGCGGCCGGACCGGCTCGGATACGTCCACCGGCGTCGTACCAGGCGACGGTGCCAGGCCAGCAGGGTGCCCGGCGTCACCAGCCGATGCGCGCGCAGGGCAGAGGGCAAGAACCGCGCCAGCGCGGCCAGGACCGCTCGATCGGCCCAGTCCGGCTTCGGCCGGGCGACCTGACGGCGCAGCACCGCCACCTCGTGCCGGAGCACCATGATCTCGGCATTCTTGGAAGCTTGACGTCGGCCCAGTAGCGCCAGCCAGCCGAACAACCGAATCATGATCAGATACAGGAGACGGAGAGACACAAGAACCGATCTTGCCCGTCCCGCCGCATCAGGTCGATTCGCAGGTCAAGCGCCTGCAACGACTTTTGAAGCGGTACACGATTAATAGTCACCGATTTACCGCCAAGGCACAGCTGATGCATTCTTGCCGGTGCGACGGATTAGGTATCTAACATGCGGTGTCCGTAGCCAGGCGTCATCGATTTCACGGCCGACCATACGACCGATAGCGACGAAGGCGGTCGTGATCATTTCCTCTGTCGGCTCCCCCTGACTTGCAGGGATGTCCCAGTCAGTCGGCATCCGCAGCCCCGCAGAATACTCCCGCAGGGGGTCAAGGGCATCTTCCATTGGTCCGGAAAATACGAGTTTTCCGTCTTTGGCGCACTCAACCAAATGATCACTGTCACTATGCCAGCTGACAGCTATTGCTCTACCGCCGTCACGCGACAGGGCTAGTAGCCTATCAATTTCCGCAACGTCCGCCCACTGGATCTGCAGTGTCAGCGTCCATCTATCGAGGTTACCTACAAGGATGATTCCTTCATCGTCTCCCGGCATGTCGTCGCCCTCAAAGCCGAGTGCGATATCCGCAAACGTGCGCTCTGCTGCACTATTTATGTCGGCACCGAGCCGTAGCGCGGTCTCCTTGACGCTTATTCCTTCGCTCCATACCGCCGCGAAACCTTCTCCGAAGGTCTCCCAATGCGATTCAAGTAGATCATATAAGTGGGTGGCGGATGTCATATCTTTGTCCGATCAGGCAGGGATGCCACCCCTCCTGAAGGAGGGGTGGCATCGGCTCAGCGGTGGACGCTTACCCAGAATGGGTCGCCGTGAAATAGGCGATAATGGGCTTCGAATAGCAGCTTGTGGGTTCCGGCATTACCGTTGTGAGTCGTATCCACAGGTCTGATAGAGAAGTTCCAGACCTGCGTTTTTGGATCATGGTCGTTGGTTCTTTGCCCCGCCCCTTCCTGGGCCGTATTGAAGGGATACTCGTCGCACTGCTTTCCTGCTTTCTGAGCCGCAGTGAAGTCCAGGTTGCAGATCCTATCCTTCATTGTCTTGTTGCGCCCCCGGGCGGAGACGCCATCATCCGTCTTGACCCTTTTGCCTAAAAAGTGCAGAGGATTACGACCCCAATGCCCGGGGAAATACTTGCCCGTGATCGGCTTGCGAGGATTGTCAGTGGTCGTTTCCTCTGGCCACGTGTCATCGGGATGCTCTCGGGTATGCCAGAGGTGTTCGGCGACGAGAGAGACAGGCTTTCGCCCGGGTTGATCGACCGCGGAAATCCGGTAGACCCTGTCGACCCGATTGAAGATGCAGCTTCCGTAATAGGCCGTATAGGTGTCCGACAGGTCACATCGCAGAGCGGGCGCCTTATCCTTGCTCTCATCCTCCGAGTCCTTTGGCATATCCCACATAGGAACGGTGGGAGTGTGGATTCCGATCCACTGGTGAACCGTGTTCCTGACGTCGAACCAGCCCTTCTCAACAGTGATATACGGCCTGATGGTGCAGTAGGAGATGCCGTCGTAGGCCTCGGACGCGGGGTCGGTTTTCACTTTCTGTGCAGCAGAGCGGTAGGTGAACCAGTACTCATCCTTCCCGGCAACCTGTGAATCTGCCTCCCACTCATCGGCATCCTTTGTGATCTTGCTGGTCGGACCGCCGTCGGCACCCCTGTGCTTACTGTTGGTCAACTTACAAGAGGCCCCATTGTCGGCACTCGACGTCGCCTTGATTTCCACGCTGACGTCAGCATCATCCGCATCCATCATCGGCGCGAAAGGAAAAGACTCCGAGTACTTTACCTTATCGATCCGCACCCATACATCGATATCTCTCGGGTGGTGTACACCAGGGTTGGTGACGTCCTGCCGAGCCACCTCCCCATTCCGCTTCCATCCTCCGATATATGACTTAATAACCGCAGTTGCCGATACGGTAACACCTCCCATCCTGGTTCTCCTGCTGTCAGAGAAGATATTCCAGCTATAGTGCCGGCTCGTGCAGTAGGTGTAGGCACGCCAGTACTCATTGACGTTGGTCGGCCCAATGGTCGACTCGGGGAACCTCTCTGCGCGAAGGTTCTCACACGCACGAGTAGAGATGCGCTGGTAGGGAAAAGCCTCGCTCGCGGCGGCAGTGGCCTGATCCGACTGCTTTTCGGTTGCCTTAGTAGCCGGAGGCGAAGCCTCCAGGTCCTTGCTCTCGGGAGTCGCCTGCTCAGAGTCCTCAGCCAAAGTGGTGATCCGGGCGTTGGTCGACGTGTAGAGGCCGTTGACGTCACCGGCTGTCAACGCATGCTGGTAGATTCGCACCTCATCGAGATCACCGACCATGCTCGTGCCCAGCGTCATGGCAGTTTCGGTGTTCCACGCCGTGAAGCTGACCGGCGCGGACTTGATGAGGGCTCCGTTGAGGTACAACGTGGCGGTCTTGGCCGCCGCGTCGTACACGCCGGACAGGTGGAACCACTCATTGACCGGTGGTTCGACGTCGGACAGCACGCCCTCGATCGTCGCATCAGCGGTGTCAGCGCTGGTGAAGGTGAACACCAGTCCGTGGTCGGCGGTGTTTCCGAGTCGGAAGGGCGCCTGGTGGGTGCCCTTCTGTTCGACGACGGTATAGTCGCCGTCCTTATCGCTCCATCGCAGCCAGGCGGCGGCGGTGAAGCTCTGGTCGGTGTGGATCACCGGTCCGGTGGTCTGGGCCAGGGGCTCCTCGCCGGGCTGGGTGACGTCGACGGTGACCTGCTGCCAGTCCGACCAGGCCGAGGAGGCCTGCTCGGTGACCGCGCGCAGGCGCCAGCGCACCTTCCACCCGTCGGTCAGCTTCCCTGCGGGGACGGTGAGGCTGGCCTGGGTGCCGGAGGCGACGTTGTCCACGCTGCCGGTCCAGATCTGGCCGCTGCCCTGCCCCGTGGATGCGGCCGGGTCGTGTTCGATCTCGGCTTCGGCCCGCAGCGCCTGGCCCATCGGGTGGGTGACGGTGGCCTGCAGCGTGGGGGTGAGTGTGGTGCTCACCGTCGCGCCGTCCACCACCTTCGACGGGGTGATGGTCAGGCCGGTGGCGGTGGGCTTGGGCAGGCTGACGGTGAAGGGCTGCCAGTCCGACCAGGCCGAGGCGGCGGTGGATGAGACCGCGCGGGCCCGCCAGCGCACCTTCCACGCATCGGCCAGCGTGTCCGCCGGGACGGCGATGGCCGCCTGGGTGCCGGCCGGGACGTTGTCGGCGCTGCCGGTCCAGATCTGGCCGCTGCCCTGCCCCGCGGGTGCGGCCGGGTCGTGCTCGACTTCGACCTCGGCGCGCAGCGCGCCGCCGGCCGGGTCGCTCACCTGGGCCAGCAGGCTAGGAGTGCGAGTGGGGGTGATGGTGGTGCCGTCCACCTGCTGGGACGGGGTGACCTGCAGCGCACCCACCGCCGGTTCGGAGACCGGGTCGGGCACATCGACGGTCAGAGTCTGCCAGTCCGACCAGGGCGAACCCAGGGTGGTGGCGGGGTTGATCGCCCGGGTCCGCCAGCGGACCTTCCAGCCGTCGGTCAGCGTGTTCGCCGGGACGGTCACGGTGGCCTGGCTGCCGGAGGCGACGTTGTCGACCGCGCCGGTCCAGACCTGCCCGCTGCCCTGCCCGGTGGCGGCGGGGTCGTGTTCGACTTCGAACTCGGTCCTCAGCGGCTGGCCAGCCGGGTCGGTGACCGTGGTGTGCAGGGCCGGGGTCAGGCTGGTGGTGACGGTTGCGCCGTCCACCTGCTGGGCGGGGGTGACCTGGAAGGAGCCGACCGCCGGGTTGGGCACATCGATAGTGGCCTGCTGCCAGGCCGACCACGCCGAGGTGCTCGACGCGGCCGCGTTGACCGCCCGGGCCCGCCAGCGGACCTTCCAGCCGTCGGCCAGTTTCCCGGACGGGACGGTGACCGTAGCCGGGTTGCCGGAGGCCACCGCGGCCGAGGCACCCGCCCAGATCTGGCCGGTGCCCTGGCCGGTGGCGGCCGGGTCGTGCTCGATCTCGAACTCACCGCTCAGGTTGCCGCCGATGACGTCGGAGACGGTGGCGGCCAGTTGCGGGGTGAGCGAGGTGGCGGTGGTGGTGGTTCCGGTGCTCTGGGCCGGGGTGATGGCCAGGGCGCTGACGGCCGGGGTCGAGGCCGGTCCGGTGGTGGTGATGGTCAGCGTCGGCGGCCGGTTGAAGTCGGAGGTCTCCTCGGCTGAGGGGAAGACCCGGTAGTTGTCGGCGGTGTTGGCCTCGTTCGGGTGACGCAGCATCAGCCCGTGGTTGGCCGCACCTGCCGCCCAGTCCTGGGCGATGCCGGTGACGTTCCACTCCAGCGGCGCCACGCCTTCACTGCAGCTTTGGCCGAACGCTTGCCTGTTGGTGGAGGCGTCCTCGGTGGTCGCGGCGGGCTTGTTGCCCCAGTGCAGGGTGTTCTCATCCCATGCCGCGGTCACCCGGCGCACCTGGGCGCCCGGTCCGACCTGGGTGCCGCAGCCGGGGGCGTCGATGTTGAGCAGCGACAGCTTGGCGTCGCTCACCGTCTGCCCGGCCAGGCTCGCGGTGTCGAAGCGCAGGTAGATCCGCGACAGCGAGCCGTACATGCGTCCGGCCGTCAGGTACCAGGCGGTCGGGTCGGCGGGCCACTCGGCGTCGCTGCTGTCGGTGACCTCCACGTCGTTGTTGAACGGCAGCGTGGTGGTCGGATCCACTCGCACCGGATACTGCGTGGCCGGGTCGGTCAGGAACGCATGGTCGGGCTTGAGCACCAGTTCGGTGCGGCCGTCCTTGACCACTACATCGGTGGCGACCTTGGCGTGCCGGGCCTTGAGTGAGCCGCCCTTGGCCAGCCGGTCCTTGGTCTGGGAGGCCTTGGAGCTCGCGTCCCACATGACCGGCTGCGGGGCCGAGGCGATCAGCTTCTTGCTCTTGCCCTGGGTCAGCAGCAGCCGCCCGCCCTTGCCCTCGGACAGGCTCAGGCCATCGGTCTGCACGCCGATGCGGATCTCCAGCGGCTTGGCGGGCCGCTCACGCAGCACCACATCGTGTCGGAACCCGGTCGGCAGCACGGTGACGACCAGGTCCGCGCCCTTACCGGCGGCGTCGGTGAAGGTGGCGGTGTTCTTGCTGATGGCCGGCTTGGGCAGCGCGGTCGGCCAGCGCAGCGCATACGACTGTCCGTCAGCGGCGGTCATGGACACAAACGCGCCTGCGCCGCCGTTGGTGATCGCTACGGCAACGTCCGAGGCGATCGCCTTCGGCTTCAGCGCCCCGTTCTGCTCGACCAGGGTGGTGTCGATCGGCACCCACTTGCCGTTCTGCCGAGTCCGCACCGGACCTGCGGCGATCTCGGTGGTGAATGTCTTTCCGTCGGGCTGGGCGTAGGTGATACTTGTTTCGGTGGTTTTCTCCGTAACTTCAATCTGCTTGCCCTGTGCGGCTGCATCGTGCAACACAGAACTGTTTTGCGCTGCAGGTTCGACGGTGTTCGTCAGTGCGTCGCCGGATTTGCCCTGCGTCCAAGTCGCTGTGCCGTTGAGCGTCGCGTGGTGTCCCCGGCCAGATGAGTCCGCTGTGATCGAGCCCGTTCCTTCGTCAAACGACCAGCTCCCATTCTCGGGGAAGACTGTGGTGAACGACCATGAGTACGGAGTCATGGTGTTCCCCTCCTGGTCGTAGGCTTCTCTAACCTCGACGGTGTACCTGGTGCCTTGAGCCAAAGGCTGCACCGGAGTGAGAACGAGCTCCTTCCGATCAGCGGACAGAGTGGGTGAGCTCTGGACCGGCGTACCTGTCGCATCGCGTAGCGATATGGCGGGCTCCCATACGGGCTCGCCGAAGACTGCCTTGACTTGAGTAGTTGTTTCGACACCCGTTGCGTCAACGGCTGGGGCCGTAGCTGTAAGTGCTGGCGGCACGGTGTCGTCAGATTCCGGCAGTCCCAGCCATTCTTCGTCCTCAGGCTGGGTTTGCAGTTCTTCCGGGCCGATTTCCTGGGGTACCTCGGGAGCCTCCCTTTCGGCAGCAGCCTGTTCGGGAGTCATGGCAGGGAAATCGGGAACTGAGGTGAAGGTCTGCTGGCTTAGCGCGCTTGCTTCTTCCCAAGTCGGTGGCGTCGTTCGTTCCGGCCCCATCTCAGCGAAGTAGAACAAGGTGTAGGTGTCGGCCTCGAAGTCGACGGTGAGGATGGGCGGGTGGGGTTGGAATTTACAGTCTTCCAGCGGCGGCGTCATGCAGCCGCCGGCCTCTCGGGGGGTGTAGCGCCGCCAGTTGCGCACTTCGGACTCGTTGCCTGCGGTGAGCTGGATGCCGTAGTTGGGCTCACCGTCGACCCACGCCTGGACGATCTCGTCGAGCGAGTGGGTCAGGTTCCAGGCGTAGTTGCATTCTTCGCTGTAGGTGCCGTACTCGGTGTCGGCGGGTGGCGTCCCGGATGCGGTGTAAAAGACAGCGGGCGTAGGTTGCCGTGTTGAAC
>NZ_BMQP01000066.1 GCF_014648175.1 Planobispora rosea
CGCGGTCGCCGTGCCGGAAGGCGACGGCCTCCAGCTCCAGGTCATGGCCCACCGGCCGGACCGGTTCACGCGCTTCCGGCAGCGGCTCGGTGCGCAGGACCGCGTCGAGCCGGTCCAGCTCGGAGCGCGCGCTGCGGAGTTTGCCGCCGATGTCCGCCAGCGACAGGACCGGATCGGCGCAGCGGGCGGCCAGCACCAGGATCGTCAGCACCTCCGCCGCGCCGATGTCCCCGCCGAGCGCGAGGTAGGCGCCCAGAACCAGCAGCGCGGTGAAGACCGCCTGCACCGTGAGCGTCAGGCCCACCGCGCCGGGCAGCGCCGACAACACGGTACGGCGGGAGGCGCGCTGAAGTTCCCGCAGCGCGTCGTCGAGCAACGCGAAGCGTTGGGCACTCCGGCCGCCGGCCCGCAGCACCGGCTGGGCCTGGAGGTACTCGACGACCCGCCCGGCGGCCTCGGTGTCACGTTCGTGACGGTCGGCATCGCCTGCGGCCATCGAGCGGCCGGTCCAGATCTGGGCCACCGCCACAAGCGGCACGGCGACCAGCGCGGCCAGCCCCAGCTGCCAGTTGAACGCGAGCATCACCGCGACGATCGTCAGCGGGGTGACGCAGGCGGAGATGTAGGGCGCCAGCAGATGCGCGATCACGCCCATCGTCTCCAGCACGCCCTGACTGGCCAGGACGGACACCTCACCGACCCGGCCGCCGCTGTACCAGCCCAGGGGCAGCCGGGCCAGATGATCACCGAGGCGGTGATACATGCCGCGCAACAGCGTGATCCCGGCGCGGAACCCGAACAGGTCGCTGACATAGCGCAGCACCGCGTAGACCGCGACCGCGCCGCCGAAGGCGATCAGCCAGGGCAGCGCGTCTGCGGGGTCGCTGCCGAACAGGGCCCGCAGCACGGGAACCAGCAGGGCGTAGGACAGGCCCTCGACGATGGCGGTCATCGTCATCAAGGCCACGGTGCGGCGCACCGGCCGGGCGTGATCATAGCCCAGGACACGCAGCAGCATGCGAATCATCGGTACTCCTCGGAGTGCCAGAAGGCAGCGAACTTACCGTCCTCTGCCAGGAGGTCGGCGGGCCTGCCCTGTTCGACGATCGACCCGTTGTCCAGCATCACGACGGTGTCGGCGTCGGCGACCGTCTCCAGGCGGTGGGCGATGACCAGGATCGTGCGACCGCCCTTCAACGCCGCCAATGCCCGCCGTACCGCCTGCTCGGTCTGCGGGTCGGCGAATGCGGTCGCCTCGTCCAGGACCAGCACGGGCGTGTCGGCCAGCAGCGCGCGGGCCAGCGCGATCCGCTGCGCCTCACCGCCCGACAGCTCGGCCTCCTGCCCGAGCACCGTGTCGTAACCGCGTGGCAGCTCAAGAATCCGATCATGGATGTTCGCCGTCTCGGCTGCGTGCATCACCTCGTCGAGGTCGGCATGCGGTACGGCGAGCGCGATGTTGTCGGCGACCGACGCGCGCAGCAGGCGCACGTCCTGGAGGACGAAGGAGACCTTCCGGTAGAGGTCGTGGCTGCTGAGCTCCCGTAGGTCGACGCCGCCCAGGGCGACCGAACCGTGAGTCGGGTCGAAGAAGCGCGGCAGCAACTGGACCAGCGTGGACTTACCGCTGCCCGAGGGCCCGACGATCGCGGTGACCGTGCCCGGTTCGAGGACCAGGTCGATCCCGCGCAGCACCTCGCGATCGGCGTCGTAACCGAAGCGCACGTCACGCAGTTCCACCCGGTGGCCCTGCGGCGGGAGCGGATGTTCCGGCTCCGGCAGCGGCGCCGCCTCGAGCACGTCCCGGATCCGGCCGACCGCGCGCCTGGCGGCCTGCAGGTCGTCGAGACTGTGGGCGATGAGGGCCTCCACCGGAGCGGTCAGGCCCAGTCCCAGCAGCAGGAAAGGCAGCAGGTCCGCCGGGGGCAGGCCGCCGTTCATGATCAGGGCGGTGCCGCCGATCAGCACGACCAGCAGCACGAACGGCGGTGACAGCACCAGCTGCATTCCGGCGGCGATCACGGACAGGCCGCGCACGAAGCGGCGGTAGATGCCGACGAAGTCGTCGGTGGCCGTACGGAACCTGCGGTGGGCGCGCCCGGAACCGCCGAACGCCTTGACCACCGCGATGCCCTGGACGAACTCGACGACGGAGTTGGCGATCTGCCCCATGGCCGCGTCGAACTGCTTCTCCTCCCGCAGCCGGGCCGGGGTCATCATCAGAGGGACGTGCGCCACGGCCAGCACCACCGGGATCAGCGTGATCAGCGTGAGCCGCCAGTCGACGGTGAACAGGTAGACCAGCGAGAGCAGTGGCAGCACGAACGCCGCGACGAGCTCCCCGGGGGCGTGGGCGATGAACGGGTGCACGGCGCTGACGTCCTGTCCCACCACCTTGGCCAGCTCGCCGGTGCGGCGGCGGGAGAACCAGCCGATCGGCACCCGGCCCAGCCGGGCGGCCAGTTGCCGGCGGAGCGCGAGCTGCACCTCGCCGTCCACGATGTGCCCGATCCCGGACGACGCAGCGGTGAACGCCAGTCGGACGAACAGCCCCGCCGCGCCGGTGAGCACCACGGGCCAGACCCGGCCGGGATCGATCGGGCCGGGCGCCAGCAGGATCCGGCCGAGTTCGGCGACCGCCAGCAGCGGCGCCAGCCCCGCGACGGCGCCGATGACCTGGAAGCCGACGACGGCTGCGAAACTCCGGGCGTGCGGGCGCAGCAGCCTGTTCAGGCGGGCTCCGTGCGCGGGATCGGGGTCGGGGCCGGGCGGCGGCGTGGGCGGCGGCCCGGCCTGGACGTGTCCGGCGTCGGAGGTGATTGTCATGCCGAACGTCCTTCCTTGCGTCGAGCGGTCAGGGGACGCTCCCCGGCGGGAAGCGGGTGGCGGAAGCCGGCGGTGCCGCCGTGCTCGGGCCATCGTGGTGAACGAGGCACGGCCGGACCCGGCCGTCCTGGCCGACGGCAGGGTGCGGGCGAGCACGCTGACCCATGTGGACGGCCGGTTCCAGGTCGTTCGCGTCGGGCGTCACTCGCCGAGGGACTCCCGGAGGAAGGCGAGGATCTCCGCCCGGGCGGGCGTCGCCTGGGGCGCCATGCCCGGCATGCTCAGGAACGCGTGCCCCGCCTCCGGGTACTCGCTGAGCCGCGCGGGCGTCCCGGCCACCCGGAGCCGCTCGGCGTAGCGGCGGCCGTGGTCGGCGATCGGGTCGGCGGTCGGCACCACCACCAGTGCCGGGGCCAGCCCGTTCAGGTCTTCGGCGTACAGCGGCGACAGCGCGCGGGCGTCGGTGCCCTCGGGTATGGCCAGCCGCTGGAAGAACCGCAGCAGCGGCATGGACAGCGTGGGCGTCGTCGCGTACTGGGTCGCCGAGTCGTACGCCCAGGCCGCCGGAGTCACGTCGACCACCGGGTTGACCAGGACCTGAGCCCGCAGCCCCAGGCCGGCCCGCCTGGCCCTGGTGGCCGCCAGCGCGCCGATCAGCCCGCCGCAGCTCTCGCCGAAGACGGCGACGCGGGCCGGATCGACGCCCCACGTCCCGGCGTGCTCCAGCACGTGCCGGAGCACGTCCCAGCCGTCGTCGACGGCGGCGGACAGCGGCGTCTCCCAGTCGAGGAGGCGGTGCTCGACCGAGACGACGACCGCCGGCAGGTGGGCGGCGAGGTGGCTGTTGACCCAGTCGCTCTGCACGGCCGTACCGACGAAGGCGCCCCCGTGCACGTGGATCACGAGGGGCAGGGCGCCTGCGTCCGAGGGTCGGTACACCCGGACGGGGAGCTCGCGGCCGGGCAGCGCCACCTGCTGCCAGCCGATCGTGGCGCCGGGGTCCGGCTCCCCGGTGATCACCCGTGCCGCCGTGGACGCCCGGACGCGGTTCTCGGCGTCCCGGAAGGCGATCAATTCCTCGGCCGTCACCGTGGACCAGTCCGGCTCCGCAGGCCGCATCTCAGTGATGTCGGTCATTCTTCTCCTCAAGTTTCGATACCTATGGTTTCGAAACCCAAGGTAGCGCAAATCGGTATCATGTGCGCATGACTTCGAGCACACCCGCCCGGCCGCCCGGCCGCCCGCGTTCCGGTATCAACGACGTGGTCTTCGCCACGACGCTGAGCACGGTCCACGAGCTGGGCTACGCGCGCGCCACGGTGGAGCGCATCGCCGCCGCGGCCGGCATCGCGAAGACGACGATCTACCGTCGCTGGCCGACGAAGGGGGCGCTGATCGTGGACTGCCTGCTCGACGCGTTCGGCCCGGTGCCGCTGGAGGGGGACGGCCGGGCCGAGATCATTGCTTCGGCCATCCGCTGGACCGCGGGCAAGCTCGGTGAGCCGGGGGTGGGTGACGCGTTCGCGGGCGTGTTCAGTGACGGCGTCAGCGATCCGGAGCTGCGCGAGATCCTCTCCTCGCGGCTGCAGGACCCCTACCGGCTCGCGCTCCAGGAGGCGCTCGGCGAGCCGGAGCACCGGGTCCTGTTCCTCATCGACGTCGTCATCGGGACCCTGCTCCACCGAATGGGCATGACCGGCGAGCCGATGGTCGACGGTGACGTGGACGCGCTGGTGGAGATGGTCCTGTCGTTCTTCCGCTGAGGACGCGGGACCGGACTCTCGGCGTCCTGTACTCCGACAGCCCGGCCGGCGTCCTGTACGGCGACGTCGACACCGGTCTGATGGCCACACCGCCGATGAACCTCGTCCCGGCCTTCGGGGTTCCCGTCACCCTCGTGATCCGCATCCTGGCGTTGACCAACCTGGCGGAGCATCGCACCGGGGACGGCCGCTGAGCCCGCGCCCCGGCGCCTGGCCCGCTCCGGTCGTCCCGCCCGAGTGCCGGACAGGTCTCACAGCAGGCCTCTGTCGCGGGCGTAGATGGCCGCCTGGGTACGGTCGCGCAACCCGAGCCTGCCGAGGATGCGGGAGATGTGGTTCTTGACCGTGCCCTCACTGAGGTAGAGGCGTTCGGCGATCTCCCGGTTGGTCGAGCCCCGGGCGACCAGCCGGAGCACCTCGATCTCCCGGCCGGTCAGTCCCAGGTCCGCCCCCGGGCCTGCGGAGCTTCCGGGGCGCGAAGAGTCTCCGGGACTCGGAGGGGTGCTGGGAGGGGTGCTCGGGAGAGTGCCGGGATTCACGGCACGAGCGGCGCTCGCGGGATCCACCGGGCCCCGGGGGCTGGCGGGGGCGGAACGGGACAGCGCCGTCGCCAGGCGGGCGGTAGCCGCCGGGTCGAACTGCACGACGCCGGCGTGCGCGAGCCGTACCGCCGCCGCGAGCTCACGCGCCGGGAGGTCCTTCAGCAGGTACCCGGCCGCGCCCGCCCGCAGCGCCTCCACGACGTACTCCTCGTCGTCGAAAGTGGTCAGCATGACCACCCGGCAGGCCGGGGCGCGGCGCCGCAGTTCCGCGACGGCCCGGATCCCGTCCATCACGGGCATGCGGACGTCCATGAGGACCACGTCCGGCCCCAGCTCCACCGTCTTCTCGACGGCGTCGCGGCCGTCGGCGGCGGTGCCCAGGACCGTGATCCCGGGCTGGATGCCGAGCAGGGAGGCGATGCTCTCGCGGATCAGCCCCTGGTCGTCGACGACCAGGACGCTCACCTGCTCGTCCGTCACGACTCGCCTCCCCGGGGGATGGTGACCGTCAGACATGTGCCGGCGCCCGGGCCGCCGCCGATCTCCACCCGGCCTCCGGTCTGTTCGACCCGCTCCCTCATGCCGAGCAGGCCGAAGCCCTCGCGTCCCGGTGGGAAACCCCTGCCGTCGTCGGCGACCGTCATCCGGGCCGCGGACCCGCCGAGGGCGACGGCGATCCGGACCCGGGTGGCGTCCGCGTGCCGCCGGGCATTGGTGATCCCCTCCTGGGCCGCGCGGTAGAGCGCGGTCAGCGCCGGGACGCCGTATCCGCTCTCGTCGCCGGTGAACTCCAGCGTGACGGCCACCCGCCCGTCGTCGGCCTGGCCGTCCACGAGGTCGGCGAGCGCGGTGGACAGGCGGAACGGGGCGGGGCCGGCCCGCAGCGTGCGGACCGAGTGCCGCACGTCGTCCAGGGCGCGCCTGGCCGAGCGGTACGCGTCGTCGATCGCGCGCTGAGCCTCCCCGGGATCACGCTCCCGGAAGGCCGTGGCCTTCTCCAGCAGCACGACGACGGCCGTGAGATGGTGACCGAGGTCGTCGTGGATGTCCCGGGCGACCCGGTTGCGCTCGGCCGCCGCCGACAGCTCGGCCACCTGGGCGGAGTACGCGGCCAGCCGCCGGTGGGACTCCTCCAGCTGCCGGTGGGACTCCTCCAGCCGCGCCCTCCCCCGCCGTTCCTCCACGGCCGTGGCCGCCGCCGCGATGACGAGGACCAGGCCCACGCAGAACATCAGCAGGTCGGAGACCTGCTCCGCGTCGGTGTACCAGCGGCCGGGGCCCAGCTCGTACCCCGCCACGACCAGCCCCGCGCACCCCGCCGCGAGCACGACGGCGGCCGTCCGGCCGAAGGTGAAGTAGGCGGTGAACGGCACCAGGACGAACAGCGCCCGCGACAGTCCCGAGCCGTCCGCCAGCGCCACCGCGGCGAACAGGGCCACGCGGGCGCAGAGTGACGCGACCGCCGGCCAGGGCGGGGTGCCCGCGGGAAAGCGGCGCCGCTCCAGCAGATCGATCGCGAACAGGGCGGCGAGGCCACCGGTGAACGGTGCCACGTGGGTGGTGCCGAGCCCCGCCATCCCGGCGTACAGGCCGGCGGCCAGCACCGTCGCGTAGAGCACGGGAGAGACCCAGGGCAGGGGCCGTATGGAGGACACGGCGTCAGCCTACGGCCGGCGCCGCCGTCGTCTTCGCGGACCGCACCGACAGCGACATCCAGATCAGCACCCCGCACACGACCACGTGCACGATGCTGGTGAACGGGGTGTCGGGCAGGGGCGCCAGCGCGGTCAGGGCGACGAGCGAGACCATGTACCCCCACGCGGCCGGGCGCGGGAACACCCGGGCGCGCACCATCGACACGCCGAACAGGACGGTCCCGGCGACGAAGACCGCCATGCCGCCGAACACGGCGATCCTGGTGGGCCCGGCGAGCAGGGCGGCGGTGACCGGCTCGGCCAGGAAGAAGATCACCAGGTTCAGCGCGAACGCCACCCCGGTGAACAGCGTGAGGCCGATGAGGTTCACCGCGTACGCCACGGCGCCGAAGCGCCCGGCCGCGTCGCTCTGGTGCAGGTAGAAGGCGGTCGCCGCGGGGATGCCGAAGGCCGCTCCGAGCCCGATGACGAAGCTCGTGAGGGCCGTCTCTCCGGTGAACGCCTCGATGATCCCGGGCACGCCGATGGACAGTCCCAGAAGGACTCCGCAGGCCGCGCCGAAACGCGGCAGCCATGATGGGGACATCTGTCGACTCCTTGTCCGTAATGAGAGCTCCGTAGCGGGAGCTCCGCGAAGGGGGCAGAGGGAACGCTAGGGACGGCGGGCCGGGCACCGGGAGTGCCGGACGGCCACGTCCGCTGCCGGAGGTCACGGGTGCCGGGCCGGTCCGCGGCGGGACGGCACGTGCCTTCCGGACCGCGCTCACCGCGAAGCCGACCTCGGTCATGTGACCGCCCGGCCCCACCTGCCGCCGCCGCTCCGGGTCTGACGGCCGCCCCGCCGGGCATTCCCGGGAACCGCCCCGCCGGGCCGGGCACTCCTAGAACCGGAGCAGACCGGGACTTTACTCAGCACCCGGCCCCGCCCGCCGAATGGTCAGCCGACATCAGGATGGGCGCGGGCCGATCTGCCCGCGGGTCCGCGCCCACCCGGCCGGTTCTCCGGCTCGGGCGAGCCCTCTCCCCACGTGGACGGAGCTCCTCCTCTCGGCGGGCAGCAGGAAGAAGGGGCTCGTCTTTGTCCGTCCTGTCGCGCATCTCCTCCCGCGGAAGCCTGGCCGCCGGTCTGCTCGTCGCCGGTGCCGTCGGTCTCACCGTCCTTCCCGCGGAAGCGGCCGTCGCCGACGTTCCCCAGTTCGGCGAGAGCCAGTCCGGCGAGGCCCCCTTCGCGGACATGATGGCCCGGATCGCCGAGATCGAGACGGAGATGCAGGCGTTCGAGGATCGCACGGCCTTCCAGGACCCGCCCGCGGACCTTCGGACGCCGGACCCGGTCACGGCCCCGGAGCCGCCGTCGCCCGACCAGTCCCAGCAGACCGGGACCGCGGGGATCGACCTGTCCGGCGCCGCGGGGATGCTGGACCTCGGCCAGCCCCAGACCGGCGGCGACCAGCCTCCGGCCGCGCAGGCGTCGGGCAGCGCCCTGGTGCAGCGGGTCGTCTCCACCGCCCTCAGCAAGGTCGGCGAGGGCGAGGCGGCGGACGGCACGAGCTTCTACGGCAAGTGGTACGACGGGTACACCAAGCAGAAGGGCTTCGCCGCGGCGCCCTGGTGCGACATGTTCCTGGCCTGGGTGGCCGTCCAGCACGGCGCGCAGGACCAGATGGGCATCTACGCCTACACCCCCTGGCACGCCCAGTGGTTCAAGAAGCAGGGCCGGTTCGACACCAAGCCGCGCGTCGGCGACCTCGTCTTCTTCGACTGGGGCGGCTCCAAGAACATCTCGGCCATCGACCACATCGGCATGGTGACCGGCGTCAACCCCGACGGCACCGTCTCCACGGTCGAGGGCAACGTCAGCGACAAGGTCGTCACCCGCAAGCGGAGCATGAACACCATCGTCGGCTTCGGCCACCCCGCCTACGGGAACTGAGCCACGCGGCTCCCGGCCCGCGACCCGTCACTCTCCGCGATCGGAGGGGACGGGTCGCACTCGTCCCCGTACGGAGGGAAGAGAGAACGTTTGTGCTGTTGAGGAGGGAGAGTCAGAAGCCGGTTCCGGTAACGGCTGAGGAATCCCCTAGGCCGGTTCCCGATGTACGGACACCCTCCGTTGCGTATCGTTCTCCGTAGGAGGCCAACGCGTTCCGTGTCCTGACGGTCACGCTCTTCCGAGGGACGCGCCGGTCCGCCCGTCTCCCCACAGGAGGAGTGTTCTCCACTCGACCCGCAGGAACCGCAATGTCCATCGAAGAGCCGGCCACCGACAGCGCCCCGACCCGCGAGCACGTCACCGAGCTGCGCATCCACGGGGTGGCGGGGGCCTCACCCGGGTCCGTCCTCTTCCCCGGCTGCCCCGACCAGGTCACGTTCCTCGGCGACAGGTCCCGTGACCCGGTGGGCATCTACGTCCCCGCCAACCGCGCCTCCGCCCCCTGGCGGCAGGAGGCCTACGTGTGGGGCGGGCTCACCTCCGGTTCCCGGTCCCGGGCGTTCTGGCTGCTGATGCTGCCCTTCGCGCTGGCCAACATCGCCTTCTACATGACCCCCCGCTGGGTGGTGGACGGCCGCGAGCGTCACGCCCCGCTCCGCCTGCTGGTCGACGCCGGGCAGCGGCTTTTCGCACTGTCCCTGACCGGCACCCTGATCGTCGCCCTCGCCGGGACCGCGATGGACGTCGTCGCCTGGCAGGCGGCCCGGATCCCGCACACCTTCACCCTCCTGGAGTGGCTGGCCGGCGCCGGCACGGGTGACGCCGCCCGCCGGGTGGCCCTGGCCTCGCTCCTGCCCGCGCTGGTCCTGGCCCTGATCTGGCAGTTCGGCAAGACGTCCTGGGCGCGCTTCGACAGGCGCCCGGTGGACGGGGGCGAGCCCGACCCCGCCACGGACGGGGTGCCGCTGGCCAACCGCCGGATGTGGAACGGCGGCGACCCCGTCGGACGCCTCCGCTCCCTCCACGTCGCCTTCGGGTACGCGCTGATCGCGCTGGCCCTGACCCTGCCCTTCACCTCCGACCCGCTCTTCGGCGCGTTGCGCCTCGGCGCGCAGGCGGTGCTCCTGCCGGTGGTGGTGCTGGTGGCGCTCCCCTACGCGGCCGTACGGCACCGGCCGGGCGGGGAGCCGGGCTGGTCGTCCCTGCTGACGAAGGCGTGCGCAGGGCTGCGCACGCTCGCCCTGCTCCTGTACGGCCTGGCCCTCGCCGCCGGTGTGATCACAGGAGGCCCGGCCGTCCCGGACGACCGGCGGGCGCTCCCCGGCTTCCACGGCCTCCTGGAGGTCCTCTTCTCCGCGCAGACCGCCCTGCTGGCGACCGTCACCGTGGGAACGGCCGCCCTCGCCCTGCGCAGCAGGGAGCCGGCCGATCCCGCCGTGCCCTATCCGCGGGCCATGCGGGGCCTGGCCGGCCCGGTGACGCTGCTGATGGCCTGGGCCCTGGCGGCGGTCTTCGCCATCGGGCTGGCGTTCGCCGTCGCGGAGATCCTGGGCACGCCGTCCTTCACCGGCGGCGGCGGGAGGATCGTGTTGTCGGGCCCCTACTGGTGGTCCACGCTCGCCATGCTCCTGGCCGCCCTCACGGCCGCCCTGCTGGCGCTGTGGCTGCTGATGTCGTGGCGGCGGGAGACGCGGCGGCTGGTGCCCGAGCTCCGCGCCAGGTATCCGGAGCACACCGAGCACGTGTGCCGCAGCTGGGCGGCGGCCGGGCTGACGGACAAGACCGACGTGGTCATGACGGTGATCGCGGCGGTCGCCGCCGCCGCGGTCGCGCTCGCCGCAGCCCTGATCACCATCCGTCTCAACGACGTGCCGACGGGGCCCGCCGTGGCCCTGGGCGTCGTGGTCACGGCGGGGGTGGCCGTCGGGCTCGTCTACGTCGGCTGGCAGGCCTACGAGCATCCTGCCCTGCGTTCGACGGTGGGCGTGCTGTGGGACGTCACCACGTTCTGGCCGCGGGCCACGCACCCCCTCGCCCCGCCGTGCTACGCCGAGCGTGTCATCCCCGACCTCCTGGACAGGGTCAGGATCCTCGTCCGCGACGAGCACAACACCGTCGTGGTCTCCGGGCACAGTCAGGGCAGCGTCATCGCGGCGGCGCTCATCCTGCAGATGGATCCCGCCGACCGCCGTCACACCCGCCTGCTCACCCACGGCTCACCGCTGCGCCGGCTCTACGCGCGTTTCTTCCCCGCCTACTTCGGCCTCGGCACGCTCCAGGTCCTCAAAGACGCCGTCACCACCGGCCCGCGGCGGGACGGCGCGGAGCGTTCCTGCCGGTGGTGCAACCTCCACCGGCGCTCCGACCCCATCGGGGGCCCGGTGTTCGCGTTCAGTCTCCCCTGGGCGCCCGCGGCGGGCGGCGTCGACGAACCCCTGTGGGACCCGGCGGATCCCTCCCTCGGCGGGTCCGGTGCGGAGGGTCCTCCCCGGATCTTCGGTCACAGCGACTACTACCTCGATCCGGCGTACAAGGCCGCTTTCCGGAGGCTGATCAGCTAACCGGGCTCGGAGGCGTCGTGCGGTTCGTCCTCGATCCCCCGGCTCCGCGGAGACGGGGGTCACGCCGGGGAGCGGACCTCCTGATCCGGGCCGCGCATCCGAGGTTTTACTCAAACCCGCCGGGCGTGAGCCGATAACCCCCTCGTGACGATGGAAGAGTTCACGGAGAAGACCAGGACGCGCACGACCGGGTCGTGGCTGAACAACCGCCCGGTCCGCGGGAAACTTGCCCTGATTGTCGGGATCGCGCTGCTGGGGCTGGCCGCCACGGCGGGCATCGGCGTCGGCGAGCTGGTCCTGGCCGAGGAGCGGGCGCGCGACCTGGAGACCTCGGCGAAGATGACCCGCATGGCGCTGGAGGCGGACATGGCGCACGACGCCATCCGCGGCGACGTGCTGCGCATCATGGTCGCGACGGACGACGCCGAGCGGGCGCAGGCACGCGACGACCTCGCCGAGCACTCCTCGGCGATGCGCGAGAAGCTCGCCTACTTCACCGGCCCGCAGGTGCCCGCCTCCGTTCACCGGGCGGCCGGACAGGCCGCCCCCGCCGTGGACGACTACCTGGAGCTGGCCGAGGTCGCCGCGGGCGATCCAGGGGCCGAGACGTACGGACGCTTCAGCGAGGCGTTCACCACGGTCGAGGAAGGGCTGCCCGCGATCGGCGACGCGCTGGACGCGCACGCTGCCACCGTCGTCGCGACCGTCGCCGACCAGCGCCGCGAGGCCACCTGGACGCTCGTGGGCATCGGCGTGCTCGCCGCCGTGCTCCTGGCCGGAGTCGCCCGACTGGTCGGCCAGGGCATCCTGCGGCCGCTGCGGGAGGTCTCCGCGGTCCTGGCCGCGATGGCCTCCGGAGACCTGTCGCGCCGGGCGGAGGTGACGTCCGCCGACGAGATCGGCGCCATGGCCCGCATGCTCGACACCGCGATCGGCGGCGTTCAGGAGACGGTCGACGCCCTGAAGTGCTCGGCCACGTCGGTCGCCGCCTCCGCCGAGCGGATGACGCAGGTGTCCCGGCGCATCGCCTCCTCCGCGGAGGAGACCAGTGACCAGGCGGAGGCCGTCGCCGGTGCGGCGCGGACGGTCGAGAGCAACATCGCCACGACCGCGCGCGGCAACGAGGAGATCGGGGCCGCGACCGTCGAGATCTCCCGGAGCACCACCTCGGCGGTGGGCGTGGTGGGCGAGGCGGTCGCGATGGCCGAGCGCGCCAACACGATCATGACGGAGCTGGACGGCTCGTCCGCCGAGATCGGCAGCGTGGTCAAGGCCATCTCCATGATCGCGGGGCAGACCAACCTGCTCGCGCTGAACGCCACCATCGAGGCGGCCCGCGCCGGCGAGGCGGGCAAGGGATTCGCGGTCGTGGCCGGTGAGGTCAAGGACCTGGCGCAGGAGACCGCCCGCGCCACCGAGGACATCTCCCGCCGGGTGGAGTCCATCCAGGCCGGAACGGCCGACGCCGTGGAGGCGATCAGCCAGATCGCCGCGGTGATCGCGCGGATCAACGAGTTCCAGACGACCATCGCCTCCGCGATGGAGCAGCAGAGCTCCACGACCACCGAGATGACCCGTCACATGGGAGAGGCCGTACGGCGCGGCGGCGAGATCGGAGAAAGCATCGCGACGATCGCCGCCACCGCCCTGGCGACCTCCGAGGACGCCGCCACCTCCATGGAGACGGCCCGCGAACTGTCGTCCATGGCGGAGCGGCTGCGGGAGCTGGCCGCCCGGTTCCGCTGACCGCGGGACCGCCCGGACTCCGCTCGTCGCGGTTCCGCGTGGCGGCGCGGCATCCCCTCCGGTGTGCCGGTCGTCGTGGCAGTCTCTCTCCCACGCCGAGTCGGCGTGAACGATTCGCCCGCCGGTGTCGTCTCAAGAGACAGGCGATCCTGCGGCGGAGGAGAGGCCCCATGGACGAACCGCGGCACCTGGTCCTCGCCGGAGTCCTCCTCTCGGCGCTCCTGGTCCTTCCCGGATGCGCTCCGGCGGTACGGACGTCCTCCGGCGCGTCGGGCCCCTCCGGCGGCCCGCTTCCCTCCGGCGGGCCGGGCCCCTCCGGGAAACCGGTCGCGGGCGCGCCGGTTCCGCCCGGTCTCGACCGTCTGATCGACCGGGACGGCGTCATCAGGATCCGGCGTCCGCTCCCGGACGGCTCGCGGCTGCTGGCCCTGGGGCTCGGCACGGACGGCACGGTCCTGGGCGCCTCCGAGGTCGTGGACCCCCCGGGGATCGGCGCGCTGCACCATGGCGTGTGGCGGGCCGGGCCGGGGGAACGCGAGGCCCGCCTGCTGCGGGACACCGGCAAGCCGTGGTCCCTGTGGCGGATGGCGACCGGTGCGGGCGGTCACCTGTGGCCCTGGGGAGAGCGGCTGCGGTGCCTGGATCGGAGCGGGCGGCAGCCGGTCCGCTCACTCCCCGGCTGGACCGGCAGGACGCTCTTCTTCTCGGGTCGCGTCCTGGTGTGGGAGGCGGAGGGGGGACGGCTGATGACGGCGCGCGGATGCGCCGACGTCCCCCGGCTCCTGCCGGTACGGGGAACCCTGGTCGCCTTCTCCCATCCCCACGCGTTCGTCCTGCGGGAAGGACCGCTGCTCCAGGTGGACGTGCGCACCGGCGGGAGCACGGCGGTCCGCGGCCTTCCGGCCTCGGCCGCGCGGGTGGAGCCCTTCGACGCCGGTCCCGGGCTCCTCGCCTTCGTCCACCGGGACGCCCTGCGCGTCGTCGACCGCCGGACCGGCCGGCCGTACGCGCCCGTCGGGAACCTGCCGCGCCGCGGAGCCGCCGACTTCGGGGCGGGGCTGAGCGTGGGAACGCGGATCGTGGTCTACTCGGCGCGCCACATCGACCGCGACGTCTCCGAGTCCCTCGTGTACGACCCGCGCACCGGCCGGACGGTCGCCCTGCCCGGCGAGGCGCTGGCCGCCGGGGACCGGCTGCTCTGGCGTGACGGCGACCACTATCTGCTGGCCCGCGTGCGCCCGTGAGAGGGTGGGCGCGTGACCGGGGACGGCCGTGCGGCGGAAGGAGGGCTCGTGGAGAGCGGGCGGGCGACGACGGCGGGCGGACCGGCCGCGGCGGGTGAGCGGGCGGCGGAGCACGAACGGGTGACCGCCTTCTGGCGGGAGCTGGGCCTGCCCGGGCTGATCGACGTGCACACGCACTTCATGCCGGAACGGGTGCTGGCCAAGGTCTGGAACTACTTCGACTCCGTCGGCCCGCTGACCGGCGTGGAATGGCCCATCGCCTACCGCACCGAGGAGTCGCTGCGGCTGGACACGCTGCGCGGCTTCGGCGTGCGCCGGTTCACCTCCATGGTCTACCCGCACAAGCCGCAGATGGCCGCCTGGCTCAACGACTGGTCGGCCGGGTTCGCCTCCCGGACGCCGGACTGCCTGCACACCGCCACCTTCTTCCCCGAGCCCGGGGTGACGGACTACGTCACCCGCGCCGTCGAGGGCGGGGCCCGGGTGTTCAAGGCCCACCTCCAGGTCGGTGACTACGACCCGGGCGACGAACTGCTGGACGAGGTGTGGGGCCTGCTCGCCGAAGCCGGGATTCCGGTCGTCACCCACTGCGGTTCCGGCCCGGCTCCGGGCCGGCACACCGGTCCCGGTCCCATCGCCCGGGTGCTGGCCCGGCACCCGCGGTCGCGCCTGGTCGTGGCGCACATGGGCATGCCGGAGTACGGCGAGTTCCTGGACCTCGCCGACCGCTACCCGGAGGTGCGCCTGGACACCACGATGGCCTTCACCTCGTTCAGCGAGGCGCTCTCGCCCTACCCCCGCGAACAGCTGCCCCGGCTCGCGGACCTGGGGGACCGGATCCTTCTCGGCACCGACTTCCCGAACATCCCCTATCCGTACGGCGAAGCGCTGCGGGGCCTGTCGGACCTCGGTCTCGGCGACGACTGGCTGCGTGCGGTGTGCCACGGCAACGCCGCGCGCCTGTTCGGGGTCTGAGCACCGCGGTCCGGTGCCGTCGGCGCCGGGACGTCAGCCGTACCGGATGGCGTTCGCGACGATCGCGAACAGGATCACCGCCCCCACGCCGACCATGAGCATGCTCCGGGCCGCCGCCCACGCCGCCGACTTCGCGCCCGGGACCTTCCCCCTGGCATCCGCCACGGCCTTGACCGCCTTGCCCCAGCCCGCCCAGGTGTCCTTCGTCCGCTGGAAGCGGCGCCCGACGAAGAACATGACGGTCGCGACCACGATGAGGATCAGCACCCGGCCGTTCGAGGTGTCCATCGGCGCGTTCCTCCCCGCTGAAGCGCGATCCCATCCGGAGAAAGTATGACAACGACGGCGGTGTCCGGCCAGAGGGAAATGCCTCCCTCCCGCCGCGGACCCCTTCCCGGGAAGGGAACGCGTCACAGGGACGGTCCGGGAATGTGTCACAGGGATGCCGTACGGTCCTGGCATGTGCCGAAGCATCAAGACGCTCCGTGAGCCCTACGCCGAGGACGTGACGGAGGAGGACGTGCGCGCCGCCGCGCTGCAGTACGTCCGCAAGATCTCCGGATTCCGGTCCCCGTCCGCGCGCAACGCGGCGGCCTTCGACCGGGCCGTGGACGCCGTCGCCGCCGCGACCCTGGAGCTCCTGGCGGAGATCCAGGTGGGACGCCCAACCCGGGAGCCGGCCTGAACACAGCCATACCGTCGCGCGCCTGCCGGTCTGCGTCCCGGCACGCTTCCGGACCTGAGCGTCAAGGGCTGCGGCCGTCCTTTCCCGGCGTCGAGGGCGGCTTATCGACCATGGCGAAAGTCCTGGATCAGCACCATCTTCTCTGCATTTTCACCATGGTCGCAGACGACCCAGCGGACTCCGCGGGTTCAACTGGACTACACCGTGGCCATAGCGAGACGACATGATGAGTCGTTGTCTGAACACTGAGGCTTTTTCATCCTGATGGCCCAGGTCACGGCGGACCTGCAGAAGGCGGTAGCGGATGAGACGAGGCTCCCGGTCGGGGCATCGGATCTTGGTCGACTGCTGTCTTACTGGGAGCCTCATCTCACCTCAACCCAGTCCCCTTGCGCCTGCGTTGACCAGCGCCGCCAGGTTGGAAAGGGCTCCTGATCTGGCTTTCGCGCAGCGGAATGGAACCGGTGGTGGCGATGAGCTGAGGCCCCCTTCGTCTTGGCCGGAGATCAGCCTCCCGAAGCCGGTCGGGCACCGGTGTCAGCCGGGGACCGTCACCGAGCGCCCCTCGTCCACGGTGTAGGCGCCCGCGGAGATCGTGCCGAGACTCGCTGGGGTGAGGGTCAGCGAGACGACGCCGCCGGGCAGTACGCGCGCGTGCTCTTCTGCGGTGGTGAACGTCGCGGGGGTCGATCCATCCGGGAACAGGCTCTTCCCCGTCCCGACGACGACCGGGTACTGGAGGAGCCGGTAGACGTCGACGAGTCCTGCCCGGTGCAGCGTCTGCACGAGCCTCCAGCTTCCGTGAACCTGGAGCTCCTTGCCGGGAAGCTCCTTGAGGCGGCGTACCTCGTCGAGCAGGTCACCGCGCAGGACGGTCGTCGGGCTCCAGTCGGCTTCCTCGTCGGTCAGCGTCGAGCTGACGACATACTTCGGCAACGTGTTGAGCTTGGTGGCGATCAGGTCGTCAGGTTCGGTGACCTTCGACCAGTACCCGCCGAGCAGGCCGAAACTGGTGCGACCGAACAGGAACGCACCGGCCTCACGGAACCAGCTCTCGACGACCTCGTTGGTGTGCGCCGAGGCGTGCGGGACGAGCCACCCGCCGCGGTCGAAGCCGCCGGAGCGGTCCTCGTCGGGGGCTCCGGGTCCTTGCATGACGCCGTCGAGACTGACGAAGATATTGACGCTGAGCAGCACGGTTCTCCCCTGAATTCGGGTTGCGGACGGCCGGCCGGGGTTGGCCGACAGGCGGACGCTAGCTGCCGGGCCCCGGGTGGGTCTTGTACAGGAACGACATCGCGGCATACTCGCCCGCCTGCAGCTCGCGCGCGGTGCGCCCGACGTAGCGACGCAGCGCATGTGCGAGGTGGGCTTGGTCGAAGTACCCGAGCGTCTCGACGACTGTGCGCCAGTCGTGGCCGTCGCGCAGCATCGTGGCCGCGGCGTTCGCGCGGTCGATCTGCGTCACGGCGGTTCGCGACAGCCCCGTGATCGCGCGGTAGCGACGCTGAAGGGTACGCTCGGTGGGACTGGCCTTGGGATGCTCGGCGGCGTGCTCCTGGTCCGCGAGGCGCGATCGCACCAGCAGACCCGCGTCCTGCAATCGCCGGACGAAGTGCTCGACGTTCTCGTACGTCGGCGCCTCCCAGTCCTGGCTGCCGATGACGATCCTGCCCGAGTCCGTCACCGGGAACGGCACGTACCCATCGATGGCCGAGGCTGCGGGATGCGGCCGAAGAACCGTGCCGAGCGCGAACCGGACCCCGAGGAACTCGGCGTCCGGCGAGACCGGTGCGGTGGTCGCCCTCGTCTCCGGCCCGCGCAGACCGGCGAGCAGGCGTCCCCGCGTCCGCGAGAGGATCAGATGCTGGCAGGTGCGCGCCGCGGAGGTCATCGTGTCCTCGACATCGCTGCGGGTGCGCCACACGCGGTCGACGATGCTCGCGTCGATCTCGGTGTCGCGATGCTCGAACCGCAAGGCCAAGGCCCCCTCCATTTTCAACCTGCTCAGGTTCCCCCCGGAGCGTACAGAGCCTGAAAGCTGGGGGTTACAGCGCGTCGAGTGTGAGACCTGTCGCGGCGATGAACCCGTTGAGCAGGTCGGACTGGTACTGCATGGGCTTGAGTCGGCTCCTGATCAGATCGGCGAGCTGGTCGATGTCATCGACGGTGAAGTTGACCAGCCGGGTGCGCAGGGCCGACCAGATGCCCTCGGCCGGATTGAGATCGGGTGCGTACGGCGGCAGCCGGTAGACGCTCAGCCAGTGCTCGTGCGCGGTGATCCAGGTACGCATCGTGGTACTGACGTGTTTGGGCAGGCTGTCCCAGACCAGCGAGATCGGCCCGCCCGGCTGGGCGTGTGCGGCGCTCAGCAGCGCTTGGAAGGCCTGCTCGCCAAAGCCCTTGGGCTCGTTCTTGCGGCGGTGGTAGGTGAGCGTGCGGTAGATCAGCCAGGTGCGCTGGCCGGGTTTGACGCAGAGCAGCGCGGCGATCGAGACCCGGCCCGAGCCGCGGTAGGCCACCGGCAGGATCGGGGTCTGCCCCGTGCGGGCCCAGGTGCGGCCCTTGGGCGGCCTCAGGCCTTGGCCGGACTCGTCGGCGAAGACGAGCCAGGAGCCCCAGACCGCCCGGCTGCTTTTATCACCGGCCACACCCGCTTCACCCAGCTGGCCACGCGCTCCTCATCACGACGGATCGCCCGATGCGCGGGCACCTGAAACGACCAGCCGATCCGCTTGAGCAAATACGCCACCCCGCGCGCGGTATAGCGGATGTGGAACTTGTTGGCGATCAGCAGCGCGATGCGCGCCGCGGTCCAGCACTGATCGGCCCAGCCGTGCGCGGCCGCGCCCTGATCCAGCAACGCCTGCAGCCGGTCCAGTTGCGTGGCGGTGAGCTTGCAGCCGGTCCCGGCGGCGCCCTTGGAGGCCAGCGCGTTCGTGCCGCCGCTTCTCCACAGCGCATGCCACTCATAGGCGGACTTGCGGGTGATGCCCAGCAGGCGGGCGACCCGGGGCGGGGCGATGTTCCCGGCGAACATGTCCGCAGCCCGAAAGCGCAGCGCCTGGCGCCGCTCTCGTTCGGCTGCCGACAGCCCTCCGCTTCTATCGGAGTATCTCATCCTTCAAGGCTGTCACCAGGGAAAACCAGACTCGGGAAGGGGGTGGAGTTACGTCACGCCCACATTTCTAGATCAGTAGACCGTCCGGCAGATACCGTTTTGCAGGTCGATGAACCGTCTGCACGCCCCCTTGGTCATGGACCGCAACGACATGAGTTCCCAGACGACCGTCCCCTATCAGGCATAGTTCTCACGACGCCGAACTTCCCGGCCGTCGTCACGGAATACCGCGGCTCCCGCAGACGGCCGTCCATAACCCCCGGCTATCGCGGCAGATCTTGGACGGGGGCGGCACCGTACTCGATGATCACTCCATCGACCGTACGAGCCAGGAGGACAGATGCGTTACCGACTGCTGGGCACGACCGGGTTGAGGGTGTCCGAGCTGTTCCTGGGGGCGATGACCTTCGGTGAGCAGGGCGGGGTGGGCGCGCCGCCGGAGGAGTGCCGCCGCATGCTGGATCTGTACGCCGAGGCCGGCGGCAACGTCGTCGACACAGCGATCAACTACCGCGGCGGGCAGAGCGAGGCCGTCCTCGGCGAGCTGCTGGAGGGCCGCCGCGACCGGTTCGTGCTGGCCA
>NZ_BMQP01000067.1 GCF_014648175.1 Planobispora rosea
CGGAGGTTGGCGCGGCGGTTGACGGTGTTTGCCGGGGGGGCGACGTTGGGGGCGGCTGAGCGGGTGTGCGGGGTGGCCGATGCCGATGGGGTGTTGGCGTCGTTGGTGGACAAGTCGTTGGTGGAGGTGAGTGGGGGTCGGTATCGGATGTTGGAGACGATCCGGGCGTTCTGTGCTGAGCAGTTGACCGCCGCCGGAGAGACCGAACGACTCCGCCGCCTCCACGCCGACCACTGCCTCGATCTGGTGCTGCGAGCCGGACCCCGCCTGCTGGGCGCCGAGCAGCTGGAGTGGCTGGCCCGGCTGGACGCCGAGCGGGACAACCTGCACGCCGCGCTGCGCCGCGCGGTCGAGGCCGCCGACATCGAGCGCGCACTGCGGCTGCTCGCCGGGCTGATGCCGTACTGGTGGCTGCGCGGCCTGCGCAGCGAGGGCGCGGGGGCGGCCCGCGAGCTCGCCCGGCTGGTCGGAACCCGGGTCCCGGCGGGGCTGGAGGAGGAGTACGCCGTGTGCGTCCTCAGCATCGCCTCAAGCGGGTCCCGCGCCGAGTTCGACGAACATCTGCGTAGTGCGGTCGAGGCCGTGCTCGCGGCCGGGCGACCGCCCCGGCAGCCCTTCATGACCATGTTGTGGGGCATGGCTATGGGCATTCCCGACGCCGGTACCCGGGAACCGGTGGCCGACCACCGCTTCCTGGTCGGCTCGGATCCCTGGAGCCAGGCGCTCGGCCGTCTCGGCGACGCGCTCACGCTGCTGTACGGCGGGCGGATCGACGACGCCGAGCGGGAGCTGACCGAGGCGCTCGCGGGGTTCCGGGCGGCCGGGGAACGATGGGGTCTCTCGCTCGTCCATGCCGAGCTGGCCGGGATCGCCGGAGTACGCGGCGATCTCGGCCGGGCCCTGGCGCTGGTCGGCGAGAGCATGGCGGCCTCGCGCGAGCTGGGCGCGGACGACGACGTGGCGGATCGGTTGTGCCTGCGGGCGGAGCTGCGCGCGCGTGCCGGCGACGACGAAGGCGCCCGCCGGGACGGCGAGCGCGCGATGCGGATCGCCCGCCGGGCGGGAGCGGCGGACGTGCTCGCCAGGGCGGAGCAGACCCTGGGCCGCCTGGCCCGGGCCCGGGGAGACCTCGGCGAGGCGCGCCGGATGCTGGAGGCGGCGCTGGCCGCGTGCCCGGGAGGCTGGTTCGGGTTCGAGGAGACCCGCACCCTCATCATGATCGAGCTGGGACTGACGGCGGGGGCCGGGGGAGACGCCGCGACCGCTCTGAACTGGTACCGCGGGGCGCTGGCCGCGGCCGCCGGCCACCAGAACACCGCGATGCTGGCGGCACTGGCCGAGGCGCTCTCCGGCGTCGCCCTGCTGGACGGCGACGGGGACCGCGCGGCGCTGCTGCTCGGCGCGGGTACGGCGCTGCGCGGGACGACGGCCGCCGCGGACGCCGACGTGGCGCGGTTGACGGCGGCGGCCCGCGCCCGGCTCGGCGGCGCGGCGTTCGAGGAGACCTTCACCCGGGGCGCATCGATGGCTCGCGAGGAGGCACTCGCCCTGCTGGGCGTGTGGTGAGGAGACCCCCGCCCTGCGAGGCGCGTGGTGCGGACTACGGGGTCCGGGCCGCGCGTGACCAGCGGGAGCGCCCCAGTCTGCGGACCGCTCCCGGCCAGCGGTTGCGGACCAGTCTCCGGGCGGCGCGCGGCGTGCGGTCCCGGCGGTCGGTACGGAACCACAGCTGAACCCTGGTGCCGCCGAGGGAGGAGCGGTCGATCCGCAGGTCGCCTCCGGAGGACTCGGCGAGCTGGCGGGCGATGTCCAGGCCCAGCCCGGTGGAGCCCGAGCCGCTGGCCCCGCGCCGCAGCGCCGCCGCGGGGTCGGGGATGCCGGGGCCGCCGTCGGCCACCAGGATGCCGACCGTGCCGGAGCCCTGGTGCAGGGTCACGGTGAAGGCCGCGCCCTGCGGGGTGTGCCGGAACACGTTGCCCAGCAGGGCGTCCATCACCGCGCTCAGCTCGGTGGATGCGACCGGGACCCGGACGGGCGCCTCCGCGCCGATCAGCTCCCACCGGCGCTGCTGGTCGTCGGCCAGGGCGGACCAGAAGGTCAGCCGCTCGCGGAGCACCTCGGCCGCGTCGCAGAAGACGAATTCAGGGGCACGCGAGGGCTCCCGGGCCGCCGCGATGATCTGGTCGACCTCGGCCTCCAGCCGGCCGAGGGAGTGCCGGCTCGGCTCCGCCTCGGGGCCCAGGTGGTCGAGGCTGAGCCGCAGCGCGGTCAGCGGCGTGCGCAGCCGGTGCGACAGGTCGGCCGCCATCTCGCGTTCGGCGGCGAGCAACTGGACGACGTGCTCGGCCATCGTGTTGAACGCCTCGCCGGCGGCGACCAGCTCGGGAGGGCCCTCCGGCTCGATGCGGACGGTGAGGTCCCCGGCGCCCAGCGCGCTCGCCGCCCGGCCCAGGCGGCGGGCCGAGCGCACCACCCGGACGCCGAGCCGGTCGGCGACCAGCACCGAGCCCGCGACCAGCACCACCGCCACCCCGGTGAGCACCGCCCAGGAGGAGGTGACGCCCCGGGTGAGTTCCTGGGCGGGCACGAAGACCTCGATGACCACCGTCCGGTTGCCGTCCAGGGTGACCGGGCGGAGCAGGAGGTACCCGCTGTCGGTCTCGGCGGTGACGGCCCGGTTCAACCGGGAGACCGCGGCCACGGTCTGGGCGGGCGCGCGGACCGTGCCGACCGTTCCCCCGTTCGGCAGGTGTACGGCGATGCGGTCCTGCGCACCGGTACTGGCCAGGGCGTGGGGCAGGCGGTCGGGGTTCACGGTGATCGCCAGGACCGGGACGAGGGCCGAGGCCTGCCGCTCGGCCTCGGTCATGGCCCTGGCCGCCGCGCCCTCCCTGACGAAGATCCCCAGGGGGACGAGGAAGGCCAGGGCGATCATCGAGGCCCCGGCGAGCGCGAGCAGGGCGAGGGTCCGTCTCACGGTGGGGCCACCAGCATGACGCCGACCCCGCGTACGGTGTGGAGATACCTCGGGGCCGAGGCGCTCTCGCCGAGCTTGCGGCGCAACCATGACAGGTGCACGTCGATGGTCTGGTCGTCGCCGTAGGACTGCTTCCACACCTCGGTCAGCAGTTCCTTGCGGGAGACCACGCGGTCGGCCCGCGCGGCCAGGTACGCCAGCAGGTCGAACTCCCGGCGCGTCAGCGTGAGCGGAGTGCCGCCCACGGTGGCCTCACGCCGGTTCAGGTCCACCGCGAGATCGCCCACGCGCAGCACCTGCGGCGGGCTCGCGCTCCGCGCCCGCCGGAGCACCGCGTCCAGCCGGGCGTTCAGGTGGTCGCCGGAGAACGGCTTGACCAGGTAGTCGTCCGCCCCGGCCTCCAGCAGCCGGACGATCTCCGCCTCGTTGTCCCGGGCCGTCGCCACGAGGACCGGGACGTTCGACACGCTGCGGATCATCTTCAGCGCCTCCGATCCGTCCAGGTCGGGCAGGCCGAGATCGAGGATCACCGCATCCGGAGGATTCTGGGTGATCTCCCGTAACGCGTCGAGAGCCCGCCCCGCGCTGCGCACGGCATGCTGGCGCCTGCTCAGTTCCTGGATGATCGCGGAGCGCACATACTCGTCGTCTTCCACCACGAGAACGGTCGCCATGAGAGGTAACCGTAGTGAACAAAGAGACATTTGGGGTAATAATTCACCGCATGCGGCAGACGCTTGGTTTTATCGCGGTGTGGTTCGGGGCGACGGTCATGGCGATCTCGATCGCCTGGTTCGGCGTCCGGGACGTGCTGCACAGCGGAGTCTTCGCCGACGCGAGAATCGGCCCCCTGGGGACCGCGGACGACAGGAACGGGGCCGCGCCGCCGCCCTCCTGGCCGTCGTCCGGTCCGGCGGAACCCGTCGGCGCGCCGACCCCCTCTCCGAGCGTGACCGGCACCGCCTCGCCCGGCCCCGCCGCCACCGGACAGGAACCGGGCACCGGTGATCCGGCGCCGTCGCGCGGCCCGGCCGATTCCCCGCCCTCCACCCATCCCGTCGCCTCCGCCGAGCCGACGCAGCGCACCACCTCGGCTCCCCGGCCGAGGCAGACGGCCTCGATGCCCAGCCCGGTCCAGACGACCTCGGCTCCCCGGCCCATGCAGAGCACCACCGCGCCCAGGCCCATGCAGACCACCGCGGTCCCCAAGGCGGCCCAGACGACCTCGGCTCCCAAGCCCACACAGACGGCCCAGGACGTGCAGGTGGTGAAGACCAAGGGCGGCACGGTCTCCTTCACCATCCGCAACGGCGCCTGCCAGCTGGTCTCCGCCGTGCCCAACGCGGGTTATCAGACGAAGGTCGCGCAGAACGACGGCTGGATCCGGGTGGACCTGGTCCAGGGCGAGCACGGCTCGGCCGCCTTCTGCATCGGCCACGAGAACCGTACGGACATCTGGGAGTACTGACAGCCGGGAATGCCGGCCCGCCGGGAGGGCGGGATCCGCGGCTCGATCGTCGGACGGAGCCGGGGTGTGACGCGCGGTGCTGTTCGGCAGGGTTTCAGCGGCGTCATCTGGCAGGGGCAACCGGTGCTGATCACGAGCTCACCCGACGCGGGCGCGTCGGGAAGCTGCTGCGCTCCGTGTCGAAAATCTATCTTCGCCGTAGTAGACATTCGTCGCCATGGATACTATGGTTTCTGACGTCGCAAGGAACGGATTCATCGGGCAGCGGAAGTGGTTATCGGCATTACGACGAACTGCCCGAAGCAGGTTGATGGTGAAGGTTGACGGCAGAAGGTCGGACGTGACGGGCCAACGCAGTGGTAAGGGGCCCAGAACGTGGACGCGCTGCCACAGATGAAGTTGGACCAGTGGTCCGCAAGGGATGAAGGGAGTGTTGACGCCATCAGGATCGCCCGTCGCCGGCTGAGTTGCGCCGCTCGGGTACCGCAGTTCCACAGACAGGAAGGTGGTCTACGGTCACGCATCCGCGATCCGCGCATCACCGCCGCTCAGTACGGCGGTTGCGGAAACAGTAAGCCGGCCCGGTGGGCCGGTAGATGGTGTTGAACTCTTCGGGGCCCGGCGCAACAGGCGCCGGGGCCCCCTGTGCACGTGATGAGAAAGGAATATATGGATCAACGTCGCTCGGCCCCCGAGGGTGACACGCTCACTCAGGGCAGGACTACCGATACGGCCGGGCTCACGGCCGAAGACCGGTTGGAGGATGAGGACTACCCCGCCTACAGCATGGGCGCGGCCGCCGAGATGCTCGGCGTCACCGCGACGTTCCTGCGGGCACTGGGCGCCGCCCGTCTGATCGAGCCGAAACGCTCCAGCGGCGGGCACCGCCGCTACTCCCGCTACCAGCTGCGCCTGGCCGCGCGCGCCCGGGAACTCGTCGACCAGGGCACCCCCGTGGAAGCCGCCTGCCGGATCATCATCCTGGAAGACCAGCTGGCTGAAGCGCTGCGCATCAACGCCGAATACGAACGCGAGCGCGCGGCCGGGGACTGACATCGACGCCGCGCGGGATGCCCTTGTCATCGGCACCGGTCGCTGGTCGGCGGGCTTCGGACTCCGGTCAGCGGTCTCCGGGATCCATGACCCCCGCGGGCTTCACGAGCTCCCCGGGTTCCGCGGACTCCGTGAGCTCGCGGAGCCGGGCTCCCGCCTCGGCGACGTGGTCCTCGTCGAAGACCGCGATGCCGTACGACTCCAGCAGGGCGGTGGTGACGCCCTGGCCGGGCATGCGACGGCCGCGGAAGGTGCCGTCGTAGATGGTCAGGCTGCCGCAGGAGGGGCTGCCCTGCTTCAGGATCGCGATCTTGATGTCGAACGACCTGGCGACCGCGAGCGCGGCCTGGGCCCCGGCGAGGAACGCCGGGGTGACGTCGCTCCCGTCGGCGGCCAGCACCCTGGCGGCGCCGGTGAGCACGGCCGCGCCGCCCGCGCCGCCCTCGATCTCGGCGGCCGGGCGGGGCACGGGCAGCCCGCCCTCGACCTCCGGGCAGAACGGGATCAGGCGTCCCTCGTGCCGCCAGGCGGCCAGAAGCGCGTCGCCGCTCGTCTTGGCGCCCCCGTCATAACGGACTTTCCGTCCCATCAGGCAGGCGCTCACCAGGATTCTCTCCACGGTCTCAGCCTATGCGCCTCGGATCAGGGGGCGGAGCGGGCGGGCAGTACCCTACCTCTCATGTCCGCAAACCTTCTGGTGTCCCGATGATCGGCCCGCTCGCGACCGGTCTGATCGTCCTGGCGCTGCTGATCGCGGTGGTCAGCCTGCTGACGACGGCGATGAACAAGGCGATGGGCAACGTGCTCCTCATCGCGCTCGGTGTGCTGGAGGTCGGGCTCCTCGTCCAGGCGGGATTCCTGATCGCTGCGCTGGTAGGGGGAGAGGGGCCGGCCGAGACGGCCACGTTGATCGGCTACATGGCGGGGACCGTGGTGATCCCGCCGGTCGCGGCCTTCTGGGGGGTGGGCGAGCGCTCCCGCTGGGGCCCGGCCGTGATCGCGGTCGCGGGCTTCGCGATCCCGGGTATGGTCGGCCGGATGTTGCAGCTCTGGCAGGGGATGGCATGAACGGGGGAGACCGCATGAACGGACGGGACGAGCGTGTGGACGAGCCCGTGGGTGAGCGCGGCGTCTCCCCGGCGGCCGGTGCCTCCCCGGTGGCCGGTGCCTCCCCGGTGGCCGGCGTCTCCCCGGCGGCCGTTTCCTCCACGGGCGCCGGGCCGGGCCGGGTTCTGGTCGCGGTCTACGCCGTCTTCGCCCTGGCCGCCGGGTCCCGGGCGGCCGTGCAGATCGCGCGGCAGTTCGACGAGGCCCCGCTGGCCTACTCGTTGTCGGCCTTCGCGGCCGCGGTCTACCTCCTGCTGGCGGTGGCCCTGGCCCGGGGGAACCGTACGCTGGCGCTGGCGGCCTGCGGGATCGAGCTGGCCGGGGTGCTCATCGTGGGCACGTTCAGCCTGCTGGACCCCGAGGCGTTCCCGAAGGCGACGGTCTGGTCCGGCTTCGGGAGCGGTTACGTGTTCATTCCGCTCGTCCTGCCGCTGCTCGGCCTGTTCTGGTTGTCGCGCCGTAGGCGGACCGCGTAGCCGATGACGAGTTAGGCCCGCGCCGCAGCGGGCAGTGCAGCCTTCGATCCCGACAGGAAGGCGAAACTGTGAGCACCATCGAGCAGTCCATCGACGTGAACGTGCCGATCAGGACGGCCTACAACCAGTGGACGCAGTTCGAGAGCTTCCCCGAGTTCATGGAAGGCGTCGAGTCGGTCAAGCAGCTGAGCAACACGCGCACGGCGTGGATCGTGGAGATCGCCGGGGTCCGCCGCGAGTTTGAGGCGGAGATCACCGAGCAGCACCCCGACGAGCGGGTGGCCTGGAAGTCGCTGGACCGGCCGCACCAGGCGGGTGTGGTGACCTTCCACCACCTCACGCCGGACACGACCCGTGTCACGCTCCAGATGGAGTACGACCCGGAGGGCTTCGCCGAGACGGTCGGCGACTGGCTGCAGATCGTCCGCCTGCGGGTCCGCGGCGACCTGGAGCGGTTCAAGACGTTCATCGAGGCACGCGGCGTCGAGAGCGGCGGCTGGCGCGGGGACGTCTCCGGCCCGCAGGACCGCGGCGTCTCCGGCCTGTAGAACGCGGCGTCTCCGGCCTGTAGAACGCGGCGGCGTCTCCGGCCTGTAGGACGGGCACGGGTGCCTCCGGGTAGCCGGTTCCCGCCCATCCCCGGCTGGCGACTCCGAACGTCCACCGGCAGCCCGGGTTCCTCTCTGTCAACGGAGGGGGGTCCGGGCTTTCACGTTGTCAGGAGTTGGCGGGGGACCCCGGGGGTCAGGAACAAATCAGGATTTCAGTCCTGTTACAGTTTGGGTCAGCCAATCATCCTATGAATCTGTGACGGAGGACTGAACCCGCATGAGCGTGCTCACCCAGGAGACCCGGGGCCGCACCGAAGGCACGACAGGGACACGATCCCTCGCCTGGCTGCTCGTGCTGGGAATCGTCCTCGCCGCGCTGAACCTGCGCACCGCGGTCGCCAGCGTCGGGCCGGTCCTCGACCACATATCGGCCGGCCTGGGCATGTCCGGTGCCGGAGTCGGGCTGCTCACCGCCCTGCCCGTCCTCATCTTCGCCACGGTCGGCGCGGTCACCCCGGCACTGGCCAGGAAGGCCGGCGAGCACCGCCTGCTGCTGCTCGCCCTGGTCGCCCTCGGCGCGGGCCTGCTGATCCGCGCGATGGTGGACTCGGCCGAGGTGTTCCTGTTCAGCAGCGCCCTGGCGCTGTCCGGCGGCGCGGTGGGCAACGTGCTCATCCCCACCCTGATCAAGCGTCACTTCCCGCGCCGGGCCGGGACCATGACCACCGTCTACACCACCGCCCTCGCGGTCGGCACGATGCTCGCCGCCGCCGCGACCGTGCCGATCGAGCGGGCCGCCGACGGCAACTGGCACGTCGCGCTGGGCGTGTGGGCGGCGCTGGCCGCCGTCGCCGCGATCCCCTGGATCGCCCTGCTGCGCAGCGAGCCCGCGCCGGGCGCCGACGCCGGGGGCTTCGGCCTGCGTACGCTGCTCCGCAGCAGACTGGCCTGGGCGGTCGCCCTGTATTTCGGCGCCCAGAGCATGGTCGCCTACATCATGTTCGGCTTCCTCTCCACGATCCTCACTGACGGCGGCCTCAGCACCGGCCAGGCCGGGCTGCTGCTGGGCGCGTTCACCGCGATCGGCATCCCGGTCGCGATGGCCGCGCCGTCGGTGGCCACGAGGTTCGCCGACCAGCGGCCCGCGGTGGCGGTGTTCGTGGCGTTCTACGTGGCCGGTTTCCTCGGCCTCTGGCTGGCCCCCGCATCCTGGGCGCTGCTCTTCGTGCTCCTGGTCGGGATCGGGATGGGATCCTTCCCGCTGGCGCTGACCATGCTCGCGCTGCGCACCAGGACCCCCGAGGCCACCGCCGCGCTCTCCGCGTTCGGGCAGAGCATCGGGTACCTCATCGCGGGCGCCGGCCCGCTCGTGGTCGGTGTGATGCACGAGGCGACCGGCGGCTGGACGGCGCCGTTCCTGCTGCTGTTCGCGGTGGTCGCGGTGCAGCTGGCCGTCGGCCTGTACGCGGGCCGCTCCCGCTACCTGGAGGACGAGCGGGCGCCGGCCCGCTGACCTCCGCGCCGGCGGCCCGCCCGGACGGGAGTACGGCCTGCGCCTCCTCGGGGGCGGCGCAGGCCGTACCGGTTCCGGACGGGGACCGTGCTGAGAGGATGGGGAGATGAAGATCGACACATCGACGCTGGTCACCTATCCCGCGGGGGAGACCAGGGGACGCTCGGCCGTCGTGGGGGTCGTGCCGGTGGGGGACCGGTACGGAGTGATCGTCGCCGAGACCCCGTTCCACCCCCTCGACCACACCTGGCCGGACCAGCCCGCCGACACCGGCACGATCGGCGGGGCGGCGGTCACCGACTGCGTCACCGGGGCCGTACGGGACGGCGAGCAGACCGTCCACCTCGGCGCGGACATCCCGGCCCGCCGGGGCGAGCCCGGATGGAGCTGGCTGGTCGTCCACGTCACCGGCGCGCCCCTGGAGGGGGAGGTCGACCTGGTGGTGGACGCCGGGCGCCGCCGGGCCCTGTCGGCCGGGCACACCGGCTGCCACCTGGCGGCCCTCGCGCTCAACGCCGCGCTGGCCGGCCGCTGGCGCAAGGAGGTCCCCGCCGACGGGCTGGGCAACCCCGACTTCGACCAGACGGCCATCACCTCTTCACGGATCGAGCCGTACGGCAGCCGCGACGTCTACCGGCTGGGAAAGTCCCTGCGCCGCAAGGGCTTCACCGCCGACGGCCTGGCCGAGGACCTCCCGGAGATCGCCCGGCGGACCGGGGACCTGCTCAAGGAGTGGATCGCGGCCGACGCCCCGGTCCGGATCGACAGCCCCGGCGCCGAGCTGACCGCGCGCCGCACCTGGCGCTGCGGCCTGCCCGGGGGCGAGGTGGGCATCCCCTGCGGGGGCACCCACCTGTCCCGTACCTCCGAACTCGGTGCGGCCGCCGTCAGCCTGCGGCTCTCGGCCGACGGCGCCGAGCTGACCATGATCACCACGCTCTCCCCGCCCTGACCCGTACGTCCGCGGCGGGGCGGGCATCGAGGAGGTCAGGCCGCCACGGGTGAGCCGACGGCGCGCAGCGCCGCCCGCGCCGCGCTCAGGGCGCTGTGCGTGGAGACCTCGCTGAGCATTCCGGGAGCCGCGACCGCGTCGCCGGCCAGCCAGACGCCGTCGCCCCGGTCGATCGCCGGGCGGTCCCGCCACGAGAGGCCGGGCAGGTCCAAGGCGCCGCTCCGGCCGTTCGCCACCGCCTCCCGCCGCCACGTGGCGCGCTCCCGCCAGCCGGGCAGGGAGAGGTCGGCCAGGCGCTCCAGCCGGGCGAGCCCCTGGGCCTTCGTCTCGCCCGCCCGCAGCGGCAGCTCCAGCTGGGCGAGGGTGTGCCCGGCCGGGGCGAGGGTGCGGTCGGCCAGGCCGTACTGCTCGACGAACCCGCCCTCGTCCAGGTCGGAGGCGAAGAACACGTCCTTCGAGCTCCGGGTGAGCCCGAGGTCGAGCAGGACCGCCCGGCCGCTCTCCCAGCGCAGGGACTCGTCGCCCAGCAGGGTCCTGGCCGCCTCCAGCGAGGTCGCGACGATCACGGGGGTGTCCTCCGGCAGGCGGTCCACCCGCGCGCCGGTCTCGATCCGCACGCCCAGCCCGCGGGCGTGGCCGGCCATCCGGTCGATCACCTTCTGCCAGCCGCCGACGACGTAGCGCGGGGCCGGATACTGCGGCGCGCTCGCCCGCAACGCCCGCTCCCAGACGAACGCGGCCGACAGCCGCCCGGGGTCGGCGTCGAAGGTGATGACACCGACGAGCCCGCAGGCCGCCCGCATGGCCTCTTCGCCGAAACGCTCCGTGGCCCAGCTCCGGAAGTCCCGGTCCACCGGGGCCACGAGCTTCCGCTTGGTGAGCGCGCTCACCAGCGACCAGGGAGGGGTCAGGGCCAGGCGGCCGCCGTACCGGAACCGGGCCCGCGCGATCTCGCCGAGCGTCGGCTTGCGGAACGGCTGGACCAGCCCCCGGGCCGCCATCCAGCGCCACGGCTCGCCGTCGGAGTAGAACACGTGCGGCCCGTCGTTGGCGATGTACGGCGCGGCGGACGAGCGGGCCCGCCCGCCCAGGACCCGGTGGGCCTCGTGGAGGATGACGGCGGCGCCGCCCTCGGCGCACGCGATGGCCGCGGTGAGCCCGGCGAGGCCGCCGCCGATGATGGTGATCTCTCGTCTCATGCCCTCACGACGCGGCGCGTGAGGGCATTCGTGACATCGCTTTCGGTATCAGGCTTCCGGCATCAGAGACGAGAGAGTTTCTCCGGGTTGGAGATGAGATAGACCGTCTCGATGAGGCCGTCCCGGATGACCAGGGAGAACAGCGTGACGGGCCGCCCGCCTGCGGTGACCACGGCCGCCGGGGCGCCGTTGACCTCGGGGAACTCCACGGCGACCCCGCCGGTCGCCGTGACGCCGATGGAGTCCAGGAAACGCCGGGCGCCCGCCTCGCTCGCGATCGAGGTGAGGAGGCGTGCGATCTTCTCGGCGCCGCCGACGGTCCGCAGCGGGGCTCTGGCCTTCCCGCCGCCGTCGCCCACCAGCGTGGCGTCGGCGGTGAGCATCGAGATGAGCCCCTCCAGGTCCCCGCCCGCGGCGGCGCCGACGAAGCGCTCGGTGATCTCACGGCGCCGGGCCCGGTCCACGTCGAAGCGGGGCCGCCGCTCCTCGACGTGCCGCCTGGCCCGGCGGCCGAGCTGCCGGGCGGTCGCCTCGCCGCGCCCGATCGCCTCGCCGATCTCCGCGTACGGCAGGCCGAACGCCTCCCGCAGCACGAACACCGCCCGCTCCAGCGGGGACAGGGTCTCCAGCACCACCAGCAGCGCCAGCTCCACCGACGTGGTCAGCTCGACCCGCTCGTCCACGCCCGGGGCCGTGGCGACCGGTTCGGGCAGCCACTCGCCGACGTAGGACTCCCGCCGGGCCCCGATCCGCCGCAGCCGGTCGATGGACAACCGCGTGGTCACCCTGATGAGGTAGGCCCGGTCGTCCTCGACGACGTCGGCGTCCACCCCCGACCAGCGCAGCCACGCCTCCTGCACGACGTCCTCGGCGTCGGCGGCACTGCCCAGGATCCGGTAGGCGACCCCGATCAGCAGATCGCGGTGCTCCTCGAAGCGCTCGACGGTCGTCATCGTCATAGAAGGACAGACGTATCACGGACCCCTCCGCGTGACACATCACGAGATGGATATTCCAGACACTTCCCGTCACACCGCCCCGCCGCCCGGCCCTCCCGGCGCGGGAATTGATGGCGCGAGGCGGGCCCGGAGTCCGCTAGGATTTTCTCAGTGCCGCGCTCGACGAGGGCGCGCCACACACAACAAGGGGCTATGGCGCAGTTGGTAGCGCGCTTCCATGGCATGGAAGAGGTCTGGGGTTCGAATCCCCATAGCTCCACACCAGGGCCGTTCTTGAAATGGCCCGAAGCACGTTGACGAGATCCCGCCGATCGCCTCGATCGGCGGGATCTCGTCGTTTCTCCGGACGGCGTGACCGTCGGCGGGCTCTTGCGAGCGGGTGCGACGGTCGTGGAGAAGGGTGCCGGCGGTGGGCGGCCGTGACAGCCCCTACACTCTCGCCATGCAGTGGGAAGCCGAGCACTTCGCCGCCGCCGCACGGCGGCTCGACGACGCCGTCGCCTGCCTGCGCGCGCAGGCAGGCGACGGCGCCGCAGCACTGGAGTATTTCGGCAACCTCGACGTGACCGTGCCGCAGGTCCGGTCGTGGCTGAACGAGCTGGTGGCAACCCGCGACTTCGACTACGGAGTACCCCCGGTCTACGGCCTGCTGTTCGCCCAGGCATGGCAGCTGGCGTCGTCCGCTGAGCGGCTTTCCGCCTTCCCCGGCACCGCGCAGCGCGACGAAACCGGCTGGTGCGTCCGCCGGCCGACAGTGTGGTTCGGAGACACCCGCATCGAGGCGGATCTGGAGCTTCGCGCGCCTTTGGTGGTACTCGGCGACCTCACCGTCGAGGGCCTGCTGGACGATGGCGATGTCAGTTGCAGCTATCTCGCGGTCGCGGGCGACCTTCGGGCCCGGGCCATCAGCAGCGCGGCCGACCATCTGGTGCTGGGCGACATCGCCGCTGATGTGATCTTCTGTTTCACCAACGACGGCTCTCTTGTGGCCGGGCGAGACATCGTGGCCGACCTGTTCGTCCCGGCCGAACACGCCTACGGCCACTTCGGTGAGCTGCGGGCCCGCTGCCTGGGTGAGGGCCATCGCCGCGACGTCATCGCCGAGCAGGTCGCGCCGTGGCTGCCCGAGGGCTACGTCCGCCTGGGCGAGGCGGATGATCCGGTGGACGTCCACCGCATCCTGGCCGAGGCCGCCGCCGGCTCCTCCCCGGTGCTGCCCCGTCCCCGGACGGTGGCCTTTCCCCTGCCCGCCCCGCTGGCCGCGGCCCTGGCCGCACCGGATGCGATCACCGAGGTGGATCTGTCCGGCGAACGCCTGCACCGCCTCCCCGAAGCGCTCGCCACGTTGACCGGCCTCGTCCGGCTCAACCTGCAAGACACCCCGCTGACCGGCCTGGACGGGATCGGCGGCGCCCATCGTCTGCAGTGGCTGTCGATCAGGAAGACCCCGGTGGAGTCGCTGGCACCGCTGCTGGCCCTGCCGCATCTGACCTACCTGGATGTGTCCTACTGCGCCGGTGTGACGGACTGGCCGGTCCTGGCCGATCTGCCCGGACTGCAGACGGTGGTGGCGCACGGCTGCCGGCTGCCGGCCGAGGTACGCCTGACGCTTGCCGAGCGGCTCGGCGCCGGATTGATCGGTCAGTGATGCCGCGACGCGGATGACCGCGCCTGCAGCGGCCGCCAGTCGCTGAGCCGGACAGCCCGACGGCGGTGACCCGCACGCTCCGATCGGGAGGCCTCCCGGCACGGCAGGACCGGCTCGGGGCTGGACGGTCCTGCCCGCAGGGGCGTCGGTTCCGGCCGGATGTTGCGGATACTTCGTTCAACGGAATAACGCCCGTCCCATGCCGAGGGGAACGTCAGAAGTCAGCGAGCCGATGTACTTCGCGCTGGCCGCGCTCCGTGCCGGGCCGCTGCACGGGCACGCGATCAGTCAGTCGATCAGGGAGCTGTCGGGAGGCCGGGGGCGGCCGTCCGTCGGCACCCTCTACGGCATCCTGGAGCGCCTGAACGAGCGAGGCGTGATCACCGTGGACCGCGAGGAGGTGGTCAACGGCCGCAACCGCCGCTACTTCCGGATCACCGACGAGGGTCAGGCGCTCGTGGAGGCCGAGGCCAGGCGGATGCAGGCCGCCGCCTCCCTCGTCCTGCGTCTGTCCGGTACGTGACCGCGGCCGAGCCGGCCCGTGTCACGACCGCGCTGGAGCGGCGCTACCGCCGGTTGCTGCTGGCCTATCCCCGGCAGTACCGCGCGGCGCAGTCCGCCGTCAAGCAGTGGACGCCGCTCCTCGACGTGCGGCTGGCGGCCGCCGCCCCGGTCGCCGGAGCTCTCGTGGGTCTGCTGGCCGGGCTCTACCCCGCGCTGAGGGCGGCCAGGGTGGAGCCGGTGGACGCGCTCAGGTGAGCCGTCCGGGATCGGGGGCGCGGAGGCGCAGCCGGATGGCACCGGGGTCCGCCCCGAAGCCGCCGATCCGGCTGCGCCTCCGCCTCATGCCCTGACCTTCCGGCCTTTAGGCCCGGTTCCAGGTCCACTTCTGGTTGTTACCGCCCCAGCAGGAGTAGAGCTGGAGCTGGGCGCCGTTGCCGGTGCCGGCGGCGTCCAGGCACAACCCCGACTGCACGCCGACGATGGAGCCGTCCGGGTTGAGGCGCCACTTCTGGTTGTCGCCGCCCCAGCAGGAGTAGATCTGCACCTTGGCGCCGTTGCCGGTGCCGGCGGCGTCCAGGCACCTGTTGCCGTAGACGCGGATCTCCTGCGCGGACGTGGAGGACCACTGCTGGTTGGAATTGGAGTGACAGTCCCACAGCTGGAGCTGCGTGCCGTCGGTCGTCGTGGCGTTCGGCACGTCCACGCACCGCCCGGACGCCACGCCCCGGATCTGTCCCGCGCCGGGGTTCTGCGTGGGCGACGTGGTCGGCGTGGGGGAGGGGCCCGCGTTGTTGAGCGCGTTCAGGACGGAGTTGTACGCGGCCTTCTTGTTGCCGTTGCCGTCGAAGAGCAGGGGGCTGGCCCCGGCGCCGAGCCAGGAGTCGCTGTCGCGGACCCCCCAGACCGTGATGCCAGTGCAACGCGGCACCGCCAGGCAGTCGTTGACGACGTTGGCGTACGTGGTGGCCGAGCCGCCCTGGATGTCCAGCTCGGTGATCTGCACGTCGACGCCCAGGGCCGCGAAGCTCTGGATGGTCGTGCGGTAGTTGCTGTTGTAGGGGCTGTTGCTGTTGAAGTGCGACTGCAGGCCGACGCAGTCGATCGGCACGCCGCGCTGCTTGAAGTCGCGGACCATGTTGTAGACGCCCTGCGTCTTGGCCCAGTTCCAGTTGTCGATGTTGTAGTCGTTGTAGCACAGCTTGGCGGACGGGTCGGCGGCCCGCGCGGTGCGGAAGGCCACCTCGATCCAGTCGTTGCCGGTCCGCTGGAGGTTGGAGTCGCGCCGGCCGCCGGAGTTTCCGTCGGCGTAGGCCTCGTTGACGACGTCCCAGGCGTAGATCTTGCCCCTGTAGTGCCCCATCACGCCGTTGATGTGGTTGATCATCGCCTGGCGGAGGCTGCTGCCGGAGAGCGCCTGCATCCAGCCCGGCTGCTGGGAGTGCCAGGCGAGCGTGTGCCCGCGCACCCGCTTGCCGTTCTGCACCGCCCAGTTGTAGACCCGGTCGCCGGCGCTGAAGTTGAACTGTCCCCGGTTGGGTTCCGTGGCGTCGATCTTCATCTCGTTCTCGGCGGTGATCATGTCGAACTCGCGGTTCGCGATCGTCGTGTACGTCTGGTCGCCCAGCCTGCCGGCGGCGATGGCCGTGCCGAAGTACCTGCCGCTCTGCTGGGCGGCGGCGGCCAGCGTGCTCGCCGCCGCGTCTGCGGGAGCTGCCGTCATCAGCGCCGTCGCCACGACGCCCGCGACGCCCACGGCGCCCACGATCCTGCGGAGGGAACCGGGACGTCCGTGCGCGGATGAAGGTGAAGCCTTCATGCCCATGCCTGACTCCATACTGAAATCACGGAAAGAGGGATGTGCGGGAACCCGGCGAACGACGCCGCGCCCCGGACCGGAGGCGCACACCACGATGGCGTCATGACCGGCGGCCCTCGCCGATCACCACATCAGACAGGGCCGACCGCCTCGGGGATCAGTGTGGAAACGTAACCGAAATCTGTCAATACCTGGGCGAAACTTTCGAATCAGCCATCTTGGGCACGGCTCTCATCGGCGGCGCGGGAGGGGCGCGAGAAGCTTCTGGGAAGCGGCTTAGTGGAAAAGTCGCCGATATCGGCGGTGAAAATTTCACTACTTCACCGCAAGTTGCGGAGGCGTTGGATCGGCCGTACAGCTGGGGATGCCTGCCCGGCGCGGTCATGCGCGAGATCGCCGCCCTCTTGACGGCTCCCGGGTCCGCCGTATTTACTCGCCGCCACCACCACTGAAGACGCCGGGGTATCGAAGGAGAGTCCCACCGCATGATGTTAGCGTTAACATGGATCCCCGCCCATGGGACGCGCAAAGTCGTCAGGCCTGGGGGGCATCACACTCCCGGGTCGTTCCGTGCCCGCCCCCTGCCTTCGCCGGGGGCGGCCCCTCGCCGGCGCCGCACCGGACCGCCGGGTGCACTCCCGGCAGCGCGCTCGGCGGAGCAGGTCGCCCAGCTCCGCAGGCTTTGATGTTAGCGCTAACACACTGTCCGAGAACGATTCTCCACGCGGACGACCACGGGCGCCCTCGCCGAGAGGCCGATCCGCCGGACGCGTGACCGGCAGCCCGGCCACCACCCCCCATTCCCAAGGAGCTCCGGAGCACATCGTGAAATCCAGATCGCTGGCCGTCCTGGCGACGGTGTCCGCCTTACTGACGAGCCTGTTCGTCGCCGTGCAGATCCAGCCCGCCCACGCGGCCACCGTCGACACCAACGCCTGGTACGTCCTGGTCAACCGCAACAGCGGAAAGGCCCTGGACGTCTACAACCTCTCGACCGCCGACGGCGGCCGCATCACCCAGTGGAGCCGTAACAACGGCAACCAGCAGCAGTGGCAGTTCGTCGACTCCGGCAACGGCTACTACCGCATCAAGTCCCGCCATTCCGGCAAGGTGCTGGACGTCCACAACTGGTCGACCGCCAACGGCGGATCGATCGTGCAGTGGGCCGATCTCAACGGCACCAACCAGCAGTGGCGGCTGGCCGACAGCCCGGACGGCCACGTGAGGTTCGTCTCGCGCCACAGCAACAAGGCCCTGGAGGTCCAGGGCGGCTCCACCGCCGACGGCGCGAACATCGTCCAGTACGACGACTGGGGCGGCGCCAACCAGCAGTGGCAGCTCGTCAAGGTGGACGGCGGCGACCCCGGTACGTGCGCGCTTCCGTCGACGTACCGCTGGACGTCGACGGGCCCGCTGGCGCAGCCGCGGTCGGGGTGGGTCTCGCTCAAGGACTTCACCGTCGCTCCCTACAACGGCAGGCACCTCGTCTACGCGACGACGCACGACACGGGAACGAGATGGGGCTCGATGAACTTCGGCCTCTTCACCAACTGGTCCGACATGGCCTCGGCGAGCCAGAACGCGATGTCCTTCTCCGCTGTCGCGCCGACGCTCTTCTACTTCGCCCCGAAGAACACCTGGGTGCTCGCCTACCAGTGGGGCAGGACCGCCTTCTCCTACCGGACCTCGAACGACCCCGCCAACCCGAACGGCTGGTCGTCCGAGCAGGTGCTCTTCTCCGGAAGCATCTCCGGCTCCGGAACGGGACCCATCGATCAGGCGCTCATCGGTGACGGCACGAACATGTACCTGTTCTTCGCGGGGGACAACGGCAAGATCTACCGGGCCAGCATGCCGATCGGGAACTTCCCGGGCAGCTTCGGCACGGCATCGACGGTGGTCATGAGCGACACGACGAACAACCTGTTCGAAGCCGTTCAGGTCTACAAGCTCCAGGGCCAGAGCCGATACCTCATGATCGTCGAGGCGATCGGCTCGCAGGGCCGCTACTTCCGCTCGTTCACGGCCACCAGTCTGAGCGGTTCGTGGACGCCGCAGGCCGCGACCGAGAGCAATCCCTTCGCGGGCAAGGCCAACAGCGGCGCCACCTGGACCAACGACATCAGCCACGGCGAGCTGATCCGTACCGGCCCCGACCAGACCATGACCGTCGATCCCTGCAACCTGCAGCTGCTCTACCAGGGACGCAGCCCCAACTCCGGCGGTGACTACGGCCTGCTGCCCTACCGGCCGGGTGTGCTGACGCTGCAGCGCTGACGGCGCGTGACACGGGCCCGGTTCGGACTGCGGAACCGGCGGTGCGGCACGGACCCGGCTCGGGTGGAGCCGGTGTGGCGGGCTCGGCGCGAGGCCGGGCCCGCCACCTCGACATCAGCCGGCCGGGAAGAGCCGGTGCAGGAGTGTGCGGCCCGGCATGGCCGGGGCCGCACGCACGCCCACGGCGAACATCTCCGGGTCGTCGAACACGGGTTCTCCGCTGGGGCGGCGGGCGTACGGGACGCGCCCGTAGTCCACGCCGTCGCCTTCGTCGAAGCTCATCCAGGTGATCGTCTCCTGTTCCCCTTCGCGCAGAGGGTGGTTGGACACGGCCCGGCTGTAGACGGTGTCAGCTGCGGCGACCCACACCAACGGGACGGCGAAGACCCATCGTGTCGCCTGGATCTCCTGTGCTCTGGCGGCCGCCCGCGTCTCGAACGAGAGGGCGGACCGCGGATCGCGGAGGTAGTCGTAGTCGCTGAGCACGAGCTTCTGCTCCCCTTCGAGAGCGACGATCGCGGGGCAGCCGCGGGCGGCGATGTTCTGCTGCAGACGCTCGAGCACGTCGAAGAGCAGCGCGGCCGTCTCGTCGTTCATCGGAGGCGTCAGACTTCCTCGACGCTGCTCGGCTCGCGCCGGGACAGGTCGATGCCGAGCTCCTCCGCGGCGCGGAAG
>NZ_BMQP01000068.1 GCF_014648175.1 Planobispora rosea
CGCAACCGCGGCCTGAGACCCTCACTCAACCCGGTGATCGTTTCCGGTCACAGCACTAGGAGAGCCATGAGGATCAACCTTCGTGTTCACGCCGCGATCGGAATCATCACCCTGGCCGCCCTCACCGCATGCGGCGGCTCGGATTCGCAGTCCCCGTCCGGGACGGGCGGGTCCGCCGGGCTGGAGACGACAGAGCTCACGGTCGGCATCCTCCCCGTCCCCGACAACGCCGCCCTCTTCATCGCCCGGGAGAAGGGCTTCTTCGAAGACGAGGGCCTCACCGTGAAGACGGAGACCATCCAGGGCGGCGCGGCGGCGATCCCCTCGCTGCGCAGCGGCACCCTGGACGTCAGCATGACCAACTACGTCTCGGCGTTCGTGGCGGCCGAGGCCGGCGTCAAACTCAAGATCATCACCGATCTCTACCAGGCCGGACCCGACGTCTTCAACATCATCGCCGCCAAGGACTCCCCCGTCTCCTCGGTCGCCGACCTGAAGGGCAGGACGATCGCGGTCAACACCCTCAAGAACATCGGCACCCTGGCGGTCACCACCACGCTGAAGTCCGGTGGGCTCACCGCCGGGGACGTGAAGTTCGTCGAGATGCCGCTTCCGAACATGGCCGCCGCGCTCCAGAAGGGGGACATCGACGCGGCGTGGACGACCGAGCCGTTCCTGACCGGAGCGCAGAAGGGGATCGGCGCCAAGAAGATCGCCGACACGATGACCGGGCCGATGGACGGCTTCCCCATCGCGGGTTTCGCCGTCACCGCGGAGTTCGCCGAGAAGAATCCCAAGTCCCTGGCGGCCTTCCAGCGTGCCGTGGCCAAGGCCCAGCAGCTCGCCGCCGCCGACCGCAAGGCCGTCGAGAAGGTCCTGCCGACCTACACCAAGATCGACGCGGCGACTGCGGCGGCCATCAAGCTGGGCACCTTCCCGACCGCCATGGACCCGCAGCGGCTGCAGCGCGTCGCCGACGTGATGCTGCAGCAGCAGTACCTCAAGTCCTCGATCGACGCCGCGACGCTCATCCTGGGGCCCACCGGGTGATCGGGAACAACCTGCTGCGCAGCCGGGCGCTCTGCGGAGCGCTCGGCGTCGCGGGTTTCCTCGCCGCCACGGAACTGGCGGGCCGGACGGGACTCGTCGATCCCACGATCCTCCCGCTGACCTCGACGGTCCTGGCCCGGGTCGCCGAACTCGCCGGCGACACCGGCTTCCTGGCCGATGTCGCCGCCACCGTGCAGGCGTGGGCCCTCGGTCTCGCTCTCACGGTGGCCGTCGCGGTCCCCGCCGGGATCCTGCTCGGCACCCTGCCCCGGGTGGAGACGGCGGCGCGCCCGCTGATCGAGTTCCTCCGCCCGATCCCCTCCGTCGCCCTGATCCCCCTGGCGATCACCCTCTTCCCGGACAGACTCGACATGAAGATCACTGTGATCTGCTACGCGTCTTTCTGGCCGGTGCTGATCAACACGCTGTACGGCCTGCTGGAGGTGGACCCGACGGCCAAGGAGAGCCTGCGCAGCTTCGGATTCGGGCCGCTGGCCGTACTGTGGCGGGTGTCCCTGCCGAGCACCGCGCCGTTCATCGCCACCGGGGTCCGGCTCGCCTCCGGCGTCGCGCTGATTCTCGCGGTCAGCGCCGAGCTGCTCGCGGGCGGCTCCTCCGGGATCGGCACCTACGTCATCGAAGCCGGGAGCAGCTACGACGGCCTCGAATACGTTCTCGCGGCCACCATGTGGGCCGGGATCCTCGGCATCGTGACGAACATCCTGTTCGTCACGGCCGAGAAGCGGCTCTTCCGATGGCACACCGCCCGGAGCGAGGGAGGCCGGTGATCCGCGCGCTCTCCCGGCTCTGGCTGGTACCGGTCGCCCTGGTGCTCTGGGAGCTCGGCGCCCGGCTGGCGGGCAACGACGACTTCCCGCCGCCGCTCACCATCGCGGCGAAGATGAGGGAGATGTGGCTGAGCGGGCCCGCCTCACAGCTGTGGTTGAGCGATCTCGCCCTGAGCGACTTCCCGCCCAGTCTGGCCCGGCTGTTCGCCGGATGGGCCGTGGCCGGCGCCGCCGGGATCCTGCTGGGTGTCGCGCTCGGCCTCTCTCCCCTGCTCTCCCGGTTCGCCGACCCGCTCATCCACTTCGGGCGGGCCATCCCGCCCCCCATGCTCCTGCCGGTCTTCATCACGATGCTCTCGCTCGGCACCCAGATGCAGCTTGCGACGATCGTGTTCGGCGTGATCTGGCCGGTCCTGCTCAACACCGTCGAAGGCGCCCGGCACGTCGACCGGCAACATCTCGAGACCGCCCGGGTTTTCGGGCTCTCCCGGAACGGGCGCCTGTGGTGGGTCGTGCTGCCCTCAGCCCTTCCGAAGATATGCGCCGGCCTGCGGCTCAGCCTCTCCCTGGCGCTGATCATGATGGTCATCTCCGAGCTCGTCGGCAGCACGGAGGGGATCGGGCACCGGCTGCTCATCGCCCAGCGCGAGTACGACATGCCCGCGCTGTGGGGAACGATCGTGATCCTGGGAGTCCTCGGATACCTTCTCAACTCGGCTTTTCTCGCGGCCGAGCGGTGGTTGCTCTCCTGGCATCACGCCGCCCGGCGCACCTGACCGGCCTCCGCGTCGGATCGGAAGAGGCCGGTCGCACCGGGCCGTGCCGTCCCGAGTCCCCGGCGCGCAGACCGGGCCCGGGACGGCGGGGGTCAGACCCGGAGGGTGAGGACGTGCTCCACCAGGGTGATCAGAGTCGACTTCACCGCGTCGCGGGAGCGCGCGTCGGTCCGGACGATGGGAATGTGCGGGGAGATCGTCAGCGCCTCCCGTACCTCCTCCTCGCCGTGCAGGTGGTCTCCGTCGAAGCCGTTCAGGGCGACGACGAAGGGGAGGCCGGCCTCCTCGAAGTAGTCGATCGCCGGGAAGCTGTCGGCCAGGCGCCGGGTGTCGACCAGCACGATCGCGCCGATCGCCCCCTTGACCAGGTCGTCCCACATGAACCAGAACCGGTGCTGGCCCGGTGTGCCGAACAGGTAGAGGATCAGATCGCGGTCCAGCGAGACCCGGCCGAAGTCCATCGCGACCGTGGTGGTCCGCTTCGTCGGGATCTGCGAGAGATCGTCGACCCCCGCGCTCGCCTCCGTCATGACCGCTTCCGTGGTCAACGGCATGATCTCGGAGACCGCGCCGACGAAGGTCGTCTTGCCGACGCCGAACCCGCCGGCGACGACGATCTTCGTCGACGTCATCCCGGCCGAGGTCATTCCGGCGTCAGAGCCTGCGAAGCCCACTGAGCACCCTTTCAAGCAAGTTGAGATCCGGCTTTCCGGCATCCAGCGACGGATGGTGGATCTGCACCAGGCCCTCGGCGGCCATGTCCGCGATCAGCACGCGGGTGACGCCCAGCGGCATGCGCAACAGCGCCGAGACCTCGGCGACCGAGCGCAGCTGCCGGCACAGCATGCTGATGGCCTGGTACTCCGTCGAGAGCATGGAGGGATCCACACTCGGAGCAGTCGCCGAGGAGACCAGCGCCTCGAGCGCAAGCTGGGTCCGAGGAGCGGTTCTCCCCCCGGTCACAGCGTACGGGCGGATCAGGCGATCTCTCCCGCTCTTGGCCTGAGGCGGCGGCTCATTCATCGGATGTTATCCCTCCTTCTCGGTTGTTGTCCCAACGTTTCGCGAGTGACGCTCGCTAGCGCTGGGACGCCTGGAGTTCGGCGCGCAGGGCCGGCGTCAACGCCTGTCCCGCGCGCTCCGCCAGAAGCGTCATCTGGTAGGCCACCAGCCCCATGTCACAGTCCGGAGCGGCCAGGACGGCGAGGGCGGAGCCGTCGCTGACCGACATGGTCAGCAGGAGTCCCCGCTGCATCTCGATCACGGTCTGCACCACCGGGCCGCCCTCGAAGACGCGGGCGGCCCCCTGGGTCAGGCTGATCAGGCCGGCGGTGATCGCGGCGAGCTGGTCGGCGCGGTCCTTCGGGAATCCCTGGGAGTAGGCCAGCGGAAGACCGTCGGTGGAGACGATCACCGCGTGGGCGACACCCGGCATCTCCTTGACGAACTCGGTGATCAGCCAATTGAAACCGCGAGCGGCCTGACTGAGTTGGTGGTTCACTGCTTGTCTCCCTCGACGGCCCTGGACCGTTCGCTCATCTCAGCGCGGCCCTGCCGTGAGCCTTGCTGGAAACTGGACAGACGACTGCGCACCCGCTCCGCCGAGAGCGGGGGCATCGGGGACGCCGGCGCGGCCGGCGCGGCGGGAGCCGCCCCCGGAATCAGGTTGGCCTTGGGCACCCGCTTGGGCAGTCCCGCACCGGTCAGCCCGCCCTCGGCGGGCTTGGCCGCCGCCTGCGCCGCGGCCCATCCCTGGTCGGCGGAGGTTCCGCTCCAGGCCTGCCGCTCGGCGGGCGGCTGCGGGGACTGCGCCGCGGGGGCCTCGGGCTCGGCCGGGCCGTGCTCGGCGGCGGTACCGGAGGCGGGGACGCCGCCGGATCCGGCCGCGGTCCCGGAGTCCGGGACGCTGCGGCGGAACCAGTCGGAGCCCACCGCCTCGAAGATGGGCAGGAACTCCTCGGGCTCGGGCTCGGTCGCCGAGACTCCCACCGCGGGCAACGTCTGGGTGTTCTCGCCCGGCTCCGCCCGGTGCGCGGCCCAGCCGTCCATCGAGGGCGTGTCCGCCCAGGACGGTGTGGGCGGCATCTCCGGCCAGGACGGCGCCGAAGGGGGCGCCGCCGGAGGCGGGAAGGACGCCGGGGACTGGAACGGCGCGGGCGGCGACGGCGGGGCGGCCTCCGGCGCGAGCGGCGACGGCGCCGGAGCGGGCGTGAACGGTGAGGACCACAGGCTCTCCACGTCCGAGGCCGACACCACCGGCTTGGACCACAGGTCCGCCACCGATGGCGGGGGTCCCGCGGGAGCGGGAGCGGCCGGGGCCGCGGCGTCCATCGGAACCGACGGGACCGGCGGGGCCTCCGGAGCCGGGAACGGCGCCGGCGCGGATCTCGGCGTGGGCGGCGCACCGAACGGCGAGTCGTCCATCGGGGGCATGCCGAAGGGCGGGCGCTCCTCACGCGGAGGAGCGCCGAAGGAACTGAAGGAACTGAAGGAGTCGTCCATCGACGGGGACGCGACGGACGGCAGGTCCACCGACGTGGAGGACGACATGGAGGCCGACCCGAACGACCCGAACGACCCGAACGGGTCCTGCCGCAGACCTCCGGCGAACGGGTCGGCCTCGCGCGCGGACGGCCCCGCCACGCCCGGCTGCGGCACCCCCGACATGACCGGCTGCGGCGTCATGGCCTGGGCGACCACCTGCGGGGGGAGCAGGACGACGGCGCTGAGGCCGCCGGTCTCCGGGCGGCGGAGCTGGACGCGGATGCCGTGGCGCTGGGCCAGGCGGGCGACCACGAACAGGCCCATCCGGCGGGAGACCGACAGGTCAACCGAGGGCGGCTCGGACAGGCGGCGGTTGGCCTCGATCAGCTCCTCGTCGCTCATGCCGATGCCCTGGTCGGTGACCGCCACGATGACACTGCCCATCTCGTTGCCGTTGCTGGTCACCATGATCTTGGTGTCCTGCGGCGAGAAGAAGATCGCGTTCTCGACGAGCTCGGCGATCAGGTGCACGATGTCGTTGACGGCCTGACCGATGATCAGGGTGCCGGACTCCACCCTGAGGTTGACCCGCTCGTAGTTCTCCACCTCCGACAGCGAGGCCCGGACCACGTCGCCCAGCGGGATCGGCTCACTCCACCGGCGGCTCTGCTCCTGGCCCGCGAGGACCAGCAGGTTCTCGGAGTTGCGGCGCATGCGGGTGGCCAGGTGGTCCAGCTTGAAGAGGCTGGCCAGCCGGTCCTCGTCCTGCTCGCCCTGCTCCAGGTCGTCGATGAGGTCGATCTGGCGTTCCACCAGCGACTGGGTGCGCCGGGAGAGGTTGACGAACATCGCGTTGACGTTGGCCCGCAGCCGCGCCTCGTCGCCCGCCAGCCGTACGGCCTCGCGGTGGACCTCGTCGAAGGCCCGGGCCACTTCCCCGATCTCGTCGAGGGAGGTCACCCCGATGGAGGGCACCTCGACGTTCGCGGCCAGGTCTCCGGAGTCGCGCAGCGCCCGGACGGTCTCGGGGAGCTTGGTACCGGCCACCTCCAGCGCCTCGCTGCGCAGCCTGCGCAGCGGGCTGACCAGCGAGCGGGCCGCCCAGGAGGTGATGAACAGGGTCAGGACCAGCAGAATGATGATCGCGCCACCGGAGATGATGGCGCTGCGCTGCTCGGCGCTCTGCATCTCCTGGCTGCGCGCGACCACCGCGGCGGCCATGTCCTTCTCAAGGGTCCGCATGCCGTCCACCGCCGCGCTGGCGGATTCGAACCAGGTGCGGATGCCCACGATGCCCAGGGGCTTGTTCTCCCGCATACGCGACATGACCAGCGCGCGCATGGCGTCGGCCCGGTCGACCTTCGGGCCGCTGACCAGCTCGCGGAAGCGCCGGGTCTGGGTGGCCGAGGCGGTCGCCTGGAAGGCCGCCAGCTCGCTCACCTGGCTCTTGTACGCGCCGAGGAAGTCGGCGGGGTCGTCGAAGTCGAACCCGCCCTCCAGCCGCGCGACGAGCAGGATGCCGCGCTGCCGGGCGAGCTGCTCCTTGGCCCGGGTCAGCGCGCCCAGGGCGAGCGCGTCACCGATCAGGCGCTCGTCGCCGCCGCTCCGGCCGAGGTCGTCGTGGAGGGTGACGAAGTCGGCGATCATTCGCGAGTACATGCCGAGGGCGGCACGCGGGAGCACGCTGCCCTCGGTGATCAGGTTGCGCAGGCCGGGGAGCCCGTGCAGCCAGCGGCGTACCTGGGACGCCTCGCTCCGCACCCGTGCCGCGTGGTCGTCGGTGATGGCCGAGACCGCCTGGAGCACGTCGTCACCGACCCTGTCGACCGCCTCGCGCTGCTTCTTGACGGCGGACAGCCGGGCGGGGCGCCGGTTGTCGGCGATGTACCAGGCGGTGAGGTCCCGTTCCTGGGCCATCTCGTGGGAGAGCGTGCCCAGCCGCTCGATGAGCGTGGCGACCTCGGACATCCGGCGGTACTCGGTGGCGGTGGCCAGCGCGGTGGTCAGCTGCACGCCGCTCAGCAGCACGGCCGCCACGGTCGGGAGGAGGATCAGCGCGACCAGACGGGGACGCACGCGCCAGTTCGCCGGCAGGAACCGGGCGGCCGCCCCTGAGGCACGGCGGTTCCGGCGGTCTTGTGTCATCACTGGTCTACGTAACCCCTCGCCGAGCGGGGAAGCCGCGCACGCATTTTGAGCACATCCTTTATATCGCTAAGAGATCGATTTAGTCTTGAAAATCCCACAACTTGGGCCTATCAGCGTCAAACCACTCACACTTCTAGGCAGGCCGGAACGAGTCCCTGGCCTCCGGAGCCTGATGTTTGATCATCAGATGCCGGGTCACCGAATACTCCTGGACCGCCTCCTGGCTCATGTCCTTGCCGAAGCCGCTGCCCTTCACCCCGCCGTGCGGAGCCTCCGAGGCGATCGGCAGGTGGTCGTTGACCCAGGTCACACCCACATCGAGGCGGTGCGAGACACGCAGCGCCCGCGCCACGTCCCGGGACCAGACCGAGGAGGCCAGGCCGTAGGGGGTGTCGTTGGCCAGCCGCACCGCCTCGTCCTCCCCGTCGAAGGGGAGGGTCACCAGCACCGGGCCGAACAGCTCACCCTGGACGATCTCGCTGTCCTGGCGGGCCCCGTCGACCAGCGTCGGCGGGTAGAAGAAGCCGGGCCCGTCCACCGGGGCGCCACCGCGCAGCACCGCGGCGCCCGCGGCCCTGGCCCGCTCGACGAAGCCGTGCACCCGGTCCCGGTGCCCGGCGGAGATCAGCGGCCCGATGTCGGTCTCCGGGTCCCAGGGGTCGCCCGTCCTGATCCCCGCCAGCGTGCCGTGAAGCGCTTCGACGGCGTCGCCGTACACCTCGCGGGCGATGTAGACCCGCGTGGCGGCGGTGCAGTCCTGGCCGGTGTTGTAGGTCGCGCCCATCGCCACGCCGCGGGCCATCTCGGCCAGGTCCGCGTCACCGAAGACCAGCGCCGGGGCCTTGCCGCCGAGCTCCAGGTGGACCCGCTTCAGGGAACCCGCGGCCCCGCGCATGACGGCGCGGCCGGTCTCGGTGGAGCCGGTGACGCTCACCATGTCCACACCCGGGTCGGTCACCAGCGCCTGGCCCACCTCGGCGTCACCGAGGACGACCTGGAGCAGTCCGTCCGGCGCCCCGGCACGGGCGAACAGCTCGGCCAGCCGCAGGGTGGTCCCCGGCGTCTGCGGCGCGGGCTTGATCACCACCGCGTTGCCCGCGGCGAGCGCGGGACCGATCTTCCAGACCGCCATCACGAGCGGGAAGTTCCACGGAGCGATCGAGGCGACGACGCCGACCGGGCGGCGGACCAGCACCGAGGTGTAGCCGGCGCTGAACACCCCCGCCCCGGTGCCGTCCAGCGAGCGGGCCGCCCCGGCGAAGAAGCGGAGGTTGTCGACCGCGAAGGGCAGCTCGCCGTCGCGGAACACCGCCGCGGGCTTTCCGGTCTCGGTCACCTCCAGCCGGGTCAGCTCCTCGGCGTCGGCCTCGACGAGGTCGGCCAAGCGCAGCAGCACCCCGGCCCGCTCGGCCGGGGTCGCCGCGCTCCACCCGGCGAACGCCTCGCGTGCCCGCCGTACGGCCGCCGCCACCTCGGTGACCGGGGTGACGGTCGCCTCCGTGAGGAACTCGCCGGTCGCCGGGTTGATCAACTTGCCCATGGAACGTCCTTGCTCGTGCTCGAAAACGTCAGGCGCCGGCCTGCTCGATGAGGTCGGCGGCCTTGCGCAGGCCGTCGCGGCGGCGGATCTCCTCGCCCGCGGCGGCCAGGCGCGCGCGCAGCTCGGTGTCGCCCAGGAGCCGCTCCAGCGCGCCGGTCAGCTCCTCGTCGGTGAAGGTGTAGGTGGACAGGCGCACGCCGTAGCCCAGCTCGTGCATGCGCTGGGCGTTGTCGTACTGGTCCCAGAACAGGGGCAGCAGGATCATCGGCTTGCCGAAGTGCAGCGCCTCGGTGACGGTGTTGTTGCCGCCGTGCGTGATGACCAGGTCCACCATCGGGATGATCTTCGTCTGCGGGACGAACTCGGCGCCCCACATGTTGTCGGCGAGCTTGATCTCCTCGTGCCGCGGGCCCTTAGAGACGATGAAGCGGTGCCGGGTGGCGCCCAGCACGTCGATCACCCGCTGCATGAGCTCCACGTCGGCCGAGCCGAGCGAGCCGAGCGAGAAGTAGATCAGCGCCCCGTCGTTCTCCGGGTCGGCCTTGAGCGACTCCGGCAGTTCGAAGGCCTCGTCGGTCTCGCGGACCGAGGAGTCGAGACGGTGCCAGTTCGGACCGAGCGGGCGCGCGTCCACGTAGTCGGCGATCTCCGGGAACACGTACAGGTTCAGCTCGCCCTCGTGGATGAAGTCCAGCTCGGGCAGGGGCGGGGTGCCCTGGGCGACGCACCACTCGTTGAAGGCGGTCCAGACCTCACGGTGGGTGCGGTCGTACTCGGCGCGGAAGGCGTCCCATTCCGAGCGGTCGCCGGCGGGCAGGCCGGAGAAGACCGGCGCCACATTCTCCCCGCGGACTTCCAGCGGATTGCAGGAGACGATGCGCACGAACGGCTTGCCCGCGGTGATAAGCGCCGGGAAAGTGATGACGTTGTCCTCGACGATGACGTCCGGCTGAACGCGCTCGATAATCGCCTTGAGCTGCGGTTCGCAGTACTTCGCTCCGTCAATGAGCGCGTCCCAGATCGGCTTGGTCACCGTCTCCAGCTGCTCGGCGGTCGACTTGCGGTATTCCGGCGCGGTGTCCCGGATGAAGTCCTTCCAGAACTGCCCCGCGTCCTGCTCCTCCTCCGTCGGCGGAGCCAGGTCGACCAGGTCCTCCTCGAAACCGAGCGCCTCCAGCTTCCCCTTCCAGGAGGCTTCGGCGGCGAAAACGACCCGGTGACCGCGCTTACGCAGAATGTCACCGATGCCGATGCAGTTGTTCGTCGGCCCGTAGGCGCTCTCCGGCATGAACAGGATCGTGAGGGGCATCGCATCCTCCAGGCGACAGAAGACTGATTTTGTGTTAAATATTTGTTTAAATGTTGATCTAGCGGGAATGCCGGATATCAGTCACTATGGACCCCGGCACAAATCACTGGTGTGAACAAGCGGGGAAATATGGCGCGTAAGAGCCGGTCTGATCGGCGTGTGGACCTCATCGACGCGGCACGCCGGGCGATCATCAGACACGGCACCGACGGTGTCGGGCTCAACCACGTCGCGGAAGAGGCCGGGCTGACCTCCGGCGCCGTGCTCTACCACTTCCCCAACCTCGACGAGCTCCTGGTGGAGGCGCACCATGCCGGGATGGAGCGCTTCTACGAGCTGCGCCTGAAGCGGATCAGCGGGATGCGCGACCCCGTCGAGAAGCTCGTCGTGACCATCCGCTCGGGCCTGCCGCACGGCCCGGAGGATCCTGACGTACTGCTCCTCAACGAGCTCGGCGGCGCCGCGTCCCGCAACCGGATGTACGCGCTCCTGCTCACCACGCTCTACGACCGCCAGGTCGCGATGTACCAGAGCATCCTGGAGACCGGGAGCGCGCTGGGAACCTTCACGCTGTCCGACGACTCGCTGATCATCGCGCGCAACCTCGTCGCGCTCGAGGATGCGTACGGTTACCGCATAACGGCCCGACACCCGGTGATCGGCCCGGATGAGGCGGCGGACCTGATCCTCGCCTACGCCCGGACAGCCACGGGAAACGCTCTGAAGACGTCTCATTGAGGGACCAGCACCCCGTCCCCCGGCGTCCAGGCCAGCCCGACCTGCGCGCCCGGCCTGACCCGGGTGGCCCCCTGCGTCGCGACCAGGACCGGTTCCGGCCGGCCCGGCACGGTGACCGCGACATGGGAGACGCCGCCGTAGAAGCTCACGTCGGCGACCTCGCCCTTCAGCACGCCCCCGCCGTCGTCCAGCCGGATCCGCTCGGGCCGTACGGCCAGCAGCGCGGGCGTGCCGTCCGGCAGGTCCGAGACGCCGGGCAGCACGCCCAGGCCGTCGGCGGCCACGCCGGCCGCGCACGCCCGGCCCGGGAAGAGGTTGCCGGCCCCCACGAAGCCCGCCACGAACGGGGTCCGCGGCCGCTCGTAGAGCCGCACCGGCTCGTCCACCTGCTCGACCCGGCCCGCGTTGAAGACCGCGATCCGGTCGGCGAGCGACATGGCCTCCTCCTGGTCGTGGGTGACGACGACGAAGGTGATGCCGACCTCGTGCTGAAGCCGCTTCAGCTCAAGCTGCATCTCCGCGCGCACCTTCTTGTCCAGCGCGGACAGCGGCTCGTCGAGCAGGAGCAGGCGTGGCCGTTTGACGATCGCGCGGGCCAGCGCGACCCGCTGGCGCTGGCCGCCGGACAGCTGCTGCGGCCTGCGCCCGGCCATCGCGGACAGCCCGACCTTCTCCAGCACCTCGCCGACCCGCGACCGGATCTCCGCCTTCGACAGCTTCTCCCGCTCCAGGCCGTAGGCGACGTTCTTGGCCACGGTCATGTGCGGGAACAGGGCGTAGGACTGGAACATCAGGTTGACCGGGCGGCGGTGCGCGGCCCGGCCGAGCAGGTCGTCGCCGTCGAGGGTGACGGTTCCGGAGTCCGGCGACTCGAACCCGGCCAGGATGCGCAGGAGCGTGGTCTTACCGCAGCCGCTGGGGCCCAGCAGCGCGAAGAACTCGCCCTGGCGGATCTCCAGGGAGACGTCCGCCAGGGCCGTGACGTCGCCGAACCGGCGGCTGACACCAGTGATCTGCAGCATCAGGAAAGGGACTCCGTCAGTCGGGTCATCCGCTGGGCCACGATCACCACGGTGAAGCTCACGGCCAGCAGCAGCGTGGCCAGCGCGTTGATCTCGGGAGTGACCCCGAAGCGGACCATTGAGTAGATGACGATGGGCAGGGTCGGCTCGGTCGGCGCCGCGGTGAAGAACGCGATGACGAACTCGTCGACGGAGAGCGTGAACGCCAGCAGCGCGCCCGCGGCGATGCCCGGCGCGAGCTGCGGCAGGGTGATCCGCAAGAACGTGGTCACCGCGTTCGCCCCCAGGTCGCGCGAGGCCTCCTCCAGGGAGAGGTCGGCGTGGGTGAGCCGGGTGCGGACCACCGCGGCGACGAACGCCATGCCGAAGACCGTGTGCGCCAGCAGCACCGAGTGCAGGCCGAGGGTCATCTTGACCGTCCCGTAGAACACCAGCAGCCCGATGGCCAGCACCAGATCCGGCAGCACGGCCGGGAGCACGCCGATCGCGTCCAGCACCTTCGACCTGCTGTACCGCGCCAGCCCCACGGCCAGCAGCGTGCCCAGCACGGTCGCCAGGACGGTCGAGCCCGCGGCCACCAGCAGGGTGTTGACCAGGCCCTTGCCGATCTCGGCGTTGCCCGCCAGCTCGCCGTACCACTTCAGGCTGAACCCGTCGAAGGAGTACGGCGAGTCTCCGGAGTTGAACGACATGACGACCAGCACCGCGATCGGCGCGTACAGGAAGACGTAGGTCATCCAGAACGGGACGTACAGCAGGCGGGGTCTACGCACGGCGGGCACTCCATGCCTGCAGGAGCAGCAGGACGATCAGTACGGCGAGCAGCGCCAGCGTCAGCGTGGACCCGAACGGCCAGTCCCTCGCCTTGAGGAACTGGTCCCTGATCAGGTTGCCGACCATGATCGATCGCCCGCCGCCGAGCAGTTCGGGGATGACGAAGTTGCCGAAGCTCGGCACGAAGACGAACAGGCACCCGGTGACCACGCCCGGCAGCGTCAGCGGCAGCGTGACCGAGACGAACGTGCGGGCGGGCCGGGCGCCGAGGTTGGCCGAGGCCTCGCGGAGCTGCGGGTCGAGCTTCTCTATCGCGGCGTACAGCGGGAGCACCATCAGCGGCAGGTAGGAGTAGACCAGCCCGGTGACGATCGTGCCCTGGTTGTAGAGGAACTCGAACGGGCCCAGCCCCAGGTCCCCGAGGGCGGAGTTGACCAGTCCGGGGCCGCTGAGCAGCACGATCCAGGCGTAGACCCGGACCAGGAAGTTCGTCCAGAACGGCAGCACGATCGCCACCAGCGCGATCGTCTTCCACTTCCGGGGCAGCTGCGCGATCAGGTACGCCGTCGGGTACCCGACGAGCAGGGCGATCACCGTGGCGATCGTGGCCAGCTTCAGTGAAGAGACGATGACGTCGAGGTAGAGCGGGTCGAGCAGCCGGGTGAAGTTCTCCCCGGTCGCCTCGTAGACGACCCCGCCGAAGCGGTCCCGGCGGAACACCGTGTAGCTGAGGATCAGCGCCAGTGGGACCAGCAGCAGGACGATCAGGTAGGCCAGGCCGGGACCGAGGAAGACCAGCCGCCCGATCGCACGCGACCGCCGCCCCAGCGCACGCGACCGGCGCGACCGCGGTACCGCGGTCGCGCCGGAGACGGTGGAGCCGGTCACTGCTGCGCCGCGACCTCGGTCGCCAGGCGGGTGAACTTCACCGAGTCCTCACCGAGATCGATGATCGACTCACCCTGGAGCAGCTGCGACGGGGTCATCTGCAGCGAGGGCATGCTGGCCTTCAGCTCGGGGTCGACCAGCTCCATCGCGGCCTTGTTCGGCACGCCGTACAGGATGTTCTCGGCCGCCCAGCCGTGCACCTTCGGGTCCAGGATGTAGTTGATGAAGGCGTGCGCGGCCTCCTTGTTCTTGGAGGACTTCAGGATGACCATCGTGTCCACCCAGAGGTCGCTGCCCTCCTTGGGGACCACGAAGTCGATGTTCTTCTCCCCGGCCGGGCACCAGCCGTCCCACGCCTCGACCATGACGGCCTCGCCCTTCTTCAGGCGATCGCGGAAGGTCGTGTCGTCGTAGGCCAGCAGGTTCGGCTTGGCGGCCAGGAGCTTCTCCTTGACCTTGGCGATCTCCTCGTCGCTGCGGGTGTTGACCGAGTAGCCGAGCGCCTTGATGGCGGGCAGGGCCAGCCAGCGCTCGGTGATCATCATGGTGACCTTCTTCTTCGCCTCGGCCGGCGGGTTGAGCAGGTCGTTCCAGCTGGTCGGCGCCGTCTTCAGCAGGTCGTTGCGGTAGCAGATGCCGGTCGTGCCCCAGGTGTAGGGCACGGAGAAGACGTTGCCCTTGTCGTAGGAGAGCTCCTTGGCCTCGGGGAAGAGGTTGGCCAGGTTCGGGACCAGCTCGGGGTGGATCGGCTCCAGCAGCCCGGCCTCGTTGAGGGCCTGGGCGTACTGCCCGGAGACGAAGGCCACGTCGAGGCCGGTGTCGGTGCCGGAGGTCAGCTTCGCCATGATCTCTTCGTTGTTGGCGTGCAGCGTGACCTTCAGCTCGGTCTTGAGCTTCTCCTTGACCTGCTGCGGAAGCTCCTTGGGCGTGTAACCGTCCCAGACCGAGATGGCGAGGCTCTGCTTCGACAGGTCCGCGTTCGGGTCCAGCTGCGCGGAGGACGCGCTGGCGGCGGGCCCCGCGGAGGTGGTGCTGTCGGCGGTCTCCCCGCCGCACGCCGAGAGCGCGAGCACGAGACCGGCGGCCACTGCGGCGGCCGGAAGACGACGGGTGTACCGGGAACGGGACACGACCGCTACTCCTTCAAAATTCAGATGTTTAGGGCGATCCGGGCGTTAGGAACGAGCCAGACCAAAGCAGGAGTGTTGCAGGCAACATCAACATCGGCAACACTTTTCGCGACATCGCCACATGGAAGTTTGGTCTGTCTGTTGAATCCGCGTTCAATATGGGAAGGGCTGCGCCCCGCGCCCCGCGCCGGAGACGGCCGCACCACCGCACTCCTCACCGCTCTGACCTCGGAGATCCCCGCCCCGTACACCGTCAGGATCTTCCATCCCCTCCCCGAGGTGCCCTCCGGGGCGACTGAGCGCGGCTTCGACGTGGACCAGACCAACCACTCCGTCGTCGTCGCCGAGACCCTCGTCGTCAAGTGGCTCACCCCGCCCCTCCCCCTCCCCCAGCCCGCCCCCGAGATGTTCGCCCACCTGACCTCGGTCGGCTTCACCGCCACGGCGACGCCGTACGCGGCGATCACCCGCGGCGGGGAACTGCTCGCGCTGGTGACCCGCTACCTGCCCGGCGCCCGTGACGGCTGGGAGTGGTGCGCGGAGGAGGCCGCGGCCGGCCGTACCGCCTTCGCCGACGAGCTGGGCGTGCTCGCCGCCGACCTGCACCTCGCCCTGGCCACCCCCTCGGCGGTCTTCCCCGACCCGGTACGGCCCTCGCCCGCCGACCCCCCGTGGTTCGCCCGGGCCGAGGCCGCACTGCGCGAGGCGCTGGAACTGACCGGCGGCGAGGACGGCCGATGGCTGGCCGCCCACGCGCACCTCCTGACGGAACGGTTCCGCGTCCTGGCCGACCACGACGCGACCCCGCTCATCCGCATCCACGGGGACCTGCACGTGGGCCAGATCCTCCGGTGGCGGGACGGCTACGCGGTCATCGACTTCGACGGCAATCCGACGGTCTCCGACACCGACCTCTTCCAGCCCGCCGCCCGCGACCTCGCCCAGCTCTCCACCAGCCTGGAGCACGCCGGCCAGGTCGCGGTCAGGCGGCGGGGAGCCGACCCCGCGGCGACCGGGGAGTGGGCCGCGGACGCGACGCGTTCCCTGAAGGAGGCCTACACCCGGCGCCTGCGCGAGCACGGGCACGGGCACCTGCTCCACGACGGGCTGCTGGACGCGTTCGCCGTCGAACAGGAATGCCGCGAGCTCCTCTACGCCGCCCGCCACCTGCCCCGCTGGCGCTACGCCCCGATGGGCGTCCTGCGCTCCTGGTACCGCTGACCCCGACTCCGATCCCGACCTTGATTCACCGAGGAGAACCGTGAACCCCGAGCTGTACCTCGCCGACCTGGAAGCCAAGCCGGCCGCGCTGGCCGGGCTGGCGGACGCCCTGGAAGCCGACGACCCGTTCGCGGCGGTACCGTCCGGGATCCGGCGGGTGGTCTTCCTCGGCATGGGCAGCTCCCGCTACGCCGCCCGGGTGGCCGCGCTCCGCCTGCGCGCCGCCGGGATCGACGCGGTCGCCGAGTACGCCTCCGCCGCGTCCTCCTACCCGGCCACCCCGGACACCCTCGTCGTCGCCATCTCCGCGACCGGCGGCAGCCGCGAGACCCTCGACGCGCTCACCCCCTACCGCGACCACGCGTTCGTGCTGGCCCTGACCAACCGGCCGGACTCCCCCGTCACCGACGGCGCCGACCTGACCGTCCCGATGCTCGCGGGCGAGGAGCGCGGCGGCGTCGCCTGCCGTACCTTCCAGCACACGGCCGCGCTGCTCCTGGCCCTGCACGGCCGCCTGACCGGCACCGGCCCCGACGTGCCCGCGCTGCTGCGCCGTACCGCCGAGGCCACCCGCGACCTGCTGGACCGGCGCGGCGAATGGCTGGAGACGGCGTCCGACCTGCTCGACGGCCCGCACGGCGTCTACACCGTCGCCCCCGCCGAACGCCTGTCCTCCGCCGACCAGTCCGCCCTGATGTTCCGCGAGGGCCCCCGCCGCGCCGCCACCGCCTGCGAGACCGGCGACTGGTCCCACGTCGACGTCTACCTCACCAAGACCCTCGACTACCGCGCCCTGTTCTTCCCCGGTTCCCGCTACGACGGACAGGCCATGGAGTGGATCCGCGAACGCGGCTCCACCGTCCTGACCGTCGGCGGCGAACTCCCCGGCGCCGAGGCCGCCATCCGCTACCGCCACGACGACGACCCCACCGTGTCCCTGCTCACCGAGCCCCTGGTCGCCGAACTCGTCGCCGCCCGCTGGTGGCGCTAGACGCAGGTCGACACCGGTACGGCGCGCGGAGGACCGCTCAACGCCGTTGCACGAACTCCCGCGCACCGCGCAGCCTGGTCCGCAGATGACGCTGGGTCATGCGGCAGTCCGACCGGACGCCGTCCTCCGCATACGTGATCGCCTTTCCCGAGAAGACGACATCGCTGGACACGTGGACCAGACGGGTTCCGGCCCCGGCGTCACAAGGAGGGCCCTTGGCCGCGGTTGACCGGTGTCCTACTGTCGTCGACGTGACGGGTATCCGAGCATGAAGTGGCTGGCCGAGTGCTCTGCCGAGGCGCTCGACGAGGCGCTGCGGGTGGTGGCTCCGCAGCTTGCCGGACGCTCCATCATGATTGCCGGGCGAGCCGGGGAGAAGGAGCCGCTGTGGCAGTCGTCCAGCGCGATCGTCGGTGAGCGGTTTGTCGCGAAATTCGCGTGGTCGCGCCCCGCGGCCCTCCGCTTGGCGCGTGAGATCGGCATCCTGACCGCGCTTTCCCGCCAACCGCGGGTGCCGTTCCTGCCCGAGGTCGTCGCCTGCGGCATGGATCCGCTGCTGCTCGTCACCAGGCGGATACCGGGAAGATCCCTGTTCGAGGTCGTCGGCTCGATCGACCGGGACCGTGCCGGCAGGCAGCTCGCCTGCTTCCTGGCGGCCCTGCACGACCCGGCGGCGCTCGAGCGCGCCGAGCATGCGGTCGGCAAGCTCACCGGCGCCCATTTGCCGCCCGCCACGGCCACGGTTTTGCGCGAGCGGCTCGGCAGGTGGGTTCGGCCGGATCAGCGTCACGCTCTGACGCGCTGGTGCGGCTGGGCCGAGGCCGTGCTGGCCCGCCCTGGTTCTGCGGTGCTGGTGCACGGCGATCTGCATGGCGACAACCAGGTGTGGGACGGCGATGAACTGCGGCTGGTGGTGGATTTCGAGACCGCCGGAGCCGCTGAGCCGGAGTACGACCTGCGCGCCTTTCCGGGTCCCGGGATGGGCCCCGGCCTTGAGCTTCTGGAGGCGGTCATGCGTCATTACCGGCAGATCACCGGCCGCCGGCTATCGGCCGAGCGGGTTATGGCCTGGCATCTGCGCCACGCCCTGGGCGATGCGCTGTGGCGCGCCGAGGCCGGCGTCCCCCTGGCAGACCATCGGACACCGGCACAGTGGGTCGAGGACATGGCCGCGCGCTTCAGTGCGCTCAGCATCAGCCCCGGAGTGCGTCCGGCTCTGAGGCGACTGCCGATCATATAGCGTCCTGGACATGATCGACGCTGTGGTGAAGACCGGCATGGGACTGGTCCGAGGGCTGGAGGGGGGACGGCATCGTCTCGTTCAAGGGGATCCCGTTCGCAGCGGCTCCGAAAGGGGGACTGCGCTTACGGGCACCCGTACCGCCGAAGAGCTGGGGCGGGGTACGGGATGCCGTCGCCTTCGGCACCGCGCCTCCGCAGTTGCCGCCGGCACCGGGTGTGCCGCCGGTCTGGCGGCCCGGGGACGGCTTGGACTGCCTGACGTTGAACGTCTGGAGCCCGGACCTGGGGGCCGCCGGGCTGCCGGTCATGGTGTGGATCTACGGTGGCGCGTGGAGGACCGGCTCGTCGGGGGTGCCGCAGTTCGACGGTGCCACGCTGGCCCGCTCGGGGGTCGTGGTGGTGACCTTCAACTACCGGATGGGCTTCGAGGGATTCGGTCACCTGCCGGGGGTACCGGACAACCGCGGGCTGCGCGACCAGATCGCGGCCCTGGCCTGGGTGCAGGAGAACATCTCCGCCTTCGGCGGTGACCCCGGCAACGTAACCGTCTTCGGCCAGTCCGCGGGCTCGGCCTCGGCGGCTCTGCTCCTGGCGGTCCAGGACGCGCCGCTGGCCGGTCCCCGCGCGGGCGGAGGCGTGTTCGGGCCGGTCGTCGACGGTGACCTGGTCGCGGGCCCGCCCTGGCAGGCACTGCGCACGGGCCGGGACACCGCTTTGATCTGCGGCTTCACCCACGAGGAGTACCGCGGATTCCCTCCGGTGGCCGACCCTTCCACGGTGGAACTGGCGGTCGTCGCGGAGGCGTTCGGTTGCGACGCCGAGAAGGCCGCCTGCGACTACCCGCCCCACCCGCTCGACGAGATCGTCTGGAGGGACCGGGCCCCCAGGTGAGTCACGACGGCGTCAGACCGACATGCCGTAGGCCGCGCGCACCCGCAGCACGTGCTCGACCAACG
>NZ_BMQP01000069.1 GCF_014648175.1 Planobispora rosea
CCGCTGAAGGAACGCATCCATGCCATATCAAACGAGCGACCACCAAATGAGTCACGCTCTTAGGAAAGGGCCGCCAGTGGCGGCTCAGGCGGAGCGGACGCCCGGAAGTGTCCGGGGCAGGCGATAGGGTCCGCAGCGAGCCGGTATCGATCATGAGGAGTCGCTATGGACGTTCATGAAGCCGCTTTGCGCTGGACACAGGTGTGGACCGCGGGGTGGGCACAGAAAGACACCGAAGCCATCGTCGCACGCCAGGCCGGAGACGGCGTTCATTGGTCGACGCCCTTCGGCCCTCCTCACCGAGGACGCGCCGGGCTCAGAAAGTACCTTCAGGAGGCGTTCGCATCAGAGATCGAGCCAACGCAGGCCCGGTTCGCCACACCCCTGGTCCAAGGCGATCAGGCTGCGGCGGAGTACTGGGCGTTGTGCCACTACGACAGCGGCCCTCTGACCATTTCGGGGTGCACGATGCTGCGATTCAATAACGAAGGCCTGGTCGTCGAGTCCCGAGATTATTCGTATGTCACGCCTGGTCACCAGGCTTTCCCGTTCGGCTGGTGAGCTGGGTTCGCCGGTCGGCGATGGGACGCTCCCAAGAGTCGAGCTGGCCCGTCGTCCCGACTCATGATCAGACAGTACGGAGTCAGTGATCAGTGGGGTGAGGGGCCGCGGCAGTTCGGAGAGTGTCTGCGCGGCTGCCGATGCCCATGGAAGTTCCGGGTTCTTCCTGCGGCCCGTGACATCGTCCCGAGTGGGTAATCATCACCGCCATCATCGCGGGGGTCGCGCTGGGTCTCGCCACCCTGATCAAGACCGTGGTGGAACAGTGGCAGGGCGGGATTCAGAGCAATCTCGGCGGCGGTCAGCCCTGAGGCGAACACGCCGCCGACCTGCTCTGTTCGTCGAGACCGCTGGCATGTTGCCTGTTCCGTCCCGGTCAGGCGAGGTGGAGAGGTCGCTGATCAGGCGCTTCTGACGGTGGCCGACGACCTCGGACCGGCGCGCGGAAACCGGCGCTAGACCACGTCGAACTCGTTGCCCTCGGGATCCGCCATCGCCACCGCGTAGTGATCGACCCCGGGCTGTGACAACACCCGCACGACGGACGCCCCCGCCCGGACGAGCCGCTCCACCTCGGCGTCCACCCGCGCCCTGCGGGTCTCCAGCGGCACGTCCTCCCGCCTGCCGCCCACCATCACATCCAGGTGGAACCGGTTCTTGACCACCTTGCCCTCGGGTACCTGCTGAAACCAGATCCTCGGCCCGTGCCCCTCGGGATCGACGATGCTGTCGCTGCAGTCCCCCTCGCCCAGTTCCTCCTCCGGCACCCCGAGACTGCGCCAGTAAGCCCGCCACGTGTCGAATCCACCCGGCGGCGGCTCCACCGTGTAGCGCAGTGCGCCCGCCCAGAACCGGGCCATCCGCTCGGGTGCCGCACAGTCGATGACCAGTTGGTAAGAGACCATGGCAGCCATCCTGCCGGACCCGTCCGACAATCGTTCCGCCCGCTCATCCGTATCATCGCGGCATGGTGCTGAACCTGGAGGGGCTGCGGCTCAGCCGGCGGGCGGTGCTCCTGGCCGCCGGAGGGGTGCTCGCCGGTTGCTCCCGGCAGCCCGAGGTCGACAGGGTCCACCTGCGGCTGGCCACCGGGCCGGCGGGGGCGGTGTACCGGCGCATCGGTGGTTCGCTGGCCGAACACATCTCCGAGCGGGTGCCGGGTGTCACGGTGAGCACCGTGCCGAGCGGGGCGTCCACCGACAACATCCGGATGTTGCGGGCCGGTGAGGTGCACCTCGGGCTGACGAGCCTGGACGCGCTGATCACGGCGGACGGCAGCGCCCCCGGAGGGCTCTCCGCGATCTGCCGGCTCTACGACAGTCACCTGCACCTCGTGGTCATGGCCGGTTCGGTGATCGACGAGTTCCGGGATCTCGAAGGCAGGCGCGTCTCCCTCGGTGCCCGCGGCTCGGGGACCGAGTTCACGTCACTGCGGGTGCTGGAGCTCGGCCGGGTGAACGCCGACGGCCGGTACCTCAGCCAGGCCGAATCGGCGGCGGCGCTGCGCGAGGGCGGGATCGACGCGATGTTCTCCCTGACCGGTGTCCCGACCCCCGCCATCACGGAGCTGGCGCAGCGGCATGCGATCCGGTTGGTCCCGTTGGAGGCGCAGGCGGACGCGCTCTTCGCGGCGTTCCCCGGTCCCTACGCTCCCGCCGTGATCCACGCGACCGCCTACGCCGGTGTCCCGGCCACCCGCACCGTCGCCGTGCCGAACATGCTTCTCGCCCGCGACGACCTGCCCGACGACCTGGTCCACGCCATCACCGGCACGATCTTCACGCACACCGGCAGCATCACCTCCGCCGGTCGCGACGACGCTGACCCCGTTCCCGAGGCCGTTCCCGAGGCGTGGCAGATCAACGTGCGTACCGGGATCTCCACCGCGTCGATCCCGCTCCATCCGGGCGCGGCCGCCTGGTTCCGCGACCGCAAGCGCTGACCGGGACGCCGGCCCGGCCGCCGGGCCCGGGTCGGGGTCCGGTGGCCGGGTACGGGTTTCAGACCGGCGACGGGGCCGGAGCGTCGGACGACGACGCCGCCCTCGGAACGGCCGGCAGCGCGATCACCGCGGCGAATCCGTGCCCGGACCCGTCCGGACGCGGCAGGCCGTCCTCCAACCGCAGCTCTCCCCCGGCCGCCCCGACCAGGTCGGCGCAGATCGCCAGTCCCAGGCCGGTCCCGGCCACGTTCTGGTGCCGCGGCGAGCGCCAGAACCTCCGTAGCGCCTGGGCTCGCTCGGACGCGTCGATGCCCTGGCCGTCGTCACGGACGACGATCGTGACCACGCCTCCGGCCGCGGAGGCGTCACCGCGTCCGGCGCCCGCACCAGCGGGGACGATCCGGGCGGTCACCTCCACCACCCGCGCGTCCGACAGCCGCAGCGCGTTGCTGATCAACTCGTCCAGGATGCTGCCCAGTCCGCCCGGCGGCTCCAGCAACCGCAGTCCCGGCGGCACGTCGACCGTCAGCGTCTGCCCCGCCGTCGCCGTCAACGCCCGCCACCGGTCCACCCGGGTGGCCAGCACCGCGTCGAGATCCACCGGCGACGCCGTCCGCATGCTCTCCATCCGCGCGCTGGCCTGCAACGAGTTCAGCAGCCGCTGCATCGCCTTCAGCTCGTCGACGGCGACGTCGTACACCTGCCGCCCGTCACCGGCCGTGTCCAGGTGCGGTTCCAGGCTCTCCACGGCGAGCCGGAGGCTGGTCAGCGGATTGCGCAGTTGATGCGACGCGTCGGACACGAACGCCCGCTGCCGCTGCGCGGCGTTCTCGACCGCGTCCATCATGGTGTTGAACGACTCCGCCAGCCGCCGCAGCTCGGCCGGGCCGGCCTCGGCGTCCGCCCGGATGGTGAGGTCTCCCCGGGAGATCCGCGAGCTCGCCGCGTCCAGTTCCCGTACCGGCCGCAGCACCCACGCCGAGACCGGCCAGGCGACGGCCACCAGAGCGATCAACGGCAGCAGCCCGAGCCCGGCGAGCTGTGCCCACCGTACGAGGATGCGATGGCGTGTCTTCGACAGGTCGGAGATCGTCACGACGGCGCCGACGACCTCGCTATCCCGGCCCACCGGTTCCGCGACCACGAGGGCGGAGTCGTCCCACGGCGCCCATTTCCCGGATGGTTCGGGTCTCGTCCCGGACAGCGCCGCGGTCACGATCCGGGGCAGCCCCGGCTCGGCCCGCGCCGCCTCCCGATAGGCGTCCGCCGGGCCGAGCAGCACCGTGCCCGACATGCCGATCACCGCGACCGGGATGCCGTACAGCTCGTGATAGCGCGCCAGCTCCTGCTGGAGCGCCTCGGTCCGCCCCGTTGTCAGCGCGGTCTCGGCCAGCGACGCGAACCGGCCGACGTCGTTGAGCCGGTCGACGTACGTCTCCTGCATCTCCCGCTCGGCCACGGTGACACTCAGCGGCACCCCGAGCGCCGCGACGAGCAGCACCGCGAGGGGTACCAGGACGACGAGCAGGCGGCGGTGCACGGCGCGTCAGCCGATCAGCTCCGGCCGCTCGGCCTGGAGCCGGTAGCCGACTCCGTGGATCGTGCGGATGAGCACCGCCGGTCCGAGTTTGTGCCGTAACGCCGCGATGTGGGTGTCCAGGGTGCGGCTTGAGGACTCCCAGGTCGCACCCCAGATCTGGTCGAGGATGACGTCGCGGCTCACCACGTTCGGCGCCCTGCGGCCCAGCAGCAGGAGCAGCTCGAACTCCTTGCGGGTCAGCGTCACGGGCGTGCCGTCGACCGTCACCTCGCGGGTACCGACGCCGATCCGTACCGGGCCGAGGACGAGCGGCTCGTCCGGGTGGCTGAGTGCGCGGGCCGTCCGGGTACGGCGCAGGACGGCGTCGATCCGGGCCAGCAGTTCCGGGATGCCGAACGGCTTCACGATGTAGTCGTCGGCGCCGGCGCGCAGGCCGCGGACCCGCTCGTGCTCCTCGGACCGTGCCGTCACGGCGATGACGGCGGTCTCCGGGCGGTCACGCAGCTTGCGGATCACGTCGAGTCCGTCGCCGTCGGGCAGCCCCAGGTCGACGAGGACCACATCGGACGGGGCGGCGCGTACGGCCTCCGCGGCGGTGGCGACACGGTGGACCTCGAACCCCGCCTGAGCCAGGACGGTCACCAGGCTCCGCGCCACGCGGTCGTCATCTTCGATGATGGTGATCCGCATACCGGATTGTACGGCCCGCACCGAGGCTCGCGTTAGCCCTCCAGTTCTTGGGATTTACCTGACGTCTGACGCATTCCTTGGGATTCCTCTGACACCATCCCGGCCTCCGTCAGCCGAAACTGGGGCCGCGCACTCACCGACGAACGCGGATGCGCTGACGAGGAGGCCGCGATATGAGAACGACCAGCAGGTACCGGGCCGCCGCGCGGATGATCGCCGCGATCGGCGTCGTCTCGCTCGTCGCCGCCTGTTCCGGAAGCGGCGGAACCACCGGCGGCGCCACTGACGGAACCACCGGCGGCGGCTACCCGGACCGGAACATCACCATCGTCGTGCCGTTCAGCGCGGGCGGCCCGACGGACACCGTCACCCGCATGATCGCCGAGCCGATGGCCGCCAAGCTCGGCGGCAAGATCGTCGTCCAGAACGTCGAGGGCGCGGGCGGCACGGTCGGCGCCGGCGAGGTCGCGCAGGCCGAGCCAGACGGTTACACCGTGCTCATGCACCACATCGGCATGTCCACGGCGCCCGCCCTCTACAAGGACCTGGGGTACAAGCCGCTCGAGAGCTTCGAGATGGTCGGGCTCGTCACCGAGGTACCGATGACGATCGTCGCCCGCAAGGACTTCGGGCCCGCGACACTCCAGGACCTCGTGAGCCACGTGAAGGCGAACGCCGGCAAGGTCACGCTGGCCAACGCCGGCATCGGCGCCGCGTCCCACCTGTGCGGCCTGCTGTTCCAGACCGCCGCCGGCGTCAAGCTCCAGGAGGTTCCGTATGAGGGCACCGGCCCCGCGCTGACCGACCTCGTCGGCGGCCAGGTCGACTTCATGTGCGACCAGACGACCAACACCAGCGGCCAGATCTCCGCGGGCGAGGTGAAGGCGTACGCGGTCACCACTCCGGAGCGGGTGCAGAGCCTGCCCGACCTGCCCACCACCGCCGAGGCCGGGCTGCCCGGCCTCCAGGTCAGCGTGTGGCACGGCCTCTACGTCCCGAAGGGCACGCCGCAGGAGGTCGTCCAGAAGTTGTCCGAGGCGCTGAAGACGGCGCTGGCCGACCAGAAGGTCGTCGACCAGATGGCCAAGCTCGGCACCGCGCCGGTCCCGGCCGAGGACGCGACCCCGCAGGCGCACCGGGCCAAGCTCGAAGAGCAGCTCGGCACCTGGGCGAAGGTCATCGCCGACGCCGGCGTCAAGGCCTCCTGAGGTGGAGCGACGCCGGTCCCTCCCGGACATCCTCGCCGGGGGAGTCTTCGTCCTGATCGGCGGCGCGTTCGTGGCGGGGTCGCTCGGCTACGAGCTGGGCACCCCGCTGCGGATGGGTCCCGGCGCCTTCCCCCTGCTGGTCGGCGCGATCGTGGCCGCGCTGGGTCTGGCGGTCGTCGTCAAGGGACTCGTCGCCGGCGAGGTGGTCGCGTTCGGGCCGGTTCCCTGGCGCGCGGTCACCGTCATCGTGCTCGCGATCCTGTTCTTCGGGTTCACCGTACGGGGTCTCGGGTTCATCCCGGCGTCGGCGGTGACCGCCCTGCTCACCACGCTGGCCAGCAGGCGCGTACGGCCTCTCACGGCCGTGGCCGTGACCGCCGGGCTGACCGCGGCCGGCACGCTCATCTTCGTCGTCGGTCTTCAGCTGCGGATCCCGCTGTGGGGCCCGTGGCTGGGGTTCTGACGCGGCATCCGGAATCTCCGACGCTCGACCCGGAATGAGGCATGGACCTTCTCGACAACCTCGCACTGGGCTTCTCGACCGCCCTCCTGGTCCAGAACGTCGTCTACTGCTTCGTGGGAGTACTGCTCGGGACGGCGGTCGGGGTGCTGCCCGGCATCGGGCCGACGGCGACGGTGGCGATGCTGCTGCCGATCACGTTCAGCTTCGAGCCGGTGACGGCCCTGATCATGCTGGCCGGGATCTACTACGGCGCGCAGTACGGCGGCTCGACGACCGCCATCCTGATCAACCTGCCCGGTGAGTCGTCGGCGGCGGTCACCGCGCTGGACGGGCACGAGATGGCCCGGCAGGGCCGGGCGGGCGCGGCGCTGGCCACCGCCGCGGTCGGGTCCTTCGTCGCCGGTACGGTGGCCACCGTCGTGCTGGCCGTCGCGGCCCCGCCGCTGGCCCGCGTCGCTCTGCGGTTCGGCCCGGCCGAATACTTCTCGCTGGTGCTGTTCGGCCTGATCGTGTCGATCGCGCTGGCGCGCGGCACGGCGCTCAAGGCCCTGGCGATGATCATGCTGGGGGTCCTGTTCGGCACGGTCGGACAGGACATCTACACGGGCACGCCCCGGTTCGTGTTCGGCCGGCGCGAGCTGTACGGCGGCATCGACTTCGTGTCGGTCGCCGTCGGCATGTTCGGGGTGGCCGAGATCCTGCGCAACCTGGAGAACGAGCGGGCGCGCGCGGCGATCGTCGGCAGGGTGAGCAACCTCTGGCCGACCCGCGAGGACCGGCGCCGGATCGTCGGCCCGATCCTGCGGGGCACGGGTCTCGGCGCCGCGCTCGGTGTCCTGCCGGGCGGTGGCCACGTGCTGGCCTCGTTCACCTCGTACGCCGTCGAGAAGCGGATCTCCAAGCGGGGGCAGGAGTTCGGGCACGGCGCGATCGAGGGCGTCGCCGGTCCCGAGTCGGCGAACAACGCCGCCGCGCAGACGTCGTTCATCCCGCTGCTCACCCTGGGCCTGCCCGCCCACCCGGTCATGGCGCTGATGGTCGGCGCGTTCATCGTCCACGGCATCACCCCCGGCCCGAACGTCATCGTCGACGAACCGGCGCTGTTCTGGGGCCTGATCGCGTCGATGTGGATCGGCAACGTGCTGCTCGTGCTGCTGAACCTGCCGCTGATCGGCATATGGGTGCGCATGTTGCGCATCCCGTACCAGGTGCTGTTCCCGATGATCATCCTGTTCGCCTCGATCGGGACGTACTCCCTGGGGTTCAACGCGTACGACGTCTACGCGATCGTCTTCTTCGGACTCCTGGGCTACGTCCTGATCAAGTGCGGCTGCGAGCCGGCGCCGCTGCTGCTCGGCTTCGTCCTCGGCCCCCTGCTGGAGGAGAACCTGCGGCGGGCGCTCATCATCTCCCGCGGTGACGCGTCGGTCTTCCTGACCCGGCCGATCTCCGCGGTGCTCCTGGTCCTGGCCGTGGCGGCGCTCGTCGTCGCCGTCCTCCCGGCGATCCGCAGGCGCCGCGAGGTCGTGTTCACGGAGGAGGAGTAGGGACTCCCGAGCCGCGGATGGGGATGGCGTCCACGGATCGGAGTCGTGGGGCGGCGTCAGCCCGAAGTGGTCGTCCAGCCAGGCGAGGTACTCGCCGTGGCCGTCGGTGTGGTCCTCTTCTGCGCGCTCGATCCCGTCGAGGTGGGAGCCGTCGAGGGCGAGCAGCCGGAACAGGTCGCGCAGGTCGGACGCCCCATACGGAGGTCCCGGGTGGAGGTCCCGATCGGAAGCCCCGCTCGGAGTGATCGTGGACTACTGTCTCGGTCGTGATCGAATCCCCCTGCCTGGACACCACCCGGACGGCCTACGACACCGTCGCCGCCGAGTACTCCGCGCTGTTCCGCACCGCGCTCGACGCCAGGCCGCTGGACCGTGCGATGCACGCCGCGTTCGCCGAGTTCGTGCGGGCCGCCGACGCCGGGCCGGTCGCCGATCTCGGGTGCGGTCCCGGTCACGGTACGGCGCACCTGCACTCGCTCGGGGTGCCCGTCTTCGGCGTCGACCTGTCACCGACGATGATCACCCTGGCCCGTGAGACCTATCCGGACCTGCGGTTCGACGAAGGATCGATGACCGCTCTCGATCTGAGGGACGGCACCCTCGGCGGCGTCCTCTCCTGGTACTCCGTCATCCACACCCCGCCGGAGCTGCTGCCGACGGTGTTCGCCGAGTTCCATCGGGTGCTGGCGCCGGGTGGATATCTGCTCCTCGGCTTCTTCTCCCACGACGAGCCGGAGCACCCGGCCGAGCCGTTGCCGTTCGACCACAAGGTGACGCTCGCCTACCGGTGGCCGCCCGGCCGCATCACCGATCTGGTGCGCCGGGCCGGGCTTGAGGTGACCGCCTGGATGGTGCGCGAGCCCGAGGAGGGTGAGAGGTTCCTGCATGCCCGCCTCCTGTTCCGCAAACCGAGCGAACCGACCGAGCCGACCGAACCGACCGAACCGACCGAGCCGGCCGAGCCGACCGAGCCGATCGAATCGTGACCGCCGGGCGGCGGCCCGGAGAATGCGCTTCTCGCCGAAACGGCCTTGAACTAGGGTGAGACCCACCACCCGAGCCGCCGCTCCTGGAGGCCTCATGGCCGACGACTCCGCCGTCCGCGATCTCTACTCCCGGCTGCTGGACGCCTGGAACCACCGCGACGCCAGGGCCTATGCCGCGCTGATCGCCGACGACGGCACGATCATCGGATTCGACGGCAGCATCGAGACGGGCGGCAAGGAGGTCGAGGAGCACCTCGCCGGCATCTTCGCCGACCACCCCACCGCCTCCTACGTCGCCAAGGTGCGCGAGGTCCGCCCGCTCGGCCCGGACACGGTGCTGCTGCGGGCCATCTCCGGCCTGGTCCCGCCCGGCGCCGACGACCTGAACCCGGCCGCGAACTCCCACCACACCCTCATCGCGGAGCGGCACGGCGACACCTGGCGGATCGTCCTGTTCCAGAACACCCCGGCCGCCTACCACGGCCGCCCCCACCTCGTCGATCAGCACACCACCGAGCTCCGCGAGCTTCTTGAGGAACAGCAGCCCCGCCTTCCGTGACCCCGGCCTCCCGCCGGCTTCCGCGGGGAGAGCAGAGCTATCCCGCGACGGCGGCGCGCCGGAACAGGTCGGCGGGCATCTCCTCGTCCAGCTGCCAGGTGATGGCCATGGGGCGTTCGCCCCGGTGTTCCACGTAGCGGGCGGTGCCGTGGAAGACGAACGGTTCGGGGTGCCGGTTCTCGTTCTCCTTGCGTTCCCGGGTGAACAGCAGGATGTGGCTGCCCTCGCGCGCATGGTTCTGATAGCGCAGACCGGTCACCGACCCCGCGCTGGTGCGGTGTTGCGACTCCCAGTGGAACAGGGTCGGAGTGAGCGCGAAGTCCCGGTACATCGTCTGCGGTGAGAACTCCTTCTCGCTCTTGTGCAGGGTGACCAGGAGCGCGTCACACCGCGTAGCGGGACTCCAGGCGACACCCTCACGCATGGTCGACGGCGTGGGGCCTGCCAGCGTCGCCCAGCCGAGGGCGGCGAGGATCTCGTCGGCCGAGTAGCGCGCGTTGACCGCGAGCGGGATCGCGCCCAGCGGCTCGGGAAGAGGCTTGGTCACGTGGCGGGGGCGTTCGGTCCCGTACAGGAGCACCTGCCGGATCTCCTCGCACAGGGCGGGCTCACCGCGCAGCCGTACGAACGCCTCGTCATAGGAGGTGAAGCCGCCGCCGTCACGCCAGAACGAGAAGAACAACATCCGGGCGAACGCCTGATCGATCGGGGAGCACTCGTCGTAGCGTGGGCCGTCGGGCTGCAACAGCCTGGTGTAGGCCTCGGCCCGGCGGCGGTCGTCCACCGGGAGCAGGGCCCGCACGCGACGTCCGAGTGCTTCCTCCATGGGAGAGGCGTCGCCGCCGAGCAGGCCGCTACGGCGCAGCAACCACGTCCAATAGCGCTGGTTGCGGTAGAGGTCGCCGATGTCCCGCCCGCTGGCTTCGAGATAGTCGATGAGAGAGGTCTCCGCGCAGGAACGGATCTCCTGGGTGAGCATGGGGACCGTGGCGCCGAGGTGGGTCTTGAGCTCGGCGAGCAGACGGTCCTTGGTGACCCGGTCCAGGACGATCTGACAACCCGACGGCAACAGCGGAAACTCGTCCTTCACCTGCCGTTCCAGCCGTCCGCGGGCGAACCCGGTCAGTGCCTGGAAGCGGTTCCCGAACCGGTACTCCTTGCGGTGCTGGCCGACGAAGTCCAGCACCGTCAGCACCTCCTTGTCAGGAGTACGGCGCAGCCCGCGGCCGAGCTGCTGGAGGAAGACGGTCGCGCTCTCGGTCGGCCGCATCAGGAGCAGGGTGTTGACGTCGGGAACGTCGAGACCTTCGTTGAACAGGTCCACCGCGAACAGGAACGTGACCTCTCCGTCCCGCAGAGCCTTCAGCGCGGCCCGGCGGGAGGCGTCGTCGGTCGTCCCGTCCACCGCCAGCGATGCCAGGCCCGCCGAGGTGAAGAAGTCGGCCATGAACCGCGCATGCCGTACCGAGACGCAGAAACCCAGCCCGCGGACCGCCGTCAGATCACTGACCTTGTCCAGCAGCGCGTTGAACACCAGCCGGGCACGGGCGGTGTCGCCGGTGAACACGTTGTCCAGTGCCCCGCTGTCATAGGAGCCACGCGACCACTTCACCTCGCTGAGGTCGGTCTCGTCGTTGATCCCGAAGTAGTGGAACGGGCAGAGCAGATCGGCGTCCAGCGCGTCCCACAGTCGCAGCTCGGAGGCGATGCGCCCGTCGAAGAACTCGTCCTGCACCCAGGTGCCGTCGGCCCGCTCGGGAGTGGCGGTGAGGCCGAGGAGTTCCTTCGGCCTGAGGTGATCGATGATCTCCCGATAGCTGCGTGCGGCGGAGTGGTGGAACTCGTCGATGACCACGACATCGAAGTGATCGGGTTCGAAGGTGCCGATGCCCCGGGAGGTGAGCGACTGGACGGAGGCGAACACGTGCCGCCAGTGCCGGGCCCGTTCGTCCCCGACGTGGAGTTCCCCGAAGTCGGATGCGGCCAGCACCTGCCGGTAGGTGCCCAGTGCCTGCTTGAGGATCTCCCGACGGTGCGCGACGAACAGCAGGGACGGCTGCGGGCCGAGGTGTTGCCGCAGGTTGCGGTAGTCGAAGGCGGCCACCACCGTCTTGCCGGTTCCGGTCGCCGCCACGAGCAGGTTGCGGTGCCGATCGTGGACGGTCCGTTCGATGTCCAGGTCCTCCAGCATCTCCCGTTGGTGCGGGAAGGGGTGGGGGACCAGCGCGGGGATGTCGAAGAGCCGCTCACCGGCCCCGGAGCGGGAGAGGGCCTCGTCGAGGCGCTCGCCGTCGGTCTCCGGGTCGTACGACTCGAACTCCGGCCGGTTCCAGTAGGAGTCGAAGGTGGCCTCGAATTTGTCCAGCAGCCGCGGGGTGGTCACCGACGACAGGCGGACGTTCCATTCCAGGCCGTCCAGCAGGGCCGCGCGTGAGAGGTTGGAGCTGCCGACGTAGGCGGTGTCGAAGCCGGTACGGCGGCGCAGCAGCCAGGCCTTGGCGTGCAGCCGGGTCGAGTTCTGCTCGTAACTGATCCGGACCTCGGCCCCGAAGTCACGCGTCAGCCGGTCCAGCGCGCGCCGTTCGGTCGCCCCCATGTAGGTGGTGGTGATGATCCGCAGCGGCACGCCCCGGCGGCGCAGCTCGGCGAGTGACCGTTCCAGGATGCGCAGGCCGGACCACTTGACGAACGCGCACAGCAGATCCACCCGGTCGGCACTGGCCAGCTCCGCCGCCAGCTCGTGCGCCAGGTTCGGGTCCTCCCGGGCGTTGGTGAGCAGCGCCGCCTCCGACAGCGAGGTCAGCGGCCGAGGGGGTGGGGCCGCTCCGGGCACGTCCCTGACGACCGAGAGCAGCTTGCTGGGGCCGCTCTCGACGACCTCGGGATCGGCGAGCTGACGCAGCAGCCGATTGGCCAGCTCGACCTGCTCATCGGGGGTCCTGAGGACGGCGAGCGCCTGGGCGGCGGTCTCTCCGATGAACCGGCCGAGCAGGTGGGCCACTTCCTCCCTGTCGACCTGCGAGGTCTCCACGACGTGCCCCCTGTCGCGCCAGGAGGCCACACGTTGATCGAGCCGCCGGGTGAGCAGCGAGTCATAGAGGCCGACAACAGGTACGTCGTCCACGGGTAGACGCCTCTCCTCCATGCCGCCGCCGGAAGGCAATCGCCTGATCCACTTGATCGAAGATCAACATAACCTCCCTCCCATGAAGATCACCGGTAAACGGGGAAGGGCATGCTCTGATCTCGCGGGAATCGCCGCGGGGCGTGGTCAGCGCTTCAGGTTCACCGTACGGTCGCCCCCGCCGGGGAACGACATGATCAGCAGGTGCTGGGAGTCGTCGCGTTCCGAGACGCGGTAGTGGAGGCGGATCCGGTAGTGGCCCCTGCCCAGCCCGGCGAGATCGGGCAGGGGAGCCCCGCCCATCTGGTCGGCGAACTCGATCCGGCCGGACGAGGTCCCCAGGCCGAACTCGGCCACCCGGTCCCAGCCCCCGGTCTCCACCGGCGGCCGGCGCCGGTAGAGCTCGATGGTCACGCAGACGTCCATGTCGGAATCGACGAGCACGTTGGCGACCCCGTACGACGCCGCCACCAGCCCGTCCCGCTGCGCGGCCTCCAGCAGGTCGAAGCTGTACTCGGCGGGGTCGGCATCGGCGGGAACGGTGACGTCGCCGTCACCGTAGCCCTCCAGCACGCCGTAGTCCGTCCAGATCCGCTCGCGGAACACCTTGAGCGGCCGGAGGCGGGGCCGGTGCCGGGGCGCCTGATCGCACTTGCGCTGCTCCTGCGCCTCCCACTCGTCCATCTCCCGGCTCTGCCGTTCCTGGTGCGCCCGCAGGTCCGCCGCCGCCCGGGGGCAGATCCCGGACAGGGCGCCGCTCATCGACACGACATGGATGCCGTCCCGCTCCTGAATCCGGGTGATCTCCACCGGGTCGTTCCTGACGTACGCCTCGCACAGTCGCCGCCCGAAGGTCAGCAGTTCCCGGTCGGGCAACCGCCGGTAGGGCTCGTCGCCGCCCCGCCGTACCTCGCAGACGAAGTCGCTCGCCCTCCTGGTGCCGAAGGGGTCGGAGCCGCGCGCGTTCTCCGGGCAGTCGGACACCGCCCCGGGCACGTAGTCGCCCGCGGGCAGGAACGTCAGGAGCACGAGGGGGACCAGCACCGCCGCGACCCGGCGCAGCGGGCCTCTGGGGCGGGGCACCCGCGTGGCGGCGAGCATGCAGGCGGCGGCCAGCAGTGGGGGGAGACACGGCCCGACGAAGAAGAAGAGCGCTCCGGACGCACCGCCCCAGACGTCCAGGCAGCCGTCTCCGACGACCATGTCCCAGGCGAACGCGAGCGGCCACACACCGTACGCGGCCCACAGCGCGGCGGCGAGGAACCACGCGCTCCAGCGCCCCGGCCGGGTGCGTCCGCGCCGCAGCCCGATCCAGGCCACCAGCAGTCCCAGGACGACCGCGGGCGCCCCGCCGTACCAGACCACCGGCAACCAGGTGGGGACCAGGTCCACCGGGACCAGGTAGATCACCTGGGGCCCCGCGCACCGCTCCCCCCACCCTGAGATGATCAGCCCGCCCGGGTGGAGGAACCGGTCCGCGACCACGCCGGACAGTGCGACGAGGACAGCCGTCCCCCACCAGATCCATGATCTACGCGACACCCGCAGGAACCTATCGTGCGGTGCGGACGAATCGGTCTCCGCGGTGCGGCGGGTGTGGCGGTCAGGTCTCCGTCCGGGGAGGCCTGAGGGGGTCGTGTCCGACCGCCATCAGGGCCCGGCGGCGGCTGTCGTCCTGCACGTTGGCGGAGGCGTGGGCCTCCGCGTCCTCGGCGACGCTCATGACGCGCCGCATCGTCTCGATGTCGTCCGAGGTGAGATCGACCTTGCGCTTCCCGAGGATGTCCAGCACCTCCCGGCCGAGGCCGGGCATCCACTGGCCGGGGTCGGCCGGGGAGCCCTCCTCGCCGGAGCCGGTGGCCATCAGGAAGGCCCGCAGTTCCTCCGACGTCATGTTCACGAAGTCGTGGAACTCCTGCCACAGCCGGTCGAGGTCCGGGTCGGAACGGTCGGTCATGGTGCTCTCCTGTCTCGTACGGGGTCCGGTACGGCTACCGCGCGGGACCCGGCACGGCCTCGCCCCCGGATGCGGGCCGCGAGAACGGCGGGCTCGGCTCCCGTCCCCTCACCGGATCTCCCGTTCCCGCCAGGGACTGGGAAACGCCCCGAATGCCGACATATAGCCATGCCTTTCCGTCGCCTCGACGAACCACATCGCAGACCCGCTCACATCGCAGACCCGCTCACACCGCGGCCGGGAACGTCTCCAGTTCCTCGTCCTCCGGCGGCTCACCGTGCAACGGGTGCAGGGCCTCGCTCCGGTCCAGCCAGAGGAACGCGTCGTAGCGGCGGCCGAGCACCGTCGGGACGTAGTTCCCCCACCTCTCGCGGTCGGGGTGGTAGACCACCCCGACGGCGCGGTGGCTCATCGGCCGGTCGTACCAGTCGGGCCGGTCCCCGGCCGGGGGCACGACGAACAGCGCCCGCTCCAGCCCGGTGGCGTGCAGCAGGGACTCCAGCGACGCGGGCCGCGCCGGTGGGACCCGCATGACCTGGGAGGGCGCGCCCCACCGCTCCGCCGCCACCACCGCGCCCTGGTAGGTGCCGAACCCGACCAGCACCGCGTCGTCCCCGTACCGCTCCCGGGCCAGCTGCCCGAGGTTGGTCATCCCGGCGGCGGCCATGTCGGTGGCGCGGGCGTCGCCGATGTGGGTGTTGTGGGCCCAGACGACGCCCCGGACGCCGTCGCCGTAGAAGTCCGTCAGCCGGTCGAGGGTGTCGGCCATGTGGATGTCGCGGACGTTCCACGACTCGGGGCCGCTGCGGACCATCGCCCGGTAGTACTCCTCCGCCCCGGCCACCACCTCGGCGTTCTGCCGTACGGCGAAGCCTCCCTCGTCCTCCGGCGCCGCGGCGCTCACCGCCGACAACATGTCGACGACCTCCTTCTCGCAGGAGTCGGGGAGCAGCCGCATGGCCAGGCCGTACTGCTGCGGGTCGTGCCCGTAGGCCTCAAGGCAGTGCAGCGCGTCCAGGACAGTGTCGAGCTGCTCGGGCAGGTGCCGGGTCGCGTAGCGGCGTACGGCCCGCAGCGAGTCCCACAGACTGTAGACGTCCAGGCCGTGGAAACCGCAGCGCCGCTCCTCCGGCCGGGACTCGTTCCACCGGCGCAGCCAGCGGCAGAAGTCCACGACCTCCTCGTTGGCCCACATGAACGTGGGCCAGCGGGCGAAACCGTACAGGGCGTCGTAGGGGCTCTCGGCACCGGTCTGGGTGACCGACCGGTGCACGCGGTCGCAGTCGGGCCAGTCGCCCTCGACCCCGACGAACCGGAAGTCCTTCTCCTCGATCAGGCGGCGGGTGAGCGCGGCCCGCCAGGAGTAGAAGTCGTGCGTACCGTGGCTCGCCTCGCCGATGAGGACGTAGCGCGCGTCGCCGACGCGTTCGAGCAGCGGGTCGAGGTCGTCGGGGGCGGCCAGCGGCAGAGCCGACCGCCTGATCTCGTCGGGAGCCGTCACCGCTCCTCCTCCCCGGAGTCCCGAAGAATCCCGGTGGTTCCTCCGGGAGCCCCCTGAGGCCGTCCTACCCGGCCTGCGCGGCCCCATGCGAGGGACGGCGCCTGGCGGCGAACCGCTTGCGCATCTCGTGCAGGTAGTAGTCGCGGGGCAGGGTGCGCACCCGCATGGGCAGGCGCGGGTAGACGACGGCCAGCGTCCGCATGAGCAGCATGAAACGCGCCTGCCGGAGGGGGGACCAGCGCCAGCCGTACTGCCTGCGGATCGGCTCGGGCATCAGGCCCGCGGTGATGAGCCGGATCGCCGGCAGCCCTCCTCGCAGGTGCCAGGGCAGGGCCGTGGGGTGGAGCACCTGGTCGGCGACGGCCCGCGAGGCATCGCTGATCTTCAGCGTGTTGAGCATGTCCGCGTAGTAGACCCGGAAGTCGGCGTAGGTGGCCGGGAGCATCTCCTCCGGGCAGCCGAGGATCGTGGCGAAGACCTTCGACTGCTCGTAGTAGGCGGCCAGTTCGGCGTCGTCGAGCTTGCGGAACAGGAGCTCGTAGATGTGCACGCCGGTGGCGAAGAGCGTGGCGGCGACCCAGACCTGGAGTTCGGGGTCGTTGGCCTGGTAGCCGGGTCCGGTCACCTTGCCGTGCATGCGCGTCACGATGGCGCTCAGCGTCTCGGCCTCCTCGCGGGTGCCCCACGACACGGCGTAGACCCACTGCATGGTGCCGCGGAGCCGGCCGAGCGGGTCCTCGGCGGTGTAGCTGTGGTCGTAGACGCCTTGGGCCACCTTGGGGTGGGCCGTCTGCAGCAGTGACGCCGCCCCTCCGGCGGCGATCAGGATGCCTTCCCGGGCGACCACGCGGATCAGGTCGTCATCCTCGAACAGTCCGTTGTTCATGCAATCATCGTAAGTAAGTCATTACTTCCATTCAAGGGCTCACCCATCTATCGGCAGACACCCGGCCACATCCGAGCAAAAACACCCATCGTGAATCCCTCATGTCGGAGGGTCACCTCTCCGATGGACAACAGGAGGTTCACGAGAGATCCACGGAGGGATCGGGATGCTGGGACTGCCGTTCCTGGTCCTGCTTTTCATGCTGGCCACGGCCGTTGGCGCCGCGATGACCGCCATCGGCTGGCGGCGGCGGAAGGCTGCCCCGGCGGTCGCGGCGCTGGCGCTCCTGTCCGCGGCGATCGTGGCGTGGTCGGCGGCGGACGCCCTGGCCTTCCTCGTTCACGACGCCGTGGTCGGGCACCTGCTGCGGGTGATCAAGTTCATCGGCGTGTGCGTCATCCCGGCGGGATTCTTCTGCCTGTCCCTGGCCGTGCTCGACCGCGCGTGGCGGCTGCCGCGCCGTACGGCCCTGCTACTGATGATCGAACCGGTGCTCATCCTGGTCATGAACGTGACCGACCCCTGGCACAACCTGTTCTTCCTGCAGCCCGACCCGGCCGATCCCATCACCTTCACCAGGCCCGATTTCGGCCCGCTGTTCTGGGTCCACACCGCCTACAGCTACCTCCTGCTCGCCGTCGGCGTGGCACGGCTGCTCCGCGGGTGGGTACGGGGTCCACGGGCCCAGCGCAAACTGATCGGCGCCATCCTGCTCGGCGCCATCCTGCCGGGCCTGGCCAACATCGTCGCCCTCGCGTGGGGCGACTACGCCACGGACATGACGCCCATCGGCTTCTGCGTCACCGCGGTCACCACCTACTGGGCGCTCGTCCACCACTCACTGCCGGAAATGATCCCCGTGGCCCGGGAGCGCGTCTTCGACCTGATCGGCGACACGGTCGCCACCATCGACGCCACCGGCCGGATCCTCGACCTCAACTCCGCCGCCGAGCACATGCTCCGCCGGCTGGCGCCCGACCTCCCCGACCGGCTCGTCGGGCACTCGTTCGAGAAGGAGTTCGGCGGGCTGCCGTACGCCGACGGCGGGGAGAGCGACCTGATCCTCACGGACCGCGAAGGGCGGCGGCTGGAGCTGAACGTACGCACCAGCCCGCTCCACGACAACCGGAGGGAACGCGTCGGCTGGGTCATGGTCATCCGGGACGTCACCGCGATCAACGGTCAGCGGCGGGAGCTGGAGCAGGCCAACGCCCGCCTGCACGAGCAGTTGCGCACCATCGAGCTGCTCCGGGCCGATCTGGCCGAGCAGGCGGTGCGCGATGCGCTGACCGGGCTGCACAACCGCCGTCATTTGATGGAGGAGCTGGCCCGGCTGGCGGCCGAGTGCGCGCTCCAGGGCCGGCCGTTGAGTG
>NZ_BMQP01000070.1 GCF_014648175.1 Planobispora rosea
CACCGATCGGGGCAGCAGCGGTTCCAGCGCCTGCCATTCGGCATCGGTCAGTTCGTAGCGACGTACCACGCCTTCATGTTGCCCCAGGTCCAGCAACTTTGACGACACGCCCTAGGGGCTTCTCCCAGGGTCTCCGGGGACCGTACGGAGGTCCGCTCGGGGGCACGGCGGCCGTACGGCCGTCGGGGCGCGCGGTGCCGTACGGCCGCCGCCGGAAAAGGGACGTGCCCTCCCCCGCCGGATCGGGGAAGGGCACGCGGAGGCGAGCCGGATGGGCTCGCCCGGACTTACTTGGTGAAGCCGACGGCGGTCCAGTCCTTCGGGTCGGCGTAACCGAAGGCGCCGTAGTTGGCCAGGTTCTTCTTGGCCGCGTAGATGCTCGGACGCTGGTACATCGGAATGGTGTGGACCAGGTCCCAGATCAGCTTGTCGGCCTGGTTGCCCAGGTCGATGGCCTTCTGCGGGTCCATCTCGCCAGCCGCCTGCTCGATCAGGGCGTCCAGCTCGGGGGTGCCGACGCGCGGGAAGTTGCTGCCGTAGTTCTCGGCGCTCACCGGCGTCTTGTAGATCTGCGGCAGGGCGCCGTTCGGGAACGGCGTGCCCAGCCAGGAGAACGGCGCGATGTCGAAGTTGCCGGGGATGACGTAGTCGTCGAAGAACTTGTCGTCCGGGACCGGCTCAACGTTGACCTTGACGCCGATCTCCTTCAGCATCGCCTGGGTGAGCTCACCCTCCTGCTTGGCGACGGCGATCGAAGACGGGTAGGTGAAGCGGATGGCGAACTCCTTGCCGTCCTTCTTGCGGTACTCGCCTTCCTGCTTCCAGCCCGCGGCGTCCAGGAGCTGCTTGGCCTTCTCCGGGTTGTACTTGCCGACCTCGCCGGAGTTGTCCACGTACCCCTTGTGGGTGTTCATGTACAGGTGGTTGCCGAGGGTCTGGATCGGCCAGTCCATGTCCTTGAGGTCGGACGCGGCGATCGTCTCACGGTTGATGCCCATGGCGATGGCCTGGCGGACCGACTTGTCCTTCAGCAGCTCGGCCGAGCCGTTGACGGTGAAGTGGCGCCAGTTCGGGGCCGCCGCCTTGCGGATGTCGACGTTCGGCACCTCCTTGGCCCGCTTGAGGTCGGAGGCGTTGGCCGGGATCTCGAAGGCGTCGATCTCACCGTTGGCGAAGGCGTTCATCGTCGCGCCGTCCTCGATGGCCCGGAAGAGCACCTTGTCGAGCTTGGCCTTGCGGCCCCACCAGTTGTCGTCGCGGACGAGGGTGACGGTCTTGGTGGTCTCGTCGAGCTTCTCGACCTTGAACGGACCGGCGGTGACCGGGATCTTGCCGACCCAGCCCTTGTTGAACGCCTCGGGATCGGAGTTGGTGAACGCCGGGTAGAGCGGCGAGAACATGCCCTTCCAGTCCGGGTAGTTCTTCTCGAAGGTCACCACGACGTCCTTGTCGGTGGCGCCCTTCTCCACCGACTTGACCCGGTCGTAGCCGTCGGTCGAGGAGACCTGGTACTTCTTGTCCGAACCGTTGAGGGCCTTCCACTGCGCTTGGAAGTCCTTGTAGGTGATCGGCGTCCCGTCCGACCAGGTGGCCTTCTCGTGGATCTTGTAGGTGACGACCTGGACGCCGTCCTTGATCTCCATCTTCCACTCGGTCACGTAGTCCGGGTGGTTGTTGACGTCGGCCTTGTCGTCGGAGAGGAAGACACTCGGCATGACGGCTTCCATGACGTTGTCGGTGTTGTCGTGGGTGCCGTTGACCTGGTTGTAGTTCCAGTTCGCCTGCCACGAGCTGAGTGCCAGCGTCAGGGTGCCGCCGTCGGCGACCTGCTCGTAGGGGACGGCGTTGATGGTGCTGCCCGGGAGCTGCGCCGCGGCCTCCTTGGCGGCCTCGGTCGAGGCGGCCTTGGGCTTGTCGGCGGCGCCGCCGCAGGCGGTGAGGGCCATGGCCAGGAGCGCGGCTCCAGCGGCGGCCTTGTAGCCAACCTTCATGTGTTCCTCCAACACGGGGATGTCACACACCCGGGGCCGCGACGGCCTCGGTGCTCTCGGGGTAGTGGCAGGCGGCGCCGTGGTCTCCGGCGGGCGCGAGCCGTTCGACGGTGGGCTCCACCTCGTCGCACTTGCGTGCCTCGGCCTCACCCAGCAGGGCGCGCTTGGGGCAGCGGGTGCGGAAGCGGCAGCCCGACGGGGGGTCTGCGGGGCTGGGCAGGTCGCCCTCGAGCAGGATGCGCGTGCGGGAGCGCTCCAGCTCGGGATCGGGGAGCGGGATCGCCGACAGCAGCGCCCGCGTGTAGGGGTGCGCGGGCGCGCCGTACACCTCGTCCACCGCGCCGATCTCGGCGATCTTGCCGAGGTACATGACCGCGACCCGGTCGGCGAGGTGCCGGACCACCGACAGGTCGTGCGCCACGAACAGGTAGGACAGGCCCAGCCGGGCCTTCAGGTCCTCCAGCAGGTTGATCACACCCGCCTGGATGGACACGTCCAGGGCCGAGACCGGCTCGTCCAGCACGATCAGCTTCGGCTCCAGCGCCAGGGCGCGCGCGATGCCGATGCGCTGGCGCTGGCCGCCGGAGAAGTGCTGCGGGTAGCGCTCGGCGTGCTCGGGCGCCAGGCCGACCAGGGTGAGCAGCTCGGCGACCCTGGCCCTGACGGCCTTGGCGTCCTTGTACCCGTGCGCGCGCAGCGGCTCGGCGAGGATGTCGCCGACCGGCATGCGCGGGTCGAGCGCGGCCATCGGGTCCTGGAAGACGATCTGCAGGTCCCTGCGGAGCTCCTTGCGCTCAGCCTTGCCCAGCTTCGCGCTGTCCTTGCCGAGCACCACGACCGTGCCGCCCTGCGGGGCCTGCAGCTGCATGATCTGCTGGAGCGTGGTGGTCTTGCCGCAGCCCGACTCGCCGACCAGGGCGAGCGTCTCCCCCTGGGCGATGTCGAAGCTGATGCCGTCCACCGCGTGCACGGTGCCGACCTGGCGTTTGAAGACCGCGCCCTTCATGAGCGGGTAGTGCCGGACCAGGTCGTCCACCTTCAGCACGGTCTCCCGCTCGGCGCGCGGCCTGCGCTCCTCCCGCTGCGCAGGGGCCTCCGGGACCGGGTAGACGGTCGCGCCGTCCAGGCCCTTGAGATCGATCTCGTGCGAGCGGATGCAGGCCGACATGCGCCCGCCGGTGCCGATCCGCTCCAGCTCGGGCTCGGCGTCGTCGCACGCCTCGACCTTGAGCGGGCAGCGCGGCGCGAACGGGCAGCCCGGCGGGAGCGCCGCGGGCGAGGGTGGGTTGCCCTCGATCGGGATCAGCCGCTCGGTCGGGCGATCCATGCGCGGGATCGAGGCGAGCAGGCCCATCGTGTACGGCTGCCGCGGACGGTAGTAGATCTCTTCCACGGTGCCCGTCTCGACGGGCTTGCCGGCGTACATCACCAGCACCCGGTCGGCCAGGCCCGCGACGACGCCCAGGTCGTGTGTGATCATCACGATCCCGGCGCCGGTCTCCCGCTGCGCGGTCTTGAGCACCTCCAGGACCTGGGCCTGGATGGTGACGTCGAGCGCGGTGGTCGGCTCGTCGCAGATCAGCACGTCGGGGTCGTTGGCGATGGCCATGGCGATCATCGCGCGCTGGCGCATGCCGCCGGAGAACTCGTGCGGGAACGCCTTGGCCCGCAGGTCCGGACGCGGGATGCCGACCAGGTCCAGCAGTTCGACGGCGCGCCTGGCGGCCTGGTCCTTGCCGACCTTCTGGTGGATCCGCACGGCCTCGGCGATCTGGTCGCCGATGGTGTAGACGGGGGTGAAGGCGGAGAGCGGATCCTGGAAGATCATGCTGACGCTCTTGCCGCGGAGCCGGGTGAGCTCCTCCTCCCGCGCGCCGATCAGCTCCTTGCCGTGCAGCCTGACGGAGCCGCTGATCTCGGTGCCCTCCGGGAGCAGGCCCATCACCGCGAGCGAGGTGACGGACTTGCCGGAGCCGGACTCGCCGACGATGCCGAGGATCTCGCCCCGGTTCAGCCGGTAGCTCACGCCGCGCACGGCCTTGATGCCGCCGCGGAAGGTGACGTTGAGGTCGCTGACCTCGAGGATGGGCGCGTCGCGCCCGGTGGTCGGCTCGGTCACTTGGTGCTCCCCGGGTCGAGCGCGTCGCGCAGGCCGTCGCCGATGAGGTTGACGCTGAGCACCAGCAGCACGAGCAGACCGGCCGGGAAGAGGAACAGCCAGGGGTAACCCGTGACCTTGCTGCTCCCGGCGGCGATGAGCGTGCCCAGCGAGACGTCGGGCGGCTGGATGCCGAACCCGAAGAACGAGAGGGCGGCCTCGCCGATGATCGCGCCGCTGACGTTGATGGTGGCGTCGATGATCAGCAGCGAGGAGAGGTTCGGCACGATGTGCCGGAGGATGATCTTCCAGCCGGGGATGCCCATGTACCGGGCTGCCAGCACGAATTCACGCTCCCGCAGCGAGAGCGTCATGCTCCGGACCACCCGGGAGGTGATCATCCAGGAGAAGAGCGCGAGCAGGAGCACGAACCAGAGCCAGGAACCGCCCTTGAGCCTCGGCGAGATGATCGCGATGATCAGGAAGCTGGGCAGCACGAGCAGCAGGTCCGCCCCCCACATCAGGGCCTTGTCCACCCAGCCGCCGAAGTAGCCGGCGGCGGCGCCGACCAGGGCGGCCAGGCCGGTGGAGACGAGGGCCACGAGGAAGCCGATGACGATCGACTTCTGCATGCCGCGCAGCGTGACCGCGTAGACGTCCTGGCCGATCTGGGTGGTGCCCCACCAGTGGTCGGCCGAGGGCGGCGAGAGGAAGGCCATGAAGTCCTTGTCGGTCCAGTCGTAGGGACCGAGGAACGGGCCGATGTAGGCCAGCGCCAGGAGCAGGACCAGCGCGAGCAGGCCGTAGCGGGCCTGGGGGTTCCGCGCCAGACGGGCAAGAGTGACTTTGGAACGCATCTAGCTCACCCGCACCCGGGGGTCGAGGGCCGCCACGATCAGGTCCGAGAGGAAACCGGCCACCAGCACGCAGACGGCGGCGAACAGGCTCACCGCGGCGACCGCGTTGGTGTCGTGGGAGTGGATCGAGTCGACGAGCCAGGCGCCCATGCCGTGCCAGCCGAAGATCTTCTCGGTGAAGGTCGCGCCGGTCAGCAGCGTGCCGAACGCGAAGGCGAAGTAGGTCGCCGCCGGGACCAGCGAGGTCCGCAGCGCGTGCTTGAACAGCGCGGTCCTGCGGCTGAGTCCCTTGGCGCGGGCGGTCCGGACGAAGTCCTGGCCCAGCACGTCGAGCATCATGTTCCGCTGGATCCGGCTGTAGAAGGCGATCTGCCCGAGGGCGAGGGAGATCGTCGGCAGGATCAGGTGGTTGAGCCGGTTGGTGAACTGGTCCCAGCCACTGAGCGCCGGGTTGTACTCGCCGGTGTACTCCAGGAGCGTGAACCCGAGGGTGTCGTTGATCCCCACCGCGACCAGGGTGAGCATCGTCGCGAGGACGAAGACCGGGACCGCCATGATGACGAAGGCGCTCACCCCGATCACCCGGTCACTCAGCCGGTACTGCTTGACCGCGGCGTAGGCGCCGACGGTGACGCCGACGACGCAGCCGACGATCGTGCCGATGAGCAGCAGCCGCAGGCTGACACCGATGCGGCGGCCCATCTCGTCGTTGACGGACTTGCCGTCCCAGGTCTTGCCCAGGTCACCGGTGACGACCCCGGAGGCCCAGGTGACGTACCGCTCGAAGACCGGTGTCTTGTCGTTGAGGTTGTAGTCGTCCAGCGTCGCGTCGACGATCGCCTCCGCCACCGGAGGTTGCCGGCCTTCGTACTTGGCGCGCGGATTGAGGCTGGTCGCGGCGAGGAAGTAGGCCATGCTCGCGGCGATCGCCACCAGCAGGACGTTGCTGATCAGCCGCTTCAGCAGGTAGGCGCCCATCGTCCTCCCCTCGTGATCGCCGAGAGTGCGGGGCAGCGCGGCAGTCCGGTATACGGGCATGCCGAAGCCCAGGTGAATGCACGATTGATCCCGTTTTAACGGTTTAATCCGGGATGTTCGAAACGATACCTGCGAGTACGGCAAAGATAGGACGTCTCATGTAACGATCAGGCGTAACAGTGTCCGGATCCTGTAACACAACGAGGATCGCGGGCGATGTGGTGTTCGCCACCTGATCGGCGGCGCCGTATACATCGGTTGTCCGCGCACGACTGAGGGCGGTGACCGGATTGCCTGGTCACCGCCCTCATGGGTCAGCGGATGGATCGGTACGGGGGTCAGCGGAACCCGCCGTCACGGGGCGGGGCCACCGTCACGCACCGAGCCGGGGCCGCCGCTCCCCTGAGATCAGGCGGAGAGAAGCACGTCGTGCCGCTGCGCCACCTCGGGGATCCGCCCGGCCTCGCGCGCGCCCTCCTCCTGCCGGGCCTTCCCGGTCCCGGGGGTCTCCTCGCGCATCCCCCACGGGGAGCCGTACTCGTTCAGCAGGTTCAGGAACGGCACCGCGTCGAACGCCTCCGGTCCCAGCACGCCGGTGCCGGACCAGACTCCGGTGGCCAGCAGCTCCAGCGCGACCACGGGGTGCACGGCCGTCTGCCAGACCACGGCCTGGGAACCGTACTCGCGCATGGACCACTCGTTGTCGACCACGTGGTACAGGTACACCTCGCGCGGCGCGCCGTCCTTGCCGGTGCCCTTCACCCAGGTCCCGGCGCAGGTCTTGCCCCGCATCCGGTCGCCGAGCGTGGCCGGGTCGGGAAGCCGGGCCGCGACCACGTCACGCGGGGCGGCCTCGACCCCGCCGACCCGGATCTTGTCCGCGCTGTCCAGGCCGAGCTTGCGCAGGGTCTTCAGGACGCTGATGAACTCCTGGCCCAGGCCGTACTTGAACGTCACCCGCTTGGCGTCGACCCAGCGCGGGACCAGCAGGACCTCTTCGTGCTCGACGTTCACGCACTCGACCGGGCCGATGCCCTCGGGGAAGTCGAACACCTCCGGCTCGCTGAACGGCTCGGTCGTGCGCCAGGTCCCGTTCTCCCAGACCACCGGCGGGTTGAGGCACTCCTCGATGGTCGTCCAGATGGAGAAGGTCGGCGCGAAGTCGTAGCCCTCCACCACCAGGTTCGACCCGTCGCGGACGCCGACCTCCTCGATCTCGGAGAACAGGTGGTCGGCGGCGTAGCGGGCGAACACGTCGGCCAGGCCCGGCTCCACGCCCATGCCCACCAGGGCCAGCCTGCCGGAGTCGCGCCAGGCGCCGTCCATGGCGAACTGCTCGTCGCCCAGCTTGATCCCGGGAAGCTCGTACGGCTTGTGCGGGTGGGGCCGCGACAGGGACATCGCCATGTCCAGGTAGTGCGCGCCGGTGTTCAGGGCCGCCCGGAACAGTTGCATGGTGAAGCGCGGATCGACGGCGTTGAACAGCACGTCGCAGCGGTGCTCGGCGAGAGCGGCCTCGACGGCCGCCTGGTCGGAGGCGTCGAGCTCGATCGCGCTGAAGCGCGGGTCCCCGATCGTAGCCACCACCTCGGCGGCACGGCTCTGTTTATAGTCCGCCACCACGATGTGTTCGAAGAAATCTCGGCGGGCGGCGATCGGAACGACGGCGGAGCCGACGCCGCCGGCTCCCACAAGAAGGATTCTCATGGCGGGACTCTATCCACTGACTGACTGACCAGCCAATAGCGCCACCATGATTTTTCCACCGAATCCATCGCGTACAGGAGGACAGGCCACGGAAACCGTGGTGATCCAGGGGGACGGCGCAGGGGCGGGGCGCTCCGGGGTCGGGGGAGCGCCCGGAGCACCCCTGGCAGGCGACGCCCAGCGGGGGGACGGGCGTGCCCGCGGCTGGCCGATCTCGGCCGGGTCAGCCCACCAGCTTCCGCCAGCGGCTCACCCAGTCGGTGTAGTCAGTGCATTCCCCCTCAAGGCCACCGCAATCGCGCGATGGGCGAGCGGCAAAGAAAACACGCCGCGACCAGCTCTCATCCTTGAGACGGTAAAGGTCGCAGACCGCTCGGGCCCGGCCGGTGCAGCCCTCGGGGTTGGCCGGGGCCAGCCCCGTCCAGGCGGCGACCGAGCTCTGCACCTCGGGAGAGGTGACCCAGTTCAGCCACCGGTAGGCGCAGTTCGGGCTGGCCGGCTCGGCCGTGAGCATCCAGGAGTCGGCCCATCCGGTCATGGGCACCCCACCGAAGGTCCGCACCGGCCTCTTCGCGCGTTCGAAGAGATCGGCGTGGTACGGCCACGCCTGCGCCAGCCGCACCGATCCACCCGCGATGGCCCGGATCAGCTCGATCGGGTCCCGCCAGTAGACCCGGTCGGCGCCGTCCCGCTCGGCCAGCAGCTTCTCCGCCGCGCCGAGCTGCTCCGGGGTGAGCTGGAACGGGTCGTCGATCCCGAGGGCGGGCTCGGTCTCCTTGAGCACGAGCGCGGCGTCGGCGATGCTCAGCGGGGTGTCCCTGATCGCCGCCGGACCGGCCGTGTAGAGGGCCCGGGGACCGCCGTAGCGGCCCCCACCGTGGACGACCTGGTTGACCCCCCACAGATAGGGGACGCCGTAGACCCTGTCTCCTGACCGCAGAGCGGGCAGTTCCCGCAGCCGCGCCGGGATGTCGTTGTAGCCCTTGACGAGAGCGGTGTCGACCGGAGCCGCGCGACCCTCGGCGATCAGCGCCCCGGCCAGGTCGGGAGAGGGCGAGATGACGTCGTAGGCGCCGGCGTCGAGCTTGGCCTCCATCTCCTCGCTCGTCCGGACCCGGTCGAGCGTCGCGACCCGGCATCCGCTGTCCCGCTCGAACGCCGTCACCCAGTTGACCTCCGGGCTCGCCCCGCCGTACTCGACGTGCCCCTGGAAGGTGAGCACCCGCAACGTGCCCTCGGACGGGCCGATGGACGCTGAGGGCGTGGGGCTCGGGCCGCCGTCCGGAGCGGGAGAGGCGGATTCGGAGGAGTGCGGGGTGGGAGAGGCGGGGCCGGAGGATCGTGGAGTGGGGGCGGGGGAAGCGGAGCCGGACGCGGGAGAGCGCGGGGTGAGGGAGGCCGTGCCGGACGGCTTCCCGGCGTCCCCGGGTCCGGCCACGGGCCGGGCGTCGTCGATCCCCGTGGCGCAGGCCGTGAGTGCCAGGGTCCCCGCTCCGGCGAGCACCGCCAGCCGTGTACGGCGAAGCCTCTCCCTGCCCACGGAAAACCCCCTCGCCACCCCGCCGTCCGGTATCCCTGGGAGCCTACCGGCCCCGCAAAACCTCCGGATGACCCCGGCCTGACCAGCGGTTGACCCGGCGTCCGCGAGGCCCGCCCCCGGCGGCGGAACCTCGCGGGGCCGGCGGAGTCACCATGAAACCGGCGGAGTCACCCGTTCGTGGGGAACCCGAGGTTGACGCCGCCGTGGCTCGGGTCGAGCCAGCGCGAGGTGACGACCTTGCCGCGGGTGTAGAAGTGCACGCCCTCGGTGCCGTGGACGTGGGTGTCCCCGAACAGGGAGGCCTTCCAGCCGCCGAAGCTGTAGAACGCCATCGGCACCGGGATCGGCACGTTGATGCCGACCATGCCGACCTCCACTTCGTTCTGGAAGCGCCGGGCGGCGCCGCCGTCGTTGGTGAAGATCGCGGTGCCGTTGCCGTACTCGCCGCCGTTGATCAGTTCCAGGCCCTCCTCGTAGGAGGAGACCCGCACGATCGACAGGACCGGGCCGAAGATCTCGTCGGTGTGCACCCGCGAGCCGGGGCGGACGTGGTCCAGCACGGTGGGACCGAGCCAGAAGCCGGGGGTCTCCTCCGCCGTGGTGCCGCCGAGGACCTGGGTCCTGCGGCCGTCCACCACCAGCGTGGCGCCCTCGGCGACGCCGAGGTCCAGGTAGGAGGCGACCTTGTCGCGGTGGACCCCGGTGACCAGCGGGCCCATCTCGGACTTCGGGTCGTCGCCGGGGCCGACGACCAGCTTCTCCACCCGCTCGACGATCTTCCCGACGAGCTCGTCGCCGACCGGGTCCACCGCCAGCACGACGGAGATCGCCATGCAGCGCTCCCCCGCCGAGCCGAAGCCCGCCGAGACGGCGGAGTCCGCGACCAGGTCGAGGTCGGCGTCGGGCAGGACCAGCATGTGGTTCTTGGCGCCGCCGAGCGCCTGGACCCGCTTGCCGTGGGAGGTGCCGGTCTCGTAGACGTACCTGGCGATGGGGGTCGAGCCGACGAACGATACCGCCTTGACGTCCGGGTGCTCCAGCAGCCGGTCCACGGCCTCCTTGTCGCCCTGGACGACACTGAAGATCCCGTCGGGCAGCCCCGCCTCCTTCCAGAGCCGGGCCATCAGCAGCGACGCCGACGGGTCCCGCTCGGACGGCTTGAGCACGAACGCGTTGCCGCAGGCGACGGCGATGGGGAACATCCACATCGGCACCATGGCCGGGAAGTTGAACGGGGTGATCCCGGCCACCACACCGAGCGGCTGGCGGATCGAGTAGGAGTCGACCCGGGTGGAGACGCCCTCGGAGAAACCGCCCTTGAGCAGGTGCGGGATCCCGCAGGCGAACTCCACCACCTCCAGGCCCCGGGCCACCTCGCCGAGCGCGTCGGAGTGGACCTTGCCGTGCTCGGCGCTGATCAGCGCGGCGAGCTCGTCGCGGTGGGCGTACATCAGCTCGCGGAAGCGGAACAGTACCTGTGCCCGCTTGACCAGCGAGGAGTCCCTCCAGGCGGGCCAAGCGGCCACGGCGGCGGCCACGGCCGCGTCCACCTCCGCGGCCGAGGCCAGGTGGACCCGCCCGCTCACCTCCCCCGTCGCCGGGTTGAAGATCTCGGAGGTGCGGGCCGTGCCCTCGACGGGGGTCCCGTTGATCCAGTGGGTGACGTTCTTCACGATCGTTGTGCTCCTTGCGCGTTCGCCGTGCGCCTACCGCGCGGCTTCCGCGTTGATGACTTCGAGTGCGGCGACGATGATCCCGAGGCCCTCGGCGGCCTCCTCCGTCGTCAGCGTGAGCGGCGGCGCCATGCGCAGCACGTTGCCGTGCAGGCCGCCCTTGCCCGCCAGGAGACCGGCCTTCTTCGTCTCCTCCATGAACCGGGCCGCGAGCGCCGGGGAGGGCGCGCCGGTGGCGGGGTCGACCAGCTCGACGGCGAACATCAGGCCCTTGCCGCGCACGTCGCCGACGATCGGCAGGCGCGCGGCGGCCTCGCGGAGCCCGTCGATGATCAGCGTGCCGGTCCGGGCCGCGTTGGCCTGGAGGTCGTGGTCGAGGACGTAGTCGAGGGTGGCGTTGGCGGCGGCCATGGAGATCGGGTTGCCGCCGAAGGTCGCCAGACCGGTGGCGTGCAGGCCGTCCATCAGGTCGCCCCGGGCCACGACGCCGCCGACCGCGAAGCCGTTGCCGAGCCCCTTGGCGAAGGTCATCATGTCCGGCGTGACGCCGTGGTTCTGGATGCCGAAGAAGGCCGAGCCGGTACGGCCCCAGCCGGTCTGCACCTCGTCCGAGATGAACAGGATGCCCTGCTCGTCGAGGACCTCCTTGTAGGCGGCGAACAGGCCGTCGGGGGCCATGGTGAATCCGCCCACGCCCTGGATCGGCTCGGCGATCAGTGCGGCGACGTCGCCGCCGACCGCGGTGGACAGCACGTGGCGCAGGTCCTCGACGCAGGCCGTGATGTAGTCGGCGTCCGACAGGCCGCGGAACTGGGTGAGGTGCCGGTCGGCGCCGTGCAGGAAGTGCACGTTCAGCGGCGAGAGCGAGTTGTTCTTCCAGGAGCGGTTGCTGGTCACGCCGAGCGCGCCGAAGCTGCGGCCGTGGTAGCTCTGCCGCATGGCCAGAACCTGGTCGGACCTGCGCGCGTAGGTCGCCAGCAGCAGGGCCGTCTCGTTGGCCTCGGTGCCGGAGTTGGTGAAGAAGACCTTCGCGTTCTCGATCCCGGAGAGCTTGGCGATCTTCTCGGCCAGCTCGATCTGGCCCCGCAGGAGGTAGACGGTGGAGGTGTGCACGACGCCGGTGGCGATCTGCCGCTCGACGGCCTCGCGGACCTCGGGCACGTCATACCCGATCATGTTGGTCAGGATGCCCGCGAAGAAGTCCAGGTAGCTCTTGCCCGACGCGTCGACGACCCGGTTGCCCTTGCCACCGGCGATCTCGATGGGCTCGTTGTAGTAGAGGGCCACCCAGTTGGGCATGACCGCCCGGTGGCGCGCAAGAAGGTCCGACATGCATCGAGTATGTCGGTTCGCGGCCACCGCTCCTACCGCCAACCTGTCGGGAGATGAGACACAAACCCGTCATGTTGTCAGGATGAGCGGCGGCCGCGTGACGGCTGTCACCAGGCTTGCGCCGGATCAGCCCGGGATGCCGGAGGGCTCGGCGGCCTGCTCCGCGCCCTGACCCGCCGGGGGCTTCGGCACGGGGCGGATCACCGCCAGGGCCAGGACGACCGCCGCCAGGCAGAAGGCGACGCCCACCCAGGAGCCGAACGACATGGCCGAGACGAACGACTCGTCGGCGGCCGCGACCAGGGCGGGATCCCCGAGCCGGTGCGCGCCGGCGATCGAGTCACGGGCGGCCGCGGGCGCGTCCGCCGGCATGGAGGAGGTGTAGACCCCGGCGAGCACGCTGCCGAGCACGGCGACGCTCAGCGCCATGCCGACCTGCTGGACGGTGTCGTTCAGCGCCGAGCCGACCCCCGCGTGCGCGGGCGGCACCGCGCCCATCAGGGTCGTGTAGGCCGCCGGGCCCGCCAGGCCGCCGCCGACCCCCATGATCAGCAGACCGGTGATCAGCATGCCGTACCCGCTCTCGGCGGTCATGAAGGCGAGCACGCCGAAGCTGAGCGCCATGACGCCCAGACCGGCCGCCATGAGCGTGCGGTTGCTGACCTTCTGCCCGAGTCCCGCGCCGACCGCGTTGAACAGCGCGGCGGCCACCGCGTACGGCAGCAGCGCGAGCCCGGCCTTCATCGGGTCGTAGCCCAGCACGAACTGCAGGTACTGGGTGAGCATCAGCAGCAGGGCGCCGGTGCCGAACGACAGCAGCACGATGGAGAACGAGGCCCCGCTGAAGTTCCGGTCACGGAAGAGCTCCAGCGGGAGCATCGGGTGCTCGGCGCGGCGCTCCCAGATCACGAAGGCGCCGAGCGCCAGGACGGCCAGGGCCGCGGCGGCCAGCACGGAGGGCGCGGTCCAGCCGTCGGCGGGAACGGAGATGACCACGAAGACCAGCGCGCTCATGCCCGTGACGGACAGCAGGACGCCGAGCGGGTCGAGCCGCCGGCCCGGACCGCGCGACTCGGGCATCAGCAGGACCGCCGCCACGACGGCCACGAGCGCGACGGGCACGTTGATCAGGAAGACGGAGCTCCACCCGTAGTGATCCAGCAGGAAGCCGCCCAGGGTGGGCCCGGCGATCACCCCGACCATGGCCACGGCGCTCCACGCCGCGATGGCCTTGCGCCGCTCCCCCTCGTCGAAGACGGTGATCAGGATGGACAGGGTGCTCGGCATGAGGATGGAACCGCCGACGCCCATCAGCGCACGCACCGCGATCAGGTGCCACGGCTCGGCGGCCAGCGGGGCCAGCGCCGAGGCCCCGCCGAACAGCACCAGGCCGATGATCAGGAAGCGGCGGCGGCCGTACCGGTCGGAGAGGCTGCCGGCGGTGAGCAGCAGGCCCGCGAAGACCAGGATGTAGGCGTCGAGGATCCACTGGATGTCCGCGGGACTGGCGCCCAGGTCGGTCATCAGGGACGGGATGGCCAGATTGAGGACGGTGTTGTCCACCACCAGGACCAGCAGGCTCAGACAGAGGACGCCCAGGATCCACCAGCGGCGCGGATCCCGCTCGTCTCGGACATCGTTCGATTCGGATCGCACAGTGTTCGATTCCACCCGCACAGCGTACGACACTCATCGAACAGTGTGCGAGTGGATTTATGCTGGAATCGTGAGAGAGCCCTTCACCTCGGTGTGGACCCGCGAGCCCCGGCCCGCCAAGAACCCCGGACTGAGCCGCGACCAGATCGTCCGCGCGGCCATGGAGATCCTGGACGCCGAGGGGGTCGACGCCCTGAGCATGCGCCGCCTGGGCGCGAAGCTGGGCTCCGGCGCCACCAGCCTCTACTGGCACATCGCGCACAAGGACGAGCTGCTGGAGCTCGTCATGGACGAGGTCTACGGCCAGGTCCCGCTCCCCGACCCCGAGGTGACCAGCTGGGACGACATGGTCTCGATCTTCGCGTACGGCCTGCGCGCGACGCTCTTCGAGCATCCGTGGGTGATCCCCCTCATCGGGAGCAGGCCCTCCCTCGGCCCCCACGCGATGGACCTGTCCGCGCGGATGCAGAAGGTCTTCGAGCGGGCGGGCTTCGAGGGCCCGCTGCTGGACTACACGCTCTCCACCGTCCTGGCCTTCGTCCTCGGATGGACCGGGCCCGAGATCGCCTGGCGCACCCTCCGCGAACGCTCGGGACTGACCGGCGAGGAACTGGACGCGGCCATGCGGGAGACGGTCCACCGGGCCGCCCGCGACTACCCGGAACTCATCGAGCGCTTCGAGGAGCACCAGGAGCGCAACCCCGAGGCTGTCCAGGCGCTCGCCTTCGACTTCGGCCTGACCTGCCTCCTCGACGGGCTCCGGGCGCGGCTCGCGGCGGGCCGGGACGACAACAGGCGCTTCGAGGCCCCCTCCACCACGGCAGATCATGACGAATCAGCCAAAAACATGATGTAAGACACCAAGTAGTTGTAGTTACATTCTGCATAGATATCCTCGGCTATCCTCGGTGAGTGCTGCCCACCATCGCCGACGTCCTCGCCCTCGACACCGTCCGCAGGGGAAACCCCCGCGTCGTCGCCGGCACCGACCGGCTGGACACCCGTGTGCGCTGGGTCCACGTCGGCGAGGTCACCGACATCGCCCACCTGCTGCGCGGCGGCGAACTGGTGCTCACCACCGGCATCGCCCTTCCCGACGAGCCCGACAAGCTCGCCGCCTACGTCGCCGAACTGGCCTCGGTCGGCGCCTCCGGGCTCATCGTGGAGCTGGGCCGCAAATTCGTCGGGGAACTCCCCCGGTGCGTGGTCGACACCGCCGAGGAGCACGGCCTGCCGGTGATCACCCTGGCCCGTGAGACCCCGTTCGTGCAGATCACCGAGTCGGTCCACGCCCGGATCATCGATCGCCAGCTGGAGGAGCTGCGCGCCTCCGAGCAGCTCCACGAGGTCTTCACCGAGCTGTCGGTCGAGGGCGCGTCCCCGGCCGAGGTTCTCGGCCAGGTCGCCCGGCTCTCCGGCCGTCCCGTGCTGCTGGAGAACCTGGCCCACCAGGTCCTCGCCTGCGAGAGCGCCGGGCGCGACACCGGCACGCTGCTGGCGAGCTGGGAGAGCCGCTCCCGCGGGGTGACGTTCCAGCAGCGCACCGCCTACGACGCCGCCTCCGGCTGGCTGGTCACCGTGGTCGGCGCTCGCGGACAGGACTGGGGCCGGCTGATCCTGCTGTGCGACGCGGAGCCCAGCCCCCGCGACATCGTGCTCGCCGAGCGCGCGGCGACCACCCTGGCCCTGGGCCGCCTGCTGGAACGGCACCAGGAGTCACTGGAGCGCCAGGCCCACGGCACGATCATCACCGGCATCCTCACCCACGCCTACGCCGATCCCGACGAGGCCGCGGCCCGTGCCCGCGCGGTCGGCGTGCCCCTCACCGGACGCAAGCTGATCAGCGTGGTGCTCCGCCTGGCGGAGTCCCCCGAGGGCACACCGGACGGGCAGGAGCAGCTCGCCCGGCTCGGCGAGCTGGCCGACGCCACCGCCGCCGCCTGCCGTGACGCCCGCCTGCCGGCCCTGGTCGGCGCCCTCGACCAGAACCGCGTCGGCGTCCTGCTCCCCCTGCCCCCGCGGACGTTCGCCGAGCCGGCCCTCAACTCCCTGTCCGAGCGCCTGCGCGCCCTGTTCGCCATCCCGTTCGTGCTCGCCGCCGGCTCGGTGGTCGACTCCGTCCGCGACGTACGGCGCAGCTTCCTGGAGGCCGAGCAGGTGGCCGACGTCGCCGTCCGGCAGCCCGACGGCCGGGTCTTCTACCGCCTGCCCGACCTGCGCCTGCGCGGCCTGCTCCACCTGCTGCGCGACGACGCCCGGCTGCAGACCTTCGCCGAGCGCGAGCTCGGACCGTTGCTGGCCCACGACGCCCAGCGCGGCGGCGACCTGACCCGCATCCTCCGCATCTATCTGGACGCCGGGCGGAACAAGGCCGTCGCGGCGCAGAAGGCCCATCTGTCCAGACCCGCCTTCTACGACCGGCTCCGCAGGCTGGAACGCATCCTCAACACCGACCTCGACGACGCCGAGTCCTGCCTGTCCCTGCACGTCGCCCTGCTGGCGCTGGAGTCCTTCCGCAGGGACGCCCCCCGAATCTGAGATCGCCCCTCTGAGATCACCCCGGGGAAGAGCCACCGGGGATGCGCCAGCGAGATGCCCTTTTTTTCATGCATTTCTCGCATTCCGGTTACATCGCTAGGTTGATCCCGCAACGATGGTTCACCGAAGTTTGACCATTAACGGGGAGACATATATGTCACGACGTCTTGTCGCCGGATTATCGGTAGCGGTGCTCGCCGCCACAGCACTTCCCGCACAGGCGGAACAGGCGGAGAAGGCGGAGCGGTCAGCACGGGCGAGCCTGCCTTTCCCCGGTTCCGCGTTCCCACTCGGCGAACGCACCACTCCGCTGAGGAGCCAGCGTGCGGTGGCCCGGGGCGTCGACCTTTTCAATGTGATGCACGGCAAGTCCACTCAGGGATGGACGGTGTCGGTGCTGATGCCCAACGGGCACGACAACGGCCCTCTGGCCGTCGCCCAGGCGAAGGCCGCGGAGGTCGAGGCCGCAGGGTTCACCCCCAGCGTCCTGCGGATCGTGCAACCCGCCGCGGCGGACGCCCCGGCCGTCGAGCGGTACATGGTCCGGATGGGGCTGTGGTCGTTCAAGCAGCGGGCCAAGGCGGACAAGCTGGTGAAGGAGCTCAAGGAGTTCGACATCCGCGCCAAGACCGACTATCTCGGCGACGACGGGGACCAGACCACCGGCCCGTGGGAGATGCGCGTGGTGATGGTGGACCCGAGGACGTTCCGGGGCTCCTACAAGACCAGCGTGGGAGTCAGCGTCGCCAAGCGTGAGACCACCAGCTCCATGTCCAAGCGCCTCAAGGCCATCGCGGGCGTCAACGGCGGATTCTTCAACATCCACACCGCCAGGGCGCTGCAGGGCGAACCCGTGGGCGTCTCGGTGGTGGGCGGCAAGCTGCTCAGCGAAGGGGTCCCCGGCCGCAGCGGGCTCGTCATCACCGGCCGCAAGGCCCGCATCACCGAGCTGAGGACCGCGGTCACCGTGATCTCCTCGGACGGCGCGAAGATCGAGGTGAAGGGCGTCAACCGGGCCGCCGCGGCGGAGGAACTGGTGCTCTACACCGAGGAGTTCGGCGCCAAGACCGCCGCGGACGGCGGCGCCGAGATCGTGGTCGACGCGCAGGGCAGGATCGTCAAGGCCCGTGCCGCCGGAGGCACCGTCCCCCGCGGCCACTACGTCCTCCATGGCACCGGCGCCATGGCCGACTGGCTGCACCAGCACGGCTGGGAGGGGTGGACGGTGAAGCTCGACACCAAGGTCATCGACCTGCGGACGCAGCGGGCCGTACCGCTGACCCCCGACACGTACGTCATGGGCGGTGGCGTCGGGCTGGTCAGGAACGGCCGCGTCCGGATCACCGCGGCGGCCGACGGGCACGCCTCGGTCAACATGATGCTCCGCCGCCACCCCCGCACGATGGTCGGCGTCACCAAGTCCGGCGGGCTGATCCTGGTCACCGTCGACGGACGCAACCCCGGCGTCTCCGTCGGCGCGTCGATGGTGGAGGCCGCGCAGCTGATGCGCTGGCTCGGCGCCAAGCAGGCCATCAACTTCGACGGCGGCGGCTCCACCGCGATGGTCGTCGGCCACAAGGTCATCAACCGTCCCTCCGACGGCCGGGAACGGACCATCGGCGACGCCCTGTTCATCACCCCCTGACCGTCGGTGCGGGAACACCCTGGGCCGCCGGGGGGTGATGCCCTCCGTGAACGTCTTGACTGCCGTGCTGACCCCCCGCGTCGGCATGGTGCCTCCAGGCGGTCCAGGTACAGCGAGCGGCGCCTCAGTCCGTCCAGGTTCTCCAGCGCCTGGACGTGGCTGACGTCGTGATAGGCATCCACGTCGAAGCCGCCACCCGCGCCGGCCACGAGAACAAGGGCCTGTAAACGCGAAAAGGCCCCCGCAACGCGGGGGCCTTTTCGAAACGATTGTCCGGCGGCGACCTACTCTCCCACACCCTCCCGAGTGCAGTACCATC
>NZ_BMQP01000071.1 GCF_014648175.1 Planobispora rosea
GCGCTGGCACGCCCGCCACGGCCTGGCGGTGACGGTGAACGTCTCCGGCCGCCAGTTGCGCGAGGACGATTTCGCCGAGACGGTACTGGCGGCACTGGCCGGGCACGAGCTGCCGCCCGGGGCGCTGATCCTGGAGATCACCGAGAGCATGCTGCTGGCCACCACCCCGGCCGAGACCGAGCGGATCATCGGGGTGCTGGCCGGGCTGCGCGAGCACGGGGTGCGCATCGCCCTGGACGACTTCGGCACGGGGTATTCGTCCCTGGCCTACCTGCGCAGTCTGCCGGTGGACATCGTCAAGATCGATCGTTCGTTCACCACGGCGCCGTCGGCGGCCGATCACGCTCAGGCGCGGGCGTTCACCAAGGCGATCGTGGAGCTGTCGGCGAGCCTGCGGCTGGGCACGATCGTGGAGGGGGTCGAGACCCGCGAGCAGGCGGTGGCGCTGCACCAGGTGGGCTGCACGCTGGCGCAGGGGTATCTGTTCTCGCCGCCGGCCACCGCCCGGCAGATCGACAACCTTCTCCACACCACCCTGACGTCCGAAGCCGCCTGAGTCCCGGCCGCCGGACGGGACTCAGGCGTCGTCGAGGGACCTCAGCAACGTGTCGCGCCGCGCCTCCAGCCCGACGATCAGGGCCTGCTGCTCGTCGGCCATGTTGATCATCTGTGACCGCTCGACGGCGTCGGCCGGGCCCAGATCCGTGAGCTGGTCGCGTATGGAGGCGACTTCCGCACGCAGCCGTTCCAGGTCCGCCTCCACCTGACGGAGTTCCTCTCTCTTGCTCATCCGGTGTCCATACCCCGGGATCGCGTCCCGACGCGGATCTCCGGTGCCCCGGGACCGTCCGGCGGGGAGATCGCGGCGGGCGGGGCGATCCGGGGAACCGCCCGATCCGCGAACGCCCCGATCCGGCAACACCCCGATCCGGCAACGCCCCGATCCGCGAACGGCCGCTAGGAGCTGTTTGGGGTTCGGATCTAGGTGGGGCCCGGTGGCGGGCCGACCGCGGCTGGTAGAACTCGGACGTGGCGTGGACTTCCCCTTCTAGCGTGGAGACCTGACCTAAGGAGAAGGTTGGGTCGTGGGAGAGACCAGCCGCAGGTTCGATCCAGAGTTCCGGGCGGGCGCGGTGCGCATCGTGCGGGAGACAGGAAAACCGATCGCGCAGGTCGCAAGGATCTGGGCATCAATGCGGGCACGCTGGCCAACTGGGTGCAGATGCCCCGGCCGGCTGGGCCGCCGGGCTCGTCCGCCAGCCGGTCGACGAACGCGGCGCAAGCCGTAGTCCGATGAAGGTCTTGGTCCACCCTGAGATGAATCGCGCCGAGTTTCGTGGAGACGGTGATGCGCCCCGGCGGATCCGGCTGCGGCGGGCTGCCCTGCCGGTTCCGGCAGGGGTGGCCGAGTCGTGCATGCCACCTCCCTGGATAACTTCCATCCTCGTCCACCGCTGGAGGAGGGGTTCACGGAACGGCTACGCGGGACGGACGAGCCGGTTCTCGTAAGCGAAGATCACTGCCTGCACGCGGTCACGCAGTTCCAGTTTCACCAGGATCCTGCTCAGGTGGGTCTTCACCGTGGCCTCCGCCAGGTGGAGCTCGGCGGCGAGTTCGGCGTTGGAAAGACCACGCGCCACCGCGACGAGCACTTCTCGTTCGCGCGGCGTGAGCCGGCTCAGACGCTCGTCGGCCGTCGGAGGGCCGTCGGCGGGGAGCCGGTGAGCGAAGTTCTCCAGCAGCAGGCGGGTGATCCGCGGAGAGACCACCGCGTCACCTCGCGCGACGTTACGGATCGCCGCGAGGAGTTCCTCGGGCAGAGCGTTCTTGAGGAGGAAGCCTGACGCACCCGCCCGCAGGCCCGCGAAGGCGTATTCGTCGAGGTCGAAGGTGGTCAGGATGAGGACCCGGGCCCGCCCGCCGCCCCGCACGATCCGGCTGGTCGCCTCGATGCCGTCGGTGCCGGGCATACGCACGTCCATCAGGACGACGTCGGGACGCAGTCGCCGTGTGAGCCGTACGGCCTCGACGCCGTCCCCCGCCTCTCCGACGACCTCCATGTCCGGCTGGGCGTCGAGGACCATGGTGAAGGCCATGCGCAGCAGCGGCTCGTCGTCGGCGAGCAGGACACGGATCGTCATGCCGCCCCGCTTCCGGCCGTCCCGAGGTTGAGGGTGGCGTGGACCCGCCAGCCCCGGCCGGGCAGCGGGCCCGCCTCCAGGACTCCGCCGTACGCGGCGGCGCGTTCCCGCATGCCGAGGATGCCGTGTCCGGGTGACGGAGGGCGGGCAGCGGCGGCGTGGCCGTCGTCGGTGACGTCGACCGTGACGGCATCCGAAGAGCAGCGCACGCGGACCTGAGCGCGGGCACCGGACGAGGCGTGCTTGAGGATGTTGGTCAAAGCCTCCTGCACGATCCTGTAGACGGTGAGCTGAGCGGTGACCGGGACGCCGGCGGATTCGCCCTCCAGTGCGAGGGTGGCCGACAGACCGGCCGCGCCCATGCGGTCGGCGAGGGCCGCCAGTTGCTCGATGCCGGGCATCGGGTGGCGCGCCTCGTCGGGCTCGTCGGCCCGCAGGACCCCGAGGACGCGCCGCATGTCGGCGATGGCCTGCCGGCCCGTGCTCGAGATCTGGCGCATGGCGGCGGAGGCCCTGTCGGGTGACCGGTGCTGCGCGAAGACCGCGCCGTCGGCGAGTGCCACCATCACCGACAGATTGTGGGTGACGATGTCGTGCATCTCACGGGCGATGCGGGCCCGTTCGCTCGCGACCGCGAGCCGGGCCCGCTGATCGCGCTCGCGTTCCAGGCGGACCGCGCGGTCTTCCAGGGAGGTGAGGTGGGAGCGTCTGAGCCGGACGTTCGTACCGGCGACCGCGACGGCCACGGCGATCGCGGTCAGGAAGACGACAGAGCGGAGGAATCCTCCCTCGGGCGCCGACCATCGGGCCGCGGCCAGCAGGATGCCCGCTTCGAGAACGAGCGCGGCTGTGAGGGTACGGCGCAGGGTGGAGCGCGAGGCCACAGTGTAGAGCGCGACCAGCAGCGCCGCGTCGGCCATCGTCTCGATACCGGTGAGCCACTGGACGAAGGCCGCAGCCGCCACCGCTGAGAACACCGCCAGCGGTGCGCGCCGCCGCCACACCAGGGGCAGCGCCAGTGCCAGGTGAAGGAGCAGCCCGCCGGAGGACCCCTGGTGGACGGGGCCGCCGATCCCGGCGCCCAGGAGGAAGACCGCCGCCGCCGGCACCACGTCGTGCGCCAGGAACGGGAGCAACCCCTCCGGGGCACTCGCCATAGTCGTCTCCCGCCGTAGAACAGTAAGCATGCACCGCACCTTCCGAACGAGGCGGAGATCCGTGGCCGGTCACGGAACAGCCCTCGCGACGACCGAAACGGTAGCGGGTCCCGGGGCATGGGAAGACGGCCCGCGGACGGGACGACCCGCGCCGGATCATCCTGGAGTCGTACACGGCCCACGCCCGTGAGGCGCCCGCCTCGACCGCGTTCGAGAGGAACGCCTGGCCAGAGGTGGTGTCACCGACACATACGGCGGCCTGCGCGCACGTCACGCCGCCGCGGGGAAGATCCGGCCGGAGGCCGACGCGCCGACGTTGCCGCCGGGCCTAGTTTCGTAGCCGCAGGGCGCGGGACACCCGTGGACGCCCGCGGATCTCTCGGCCCGCCGGACACGGGCCCGCCAGAGACAGATCCGCGGGGGGCGACCGCGCCGCGGACCACATCCGAGGGAGACACTCGATGCACAAATGGAAGACCGCCACCACCGCGGCCATGGCGGTCCTGGCAGGCGTTCTCATGGCCGGCGCGCACCCGGCCGCCGGGATCGCCCGGGCCGGAACCGGCGGCCACGGCTCACCGGAGAGCGGGCCCGAACGGTTCGAGCGGCAGAAACCCGCCTGGCACCGCTGCCGGAACGGCTCGGCAGACGCAGTGGGCGGGCAACTCGATGACGCCGGAGCCCGGTGCGCCGAGATCACCGTGCCGCTCGACTACAACCGCCCGGATGGACGCACCATCAAGGTCGCGCTGGCCCGGCTGCCCGCAACCGATCCCCAACGCCGGCGGGGAGCTCTGCTGTACAACCCCGGTGGCCCGGGTGTTCCCGCGATGCCGTTCATCCTGAAGCTCGGACAGGCCGCACCGGAGGTCGCGGCCCGCTACGACCTGATCGGGATGGACCCGCGGTTCGTCGGGCGCAGCACCCCCCTGAACTGCGGCTGGCCGGTGAGCGCCGTCGGCTCCGCAGGACCGGACCGGCGTTCCTTCCAGCGGACAGCGACGCTGGCCGAGGACCTCGCGTCGCGCTGCGCGGTTCACCGGGACATGCTGCCGCACGCCTCCACCCGCAACACCGCCCGGGACATGGACGTGGTCCGCGCCGTCCTCGGCGAGCCGCGGCTGTCCTACCTCGGCTCGTCGTACGGCACCTATCTGGGCGCGGTCTACCTGCAGCTGTTCCCCGGCCACGCCGACAGGGTCGTGCTGGACAGCGCCCTGGACCCGCACCTGTACGGTCCCGACCTGACGCGGACGGCGGGACCGGCCGTGGCGGCGGCCCTGGAGAGGTGGGCGGCCTGGGCGGCCCACCGTCACGGTCGCTACCGCCTGGGCTCCAGCCCCGCCGAGGTGCTGGCCACCGTGAACCGGATCAGCCGGGCCGCCGATCGCCACCCGCTGCGCGTCGGCGGCCACCGCGTCGACAGCCGCGTGCTGCCCATGCTCCTGTGGAACGTCACCGCCGGAGATGACACCGAGTCGTACGCCGCTTTCGCCGCCGACGTCCGGGTCCTGCACGATGCCGCCCGCGGCATGAAGGTCACTCCCACCCCGATCCTGGACGAGGTCATTCCCGGGCTGGACGCACCGGACGCTGATGGATATGTCAGCGCGCAGACCGCGATCCAGTGCGCGGACCGGGCCGTGTCCCGCGACCCCGAGGTCTACTACCGGGACATCCGGGCCCACCGTGCCGACGAGCCCCTGTTCGGCCCGCTGACGCGGAACCTCACCCCCTGTTCCTTCTGGCCCGTCGGACCCGCCGAGCCCCCGACGAGGATAGGAAACGACGTTCCGGTCCTGATGGTCGGGGCGGCGGGCGATCCGGCGGCCACCTATACCGGTCAGATAGCCATGCACCGCGCCCTCACCGGCTCCCGTCTGGTCACCTTGCGCGGCGCCTTCCGGCACACCGTGTACGCAGGGCTCTTCTCCCGGCGGAACACCTGCATCGACAAGGTCGTCGACCGTTACCTGCTCAATGGCGTGCTGCCCGCTCGGGATACCGTCTGCTCCTGACGCTTCCACGATCCGCGCTCCCCGGCGGCCGGTGAACGCGGAGGACGACCGGAGTCACCGACGGTTCTGGCGATCTCGGCGGAAAGACCGCTCCCTATCGGTCGCGATTCTCATAACCGGTGGTCCGCGATGGTCACCGCTGGGGGACCGTCGCGCCGGATCTCCCGGGCCGATCGGCCCGGGAGATCCCGGACACGTGAACGGGCACGAGATCATCGGCCGGTTGGGACACGGTCTACCTGGGACGCTCACCGGATGCGGAGCGCGGTGCTACACCGGCTCGCGGTCGGCATGGTGACGGCGCTGGTCGCCGTCCGCCACGCCGGGATGACGCACGGCGACCTCCGTCCCGACAATGTGGTGCCGCGCCCCGGCGGGCCGCGGGTGATCGCCTTTGGGGCGGCCAGAGCTCTGTCCGCAACGGACGCCGTCGACACTCGGAGCGCCGGGATCCCGGCCTTCGCTCGTCCCGGAGCTGCTCCGGGGCGAGCGACGTCCTGCTCGGACTGGTCAGCGAGCCGCTCATCGCCGACCTGGGCCCTCCACGGGCACGCCGCCCCCAAAGGCGTCCAGGGACATCACCCTGCCCGGTGCCGGCGTCACTCTGCACGAGCGTCCGAAGGACCCGGTCAGGCTCAGCGGTTACACGATGGAAGCGGACAGGACCACGAAGGCGGGCAGGCACAACACCAGCGGCGCCCACGGATGCAACCGCAGCCAGACGGGCCACCAGCCGGCTGCGGCAGCCGTCGCCTGCAGTACGGCAAGCGTGATGAACAATGGACGCTGATCGCCTGGAACCGACAGCACCTTCACCGTGGTCAGCGCTGTGCCCACGGTGAACAGCAAGGCCAGCTGCCGGGCGGCGTAGCCCGGACCTTCTCCGAGGAGGAACCACTGCCGACCTTGCGCACCTCCATAGACCATCGCCATAAAAGCCTCACACCCCCACTTTCAAGGCAAACCACCCAAGGAGGTTCGATGGGTCGGCATGCTGTGATGGCGACGGGTTCTGTCTCATAGGTGATCACCTATAAAGCAGCGGAGCGGCGATCGAGCGTCCAGGACAAAACCGTGTTCCATAAATCGGTGCAAACGCCCTGACTGTGAAACAGCCCTATGAAAGGGCTTGATCTACTTCTGCTGCTGAGGACTTCCGGCCCCCAGCCCCTGATCGGATTCTGGATTGCGGCGGCACCGAAACGCATGCCAACGCCTTGGGACGCCCCGCCCTGGCCACCCTGCTGAGCTGCCCGAACCGACTTAATGTGCATTCCGGTTCCGCCACAGGGTCATTCCCCGTATCTTGCAAGGGCTTCCTGTCGATCTGACAAAAAGCTATGGTGGGCTCATGCCTGACCCCCCATGGCAGCCACCACGCGTCCTGCTCGCGGTCGACCTGGTGATCTTGACGCTGCGTGAGGCGCGCCTGCACGTCCTGCTTGTGGAACGCGGCATTGACCCGTTCCTCGGGGCTCTTGCTCTGCCGGGCGGCTTCCTATGTGACGAGCACGAGGACATCGAGGCGGCGGCGCGACGCGAACTGTCGGAGGAGGCAGGCCTGCCCGACGTGCACCTGGAGCCCTTGGCCGTGTACGGCGAGCCGGGCCGTGACCCCCGTGGCCGCGTCGTATCCGTGGCCTACCTGGCCATCGCGCCCCGCCTGCCCGAGCCGGTCGCCGGCACCGACGCCGCGGGTGCCTGCTGGACGTCGGTGGAGCACGCTCTGGCGCCGGGCACGAAGCTGGCCTTTGACCATCGCCGCATCCTCATCGATGGGGTCGAGCGCGCGCGCATCCAGCTCGAGCACACCGCCCTGGCTACCTCGTTTTGCGCCGAGACCTTCACCATCTCGGAGCTGCAGCAGGTGTATGAGGCGGTCTGGGGTGTTCGCCTCGATCCGCGTAACTTCTACCGCAAGGTCCAGGGCACCCGCGGCTTCATCGTCGCCGACGGCCCGATGCGCAAGACCCCGAACGGGCGGCCCGCCCGGCTCTTCAGGGCGGGTCCGGTCCACGTCCTCAATCCCCCGATGACTCGGCCTTAGGAGGTCGATGGTCATGATCGTGATTCTCACCGCGCTGGATCTGGAGTATCAGGCTGTCCGCGGGCACCTGACCAACGTGCGCGTGCACCGCCACACCGCGGGCACCCGCTTCGAGCTCGGCCGCCTCGCCGGCGACGGACCACGGGTGGCCCTGGGGCTGGTCGGTAAGGGCAACCACCCTTCGGCGGTGATCACCGAGCGGGCGATCGCTGAGTTCTCGCCGTCGGCGCTGCTGTTTGTGGGGGTCGCCGGGGCCCTGTGGCCCGGCATCGGCCTGGGCGATGTGGTGGTGGCCACGCACGTGTACGCCTACCACGGCGGCACCAGCGAAGACGACGGCCTCAAAGCCCGCCCGCGCGCGTGGGAGATCGACCACGAGACCGACCAGATCGCCCGCCATCTCTACCGCACCCAGAGCTGGACCCGTCACCTGCCGGCAGACGCGGCCGTGCCCGCGGTGCGCTTCGGCCCGATCGCGGCTGGCGAGGTCGTACAGGATTCGGCGATCTCCGCGCACGCCCGGTGGGTGCGCCAGACCTACAACGACGCGCTCGCGATCGAGATGGAGTCGGCCGGCGTGGCCCAGGCGGCCCACCACAACAGGTCGCTGCCCATGGCCGTGGTACGCGGCATCAGCGACCGCGCCGACGGCACCAAGACCGCGACCGATGGCCTGAGTTGGCAGCCGAAGGCGGCGGCCAACGCCGCCGCCTTCGCCGTGGCCCTGGCTCAGGAACTGGCCACAGAGCACGACAACCATCCGGTGAGTACGGCGAGAGAGGCGAAAGGCATGACCGACCGCGTGAAGAACGTCGCCCGCGACAATGCCCGGGTGGGCGTGCAGGCTGGACACATCCACGGCAACGTCACCATCGGCCACCCGCCCCAGACCCAGGCCGCCGACCCGGTCACCCAGCTCGCCGAGCTGCGCGACCGGCTTGCCCGGGCGCGCAAGGCTCAGGAAGTGGACGAGGAGACCTTCACCGCGGCGGAGGCAGAGATCACCGTCGCCGCCGAATCGCTGTCGGAGAGCACCGAGCAGGGCAGAAGCAAAGCGGTGATCGCGCTCAAGAAACTCCGCGGGCTCCTGGCGGAGGTGGCGGAGCTGGCGGCGCACGTCTCAGCCGTTATCGCGGCCATCCGGGGCGTCCTATGAACGATTCTTCCTCCGCTCCGACCAACCTCGCCATGGACTCGGCGAACGTCGCCGTCCAGGCAGAAGCCATCCACGGGCCGGTCAACGTCTACCAGGCCACAGCCGCCCTCTCACCCGAGCAGACTTTCGAGGTCGGGCTCAATTGCCTGCGCGCCGGGATGGCTCGGGAGGCGCGTGAGCACCTCCGCGACGCCGTGGTCCTGCGCCACTACATCAACGGTCTGTCCTGCTTCTACCTGCTGCTGGCCCTGCTCAGCGGACGTACTCTGCAGCAGGTGCCGCCGACGGAGATCACCATGCTGCGCTGCGTGCGCGGCGTCGTCAAAGCCGACGACGAGTGGGCCGATGCGATCAAACTGATCGACCATCTGCTGACATCCCGTCCAACGGAGAACGGGGCCGCTGACCTAGAGCAGGAACTCCAGAAGCTGACCGACGAGCAGCGCAACGACGTTCTGCAGCACATGGAGATGTTCCTGGACAGCTCCGCTGAGGACGCCCTGTGGACGCACGCGTTCGAGGCGGCCAGGAGTGACCGTTGTGCGAATGACCGGCTGGGCCGGGCCTGGAAGTTCTTCCAGCCGGATCCCCGCGACGCACGGGTCCGGCCGGCCGATCCTGTCCGCATCGGACTCGGCGTCTGGACCGGAGCGGCGGTGACCACCGCGTTGGCCCTGGTGAGCGTCGGCTTCATCGGCGTCACGGCATGGCAGCACACCGGGACGGCAGCGGTGGCTGCTCTGCTGGTTCTGGCGGCCAGCTGCTACACGAGTGTGCGCATCGGTGTGGAGTGGCGGTGCAAGAAGGAGCGCCGCCAGGCGAAGGACCGCGAATATCTGCGCCGACCGGCCACCACCAGGCGCGGTGATGGCTTCGCCAGCAAGATCGACCAGCAGTTCAACCACTATTCCGCGCTATACGCCCCGCGCGGCGCGGACAAGGCCCGTTGGCTGTCGGAGACGGCGGGGGTGCGCCGGGCCTTGCGTGATGAGGTCGTCACCATTTACCGGGAGAGCACGGTCAACGCCAAGCAAGTCGCCTGGCTGACCCGCTACCTGGTCGCTGATGTCGCGCGACGCTGGCAGGCAGGCAGCCTATGGGACTACCGCAAGGAGCTGCGCGTCCCCTGGTCCAGGAAAGCGATGTGCGTGCTCACCGCCATTGCGGCGACTGCGGCGGGCATCTTCCTGATCTGGAGCGGCGCGCACGTCACGGCGTTCACTGTGTCGCTGACCGCGCTCGTCGCTGTGATCTCGGTCTGGTCGACAGCCCGCCTCTGGTTGCGCATCGCCGCGGAGTACAAGCGCCACGCCGCCGACAAGGCGGAGGAGCAGCGCCTGTGGGCCGCCCGCCAGGCGGCTTGCGAGCGGTGGAAGAGCAAGCTCGCCGACAGACCGGATGATCTACAGATGGCCCGCTGGCTGGAGTGTGACCGCAAGGCGTTGATGGAACGGGCGATGGCCCTCTACAGGCTGAAGCGGCAGGACGTCTTGGCTCACGCCTTCATCGAGGCGCCCGCCACGCCCTCCTACGACCGGGCACGCATCGAGAACGGGCCATGGCGCTACTCGAAGTACAAGATTCTGCTTTTCCTACTCACCAAAGACGGTGTGCGGCAGCTGACGGTGCACCTCGACTTCCGGAAGGCCACCTTCCATCGATTGGCACGTACCAACTACCGCTACGACGCGTTCACCTCCGTCCAGGTGGCCGAGACCGATAGCGGGGAGAACGTCTTTGAGCTGACGCTGACCAACGGCGATCCGATCAAGGTCAAAGTGACCGATCCACCCACAGACGTCACCGAGAAGGAAGACAAAGACCCACAGGGTGCCTCACAAATGACCCTCGACACGGCAGGCCTCGGCAACGCCCTGCACGTCCTGGAAGGGATCGCGGCGGAAGGCAAACAGTGGATCACCTTCGAACGCGAACGCGAGAAAGTCTCTCTCGCGGAGGTGAGCAACGCCGTGAACGCCATCTTCGTCTGACAAACCATGACCGATCGGCGAACCAGCTCACATGGCTGTTCACTCATCGAACGGGATCTGGACGTAGCGGAGCGGCCAGACAACTGATCGATACGGCGTCATTGAGGTGATGGCTCGCTGACAGGCGTTGGCGAGAAGGATCGCATCGAGACAACCACCAACCCTAATACTCCCCGGATAACGTCGGCGCGGCCCGCAGGCCAGTGCCGGGAAAACTCCCCGGATAAGAAGGGGACGGCGCGTCATGGCCGCTCGCGCCGCGAAGACGACCGCCAGTCGGGGCGCCGCGGTGGTGCCGATCCCGCCCAGATCCAGGCCCTGCTCGGCCACGCCTCGATTGAGACCTCCGCCCGCTATTTCCGCGCCTCGGCCGCCGAGGTCACCGCCCTGGCCGACGCCGCCCTGGACTACTGAAGTCCTCAGGCGCGACGGACAGCCGCCTCCCGCTCACCAGGAGATGACGGGCACACGGCTGGGGTGCCCCGAGCCCGCTCCTTCAAGACCGCTTCCTCACCGGGGCTCGGCAGGAAAGCGTTGAGGCGGTTCGCGAGGCGTTGCGACCCCTCGTAGGGGCGATGAGGACCGGCCGCGTCCGAGATGCGGTGTAAAAGAGAACGAGCGTAGGTTGCCGTGCTGAACCGACCAAAGTTCGCACTACGCAAGGACCTACGCTCGTGGCACGCACACTACCGCCCGTTCAAGCCATCCGCGCCGAGGTCGACGCCCTGTTCGCCTCCGAGCGTGACCTGGTCGAGGTCATCGAGGACGTCGCCCGGCTCGGTGCTCGCCTGATCATCCAGACCGCTGTGGAGGCCGAGGTGGACGCCTTCCTCAGCCGCGCCCGCTACCAGCGCGCCACCGCCGTCGCCGATGGTGAGCAGGCCGTACGGCCCGGCCACCGCAACGGGCACTGCCCCACCACCATCAAGACCACCAGCGGCCCGGCCACCATCGCCCGCCCGAAGCTGCGCGGCACCACCGAGAAGTTCGCCTCCCGACTGTTCGGCACCGGCGTCAGTCGCACCCACGCGCTGGAGAGCCTGGTCATCGCCTCGTTCGTGCGCGGGTTGTCGGTGCGCGAGGTCCAGGGCGCCCTGGCTGATGCGCTCGGCCCGGAGGCGGCACTGTCCAAATCGACGGTGGCGGCCATCTGCCAGGCCATCGTCACCGAATACGACACCTGGTGCCGCCGCGACCTGACCGACGTCGAGCTGGACTACCTGTTCCTGGACGCCAGCCATTTCAAGATGCACCACGGGCAGCGCGCCGAGCCGGTGCTGGCCGCCTGGGGCATCACCACCGGCGGCAAGCCCATCTTCATCGGCCTGGCCCCGGCCGCCGAGCAGGTCTTTGCGGCCTCGCTGCGCCAGCGCTGCGTGATCCACAAATACCGCAACGTGCTATCGAAGGTCAGCACCGGCGACCAGGCCGAAGTCAAGGCCGCCTTCTGGGACATCTTCGATGTCGGCGGCCTGCAGCAGGACGGCAAGGAGATCGAGCCGGGCCCAGCACTGGTCGCCTGCGTCCAGGCCCGCATCGACGCCTTCGCCGAGGCCTGGGACGGGCGCTATCCGGCGGCGGTCAAGAGCCTGCTGGCCGACCGCGCCTCGCTGACGACCTACCTGCGCTTCCCGATCGAGCACCACAAGCGCATCCGCCACTCCAACTTCATCGAGCGCACTTTCGGTGAGACCCGCCGCCGGGTCAAGGTCATCGGCCGTTTCCCCGGCGAGACCTCCTGCGTCAGCCTGGTGTGGGCGGTGCTGGATCGGGCCTCTGGCGGCTGGCGCGGCTTCACCATGACCTCCAAGGGCCTGCGCACCCTGCACGACCTGCGCCGAGCCCTGCTCGCCCCGCCCAGCCGGCTCCACCCGGCAGCCGCCCCGGCCACTGACTCGACGCCCGAAACAGCAGCCGCTTAAGATCAGCCCCCGGCACCTACCTCGTTGAGCTTTTCACACCGCTCCGAGAACGCGACCTCGGGTGCCGACGTGTGACATCAGACGTGTGACATCAGTGGTCCCCTCTCTGGCCACGCGCCACCACCGCCCCGCCGTCCCCGTCGTTCCCGGCCCGTGCTGGGCGGAATGCCCCCGCGGAATCGCGGGCAGCGAGACGGAGGCGGGGCGGCGGTGGCCGGACGCCGGAGCCGCGGGCGCCCTCAGCCGGTGGGCGGCAGGTCGGCGGCGACCGGGTCGGGGACGGGCGGGGACGCGGCTGCGGCGACCCGGGTACGCGGACCGGGGAGCCTGAGGGCGGCCAGGACGGCCGTCAGCATGACGGCGCCCAGGATGTAGACGGCGGCGCGCATGCCGTCGGCGGAGGCGACGCGCAGGGCCTGCCCGGACAGCCCTGCGATGTCGTGGTTGGCGACGGCCACGAGAACAGCCAGACCCGCGGCGGTCCCCACCTGCAGCGCGGTGGAGGCCACCCCTGAGGCCAGGCCCTGTTCGCCCGCCGAGACGCCGGTGCCGGCGGCGACCCACATGGCCTCGTAGGTGATGCCCATGCCCAGACCGATGACGACGACCCCGACCAGGACGGTCAGGACGGATCCGTCCGCATGCATACCGGGGGCCAGGAGCGCAGCACCCACGGCATTGGCGACGATGCCGATCATCAGCGTGCTCCGGGTGCCGAAGCGGTGGATCAGTCGCTCGCTGAGGACGTTGCCGGCCGTGATCGACAGGGTCGGGCCGAGGAACGCCAGCCCGGTCTCCAGGGCGCTGAAGCCGAGAACGTCCTGGAAGTACAGGGTCAGGAAGTACGGCACGGCTTGCATCGTCAGCCCGAAGACGAGGATGACCACGACCGCTCCGCTGAGCGCGCGGTTGCGGAACAGCCGCAGCGGCATCAACGGTGTCCGGCCGCGGACCTGGAGGCGCAGGAACGCGGCCAGCAGGACCGCGGCGAGAACGGCAGCGGCGATCACCTCTGCCCGCGCCCAGCCGGCCTCGGAGCCGTGCGTGACCATGAAGATCAGCAACGTGACGCCCGCGGTACCGGTCAGCGCTCCGGGCACGTCGACGCTTCCTGTGGTGACGCGGCCGTCGGGGGGCAGCAGGGCGAAGGCGGCGACGGCACCCACGGCGGCCAGCGGAACGTTGACGTAGAACACGGCCTGCCAGCCGAGGACCTGGGTGAGCACCCCGCCGGCCAGCGAGCCCGCGGTGAGCCCGCCGGCGCCCGCCATGGCCCAGACCGTCAGCGCGCGGTTGCGCTCCCTGCCCTCGGCGAAGGCGGTGTTGACCAGGGCCAGGACCGAGGGGAACAGCACCGCGCCGGCGAGACCCTGCACGGCGCGTGCGGCGAGCAGCACCGCCGGCGCCGTGGCCAGGCCGCCCAGTACGGAGGCCGCGCCGTACAGCGCCATGCCGAGCACGAACATCCGCCGGCGTCCCATCAGGTCGGACAGCCGGCCGCCCAACAGGAGGAAGCCTCCGTAGAGGACGGCGTACGCGGTGACCACCCATTGCAGGGTGTGCGGGGTGAAGCCGACATCGGTGGCGATGTCGGGCAGGGCTACATAGATGATGGTGAAGTCGAGACTGATGATCAGGTGCCCGAGTGCGAGCAGCGCGAGGCTCCATCCCGGCCGTTGACCGCGGGCCGGGGACTGAGCTGCGGACATGGGTGTGCCTTTCGTCCGTGTGTGGTCCGGTGGCTTGTCATGGCTGCACCCGGACCGGCGGACATTTGTTGGCACACCCCTTGAGGGCGCTGGGGTGGGCGGCGCCCGGGCTCGGTCCGTCCGGTCCGGTCATCGCCCCTGCCTTCCCTGCGTGCACTGCGCTGGCTTCGGGACGACTATGCCGCCCGCCGCGGCCTACGGCATCGGACGTCGGGTCGGTATGTCCTGGGACCTTGGACCTAGGACCACCGGACACCCGAGGCCGGGAGCGGCGTCAGCCCCGGACGGCACGGGCCCCGCGAAAGGTCAGGCCGGTCCCACGACGGCCCTCAGCAGGTAGTGGGCGTCGCCGTCCGTGAAGCCGACCGAGACCGAGAACGGCTGGTTGCGGCAGCTGACCGCGCCGCCCTCGGAGACGTACCGCACATCGATGAGATCGTTACCGTTGGGCCAGGTGTCGTCCTCCCACAGCTCCAGGCGGATCCGGTCGGTGAACTCCTCGCTGACGGTTCCGATGCCGCGCGTCTGACCGAGGGCGAAGGTCGCCGAGGTCAGATAGCTCGGCCACCAGTCGCCGCCCACCTTGAGGAAGACCTCGTCCTGTTCCTCGGCGTCCTCCTGCAGGTCGACGGCGGTCAGCGAATCCGGTACGAACCGGCAGGCGTCAGCGGCCGCGCTCGCCGGGGTGATGGCCAGGGACGCCGGGGCGATGACGATCAGGATCGTCGTCAAGACCGCTCGCAGCGTTCGGGAAGCCTTGGGCATGGTGTCCCTCCGGGTACATGAGAAGGTCCATGCGTGGCGTGCCGCCGGCTGCGCGGTTCCATCCGTCCCTGGGCCCGGGTCGCAGCGACGGTCCGGGCCCTTCGAGGGCCGGATGGCCGAACCGGGGAGCGGGCGGTCGTGTCACACGGAATCTTCGACCATACGACTGCAAGGACACGGAGGAAACATGCGTTTCGCCATGTCATTGAAGATCATCGCCGACCCCCGCGGCGTGTCCGGTCAGCCGATCGGCGTGTAGATCATCCCCAGCCGGTCCATCTCCTGGCCCGCCCGGCCGTGGAAACCGGCGATCCGCCAGCCCGCGGGTACGGTGGAGGAGACGCAGTCGGCGGTCGGGGTGCCGCCCGCCAAGGTACGGCCCGCGCTAGGAGCTGTTTGGGGTTCGGATCTAGGTGGGGCCCGGTGGCGGGCCGACCGCGGCTGGTAGAACTCGGACGTGGTGCGCTTTGATGTGACCGATGCCGAGTGGGCGTTGATCGAGCCGTATCTGCCGGTGGCGGCCACCGGGCCGCTGCCGCGACGGCTGCGGGATCAGTTCAACGGGATCTTGTGGCGGTTTCGCACCGGGTCTGGCTGGCGTGATGTCCCCGAACGCTACGGGCCCTGGTCCACGCTGTATTCCCGGTTCAACACCTGGGCCAAGGCCGGGGTGTTCCACACCCTGATGGAGGCGTTGATCGCCGAGGCCGCATCGCGCGGGCAGGTCGGGCTGGAGCTGGTCAGCGTGGGCTCCACCATCGTGCGGGCCCATCAGGAATCGGCCGGGCTGGCCGTGGCCGGGGAGACGTTGGATGCGCTGGAGCAGGCCCTGACCGAGGAAAAGGGGGCGGTACTGGAGCAGCAGCCGCCGGTGCTGAGAGTGATGCGCCGCAGGTCACTCCCGGCGCGGACGGCACGGGCGGTCCGGACGCGTCATCGGGCTGTGCATGCCGCGGTCGACGCCGCCGGGCGGCCGCTGGCTTTCGTGCTCACGCCCGGCCAGGCCGCCGACTGCCCGCAGTTCATCACCGTCGTGGACAAGATCCGCATCCCCGGTCCGGTCGGCCGGCCCCGCACCCGTCCGGGCGCGGTCGGGCGCGGACAAGGCGTATTCGTCTCGCGCCAACCGTGCCTACCTGAGGAGACGTCATATCAAGGCGGTCATCCCGGAGAAGAAGGACCAGGTGGCCAACCGCAGGAAGAAGGGCAGCCGGGGCGGCCGGCCCGTCAGCTACGAGACCGGGCTCTACCTTCGAGGTTCGATCATGTGGCTGAAGCTCCTCACCTCAACCACATGATCCGAACCTCGAACAGCTCCTAATACTGCAACGGCACTTATGTGATGGCGTGGCCGCGTCTTCGGTAGTGGGAGCGTCGAGCT
>NZ_BMQP01000072.1 GCF_014648175.1 Planobispora rosea
AAGATCCACCCGCGGCACCTACCTCGTCGAGCTTTTTACACCGCCCCGAGGACGCCACCTGGGGCATACGGCTGGCCTTGACCACTATTCGCCGCTAGCGAGCCCTCCCGAGCCGCCCGGCGCGTTCGGTCAGCCGCAAGGCTGCATGGCGAGCGGGGATGTCACCAGGATCGGAAACCCGTGTGGATCGTGGATCCACACCTACAATCCTCATCACATCGCCGATATGAACCCCCACTGGTCCTGATTGCTCGGAGGAAGGAGGCATCATGAGAAAGCGTACGGTCTTCAGTCTCGCTCTCGCAGCGATCATGACTCTATCGGCGTGCAGCACTGCCACCGGCACAGAAGCCAACGCTCCCGAGGGCCATGCATACGCCCAGCACAAGGGATCCCTTGACGTTTCTGTGCTCCGGACGTCGCACTACGACTTCCCCGCCTACGAAACACCGGAAGAACTCGTCAAGGACCGACCCGTCGTGGCTGCCGGTGTTATCGGCGGCTGGCAGCAGGGGCCCATTCTTGATAGCGGCACCGGCGTGCTCGACTACCGCATCATATTGCGCATGCGCGTGACAGAACCACTCAAGGGTGTCAAGGGGCGCTCCTCCATCCCCCGCGGACTCGTCTTCATTGAGCTTTCCCAGGGCGCGGTGCTGAGTGATCCGGCGGTGCCTGCCGATCAGTGGAAGCCTCATAAGTCAGTCGAGGACTTCGAGAAGGCACTGCCCGCCGGTACCAAAATTCTCGCCTTTCCCCGCGAGCGACCGCCCCATGAGCAAGCTGTCGTCGACCCAGGCGCACGTCTACCCGCTGGCGCCCGATTGATGTCGGTTCCTCCTCAGGGTCTCATCCTGGAAGACCCGCAACTCGCCCTACAGCGCCCCGATGAGTCCACGGCACTCGTCGGTGGTCTTGAGGAGCTCAATGCCGGTGGCGCCGAGTGGCTCAAACACAGAACCGTTCAGGAATTGGCCTCCCATCTGAGAGGACAAGGATTCGGCGAATGAAAACGGGAAAGCAAGGTCGATCTCGCATCGGTAAGATCCGCCGGGCGAGTTTTGCAGTTGCCGTCTATCGGATCATCACCCCGCTGGTCGGCAACCGGCGCTCGCAGTCACGGGTCAGCCGCCGATAGGCATCAGCTATGCCAGTGCCCGCTCGACCATCCATCGCCGACTTCCTACCGAAACGGCCCGAGCAGAGAGCGGGCCGCCCCGCCGTACCGGATAGAAGCAAGGATCGGGGCGCGGCATCCGAGGAGATCGAGCCGGTTGCGCCCGGTGCCCACGCTCCGGGCAGAAACCCTCTCTGAGGTTGACCCGCAGGAGGAACCTCAGGCACAAAGCGCAGGAAGACCCGCCGGATGGCTACGCCCGAGCGGCATCGGCAACGGTGACCCAGGCCTGAACCCGCTCCTGGCCCACCCCCACCGTGTCGGCCAGGATCGCCACGGTGTCCACCGCCGGCAACCACCAGGTGGCCATGAGTGCGATGACAGCCACGTCGTAGGCGGCCTCGCCGCGCATTCCGCGAGGATCGATCATCAGCATGCGGTCGTTGGCCGTCAGCAGAAGGTTCCCGGTGGAGGCGTCGCCGTGGCAGAGGCCGGAAAGGTCGTCGGCGCTGAGGTCATCGAGTACGGCGAGCGCCTCTTGTCGCTGGTCGTAATGGGCTGGCGAGCGTCCCGGAGCGAGGTCTTGCAGGCCGTCCCCCTGCTCCAAGCGGTGCCGTAGCCATTGGCTGATCGACGGCATGTCCGGAGGTCGTCCCGTAGCTCGTAGAACTTGAAGTGGCGGTCCCCGCCTCGGAGCCTACCTGGTGGTAGGTCTCGGGCAATCGCCAAATCACTCCGAGCAAGGAGACGGGGACCGTGAGCGAGGCCTACCAGACCACGCGCCCAGAAAGCCACCGAGGACGTGGCCGTGCCGGCCAGCGTCAGCATCGCCATGAAACACATCGCCGCCCCGATGAAGGACGGCCTGCTCGCCCTGGCCGTGCAGTCCGGCCTGGCGGTGATGTTCGCCCTGCTGGACGAGGACGTCACCGCGCTGTGCGACCCGCGCGGCAAGCACAATCCCGAGCGCACCGCCGTCCGGCACGGCCATGAGGCCGGATCGATGGTGCTGGGCGGACGCCGCCTGCCGATCCGCCGCCCCCGGGTGCGCTCCGCCTCAGCTGCGGGCGCCCCGTTGGGTGCCGCCGATGTCCGTCGTGACTTCCGCCAGGCGATCGTGGAGGCCGAGGGGGTGGATGCGGCGCAGTGGACGCCCCGGGAGCTGCGGCACAGTGCTGCGGCACAGTTTCGTGTCACTGCTGTCGGACAACGGGGTTCCGTTGGAGGAGATCTCCCGGCTCGTCGGCCACCGCAGCACGACGGTGACGGAGATCGTCTACCGCAAGCAGATCCGCCCGGTTCTGCAGGGTGGGGCCGTGGCGATGGACCGCATCTTCGAAGGCGACCCGGAGCCGTAGTCACGCAGTTAGCCACTCAAATGATCCACAACAGCAGAAGAGCCCGGAGGCTGGTGTCAACCTTCGGGCTCTGATCTGCGTCTTACCGTGTGGGCGATACTGGGATCGAACCAGTGACCTCTTCGGTGTGAACGAAGCGCTCTCCCGCTGAGCTAATCGCCCGCCCTGCCCGGCCCCTCGCGGTGCCGACGTGGAAAACCATACAGCAATCCGGGCCGGCTCGCGAAGTGATGCCGACGGGGACGTGATCATGGGGGTGGTGGCGTGGCGCGACGCGACAGCGGGCAAAGGGTCGGCGATGAGGCCATTGGGGCGCTACGGTGTCATAGCATCGTCCTGATCCGGAGAAGTACCGTACGACCATGGCTAGACCTCTATCACCTGAGACGCCCGCAGCCCGGGAGTCGACCGTGATGGAAACGATGCGCAAAACCCTTGTAAATACGACCCCGTTGATGGCGTTTAGCCAGGTAGGTGGCGAAATGTCGCGCTGTGATGTGCGTTACAGAAGGGCCCGGAGGCGGAATCTCTCCTACGGGTCTCTCCGTTCCGCCTCATAGGAACGGACGAGGTCCGATCAGAACAGCAGTGGAAGCCCCGCAGAGGGGACCGACGACGAAAAGGTTTGGCTGACGATGAACAGCACCACCGTCTCTGCCGAGCTGGGCCTTCGGCTTGTGGTCCCCGACCGAACCACCGTTCCCTTGCTCGCCGGGCTCAGCTACACGGCCGACGACCCCTACGCGATCCGGATGGCCTTCCACGTCGGCAACGACGAGCCGGTCGAGTGGATCTTCGCCCGCGAGCTGCTGACCGTGGGCATCGTGCGCCGGGTCGGTGACGGCGACGTCCAGGTGTGGCCGGCGCGCGCCGACGGCGAGCGGACCCTGCACATCAGCCTCACCTCCCCCTTCGGCCAGGCGCTGTTCGAGGTGCCGCTGCCTCCCCTCACCGAGTTCCTGCACCGGACCTACGAGCTGGTCCCGGCGGGCCGCGAGACCGACTTCATGGATCTCGACGCCGAGCTCAGCAACATGCTCTGGAGCTCCTGACCCGGCGCTCCGCCGGCCCGTGTCCCGGACCGGGGGTCAGATCCGTTCGAGCAGCTCCCGCATCCGGGCGATCTCGATGCTCTGCCCGGAGCTGACGTCGGCGGCCGTGGCGCGCATGACCCGGTCGGTGCCGTTCTTCAGTTCCACCCCGGCCATCTCCACCGCCGCCTCGTGATGGTCGATCATCAGGGTCAGGAAGAGCCTGTCGAAGGCGGCGCCGCGAGCGGTCCTGAGCCGGTTCATCTGCTCCTGCGTGACCGTGTGGTCGTCGTGTCCCGGGGCGGTACGGCCGACCGACCTCAGCCACGAGGTCATGGCCGCGATCTCCGGCCGCTGCGCCGCGGTGATCCGCTCCGCCAGCGTCCGTATCTCCTGTGACGACGACCTCGGCGGGACCAGCGCCGCCATCTCCAGCGCCTGCCGGTGGTGCGGGATCATCCCCTCGGCGAACCTCACGTCGGCGGCCGTCACCCGGGCCTCCGACTCGCCGAGCCGCTCACCCGGTCGCGCCGTACGGCCGGGCCCCCCGGGGTCACCGGGGACGATCACCGGCGCGCCGCTCTCCGCCACCAGCGGAGCACTCTCCTCCGGCTCGGATCCCGTGCATCCGGACACGGGCAATGTCAACGCAATGAGAACAAGAGCGCCGCCCAAGCGATACATACCCCACATAACATCAATAATGAGGTAAAACAATCCAAGCGATGGGGGCAGTGTGCGATCAACCGTGGCGTTCGCGCTGGCGGCGGTACTTGTGACGGCGGGCTGCGGCGCGGATCCGGCACCTTCGAGCCCCGCGCCGCCTCCGGCCGCGACGAGTTCCAGCGCCCCGGCCGCATCCGGGAAGAGCCTCGCGTCCGGCGAGGTCCTGCACAGCGACAACGTCACGCATGTCGCCAACGTGCCGCCGAAGGCGCCGCTCGACGGTCCCCAGGCCTGGGGCACCGACCTGGCCTTCCAGGGCGACCACGCCTTCGTGGGCAACTTCGACGGATTCACCGTGTTCGACATCTCCGACCCGGCCAAGCCCGGGATCGTCAGCCAGGTGCTCTGCCCGGGCGAGCAGAACGACGTCTCGGTGAGCGGGAACCTGCTGTTCCTCTCCATCGACATGCCGCGCGGCGGACCCGGATGCGACGACGACGAGCAGGCGGACGAGAGAGGCTGGGAGGGCATCCGGATCTTCGACATCACCGACAAGGCCGAGCCGAAGTTCGTCTCGGCGGTCAGCACCCCCTGCGGCTCGCACACCCACACCCTGGTGCCGGGCAAGACGGCGGAGACGCTCTACCTGTACGTCTCCTCCCCCGGCCCGGAGCCCGGGAACCCGACCTGCCCCGGCCCGCACGACATCTTCTCCGTCATCGAGGTTCCCACCGGCGAGCCCGCGGACGCCAAGGTCGTCTCCACGCCGAAGATCTCCGGTGGCCCCGGAGCGGCCGGAGCACCGGGCATCGGCGGCTGCCACGACATCACGGCCTACCCGGAGAAGAACCTGGCCGCGGCCGCCTGCTTCGGCGACGGCATCCTGCTGGACATCACCGACCGGGTGAACCCCACGGTGCTCCAGCACGTGAGCGACAAGGAGAACTTCTCCATCTGGCACTCGGCCACCTTCAACAACGACGCCACCAAGGTGGTCTTCGGTGACGAGCTGGGCGGCGGCATGGCCGCCACCTGCGACCGCAACACTCCCAGGACCAAGGGCGCGAACGCCGTCTACGACCTCACCGAGGACCGCACCCTGACGCTCCGCGGCTACTTCAAGATCCCCAGGGAGCAGCAGCCGGACGAGAACTGCGTGGCCCACAACGGTTCGCTGATCCCGGTCCCCGGCAAGGACATCATGGTCCAGGCGTGGTACCAGGGCGGGGTGTCGATCCTGGACTTCACCGACTCGGCCAACCCCCGGGAGATCGGCTTCTTCGAGCGCGGCCCGGTCGAGGGCCTGGCGGGGTCGTGGTCGGCCTACTACTACAACGGCCACATCTACTCCAGTGACATCACCAAGGGCCTGGACGTCCTGCGGATCGACGACCCGCTGACCGACCCCGCCAAGACGGTGAAGATGGAGGAGCTCAACGCCCAGACCCAGTCGGCCTACTGACGCCGGCGCCAGGACGCCCGCTCCCGTGCGGCTCACGCGGGCCGTACGGGAGCCGTGCGGGGGCCGGAGCCCCCGCGATCGCAGGCCGCACGGGCACGGGCGGGCCCGCCGTCACGGGTCGAGATCGGCCCCGGAGCGCTCGGCGAAGACCCGCATCGCCTTGGCCGTGATCGGGCCGGGCGCGGCCGGGAGCACCGTGCCGTCGACCGCGCGGATCGGCTGGACGTCGCGGGTCGTGGAGGTCAGGAATGCCTCCTCGGCCTCGTAGAGCGCCGAGAGCGGCACGTCCTCCTCGACCCCGCCGCACCACTCCAGGACGAGCCCGCGGGTGACGCCCGCCAGGCAGCCGGAGCCGAGGGTGGGAGTGACCAGGCGGCCGTCGCGGACGACGAAGACGTTGCTCCCGGTGCCCTCGCAGAGGTTCCCCGCCGTGTTCTCGAAGATCGCCTCTCCGCCTCCCCGGGCCTTGGCGTGGAAGAGCGCCCTGGCGTTGTCGCCGTAGGAGGTGCTCTTCACCCCGGCCAGCGCGCCGCGTTCGTTGCGCGGCCACGGCACCACGACGACGTCGGCGGTGGCGGGGAACGGCTTCTGCTCCCCGACGATGATCACGGTGGTGGTCCCCTGGTCGCCGCGGTCGGAGCCGAGCGGGCCGGGCCCGCTGGTGTAGGTGATGCGGATGCGGCCCAGCGTCCAGGCGGGGGCCTCGGCCAGGCAGGCCCGGACGCCCTCGGCGATGGCCTCGGTGTCCGGCTCGGGCAGGTCCATGCGCTCGGCGGAGAGCCGCAGGCGGTCGAGGTGGCGGGTCAGGGCGAACGAGGCGCCGTTGACGCACTTGACGGTCTCGAAGACGCCGTCGCCGACCATGAGGCCGTGGTCGAAGACCGAGACGACGGCCTCGGCCGGGTCGATCAGTTTCCCGTTGACCCATACGGGTGTATCCATCAGATCTCCTTGTCGGGGGTGGAGGCGAGCGCGATGAGCCGGGACGCCTTCAACTCGGTCTCGTGCCACTCACGCCGCGGATCGCTTCCCCAGGTGATGCCCGCCCCCGTGCCGAAGTGGATTTCACCGGCGGAGAGCCAGAAGGTGCGGATGCCCACGGCCAGCGCCGCCCGCCGCCGATCGGCGTCGACCCAGCCCACCGCACCACAGTAGGGCCCCCGGGGCTCGGGTTCGAGTTCATTGAGGATGCGCAGAGCGGAATATTTCGGCGCACCGGTCACCGAACCCGGAGGAAACGTCGCGGAGAACAGCTCCGGCCATCCGAATTCCGGCGCGAGCCGGGCCCGCACCGTGGAGACCAGGTGCACCAGGCCGGGGTGCTCCTCGACCTCGCACAGCGCCGGCACGCTCACCGAGCCCACCGCGGCGACCCGGCCGAGGTCGTTGCGGACCAGATCGACGATCATCACGTTCTCGGCGTAGTCCTTCTCCAGCAGGTCCGCGGCGGTCGCACCGGTCCCCTTGATCGGTTTGGACTCGATCACGTCGCCGTCGCGGGACAGGTAGAGCTCCGGCGAGGCCGAGACCACGCTGAGGCCGGGCAGGCACACCGTGGCGGCGTGCGGCGCGGGGTTGCCCTCCGCCAGCCGTACGGCCAGCGCCACCGGGTCCGGGTCCCCGGGCAGCGGCGCGGTGAGCACCCGGCACAGGTTGGCCTGGTAGACGTCGCCGCGCTCGATGCGGCCGCGGATGCGGCGCACGCCGTCCTCGTAGGCGGCGCGGTCGAGCGAGCTGCGCCAGGCCGACGGGTGAGGCCCCCGCCAGGGAGCCCGCGGCGCGGGCAGCGGGGCGGGCCGGACGTCGGCGAACCGGGCGCACGTGACCTTCCCCTCGTAGTCGACCACGACGGCCCACCACCCCTGACCGTCCAGCGCGGACAGGTCGGTGGTGACGTCGAGGAGCCGGGTGGCCAGCAGGCCCCCGGCGTGGGCGAAGGAGTCGTGCACCCCCCTATTGTCGCGCCTGCCCGCCCGTCACTCCGGCCACCGCCCCCGCCAGGAACTCCAGCAGGGCGCGGGCGGCGGGCAGGGGCGTGCGGGGCAGGGCGGCCGAGACGGTACGGCGCGGCGCGAACTCGCCCAGGGACCGGAGCACGAGACCCGGCGGCACCGCCCACGCCGCGAGGGAGGGGACCAGGGTGACGCCCAGCCCGGCCGCCACGAACCCGAACTTGCCCGTCCACTCACTGATCTTGAGGGTGCGCGGCGTGAACCCGGCACGGGCACAGGCGTCACCGAGCATGGTGCGCCGCCCCGGCGGCGGCGCCTCGATCCAGGTCTCCTCCCGCAGCTCGCGCAGGTCGACGGACTCCCCCGCGGCCAGCGGGTGGTCACCCGGCAGCGCGACGAGCAGCTCGTCCTCCGCCAGCGCGACGATCTCGACCTCGTCGTCGTACGGCAGCCCGGACGGATAGTCGCTGACCACGGCGACGTCCAGGCTGCCCTCGCGCATCCGGCGCAGCAGGCCGCCGCTGGGCCCCTCTCCCGGGACGAGCTCGACCTGCGGGAACTCCCGCCGGAAGGCCCGCAGGGCGGCGGGCACCAGGGCCACGTTGGCGGTGGCGAAGGCGCCCAGGCGGACCCGTCCCCGGTAGCCGCCGTGGATCCCGGCCAGTTCGTCGGCGGCCCTGGCCAGGCGGTTGAGGACGACCAGGGCGTGCTGGCGGAGCAGCTCTCCGGCGGGCGTCAGCCGTACGCCGCGGGGCAGGCGCTCGAAGAGCGGGCCGCCCGCCTGCCGTTCCAGGGAGGCGATCCGGCGGGAGACGGCGGACTGGGTGTAGGCGAGCTCGGCGGCCGCCGCGGTGAACGAGCCGGTCCGGGCGACCGCGTCCAGCAGCCGCAGCGCGTCGACGTCGAACACATTCCTCCTCAGCATGGCTTACATGAATCATAGTCGCTGGTGGAATGCCTTGATTGTTCCTAACGTCGTGCGGGTGATTGCTTTTCTCGGTCTGGGGCTCATGGGCGCCCCGATGGCCCGGCGACTCGTGGAGGCCGGGCACAGGGTGACGGCCTGGAACCGCACCCCGCGCACCGTCGAGGGGGCCGCCACGGCGGACTCACCGGCCGGGGCCGTGGCGGAGGCGGATCTCGTCATCACGATGCTCAGCGATCCCGCGGCCGTGACGGAGGTGCTCACGGCGGCGGGACCCGGCCTGCGGGACGGCGCACTCGTGGTGGAGATGTCCACCATCGGGCCCGCCGCGGTGGCCGCGCTCCGCGGCCTCCTCCCCTCCCGGGTGGGACTGGTGGACGCGCCGGTGCTGGGCAGCGTGGGCCCGGCGCGGGAGGGCACGCTGACGGTCCTGGCCGGGGGCCTCCCCGCGGACCTGGCCCGCTGCCGCGAGGTGCTCGGCGTCTTCGGCGAGGTGCGCGAACTCGGCGGGCCGGGAGCGGGGGCGGCGACGAAGCTGGCGGTGATGAGCGCGCTGGTGCCCGCGCAGGTGCTGCTCGCCGAGACGGTCGCGTACGGCCGCGCGGCAGGGGTGGACACGGGGGCCCTGCTGGACGTCCTGGGCGCCACCCCGCTCGGGGCGCTCGCCGAGCGGGTCCGCCCGGTCGCGGAGGGGGACTCGGTCGAGCGGCGGTACGGCCTCGGCCTGGCGGCCAAGGACCTGGCGCTGGCCGTACAGGATCTGGCGGTGAAGGACCCGGCGGTGGATGCCCCGGCGGTGAGGGGCGTGGCGGTGAGGGACCCGGCGCTCGACGCGCGGCCGGGGCTGACACTCGCCGCGGCGGCCGGGAGGCGCCTGGCCGCGGCGGTCTCCCTCGGGCTGGGCGGGGAGGATCTGACGGCCGTGTTCGGGCACGTCGCGCGCGAGGCGCGGGGTGCGCGCGGCGGGACGGCCCGCCGTACCGGGGTGAAGAAGATCAATCCGGCGTCGGTCCCAGCGACCAACGGGCTCTACTCCCACGCCACACGCTCCGGGGACCTGCTGTCCGTCTCCGGGCAGGTGGCGCTGGACGCCGCCGGGAACGTGCTCGGCGAGGGCGACATGACGGCCCAGTCCGAGCACGTGATGGAGTCCCTGGCCCGCATTCTCGCCGATCAGGGCTGCACGTTCGACGACGTGACCCATATCCGGACGTTCCTCACCGACATGTCGCGCCTGCCGGAGTACGGGGCCGTCCGGCGACGCTTCATCACCGGGGAGCCCCCGGCCAGCACGACCGTGGAGGTGTCACGCCTGTTCCGGCCGGGGCTGCTGATCGAGGTGGAGGTGACGGCCGTGGTCCCCGGAGACCGGTGACCTCCCCCGCCCGTCCTCAGGCGGGCGGGGGCGCCGCCCGCCGTCCTCAGGAGAGCGGGCCGGTGACCGACTCCGCGGCGGCCACGACGGAGTTGTCGGCGACCAGGCGGGCCACCGCCTCGATCTCCGGCGCGAGGAAGCGGTCCGGGCCCGGGCCGGGCACGCTCTGGCGCAGGAGACCCACCACGGCTCCGGTCGCGGGCGCGGGCGCGTGCGGCGCGCGCAGGTCGAGGGCGCGGGCCGCGGTGAGGATCTCGACCGCCAGCACCCGGGTCAGTCCCTCCACCGCGCGGCGCAGCTTGCGCGCGGCCGACCAGCCCATGGAGACGTGGTCCTCCTGCATGGCGGAGCTCGGGATGGAGTCCACGCTCGCGGGCGCGGCCAGGCGCTTGAGCTCGGAGACGATCGCGGCCTGGGTGTACTGGGCGATCATGTGGCCGGAGTCCACGCCGGGGTCGTCGGCGAGGAAGGCGGGCAGGCCGTGGTTGCGGGCCACGTCGAGCATGCGGTCGGTGCGGCGCTCGGAGATGCTGGCCAGGTCGGCGACGGCGATGGCCAGGAAGTCCAGCACGTAGCCGACCGGGGCGCCGTGGAAGTTGCCGTTGGACTCCACCCGGCCGTCGGCCAGGACCACCGGGTTGTCGATCGCGGAGGCGAGTTCGCGCGCGGCGACGGTGGCGGCGTGCGCGAGGGTGTCGCGGGCGGCGCCGGCGACCTGCGGGGCACAGCGCAGCGAGTAGGCGTCCTGAACGCGGGTGCAGGTGCCGTCCCGGTGGCTGGCCATGACCCCCGAGCCCGCCAGCAGCGCACGGAGGTTGGCCGCGCTGGCGGCCTGGCCCGGGTGCGGGCGCAGGGCCTGCAGGTCGGCGGCGAAGACGCGGTCGGTGCCGAGCAGCGCCTCCACGCTCATGGCCGCGCCGATGTCGGCGGTCGTGAACAGCCGGGTCAGGTCGTCCATGGCGAGGATCAGCATGCCGAGCATGCCGTCGGTGCCGTTGATGAGGGCCAGGCCCTCCTTGGCGGCCAGCTCGACCGGCTCGATGCCCGCCTGCTTGAGCGCCTCGGCCGCGTCGGCCAGGTTCCCCGAGGCGTCGCGGACGACCCCCTCCCCCATGATCGTGAGGGCCACGTGGGCGAGCGGGGCGAGGTCGCCGGAGCAGCCCAGGCTGCCGTACTCGTGCACGACCGGGGTGATCCCGGCGTTGAGCAGGGACTGGAGCACCTTGGCCGTCTGCGGGCGCACGCCGGTGTGGCCGGTGGCGAGGGTGTGCAGGCGCAGCAGCATCAGCGCCCGGGTGACCTCGGTCTCCACCTCGGGGCCGGACCCGGCCGCGTGCGAGCGGACCAGGGAGCGCTGGAGCTGGGCGCGGAGCGAAGGCGCGATGTGCCGGGTGGCCAGCGCCCCGAAGCCGGTCGAGACCCCGTAGGCCGGGGTGGGGCTCTCGGCGAGCTCGTCGACACGGGTGCGGGCCGCCGCCATGGCGGCCACGGCGTCGTCGGTGAGGCGTACGGCGGCGCCGTGCCGGGCCACGGCGACGACCTCGTCGAAGGTCAGCGGCTCGGGCCCGATGTTCACGACCTCGTTGTCGCGCATGGGGTGTCACTCTCTCGCGGGGAATCACAGGGAATGTAACTGGCTCATCCCATGCTAGCCCCTTACATTTCCCGCTCCGGCCGGCCCCTCCGGAATTCCGGTTTGGGGAGCAGCCAGGTATTCGCTAGAGTTCTCTGCGTGAGCCCGGGTTTCCCCGGGAACGCACGCGGAAGTGGCTCAGGGGTAGAGCATCACCTTGCCAAGGTGAGGGTCGCGGGTTCGAATCCCGTCTTCCGCTCTGGCTGAGGCCCCCGGGTCTCGCTCGGTGGAGTGGCCGAGAGGCGAGGCAACGGCCTGCAAAGCCGTGTACACGGGTTCAAATCCCGTCTCCACCTCTGGTCTTCGCACGCGGACGATTAGCTCAGCGGGAGAGCGCTTCCCTGACACGGAAGAGGTCACAGGTTCAATCCCTGTATCGTCCACCAGAACGAACCCCAGGCCGTCGGCCTGGGGTTCGCTGCTTCCCGGGGGTCGCACCACGGGGAGCGGCCGACGAGCGCGCATCCGGCGACCGGCCCCGCAGAGACCCGATCCGGGTGCCGCCGTCCTCTTCCGTCTCCGCTCCGCGGGCCCGTCGGTCCCGGTCTGACCGACGGGGCCATCGCCGCCCGGCTGGGTATCAGTCTCATGACCGTTCAGAACCACGTATCGAGCGTCTTCCTCGACCCGGGCGTCGCACACACCGCGGCGAGGCCATCGCCCGGGCCCGTGCCGCCGAGCTCCGCGGGCCCCGCAGACTCCACGGGCTCCACGGGCTCCACGGGCTCCACGGACTCCACGGGCTCCACGGACTCCACGGACTCCACGGGCCTCGGGACCTCGGGGACCTCGCGGGCCTCGCGAGATCGGCGAGCCTGGGGACGAGCGGCTCGGCCCGCCGGACGGAGCAGGGACATGACTTCGCACGATGACCGCTACAGCACCGACCATTACGACACCGGCCATTACGACACCGGCCATTACGACACCGGCCATTACGACACCGACCATTACGACACCGACCCTTACGGCACCGACCGTTACGACGCCGCGCTGGACCGGGCGGTGAAGCACGCCAGGGAATGGCTCGCCTCACTCCCCACCCGCCCGGTGCCGCCCCGCGTCACGGCGGACCGGCTCGCCTCCCGGCTGGGCGGCGAGCTGCCCGCCGACCCGATCGCGCCCGAGCAGGTGGTGGAGCTGCTCGCCGCCGAGGTCGAGCCGGGACTGATGGCGATGGGATCGGGGCGTTTCTTCGGCTGGGTGATCGGCGGCGCCATGCCCGCCGCCCTGGCCGCCGATTGGCTGACCAGCGCCTGGGACCAGAACGCCGCGATGCGCTACGCCACCCCCGGCACGGCGGCCGTCGAGGAGGCGGCCGGGCGCTGGCTGCTCGACCTGCTGGGCCTGCCGGGCGAGGCGGACGTCGGGTTCGTCACCGGCGCGACCATGGCGAACTTCGCCGCGCTGGCCGCCGCGCGGCAGCAGGTGCTGACGGACGCGGGCTGGGACCTGGACCGGCTGGGCCTGTCCGGCGCCCCGCGCGTGCGGGTGCTGGTGGGGCGGGAGCGGCATGAGACCGTGGACCTCGCCCTGCGCTACCTGGGCCTGGGCGCGCCGATCCCGGTCGCGGCCGACGAGCAGGGCCGGATCCGGGTCGACGCGCTGGAGGAGTCCCTCGCCGGCGGCGACGGTCCCGCCATCGTGTGCCTGCAGGCGGGCAATCTTCACTCCGGCGCGTTCGATCCGTTCCCCGAGGCGATCGCCGTGGCGCGCCGGTACGGTGCCTGGGTGCACGTCGACGGGGCTTTCGGGCTGTGGGCGGGAGCCACACCGCGTCTGCGGCATCTGGTCGACGGGTGCGAGGCCGCCGACTCCTGGGCCACCGACGCGCACAAGACCCTCAACGTCCCCTATGACTGCGGCGTCGTGATCGTGGCCCGGACCCGGGCGTCGCGGCGGGCACTGGGCGTGCACGCCAGCTACCTGGTCAGCTCCGACGAGGCGGCGGATCCGATGCAGAAGGTGCCGGAACTGTCGCGGCGCGCCCGGGGGGTGCCGGTGTGGGCGGCGCTGCGCTCGCTCGGCCGTACCGGTGTGGCCGCGCTGGTGGAACGGCTGGCGGCCAACGCGCGGGCGCTGGCCGAGGGGATCGCGGCCGTCGACGGCGCCACCGTCCTCAACGACGTGGTCTTCACCCAGGTCTGCGCCGCGTTCGGCGACGACGGGCGCACGCGCGCGGTCACCGGGCGGCTGATCGCCGACGGCACGGTGTGGATGTCGGGCTCCCGCTGGCGGGACCGGGATGTGCTCCGGATATCGGTGAGCAACTGGTCGACAGACGAGCGCGACGTGGCCGTCGCAGTCGAGGCCGTGCGGCGGGCCGCCGCGGGCGTCCCTTGACGCGTCTTCCTGAAAATCCCAGTATCACGACATGTCACCATCCTTCACCGTGCGGTCCGGGCAGTCGTGGCGCGACCCCTTCCCCATGTACGCCGACCTGCGCGACCACGCTCCGGCGCACCACGTCGAGAAGGGTGACTACTGGGTGCTGTCGCGCTTCGCCGACGTGTGGGAGGCGGCCCGCGACACCGCGACCTTCTCCTCGGCCCAGGGCCTGACCTTCACCTACGGCGAGCGGGAGCGTCTCGGCCTGACCGAGGCGGCGCCGATGGTGATGCTCGACCCGCCCGAGCACACCGAGTTCCGCCGGCTCGTCAGCCGGGGCTTCACCCCGCGGCGGGTCGCCGACGTCGAACCGGCCGTGCGGCGGTTCGTGACCGGGCGGGTGGAGGGCATCGCCCGCGCCCTGGCCGGCGGGCAGGCCGAGGTCGACGTGGTCGCCGAGCTGTTCAAGCCGCTGCCCGGCTTCGTGGTCGCGCACTATCTGGGCGTTCCCGAGACGGACCGGGCCCGGTTCGACGACTGGACTGAGCAGATCGTCGCCGCCAACGCCCACGGCGACCCGCTGGCCGCCGCCGAGGCGGTGGCCGAGCTGATGGACTACTTCACCGGCCTCGCCCGGCGCCGCCGCGCCGAACCCGGCGACGACACGATCTCCGACCTCGTCGCCGTCTTCGGCGACGACGATCCGCACGGCCTGCTCCGCGTTCTCGGCTTCGCGTTCACCATGGTGGCCGGCGGCAACGACACCACCACCGGCCTGCTCGGCGGCGCCTGCGAGCTGCTGGCCGCCCACCCGGAGCAACGCGCGCTGCTGGCGCGCGAACCGGCGCTCATCCCGGCGGCGGTCGAGGAGCTGCTCCGGCTGACCTGCCCGGTCCAGGGGCTGGCCCGGACCGTCACCCGTGACGTGAGCGTCGCGGGGGCCGTGATCCCGGCGGGCCGCAAGGTCCTGCTGCTGTACGCCTCGGCCAACCGCGATCCCCGCGAGTTCGGCCCGGACGCCGAGAGTCTCGACATCACCCGGCGGCCCGGCCGCATCCTGACCTTCGGTCACGGCGCCCACCACTGCCTCGGCGCGGCCGCCGCCCGGCTGCAGGCCCGTGTCGCGCTGGAGGAGCTGCTGGCCCGCTTCCCCCGCTTCACCGTCGACCCGGGCCGCGGCGCCTTCGCCCCCGGCCACTTCGTCCGCCGCTACCGGTCGCTGCCCTTCGCCGGGAGCCCGGGCTGACCACGCCCGGCGAAGGGCGCGCGCCGGTTCCCGCATGTCCCTTCCCCCGCACGGCTCCCGAGTGAGATGGACGACGTCCCGGTTTCCTCAAGAACCCGCCGGCTCTGCCGATGGAGCGGCGTGGACAGATCTCGGCTGTGGCGTGTCTACCTCCTGGGCGGCGGGGTCGCCGTGGGGGTTTTCCTGCTGCTGCCGTACGGCGTGCCGCGCGACGCGCTGTACGCCCTGATCGGCCTGTCCAGCGCCGTGGCCGCCTTCACCGCGGCCGTGCACTCCGGCGGGGTGGCCGGTCGCTGGACGATCCGCCGGGCGACCCGCCGGGCCTGGGTGCTGATGGGTCTCGGCCAGCTCATGGCGGTCTGCGGCGACCTCATGTGGCTCCACTACACGCACATCGCCCGCACCGACCCCTTCCCCTCCCTCGCCGACCTGTTCTATCTGCTGGAATACCCGCTCGTCACGGCCGCCCTCACCCTGCTCGTCCTGAACCGGCGCTCCCACTTCGACCGTGAGGCCCTGCTGGACAGCGCCATCCTCATCGTCGGCCTGGCTCTGCCGTACTGGGTGCTCCTGATCCAGCCGAGCATCGGCGGCTACGAGTCGGCCTTCGACCAGACGGTCGCGCTCGGGTATCCCGTCGCCGACGTGGCGCTGCTGGCCGTGCTCATGTGGCTGCTGAACACCTCCTACACGCAGACGCGGGCCTTCCGCCTGCTCACCGCCGCGCTGGTGATGCTCCTGACCGCCGATGTGATCTTCATCGTGACCGAGGGGGAGCCGATCCTCGACCTCCCCCTGGGCGACCTGCCCTTCCTGGGGTCCTATCTGCTCTGGGGCGCGGCGGCGCTGCACCCCTCCGCCCCCGACCTGCTGCGCGCCACTCCGGAGGCGGCTCCCTCCCTCACCCCCCGGCGGTTGCTCACCCTCACCGCCGTCGTGCTGCTCGCCCCCGGCACCCTGATCGTGCAGCTCGCCTTCGGGCTGGAGCTCGACGCCTGGGCCGTGGCCGTCACCTCCGCCGTCCTGTTCATGCTGGTCGTGGCCCGCATGGCCGCCATGCTGCGACGCATGCAGGAACAGGCC
>NZ_BMQP01000073.1 GCF_014648175.1 Planobispora rosea
GACGCGGTGTTGTCGGTGATGGGCCCGGCCTGCGTCGAAGGCGAGGAAACGGCGTTCATCCCGCTGCTGCGTCGGGACCGGGAGGAGCAGCGGGAGCTGTTGACCGGAATCGCGCGGGCATGGGCGCGGGGAGTGCCGGTGACATGGGAGGAGCTCTACGCCGGGTCCGGTGCCCGGCGGGTGGATGTGCCGACCTACGCCTTCCAGCGCAAGCGCTACTGGCAGAACGCGCCCGTGGTGCAGCTGGATGTCACCTCCGTGGGCCTGGCGAAGACCGGACACGCGATGCTCACGGCCGCGCTCGCGATGCCGGACGCGGACGGCCTGGTCATGACCGGGCGCCTCTCCCGCCAGGACGATCCCTGGCTGTCCGACCACTCCGTTTTCGGATCCGTACTCCTGCCCGGCACCGCTTTCGTCGAGCTCGCGATACGTGCGGGTGAGGAGATCGGCTGCGGAGTGCTCGACGAACTGACCGTCGAACAGCCGCTGGTGCTGCCGGAGGAGGGCGGTCTCGCCGTACAGGTTCAGGTCGGGGCTGAGGACGAGACCGGCAGACGGGCGGTGCACCTCTACTCCCGGTCCGCCGACTCCGATGCCGACGAAGCGTGGACCAGGCATGCCTCCGGATTCCTGACCGCCGAAGACGCCGAGCCCGTGGCCCTGGCCGCGTGGCCGCCGCCGGGCGCCGACGCGCTGCCGGTGGACGGCCTCTACGAGAGGCTGGCCGACCAGGGGTACGACTACGGCCCGGTGTTCCGGGGACTGCGTGCCGCCTGGCGACGTGACGGTGAGGTCTTCGCCGAGGTCGCCCTGCCCGACGGCGTGGAAACCGAGGGCTTCGGCCTGCACCCGGCACTGCTGGACGCCGCCCTCCACGTGGGCCTGCTGGCTGAGGAGAACGACCGTGAGACGTCGCTGCCGTTCGCTTGGACAGGCGTGTCGCTGCACCGTGTGGGGGCAGCCGAACTCCGTGTCCGCGTCTCGGGTATCGAAACCGGCACCCTGTCGCTGGACGTCTGCGACGCGACAGGCGTTCCGGTGGCGTCGGTGCGTGGCCTGGTGACTCGCCCGGTGACCGCGGCGCAGTTGCGGCCTGCGGGTGTTGAGCCGGTGTATCGGGTGGAGTGGCGTGCGGTCACCTCTGGTGAGTCTGCTGCGGTGGGCCGGGTGGTGCTGGCGGGGGCTGATGTGTTCGGCCTGGGCCTGCCGCAGGTGGCCGAATCGCCGGGGTTGGCCGGGTCGGCCGATGCGGCGGATGCGGCTGATGTGGTGGTGTGGTGTGTCGATGGCCGGGGTGGTGATGTCCGGCAGGTGAGTGGGGCGGTGCTGGGCTGGCTGCAGGAGCGGTTGGCGGTTGAGGGTGGCCGGTTGGTGGTGGTGACCCGGGGCGCGGCCGGTGAGGGCATCTCGGATGTGGCGGCGGCGGCGGTGTGGGGTCTGGTGCGTTCGGCTCAGGCCGAGCACCCGGACCGGATCGTGTTGCTGGACCTTCCCATGGATGCGGCCGAGGTGGCGTGGGCGCGGGTGCTGGGTTGTGGTGAGCCGGAACTGCTGGTGCGGGACGGGGTGCTGCTGGCGCCGCGGTTGGTGCGTGCTCCGGTCCCCGGCCCGGGGCCGGCTGCGGCCGCCGATCCTGAGGCGGCGGGCTGGGGGTCGGGCAGTGTGCTGGTCACCGGGGGGACCGGGGGGTTGGGTGCGCTGGTGGCCTCGCATCTGGCCGGCCGGCATGGTGTGGCTGATCTGGTGTTGGTGAGTCGGCGGGGGATGGCCGCGCCGGGCGCGAGTGAGTTGGTGGCCGAGCTGGAGCAGACCGGTGCTCGGGTGCGGGTGGTGGCGTGTGATGTGACCGATCGGGCTGCGCTGGCCGATCTCATAGCCGGGTTGCCGGAGTTGAGTGCTGTGGTGCATACCGCGGGGATTTTGGATGACGGTGTGCTCAGTGCGTTGACGGTTGAGCGGTTGGATGCGGTGTTGGCGGCCAAGGCGGTGGCGGCCTGGTATCTGCATGAGCTGACCCGGGATCGCGAGCTGGCGGCGTTCGTGTTGTTCTCCTCGGTGGCCGGCACGCTGGGGGCGCCGGGGCAGGCCAACTACGCCGCGGCCAATGCGTTCCTGGATGCGCTGGCGGTTTATCGGCGTGCTCATGGTCTGGCGGCGCAGTCGCTGGCGTGGGGACTGTGGGCCGACACCGGAATGGGCGCGACGCTGGGCGACACCGACGTGACGCGCATGGCCAAGGGCGGAATCGCCCCCTTCACCAAGGAGGAAGGGCTGGCCATGTGGGAGGCGGCCATAGGCGCGGGTGACGCCCTGCTGCTCCCCATGCACCTGGACCCGGCGGGGCTGCGCGCGCAGGGCGAGGTGCCGCGGATCTTCCACGAGCTGGTGCGACCCTCGGCGCGCCGAGGCGCCGCCGGTACCGGCGGCGGCACCGGCCCGACCCTCGGTGAGCTTCTCGCGAATGTCCAGGAAGCCGACCGCGAGGAGGCCGTGACGTCTCTCGTGCGCACGCACGTCGCCCATGTCCTCGGCCACAGCGGCCCCGACGCCGTCGCGGTCGACAAGGGCCTGCTGGAGCAGGGCCTGGATTCCCTCGCCGCGCTGGACCTGCGCAACCGCCTCACCGGGATCAGTGGGTGGCGTCTGCCCGCCACATTGATTTTCGATTACCCGACCCCCGCCGCGATCGCCGAATTCCTGCTCTCGGAGCTGGCGGGGGTGACCGCGGCGCCCACGCTCGACGACGACCTGGCGCGGGTCGAGCGTGCCCTGGAGTCCGCCGCACCCGACGCGGCCGAGTTCGCGAGGATCGGAGCGCGGCTGCGCGCTCTGGCGAGCCGCTGGACGAGCCTGCACGGGGACGCGGACGACAACGAGGATCTGACCGCGGCCAGCGCCAGCGAGCTGTTCGACCTGCTGGACAGCGAGCTGGAGGCGTCCGCCTGAGATTTCGCATCGCATGCTGAAAAGCAGAAGCCCTCACCTGTGTGGAGGGCTTCTGCTTGTGGCGCGTCCGGCAGAGGTGCGCCTGGTTGTCAGCGGACAGGGCTTCCTTCCCGATGACGGACACGAGCGCTTCCCGCCGGCGGACACCGGAGTTTCCCATCGGCGGATAGCAGAGTTCCCGCGGTGAGCTTGGACGGTGGGGTCAGACATCCCGGTTTTGCAGAGTGGGTGTCCACAAAGGCCAAGTCCTCGGCGCTGTTCCGGATGCCGTCGGCGGTGATCGGCCAGATCTCCCAGCCGGGCGGTCCCTGTTACGGCGTCGAGGTCACCAACGACGGGCTGGTGTCCTCTGGCGACGGCCTGCCGATCGTCGACGAGAGTGGTCGCACCATCGGTGCGGTGGGTGTCTCGGGCGGAGATGTCCAGCAGGACACCCTGGTCGCCGAAGCCTGCGCCGCCTGACGGAGCCGTCGCTGCCTCACACCTGGCAGGACTGCCTCACATCCGGCAGGGGTGCGGCCCCGTCCCGTGGTCACTCGGGGGTGGAAACCCCTGAAGGGAAGGTGACTCGATCGCCAGCCGAGCAGATCAGCCGAGCAGGGGGTGTCAGTCGGTCCGGGGCATCACGATGGCGGTGAGGATGAGGCCGTTCTCGCTCATCCAGCGGCCGGAGAACCCGCGCAGTTTGCGGCCGTTCACCATCGGCCCGTCCACCAGCAGGCGCGCGGAGAAGCGGTCCTGGTGCGGGTCGACGGTCACCCGGGCGTCCTCGAAGTTCAGCCAGCGCCCGGTGAGCGGGAACCACGCCTTGTAGACGGCTTCCTTGGCGCAGAACAGCAGCCGATCCCACCGGATCTCCGGGCTGTCCGACAACATCGCGGCGACTTCCGAGCGCTCCTCGGGCAGCCCGATGGCCTCCAGTACGCCGTTGGGGAGCGGCTGGTTCGGCTCAGCGTCGATACCGATCGTCGCGGTCTGCTCCGGCTCGCCCAGAACCGCGCCGCGGTAACCCGCGCAGTGCGTGATGCTGCCGATGACGTTGGCCGGCCACTGCGGCTCGCCGCGCACTCCGGGCGGAACCGGGGCCGGGGGCCTGCCCAGCAGCTTCAGCGCCCGCCGGGCGCACGCGCGTGCGGTGATGAACTCGTTGCGCCGCTTGTCCACCGCCTTGGTGATGGCCGCTTCCTCTTCGGGGAAGAGCATCTCCTCGGCGGGGTTCACGTCAGCGAAGGTGTCAGCGGACACGACGAACGGCGGGAGGATCGTTTCAATCATGATGTGCCCTCCGCTCGGTCATGTCTTGATCGTAGGAGGCGTCCTTTCCCCCATGGAATGGTTCGGCCGCAGCTCAAGGGGCTGACGGAGCGGGATAGGGGTCCGTGGTGGCCAGCCCGTCCAGCCCATCCAGTCCGTCCGACCTGCTCAGTCCGTCCGACCTGTTCAGCTCGTCGAGCTTGGCCGCCACCTGCTCGCGCAACTGCGCGGAGGAGGCCGCCTCAAGCTTCTCGACCAGCATCTGAGCGTCCAGGAGGTGCTGACGTGCCGTCGCCGCGTCGCCGAGCTGCGTGTGCGCGTCGCCGAGCAGGAGCAGGCACCGTACCTCGGTCATCGGGACCTGCAGGTGGCTGGCGAGGTCTCGCGAGCGCTGCAGCAGCGGCACCGCCTCGGCCTGGTCCCGGGCGAGCAGGGTCACCTCGCCCAGGCTCAGCAGGATGTAGCTCTCCACCAGGCGGTGCTTGGCGGTTCCCGCGACGTCCAGAGCCTCCCGGAGCGTCAGGGCGGCCTCGTCCAGCCGGCCCAGCCGCACCTGCGCGCTGCCGAGTCCGTGCAGGGCGTACGCCTCCCCGATGGGGTCGCCGATCGTCCGGACGACGCCGAGCGCCTTCTCGAAGGTCTCGGACGCGGCGGCCGGATCGTCGGCCTGTAGGTGGACGTGGCCCAGCCGGTGCAGCACCTGGGCCACTATCCGCCTGCTGCCGCCGGCCGAGCTCATCTCCAGCGCCTGGGTGAGCATCACCCGGGCACCCTCCACGTCGCCCAGGTCGAGCCGGAGCCACCCGAGGTTGTGCAGAACGTAGGCGGCGGCCACGGTGGTCCCGGTGCGGCGGAAGATGTCCAGCGCCTCCTCCAGCCGCTCGGCGGCCAGCTCGAACTGGCCGCTGAGGCGGTCGAGCATGCCGATGCTGCGGATGGCCAGGCCGGCGCCCTGCTCGTCTCCCAGTTCCCGGAACAGCTCCAGCGACTGTTCGAAGGCGCGCCTGGCGTCCTCGTAGCGCTGCTCGGTGTAGCTGTAGGCGCCGATCGAGTGCAGGATCGCCGCCTGTCCCCGCCTGTCGGCCGTCTGCTGGACGGCCGACATGGCGATGTCGTGGATCTCCCGCCAGTCGTCGATGTAGACGCGGTACTCCAGGAACATGGCCGTGGTGAGCGTCAGGCTCCAGCACAGCGCGGTCAGCCCCGCCTGGGCGGCCTGCCGGATGCCGGACACGAGCACGAGCCGCTCCCGCTCGAACCACGCCATCGGGTCGGCGACGAGCGGCAGCACCACGTCGTCGGGGAGCGGCCAGATGACGGCGTCCGGGCTCCGTACGCGGATGTTGTCGCCATGCTCGCGATCGCTCGCGGCGCCGGCGAGCAGCAGCAGCGCGCCCAGGACACGGGCGAGGGCGGCCTTGCGCTCGGTGATGGACTCCTCGGCCACCAGGCGTTCGCGGGCGAACACTCTGATGAGGTCGTGGAAGCGATACTGCGTGTGAACACCCCGACCGTTCCCCGCGATCTCCACCAGCTGCGCGTGCGCCAGTTCGTCGAACAGGTCCTCGGCGTCCGAGAAGGGCACGTCGAGCAGCGCGGCTCCGACCCAGGAGGACAGGACCGCGCAGTCCAGGATGGCGAGGCGGCGGAAGAGCATGCGCGCCTGCTCGGAGACGCCCTCGTAGGTGATCGACAGGCTGGCCCGTACCCCCATGTCGCCGTGCTTGAGCTCGTCCAGCCGCCGTGCTTCGTCCCCGAGCCTGCGCGCGAGGCGCTCCAGCGTCCAGTGGGGATGTACGGAGAGCCGGGCGCCGGCGATGCGCAGCGCCAGCGGAAGGTAACCGCAGAGCCCGGCCAGCCGGGCGGCGGCGGCGGGCTCCGCGTGGACCCGCTCGGCCCCCGCCACACGCGCCAGCAGCTCCATCGACTGGACCGTGTCGAAGACGTCGACGTCGAGATGGACCGCTCCGGGCATGCCGCCGAGCCGCCCGCGGCTGGTGACGATCACCGCGGAGGCCGGATCGCCGGGCAGCAGCGGCAGGACCTGGCTCTCACCGGCCGCGTCGTCGAGCACGATCAGCATCCGCCTCCCGGCGATCATCGCCCGGTACATCTCGGCCCGCTCGTCCAGCGTCTCCGGCAACGCGCTGCCGGACACGCCCAGGACGCGCAGGAACCGCTCCAGCACCTGCATGGGGCTCACCGGGAGGGTCGCCGCACCGTGCAGGTTGGCGAACAGCTGCCCGTCGGGGAACTCCGCGGCGACTCTGTGGGCGGCCTGGACGGCCACGGTGGTCTTGCCGATGCCGGCCTTGCCCACGATGACCACGATGGGAACGGCGATGCGGGACGGCTCGCGCCTGGCGGCCCCGAGAGCCGCGCTGATCTGCCGCAGCTGGTGATCGCGGCCGGTGAAGTCGGCGATCGTGGTGGGCAGCATGACCGGTGAGGCAGGGGCGGACGCCGTCGCCGCCACGGCGGGCTCCTGCACCGGATCGATGACCGGCGCGCGGGGGAGGTCGAGGTCCGGATCGGAGGTCAGAATCGAATGTTCGAGCTGCTGCAGCTCGTCGCCGGGATCGATGCCCAGCTCCTCGACCATGGTCTCCTTGCCCTGCCGGTAGACCTGGAGCGCCTCGGCCTGGCGGCCCGACCGGTACATGGCCCTCATCAGATGGGCGCGGAGCCGTTCCCGCAGCGGATGCGTCTGGACCAGCTCGCTCAGCTCCCCGACCAGCTGGCTGTGGTAGCCGAGCTCCAGCTCCAGCTCCGCACACGCCTCAAGGGCCGTCAGCCGTTGCTCCTCCAGCCGCTGGGCGGCCGACTCGAGCAGCCTGCTCTCCACGCCCGCCAGCGCGGGGCCACGCCACTCGGCCAGTGCCTTGCGGTACATCTTGGCCGCCCGCTCGATCTGGTTCTCCGCCTGAGCCCGCCGCGCCCCCTGAATCAGGCTTTCGAACCGGTGGGCGTCCACGTCGACCGGATCGACCTGGATGACGTAGCCCTGCGGGCGGGTGAGGATGAAGTTGGAGTCGTGGTAGAGCCCGAAGAGCCGGCGCAGCGCCGATATGCAGATCTGCACCTGGGCCTTGGATGTGGACGGTGGATCGTCACCGTAGATGGCTTCCATCAGGCGCCCGATGGTCACCGTGCGATTGGCTTCGAGCAGGAGTGTGGCGAGGACCACCTGCTGCCGCGTTCCCCCGAGTTTCAGTCGTCGTCCTTCAGCTGTGACCTCCAGCGGTCCCAGCAGACTGAACGCCAGCCGCCACTTCTCGACAGCCAAGCGATTGCCCCCACGTCGTCGAGTCTCCACGAGGCCCGATATGGCGTTGTCAATGCTCAGCAGGAGCTGCTCAACAGGCGCTCGGGAAAACAACCTTCAGTTGTTTAACGATGCCGAAAATTCACGATATAGATAAGGTCTGCGATTTGGATTGCGTTCAAGAGCAAAGGGTACTTGCTGCTTGCAGCCGGTTCAAGGCGTTGCACGCTCGGTAAGATCGGGTTGTCGCCGGGTAACGACCCGGCTGTCTTCCGGACGGTCGAAACCGGGGTGCCGGAGGGGCACCCGCGTGAGCGGGCACGCCGTGGGCGCGTGCGCATAGTCCGCCGATAATCCCAGTTCAGATTGCTATTGGCGCAGGGCGTTGCAGGGCGTTATCGCGGACGGCGTATGGCCACGGGACGTCGCGCGCTCATCTGTGCGCTGCAGACGTTCCGTGGCCATACGCCGTCGGGCTGTCGAATGGGAAGTCCGTCACCACGGGTCCTGGCCCTCGGTGTCCCACGGGTCCTGGCCCGCGGCGCGCCACGGGTCCTGGCCCGCGGCGCGCCAGGGGTCCTGCCCCGGGCCACCCGAGGTGACCGTCACCTCGGTGGAGTCCGCCGCGGCGGGGGCCGCCAGCGCCGCCGTGCCGGCGCACAGGGCGAAAGTCAGGGCGGTGGCGCGGATCCACTTCTCGATCATCCTTCGGACCTCCTCATCGTCGGTGGCCCGGTGGCCCCCGCTGGTCGGCTGATGATTCGAAGGTGGAGAAAGCCGCCATCCACCCGCTATCGCGCTGCTTCCGGATCGCCTTCGAGGTCCGCCGATAGAGCGGCGAAGGCGATCGGATAACGGGTGCGCCCATCCTGACACCGTGGCCGAAGACCAGCGCCCCCGACCCGCGGGCGGCCGGGCCGGTCACAGAGGGGAGCTCAAGCGACATGGAAATCACCGCGCAGGCACTGGACGGTGTCCACGGCCTGCCGGCCGTCGGCGTCCGCGTACGCCTCGAGCGGTCGGTGGACGGTCACTGGGCACTCCTGGCCGATTCGGAGGTCGGCGAGGACGGGCGTGTCGACAAATGGCACGGCCGGCCGCTTCAGAGAGGCCTGTACAGAATTTCATTCGACAGCGACTACTACTTCGGAAGCATGGGCCTAACCGCCGCTTATCCGGAAGTCAGCCTCGTATTCCGGGCGAGGGGAGATGCTGACTCCTGTCGTATCCAGGTAGTGCTGGCGCCGTACACCTGCTCGACCCATCTCAGTTTCCGAAGGTGAAACCCGGAATGGAGCGGAAAAGTGAACACGATGCGACAGCGGGCCGAACGCTATCAAAAATTCACCCCGGTCGTACTGGCCGATCGCCGCTGGCCGGACAACGTCATCGCCAAGGCTCCGCGCTGGCTCTCCACCGACCTGCGTGACGGCAATCAATCGCTGGTCAGTCCGATGACGCCGGAGCGCAAGCTCGCCATGTTCGAGCTCCTGGTCGACATCGGCTACAAGGAGATCGAAGTCGGGTTCCCGGTCGCCAGCCAGGACGACCACGACTTCCTGCGGATGCTCATCGAGCAGGACCGGATCCCCGACGACGTACGCATCACCGTCATGGTGCAGGCCAGGGACGAGCTGATCCGCCGTACGGTCGAGAGCCTCAGGGGAGCCCCCAGGGCCGTCGTCCACCTCTACAACGCCACATCGCCGCTGTTCCGCCGCGTGGTGTTCGGCATGACGAGAGAGGAGTGCAAGGACCTCGCCGTCCAGGGCACCCGGCTCGTGATGAAGTACGGCGAGCGGCTCCTCGGCGAGTGCGACCTGGGTTTCCAGTACTCGCCGGAGCTCTTCGGCGACACCGAGCTGGACTTCGCGCTCGAGGTCTGCGAGGCGGTCATGGACGTCTACCAGCCGGAGACGGGCCGGGACATCATCCTCAACTTCCCCACCACGGTCGAGCGCACCACCCCCAACGTCTTCGCCGACCAGATCGAGTGGATGCACCGGAACCTCTCCCGCAGGGAGCACGTCTGCCTGTCCATCCACCCGCACAACGACAGGGGCACCGGCGTGGCCTCCACCGAGCTGGCCGTGATGGCCGGCGCCGAGCGCGTGGAGGGCTGCCTGTTCGGCAACGGCGAGCGGGCCGGCAACGTCTGCCTGGTCACGCTCGGACTGAACCTCTTCGCGCAGGGAGTCGACCCGGGCGTCGACTTCTCCGACATCAACCGCATCCGGCGGGTCGTCGAGGAGTGCAACGGTCTGCCCGTGCACCCGCGTCACCCCTACGGCGGCGACCTGGTCTACACCTCCTTCTCCGGATCCCACCAGGACGCGATCAAGAAGGGCTTCGACGACCTGGCACGGCGGGCCGCGGCAACGGGCCGTGAGGCCGGCGGAATGCCGTGGGACATGCCGTACCTGCTTATCGACCCGGCCGACGTGGGCCGGACGTACGAGACCCTCGTGCGGATCAACAGCCAGTCGGGCAAGGGCGGCGTGGCCTACGTGCTCAGCACCTGGCACGGCCTCAACCTCCCCCGGGCCCTGCAGGCCGACTTCGCCGGCGTCGTCCAGGCCCACGTGGACGGCACGCGCGAGGAGGTCACGCCGCAGCGGGTCAAGGAGCTCTTCGACAGCGAGTACATGGTCGGCGACGACCGGCCGATCCCGATCCCGCCGCAGGACGTTCCCGTCACCGTCACGCTCCACATCGACGGCGGCGGCTTCGCCGTCGACGGCTCACGCACGACCGACGTCCACACCGTGCGCGAGCAGCTCGCGCAGTGGGGTTTCACCGTCGTGGCCGTCCACCGGACACCCGCTCAGGAGAACCGCGAGAACCGCGAGGACCACGAGAGCCGCGAGGGCCGCGAGGGCCGCGAGGACAGGGTGGCCGTCTACGTGGACTGCTCCTTCACCGCCGGCGCCCACTGGGGAGTCGGCCTGGGCCGCGACCTGAAAGAGGCGGCACAGGCCGCCGTGCGCTCCGCCGTCCTGCGGGCCAGGCGCGGGGGCGCGGAAACCGGAAGCGGGCCGATCCCGGCGCTGGCCACCGCGTCCGGCAGCTGAACACCACGCGAGGCGAGAGAGATAGGACCATGAGCCTGATTGACCGGAACGACACGATGGCCGACCTGGAGGATCTGCTCGCTTACGCGACCCAGGGCAAGGGGAGGGTGGCGCTCGTCTCGGGCGCCGTGGCCACCGGCAAGACCGAAGTACTCCAGGCCTTCGGTGAGGCCGCCTTCGAGTTCGGCGCGCTCACCGTGAGCGCCAGCGGCTCACGGGTGGAGCGGGAGCTGCCCTTCGGGGTGATCGGGCAGCTGCTCCGCGACGCGCCGCTCGTGGACCAGGACCGCGAGCGCGCCCTCGCGCTCCTGGACGAGGGCGGCAACGCGATGCTCACCGCGCAGCGCGAGGGCGACGACTTCCCGGAGCTCGACGCCCACCTGGTCCACAGCGTGTGCACCGTCCTGATCGAGCTGGCGCAGCGCTGCCCGCTGGTCATCACCGTCGACGACGTCCACCACGTCGACCGGGCCTCGCTGCTGTGCCTGGCCTACCTCGGCCGGCGCGCCAGGTTCGCCCCCGTGCTCCTCGTCCTGAGCCACTGCGAGCCCGGCCGTTCCAGTGACGCCTTCATCCTGGGCGAGCTGTCGCGTCAGCCCCACTGCAGGCGGCTGCGGCTGCCGCTGCTGAGCCGCGAGGGCGTGTCGTCCCTGATCGCCGAGCGGCTCGGTCAGGAGACCGCCGAGGAGTCCGCCGACTCCTGGTACGCGGTGAGCGGAGGCAACCCGCTGCTCGCCGCCTCGCTGGTCGAGGACTACGAGGACTACGTCCGCGCCTCGGGCGGCGAGCCGCCGTCCGGCTTCGTCATCGGGGTCAAGTACGGCGAGGCCGTCGTCTCCTGCCTGCGCCGCGGCGAGCCGTACACGCTCAAGGTCGCCCGCGCCCTGGCGGTGCTCGACACGGCCCAGGCCCTGCCCAAGCTCGTGGGCGGCGACGTCCAGCGCGCGCTTCACACCCTGACCCTGGCCGGTCTGCTGGAGCGGGACCGCTTCCGCCACCCGGAGGCGCGTGCCGCCGTGCTGGCGGAGGTGAGCGTCAACGAGCGTATGGAGCTGCAGCGCAGCGCCGCCGTCCTCGCCTACGAGCAGGGCGCGGCGCCCTCCGTGGTCGCCGGCCACCTCGTGGAGGCATCCCGGGTCGAGGCCGACTGGGTCGTGCCGGTCCTGGAGGACGCCGCCCGCGACGCGCTCCGTGAGGGCCTGGTGGACGCCGCCGTCTCCTACCTGCGGCTGGCCTGGCGCGAGTGCCCCGACGGGCAGCACAAGACCAGGATCGCCACGATGCTGGTGCGCGCCGAGTGGCGGATCAACCCCGGGGCCCCGGCCACCCACCTGGCCGAGCTCGCCGGCGCGCTGCGTCGCGACAGTCTCCGGGGCGCCGACGCGGTGGTCCTGACCAGGGCGCTGTTGTGGCACGGGCGCTTCGACGACGCGCGCGACGTGCTCACCCGCCTGAGCGAGTCGGCCGAGGCCGACACCCAGGAGGCCCAGGCCGAGCTGGCCATTCTCCAGCCGTGGCTGCGCGCCACCCACCCGGCCTTCCTCGCGCAGGCGCGCGCCGGACACGCCGGCAGCAGGGCCGCGATCACCTCGGTCTCCGCCAGCCGCCGCATGGACTCCGCCATGACCCTGGCGGACGTGCTGACGAGGGGTCCGCGTGAGCGCGTGCTCGAGGCGGCGCAGCGGATGCTCCAGGGCGTGCGGCTGGACGAGATGTCCATGGAGACGGTGGAGAACGCCCTTCTCACGATGGTGTACGGAGGGTGGGCGGAGAAGGCGGCCTCGTGGTGCGACGTGTTCAGCGTCGAGGCCGCCGCGCGCCGGGCCCCGAGCCGGCAGGCCAGGCTCGCCGCCATCCGCGCCGAGATCGCCCTGCGCCAGGGTGACCTCCAGGACGCCGCGCACCACGCCACCACCGCGCTGGAGATCATTCCCGCGTCGAGCTGGGGGGTGGCCGTGGGCGGCCCGCTGTCCAGCCTGATCATCGCCGCCACCGCGATGGGCGACCTCGCCGTGGGGGACCAGCAGCTGGACCGGCCCGTCCCGGAGGCCATGTTCGCCACCCGGTACGGCCTGCACTACCTGTACGCCAGGGGGAGGTACGGGCTGGCCGCCGGTCACCCCGGCCTGGCCCTGCGCGACTTCCAGCGCTGCGGCGAACTCATGAACGCCTGGGAGCTGGACGTCCCCGGCCTCCTGCCCTGGCGCGTCGACGCGGCCGAGGCACTGGTACGGCTGGGCCGTACGGAGGTCGCGCAGCAGCTCGTCGAGGCGCAGCTGGAGCGCTGCGGCTCCGGCTCGCCCCGGGAGCACGGCATGGCCATGCGGGTGCTCGCCTCGCTGGGTGAGGCCCGGCACCGGCCGATGCTGCTGCGCCAGGCCGCCGAGCTGCTCCAGACCGGCGCCGACCGCTACGAGCTGGCCCGGGCGCAGTTCGACCTCGCCGAGGCATACCATGCGCTGGGCGAGTTCCGCCGCGCCGGAATGATCACGGGGAGGGCCTACACGCTGGCCCAGGGGTGCCACGCCGAGCCGCTGTGCACCGCGCTGTCACCCAAGCAGCCGAGCGGTGAGGTGCCGGAGCGCACCGTGCTCGCGGCCACGCTCAGCGACGCGGAGCACAGGGTCGCCGCCCTCGCGGCGGCCGGCTTCACCAACAGGGAGATCGCCGCGAAGCTGTACATCACGGTGAGCACGGTGGAGCAGCACCTCACCCGCGTCTACCGCAAGCTCGACATCACCCGCCGTGCCGACCTGCCCTCCGGGCTCGACTTCGGGCTCGCCACGCGGAGTTGACGCTCACCGCCCGGAGCTGACGTCCCGCACCCGGAACCGGCCGTTCGCCACCCGAAGCCGACCCCTGTTGTGCCGGGCCGGACCCGGTGTAGGGGTGGGCCGGAGTCACGCCGCTGCCTAGCGTCACTGACAGGAGAGGAGGTCGCATGAACCTAAACAGTGCGGTTTCGCCGGATGTCTCTCATGCAGCTCTTCCGCGGGAGACGATGCGCGACCGGGTTGTCGAGCTTGAGCTCATCAAGGACAACATTCTCACCGGGCCCGACCCGGAGGCGACGAGGAAGCAGCACGCCAAGGGCAAGCTCACCGTCCGCGAGCGGCTGGACGTGCTCCTGGACGAGGGCTCGTTCGTGGAGGTCGAGCCCTTCAGGAGGCACCGGGCGACGGAGTTCGGCATGGACCGGCGCCGCCCGCACACCGACGGGGTGGTGGCCGGCTGGGGGCGGATCCACGGGCGTCAGGTGATGGTGTACGCGCATGACTTCCGGATGTTCGGCGGGGCCCTGGGAGAGGCGCACGCCGAGAAGATCCACAAGGCGATGGATCTCGCGGCGGCGGCCGGGGTGCCGTTGATCAGTTTGAACGACGGGGCGGGGGCCAGGATCCAGGAGGGGGTCACCGCCCTCGCCGGATACGGCGGGATTTTCCGTAGGAATGTGCAGTCTTCTGGCGTGATTCCGCAGATCAGCGTGATGCTGGGGCCATGCGCGGGTGGCGCGGCCTACTCTCCGGCGCTGACCGACTTCGTGTTCATGGTGCAGGGCACGGCCCAGATGTTCATCACCGGCCCCGACGTCGTCCGTACCGTCACCGGTGAGGACATCAGCCACGACGATCTGGGCGGTGCCCGGGTGCACGGCACGCTCTCCGGCGTGGCGGGGTTCGTCTACCCCGACGAGGTCTCCTGCCTGGAGGACGTCCGCTACCTGGTGTCCCTGCTGCCGTCGAACAACAGGATGCCGCCGCCCGCCGTACCGACCGACGACCCGGCGGACCGGCCCAACGACCGGCTGCTCGACCTGGTGCCCGCCGAGTCCAACCAGTCCTACGACATGGCGGAGGTCATCGCGGAGATCGTCGACGACGGCGAGTTCTTCGAGTTCCACGCGGGTTGGGCCGGCAACCTGCTGTGCGGCCTGGCCACGCTCGGTGGCCAGGTGGTGGGGATCGTGGCGAACCAGCCCAAGTTCCTCGCCGGAGTGCTGGACATCGAGGCATCGGAGAAGGGCGCGCGCTTCATCCAGATGTGCGACGCGTTCAACATCCCCCTCGTCAGCCTCGTCGACGTGCCGGGGTTCCTGCCCGGCACCGACCAGGAGCACAGCGGAATCATCCGGCGCGGAGCCAAGCTGCTGTACGCCTACTGCGCCGCGACGGTGCCCAGGATCCAGTTGATCATCCGCAAGGCGTACGGCGGAGCGTACATCGTCATGGACTCGCGCTCCATCGGCGCCGACCTGTCCTTCGCCTGGCCCACGAACGAGATCGCGGTGATGGGCGCGGAGGGCGCGGCGAATGTGATCTTCCGCAGGGAGATCGCCGCGGCCGACGACCCGGAGGCCAAGCGGGCCGAACGGGTGAACGAGTACCAGCGCACCCTCATGCACCCCTACTACGCCGCCGAGCGCGGCCTGGTGGACGACGTCATCGACCCGCGCAGCACCAGGGCGACGCTGATCCGCTCGCTGGAACTGCTCAGGGCCAAGCACGCCGCGCTCCCGGAGCGCAAGCACGGAAACCCGCCGATGTGATGGGCGGCGAGCTGGCCGTCGTGGCGGGAAACCCGACGGAAGAGGAACTCGCCGCGCTGATCTGCGTGGTCGGCCTGGTGGCCGGACGGGCGCGCCTGCCCGAGGAGGAACCGGCCGGGGCTCCGCCCGGGTGGCGTCCGGCGGTCTATCGCTCACCGCTGTCCTGGAGCGCGAGAGGTGCCAGATGAGTAAGCTGAGCAAGGTCCTGATCGCCAACCGCGGTGAGATCGCGGTCAGGGTCGCGCGTGCCTGCCGGGACGCGGGGATCGGGAGCGTGGCGGTCTACTCCGACCAGGACCTGGACGCCCTGCACGTCAGGATCGCCGACGAGGCGTACGCGCTGGGCGGGCAGAGCCCCGCCGAGACCTACCTCGACATCGCCAAGCTGCTGGGCGTCGCCCGGCAGTCGGGCGCGGACGCGGTGCACCCGGGCTACGGCTTCCTGGCCGAGAACGCGGACTTCGCCCAGGCGGTCATCGACGCGGGCCTGACCTGGATCGGGCCGCCGCCCGCAGCGATCACCGCGCTCGGCGACAAGGTGCGGGCCCGGCACATCGCCCAGAAGGTCGGCGCGCCGCTGGTGCCGGGCACGCCCGACCCGGTGAGCGGCGTCGCGGAGGTGACCGCGTTCGCCGAGCGGTACGGGCTGCCCGTGGCCATCAAGGCGGCGTACGGCGGCGGCGGGCGCGGCCTCAAGGTCGCCCGGCACTTCGGCGAGATCGACGACCTGTACGACAGCGCGGTCCGGGAGGCCGTCACGGCCTTCGGCCGGGGTGAGTGCTTCGTCGAGCGGTACCTGGACCGGCCC
>NZ_BMQP01000074.1 GCF_014648175.1 Planobispora rosea
CCGGCGGCTTGCTGAAGACGAGCGCCGCGATACCGCCTGACCGGTTTCGCAACAGTCACTCAGACGACGGACCCGGTATCAACCCGAAGCCCCGCCGCCTGGAGGAAGAAGAGAGGTCCACCGACTCTCTTGGCGGGAGCGCGCTCGGTGCCAGCACCGCATCGTGGCTGACCGGGGTAGCCGCCGTGTGAGCCCCGGTTGGCGCGGTTGGTGCGGGAGGAGTACGCCGTGTCGGCGGCGACCGCGCCGGGCCGGATACGGGGACGGCCGGCCGGAACGTGGACCTTGATGCCGGCCAGGACCGCGGTGAAGCGGGAACTGTCGACGGCCTGGCCGGAGGGGAGCAAGAACGGCCGCGAACTCCTTGAGGATCAGCCCTGAGCGGCCGGACCGCTGCCTGAAGCTCCAGGCCACCGCCGATCAAGATCGCTGTGGCCGCTTTCTGAAGTATCTCGGCCGCCCTTGCCAGGCTCCTTAACGTCACTGGCCGTTCGGTTGCGGAAGTGTAAGAACACACCACCACCTGGACAGCCTCCCCTTCCTAACTATACTGACGAGTCAGACTAGTTTGGAGTGTGGATGGCATCCGAGACGGTGGGGCCCGTTCGCCGACGGGCTCTGGTGGTGGGCTGCGGGATGGCCGGGTGCGCCGCGGCGTGGTGGTTGGAACACGAGGGATGGGAGGTCGTGCTCGTAGACAAGGAGGTCGAGCCGTACCCGAGCAGCTACCTCCTGCAGCTGGACGCTCAAGCGGTGCGGGTCCTGCGACTCATGGGCGGCCAGGAGATCATCGACCAGGTGACCTTCGCGGCGCCGGCGATGTCGGTGCGGTGGGGCACCCGCAGGGTCCGCGAGCTCAAGATCGACGGTGACGGCGAGTGGCGCCTTGCTCGCCGTTCGGTTCTGCTGTCGAGACTGTTTGCGCACCTGCCCGCCACGGTACAGACGCGACTGGGCGTCGGGCTCGAGGCGCTGGAACATCGCAGCCACGACGTCCTGGCCCGGTTCAGCGATGGTTCGACCGAGTCATTCGACATGGTGGTCGGGGCGGACGGGCTGCACTCGACGGTGCGCCGGCTGACGTTGGCCTCCCAAGCGCACAGCGTGTACCTCAATGGCCTGTCCCACGTGTGGATCAACGCCGATGTGCCCCTGCCCGACGGGCGTGCGGTGATCGCGTCCCGTGAAGGGATGCTGTCGCTGATCTACCCCTTCCTGGACACCGACCAGACGTCGGTCATGGCGGTTGTTCCCGTGCCGAGCGTGACCACGCCGGACGAGTCGATGCTGGTCGAGCGGGTCTGTGACATGGTCGAGCGCCTGGGCCCGGACATGCGCGCGGTCGCGGTGGCGGCACGGAAGTCTCGAGACACCAAGCTGACCCGGTTCTCGCAGGTGCGGCTGCCACGCTGGTACACCCGCCGGGTCGTGCTCCTGGGCGACTCCGCGCACTGCATCGACCCGGTGTCCGGGATGGGGGCGCACGCGTCGTTGCAGGGCGCCAAGACGCTGGCCGAGTCCCTGCGGGACACCGATGACGTCACGGCCGCCTTCGCGCGGCTCGAGGCCGAGATCCGCCCCTTCGCCAAGACGGCGCAGAGTATCACGGCGCGGGCCGTGGAGTTCAGCACCGGGGTGCAGGGACGCAGCCGGGTGGCCACCCTCGCCGGAGGGGCCGGCGACCTGTTGGCCACCATCCCGGCGGCACTGACGAGGTTCAACAGCCGCAGGCGGGCCGTTCGCCGGGCATGAGCCCCTGCCTGCGGGTCACCGACTGTCATGAGGTCGCCTGGTGGTCGGGCACACTGATCGCCGAGAGATATCGCTACGGCACGTGAGAGAGACTGATGGGACGCACAGCAGGACGAGGGCCCCAGGACACCAAGCGGTTGATCCTGGACGCCGCGAGGGGCGTCGTCGTGTCGCAGGGGGCCAAGGCGACCCTTGAGGACGTGGCGGTCGCGGCCGGCCTGACTCGCGGGGCCGTGATCTACCACTACAGCTCGAAGAACGCGCTGTGGATCGCGCTGGTCCGCGACGTGCTTGCCCGGTTCCACCAGGCGGTGCAGGAGCGCATCGAGGACGGCCGGGCGCCTGGCCGCCTGGCGCGCGCCTTCATCCGCACGTCACTGGAGGGCGACGGGATCGACGCTGTCGGCGAGCGGCTGTTCCTCCTGGCCGCCCTCGCCGCCACCCCTGGGGTCCCCGAGATCGTCGCCGAGGACGGGGCCCGCTGGAAGGCGGAGATGGCCGAAGACGGACTCTCCGTGGGAGCACGCACCGTCATCCTCAACGCCGTCGACGGCGCCGGCCTGATGACCGGATGGGGGCTCAAGCCCGACCGTGCCGAGCTCGTCGCCCTGCGCATCGAGCTGGAGAACCTCACCACTGCCGGCTCTTAGCACCGCCTCGGGCGCATCGGCGATCTCAGTTCGGCGTCGCCCGGTATCCGAGGACCGGCCTGTTCGCTCGTCGAGCGACGATCCCGTGCGCGGCGGGCCTTGACCGGGCGATGCCGGCGCACAAGAGCCGGTGTTCGGGCGCCGTGCCAGGCCGTCCGCGCCGTGCAGTCGGCGGTCTCGGTGAACACCACCGTCGATGACGCCGCACCAAGACGGTGCAACCAGCATCATCCCTTCGCGCCCCAGCGGTCGGCATCGCGGCCAAGGACACGGGCGACCCGGCCAGGACGAGGGAGCACACGTCCACGATCCGCAGCCGCTGGTCCGATGTCGAGTGCGGCTCGACCGCCACGTCCGGCAGCGCGTTGTCCAGGATCGGCATGCCCATCGTGAGCGTGAGCAGGCTCACGCTCAACACGGCGACGGCACCCACCGTCGGCTGGGCGACATGTCTGCGCTGTGGAGGGGCTGGTGACCGGGCCGCTCTTCATCATGGGTTGTCCGCATCATCCGTACCGATGAATGACCTCACCGATTTGGAACTGTACTGACTCGTCAGTACAGTAAATAGCGGATGAGGTAGAGGCCGGCAGGCCACACACGAACGGAGCGATCATGAACAGTGCCAGCACCCGATCCGCCGACGTCGTCGTCGTCGGTGCCGGGCTCGCAGGGCTCACGGCAGCGGATCAGCTCACCCGGGCGGGGTATGACGTCGTCGTCGTCGAGGGCCGCGATCGCGTCGGTGGACGCATCCGCAAGGCCGAGATCGCGGGTGTCTCCGTCGATGCTGGAGCGACCTGGGTGGCGCCGGGTCACACAGCGGTACGCGATCTCGCGAGCCGGCTCGGCTGCGAGTTCGTGCCCCAGTTCCGCCCGGGCAAAGGGGTCATCTCCTTCGGGGGCAGGCGCAAGACCGACGGCATCACCGCCCTGGCGCCCTGGGTGATGCTCGACCTCTGGCGCATCATGGGCGGGCTGCAGAAGATGGTCGACGGCCTTCCCGTCTCATCGCCTTGGGAGCACCCCCATGCCGCGCGGCATGATTCGATGTCGCTCGGCGAGTGGCTGACCGCGGAGCACGCCCTGAAGGACACCCGGAAGTTCTTGAACGTCTTCAGCCTGGTGCATTGGGGTGCACCCGTCGGCGAGGTGTCACTGTTCAACGTGATGCGGTACATCAAGAACCTGGGCGGCATCGAGCACATGCTCGCCGTCGAGGGCGGCGACCAGCAGGACCGAGTGCTGGGAACGACTTACACGCTGGTCAGCAGGCTCGCCGACACGCTGGGGTCCTGTGTGCTCGTCGACTCCCCGGTAAAGCGCATCACCACAGTCGGTGAACGCGTCACGGTCGAGACCGGCAAGCACACGATCGAGGCCCGGTACGTCATCGTGACGGCGTCGCCGGCACACCGCTCGACCATCGAGTTCACACCTGCCCTCCCGGAGCGCCACTACGGGCTCTCCCGCAGCTGGCGGCTGGGGGCGCTCAGCAAGGCCTTCGTCGCCTACGACCGCCCCTTCTGGCGGGACGAAGGCCTGTCGGGAGAAGGAGTGTCCGACGACGAGACCGTCTTCCTCACCTTCGACATCAGCCCCGCCGCCGACGGCCCCGGCATCCTCATGGTCTTCTGCGACGGACGCGGGTTCGACGCCTACGACAAGGACGAGCGCCGCCGCCGCGTCGTGAGGCACCTCGTCCACCTGTACGGTGAACCCGCGCGCCACACCATCGACTACACCGACTTCTCCTGGGGCAACGACGTGTTCGCGCCCGGCGGGCCGAATCCGGCAGTCGGGACGAAGGCATGGACCACATTCGGACCGTTCCTGCGTGAGCCGGTCGGACTCGTGCACTGGGCCGGCACCGAGACAGCCGATGAGACGTCCGGCACCATGAACGGCGCGATCCTGTCGGGCCAGCGAGCGGCAACCGAGGTGGCCGCCCGTCTCGCCTCGACCTCTCATGATCTTTCTGTGGTCGGCTGAGCCGTTCACTACGGCGTGTTTTCGCGACCTGGCCAGCGCGTCCGCCTTGCTGTCGCGCCGGGCGGGCAGGGTTCCACTGACCCGTTGGATTCATTCTGCTGGTCGTGGACAGGGGTTTTCGCTGGTCAGGTCGGCACAGGTAAGGCCTGCAGGCGGGTGACGGCGTGATGATCTGCATCACCCGGGGACAGCGTGCGGCGATGCGTAGCCGCGGCGACACCCTCCGCCTATCGAGTGGCGTTTCAGATCAATCCGCCGATCCGGGACGGCTCCATAGTGGGCAGACGTACACCAAGTCATCCAGCCAGTCTTCGCGCTTCTCAGGATCGGAATGCCGCCATGGTGAGTGCACGTTTCAAGCCGACCGAGGTACCTATGGGCACCTATCCGGTCGCCCCTGGGCGATTGACGCCTGGAACCCAGATCACGGTTGCCGTGCTCTGGGTGCGAGAGGACAAAAGCGAGGTCGGCGCGGTGTGGGAGATGACACCCGGAGTCCTCGACGAGACCCAAGGCAACGAGTCGTTCGTCATCCTCAGCGGCCGGTCGCGGGTGGATTTCCCGGACGGACGGGTGCTCGAATTCGGCCCTGGAGACGTCGGTGTGCTGGCGCCTGGAGACACCTGTCGTTGGACGACGCTGGAGACGGTGCGCAAAGTCGTCGTCTTCCGCATCACGTAAATCACCGTATTCGGTTCTCAATCGAGCCGATCCAGAAGGTCAGTGCATGCTACTCGAAGGAAAGATCGCCATAACGGGGCCGGCAGTTCGTTCCAAGCGGGTGGCGCTCGGGCTCAATGCCTCGGGCGGCCGAACTGGCAGGGTCGATTCCTGACGCTCTGTCGTGACCCTCCCTAGGAGGCCCCGCCGATAGTCGCTCCCGGAGACAGCCCTCTCGACACCCCCTGCCCCATCACCTGAAACAACCATCCGGCAAGGCCGAAATGCCACGGCGCCACAACGCCATTCACCGAGGGGAAGCCATGAACGACTCGATCATCGCAAACGACCACCCCGAGCAGACCACCCAGGAGTCCGAAGTGCCCTCAAAGGACAGACTGCTCGAAGGTAAGGTCGCCATCGTCACAGGAGCCGCTCGTGGACAGGGCGCCTCCCACGCGAAACACCTCGCACAAGAGGGAGCATACGTGCTCCTCACCGACATCCTGGACGACCTGGGAAAGACGGTTGCGCAAGAGCTGCGGGACCAGGGCCACCAGGCCGGTTACGCACGATTGGACGTGCGGGACAGCGCACAGTGGAATGAGGTCGTCGCGGAGCTCGTCAAAACCAAGGGATCGCTCGACATCCTGGTCAACAACGCCGGCGTCTGCGAGGTGTCGGCGGTGGAGGAGTGCTCCGACACCGAGTGGGCATTGGTCATGGAGACCAATGCCGGGGGCGTCCTGCGAGGTTGCCGCTCAGCGATTCCCGCGATGAAGGCGACGGGCGGTGGTGTGATCGTCAACACCGCCTCGGTGCAGGCGGTCAAGGGAACGTGGGGGTATGCCGCCTACCAGGCGAGCAAGGCCGCTGTTGTGGCGCTGACACGATCGATGGCCATCACCTACGCGAAGGAGAACATCCGGGTCAACGCCATCGCCCCGTCAGCGGTGAACACGGAGATGCTGAAGCACGAAATGGAGCACTTCGCCACGAACGAGTACTTCGACTTCGACACATGGCTGTGGTCCCAGCCGATCAGCCGCGTCGCCGAGCCGGAAGAGGTGTCGAAGCTCGTGGTGTTCCTCGTCTCCGATCTTTCCGCCTATTCCACCGGCGGGGTGTTCCCCGTCGATGGCGGACTCCTCGCCGGATGAAAGGCGAGCACACCATCACGCGTGTCCGCACTGTCTGGTGATCAGTGCATTCATGCCATATCTCAACGGGGCTGAGCTTTTTTCCGCGTCGACGGACACCACCGTCGTGGTGGTCAGATCGCGCAGGCGGTCTCGTAGCCGGCCGGACTACGGCAGCCGTGTTCGAACTGCCGGAGATTGCCGAAGACTGCCGAAGTTGGAGGGCTCACCGGAGGCTTCATCACCGGAACGGCCTTCTCGGCTTGATCGGCGGCGTACAGCTCGGTGCCGACCCCGCCTCTGATACCTGGGCCGCACTGCCTCCGTTGCCGGATCAGGCGGTCAGGCCGACGATGGGCGCGAGATGGGCGTCGGCCATGCCGTCACGACGCCCGTACCGGGATGGCTTCGCCGGGCCGCAGATGATCGGGATGGTCTTGGAGGCACGGGCCGGAACCCGCCCGGCCTGCCGGATCATCAGCGCGCCGAACCGGGGGACGACTGGGGACACATGTCAGTTGCGGGGCGTGGCGGTGAAGATGCGGGTGAGCTGATGATCGATCAAAGCCACGGCGTCTTCGGGGGTCCGCTGCCCGAGCAGGACGGTTGTCTGGATTCCTTCGGCGCCAGCAACCAGGAACGCGGCCTCGGCCGCGGCGTCGATGTCGCGGGACACCTCGCCGAGCTCCTGGCCTTGCATGATCAGGCCGGCGACGAGGTCCTCCAGCGCGTGGGGCGCCTCCCGGGCGACCTTGGCCAGGGCGGGGTCGACCAGGAACGGGATGAAGTAGGCGATGTACACCAGGTGCCGGTTGCGCCGTTCCTCATCCAGTGGGAGCAGCTCCAGCAGCACTCCCCGCACGAGCGCCTGCATGCTGGGCGTCTGGCCGAGTGCCGCGAGGCGTTCGCGGGCCCGTTGCTCGGCGTCGGCGTTGAGGATCTCCAGCGCGCCGAGGAGCAACTGGTCGCGGGTGCCGAAGTAGTACTGCAGCAGCCGGGCGGAGACCTTGGCTTCGGCGGCGACCTGCCGCAGGGTTACGTCCTCCAGGCCTCCCCGGGTGGCCAGGCGCCATACGGCTTCGGCGATCTGGCGGCGGCGCTGGTTGTGGTCCACCTGTCTCGGCATGCCGTCCGTCCTTCGCGCTTGTTTGTGGTGCGATCGTACCAATACGGTGTTATGGTTCGATCGCACCACAAAACGTGGAGGCGTGTTCGCCTCTGCGGTCACAGCCCTGCGGGGCGATGGGAGACGAAGTGCACATCAGGCACATCACCGCGCTGGTCGTCGGCATGCTGCTGCTCGTGCTGGGAGCGCAGGGCGCCATCCGGCTGCTGGCCGACCACGGCGACGCCGGACTGCTCGCCTGGCTGCCCGGCGGATTCGAAGTGCGGCTGGCGTGTTATGCGACGGCCGCTGTCGCCGGGGCGTCGCTGGCAGGCTGGGCGAGCAAGAAGACCAAGCAGAGCGGGCGTGGGTGATGCCCGGCCGCACACCGGCGGCCGCGGCCGCGGTCCTCACTGTGCTGGCGAGCATGCCGATGCTCGCGGCGGGCATCGCCCCCGCCCAGGCCGGCGGGATCTTCGGACCGGTCGTCGTGACGACGACGGGCAGCGTGCAAGGTATGGAGCAGGACGGGGTCCGCCGCTTCCGCGGCATCCCCTACGCCGCCCCGCCCACCGGGGAGCGGCGCTGGCGGCCACCTCAACCGGCGCGCTCCTGGAGCGGCACCCGCGACGCGACGAAGGCAGGACCGGTGTGCATGCAGCCGGAGGCGGGCGACCTGCCGAAAGGTACCCCGCAGAGCGAAGACTGCCTGACCCTGGAGGTGAGCGCGCCCGCCCGGCCCGGCGCGCGGCGGCCGGTCATGGTCTGGCTTCCCGGCGGCGGCTTCATCACCGGCGCTGGCTCGATCCACGACCCGACCCGGCTGGTCACAGACGGAGACATCGTGGTCGTGACGGTCAACTACCGCCTCGGCGTGTTCGGCTTCTTCGCCCATCCCGAGCTCGACAGCAGCAACTTCGGCCTGCACGACCAGGTGGCGGCGCTGCGCTGGGTGCGTACCAACATCGCCGCGTTCGGCGGCGACCCCGACAAGGTCACCCTCGCCGGAGCCTCGGCCGGCGCGATGAGTACCTGCACCCTCATGACCTCACCGGCCGCCCGCGGCCTGTTCCACCGGGCGATCGTCCAGAGCGGATCGTGCCGCACCCGCCACCCGGCCGGAGCGATGGGGGAAGGCGTGCCCGCGATCTCCTCCTGGCACCCGATCGAAACGATCCAGGGCACCGGCCAGGCCCTGGCCGAGCAGTTGGCCTGCACCGACATGGCCTGCCTGCGCCGAAAGAGCGCCGGCGAGTTGCTGCCGCACACCACCCGGTTCCCACTGCTCGCCTACGGCACCAGCCTCGTCCCGCGCGAGCCGGCCCAGGTCTTCAGTGCGGGCGAGCAGGCGGCCGTACCGCTACTGCAGGGCAACACCCGCGATGAACACATCGAGTTCGTCTTGGCCGTCTACCCGCACGGCATCACCACCCGCCAGTACGCGGCCCTGCTCACCACCGCCTTCGGATCGGCCGCGCCACAGGTCGAACGACGCTACCCGGCGCACCGATTCCCCTCCGCCACCGCGGCGGCCGGTCGCGTGTTCAGCGACAGCGGCTGGATCTGCCCCTCCTGGAGAACGGGTCGCGAGCACACCAGGAAAGCGCCTACCTACGCCTACGTCTTCACCGACCCGTCGGCGCCCACTCCCAGCGGGCAGCCCTTGCCCGTCCACGTCCGCCCCGCCACCGCCCACGGAGCCGAGACCTTCTACCTGTTCGACTTCCCCGGTGCTCCGGCGCTCACCACCGACCAGCGGCGCCTGGCCGACCGGATCGTCGGCTACTGGACGCGGTTCGTCCGGACCGGCGACCCCAACGAATCGGGCAGCACGGCCTGGCCCCGTCTCGGCTCCGCTGACAGCGCGCTCAACCTCGCGCCGAAGACGATAGGACCCATCAACATGAAGAACGTCCACCACTGCGGCCTGTGGCTCTGACAACCGGACTGGCGAACCAATGCGCGGTGGTGATACGGGAAGGCGGTTATGCATGACATTCGCGTCACCCGGAGCGAGATGCGCCGGACCGACCCTGTCGCAACACGACCGGAACGCCTGAGCCGAGTAGTGACTCCACCTGCTTTTCTGCGTCATCCTGTAAACGATCCTTTGCGGGACGAGCCCCTGATCTCGGATGCCCGTCAAACCGGATCAAGCCCGGGCTGGCAGTTCGTTTCAAGCGGGTGGCGCTCGGGCTCAATGCCTCGGGCGGCCGAACTGGCAGGGTCGATTCCTGACGCTCTGTCGTGACCCTCCCTAGGAGGCCCCGCCGATAGTCGCTCCCGGAGACAGCCCTCTCGACACCCCCTGCCCCATCACCTGAAACAACCATCCGGCAAGGCCGAAATGCCACGGCGCCACAACGCCATTCACCGAGGAGGAGTCATGAACGACTCGATCATCGCAAACGACCACCCCGAGCAGACCACTCAGGCGTCCGAAGTGCTCACAGAAGACATGCTGCTCGAAGATGTGTCGATCGATGGCATGTGCGGCGTTTACTAGCCAGGATCGGACTACGCGATGACAAATTTGTTGAATGACGCCTGGGAACTGTCTCCCAGTGTGGCATTGCGGCCGGAGCCGTTCGGAGCACTGGCTTACCACTTCGGCAACCGGCGTTTGTCCTTCATCAAACGCCGGGAGCTGGTATCCGTCGTCACTGCGCTCGCCGATCAGCCCGACGCTCGTGCCGCACTGGTCCTGGCGGGGGTATCCCCGGAGCAGTGGCCCGCTTATTCCTCCGCGCTGCGCGGCCTGGCCGCCGCCGACATGATCAGACGCCGTACGTCCGCCACCCCACGCACACAGTCGAACACGAGCCCGGACGCGCAGCCGGCAGCAGGCAGGACCGGTACGGCCAGCGGAGGGCTCGTCAAGCGGTTCGAATACGGCCTTGCCGCCCCGATCTGCCTGACCTGGGAACTCACCTACGCCTGCAATCTGTCGTGCGTGCACTGTCTGTCCTCGTCGGGACGGCGCGACCCCCGTGAGCTGAGCACGCGACAGTGCGAGGCGGTGATCGACGAGCTGCAGGCCATGCAGGTTTTCTACGTCAACATCGGCGGTGGGGAGCCGACGATCCGGCCTGACTTCTGGCACCTGCTGGACTACGCGGTGAGCCGTCGGGTCGGGGTGAAGTTCTCGACCAACGGAGTGCGCCTCACGCCCGAGCGGGCCCGGTACCTGGCGGCCACCGACTATGTCGATGTGCAAGTGTCCCTGGATGGTGCCACGGCCGAGGTGAACGACCGGGTGCGGGGCCCTGGTTCGTACGCGACGGCGATGCGGGCACTGGACAACCTGGCCGCCGCCGGCTTCGAGAACGCGAAGCTGTCGGTGGTCGTCACCCGTGAGAACGCAGGCCAGCTCGATGACTTCAAGGTGATCGCGGATGAGCGTGGAGCGACGCTCCGGCTCACCCGGTTGCGCCCCTCCGGGCGCGGCGCGGATGTGTGGGACGATCTGCACCCGACGGCTGAACAGCAGCGTGATCTGTACGAATGGCTGCTGAGGTCGGGTGAGGACGTGCTGACCGGCGACTCGTTCTTCCATCTGGCCGGCTATGGCGAGTCGCTGCCCGGGCTGAACCTGTGCGGCGCGGGCCGGGTGGTGTGCCTGATCGATCCGATCGGAGACGTGTACGCGTGCCCGTTCGCGATTCACGACCGCTTCCGTGCGGGCAATCTGCTGTCCGCGGGAGGGTTCGCCCAACTCTGGCGCGAGTCAGAGCTGTTCACGGAGCTGCGTTCGCCGCAGACCTCCGGCGCCTGTACGGGATGCGCCTTCTTCGACTCCTGCCGGGGCGGGTGCATGGCGGCGAAGTTCTTCACCGGCCTGCCGCTGGACGGGCCCGATCCCGAATGCGTGCAGGGGCACGCGGCCGACGCGCTGGCCGCGGCCGGGCGGACGGTGCCCCGTCCCAGCCAGGACCACTCCCGCCGTGTCCCGGTACAGATCGGTCCACGCCCTGCCGCTCCGCCGGTGCGCGCCTGCGCGGAGAGTCCTCTGGCCGGGTTGGTCGTCTCTTCGGAACGAGGTTTGTGATGGCTGCTTGGTTCGAAACGGTGGCCGTCGCGCAGAGCAGGGCCCGGCGCCGCCTGCCCAGGTCGGTGTACTCTGCGCTGCTGGCCGGCTCGGAAAAGGGCGTGACCTATCGCGACAACGTGAGCGCCTTCGCTGAGCTCGGTTTCGCACCCCATGTCGCGGACCTGCCCGCCAAGCGTGACCTGTCCACCACCGTGATGGGTCAGCCCGTGTCGCTGCCGGTGCTCATCTCGCCCACCGGCGTGCAGGCCGTGCATCCGGACGCCGAGGTGGCGGTCGCGCGCGCGGCCGCCGCTCGCGGGACGATCATGGGGCTGAGCAACTTCGCCAGCAAGCCGGTCGAGGAGGTCGTCGCGGCCAACCCCCAGACCTTCTTCCAGATGTACTGGATGGGCACCAAGGAGTCCATGACGGCGGAGATGGAGCGTGCCCGGGCCGCCGGCGTCAAAGGCCTGATCGTGACACTGGACTGGACGTTCTCCCACGGCCGTGACTGGGGCAGCCCGTGGATTCCCGACCGGCTGGACCTCAAGGCGATGGTCAAGCTGGCACCTCAGGCGCTGGCCCGGCCGGGTTGGCTCCTTGACTTCGTCAGATCCGGCCGCCTGCCCGACCTGGCGGTGCCCAACGTGGTCCCGGCCGGGCAAACGCCCCCGACGTTCTTCGGCGCCTATGGAACATGGATGCAGACACCGCCCCCCACCTGGGAAGACGTCGAATGGATGCGGGAACGGTGGGACGGCCCGTTCATGATCAAAGGTATCGGCCGCCTGGATGACGCCCGCCGGGCCGTGGATGCCGGAGCCACCGCGATCTCGGTGTCCAATCACGGGGGCAACAACCTGGATGGCATCCCGGCCAGCATCCGGCTGCTGCCGGCCATCGCCGAGGCGGTCGGCTCACAGGTCGAGGTGCTGCTGGACGGAGGCGTCCGGCGTGGTAGCGATGTGGTCAAGGCATTGGCACTCGGTGCGCGGGCGGTCATGATCGGGCGGGCCTACCTGTGGGGGCTGGCCGCCAACGGCCAAGCCGGGGTGGAGAACGTGCTCGACGTCCTGCGCAACGGGATCGACTCGGCGCTGCTGGGCCTCGGCCACGCATCCGTCCGCGACCTGCGGCCGTCCGACGTGGTGATCCCGCCCGGCTTCACCCGGGAGATCGGCAGCTGAGGTGTCAGCAGACCTGCCCTGGCCCGCGCTGCCGTCATCACCCACCGTCCTGGTCCCCCTCGGATCGACCGAGCAGCACGGCCCGCATCTGCCGCTCCACACCGACACCACGATCGCTGCCGCGGTCGCACAGGCCTGCGCGGCTCGCCTGGCCGCTCCGGTGATGATCGCCCCCGCTCTCGCCTACGGCGCCAGCGGTGAGCACCAGGGCTTCCCTGGCACCATGTCGCTCGGTACGGAGGCTCTGCGGTTCCTGTTGATCGAGCTCGTCCGGTCCATGTCACTGTGGGCCGGACGCATCGTGATCGTCAATGGGCACGGCGGAAACGTGCGCGGCCTGGTCGCCGCCGTCACACAGCTACGGTCCGAACGTCATCATGTGGCGTGGGTTCCGTGCGCCGCCGACGGCGCCGACGCACACGCGGGACGCAGCGAGACCTCGCTCATGCTGCACCTCGCCCCCCACCTTGTGGACCTGGCATGCGCGAAGCCCGGCAACCTCACCCCCCTCCCCCGCCTCATGCCGGACATCATCGCCCGGGGCATCGCCGGCGTGTCGCCCTCGGGAGTGCTCGGGGATCCCACCGCCGCCTCGGCGCAGGAAGGGCAGCGCCTGTTCGATCGAATGGCCGAGGACGTGGCAGCCAGGATCAACGACGGTCACGTAGATCAAAACGGATGCCTGGTGCACCTCCGAGCGGTGCCATGTCAGACGTGAGCACGACCAGGACCGCCCCGTGACCGGCATCGCAGCCGTCCGCGCCCTGTGCCTGCAGGGCTACCACTCGGCCGATGGAGGAGCCTCCCCATGACCAGCACCCGCGACGCCGGCCTGCTGCCGATCGGCTTCACCGTCCGGCTGAACCGGCACGTGCGCGTCCGCGACCAGGGACGCACACTGGTCGGTGGAGCTCCGACCCGCATGATCCGCCTGTCCCCGGCCGCCGGCGATTACCTCCACGAGCGCACCATCCGCGTCCGTGACCGCTCCTCCGCCCTGCTCGCCGACCGGTTGATCGAAGGCGGTCTGGCCGATCCCATCGTGGCCGACCTGCCCGACCTCGACCCGGCACAGGTGACGGTCGTGATTCCCGTCCGCGACCGGCCCGCCGCCCTGGACAGACTGCTCACCTGCATCGGTGACCGGCACCACGTGATCGTCGTGGATGACGCATCACTCGCTCCTGCCGCCATCGCCGACGTTGTGGCCCGCCACCGCGCCGAACTCGTCGCCCTGAAACGGAACGTGGGTCCCGCCACCGCCCGTAACGAGGGATTGAAACGGGTCGCCACTCCTTATGTCGCCTTCGCCGATGACGACGTGGTCCTCGAGCCCGACGCTCTGCCACTCCTGCTGCGGCACTTCCACGACCCGCGCGTGGCCATGGTCGCCCCGCGCGTGCTGGGACTGCGCCTGCCCGGCCGGGACCGGTGGGTCGGACGCTATGAGGACGCCCGCTCCTCCCTCGACCTCGGCGTGCATCCGGGCATCGTCCGCCCCCGCGCGCCCGTCTCCTGGGTGCCCAGTGCCTGCCTGCTCGCCAGAGTCGACGCTCTCGGATCCGGCTTCAGCGCCGGAATGCGCGTCGGCGAGGACGTCGACCTCGCCTGGCGACTGGCCGGTGAAGGCCACCGGGTCCGCTACGAACCGGCCGCGATCGTCCATCACGAACACCGCACCGCCATCCCCGACTGGCTCAGGCGCAAGGCCTTCTACGGCACCGGAGCCGACCTGCTCGCCCAGCGGCACGGCCGTGATGTCGCCCCCGCCATCGTCACCCCGTGGAGTGCCGCCTTCGCCGCGGCTCTTCTCCTGCAACGCCGATGGTCCCTGCCGGCCGCCGCGCTCATCTTCGCCGCGGCCACCTTGCGCCTGTCGAGCAAGGTCCGCAACACCGAGCGCCCTGTCCGGCTCGGCGCCGCCCTCACCTTCGACCGCGCCCTCGCGGCGACCTGGCAGCTCAAGGCTCTGCTCCTGCGCCACTGGTGGCCGCTGGCCGCGATCGGCTGCCTGTTGTCCCGTCGCATGCGCCGGGCCGTGGCCGCCGCCGCCCTTTTCGATACGGTCGTCGACTTTCGCCGTACCAAGGCCCACCTCGACCCGTTCCGTTTCGCCATCGCCCGCCGTCTGGACGACGTCGCCTACGGGTGCGGTGTCTGGTACGGCGCGTTCAAGGGCCGCTCACTGCGAGCCCTCCTGCCCGACATCCGCTGGAAGGCAACTCACAGTCACCACGAGCGGTCGACCGACGTCCGGCGAGCGGAGATCAGGTAGGTGGCGACCATGGCCCGGCAGCTGCGACCCGACGTCGTGTTGATGGACGTGCGGATGCCGCGGCTTGATGGAATCTCCGCCACCAATGACGTGACCACGGTCTGCACCGTGCTGATCCTGACGACGTTCGCCATCTATGAGAATGCAGCGTTCGTATCGAAGTGTGGCCGCATCCGAGGTCTGTCGTCGTTTCTACGGCTGAGGATCCCGACGACGAGGATGGGGATTCGGTGCCGGTGTTCATCCCTAGTGCTGTGACCGGAAACGATCACCGGGTTGGCGTGTAGGTCGTCCTGGCCGGTTGGATGGGTGCTGATCACGTCCGATCCGCACTCGGGAGGCCAGGTGACCCAACCGGTCAAGATCCGCAGACTCACCGACCAAGAAGGACAGAAACTGCAGCGGATCGTGCGACGGGGCACGACCAGCACGGTGCGCTACCGGCGGGCGATGTTCCTGCTGGCTGCGGCCGGCGGCAACACCGTGCCGGTCATCGCCCGCCTGGTCGCCGCCG
>NZ_BMQP01000075.1 GCF_014648175.1 Planobispora rosea
GGGTCTCGGCCACCTTGGCGACGACGCTCAGCCGCAGCACCAGCAGTACGGCCAGCAGCACGGTCAGCGCCGTGACCGTCATGGCGTCGTGGGCGGAGACCGGCTCACCGACGCCCATGAACGTCCGGCCCAGGACGGAGACCAGCGGGCTGAGCAGGGCCGGCGCCAGGAACATGGTCACCCGGACCCGCCCGGACAGGGCGGACATCTGCGTGTGGCGGGCGCCGGCCAGGCTGGGATGCAGCATGGCGGCCCCGACCAGGGCCGCCCAGCCCAGCCAGCAGACCGTGGTGACGGCTCCGTACGACCGGCCCGACGCCTGGTCCAGCAGGTAGACGATGTCGGAGAAGAACATGGCCACGTAGGAGGCGCTCAGCATGTTCAGCCACGGCGCGCGGTTGTTGTCGAGGGCGATGCGCACCACGAGACCGACGATGAACAGGTCGATGACGGGCAGGGCCAGCGTGGAGGCGAGATCGGCGCCGACGTCCGGGGCGCGGTCCAGGATCGGGTCGAGGAACAGGGTCCACAGCGGCATGGCCACGCCGACGGTGATGACGCCCGCGTCCAGGAGCGCGGCCCCGCGCGAGCCCGTGGCCTTCAGGCTCAGGATGACCAGCGCGGCCAGCGGCATGACGTAGGAGGCGACGATGGCGATCTGGTAAAGGCGCAGGACGAAGGGGTCCCCCAGCCAGATCCAGCCGATGCTCCAGCCGAGGACGGTCCCCAGCAGGTTGGTCAGGAACCCCGCGCACACCAGGAGCCACGGCCAGGACCCGCGCGGGCCGTACCGGCGCATCCCCACGACGACGGCCACGGCGGAGGCCGCCGGCAGCAGGATCCAGGGCAGCGCCTCGACGGCCGGGGAGAAACGGGCCATGAACGGCGCGATCACCGCCAGCAGACATCCCAGCAGGAGGAAGACCAGCCAGGCGCGGGGGTGACCGGCGAGACGCGGTACGGCGGTGCGGGCCGCCGCGGGCAGAGCCGATCTCATGATTCCCCGCAGGACCGGCTGGGCGGCGTCGCCGCAGGCGCGGCCACCGGATGAACAGAGGCGGACATGTCGTTCGGTTCCTTCCGTGGACCTGGTGTCCCCTCATCGGCACCGGAGCCGGGCGGTTAACCCAAATCAACGGAAAATCTGCCCCTGCCGACCCTCCCGGCGAACGTCCCTGCCCACCCTCCCGGCGGACGCCCCTACACCTGACCCGCGTCGTGGACCACCAGTGCGATCTGGACGCGGTTGTTCAGCTCGCACTTGGCCAGGATCCTCGATACGTGGGCCTTGACCGTGGCCACGCTCATGTAGAGCTCGGCGGCGATCTCCGCGTTCGACCTCCCCTGGCCGACCGCGACCGCGACCTCCCGCTCGCGCTCGCTGAGCCCCGCCAGCAGGCTCAGCGCCCGTTCCCGGCGGGACCCGGCCCCGCCCTCCGCGACATGCGCGATGAGCTGGCGGGTCACGGCGGGCGACAGAATGGGTTCGCCCGCTCCGACCTTGCGGACCGCGGCGACCAGCTCGCCCGGTGGGGTGTCCTTGAGCAGGAACCCCGCCGCCCCGGCGCGCAGGGCCCGCAGCACCTGGGCGTCGGCGTGGAAGGTGGTCAGGATGACCACCTCGGGCGCCGGAGCGGCGGCGCGCAGGCGCTCGGTCGCGGTCAGGCCGTCCACTCTGGGCATGCGGATGTCCATCAGCACGACGTCGGGCCGGTGCTCCGCCACCAGTTCCGGAACCTCGTCCCCGTCGGCGCCCTCTCCCACGACGGTGATGTCACCGGCACCACCGATGATCATCGAGAGCCCGGCCCGGACGAGGGCGTCGTCGTCGACGATCAGTACGCGGATCGGCTGTCCCGGGGGCGGCGAACTCATGCCGGTCACGTTAGCCCTCTCCCGCGTCCCGGGCCGCCCGGGCCCCTCACGCCGCCCACGGCAGCCACGCGCTGAGCCGGAACCGGCCGTCGGGCGCCCTGCCGTACTCCAGGCGTCCGCCCATGAGCTCGGCCCGTTCGGTGAGCCCGATGAGGCCGGTGCCGCTGCCCGGGATGGCCTGCCCCTCGGTCATGGGGTTGTGGATCTCGACGGTGAGCCCGTCGCCGGGGCCGCCCGCGACCACCATGCTCACCGGCGCGGCGGCGGCGTGCTTGCGTGCGTTGGTCAGCCCTTCCTGCGCGATCCGGTAGGCGTTGCGGCCCAGCCGCGCCGGGACCTCCTCTTTGCCGGTGACCTTCAGGTCGAGGGTGACGTCCATGCCCGCCGCCCGCGACTCCTCCGCCAGGCCGGTCAGGTCCGACAGCGTCGGCTGGGGCCGGTCGGGGACGGTCTCCTCGGCGCCCAGCCGGAGCACGCCGATGACCTCACGCAGGTCCTGGAGCGCCTGATGGGCACCCGAGCGGATCACCTCCGCCGCCTTGGCCACGTCGTCCGGCGGCATGTCCGGCCGGTACTCCAGCGCGCCCGCGTGCACGCTGAGCAGCGAGAGCCGGTGGGCGAGCACGTCGTGCATCTCCCTGGCGATGCGCTCGCGCTCCAGCCGCCTGGCCCCCTCCACCCGCAGCTCGGCCTCCGTCTCGGCCCGTTCGGCGCGTTCGTGCAGGGAGACCACGAGCTGGCGGCGGGCCCGCACGAGCATGCCCCAGATCGTCACGACCAGAAGGGCCAGGATCATCACCGCGAGCCCCGCCCGGAAGGACAGCTCGGGGTCAGGCCGCATCACCAGATAGACGGGGACCGTCGCCATGTTCAGCCCGGCCACCAGCGCCGCGTGCTTGAACGGCCGGTGCACGGCCACCGTGAACAGCGCCGCCACACCCGCCCCGCCCCCGACCTCCGACACGAGCGAGACCGGCACGAGGGCCAGGGCGAGACCCACGGGCCAGCGCCGGCGCAGCCACACCGAGGCGCATGAGACGACGCCGATGAGCTGGTCGGCGATCCGTACCGGCTTCGGCAGGTCGAGGTTGCCCTGTATCTCCACCGCCGCGAGGAGCCCGATCCCGGCGGCCAGCAGGAAGATGACGGTGTCCACGATCCAGTCGCGCGTCGACCGCCGGACCCTGGGCCGCTCCTTCGGCGGCGCGTCGCGCAGGCCCCCGGGCAGCAGCCAGCGGTACTCCGTCACGTGTTGGGTCACACATAGTGACATTAAGGGCAATACTCACTCTTCCGGAACCGACCAAAGTCGATGCCGTGTCGCCCTCCGGCCGATGCGCCCGGATGCCCGCGGCGGCCATGATCGGCCTCATGAGACGCTTCGTCGAGCTACTCGGTCTCCTGCTGATCATCCAGGGCGTCGGGACCGTGGTGAACGCCCTCCTGGGGTGGTGGAGGTGGGCCCACGACCTCCTCGTGGTCAACCGTCTCGGCTTCCTGGAGGGCTGGGAGGTCCTCGCCGGGATCGTGCTCGGCGTTCTGGGAGTGGCGGTGTGCGCGGCGGCCCGTACGGAGAACCGCGCCTTCTGAACCGCACCCTCCTGAACCCCTGAACCGGACGTCCCGGCCGCGTCTCCGAAGCGCACCGTGACGTGCGCCGTGATGCGCGCTGTGATGCGCGCTGTGATGCGCGTCATGGCATCCGCCGTGCTAAATGTCGGTCGCGGCTCCTATGGTCGTGACCGTGGAAGATGCCGTGCAGGGAACTCTGGACGAGCTGGGCACCCCGCTCGACCGGATCACGTTCGTGGTGTTCGACCTGGAGACCACGGGCGTCTCCGCGGCCGAGCACGCGATCACCGAGATCGGCGCGGTGAAGGTGCGGGGCGGGCAGGTGCTGGGCGAGTTCGGCACCCTGGTCGACCCCGGGACCCCCATCCCCCCGTTCATCTCGGTGCTGACCGGCATCACCGACGCGATGGTCACGGCCGCCCCGAAGATCGAGTCCGTGCTCCCCGCCTTCCTGGAGTTCGCCGCGGGCACCACGCTGGTCGCCCACAACGCGGGCTTCGACGTGGGGTTCATCAAGGCGGCCTGCGCGGCCCACGGCTATCCCCCTCCCGTCCATCCCGTCGTCGACACCGTCAAGCTGGCCCGCAAGCTGCTGACCCGGGACGAGGCCCCCAACTGCAAGCTCGCCACGCTGGCCCGCCTCTTCAGCTCGACCGAGCCGTGTCACCGCGCGCTGTCCGACGCCCGGGCCACCGTGGACGTGCTGCACGCGTTGCTGGAGCGGGCGGGCTCCTTCGGCGTGCACACCCTGGAGGAGCTGACGGGCTTCGTCCGCGCGCCCACGCCGGAGCAGCGCCGCAAGCGGCACCTGGCCGAGACGATCCCCTCCGCGCCCGGCGTCTACGTCTTCGAGGACGACCGCGGCGAGCCGCTCTACGTCGGCAAGAGCGTCAACCTCCGCACCCGGGTCCGCGGATACTTCACCGCGAGCGAGACCCGCCCTCGCATCCGGGAGATGGTCGGCATCGCCGCGCGGGTCCGGCCCATCGTCTGCGCGACCGCGCTGGAGGCGGAGGTCCGGGAGCTGCGGCTGATCGGCTCGGCCAAGCCGCGCTACAACCGCAGGTCGCGTTTCCCGGAGAAGGTCGTCTGGCTCAAGCTCACCGACGAGCCGTTCCCGCGCCTGTCGGTCGTCCGCGAGATCAAGGACGACCGGGCCGGCTACCTGGGCCCGTTCACCAGCGCCCGCGCCGCCGAGGACGCCCGCACCGCGCTGCACGAGGCGGTGCCGCTCCGCCAGTGCTCCGACCGGATCCCGCTGCGGGTCACCGACCGCACGAGGCGCTCGGCGTGCGCGCTGGCCGGCCTCGGCAGGTGCGGCGCACCGTGCGAGGGCCGTCTGGACGCCGAGGAGTACGGCCGGCACGCCGCCGCCGCCCGCCGGGCCATGGAGCTGGACGCCGCCCCGGTCTTCAGCGCGATCGAGGCCCGGATGCAGCGGCTCGCCGCCGACCAGCGTTACGAGGAGGCCGCGGCCGACCGCGACCGGCTCGCCGCCTTCATCCGCGTCTCGGCCCGGATGCAGCGGCTGCGGGCGCTGACGTCGATCCCGCACCTGGTCGCGGCCGCTCCCCTGGCGGGCGGCGGCTGGGAGATCCACGTCGTCCGGTACGGCCGGCTGGCCTCCGCCGGGGTGATGCCCGCCGGCGCGCACCCCACGCCGTTCGTGGACGCGCTGGTGGCCACCGCCGAGACCGTCTCCCCCGGCCCGGGCCCCATACCCGCGGCCGGAGCCGAGGAGACCGAGTGCATCCTGCGCTGGCTGGAGACCCCGGGCGTGCGGCTGGTCCAGGTGGAGGGCACCTGGAGCCTGCCGGTCTCGGGCTCGGGCCGGCTCAAGGCGCGCATCGACCGCGCCTACGAGCGGATGGACACCCCGCCGCACCGGTGGAGCGAGGGCCGCCCCGAGCGCTGATAACTTCGGATCCTGCATGCCGTACTCAATGAGGAGGAAGCTGTGATCACCGCGATCGTGCACATCAACGCGGAGGTGGACCGGATCCCCGAGGTCGCCCAGACGATCGCCGAGATCGACGGGGTGAGCGAGGTCTACTCCGTCACCGGTGAGTACGACCTGATGGCCATGGTCCGCGTCACCGCCTACGAGGAGATCGCCGAGGTCATCCCCGGCCGGATCAACAAGGTCTCCGGGGTGCTGCACACCGAGACGCACATCGCCTTCCGTGCCTACTCCAGGCACGATCTCGACGCCGCTTTCTCCCTCGGGCTCAGCGAGTCCGACTGACGCGGGGATTCCGCGGCTTCCCCGGGTTCCGTGAGTTCCCCGGGCTGCGCGGGCCCGGCCGGGCGGGCGGCCTGCCACGGCGGATAGGAGCCGCGCGCCTCCCCGGCCGTGGGCAACCGGGCCCACACCTCGAAGCCCCCGTCGGGGTGCGGCGCCGCCTGCAGGGTCCCGCCGAACAAGGTGACGCGCTCGCGCATCCCGAGCAGGCCGTTCCCGGGGGTCGCGGTGGTTCCGGCGGCCCCGGGGATCGCGGTGGGCCCGGTGGGCGCCGCCCGCCCGTCGTCGCGGACCAGGACGTCCAGGAAGCCCGGACGCCAGCGCAGCGTGACGCGGGCCGCCCCGGCCCCGGCGTGCCGCAGGGTGTTGCGCAGCGACTCCTGGACGATCCGGTAGGCGGCCAGCTCCAGCGTGGGGCCGACCTCGGCCGGGCGGCCGTCCTCGACCACCTCCACGCGCAAGCCCTCCGCGCGCACCTTGGCGAGCAGGTCGGCGAGGTCGGACAGCCGGGGCTGGGGCGCCCTGCTCGCCGGGACGCCGCCGTGGCCGAACAGTCCCAGCATGCGCTGCAGTTCCGCGAGGGCCTGGCGGCCGGACTCCTCGGCCTCCCACAACGTCTCGCGGGCCCGGACCGGGTCCTTCTCCATGATCATGCGACCGGCGCCGACGCCGAGCGTCATCACGCTGATCCCGTGGGCGACCACGTCGTGCAGCTCGTGGGCGATGCGGGCGCGTTCGGCGGCCAGGGCGGCGTGGGTCAGCGCGTCCCGGTGCCCGGCGAGCTCCGCCTGCCCGTCCCGCAGGCGCGCGGCCAGGCGCCTGCGGTCGCGGGCGAGCCGCGCGGCGGCCAGGGACAGGCCCGCCGCCACGAGCAGGAGGAGGACATCGATCAGGTCAACACGCCACATGGCGGCAATGTAGGCCGCCCGTCCGGACGGGGGCGTCCCCTCACGGGGGGACCTCCCATCCGCCCGTGAGAGGAGCCGCGCCGGTCACGACCGCAACGACGCGCTGACCTCGATCCAGCGGTCCAGGGTGGCGGCGGCGGCGCCGGAGTCGACCGCCTGCGTGGTCCGGGCGTAGGCCGCGGTCATCTCGGCGTCCAGGTCGTCCCCGGGGCCGTCGAGCGCGACCAGGGCCGCGGCGGCGTTGAGCAGCACCGCGTCACGGACCGGACCGGTCTTCCCGCCGAGGAGGTCGTGCACGGCCTGGGCGTTGAAGGTCACGTCCCCGCCGCGCAGCGCCCCCGCCTCCGCCCGGGGGATGCCGAGCACCGCCGGGTCGAAGACGGTCTGCCGGGCGGCGCCGTCACGGATCACCCAGACCGTGGACGTGGTGGCGATGGTGAGCTCGTCGAGGCCGTCGTCGCCCCGGAACACCAGGGCCGAGACGCCCCGCTCGGCGAAGACGCCGGCCACGACCGGGAGCATGCGGGCGTCGTAGACGCCGATCGCCTGGGCCGCCGGGCGGGCCGGGTTGGTCAGCGGGCCCAGGAAGTTGAAGACCGTCGGCACGCCGATCTCCTTGCGCGTGGGCCCGGCGAAGCGCAGCGCGGGGTGGTAGACCGGCGCGAAGCAGAAGGCGATGCCCGCCTCGACCGCGACCCTGGCGGTGTCCGCCGGGGCCAGGTCCAGTACGACCCCGAGGTGCTCCAGCACGTCGGCGGCGCCGCAGGAGGAGGAGGCCGCCCGGTTGCCGTGCTTGACCACCCGCGCGCCCGCCGCGGCGGCCACGATCGCGGCCATGGTGGAGACGTTGACGGTGTGCGCGCGGTCGCCGCCGGTGCCGACGATGTCCACGACCGGGCCCTCGACCGAGAGCGGGGTGGCCCGTTCCAGCATCGTGCGGGCCAGGCCGGTCACCTCCGCGACCGTCTCGCCCTTCGCCCGCAGCGCCACCGCGAACCCGGCGATCTGCGCGGGGGTCGCCGCACCGGACATGATCTCGTTCATCGCCCAGGCGGTCTCGTCCGCCGTCAGGTGCTCGCCGGCGAGCAGGGCCGACAGCAGCGCGGGCCAGGTGGTGCGCGCGTCCATGGGGTCTCCGTAGGGGGTCTGCGGTTCTACCGGTGCCGGCCGGACCGCTGGCGGGCGGTCCGGCGGGCGGGAGGGCGGCCGGGCCGCCGGCGACCGGTCCGCCGGAGGGGGGCCGGAAGGACAGACGGCCGCCAGTGGGCGGTCAGCCGGGAGGACAGACGGCCGTCAGCGGGCGGTCAGCCGGGAGGACAGACGGCCGTCAGCGGGCGGTCAGCCGGGAGGACAGACGGCCGTCAGCGGGCGGTCAGCCGGGTGGACAGACGGTGGCGCATGAGGCCGGCGACGGTCTCGGCCAGCGTCACCGGGTCGATCGGCTGCGCCACGACGGCCTCGGCGCGGGACCACTCGGCCAGCCAGCGGTCGTCGCGCCGGGCGATCAGCAGGCAGATGGGCGGGCAGTCGTGGACCTCGTCCTTGGCCTGGCGGGCCACGCCCATGCCGCCGGCCGGCTTGGCCTCCGCGTCGAGCACGGCGACGTCGATCTCGCCCGAGTCGAAGTGCTGGACGACCTTCGCGTGGGTGGCGCACTCCACGATCTCCACGAGGGGCACGTCGGCGGCCGGACGCCGGCCGATCGCCTGGCGCACCTTCTCTCGGGTGCTCGCGTCGTCGCTGTAGACGAGGACCCTCATCTTGTCGTCGGTGCTCAAGGTCGCGCTCACTATCCCTTGTCGATGTATGGTCACCTGGGATGCTACCGGTCACCTCGCCTGGAGACCCAGAGCGGAGGCCCCCGCGCATAGATTGCCCGATACGTCCAGATTAGCGAGGCGGTTGAACCCCCTAACGGGGGGTCGTGCGGCGACCCGACCAGGGGAGCCGCAATAATGCTGCCCGTGGCGACAGCATCCGCAATACCAACGACGACGACAGCCCACTCGTCCAGCAGACCCGACATGGTCAGCGTCGGGACGATCGTCTGGCTGTCCTCCGAGCTCATGTTCTTCGCGGCGCTGTTCGCGATGTACTTCACCATCCGGTCGGTGAGCATCGGCCAGGGACTCCCCTGGCCCGAGGCTCACCTCAACGTCCCGTTCGCACTGGGCAACACGATCATCCTGGTCCTGTCGAGTGTGACGTGCCAGCTGGGCGTGTGGGCCGCCGAGAAGGGCCAGGTCGCGAAGCTGCGGTTCTGGTACATCGTCAGCTTCATCATGGGCGCCGTCTTCGTCGCCGGTCAGCTGTACGAGTACTCCGAGCTCTTCTCCGAGGGGCACACCCTGTCGCACACCGCGTACGACTCGGTGTTCTACCTGACCACGGGCTTCCACGGCCTCCACGTGACCGGTGGACTGATCGCGTTCCTGTTCATGCTGGGACGCACGTACGCCGCGAAGCGCTTCACCCGTGAGCAGGCGACCAGCGCGATCGTCGTGTCCTACTACTGGCACTTCGTTGATGTGGTCTGGATCGGCCTTTTCGTGACCATCTACGGCATTCATTAAGGAATCGGGGATCTCTGTGAATAGGATCACCGCTAGGCGGCGGCATCCGCTCGCGAGATACGCCGTCCTGCTTCTGGCCTTGGGGCTGCTGGGGTTCTCCTACACCCTGGTGGCCCCGACGAGTGAGCGGGCCGACGCGGCCATCGCCTCCGGCAGGGCCGACGACGTGGCGGAGGGCAAGAAGCTCTTCCAGCAGAGCTGCGCCAGCTGCCACGGCCTCAACGCCGAGGGCATCCAGGGCCGCGGCCCGACCCTCGTGGGCGTCGGCGCCGCGTCGGTGGACTTCCAGGTCGGCAGCGGCCGTATGCCCCTGGCCACCCTGGGCGCCCAGGCACCGCGCAAGAAGCCGGCCCCCTGGGTGAACGAGGACACCATCCGCCAGCTCAGCGCCTACGTCCAGTCCCTCGGCGGCGGCCCGACCGTGCCGACCGCCGAGCAGGTCGATCCGGCCAAGGGCAACCGGGCGAAGGGTGGCGAGCTGTTCCGCGCGAACTGCATCCAGTGCCACAACTTCGTCGGCGCCGGCGGTGCTCTGACGCAGGGCAAGTACGCCCCCGAGCTGACCGAGGCCACTCCGACTCAGATCTACGAGGCCATGATCACCGGCCCGCAGGCGATGCCGGTGTTCAACGACAGCATCATCACGCCCGAGCAGAAGCGCGACATGATCGCCTACATCATCGGCCTGCAGCACGAGCCCAACCCCGGCGGCGCCGGTCTCGGCCGCATCGGTCCGGTCACCGAGGGCCTCGTGCTCTGGGTCGTGGGCATCAGCCTGCTCGTTCTGGCCGCCATCTGGATCACCGCGAAGAAGCGACAGGCCCAATGACAGACAACATGAAGGACATCGAGCAGCCCGACGAGCGCGTTCCCAAGCGCATCGTCGGCACCCCTTCGCCCGCGACGAGCACGGCCCTGCTCGGCAGGGAGGAGAACACCGGGGCGGCCGACGTCCCCGGTGTCGACCTGCAGGACGAGAAGACCGCGAAGAAGGGCGAGAAGATCGCCGCCCTCCTCTTCACCGTCACGCTCCTGTCCGGGATCGCGTTCATCGTCTCCTACGTGGCGTTCCAGGTCGGCGACGTGGAGAGAGCCCGGATCTCCAACCTGGCGCTGGGCGGCTCACTCACCCTGGCGCTGCTCTCGCTGGCCTCGGGCCTGGTGGTCTGGGTCCGCATGGTCATGCCCAAGTACAAGCTGATCCAGGAGCGCCACGCGATGGCCTCCGACGGCGAGACCCGGGCGTACGTCGGCGAGACCTTCCTGCAGGGCGCGGCCGAGAGCGGCATCACCAAGCGGCCGCTGCTGCGCCGTACGCTCCTGGCCGCCGCGGCCCCGCTGGGCCTGGCCCCGCTGGTGCTCCTGCGCGACCTCGGCCCGAACTACAGCGACTTCCCGGCGAAGCTGCGGCACACGGTCTGGGGCGAGAAGACCAAGGAGGGCAAGAACCGCAAGCTCGTCGTCGAGGGCACCGGCGCGCCGATCCGCGCGGCCGACTTCAACTCCCCCGGCGGCATCCTCTCGGTCGTGCCCGAGGGCTACGAGCACGACCTGAACGCCCTGGCCAAGGCCACGCTCATCCTGATCAAGTTCCGCCCGGAGGAGCTCAAGTCCGGCACGAACCTGAACTGGACGCACGACGGGATCGTGGCCTACTCCAAGATCTGCACGCACGTCGGCTGCCCCGCGGCCCTGTACGAGCAGACCACGCACCACATCCTGTGCCCGTGCCACCAGTCGACCTTCGACGCCGCCGACGGCGCCAAGGTCGTCTTCGGCCCGGCCGCCCGACCTCTGCCCCAGTTGCCGATCGCCGTGGACGAAGAGGGCTACCTCGTCGCCACGGGCGACTTCCCCGTTCCCGTCGGTCCCAGCTTCTGGGAGCGCGGCGACGCCGAGGCCGAGGTTCGTGAGAACGGAGGCCAGTCATGAGCCACTCCACCGCCGGTGTTCCCAAGCCCATCGCGGGGCCGAGCGCCTACCTCGACGACCGCCTCGGCGCGGGGAACTTCCTCAGGCGCAACCTGCGCAAGGTCTTCCCCGACCACTGGTCGTTCCTGCTGGGCGAGATCGCCCTGTACTCGTTCATCGTGCTGCTGCTCACCGGGACGTTCCTGACGTTCTTCTTCAAGCCGAGCATGGAGCACGTCATCTACGACGGTTCCTACGAAGCGCTCAAGGGCGTCGGGATGTCCGCCGCCTACGCGTCGGCGCTGGAGATCAGCTTCGACATCCGCGGCGGCCTGCTGATGCGGCAGATGCACCACTGGGCCGCCCTGCTGTTCATCGCCGGCATGATGGTGCACATGCTCCGCGTGTTCTTCACCGGTGCATACCGCAAGCCGCGTGAGCTCAACTGGATCATCGGCGTCATCATGCTCAGCCTCGCGCTGTTCGAGGGTCTGACCGGCTACTCCCTCCCCGACGACCTGCTCTCCGGCGCCGGTCTGCGGATCACCGAGGGTGTGGCGATCTCGCTGCCGCTGGTCGGCACCTGGATCACCTTCTTCCTGTTCGGCGGCGAGTATCCGGGCGAGGACATCATCGCCCGCTTCTACTCGCTGCACATCCTGCTCATCCCGGGCGTCCTGCTGGCGCTGATCTCCGCCCACATGATCCTCATGTGGGTGCAGAAGCACACGCAGATGCCGGGCAAGGGCCGGACGAACAACAACGTGGTGGGCGCCCCGTTCTACCCGGCCTTCATGGCCAAGGCCGGCGCCTACTTCATGTTCACCTTCGGCGTCATCGCGCTGCTGGGCACCTTCGCGCAGATCAACCCGATCTGGTTGTTCGGCCCCTACACGCCGGCGGACATCTCGGCGGGCTCCCAGCCCGACTACTACATGGGCTTCCTCGAAGGCTCGCTCCGCCTGATGCCCTCGTGGGAGATCAACATCTTCGGGTACACGCTCGCGCTGAGCGTGATCATCCCGGCGCTGGTCCCGCTGGGCATCGTCATGACGGGCCTGGCCCTGTATCCGTTCATCGAACAGTGGATCACCGGCGACCGCCGCGAGCACCACGTCGCGGACCGTCCGCGCAACAACCCGCACCGCACCGCGATCGGCATGGCCGGCATCACCTTCTACGGCCTGCTGTGGCTGCTGGGCGCCAACGACGAGATCTCCTGGACGTTCCACGTCTCGCTCAACTGGACGACGTACGTCGGCCGGGTCCTGATCTTCGTCGGCCCGGTCATCGCCTACATCATCACCTACCGGATCTGCCTGGGCCTGCAGCGCAGCGACGCCGCGATCATCGGGCACGGCGTGGAGTCGGGCGTCATCAAGCGCCTGCCCCACGGCGAGTACATCGAGGTCCACGTGCCCCCGGCCGAGGACATCGAGGCCCACATGCGGGGCAAGGAGCCGATCCCGATGATCTCCGGGGTCGACACCGAGCCCGGCGGCATCCCGCCCAAGGGCCTGCGCGGCCCGATCGGCAAGCTCAAGGCCAAGATGAGCAAGGCCTACGGCGGCGAGAAGATCCCGCTGGACGACGGCCACGGCCACGGTCCCGCGCATGACGACGCCGGCGAGCACGCCGCGGTGGGTGCGACCGAGGACAAGTCCATCACCCACTAGCAGCCCGGATCACGGGCAGGACGGAACGGCGAAGGCCCGGGCGGTTCGACCGCCCGGGCCTTCGCCGTCCCCGGGGAGCGCCCCCGGGAGACCTCAGGCGGACTCGGTGATGAAGCTCTTGGTGGTGCTCCACCGGGTCCACTGCGTCCAGTCCTCCTGCCAGTGACCCCAGCCGTTCAGGGGCTCCAGCACACGCGGGGAACCGGTGATGATGATCGGATCACCGATCAGGGTGTTGTCGAGGAACCACTTCGCGTGGCCGGGGCTGACGTTGACGCAGCCGTGGCTCACGTTGGCGCTCCCCTGCGAGCCGACGGACCACGGGGCGCTGTGGATGTACTCGCCGCTGTTGGAGATGCGGACGGTGTTGTAGACGGTCAGGCGGTAGTAGCCCGGCTGCCCGGGGCCGATGCCGGGTGAGGTCATGATGGTCACCGGCTCGCGGGACATGGCCAGATGGATGCCGCTGGTCGTGTGGTACTTCCACAGCCCGCCCTTGCCCGCGCTCATCGGGATCTCCCGGATCACCTTCCCGTTGCGCCGGACCGTCAGGTGGTGGTCCTTGACGCTGCCCTCGGTGATCTGGGAGCGGCCGATCTTGAAGTCGAGGACGTGGTCGCGCCTGCCGTACGCGCCGCCGCCGCCGTGCACCCCGGCCAGCCGGGCCTCCAGACGGACCCTGGTGTTGGCGGGCCAGAAGGTCTTGGGCCGGAAGTGCACCGTACGGTCGTCGAACCAGTGCCAGGCTCCCTTGACCGGCTTGGAGGTGCGGACCAGGAGGTTCCGCTCGACGGAGACGCGGTCGGTGATGTCGCGGTCGAAGCTCATCATGATCGGCATGCCGACGCCCACGGTCAGGCCGGTGTAGTCCTCGTGCGGCATGAGGCTCGTCACGGAGAAGGCCTGCCGCGCCCGTACGGTGGTGAAGGACGTGACGGACTCGGTGGTGTCGCCGTCCGCGTTGACCGCCACCGCGGTGACCTCGTAGGTGGTCCCGGGAGCGGCCGTGCCCCGGCTGCGCCACTGGGTGCGGTCGGCGCTCAGTGCGCCCTGCAGGGAGCCTCTGCGGCTCTTCACGGTCACCTTCTTCAGCGTGCCGCCCCCGGCTCCGATCAGGACGGTCGTGTCGGTCGGCACGTTCCCGCTGCGGTCCGCGGGCGCCACGACCACCGTCGCGGCCGGCGCCGCCTTCGGGGCCGCGGCCCGGCGGGGATCACCCGCCACCTCCCCCGTGCCCGAGATGCCGCCCGCCGAGCACGCCGTCACCAGCGCCAGCGCCAGCAGTCCCGGCGCACGGGCCGAGCCGCGGATCACCTTCCCCACAATGAACTCCCCCGTCATCGTTTGATCTTTCCCGCTCGGTACTTACCCGGGGTGAGCCGTGCGGCATCTGACACCTCCTCCTTGAGCAGGTAATAAACGCCAAAAAGCGGGCCACGGAAGGTTTCCGTGGCCCGCTTCCGGCGGATCGCGGGACGCTCGGCGTTCACAGCGCCCGACGGGGCGATCCCGGCCGCGCAGCGCGCCGCGGCCGGGTCGGGGATCAGTGCGAGAAGTTGCCCCGGTAGTACTCGAAGACGAACCCGATCGTCGCCATGATCGTCGCGAAGACGCCGATCAGGAACAGCCACCAGCCGATCGCGAAACCGGCCGCGGTGAGCGCGATGGCCAGGCAGAGGAAGAGCGGCCACCAGCTGTGGGGGCTGAAGAAGCCGAGTTCCCCGGCGCCGTCGCTGATCTCGCCTTCCTTGTTGTCCTCCGGCTGGTTGCCGATGCGGCGCGCCGTGTAGAGCAGGTAGTAGCCGATCATGAGGGCGAAGCCGACCGAGATCGCCATCGCCGTCGTGCCGACCGGCTCCTTGGACCAGTACCAGTAGACGACGTCCACCGCGGCGAAGAAGACGCCGACGAGGATGAACATCCAGCCCTGAACCTTCATCGGATCTCCTCCGGCCCGTTCGAGTCCTTGATGTCCTTCGGCCCGCGCGAGTCCTTGATGTCCTTCGGTCCGGGCGAGTCCTTGCGCTCAGCGGGAAGAGCCGGCGACCCGGAGGGCGTGGGAGCCGTGGCGTGCGGGTGCTTGAGGTCGAAGGCGGGGCGCTCGGAGCGGATGCGCGGCAGCGAGGTGAAGTTGTGCCGC
>NZ_BMQP01000076.1 GCF_014648175.1 Planobispora rosea
GCCGAGGTGACCAGCGCGGTGACCTCGGGCGACCTGACCCGCTCCATCACCGTCGACGCCTCCGGCGAGGTGGCCGAGCTCAAGGACAACATCAACTCGATGGTGAAGTCGCTGCGCGAGACCACCCTGGCCAACCAGGAGCAGGACTGGCTCAAGTCCAACCTGGCCCGCATCTCCGGGCTGATGCAGGGGCACCGGGACCTGACGGTGGTGGCCGAGCTGGTGATGAACGAGCTGGCCCCGCTCGTGGGGGCCCAGTACGGAACGTTCCTGCTGGCCGAGGAGAGCGCGTCGGGACCGGAGCTGCGGGTGGTGGGCGGCTACGGCCACAAGGAGATCGGCCGCCGCCACGCCTTCGGCGACTCCCTCGTCGGGCAGGCGGCCGTCGGCAGGCGGCCCATCCTGGTCGAGGAGACCCCCGCCGGATACGTCACCGTCTCCTCCAGCCTGGGCGCGGCCGCCCCGGTCGCCCTGATCGTGCTGCCGATCATCTCCGAGGACCAGGTGCTCGGCGTGATCGAGATGGCCAGCCTGAGCCGGTTCACCACGGTGCACCGGGCGTTCCTGGAGCAGCTGGTGGAGACCATCGGCGTCAACGTCAACACCATCGTCGCCAACGCCCGCACCGACGCCCTGCTCGCCGAGTCGCAGCGGCTGGCCACCGAGCTCCAGATGGGCCAGGAGGAGCTGCAGCGCTCCAACGCCGAACTGGAGGAGAAGGCCGAGCTGCTGGCCCGGCAGAACCACGACATCGAGACGAAGAACAGGGAGATCGAGCAGGCGCGCCAGGAACTGGAGGACCGCGCCCAGCAGCTCGCCCTGGCCTCCAAGTACAAGAGCGAGTTCCTGGCCAACATGAGCCACGAGCTGCGCACCCCGCTCAACTCCCTGCTCATCCTCGCCCAGCTGCTCGCCCAGAACCCGGCCCGCAACCTGACGGCCAAGCAGGTCGAGTACGCCAACGTCATCCACTCGGCGGGCACCGACCTGCTGCAGCTGATCAACGACATCCTCGACCTGTCCAAGATCGAGGCCGGCAAGATGAACCTCAGCCTCGAACCCCTGCCGCTCCGGCAGCTCCTGGACTACGTGGAGGCGACCTTCCGCCCGCTGACCACGGAGAAGGGACTCCGCTTCGACGTCGCCGTCGATCCCGAGGTGCCCACGCAACTGCTCATGGACGAGCAGCGGCTCCGGCAGGTGCTGCGGAACCTGCTGTCCAACGCGGTGAAGTTCACCGAGAGGGGCCGGGTCGGGCTGCACGTCGAGCGGATCGAGAAGGCGGGGCTGCCGGGGGCGCAGGGGCAGCCGGCCATCGCCTTCCACGTGGTGGACACCGGCATCGGCATCGCGGAGGAGAACCTCTCCCAGATCTTCGACGCCTTCCAGCAGGCCGACGGGACCACCAACCGCAAGTACGGCGGGACCGGCCTGGGCCTGTCCATCAGCCGCGAGATCGCCACCCTGTTCGGCGGTGAGATCCGGGCGGTCAGCGCGGTCGGCAAGGGCAGCACCTTCAGCCTCTACCTGCCGATCATCGAGCCCGCCCCCGGCTCGGTGACCAGGACGACGACCGACGAGACCGGCGACGGGGCCGGCGAACCGCCGTCCGCGGCGCCCACGGCGGCGCCCGCTGTACCGGAGACGGACCAGTCGTTCGACGGGCACGGGCGGCGGCTGCTCGTCGTGGAGTCCCGGCCCAACGGGCTGCTGTCCCAGCTGGCCGAGAGCGTGGTCGCCGACCTGACCGAGACGCACGGGCCGGTCCTGGTGGCCACCGCCAACGACCCGGCCTCCGCGCTGGAGGCCCTGGGCCGCGACGACTACCACTGCATCGTCCTTGACCTGGGCATGCGGCAGGACGCCGCAGCCGAGTTCCTGCGCATGCTCGACGAGAGCCCGGACCTGCGCGAGCTCCCCGTACTCGCCCACCACACCCGCACGCTCACCCGGCCGCAGGAGAACCTGCTGCAGGGCCGGTCCGACACCCAGCCGCTGGAGCGCCTGCCCAGCCTCGACGAGCTGCGCGAGCGCATCACCCTCCACCTCTCGGCCCAGCAGCCCGGCGACGTGCTCCCCCTGGTCCAGCCCAGCCCCGACGAGCGGCCCCAGACCCCGGACGAGCCGGACACCGTCCTGGCCGACCGGAAGGTCCTGGTCATCGACGACGACGTCCGCAACGTGTTCGCCCTGACCAACATCCTGGAGCTGCACGGCATGCGGGTGCTCTACGCCGAGAACGGCCGCAAGGGCATCGAGACGCTGACCCACCACGAGGACGTCGACCTGGTGCTGATGGACATCATGATGCCGGAGATGGACGGTTACGCGGCCACCGCGGCCATCCGCAAGATGCCGCGCTTCGCCAACCTTCCGATCATCGCGGTCACCGCCAAGGCCATGCGCGGCGACCGGGAGAAGGCCCTGGCCGCGGGGGCGAGCGACTACGTCACCAAACCGGTCAACGCCGAGGAGCTGCTCACCCGCATGCAGCGGTGGCTGGATCTGTGAGAGGCCGTCGAGGAACGGGCCCGCCGCGTTCCCCTGGCGTCTCGCCGCCGTTCACCGCAATGGTGAATACTGCCCGACCGTATGCTTTCACGCGTGAGGGGGGCGGATGGCCGGCTCGGACGGCACGGACGGTTCGGGCGGCGGGGTCCGGGAGGTGGCCGCGGTCTTCCTGAAGCTGGGGGTGATCGGGTTCGGCGGGCCGGCCGCGCACATCGCGATGATGCGCGAGGAGCTGGTACGGCGGCGCGGCTGGCTCTCCGACGAACGCTTCGTGGACCTGATGGGCGCGGCCAACCTCATCCCCGGGCCGACCTCCACCGAGCTGGCCATCCACCTCGGCCACGAGCGGGCGCGCGGCAGGGGGCTCGTCGTCGCGGGGGTGTGCTTCATCTTCCCGGCCTTCGCCATCGTGCTCGCCCTGGCCTGGGCCTACGTCCGCTACGGTCAGACGCCCGCGGTCGAGGGGCTGCTGTACGGGATCAAGCCGGTGGTCGTGGCGATCGTGGTGTGGGCTCTGGTCGGCCTGCTGCGGACCGCGGTCAAGGGCCGGCTGACCGGCGCCGTCGCCGTGGCGGCGCTGGCCGCCTACCTGCTCGGAGCGCATGAGCTCGCCGTGCTGGCGGCCGGCGGGCTGATCGTCATGGCGGTCCGCACCGCCGGGAGCCGTACCCCGGGAGACGGTGCGCACGGGCTGCTGGCGCCGTTGGTCCCGCTGCTGGGCGGCGGGCCGTACGGGCCGGCGTCGGCGCTGGGCGGATCCCGCCTCGCCGATCTCGCGGGCGGGCAGCTGGCCCAGCTCTTCCTGACCTTCCTGAAGATCGGCGCGGTGCTGTACGGCAGCGGCTACGTCCTGCTCGCCTTCCTGGAGGGCGACCTGGTGGAGCGGTTCGGCTGGGTCAGCCGGGAGCAGCTGCTGGACGCGATCTCCATCGGGCAGGTCACCCCCGGACCGGTGTTCACCACCGCCACCTTCCTCGGTTACGTCATCGCGGCGCTGCCCGGCGCGGTCCTGGCGACGGTCGGGATCTTCGCCCCCTCCTTCGCCCTCGTCGCCCTGCTGACCCGGATCGTCGACCGCATCCGCGACCGCGTCTGGTCCGCGGCGTTCCTGGACGGGGTCAACGCCACCGCGCTGGCGCTGATGGCGGGGGTCACGATCGAGCTGGCGGGCGAGGCGTTCGTGGACCCGCTCACCGTCGTCCTGGCCGTGGCCGCCCTGTTCCTGCAGTGGCGCACCGAGATCAACACCGCCTGGTTCATCGCCGCCGCGGCGGCGATCGGCCTGGCCCGCGTACTGCTCTTCGGATGAGGGCCCGGGGGGGCGCTTCCCCTTGTCCCCGGAGCACCTCCTGGAACAGACTTCATCTGCAGAACACGGCTGTATATGATCTTCATCTCGTCCCCCGACGAAGGAGACAGTCCCGTGCCCGAGTTGACTCGCGTGCCCGCCGGTGTCGACCCCAGCGTTCCGAGCTCCGCCCGCGTCTACGACCACCTGCTCGGCGGCAAGGACAACTTCGAGGTCGACCGGGCCGTCGCCGCCCGCCTGCTGCAGGTCGCGCCGGACACCCGGCGGGTCGCCAAGGCCAGCAGGCGCTTCCTCATCAGCGCCGTCCGGCACATGGCGCTGGCCGGGGTGCAGCAGTTCATCGACCTCGGCGCCGGGATCCCCACCTCACCGAGTGTGCACGAGGCCGCCACGGAGGTCCGCCCCGGTGCCAAGGTCGTCTACGTCGACTACGACCCCGTCGTGAAGCTGCACAACGACGTGATCCTCGCCGTCGGCGAAGGTGTGATCAGCATTCAGGCGGACCTGCGCGACCCGGCGGGCGTCCTCGGCGACTCTCAGGTGACCGCGTTCATCGACTTCTCCGAACCGGTCGGGCTCCTGCTGGCCGGGGTGACGCACTTCGTCACCGACGAGGAGGACCCGGCGGGGATCATCCGCACCTTCCGCGACCGCATGGCGCCCGGCAGTCACCTGCTGCTCTCCCAGGCCGTCGCCGAGAGCGACCCTGAGGCACTGGCCCAGCTGCGGGCCTCGACCGCGGGATCCCCCGCCCAGCCGACCTTCCGCACCCACGAGGAGGTGCTGGCCCTGTTCGACGGATTCGACCTGGTCGAGCCCGGCCTGGTGCCCGTCCAGGACTGGCGGCCCGATCTGGAGGAGCCGCCCACGAAACTACGCATCGAGGGCGGGGTCGGCGTCCTGCGCCAGCGGGCCCACCGGTGATCCGGCCGACGGGCTAGAGGCTCCGCCAGAGGCGGCTCTCCTCGGCCAGGGGGTCGTGGGCGAGGTGGCCGGGGGTGTCGAAGATCCAGGTGGGGCGGCCGTCCTGGCCGTACGGCGGCCAGCCGGGGTCCCCGCACCGCGCGAAGGCGACCCAGGCGGCGTGCATCTCCCGGGCCAGGTCCGGCGGCGGGTTGGGGCCGCACATCCGGCCCACGCCCTCGCCGTCCAGGTTGTCGAAGACGAACGGCAGGTCCACGCAGTGGCCCGCGCCCACCGTTCCCCCGCCCGCGGGTGAGCGCCAGCGGAACTCGTAGGCGTGCACCGGGCGGCCGGCCGCCGCGGCGGCCTCGGTGAGGCGCAGGGTGGGGATCCGGAAGATCCGGTCGGTGAGGATCTGGCCCAGGACCTCCAGCCCGGCGGTCAGCCGCTCCTCGTAGAAGCGCCGGGCCTCCGGCCCCGCCTCCAGGCCGCGCAGCGCCTGGGCGTACTGCTCCTCGTCGATCGGGCCGGGCTGGGACCGGACGGCCTCGTTGAACTCCTCGGCGGTGGCGCCGACGAGGAGCGCGGCGGGGTGCGCGGAGCCGTCCGCGATCATCTCGTACGGGCTGCGGGCCACGACCTCGCCGTCGTTGACCGGGTTGAAGCCCTTGGGGCCCGGCCTGAAGATCGCGTCGAGCGGACCGGGGCGGCGCTCCCGCGCGGGTTCCTCCCCGGAGGAGCCCGCGTCCTGGTCTCTCTCGCCTCCGGGCCGGTCGCCGGGGCCCAGCGAGCCGTACACGGTGAGCAGTTCCTGCGGGGCGAAGGCCGAGAACGCCTCACGCGTGAGCGGCACGCCGAGCCGCCGGGCCAGTGCGCGGGCCGCCTCGCGAGCCGGTTCGGCCGGTTCCCAGCGCACCGCTCCCCCGCTCATGTCGATCACACGGTGGAGCAGCCCGGCGGCCCCCGGTACCGCGAGCAGGGTCACGCTCGCCTGGCCGCCGGCGGACTGCCCGCCCACGGTCACCGCGCCGGGGTCGCCGCCGAAGGCCGCGATGTTGTCGTGGACCCATGCCAGCGCCCGGACCCAGTCGAGGACGCCCAGGTTGGCCGGGGCGTCCTCGATCGGGAGGAACCCCTCGACGCCGAGGCGGTAGTTGACGGCGACGAACACCACGCCGTCGCGCGCGAAGGAGGTGCCCCGGTACCAGGGGCTGGCGTTGCTGCCCCCGTTGAAGGCGCCGCCGTGGATCCACACCAGCACGGGCAGCCCGGCCGTCCCGGGATCGGGCGTGAAGACGTTGAGGTTGAGATACTCGTCGCCCGCGATGAGCGGCTCGGGCACGCCCTCGGTGTAGTCGCTCGGCGGCTGGGGCGCGGTCGGCCCGTAGGCGTGGCAGTAGCGCACCCCGGCCCAGGGACGCGGCGGCACCGGCGCGGCGAAACGCAACGCGCCGACCGGAGGGGCTGCGTAGGGAATGCCGAGGAATTCGGCGACACCGCCGGCCCAGTGCCCGCGCACTCGCCCGCTCGTGGTCACTGCGTGGGGGTCCATGCCTTTCTCCTACCCGGCTGCGGTCCCGGCGGATCGGAATCGGGCCGGTCACGTGTGACGGGCGGGGGTATCGGGACGGACTGGCGTCCCGGGCGGTCCGGGCACCGCGAGCGGCTCAAGCATCGCGGACGGCTCAAGTATCGCGGACGGCTCAGGCGTCGCGGACGGTTCAGGCGGCCGGGAGACTCAACCGGCAGGGAGGCTCACGTCGAGGCCGGGAAAGGCCCCTCTCCCGCGGAGACCGGGTCGTCCCGTACGGCGGAGGCGGCCAGCCGCCCCTTCCCGGAGTGGATCGCGAGCTCCTCCTCCACCTCGGCCACCAGGATCTCCTCCGAGGACGGCGCCTGCGGCAGCACCAGCGGTACGTGCTCCCGGACCTTCCGCTCGATCACATCCAGGATGTGGGCGCACAGGTCCACGTGGTCGAACCCGCCGAACGCGGGGAAGGAGTTGGTCTCCAGGATGACCGGGCCGTCCTCGCTGCGCAGCAGGTCGGCGCTCATCAGGTCGAGCTCCGCCGCGCGGGCCGCCCGCTCGACGATGTCGATCTCCTCCTCGGTGAGCGTCACCGGCCGGCACACGTCGCCCGGCCCGTTGGAGCGGAAGTCCCCCGGCCGGCCGCCCGTCTGCTCGACCGCCGCGACGAACGCCCCGCCGATGACGATCACCCGGTGGTTGATCCCGGCGGCCTCGGCGATGAACCGCTGTACCAGCAGGGGCGTCCCCCGATCCCGGATCGAGGCGGCCTTGGCGAGCAGCTCGTCCTCCCCGCGCGCGAGGGTGACCTCCGCCCCCCGTGCCCCGTCCGGCTGTTTGAGCACGACCGGGTAGCCGTAGTCGCGGGCGAACAGCCGCAGCTCGTGGTCGTTGGGGCAGAAGGCGGTGGGAGGGGTGGGGACGCCGTGCGCGACCAGCCGGACGTGCGTGGCGAACTTGTCGGCCGAGCGCAGTACGGCGTCCACGGAGTTGATGTGCGGGACGTCCTCCTCCACCGCGCCGAGGATGATGAGCCCGTCCAGGGCGTCGGTGGACATCTGGTGGATGATGCCGTCCACCTCCAGCGGGACGCCGCCGGCGCAGAGGCGTGGGCCCCGGTCGTCGAGCGCCACGCTCAGCTCGTTCCAGGAGACGACGCGCGGCCGGTGCCCCCGCTGCCGCGCCGCCCGTTCCAGGCGTTTGATGTCGTCGTTCGCCGGATCTTCGCCGGTTATGATCAACAAGCGGAGTCCGGAGGTGTTTACCTCGTTTTCCATACTCTTCGTATTTCCTAAGTTACTTAAAGTAATGACCCCTCGGGAGCAACGGTTCTCCACCGTGCCGGGCCCGCGCCCGCGCCCCGGGCCCTCCGGATCGCCGCGGCCGTACGGGAAACCGGCGGCGGCCGTACCGAAAACCGATTGACAGGCTCCTTAGCCTTGGGTTCTGCTGCCCGGTTCCCTGCCGCGACGGAGCGCCCGTTCAGGCGACCGCAGCAGGCGAGGCGATCCGGGGAGCCAGACCCTTAACGAGCCCCGCACCGGGAATGGTGAGGGGCGTCAACTAAAGACCGTGAGGAGTGTGCTGCCTGCTGATGCCCCCTGATACCGCCGCCACCGACCACGCTTCCGAAACCAGCCGGCCGCACAGGCCCCGCCGCCCGCATCTGACCGGGATGCGCTCGTTGTGGCGGATGAAGTCCTACCTGCGTCCCTACGCCGTCCCGCTGACCGTCATCTGGGTGACCTCTCTCGCCGGAATCGGGATCACCATCACCATCCCGCTGGTCGGAAGAGAGATCATCGACGGCCCCGTCGCCCGCGGCGACACCGGCGCCCTGCTCCCCCTCGCGCTGCTCGCCCTCGTCCTGGGCACGATCGAGGCGGTGCTCGTCCTGGTCCGCCGGTGGCTGCTGGCCAACGCCGTCCTGGGGCTGGAGACCGCCATCCGCGACGACCTCTACCGGCACCTGCAGCGGCTGCCGATGAGCTTCCACGGCGCCTGGCAGTCCGGTCAGCTGCTGTCGCGCGTGACGACCGACCTGTCCGTCATCCGGCGCTTCCTCGGGTTCGGCATGCTCTTCCTGGTGCTGATCACCCTCCAGATCGCCGTGGTGACCGTCCTGCTGTTCCAGCTGTACTGGCCGCTCGGCCTGCTGGTCGCCGCTTCGGCGGTGCCGATCGTGGCCGTCTCGATGCGCTTCGAGCGCGGGTACATCGCCATCTCCCGCCGGGTCCAGGACGAGCAGGGCGACCTGGCCACCGTCGTCGAGGAGTCCGCGGGAGGCATCCGCACGATCAAGGCGTTCGGCCGCGGCGGGCACGTCTTCGCGACCTTCGACGACGGGGCGCGCAAGGTCTACCGGACCTCGATGGAGAAGGTGGGCCTCTCGGCCCGGTTCTTCACCTTCCTGGAGGTCATCCCGAACGTCACCCTCGCCGCCGTGCTGCTGCTGGGCGCGCTCGCGGTCGGCTCGGGATCGTTGTCGCTGGGCACGCTGGTGGCCTTCACCACGCTGATGCTGCAGCTGGTGTGGCCCATCTCGTCCCTCGGCTTCATCCTGGCCATGGGACAGGAGGCGATGACCGCGGCCGACCGGGTGACGGAGGTGCTCGACACCGAGCCGGACATCGTCGGCGGCCGGGGCGTGGTCGAGGACCCCCGCGGCCACCTGCGCTTCGAGGGCGTGGAGTTCCGCTTCCCCGGTGCCGCCGAGCCGGTGCTGCGCGACGTCTGGCTGGAGGTGCGGCCGGGAGAGACGGTCGCGGTCGTGGGCGCGACCGGATCCGGCAAGACCACGCTCACCTCCCTCGTCCCCCGGCTGCACGACGTCACCGCGGGCCGGGTCACGATCGACGGGCACGACGTGCGGGACCTGTCGCTGCCCGCGCTCCGCTCGATGGTCGCCACGGCCTTCGAGGAACCGACGCTGTTCTCGATGAGCGTCCGGGAGAACCTCACGCTGGGCCGGCCCGACGCCACCGACGAGGAGGTCGAGGCGGCGATCGAGGTCGCCCAGGCCGGGTTCGTCCACCGGCTGCCGTGGGGCCTGGAGACACGGATCGGCGAGCAGGGCATGTCCCTGTCCGGTGGCCAGCGCCAGCGGCTCGCCCTGGCCCGCGCCGTGCTCTCCCGGCCGAAGGTGCTCGTACTGGACGACACCCTGTCCGCGCTGGACGTCGAGACGGAGGCCCTGGTCGAGGAGGCGCTCCGGCACGTGCTGCGGGACGCCACCGGGATCGTCGTCGCGCACCGGGCCTCGACCGTGCTCCTGGCCGACCGGGTCGCCCTGCTGCTGGACGGCACGATCGCGCACGTCGGGCGGCACCACGAGCTGATGGCGACCGTGCCGGAGTACCGCGCGCTGCTCTCCGCCCACCTCGACGACGACCTCGACGACGATCTCGACGACGACCTCGACGACCTCGACGGCCTGGACACCGAGGGGGTGCTCCGATGAGCGGGCAGACGACCACGCGGGACTGGCGCGGCGTCGCCGCCGAGAAGCAGGACGAGGTCCCGGAGCAGGAGTCGCTCATCCTGCGCGACCGCTCCCGGCGGCTCCTGAACGACCTGCTGAGGCCGTACCGTTCCCAGATCATCCTGCTCGTCGCGGTCATCGTGATCTGCAACGCCGCCTCCCTCTCCATCCCCTTCCTCGTCAAGGTGGGCATCGACACCGGCATCCCGCCGATGCAGGCGGGCCGGGGGCCGGGCGCGCTCCTGGTGATCGTCGCGGCGGTGCTGGCGGCGGCGGTGACCCAGGCGGTGACGCGGCAGGCGTTCCTGCGGATGGCCGGCCGGATCGGCCAGGGCATCATCCTGGAGCTGCGGCGGCGGGTCTTCCGCCACTTCCAGCGGCTGTCGCTCTCCTTCCACGAGGACTACACCTCGGGCCGGGTCGTCTCCCGGCTCACCTCCGACATCGACGCCATCTCCGAGATGCTCCAGTCGGGCTTCGACAGCCTCGTCACCGCCGTGCTGACGCTGACCGGCACCGCGGTCCTGCTGCTCGTCCTGGACGTCCACCTCGGTCTCGTCGCGCTGCTCCCGCTGCCGGTGCTGCTGCTGTTCACCCGCTGGTTCCGGCGGCAGTCGAGCATCGCCTACCGCCGGACCCGGGAGACCGTCGCACTGGTGATCGTGCACTTCGTGGAGTCGATGACCGGCATGCGCGCGGTCCAGGCGTTCCGCGGCGAGGAACGCAACCAGGAGATCTTCTCCCGGCTCAACGCCGACTACCGGGACGCCAACGTGCGGAGCATGCGCCTGATCGCGGTCTTCATGCCGGGCGTCAAGCTCATCGGGAACGTCACGATCGCCGCCGTCCTGTTCTACGGCGGGTGGCTGGCCGTCGGCGGCGAGGTCACGGTGGGCGTGCTCGCCGCGTTCCTGCTCTACCTGCGTCAGTTCTACGAGCCGATGCAGGAGATCAGCCAGTTCTACAACACCTTCCAGTCGGCCGGGGCGGCGCTGGAGAAGCTCTCCGGCGTGCTGGAGGAGCGGCCCGCGGTGGCCGAGCCGCGCGACCCCGTGCCGCTGGAGCGGCCGCGGGGGCAGGTGCGCTTCGAGGGGGTGGAGTTCTCCTACCTGGACGGCACCCCGGTGCTGCCCCGGCTGGACCTGACGGTCCCGGCGGGGCAGGTGGTGGCGCTGGTGGGCGCCACCGGGGCGGGCAAGACGACGCTGGCCAAACTGGTCGCCCGGTTCTACGACCCGGTCTCCGGCCGGGTCCTGCTGGACGGGACCGACCTGCGCGACCTCGCCGAGGACACGCTGCGTGAGGCGGTCGTCCTGGTCACGCAGGAGAACTACCTGTTCACCGGCTCGGTCGCGGACAACATCAGGTTCGGCCGGCCCGACGCGACCATGGCCGAGGTCGTCGCCGCCGCCCGCGCCGTCGGGGCCCACGAGTTCGTCTCGGCGCTCCCCGAGGGCTACGACACCCAGGTCGGCAAGCAGGGCGGCCGGCTCTCGGCGGGGCAGCGGCAGCTGGTGGCGTTCGCCCGGGCGTTCCTCGCCGACCCCGCCGTGCTGATCCTCGACGAGGCGACCTCCAGCCTGGACGTCCCCGGCGAGCGGCTGGTGCAGCGGGCCATGCGGACGATCCTCGCGGGACGGACCTCCCTGATCATCGCGCACCGGCTCTCGACCGTCGAGGTCGCCGACCGGGTGCTGGTCATGGACGGCGGCCGCATCGTGGAGGACGGCCCGCCCGACCTGCTCATCGCGCGCTCGGGCCGGTTCGCGAGCCTGCACCGGGCCTGGCTCGACAGCATCTCCGCCCAGGGCCCCGGCGACGTCGCCGAACGCCCGCAGGCACGCGGGTAACCGGGCCGCGGGACCGTACATCCCCGTGCGGGCGGGGCGGCCGGTGCTCGCCGCCCCGCCCGCACGGGATGCCGATCCGGCGGGACGATCCGGTAGAACGCGTTCCGCGCGGGCAGGGGCCCGGTGCTCCGGTACGCAGATCACGGGAGGTGGCGCCATGACGGCTGAAGGGCCGATCGTTCTGACGGATGAGACTCCGATCGTCGTGATCGGCTTGATGGGTGCGGGCAAGACCAGCGTGTCGCGCATACTCGGCAGGGCCCTCGACCGGCCGGTGCGCGACAGCGACGAGTGGCTCGAGGAGCGGTACGGCGTCACAGCCGCCGAGATCGCGGAGCGCGAGGGCGTCACGGTGCTCCACGGCCGTGAGGCCCACCACCTGAAGGAGTCGCTCGCCGAGCGGCCCGCACCGGTGATCGCCGCGGCGTCCAGCGTGCTCGACGACCCCGAGTGCCGCACTGCGATGAAACCGGCACTGGTCGTCTGGCTGGACGCCTCGCCCGCGTTCGTCGCCGAGAAGATCGCGGCCAGGCCCCACCGGCCCCGTTTCGGCAAGGAGCCGCTGGATCTGGCGATCGAACTGCGGGAGCGGCGGGCGGCGGCGTTCGCCGAGGTGGCCGACATGTGCTTCGAGCGGCCCGCCATGTCCAAGAAGGAGGTCGCACAGGCCGTGCTCGACCGCCTCGGCGGCGGTCGCGAGGCCTCCGCCCACTAGCCGACCGGTCTTTCCGCCGCGACGTCCGGACGCGGCCGGGGCGAGGTGGTGACGGTCCGGTTCGGCTCCCCGGCGGCGCCGGCCGCCGGGGTTCGGCGGCGCATCGATGCCATCGATGCCTTCGCCGTCTACACCGCGTCCTGGACGGCGGGCTGATGCCCGGTGGGTTCCGCCTGGCATGCGCCGGAGGCGCGGAAGGGTTCGGCGAGCTGAGCCAGATAGGCGGTGGGGTAGTCAGGTCTGGCGGCCATGCCCAGTTGCTCGGAGGTGAAGCGCCGGGCCGGGTCGTAGGAGAAGGTGCCGAGCAGGTGATCCCAGGCCAGGGTGAACAGGCCGAAGTTGACGTCACCGATGCCGGCCCACTTCAGATGATGGAAGCGGTGACCCTCGTTGAGCGCGAGCACGTACTTCAACGCGCCGATGCGGTAGTCGGCGTTGGAGTGCTGCAGCAGCAGTTGTACCGCGACGGCGACGGCCAGCGCGACGGCCACGTCGACGGGCAGCCCGATGAGGAGGAGCGGGGTGACACCGGCGCTCATCTCCAGCGTCTGGTGCAAAGGGTGCTTCATCAGGCCGTTGAAGCCGTAGAAGCGCTTGATCGAGTGGTGGACGGCGTGGAACCGCCACAGCAGACCGATCTTGTGGCTGGCGTAGTGGGTCAGCGTGATGCCCAGGTCCGCGACCAGAACCGCAAGCAGCACCTGCAGCACGAACGGCCAGGAGTGCGGCCACACGTCGGCGACGGTGACGGTGGCGGCCAGCACCGGAATGACGCCCACGCTGACGAGCAGGAGCAGTTCGTTGACGCCGGCGTGGGCGACGTCACGGCCGCCGTCTCCGGCCGGGCTGTTCCACTCCGCCTCGTACGGCAGGACTCGTTCGGCGGCGAACGAGCAGCCGATCGCGGCCAGCAGCAGGCCGACCAGCCACAGCTTGGAGGCACCGGAGGCGGCCAGGGCGACGGCGGCGCCGTTGACGCCCAGCAGCATGAACGGCATGTAGCCGTAGCGGACAACAGATTTCAGCATGCGCATCAGCATCGTGTCCGCCGGCCCTCGCGGGCTTGGATGGATCCGCTGGGCTGCGAAGCAGGCCGTGCCGGTCCTGCCCGGTGACGGAGCGGGGCCGGCTGATGCCGTTGCGGGGTTCCGCTCCGGACGACGTCCTGAGTCGGGCATCAGGCGACAGGCGGCCGGCCTCAGGCAGTGGGGCGTAGGAGGTGGATCAGGCGGGAGGGAGCCAGGCCGAACATCTCGTGGCAGACGCGGGTCAGATGAGAGCTGTCGGCGAAGCCTGCGCCGTGCGCGGCCTCGGTGAGCGTGGCACCCTCGCGCACTGCCTCTATCGCGTGCAGCAGGCGGGCCCAGCGCCGCCAGGCAGGAAACGGCAGCTGCAGGTGCTCGGCGAACAGATGCCCCAGCCGGCTGGCCGACACCCCGACCCGGGCAGCGATCTCGCTCAGCAACAGCGGCCCGTCGATGAGCTGAGGGACCGTCTCCAGCGCCCGGGACAGAACGGCGGGAGGTCTTCTCGTGCCGGTGGGCAGGCCGATCGAGCACAGCACGCCAGGCAGAGCCGCCGGTCCGGTGATCTTGCTGGTGACCGCGGTGGCGGTCAGCGGGCGGGCGGCGGCCTGCCAGGTGCTCGCGATGTCCGCGTCTCCGGCCATGGCGATGCGGGTGCCGGCCGCACGCCCGGCCGGATGGGCCGGATCGAGGTAGGCCAGCAGGCCGTGAGCGCCGGGAGCGGCCCGCAGTCCGTGCCGGACACCGGCCGGGATGATCGCGGCCTCGGTCCGGCACCGGTGGCCGTGCCGGTCGGTCAGCGTCACCTCGCCGTCGAGCACCACCAGGATTTGCACCGCCGCGTGTGCGTGCGGTTCAGCCGACCCGATCGCGCCGGTGAAGGCGAGCAGGCCCGGGGCTGCCGTGGTCGTGCCCGCCCAACCGGCTGCCTGCGCCTGCCCGCCACGCGGCATTCCCGGCCCTCCCCTCAGGTCCGCTCATCAGCCCCGAAGGAGCGCTGAGCGACCATCGCTACTGTGTGGACACGTGACTGATCATCTCGGTGCCGGATGGCCTTCGGTTCCCGACATCCGTATCACCGGTGCGGCGATGGGTGGGAAACGCCCCTTCGAAGGAGCCCGCGCAGAACTCACCGGCTCAGTCATGCGTTACCGGTGCCATGGAGAGGTTCCAGAAGTCGGCGTAGCGGCCGCCGCGGCGCAGCAGTTCGTCGTGGCGTCCTTCTTCCACGATCCGGCCGCCCTGGAGAAAGGCGATGCGGTCGGCGCGTTGGACGGTCCGCATGCGATGGGCGGCCATCACGACCGTCCGGCCGGCCATCAGGCGTTCGATACCCGCCTGGACGGCCGCCTCGT
>NZ_BMQP01000077.1 GCF_014648175.1 Planobispora rosea
TGATACCTGTACTTCCCCAGACGGGGGAACAGGGGGAACACGCAGGTCAGAGGGGGGAACGGAGGGGGGAACGGCGGGGGAACGGCCCGGGGGAACAGGCCAGGGGGAACGCCCTGGTCAGGCGGGGGAGCGGGGCCTGCCCGGCGGGGGCGGTAGGGCGCTGACCTGCGTGTTCCCCTTTTTTCTGGCGGGAGGGGGAACAGGGGGACCGGCCGGGGCCGTACGGGGGAACAGGGCCAGGCGGAGCATGGCCGTACGGCCAGGGCCGTCTAATAGTCGTCGGGGCTCTGACCTGCGAAAATGCAAACCGCGGAACGGCCGGCCGATTGGCGGGCACCCTGGTTGAGCTGGGGGGATGGGTTATTGACGGTCATTGGCCGGTCTGCTGGCGGACGTAGGCGTGACAGGCGGAGCGGCGCAGGTCCCCGGCGGGGAACAGGGCGTCACACCGGTTGTGCATGGCATCGGCCATGGAGGTGCCCCGGGGGATGGGCGCGCTGTCTCGGACGGGCGGCCGGGAGCGGGGACGTCGGGGCCGGGCGGGGGCGGATTTGGCCCGGTCGGGACGGCTGGCTTTGGGGGCGGCGGGTCGGGCTGGCCGTAGGGCCGGGGGACGGAGCCCTGAGACGGCCTGTGGAGGCTGGGAGAGCCGGGCTGGGGGATGGTCCCGCTTAGGGGTTGGGGACGCCGTAGCGGCCTTGTGGGGGCTCTTGCTGGCCGGAGCCGGGGAGGGGGCCGGGGTCGGGGTGGAGGTGCGGGGGATGACCGGATCAAAGCGCGTGGGAGCCGGGGCGGCGCTGGCGATGGCGGCCGGGATGTCGGGCAGCTCCGGCCGCTCCAGAGGGGAGCCGGACAGCCAGATCCCGACTCCGGAGGCGACCAGGACGGCGACGATGAAGGGTGCGGCTTTGCGCCACTCAATGCCCGGGGGGAGATCCTCATGGGGGTCGGTGAATGGATCGCTCATATAACCAAGCGTAGTGAATCAAATACTTTTAGCTACTTTCTGAGAGAGCGAAACGGCCGGACATCAGGGCGACGTCCGGCCGTTGGCCTTTCCCGGGGTCCCGCTCCGACGATCTTTAGCCAGGTGGGGCGATGCGCTCGGTCACCTGGAGATCTCGTTCATTCCTGGTCGTCCCTGCGGTTGCGCTCACGGGCAGACAGGTGAATCAGGACCGCCCCGGCGAGAGCTCCGAGGGTGGAGGGGACGGCCAGCCAGGTCCGGCCGTAGATGTGCAGGAGGACCATCGCGACTACTGCGCTTGCCACGCACAGGACGGAGGCGGCCCGGTAGATCCCGTCAGGGTCGGCCACGATCGCGGCCCGGAGCCGTTCGAGCACCGCTTTGGGCTGCATGATCAGTTCCCCTTTCCTATGCCGAGATGATCAGAGCGGAGATGACCCGCCAGCCCAGATGCCATGCCTGGTCGAGTGCGTACGATCCGGCTCCGCCTGGCATGTCGTAGTAGCTGCGCTTGCCCAGGGCGACGGCCAGGCGGCGCAGGTTAGGCCGGTGGTCGGCCCATGCGTGGGAGGCGGCATTGACGGCCAGTCCGGCGGACATGGCGGCCGGGCTCCAGTCGAGCGGGAAGCGCCAGGCGATGAGGGCCAGGACGACGGCGAGGGTCAGGGTGTGGGTGGCGACGTGCCGGGTCAGGGCGGCGAGCCCGGCCCGGGTGGCGTGTCCGTCGTTGTCGGTCTGACCCTTGGTCACAGCGTCAGTGTGGGTCTGGACCCAGTGGTCGGCAACGCTGTGCAGGCCGTACAGCAGGGCCAGTGTGAGGGCCAGGCGGAGAGCGGCGGCGATGGTCTCGGTCATCATGGGAGTGATCCCTTTCTGTGCTGTGAGAGGTGCGGAGCGGTGATCAGGGCGCGGCCGGGCGGCTACCTGGCCGCGCCCCCTGGCGGTTAGAAGGTGCTGGCGTACAGCTCCGAGAGCTGCCGGAAGACGGTCCGGCTCAGATCAGGGTCGGGGTGGCCACTGCTGAGCTGGTCATCCATGCGGTTGATGATCTGGGCCAGGGAGTCCCGGAGGGCCTCCGCCGGAGGGACCGGGCTAGCGGGGGTTTCGATCACCGGCTTGTCGATGTCGCGGTGCTCGACGTCCACCCCGACGCCCCGGGAGCGGAGCGCGGAGGCGATCTCTTCGGCCATGGCGACGCTGCGGTGCCTGCCCCCGGCACAGCCCACGGCGATGGTCACCATGCGGAAGCGGGGGTCGGCAACCTCAACGAAGAGGTCGAGTGCCAGGCGCACGGTGTTGTCGATGATCGCGCGGACGCCCGGGGTGTTCAGGACGTGCTGGCGGACGGCGCTGTCGGTGCCGGTGCGGTAGCGCATGCCGGGGTCGTCGTGGGGGTTGCGGAACTGCCGCCGGGCGTCCAGGGTGACGTCGGCCTCGATCGGCTCCCCATGCAGGTAACCGAAGGAGCTGACCACCATCTGAATGCGGTTGTCGGGGTAGAGGCTGGACAGGTCAGCGGGGGCGGTGTGGTCGCTCATGTGGGTCACGGTCCTTCCTAGATCGAGTTATCGAGTGCGGAGGCCAGGAGGTCCCGGTGGGCGGGGAAGAGCTGGCCGCCGCGAGCCTGGATGTCGGAGGCGAGCTCGGCGAGAGTGTCGGCCCGCACCCACGCGGCGCGGCGGGCGTCGTCGGCACCGGCCAGGGCGGGCAGGTCCCCGGGTCCGTCTACGTCCAGAGCCGCGACGGTCGGCACGGTGACCATCCATGCCTCGTCAGAGGCCCGGGGGTCGGGCACGTAGCGGGCGGGCAGAGCCTTGCCGACGTGTGCGTCCAGGCGGAGGCCGGTCTCTTCGGCCAGCTCCCGCATGGCCGCGCGGGTGGGGTCTTCACCGGCGTCCACATAGCCGCCGGGCAGCGCCCATCCGTGCCCGTCGGCGCGTTCGATCATGGCCAGCCAGCGACGGCCACGGGGGTCGGTGGCGATGGCCAGAGCGTCAGCGCAGAGCTGCTCACCCCAGTGCCCCAGCTCGTTCCTGCCGTAGCGGATGCGGGTCGTCTCGCACGGGTTGACGGGGCGTCCGTCGATCACCTTGAACGGGATGGCGGCGCGGGCCTGGCGGTCGGCCCAGTCGATGCGCGTGGGGTCGCACTCGGGGTCGGCCCAGTCCGCGCCGTTGCGGATGCCCTCGAACACGCTGGGGTGGGTGAAGGTGACCGTCTGGGAGCCGGGCAGGGCGCGGCGGAGGACGAACGTGGCGTTGTAGACGTAGCGCATGCCCCGCATCCCGCCATAGACGCTGGCGAGATCGCTCTTGTCGATGTGGTGGGAGACGACTTCCCAGCCTCCCGCCAGTTCCCTGGTCAGCTCTTCGTTGATCGCGTCTGCCTGCTGGTCGGTGATGGCGATGAACCGGTGCTCATACATGGTGATCTCCCTTAGATCGCGTCGCGCATCTCGATCAGGCGGGCAAGGGTCCGCTCCGTCAGGTACTGGCGGTCGGCGTGCTCATCGTTGAGCTTGGTCTCCATGTGGTTGATCAGCTCCGAGAGTGCGGCGCGGATCTCGGCCAGGGTCGGCTGGGAGCGGTCGGCGTCGGGACCCTGGTCGTCCGGGCCGATCTGGATGGGAGCGCCGCTGTCGCGGTAGCTCTCCGCCCGTGCCCATGCCTCCCATCGGGAGGGTTCGGCGTCGCGGACCTTGTCGGCGCGGCTTTGGGCGGTGGAGCGGGGTACCTCCAGTGCGGCGGCAAGCAGGGTGTAGGTGCCGCCCGCGTCGAAGTGCTGGCGGACCAGGGCGTCTCGGAGTCCTTCCAGTCGGGGGGTCAGCTTGGTCTCCAGGTGGGAGAGTGCGGTGCCGATCTCAGCGACGGTTTCCGTCCCTCTGGCGTCCCATGCGCCGGAGCGGAGCCGGTCGAGTGACCAGAAGATCGTGTCGGCCCAGTCGGCGATGAATGCCGCATCGGTTCCGAGATGCTTGCCGGGCAGGGTGATGACAACCGCTGTGCTGCCGTCGTCCTGCTGGACGAACTTGATGTCCTGAGACATGGGGATGATCTCCCGTCCTCGGGGCGTACGATTTTTCGTACGATCGCTTACCCCTGACTCTGTACGAACTTTCGTATGGGGTCAAGGGCTCCGGCCCTGTCCATCTGGTGAGGACGACCTACCGTCCAGACCGCTCCGCCGTCCGGCTGAGACACAGCAGGACGACCGGACCGGAGCCGGACCGGACCGGACTCCGGACTCTGGACCGCGCGCCGTCCGGCTGACTCCGGACCGGACTCCAGACCGGACCGCACACCCGTCCAGAGCCGACCAGACGGCCGGACACCCGCGACCGGACGGCCGGACAGACCAGACCGGACACCGGCCGGAATGGCTCTGGACAAGCGAAAATCAGACGGCCATTCACCTGCCTGAATGAAACAGCGTGCACATGAAAACAAAAAAGACCGGCCGCCGCTACCGAAATAGGCGCGACGGCCGGTCTTTATTTCCCGCTCCCCGATATTCAATCGGGATTCTGAAGGCGGGATTACTTATCTCTCAAAATTGAGAGAATATCGTCCAGTTTCGTGTTCTGCTCATCGAGCTTGCCCTCTATGGTGGTCAACCTATTAGCCTGCCGACGCTGCGTCGCCTGAATGTCGGAAAGCATCGTGTAAATCTCCTGCACATCATTGTCGAGCTGGGAGACTTTCCGATCCATTTCGGCGGGAGTTCTCATCGTGACCTCTCTTCGGGGAGACCCCGGCCAGCACCGCCAGAGCGGCACCGGCCAGGGGTGCGGGTTTTATCCGGTAGCGATGGGGCGATTTCTCGACCACCGGATGAGTTCGGACGGCAGATAGAGTTTCTCCTGCCCTTTTCCCTCGGCGACCGGCTGGGGGAATTCGGGGTCCCGGTTGCGTTCGGCGCGCAGGATGTAGAGCGTCTTTTCCGGGGTGTCGGACAGGGTTACCAAACCGCTGAATGCGGCTTGACGGAGCCCGATGGGCGCATTCGGATCTACCGGGATTGGGTCCCTTTTTTCACCGTGGACGAGGCGGAGCTGCGGCGGCCCGGGGGGCGGAGCCTGAGCCGGGACCCTGATCCGTGTCTCTGGCACAGTATCAACCCTCTCCCGCTGGTGAGTGATCCCCTGAGACGTTGATACAGCCTGAGAGCGGGCCGACAGCACGAACTCCCGGATCTCCGCCTCGGTACCAAAGAGTACCTGAGTTTCGTATGCCTCACCGGCCTGGACCAATTGCACCCGACCCGGCTTCTTGGAGGCTTTGGGTGCGGGCCAGACCTCCGGAACGAGCATCCGCCATGCATTCATCGAATACCGGGCGAGAACGCGCGTGGCAAAGCACTCGCGAATTTCTGGACCGCCCATTGCGCGGGCGGTCATGAGCTGGCCGATTGCCAGGACGTGAGTCCGGGCCTGACGCCCCATGAACAAGACATCGCCAAACGCCTCAACGGCCGGGGACTGTTTCGGGTCGTCTTTTCCTTTGATTTTCGACCAGTAGCGATTCAGTTTGCTCATGGTGGCGTTCATCTCCTCCATGATGAGGAGAACGCGCGGGAGCTGAGCTACTTCATCGTCGCGGTCCTCTTCGATCATGTCGAATCGCCGCATGCCCTCATCGGCGACCATAATGATCGCGTCATGGATTTGCTCCATGCTCCGGGCGTAGATGACACCCGGGAGTCCGCGCGCCCACCGATGAGAGACCTTTTTGAAGTCGCAGATAACGACCTGACCGCCCCGGGCGAGAATCTGAGCGGCGATAGTCCGGGCGGTGACGCTCTTTCCGCCTCCAGAAGACATGGACAGCAGAATGTGAGGCGATTCCGAGTCCAGATCGACGGCGATTATCCGGCCGCGCTGTCCCAGTCCGATGATGGGGGCCGACTCCGGAGCCTGAATGATCAGTTCCAGGCTCTCCGCCCATCGGGCGGTCTGCGGCGGCCGGGGAGCCTGAGCGATGATCAGGGTTGGTCTCGGGCCGGACAGCCGCCAGGCTACGTCGATGTCCTGAAGGGCCAGCTTGGTCCGGATGGCGTCCAGCACCCGCTCTTTGGTGGCCTTGTCGCCCTCGAACGCGACCGGGAGCCGGACGGAGATCCTCATGTCCTGGTTGGTCTGGAAGTCATGCGGGACCCGGAGGTAGTCCCGGGGCCGGACGTCCTCAGTCAGGCCCAGGACGGGCGTCAGGACCGCATGGAGCGGCCGGAGCCACTGCCGGTCGTGCTGGTAGGTCTGGACCTTCTCCATGGCCTTGTTGGCCCCGTAGAGGGCTCCTCCGGCCGCCGCTCCGGCATCGACGGCCAGCATCAGGTCCGGAGCCGTGAGCCACCCGTACGGCTGACCGACCACCTGACTGGCCCCGGCGATCCGCCAGGCCGCGCGCTGCCAGCCCGGAAGCGCCATCCAGCGGCTGGGGCGGTCCCGGTGGGGCTGATTGACCGGCCGGGTACCCGGCCGCAGGAACGTCGAGTTGGACCGGGGGATGCCATCCAGCGGGCGGCCGGAGACGAACCGGCCGACGATCCGGGGGAAGGTGTTCTTCCGCTTGGACATCAGCCCGACGAAGTCGAACAGATCCGTGTCCTGTCCCATCAGGCCACCTCCGGCCGCTCGACCACGCGCGGTATGGGAGACGCGGCCGGGCTGGACGGAGCCGGAGCCGGGCCGGTGACAGCGCCCTCAGCCGGGGCCAGAGCGGCGGGGGCCGGGGCATAGACGGGGGCGGCCGGGATCTCCCGGACGTACTCGCGCACCAGCTCCCGCGTGACGATCGGGGCCGGGACGGGGGCCGGGGCCGGGCCGGTCGTGATGTGCACACGGTCCTTGGCCGCCAGGTGGACGCCAATGATGATGCCGATCACCACGCCCACGGTAATTCCGAAACCGGCTGTGACAAGGACCCACACGAGATCGCTAACGGGGTCGCCGATGGGGTCTGGGGCGGATTGCGGTTGGATGTTCATTGCTGGACTCCTGGACTGGGTTCGGAGTTCGGAAGTCCCGGGGGGCGGAAGGTCAGAGAGCCGCCCTCCGGGGCGCTGGGGGGTAGTTATGCCCGCTGGGACGGCAGCGCCCGCAGCATCGCTCTGGCGTTCTCCTGCTCTGCCTTGCGCACCGCGTAGGCATCGGACTTGGTGATCGTCACACCCCGCTCTGCCAGCCAGGACACGGCCCCGGGCACGTCGTAGTCACCCCGGACCGCGAACGCGTGCCGGATCATGTCCCGCTTGCTGCCCAGCGTGGCCAGCATGGCCCGGTCGGCCGCCAGCGGGTCCGTCTCCACCGGCACCGGCCGCCCGTCCGGGTCGTCATCCGGCGGCACCGGCGGCAGGATCGGGCGGATCTGGGTGGCCTGGAGCGGGGTCCGGGGCCGGTCGGCCGTGGCCTCATCCATCGCGGCCTGCGTGACGGTCCGGCCGCGCGCCTGGAGCCACAGCCGGGCGTTGTACTCGTCATAGGACCCCATGGCCGACCAGGCGTAGCGGATGGCGTCCACGTCGCTCATGCTCGCCAGCGCTGCCCGCTCCCGGACGTAGGCGATGGCCAGTTCGGGCCGGGCGATGTTCTCCCTCCGGGAGGCCGCCCACGCGCTGAGCGTCTCGCCAGGGCTGACCAGCCAGCGGATGCCGAACCGGGGATGGGCGCTGACCTGCGTTCCGGCCGCCTGGCGGGTCCACTTGCGCACCCGGGCCAGGGTCGCCTCAAGCAGCACCGGACCGGCAATGCTCATGGCGGCGAAGAACGGCCCGTCCAGCGGGCTGGCCGTGGTCTCGGCTGACTGCCAGTTGATCCAGGCGGATCCGCCAGCAAATACCCAGGTGAGCAGCCCGAAGATGCCCGCGCCCTCTCCCCGGAGACCGGAGTAGACCGTCATGGACACGCACAGCGTGGCGGCCAGGTCCAGGGCGACGAACGCCAGCACGGCGAACAGCACGCCCAACCCCAAGCCCATGGGGTCGCGCGCCCACTCATAGATGTGCTGGGAGGACAGGGCGATCGGGGCCAGCACGACCAGGCCCAGGGACACCGCGATGACGACGATCAGGGTCCTCTGTGATCGCGTGGGGGACGCGCCGGCCGAATCCTGATGATCATGCGTGGGGGTAGTCATTTCGTCTCTCCGGTGAGTAGGGCTACGACCTCATCCATGTGGTTCAGGGCAACGCGGACCATCGCGTCGGCGAGATCGGTCTTGGTGACGTCGCGCCGGATCGTGCTGATCGCGTCGATCCGAGCGTCGTCCAGTAGGGCGGCGGTCTCGGGTGAGACCAGCACACGGGCGGTGGGGCGGCGGCCGGTTGCCACGGATGATCCTCCGGAGGGGTCGCCGCTCAGCGTCTTGGTCATCATGTCCCCAGAGTGACACGGTTGGAAACCGTTGGCAACCGTTGACTTGAGCGGAAACGGGTGAGACAGTCGGTCGTGGAGTCCCGGCAGGAAACCAGGGCTCCGGCGTCCACCGTAGACACCGGACGGCCGGAGGTCACCCCCGCCACTCCAGTCCAGACACGACAAAGGCCCCACCGGAAGTCCCGCAAAAGATCAGCCGGTGAGGCCACCTCAGAGAGAGGCATGCCCATCATGGCATCCACCGGCAACAAGATCCGCATTCTCGTCAAGGTGCTCCCGCTGATCGCGGCCGTGATCGTCGGTCTCGCGGTCGCCACCGTGCCCCGGCTGGTCGGCATGAGCCCGGCCGCCCACACCACGAGTACGGAGCCCGCCCCGCTCCCCACCGGCCCGAACTGGGAGACGGAGCCGGAGGAGCCCGCACCCCTGCCGACCGGCCCGAACTGGGAGACGGAGCCCGCTCCGGAGCCGACCACGTCCGCCGGATGCGCCGGGACCGACTGGTGACCGGCCCACTGATCGGCTCAGAAGGCTGGCGGATGGTCATGCACCGGGCCGCCTGGCGATGCCAGTGCACCCGGTGCCCGGCCCACAAGCGGCAGTACCAGGGCCGGTGCGAGACCGAATCCGATGAGCAGACGGGCGTCCGGCTGATCGCCGCTCCGCTCGATCCTGGCCCGGACCCGCTCCGCCACATCCCCACCGTGCCGGTCGATCAGCTCCGCGCCTGGTGTCCGCCCTGCTACGACCGGCTGATCACTGACCGGCGCGCCCAGTACCGCAAGGAAGCCGAATGGCAGATCCGGGACCGGGCGGTCCCTCTGTTCTGAGCGAGATCAACGGCGCGTAACCGCTGGAATTCGACGTGATCCACCCAGTAGGCCAGAAGAAAGAAAGGAAGATCCGTGGCAGTCAACGACATGATCCTTACCGCCGTCGGCAACCTGACGGCCGATCCGGAACTCCGCTACACCCCCAACGGTCAACCCGTCTGCCAGTTCTCGATCGCGGTCAACCCGCGTGAGCGCACCCCGGACGGCACCTGGAAGGACGGAGATCCCTCCTACGTGCGCGTTCAGTGCTGGCGGTCGCTGGCCGAACACGTCGCCGTCTCGCTCCGGAAGGGCGTGCGCGTGATCGTGACCGGCCGCTGGCGTGAGGAGCGCTGGGAGAAGGACGGCCAGAAGCACTCCACCTGGCTGCTGACCGCCGACGCGATCGGGCCGGATCTGACGTTCGCGCCGGTCGAGATCAAGGCCGCCAACCGGCGCGATCAGGCTCCTCCAGAAGACCCATGGGCCAGCGCTTCCCGGACCCGCCCGGCCGCCCAGGCTCGACCGGCCGGAGCCCCGGGACCGGAAGCCGGAGCGCATCCCGCTGTCCCCTCTAGGACAGGTTCGGCCGACGCGCCGCGCTAGTCCCCTCCGGCCCGGCTGCCCCGGGCGTAGGGTAATCGACCGTAAACAGCAGAAGACCCCGCCGTGATCCCAGAGTTGGTCGCTCTGGGGGCGGGGTCCCCACTCATTTGCTCAGGGAGAGTCTACGTGACGCGATCCCATGTTTGGCTATTGGGCGCTTGTGCCCGTGTCGCTGGCGGTTCGCAGTGAGCCGCAAGAAAGCCAGCGCCGACGCGCTGGCCGACGTCGTATCCCTACCTTCTGCCCCCCCGCCCCCCGGGGAGTACGTGCCCGGCTCGATCGGCTGGACCTACATCCCCGGGACGGGCGTCTGGCGTTCCGGCAAGCCGGTGCTCACCTGGTGTCCGACCGTCACCCGGCACCTGGCGCACTACTCCACCCGGGGCCACATCGCGGCGCGTCGGGTGACCATCGCCGTAGGCGACACTGAGGTGACCGTCCCGATCACGGACGTGGTTGACGGCTCCGTCTGGACCCGCTTCCCGGTGGCCGGAGTCGGTGAGAAGACCGTCCGTGACGTGCTGCGCAACATCGTGGACGCGCAAGCCGCCGCGCTGCCGCTGGGGACCACCACGCCCCGGTGGGAGGCTGGTCGCCTGGAGCTGCCCCCGGCCGACGTGCTCCCGGCCGGATACCTGGCCGTGGCCGGAGAGGCCCAGGAGTGGCGGGAGCTACTCCGGCAGGTAGCCCGCTCCCCCCGGATGGCGCTGGTCGTCGGCCTGGCCGTGGGCGGACTGTACGTCCGGCCGCTGGGGCGGCAGTCCTACACCGTCCACCTCCCCGGAGGATCATCGGAGGGCAAGACCTCCACACTCCGGGCGGCGGCGGCCGTGTTCGGCGACCCGCGCAACTCGGTGATCAAGCCGTGGGCCAGCACGCAACAAGGCATCCCGACCCTCCATAGGGCGGTCGGCACGCTGACCACCTTCCGCGATGAGCTGGGCTCATCGGAGTACCGGGGCGACCGTCTCGGCAAGATGATCCTGTTCCTGATGGAGGGGTGCGAGCGGGACCGCTCCGACCGCTCCGGCGGCGGGCTGGTCGAGTCCCCGGGCTCCTGGCATGGGGCGCTGATCTCCACCGGCAACGCCTCCATCGTGGATCAGATCGACAATGAGGCGATCTCCGCCCGCGTGATCGAGATCGAAGGTCCGCTCAGTCTGGACGCCGACCACGCCGATTGGGTCCGCAACACCGCCCTGATCGTGCATGGTCACGGCCTGGCCGCGATCGCTGAGCGCGGATGGGAGCCGAAGGTGTTCTCCACCGTGGCCGACGCGATGTTCGCCGAGATCGGCACCGGCACCGAGAAGGTTGCCCGCCGCATCGCCTGGCACCTGGCCATGGGGGCGGCCGGGGCACACCTGCTGGCGGAGCTGGCCGACGTGCCGGAGCTGGCCGCCGACGTCACCGAGACCGCCCGAACCGTGCTGGCCGAACAGCTCCGGGGCCTGTCTGAGCGGGGAGCCCGGCCCGGGGACCGGCTCCTGTCCCTGGTCGCCGACTGGATGGCTAGCAACCCGGGCGCGTTCCCGACCCGCCAGCGCTATGTGTCGTCCATGGCCGGAGAGTTCCCGCTCAAGGACGTGTGCGGCTGGGACCTGCGCGACGACGACCCGGCCGGGGACGTCGCCATCATCCCGACCCGGCTACGGGACTACGCCGAGAGGGCCGGGATCACGGATCTGACCATCGCCCTGAAGGACCTGCGGAAGGGCGGCCGTCTGCTCACCGACGCGGGCAAGCTCATGAAGCGGGTCAGGGTCGGCAGCGATGACCCCCGGGCCTACACCTTCACCGGGCTCTATGGCCAGCCAGAGCCCGTCCCCCTGCCCGACCCCCCACCAGAGGCCAGCTCCCCGCCCCGGCCGCCGCGCCGGGACGGCCAGAACTGGAGCGCTGATCCGATGCCCACCACCGGCCCGGCCGCTCCGGCCGAAGGTCCCCTCTCGCCCCCGGCCCCGTGCCTGACGTGCGGGGAGCTGTCGGCCTGGCAGCGCTCCGGCCAGCCCATCCATGCCGGATGCGACGACCCGGCCCCGGCCGTCGCGGTGATCACCAATCCGCCGGCCGAATCCATGATCGCAACTCCGGGGCCGGTCCCGGCCGCTCCGGCCGCCCCGGTGCTGGCCGCTCCCGTGCTGGCCGCTCCCGTGCTGGCCGTGGCCGCCGACACGGGCGGGCTGTACGTCTCCGGCGGGGAACTGCTGGACGCGGCCGGAGCCCTGGAGTCCCTGCCCGCGTTCCTGGCCCGGGTGATCGAGCTGATGCCGGAGGGCGGCAGCGTGGCCATCACCGCCGACGTGGCCACCGCGCTGGGCTACCCGGCCGCCCCGAAGCGAGCGGAGACCTTCGCCGAAGCTGACCGGCGCAAGCGGGCCAGCCGAAAGAAGGTCGAGCCGGAGCCCGACCCCCGGGCCGCGATCGAGGGCCGGGCGGCCGGGTGGCTCCCGGCCGATGCCGGGCTCCAGGCGTGGACGACCTGGCGGCACCCCGAAAGCGGGACCCGCGTGCATGTCCTGGTGATCGAGTGGTCCGGCACCGATGCCTCATCGCACGTGCTGATCACCCCGGACCTGAGCGCCGCTCAGGCATGCCACCGGCTGACCGCCTGGCACCGGGCCACCGGCACGCCGTACGTGATGACGGCCGGGATCTCCGGCTGCAATCTGCTGGTCGCCAAGCGGCACCACGGGCGGGCTCCGCTGCGCAAGTGGGAGCCCCCCACCGACTGCCCGGCCGCCGGAGGAGCCGAACACGGCTATGACCATCTCCGGCCGGAGTCGCAGTGGACCGAGGCGGAGCGGTCGGCCTCCCACGTGATCGGGTTCGACATGCGCAAGGCGTACCTGGCGGGGTTCGCCGGGGCTGATTTCGCCATGGACCGCCTGGAGCACGTCGGCATCTCCGGCGGGTTCGACAAGACGCGGGCGGGCTACTGGCTGATCTCTCAGCCCTGGAAGCCGTTCGACCTGCTCCCCGATCTCCGGGGCCGGGAGATCAGCGTCAGCGGGAAGGTCGCCCCGGTGTGGGTCACCACGCCCCGGGCGGACCTGTTGCTCCAGACCGGCATGCCGGAGGAGATGATCGTGGATGCGTGGTTGTCGCCCCGGGCCACCGGCCACTCGGCCCGGATCGGCCGGGCGATGGCGGAGACCCTCCGGGACGCCCTCAAGGCCCTGAGCACCCCTCAGAGCGACGACGACGCCGCGCTGGCCGCTTCCCTCAAGGCCGCCTACCGGGAGACCTACGGGCAGATACAGCGCCCTACAGGCAGCGTCTACCGCCAGGACTGGGCGGACACCGTGATCGGGCACTGCTGGGCAGCGATCACCCGCGCCGTGATCCGCATCGGCACCCAGACCGGCCGCTGGCCGGTGGCGCTGGACATTGACTGCGCCTACTACGCGACCAGCCCGGCCGCGCTGCCGTTCGACAATCCCGGGTTCGACACCACCGACGCCCCGGGCAAGTTCGCGATCAAGTCGATCCAGACCATCGAGCAGTTCCGGGCCGGAAGGGGGGCGCGCTGATGGCGTTCTTCAGGGATCTAGGCGACGCCCTGTATCGGGGCCTGACCGGCGGCCGGAGCCCGGCCAGCGAAGGCCGCACCACTCAGGAGCGCGCGGAACGGCTGATCAAGAAGCACGGGTCGATCAAGGCGGCGGCGGCCGACACCGGCGTCTCCCCCGAGACCATGCGGCGATGGGCCAGAGGAGAGCAGGAAGCCAAGAACACCGCCCGCAGCAATAACGCCGACAAATTGGCCGCCGCTGAGCGTCGCGCCCGGATGACCAAAGCCGGGACCAAGCGGGTACGCAATTCCACCGGCAAAGAGAAAGGCTCCGGCGAAGGACTCCGCATCCGGGCCACGGTCCAAGTCTCCGGGGACCGCAGGGAGCGAACGATCAAACCGGGGGAAGCCCTCCCCGCCGACGCAATGGAATCAGTCATCACCAGATTCGAGACCGAAGGTCCAGAAGCGGCAGCATTGGAGCTGCAAGACCTGCTTGACTTCTACTACTTCAAGGGTGGCCGGGGCCACGTCGAAGAGATCACCGATATCGGGTACTAAGAAATGCCGCACGCTATAAACAAATGGCGTGCGGCATTTCCCGCAAGGGAGGGGACCGTGAGGGACGAAGCGGAGCGGCTAGCAGCCGACTACCAGAAAATGTGCGACGCCCTACAGAGCGACGTCACCGGAATTATCGACGCCGTCACACCGGCATTAAGTCTCGTGAGCGACGCCACCCGGGAGCGACTCGCCAACATCATCACAGAGCTGACCGAGCTACGCGACAGCACGCCCGAACCGCCGACCAATCGCGGTCCGACAATTGCGTGTGCAGCCCGGACATCATTTCCGCAGACTGCCCGGCTCACGATCTCACCTGAAAACGGCTGACCCCCCCGACCAACCGGCCCGTGCCTCCACCCCACCGGAGCACGGGCCGGTTGCTGTCTGTCCCCCCGGCCGGGACGCTGCCCGTACACCTGGCCGTACGGCCCGCTATGTCCCGGACACCGGGACGCTCCAAGGCCTCTGTGTCCCCCTCCCGGACCTGTCCCCTACCGTGTCCCCCAACACGTCCGCCGGAGCCCTTACAGCCACTCACAGCGCCGCTAGGGGACAAGGGGACAGGACTCCCCGGCCCGTACGGCCAGCGCCCTCCCAGCTCCCCGGAGCCCCGTTCCCCCTCCCGCCAGAAAAAAGGGGAACACGCAGGTCAACGCCCTGCCCGCTCTACCGTGCAGGCCCCGCTCCCCCCGCCTGAGCAGGGCGTTCCCCCTGTCCTGTTCCCCCTGTTCCCCCGGGCCGTTCCCCCGCCGTTCCCCCCTCTGTTCCCCCCTCTGACCTGCGTGTTCCCCCTGTTCCCCCGTCTGGGGAAGTACAGGTATCA
>NZ_BMQP01000078.1 GCF_014648175.1 Planobispora rosea
CTACTACTCGGCGGCCGTCCTGGTGCCCGACGCCCTGGGCATCCTGGAGAGCGTCGAGGTGAACCCCTGACCGCGCTTCGGGCGCTCACGTTTCACGGTCGGTTCGACGACGCCTCCCGGCGGCTCCGCCGGGAGGCTGCCCGGATCGGTGGGATGTACCGGTCAGGCGTCTGGGTGCGGGGACGTGGGGGTGGACGTGCGCCGGCCGTCGGGATGGTCTCCGCAAGAGCCGGTCGCTCTCGTCTGAGCGGCCCGTATGGCGTCGATTTTGACATGCAGGCGGGCCAGCTCGGCCAGCATCGTGGCGAGCTGGCCGTCGGTGTGCTGCTCCTCGGAGGAGGTGCTCTGCTCGTCCATGGCGTTGACCACAACGGCGATGAACAGGTTCAGGACCACGAAGGTGGACGTCAGGATGTAACCGACGAAGAACACCCAGGCCCACGGGCGCTCAGCCATCACCTGGCGGGTGATGTCCGACCACGCGTCACCGGTCATCATCTGGAACAGGGTGAACAGGGAGACGGGCAGCTCGGCGAAGTAGCCGGGAGCGATCCGGCCGAACAACTCGGTCGCCAGGACGCCCGAGACATACATGACCAGCACCAGCAGGCCGATGATGGAGACCATGCCGGGGATGGCCTCCAGCAGCGCCGAGACGACCCTGCGCATGCTGGGCACCGCCGAGACCAGGCGCAGCACCCGCAGGATTCGCAGCGCCCGCAGCACCGACACCGACCCTGCGGCGGGGACGAGCGCCACGGCTACGATGACCGTGTCGAAGTGATTCCACGGATCTCTGAAGAACGCCCCCCGATAGGCGTACACGCGCAACCCGAGCTCCATGGCGAAGACCGCCAGCGTGATCCGGTCCACGGCGTGCAGGAAACCGCCGATGTGAGCGGTGAGCACCGAAGAGGTCTCCGCGCCGATGGTGGCGGCGTTGACCAGGATGATCACGACGATGATCCGCTGGAAAGGCCGCGCCTCCACAAGGGAACGCACACGTTCACGACGTGACACGAAGTCGACTCTCCGGAAAAGAGGGGTGCTGAGGTGATGATGGTAAGCGGAAAGAAATGAGAGTCCGTCGAGAACAATGATATAAACTGTTTAATATATTTGCAGGGTTTCATTTCCTTTTTGTCGATTGATGCGGTTTTCCGACTGGAGGGGAACTGGGGACGGCCCCGGATCGGGGGTCAGGCTCCCTTGAGCAGTTCCCACCAGGGGTCCACCGGCGGCGCGTCACCGGCGTCGATCCGGTCGCCGGGACGAGGGATCGCGAGCCGCACGTCACGGGCCTTGGCCTCGTACCAGAGCCGGTCGACCGGCTCGGCCCAGGGGTGGAAGGCGAGGGTGAAGGTCGCCCAGTGCACCGGCAGGAGCAGCTTCCCGCCCAGGTCGAGGTGGGCGGTGACCGCCTCCTCGGGGTTCATGTGGATGTCGGGCCAGCCCGGGCTGTAGGCGCCGATCGGCATGAGGGTCAGGTCGAAGGGGCCGTGCTCGGTGCCGATGCGGGCGTAGCCGTCGAAGTAGCCCGAGTCGCCCGCGTAGAACACCCGCTTGTGCTCGCCCGCGACCACCCAGGACCCCCACAGCGTGTCGTTGCGGGTGAGGGAACGCCCGGAGAAGTGCCGGGCCGCGGTGGCGACGAAGCGCAGGCCCGCGACGTTCGCCTCCTCCTCCCAGTCGAGCTCGATGATCCGCTCGGCGGGCACGCCCCAGCGCTCCAGGTGCGCGCCGATGCCCAGCGGGACCAGGAACGGCGCGCTCTGCGCCGCGGTGAGCGAGCGGACCGTCGCCCGGTCGAGGTGGTCGTAGTGGTCGTGTGAGATCACGACGGCGTCGATCGCCGGGAGGTCCGGCAGGGCCACCGGGAGCGGATGAATGCGCCGGGGACCGATGAAGGGGACGGGTGACACCCGATCGCTCCACACCGGGTCGAACAGGACACGCCGTCCCTCGATCTCCACCAGCGTGGTGGCGTGGCCGTACCAGACGGCGCTCAGGCCGGTCTCGGACGGCGGGATCGCCGGGGAGGTCACCAGCGGGACCGGCCCGGCGGGCTTGCGTCCCTCACGGCCGGCGACGAAATCGCGCAGCATCCGGGGGGCGCTGTCCGGCGGCGGCGTGGACGAAGCGGGCACGGTGTTGTGGAAGACGCCGTCACGGAACCGCGGTGACCGCAGCATCCGTTCCAGCCGCTCCCCCCGCGCCCGGCCGCCCAGCTCCGCCGGGACGTTCCGCAGCGACCAACCGGCGGCGGCCAGCGCCAGAGCCCCCGCGACCAGCCGTCCCACCGATCCTTTTCCCGCCATCCGGCACACCCCCTGAACCTCGTTCCATCCGTCCAACCGACCGGGGGCCGCCGGTGTTCCCGGGAGCCCCCCGGAAGGGGGACGGAAGTCGTCCGGAGAGGAGTCCGGGGCCGCAGTGACCCCGGAGATCAGGCCAGATACCGCTCCACGGTGGCGACCTTGGCCTCCAGCCGGCCCATCCCGCCCTCACGGATGTCGGCCTTCAGCACGAGGCTGACCCGCCCGCACCGGGCCTCGACCGCGGCGACCGCCTCCTTGACGACCGCCATCACCTGATCCAGATCCTCGCCTTCGACCGTGGTGAACATCGCGTCGGTGCGGTTCGGCAGCCCTGAGGCACGCACCACCCGTACGGCCTCGGCGACCATCTCCCCGACGTCCTCCCCCACCCCGATCGGCGTCACACTGAACGCCACGAGCACCGACATGCCTCTCCTCTCCTCTCCGGGATCTTCCCGGCCGTTCCCTACGGTACGGCGCCTCCATGGGAACCAGAGCGTCCCTCTGGGGAACACGCCTCACATCAGGATGACCTCACATCAGGATGAGGATGGCCGCGATCACCACCATCACCGCGGCGGTGAGGCCGTGGACGCCGAACGCCACCGCCCGCGGTCCCCCGTTCCTGAGCACGACGACCATGTCACCCAGCGGGGCGAACACACTGGCGAGAATCAGCCAGCCGAGCATGCGCTGGTCTCCCGCCACGAGGGCTGGGAGCACGACGAGCCCGGCCGTGATGTCCCGTACGCCCTTGACGGTCAGGTATGCGTTCATGGACACGGGAACCCCGAAGCCCTCGGCCGACGCGACCGGCTGCAGCAGGAAGCGGATGCCGATGAGGATGATCCCGATGGCGATCAGTCCGGCGATCCAGGTGGCGATGGTGACCATGTCGTTTCCTTCGATCGTTGCTAGAAGTGTTAGCAACGCTAACTTAGCGACGCTCATCTGTCTAGCGATGCTAGAATGTGGAAGGTGTCCACACAGCAGCGCAGAGAACGCGAACGCGCCCAGCGCCACGATCTGATCGTCAAGACCGCCCGAAAGCTGGCCGAGTCCGAGGGCTGGGACGCCGTGACCACCCGCCGCCTGGCCGACGAGATCGAGTACAGCCAGCCGGTCCTGTACAGCCACTTCGCCGGCAAGGACGCCATCGTCGCGGCGGTGGCGCTGGAGGGCTTCACGGAACTGGCCGTACGCCTGCGCGCCGCGACCCGGACGGGCGAGCCGCGGGCCGCGCTGGAGGAGCTGGCCAGGGCCTACATGGCGTTCGCCGAGGAGAACCCCGCGCTGTACGACGCCATGTTCACGATGGCCGTGGACCTGCCGTTCGGCCAGGACGACACCCCGGAGCCGCTCCGGGACGGCTTCCAGGCGCTTCTGTCCGGAGTCGCGCAGTTCGCCGGCGGTCGCGACCCGGGGATCCTGACGGAGGTCGCCTGGAGCGCCCTGCACGGGCTGATCGTCCTGTCCCGCGGCGGCCGGCTCCCCGCCTCAGGCCGCGAGGCCCGCCTCGCGCTGCTGCTCGACCAGCTCAGCGCCACCCGCTGACCCGGCGGCGTACGGCCGGCCGTCCCACACGGCGGCGGCCCGGGACGCGATCTCTGGGCCGTACCGGCGGCCTCGCCTGCGCCGGGCACCTGACGGACCATCCGGGACCGGCTCACCTCCCCGGGGCCGGGCCCGGACGCAGGGTCTTCAGTGATCTTCTAGGAGGAGTGCCTGTCGGCGAGCACCGAGCGGGTCGCGTGCAATGACGCAAGGAGCTGCAGCCGGTCCGCGTCGGCGCTGCCCGGCTCTGCGGTGAACACCAGCATGACCGGGCCGGGGTTGCCGGGCAGCGGATAGGTGTCCCAGTCCAGGACGATGTCGCCGACCTCGGGGAGCCGGAAGGTCTTGGTGCCGCTGACCGACGTGCGGACGTCGTGCCGGGCCCACAGCCGCCGGAACTCGGCGCTGCGGATGCTCAGCTCACCGACGATCGCGGTGGCGCGTGGGTGGGCGGGGTCGGTGGCGACGGCGGCGCGCATCATGCCGATGTAGTCCAGGGCCTGCCGCTCCCAGTCCGGGCAGCTCCGCCCGCCGGTCAGCGTGTCGTCGAACATCAGCAGGAGCATGTTGAGCCGGTGGGGCGGGTAGGCGTCAGGGGCGCCCAGCAGCGCCTCCGCCATCGGGTTCCAGGCGAGCAGGTCGAGGTGCCGCCCGAGCACGACCGCCGGGGTGTCCATCACCCGCAGCAGCCGCCGTGTGCTGTCCGGCACTGTTTCCGGCCCCCGGTCCACCCGGGTGGGTATCGGCCGGCGGACGGCGCGGGCCAGGGCGAACAGGTGCCGGCGTTCCTCGTCGTCGAGGCCGAGCGCCCCGGCGAGCGCGTCCAGGACACCGTCGGACGGGCGCACCTCCCGGCCCTGCTCCATCCGCTGGTAGTAGTCGGTGCTCAGCCCGGCCAGCAGGGCCAGCTCCTCACGCCGCAACCCGGTGACCTTGCGCCGGCCGCCCGGTTCCAGACCGACGTCCTGTGGACGCAGCCTGCTGCGCCGGGCTCGCAGGAAATCCCCGAGCTCACGAGCGTACGGATTGCTCATGCCGCAAGTCTGCCGCCTGGCCGGGCACCCATGGTAGGTCTCGCAGACCTAGGCAGCCGAGAACGATCGAACCGGCCCGCGTTGCTCCTAGCGTCGTCGATCTACCGTACCGATACCCGCAGGAGCAGCAGATGACCGGATGGACCGCCGACCGCATCCCCGACCAGCACGGCCGGATCACCGTCGTGACCGGCGCGAACTCGGGCCTCGGCCTGGTCACCGCGACCGAGCTGGCCCGCCGCGGCGCCCATGTCGTGCTCGCCGTCCGCGACACCGCCGCCGGAGAGGAGGCCGCCCGCCGGATCGGCGGCGACGTCGAGGTGCGCGAGCTGGACCTGGCCTCCCTCGATTCGGTACGCGCGTTCGCCGCGAAGCTGACGGCCGACCACCCGGTGATCGACCTGCTGGTCAACAACGCCGGCGTGGTGCTGCTCGGCCCGCGCCGCACCTCCGCCGACGGTTTCGAGCTGCAGTTCGGCACCAACATGCTGGGCCACTTCGCGCTGACCGGCCTGCTGCTCGGCAAGCTGGCCGCGGCGAGGCGGGCCCGGGTGGTGGTCAGTCTCAGCTCGATCACCCATAAGAACGCGTACCTCGACTTCGACGACCTGATGTTCGAACGTGACTACCGGGCCGCTGCCGCCTACGGCCGGTCCAAGCTCGCCACCACGGTCTTCGGCGTCGAGCTGGACCGCCGCCTGCGCTCCACCGGGTCTCCGATCATCAGCACGCTGGCCCACCCCGGTCTCACCCGCACCAACCTGACTCCCCGCGCCTGGGAGCACCGTGGCCGGTTCGGGCAGGTGGTCGCACGGCTCGGCCTTCTGGTCGCCCAGTCGGTGGAGCAGGGCGCGCTGCCGCAGTTGCGCGCCGCGACCGAACCCGGTGTGCGGGGCGGCCAGTTCTTCGGGCCGTCCAGGCTCTGGGAGACGCGGGGGCCGGTCACCGAGGCCCGGCTCAGCCGGGAGGCGGCCGATCCGGCCGTCGGCAAGCGGCTCTGGGCGGCGGCCGAGGAACTGACCGGCGTCAGCTACCTGTGAACCCGGTGGCCACCCGCTGAGCCCTGCGGCCACCGGCCGGACGACGGCGATCCGCACAGGCTGCTCATCCCTCCTCGCGCGCAGATCAACGACCACCCCTGCAGACAAAACCTCCCAAAGGGTATGAATCCTCCTCGGGGGTGGGACACATGAGAACAGCCGAGACTGTCGATCACTGCGACCACGAGCACCGGTGCGAGCAGCTGGAGCAGGAGCGAACCTTCCTGGCGGCACTGCTCGACAGCTTGGACGCCGGGGTGGTGGCCTGCGACACCGACGGCCGCCTGGTCCAGATCAACCAGCCCATGCGCGAGATCCTGCGAACAGCCGAGCATCCCGACACCCCGCACGCCTGGGCGTCGGCTCACGGCCTGTACGCCCCCGACGGCCGCCGGCTGCTGGCGACCGAGGAGATACCGCTGGTGCGGGCCCTGGCCGGTGAGCGGGTCGCCGGTCAGCAGGTGGTGATGCGCCCGCCCGGCCAGTCGGCGCGCCGGCTGGCGGTCAACGCCCGGCCGATCACGGCGCCTGATGGGCGGCAGCTGGGCGCGGTGGCCGTCGGCCACGACATCACCGATGCCCACCGCACCGGCGTGCTGCGCGCCGTCCAGCACGCCGTCAACGGCGTGCTGGCCGCCGAGCGCGGCACCACCGAGACCGCGCATGCGGTGCTGGGCGCGATCGCCGGCGTGCTCGGCTGGCGCTGCGGGGAGTACTGGCAGGTCGATGCGGACGCCGAGGTCATCGTCCGGGTCGTCTCCTGGAGTGAGCCGGGCCGTGACCTGTCTGCCTTCACCGGCACACAGCCGCTCGCTTTCGCCCCCGGCCAAGGGGTGGCCGGAAAGGTCTGGGCCGGCGGTCGCTCGATCTGGAGTGCGGACCTGCCCGACGATGAGCGCGGCTTCGCCCGCATCGCCCAGGCCCGGCAGGCGGGCCTGCACGCCGCGATCGGCCTGCCGATGCGCAGTGGCGGCGCCGGTGCGGTGATGGGCGTGCTGGCTTTCTACACCGATCAGATCATCGGACCCGATGACGATCTGATCGGCCTGCTGGAGGGCGTGTGCGCGCAGGTGGGCCAGTCCATGGAACGGCGCCGCGCCGACGAGCTGGCCCACGAGCTGGCCACCACCCGGGAGCGTTTCGACCAGGTCGCCGCCCAGCTGGAGGACTACATCTGGACCTGGGAGATCACCGCGGACGGGCAGGCGCACTCGGTGTACCAGTCACCCAACACCGCCGGGATCCTCGGCGCGCAGGTCCACGGCACCGACCTGGCCGCCGCCTTCCGCTCGCGCTATCTCCACCCCGACGACCGGGAGGTCTACCACGCCTTCACCGCGACCCTCGCCTCCGGCCAGGTGGCCCAGGCCGAGTACCGCATCATCGGCGTCGACGGCCGCACCCGGTGGGTCTGGAGCCGCGCCACCCCCCGCCGCGAGGCCGGGCGCCTGCTGGTCGATGGCATCTCCACCGACGTCACCGATCGCCACACCCTGGCCGAACAGCGCGAACACCTCCTGCGGCAACAGCAGCAGCAGGTGGCCCGGCTGCGGGAACTGGATGCGATGAAGGACGAGTTGATGGCCATGGTCAGCCATGAGCTGCGCAACCCCATCGGCCTCATCCGCGGCTACGCCGAAATGCTGCGCGACGCCCCCGACCTGCCCGGCGAGCACCGCGCCTTCATCGAGGTCATCGACCGCACCAGCGGCCGCCTGCAGGAGCTGGTCGACGACCTGCTGCAGTTGGCCCGCCTGGAGGCCGGCCTGGTCACCATCGACGCCCGCACCATCGGGCTGACCGGCCTGATCCGCCAGGCCGTCGAGGAGCACCAGGCGGCCGCGGCCGCCAAGAACCTCACCCTGACCACAGAGCTGGCCCACTACCTGCATGTACACGCCGACCCGGTGCGCATCCGCCAGGTGCTGGACAACCTGCTGTCGAACGCGATCAAGTACACCCCGGGAGAGGGATGCGTCACCGTGACCGCCGTCCCGGCCTGCCCGGGCAGCGACGGCCTACCGTCCAGCGTCACCCTGACCGTCGCCGACACCGGCATCGGCATCCCGGCCGAGCAGTACGACCAGCTGTTCTCCCGCTTCTTCCGCGCCTCCACCGCCCGCCAGGCCGGCATCGAGGGCACCGGGCTGGGCCTGGCCACCACCAAGGCCATCATCGACGCGCACGGCGGCACCATCACCGCCGCACCGCGTGAGGGCGGCGGCACCGTCTTCACCGTGTGCCTGCCGGTCAACGCCCCGGCAACGACCTGACCGCCCACCGATGATCACCTATGAGACAGCGCGGCCATACCGCTCTTCCCCGATGTCGACGAATCTTCCTGGGTGTCGGCGAACTCAGGCCGGATCACCGCCGGACAGAGTGCGGCGGCGACGGCGACGGGACACAGAGCGCGAGCCGCCCGGAAGACGGCTCGCGCCTCGTCACCGCTCACCGATTACGCAGGGTGAACGTCACGATGGTCCGGTCGTCGCGCACCCTGTCCACGTCGTTCTGCACACGGACCTGCTCGGTGATGCTCTGGCCCGGCCAGATCAATGATCTGGGCATGGTCCCCAGACCCTTCAGCGCGTTGGTGTCCGCGCTGTCGCCCTCGAAGAACCGGATGCTGATGTGATCCACAGTCAGTACATGGCTGGTGCGCTGGAGCCGGTAGTGGATCTCGGTGCGGATCTCCCCGCCGCACTTCCCGAAGTACCAGTAGTGCACGGGCGGCCCGCCGAGGCGACCGGTGTTGGTGATGGGGATGGTGTGACGACACCGCTCGTTCTTGCCGACCGTCTCGTAGTCCATCATGTCGAACACGATGGTGCCGGTCGCGTGCCAGTTCTGCTGCGAGGCCGCCTGGGCGGCCGTCGCCGTGGCGCCCTGGGCGAGCATGCCCAGGCACAGGGCTCCAGTGGTGGCGCTGACTCCGAGAAAGCGGATGGAACGGTTCACCGGGTCTCCTTCGGTGAGGACGCGGCCGTCCGTGCCGGACCGGTGGGCCTGGCCGCGGACGATGTGTCGTCGGGTTGTATGCGCAGTGGTAACCCGGTCCGCTTGCAGCGCGCTTGAGGAAATGTGGACCCGAGTCCGGCGTCAACGCGGTTCCCACTGGTCAACTGGCTGTCGGACCCCTCCCTGAGATCATCGGGCTGCCCGTCGGATCACTGCATGTACTGGAGGTTCGTGACTGTCGCAACCACGCAGACGGTCAGTCCGGCCAGTGCGACGAGGGCATGAACATAGACGATCCTGCGGGTGATCCGCCTCTGCGTCCGCCAGTCTGTACGGCCTCTGACCCAGGCGCTGACCGCCAGACCGAACGCGGCGATCGCGGTCATGATCACGCTCGCTTGGTACGCGTCGCCGAATTCCTGCCTCGACGGGAAGCTGTGCACCATGTGGTCCGGGATCATGTAGATGGCCGTTGTCCCGGTGAGCACCACCCCGGCCCATGCCGCGATCCAGGCGCCCCCGCCTGCTTGCGGGGGCGTACCTCGGCCGGACACCCCGTGGCCACGCGTTTCCGGCGGCGGATAGGCGGTGGCCTGGCGGGGCGGCTGGACCGTCGGAGTTCTCGCCTGGATGGCGGCGGGGCCGCTCCCGCCGCGCTCGGCTCGCCGGTCGGCCCGCCACGTGAAGTACAGCCCGATGACGCTGAGCGTGGTCGTCACGATGAAGCTCACCCAAGCAAGATTCATGGAACGACTATGAGCTCCCATACGGGGCGGCACAATCGAGCACCGGGACGGCCGTCGCCCGGTCGCCCCGCCGCACGGTGCCTGGCCGGGTCACCCGCATGATCACCCCGAACTTGTTCTCGTGCCGCTGGATGAGGTGCTTCTGCAGCTCGGGCCAGCGCTCCCGGCCGTCGGGGTCCCAGCTGGGCACGGCACACCTGATGCACGGCCCCGCGTGGTCACCGGTCACCGTCAGCTCCACCTCTCCCACCGAGATCACGGTGCCCGCGCTCCAGTCCTGCTCCTCGAAGGCGGGGGCGTCGAGGCTGAGATGGAGGTTGGGCCGGAACCTGAGCAGGTCCACCGGCCCGCCCATCTCCTCCTCCAGCGCCACCCGGGACGCCTCGGCCGTGACCAGGACCGTCGGGCCCCGGTCCTGCTGGCCGTCGGCGGCGCGCAGGCTCAGCGGCACGCCCAGCGATTGCGTCAGGGCCGCGACGAGTCCCGGGTCGTCCCACTTCCAGACGCTCCCGTCCGGCGCGGTCAGCACCGGGGCGTCCCCGCCGTCGTAGCCGCTCCGCCAGTGCAGCATCTCGGGCCGTTGCCGTACGGTCAGCTGCCTGCCCTGGTGGGTCTCCCGCCCGTCGATCAGCGCGTAGGCCCGGTCCCCGGCCATCCCCCGATCGTCGAAACGCGCCTGCCCGATCTCCTCGCCCCGCAGCGACTTCACCGGCCACCACAGCACCCGCTGGACACTCCCCTGGTACGTCGTCATGCCCCAAACCGTACCGAGTCGCCCTCTGCGGCAGCGCGCGCGATCGCGGCACGGGCGATGTTGCGCGGCATCCGGCCGAAGATCAGGCGGTGGAAGGGCGATATCCCCCACCAGTACGCGTGCCCCAGCAGCCCGTGCGGGTGGAACACCGCGCGCTGCCGGTAGACCGCCCGTGCGGGGTCCTCCTGCGGGGAGACCGACAGCTCCAGCCAGGCCAGTCCCGGCAGCAGCATCTCGGCGCGCAGCCGCAGCAGCCGGCCGGGCTCGATCTCCTCCACCCGCCAGAAGTCCAGCGAGTCGCCCGTCCTCAGGCGGTCGGGGTCACGGCGTCCCCTGCGCAGGCCCACGCCGCCGAGCAACCGGTCGATCAGGCCGCGCAACCGCCAGGCGACGGGGAGGGAGTACCAGCCGTTGGCTCCGCCGATCGACTCGATCACCCGCCAGACCGCCGCCGGGGGCGCGTCCACGGCGAGTTCGCGCTCGTCGGCGTAGAGGCTGCCGCCCGCCCAGTCCGGATCCGTGGGCAGCGGGTCGCTCGGCGCGCCTGGTGTGGAGGCGGAGCACCAGCGGGTGGCGACGTCGGCCTCCTTGATCCGGCGCAGCGCCAGCCGTACGGACTCGTCGAAGCCGATCAGCCCGCCCGGCGGGTCGGGGACGAACGCGGCGATGTCGTTCTCGGCGCATACGGCCTCGTGCCGCAGCGACTCCACCAGAGGCCGGGCGATGCTCGCGGGCACGGGCGTGACGAGACCGACCCAGTGGCTGGACAGCGCGGGCGACAGGAACGGCACCGGGATGATCACCCGCGGCGGCAGCCCGGCGACGGCGGCGTACCTGCGCATCATGTCCCCGTAGGTCAGGACGTCCGGCCCGCCGACGTCGAAGGGGCGGTTGACGTCCCCGGGGACGTCGGCCCAGGCTGCCAGGTAGCGCAGCACGTCACGCACGGCGATGGGCTGGGTGGGGCTGCGCACCCAGCGGGGCGTCGTCATCACCGGCAGGCGCTCGGTCAGATGGCGGAGCATCTCGAACGAGGCCGACCCGGAGCCGATGACCACCGCGGCCCGGAGCACCACGGCGGGCGTCGCCGCCCTCAGGAAGATCTCACCCACTTCCGCGCGGGAGCTCATGTGCGGGGACAGCTCGCCCGAGGCGTGCGTCAGCCCGCCCAGGTAGACGATCCTGCGTACGCCTTCGTCGGCCGCGGCCCCGGCGAACGTCCCGGCCGCCCGCCGGTCACGCTCCACGAAGGAGGGTCCCGCGGCCATCGAGTGGACCAGGTAGTACGCCACGTCGATGCCGCGCAGCGCGCGCCGCATCGCCTCCGGGTCGTTCACGTCCCCGGCCACGACCCGCACCCGGCCCGCCCACGGCAGATCCCGCAGCCGCTCCGGGCGCCGCGCCACGCACCTCACCTCGTGCCCCGCGTCGAGCAGCACCGGGACCAGCCGCCCGCCGATGTAGCCGGTGGCCCCCGTCACCAGAACACTCCCCATACCGGTACCTTCTCCGCCCACCGGGCGCGCGGTTGCACGCGCGTCCCGGCCGGACCCGGCGACCGGGGCACTCCCGGGAAGGGACGATCATGGAGGGATGAAGGTACGCACTCCCCGGACCCCCGCCGAGGCCGAGGCGATCCAGGACGAGCTCCGCCCGCTGCTGGACCTGACCGGACCGGGCCCGCTCCGGCCCGCCACGGTCGCCGGGGTGGACGTGTCCTACGACGGCGACCGGCTGGCGGCGGCCGTGGCCGTACTCGACGGGTCCACGCTGGAGGTCGTCGAGGAGGTGACCGTCACCGGCCGGACGACGTTCGGCTATGTCCCCGGTCTGCTCGCCTTCCGTGAGCTCCCGGCCCTCCTCGACGCCCTGGACCGCCTGACCGTCGTCCCGGAGCTGGTCGTCTGCGACGGGTACGGCCTGGCCCATCCGCGCCGCTTCGGCCTCGCCTGCCACCTGGGCGTGCTCACCGGGCTGCCCTCGATCGGCGTCGCCAAGACCGCCTTCGTCGGCGACCACGCCGATCCCGGGCCGGAACGGGGTGCCTGGACGGACCTGACCCTGGACGGCGACGTCGTCGGCCGGGTCCTGCGCACCCGCAGCGGTGTCAGGCCGGTCTTCGTCTCCGTCGGCCACCGGGTCGACCTCGACACGGCCTGCCGCAACGTCCTGCGCCTGACCCCCGCCTACCGGCTCCCGGAGACCACCCGCGTCGCCGACCGCCTGTCCCGCGCCGCGCTCGCGGGCGCCGGTTGACACGCCCGGAGGGCCGGACGCCGGATAGAGTCGCATGAACCATGAGAAATCACACGATCACCGCGCTGTGGGAGGAGATTCCCGACGACGCCGATGACCTGGTCCTGGTCAGCGGCGGCTTCCGGATCTACGTCTGCCTGTGCGGCAAGCAGCTCCCGGACCGGACGGCCGCCGAACTGCACGCCATGGAGACCGGCCAGTGCACCACGTGCCTGGGCACCAAGGTCGAGCACATCGTGCCCGACTACGCCCAGGACTGCACGGCCTGCGCCGGGACCGGCCGCCGTGGGACACAGCTGCGCTGGCAGCTCGCCCACGCCGAGGCCGAGGCGGCGATCACCGTCGAGACCGTCCGGGCGGTGATCGCCCCGCTCAGCGGGCCGTTCCGGCTCTCCGAAGTCGCCGACGCCGTCCGCGACGCCCTCGGTCTCCCGGTCGGCCGCATGCCCGTCGGCCCCCGCGTCCGCGACATCCTGCGCAGGCTGGAGACGGAGGGCGAGCTGATCCTGGTCTCCGCCCCGGACAGGATGCTCCGCGGCACCGGTGTGGTCCTCTACCGCGACCCCTCCTGGGAGCACGCGACCGCCGGATGAGCCCCGGGCGCCCCTGGTGCGATCACCAGCCCCGGCGACCGTCCGCGTCCGGCGTCAGATGCCGTCGCGCTCGATCGGGCAGCTCATGCAGCGCGGGCCGCCGCGCCCCCGGCC
>NZ_BMQP01000079.1 GCF_014648175.1 Planobispora rosea
CATCTCGGATGTGGCGGCGGCGGCGGTGTGGGGTCTGGTGCGTTCGGCTCAGGCCGAGCACCCGGACCGGATCGTGCTGCTGGACCTTGATTCTGATCAGGTGACGGTGCCGTGGGCGCGGGTGCTGGGTTGTGGTGAGCCGGAACTGCTGGTGCGGGACGGGGTGCTGCTGGCGCCGCGGCTGGTGCGCGCTGCTGTTCCGGTCGCGGCCGCCGATCCTGAGGCGGCGGTGTGGGGGTCGGGCAGTGTGCTGGTCACCGGGGGGACCGGGGGGTTGGGTGCGCTGGTGGCCTCGCATCTGGCCGGCCGGCATGGTGTGGCTGATCTGGTGTTGGTGAGTCGGCGGGGGATGGCTGCGCCGGGCGCGAGTGATTTGGTGGCCGGGTTGGAGCAGACCGGTGCCCGGGTGCGGGTGGTGGCGTGTGATGTGACCGATCGGGCTGCGCTGGCCGCTCTGCTGGAGAGCCTGCCGGAGTTGAGTGCGGTGGTGCATACCGCGGGGATTTTGGATGACGGTGTGCTCAGTGCGTTGACGGTTGAGCGGTTGGATGCGGTGTTGGCGGCCAAGGCGGTGGCGGCCTGGTATCTGCATGAGCTGACCCGGGATCGGGCCCTGGCGGCGTTCGTGTTGTTCTCCTCGGTGGCCGGCACGCTGGGGGCGCCGGGGCAGGCCAACTACGCCGCGGCCAATGCGTTCCTGGATGCGTTGGCGGTTTATCGGCGTGCTCATGGTCTGGCGGCGCAGTCGCTGGCGTGGGGACTGTGGGCTGAGGCGGGGATGGGGGAGAGCCTGGATGAGCGGGAGCGTCGCAAGATCAGCCAGGGTGGGGTGGCGCCGTTGTCCCCGGTGGAGGGACTGGCGTTGTTCTCGGCGGCCACTTCCAGCCCCGACCCCGCACTCGTCACCGCCGCGCTGGACCTGCCCGCCTTCGCCGTCGACGGCGAGGTGCCCCCGATCATGCGTGAGCTCGTCACCAAGCCCAAGCGCCGGGTCAGGGCCGGGGCGGCGACGCCGTACACCGGGCTGGCGGCCCTGGAGCCGCACGAGCGCGAGGCGGCCCTCATCAAGCTGGTGCGGACCGAGATCGCCGCGGTGCTCGGCCACGACGGCGCGGAGGCGATCGATCCCGAGCAGCCGCTCGCGAAGCTCGGCTTCGACTCGCTCAGCGCCCTGGAGCTGCGCAACCGGCTCAACACCGTCACCGGCCTGACGCTGCCGTCGACGCTCGTCTTCGACTATCCGTCGCCCGCCGCGATCGCCGGCCTGCTCGCCGAGCGGCTGCTGGGTGACAGCGCGGACAAGCACGTCGAGCACCTGGTGGTGGCGGACCGGGAGCCGATCGCCATCGTCGCGATGAGCTGCCGCTACCCCGGAGGCGTCACCTCGCCGGAGGACCTGTGGCGGCTGGTCGCCGAGGGCGGGGACGCCATCTCGACCCTCCCGGAGGACCGCGGATGGGACGTCGAGGGCATCTACGATCCCGAGCCCGGCCTGCCCGGCAAGACCTACAGCAGGCACGGCGGATTCCTCTACGACGCGGCCGACTTCGACCCCGACTTCTTCGGCATCTCGCCGCGTGAGGCGCTGGCCATGGACCCGCAGCAGCGGCTGGTGCTGGAGACCTCGTGGGAGGCGTTCGAGCGGGCCGGCGTCGATCCGGCGAGCCTGCGCGGCAGCCGTACCGGAGTCTTCGTCGGCGTCATGTACCACGACTACGGCAGCAGGTTCTCCGAGGTGCCGGAGAGCCTGGCCGGGTATCTCAGCAACGGCAGCCTCAGCAGCGTCGTGTCCGGCCGCGTGGCCTACACGCTCGGGCTGGAGGGCCCGACGCTGACCGTGGACACCGCCTGCTCCTCCTCGCTCGTGGCCATGCACCTCGCCGCCCAGGCCCTGCGGCAGGGCGAATGCTCGCTGGCGCTGGCGGGCGGTGTGGCGTTGATGTTCACCCCCGACCCGTTCCTCGACTTCAGCCGGCAGCGCGGCCTGGCCGCCGACGGCCGGTGCAAGCCGTTCGCCGCCGCGGCCGACGGCACCGGCTGGGGCGAGGGCGTGGGCATGGTGCTGCTGGAGCGGCTGTCGGACGCGCAGCGCAACGGCCACCGGGTGCTCGCCGTACTACGCGGATCGGCCGTCAACCAGGACGGCGCGTCCAACGGGCTGACCGCGCCCAACGGCCCCTCCCAGCAGCGGGTGATCCGCCAGGCCCTGGCCAGCGCCGACCTCGGACCCTCCGAGGTGGACGCCGTGGAGGCGCACGGCACCGGCACCACGCTGGGCGACCCGATCGAGGCCCAGGCCGTGCTCGCCACCTACGGCCAGGATCGCGACGCGCCCCTCAGGCTCGGGTCGATCAAGTCCAACCTCGGCCACACCCAGGCCGCGGCCGGCGTCGCGGGTGTGATCAAGATGGTGCAGGCCATGCACCACGGCCTGCTCCCGCGCACCCTGCACATCGACGCGCCGTCCCCGCACGTGGACTGGACAGCCGGGAAGGTCGAGCTGCTCACCGAGGCCGTGGAGTGGCCGCGCAACGGGCACCCGCGCCGGGCGGGCGTCTCCTCCTTCGGCATCAGCGGCACCAACGCCCACGTCGTGCTCGAAGAGCCACCGGCGGAGGAGGAAGGACAGCAGACCGAGCCGATCGGGCGCCCGCTCGTCTGGCCGATCTCCGCGCGTACCCCGCAGGCGCTCCGCGACCTGGCCCACCGGCTCGCCGCCCACATCGACGCTCACGGCGGCTCCGACTCCGGCTCCGGCCCCGGCCTCGACCCGGGAGAGGTGGCGTTCTCCCTGGCCACCACCAGGAGCGTCATGGAGCACCGGGGCGTCGTCGTCGCCGAGACCCTGGACGAGGCGGCGGCCGGGCTGCGCGCGGTGGCGTACGGCGACCCGGCGGTGATCTCGGCGGCCCAGCCGGGCGGCCGGCTGGCGATGATCTTCACCGGTCAGGGCGCTCAGCGGATCCACATGGGGCGGCAGCTCTACGCCGCGCATCCCGCCTTCGCCAAGGCCTTCGACGCCGTGCGCGCCTACCTGCAGCCGCACCTCGACACCGCCTTCGAGGACGTGCTCGGCGACGCCGACCTCCTCGCCCGTACGGTCCACACCCAGACGACCACCTTCGCGGTGGAGGTCGCGCTCTTCCGGCTCCTGGAGTCCTGGGGCATCCGCCCGGACTTCGTGGCCGGTCACTCGATCGGCGAGCTGGCTGTCGCGCACGTCGCCGGGGTGCTGTCGCTTGAGGACGCCTGCGCCCTGGTCGCGGCACGCGGCCGGCTCATGCAGGAACTGCCGGAGGGCGGCGCGATGGTCGCGGTCGCCGCGGCTGAGGAGGACGTCCTGCCCCTGCTGGGCGAGGGCGTGGACATCGCCGCGGTGAACGGGCCCGGGTCCGTGGTGCTCTCGGGCGACGAGGCGCCGGTGCTGGCCCTGGCCGCCCTGCTGGCCGAGCGCGGGCACCGGACCACCCGGTTGCGGGTGAGCCACGCGTTCCACTCCCACCGCATGGAGCCGATGATCGAACGGTTCCGGGCGGTCGCCGCCGGGCTGACCTACGGCGAGGCGAAGATCCCCGTCGTGTCCACCGCGACCGGCCGTCTCGCCGAGGACCTCGGTTCGCCCGACTACTGGACGGCCCAGATCCGCGGCGCCGTCCGCTTCTCCGACGCGGTCCGCACGCTGCGCGCGGAGGGCGCCACGATCTTCCTGGAGATCGGGCCCGACGCCGTCCTGTCGGCGCTGGGGCCCGCCATCCTCGACGAGGACGAGGCCGTTTTCGTGCCGACGCTCCGCCGCGACCGGCCCGAGCCGTACGAGCTGGCCGCCGCGGTGGCCAGGCTGCACGCCCGCGGCGTGCGCGTCGACTGGCCGGGATACTTCGCGCCGCTCCGGCCGCGCACCGTCGACCTGCCCACCTACCCCTTCCAGCGGCAGCGGTACTGGCTCGACGTGCCGAAGCAGGCCGGGGAGGTCACCGGGTACGGCCAGGCCGCCGCCGACCACCCCCTGCTCGGCGCGGTCATCGCCCGGCCGGACACCGGCGGCGCCGTACTCACCGGACGGCTCTCCCCGGAGGCCCAGCCGTGGCTGGCCGACCACGCCATCGCCGGCCAGGTCGTCGTGCCCGGCACGGCCCTGGTGGAGCTGGCGCTCCGCGCCGGTGAGGAGACCGGCTGCGGGCTGCTGGAAGAACTGACGATCTCCGCGCCCCTCGTGCTGCCCGCACGCGGCGGCACCGCCGTCCAGGTCGTGGTCGGCGAGACGGACGCGGACGGCCGGTGCACCGTCGAGGTGTACGGCAGAGCCGACGGAGCCGACTGGACCAGACACGCGGCCGGATTCCTCGCCCAGGAGGCCGGGGAGCAGGGACCGGCGGACTTCGACCTGACCTCATGGCCGCCCGCGGAGGCGGAGCCCGTCGAGGGCGTCGACTTCTACCGGCGGCTCGGCGAGCTCGGCTACGAGTACGGCCCCGCCTTCCAGGGCCTGAAGCGGGTCTGGCGGCTCGGCGCCGACCTGTACGCCGAGGTGGCGCTCGACCACGCGGACAGCGGCCGGTTCTGCCTGCATCCCGCGCTGTTCGACGCCGCCCTGCACGCCAACATGCTCGGCGACGACCTGGACGACGCCGTGCTGCCGTTCGCGTGGACGGGCGTCCGGCTGTTCGCCGCGGGCGCCACCGAGCTGCGGGTACGGCTGACCGCACCCACACCGGAGGCGGTCTCGGTCCAGCTGGCCGACGCCCACGGCGCCCCCGTCGCGTCGGTCGAGTCGCTGGTGGCCCGGCCCGTCGCCGTCGAGCAGCTCGCGACGGCCGCGGGTGACTCGCTGTACCGCCTGGACTGGCAGCCGGTGCAGGCCGCCGGGCACGCTCCCTGGACCGGCTACGCGCAGGTGGCCGACGAGATACCGGAGACGGTGGTGTTCTCCGTGCCCGCGGCGGCCGAGGGAGCGATGCCCGACGCGGTGCACTCGACCGTCGCGGCCACCCTCGACGTGGTCAGGGACTGGCTGGCCGACGAGCGTTACGCCGCCTCGCGGCTGGTCGTCGCCCTGCAGCCGCGGGACCCCCGGGCCGCCCTGGTGAGCTCGGCGGTGACCGGCCTGGTCCGCGCCGCGCAGGGAGAGCACCCCGGCCGGATCCAGCTGCTCCACCTCGACCCGGAGGCGGCCGGACACCTGGACTCCGCCGTCGCCTCGGAGGAACCCGAGCTCGCCGTACGGGACGGCAGGCTGCTGGCCCCGCGCATCGTCCCGGCCGGAGCCACCGGGTCCGGCGCCCCGTGGGACCCCGACGGCACCGTGCTCATCACGGGCGGCACGGGCGGACTCGGCGCATTGGTCGCGCGCCACCTGGTCACCCGGTACGGCGTGCGCCGCCTGCTGCTCACCAGCAGGCGCGGGCCGGAGGCCCCCGGAGCCTCCGAGCTGGTCGCCGAACTGACCGGGCTGGGCGCCCAGGCCACCGTGGCGGCCTGTGACGCCGCCGACAGGAACGCGGTGGCGGCCCTGCTCGACGGGCTGGACGAGCGCCACCCGCTCCGCGTGGTCGTCCACGCGGCCGGCGTCGTGGACAACGCGCTCATCGGCGCGCTCACCCCCAAGCAGCTGGAGACCGTGCTGCGGCCCAAGGTGGACGCGGCCTGGCACCTGCACGAGCTGACCCGCGACCTGGAGCTGGACGCCTTCGTGCTGTTCTCCTCGGCCGCCGGGATCCTGCTCGGCGCCGGGCAGGCCAACTACGCGGCGGGCAACGCCTTCCTGGACGGGCTCGCGGCGCACCGCCACGACCTGGGACTGCCCGCGGTCTCCCTGGCCTGGGGCCTGTGGGAGGAGGACAGCGGCATGGCGGGCCTGCTGGACGAGGCCGGCCGCCAGCGGATGCGCCGCCTGGGCATGCCCGCGATGTCCGCGGCCGAGGGACTGGCCCTGCTGGATTCCGCGCTCGGCTGCGAGGCGGCGGCGCTGGTGCCCATCCGGCTGGACCTGACCGCGCTGCGTTCCCGGCCCGACGGGGTTCCCGCCCCGCTGCGCGGCCTGGTCAAGCCGGCGCCCCGCCGTACGGCGAACGTCCCGGCGACCGAGCGGCCGCTCGCCGAACGGCTGGCCGACCTGCCCGACGCCGAGCGCGACCAGGTGGTGCTGGAGCTCGTCGTGAGACAGGTCGCCGCGGCACTCGGTCACGCCTCGCCCGACGCCGTCGATCCCGAACGCGCCTTCCAGGCACTCGGCTTCGACTCGCTGTCGGCCGTGGAGCTGCGGAACATGCTCGGCGCCGCCACCGGACTCCGGCTGCCCGCCACGCTCGTGTTCGACCACCCCACCCCGCTGGCGCTGGCGCAGCACATCAGGAGCCGGGTCAATCCGGCGGCGGCCGATCCGGCCCGCCCGATACTCGCCGAGATCGAACGCCTGGAGGCGGCCCTCTCGGCGGCTCTGTCGGCCACGCCGTCGGCCGCAGCACCGGCCGCAGGGTCGGTCGCAGCGTCGGCCACTCCGGCGGTGACCGAGCCACCCGCGGACCTGCACGCCAGGATCGCGGCCCGGCTGGAGGCACTGCTCGACGGCTGGCGAGGCAGCCATCCGGACAACGCGGCGCCCGACGCGCCGCCAGACCTCACGACCGCTTCCGACGACGAGCTCTTCGCCGTCCTCGACGACGAACTGGGGATCAAATGACCGAGACACGATCGTCGGCCGGGGACGACAAGCTCCGCGACTACCTGCGGCGCGCCACGGCCGAGCTGCAGCAGACCAAGGGACGTCTGCGCAACCTGGAGACCAGGGACCGGGAGCCCATCGCGATCGTCGCGATGAGCTGCCGCTACCCCGGTGGCGCCGACACGCCCGAGCTGCTGTGGGAGCTGCTGGCCCAGGGGCGTGACGCCACCTCCGACTTCCCCGGCGACCGCGGCTGGGACGTCGACGGTGTCTACGACCCGGAACCGGGCCGCCCCGGGAAGACGTACACCCGCCGGGGCGGATTCCTGCACGACGCCGCCGGATTCGACGCCGACTTCTTCGCCATCAGCCCGCGGGAGGCCGAGATCGCCGACCCCCAGCAGCGGGTCATGCTGGAGGCGGTCTGGGAGGTGTTCGAACGCGCCGGAATCGACCCGGGCACGATGCGCGGCAGCCGTACCGGAGTCTTCGCCGGACTCATGTACAACGACTACTCGGGAGGGCAGCCGGGAGGCAGCCTGGTACCGGGGCGGGTCGCGTACACGTTCGGCCTGGAGGGGCCCGCGCTGACCGTGGACACGGCGTGCTCGTCGTCGCTGGTGGCGATCCACCTGGCCATGCAGTCGCTGCGGCGGGGCGAGTGCACGATGGCCCTCGCGGGCGGGGTGGCCATCATGGGCACGCCGGACATGTTCGTGGAGTTCAGCAGGCAGCGCGGCCTCTCGCCCGACGGCCGGTGCCGGTCCTTCTCCGCCGGGGCCGACGGCACCGCCTGGTCGGAGGGCGTGGGCGTGCTGCTGCTGGAGCGGCTGTCGGACGCGCAGCGCAACGGTCACCAGGTGCTCGCCGTCCTCCGCGGATCGGCGGTGAACCAGGACGGCGCCTCCAACGGGCTGACCGCACCCAACGGCCCGGCGCAGGAACGGGTGATCCGGGCCGCGCTGCTCAGCGCCGGACTCGAACCGCACGACGTGGACGCGGTCGAGGCGCACGGCACCGGGACGACGCTCGGGGACCCGATCGAGGCGCAGGCGGTGCTGGCGACGTACGGGCAGGACCGGGAGGTTCCGCTGCTCCTGGGGTCCATCAAGTCCAACCTCGGCCACCCGCAGGCCGCGGCCGGCGTCGCGGGCGTGATCAAGATGGTGCTCGCCATGCGCCACGACCTCCTGCCGCGCACGCTGCACCTCGATGAGCCCTCCCCGCACGTGGACTGGTCGGCCGGGAAGGTGGAGCTGCTGACCGACGTGGTGGAGTGGCCGCGTGGCGATCGGCCACGCCGGGCCGGGATCTCGTCTTTCGGGTACAGCGGGACGAACGCGCATGTGATCGTGGAGGAGGCTCCGGGGGCGGCGGTGCCGCCGCCGAGGTTGCCGTCGGGGTCGAGGGTGGCGTTGGCGCCGGTCTCGGCTCGTACGGCCGAGGCCGTGCAGGCGCAGCTGGCCCGGCTGATTGCGTCGGGGTCGGTGGATGCGGCGTCGGTGGATGTGGCCTATTCGCTGGCCACGACGCGGGCGCAGTTCGATCACCGGCTGGTGTTGCTGGATGGTGAGCCGGTGGCCGAGGGCGGGGTGGCCGGGGGTAAGACGGCGTTCGTCTTCACCGGGCAGGGCAGTCAGCGGCTGGGCATGGGCCGTCAGCTGGCGGGGCGGTATCCGGTCTTCGCCGCGGCGTGGGAGCGGATCGCTGAGCAGTTGCCGTGGCTGCGTCAGGTGGATGCGGCGCGGGTGGATCAGACGATGTATGCCCAGGCCGGGTTGTTCGCGCTGGAGGTGGCGCTGTTTCGGTTGCTGGAGTCGTGGGGCGTGCGGCCGGATGTGCTGGCGGGGCATTCGATCGGGGAGATCGCGGCGGCGCATGTGGCCGGGGTGCTGTCGCTGGAGGATGCGTGTGCGCTGGTGGCGGCGCGGGGCCGGTTGATGCAGGAGCTTCCCGGTGGTGGGGCGATGGTGGCCGTCGCCGCTGCTGAGGCCGAGGTGGCACCGTATCTGACGTCTGGGGTGGGGATCGCGGCGGTCAACGGGCCGCGTTCGGTGGTGATCTCCGGGGTCGAGGCCGAGGTGCTGGCCATCGCCGGACGTTTCGAGCGGACCAAGCGGTTGAGTGTCTCGCATGCGTTCCATTCGCCGTTGATGGAGCCGATGCTGGCTGATTTCGCTCGGGTGGTGGGGACGTTGTCGTTCGCGGCTCCGCAGATTCCGGTGGTGTCGACGTTGACCGGCGAGCCCATCACCGAGTTCACGGCTGAGTACTGGGTGCGGCATGTGCGCGAGGCGGTGCGTTTCACCGATGCCGTTGCCACTTTGGCCGGTCAGGGCGTGAAGACGTTCGTCGAGGTGGGTCCGGATGCGGTGTTGTCGGTGATGGGCCCGGCCTGCGTCGAAGACGAGCAGGTGGTGTTCGTTCCGTTGCTGCGTCGGGATCGGGAGGAGCAGCGGGAGCTGCTGGCCGGGGTGGCGAAGGCGTGGACGCGGGGGGTGCGGGTGGATTGGGAGGCGTTTTATGCCGGGTCCGGTGCCCGGCGGGTGGATGTGCCGACCTACGCCTTCCAGCACAAGCGCTACTGGTCGCCTGACTTCCTCGCCTACGCGGCCAAGGACCGCCCCGGCACGGACACCTGGCGCTACCGCGTCGAATGGCAGCCGACCTCGCCACCCGATCCGGCCGGTGTCCGGGGCACGTGGCTGCTCGCCGTACCGGAGACACCGCACCCCCTGGTCGAGGCGGTCTCCCGGGAGCTGACCGCGCACGGCGCCGAGGTGCTCACCCTGGAAGGCGGCGATCTGCCCGGCGGGCCGCTCACCGGCGTGCTGTCGCTGCTCGCGCTCGACGAGGGGCCACATGACGATCACCCTGAGCTCTCCCGGGGTACGGTGGCCACGATCGCGCTGATCCAGACGCTGGAGCAGGCCGGAGTCACCGCTCCCCTGTGGTGCCTGACCTCGGAGGCGGAGGGCGACCAGGCGCAGGCACCCCTGTGGGGCGTGGGCCTCGTCCAGTCGCTGGACCGGCCCGACACCTGGGGCGGTCTGGTGGACCTGCCGTCCGACCCCGGCGCCGAGGACCTGGCGCTGCTGTGCCGTGTGCTCTCGGGCCACGAGGACCAGGTGACGATCCGCGACGGTCAGGCGCTGGGCCGCCGGATGGTCCGCGCCGACCGGCGGACCGGGAACGGCTGGCGGCCCGGTGGCACCGTCCTGGTCACGGGCGGCACCGGTGCCATCGGTGCGGGAGTGAGCCGGTGGCTCGCCGCCAACGGAGCCGAACGGATCGTCCTCACCAGCCGTCGTGGCCCGGACGCCCCCGGAGCCGCGGAGCTCACGGCCGAGCTGGCCGCGCTCGGCGCCGAGGTCATCGTCGCGGCCTGCGACATGGCCGACAGGAACAGCGTGGAGTCCCTGCTCGCCTCGCTGCCCGCTCTGCCGGACGCCGTCTTCCACGCCGCCGGCGTGATGCCCGACCCGGCTCCGCTGGCCCACACCTCGCTCGCCGACTTCGCGCGCGTCTGCCAGGCCAAGGTCGCCGGGGCACGGCACCTCGACGAGCTGCTGGCCGGGCACGAACTCCAGGCGTTCGTGCTGTTCTCCTCCGGGGCGGCGGTCTGGGGCAGCGCCGGTCAGGCCGCCTATGCCGCCGCCAACGCCGGGCTGGACGCGCTGGCCGTACAGCGGAGGCGGCGTGGCCTGCCCGTCACCTGCCTGCAGTGGGGCGCATGGGCGGGCGGCGGCCTGGTCGACGAGGAGACCGAGGGACGCGCCCGCCGGCTCGGGTTGCGGCCCATGGCCCCCGAACGCGCGATCGAGCTGCTCCGGCAGGCGCTCCAGGACGGCGAGGGCACCCTGGCGATCGCTGACATCGACTGGGAGCGGTTCGCGCCGACCTACACCCTGCACCGGCCGCGTCCGCTGCTGGACGCGCTCCCCGAGGTGGCCGGCGCCCAGGCCGAGACGGAGATGGACACGGAGTTCGCCGTACGGCTGGCTGCCATGTCCGAGGCGGAGCGCGGGCGCGCCCTGCTCGAACTGGTACGCGGCCAGGTGGCCGCCGTGCTGGGACACGAGGCCGCCCACGTGGACCCCAGGCGGGCGTTCAAGGAGCTCGGCTTCGACTCGGTCACGGCCGTCGACTTCCGCAACAACCTCAGCGCGGCCGTCGGCAGGTCGCTGCCCCCGGCACTGATCTTCGACTACGCCAACCCGGCCGCGCTCGTCGACCACCTGCGTGCCGAGCTGCTCCCGGACGAGGGTGACCGGATCGCGACCGAGCTGGACCGGCTCGAAGCCCTCGTGGCGGGCCTGGCCGAGGACGACGAACGCCGCTCCGAGGTGGCCGAGCGGCTGCGTGCCGTACTCGACAGGCTCGACAGCGGCGGCGGACCCACCGTGGCCGACCAGCTGGAGACGGCGTCGGCCGACGACCTCTTCAGCTTCATCGACAAGGAACTTGGGCTGGCCTGAGGGACCGGCCGAGACGACACAGTGAGGCGCACGATGGCGGAACAGGACAAACTGCTCGACTACCTCAAGCGCGTGACTGCCGATCTCGCCCGGACGCGCGGTCGGCTGAGCGAGGTGGAGGCCCGCGACCGGGAGCCGATCGCCATCGTGGCGATGAGCTGCCGCTACCCCGGCGGGGTGCGCTCGCCGGAGGAACTGTGGGAGCTCGTTGCATCCGGCGGTGACGCGATCGGCGAGTTCCCCGCCGACCGGGGCTGGGATCCGGCCGAGCTGTACGGCGACACCCCCGGCACCTCCTACGTGCACGAGGGCGGGTTCGTGGAGGGCGTGGCCGACTTCGACCCCGGCTTCTTCGGCATCTCACCGCGCGAGGCCCTGGCGATGGACCCGCAGCAGCGCCTGGCGCTGGAGTTGTCGTGGGAGACGCTGGAGCGTGCCGGAATCGACCCGGCCTCCCTCCGCGGGTCCAAGGTCGGCGTCTTCACCGGTTCCGGCGGCCAGGACTACATGAGCCTCATGGCCGCCAGACCGGCCGACAGTGAGGCGTTCGTCAGCACCGGCGCCTCGGCCGCCGTGATCTCCGGCCGGGTTTCCTACGTGCTCGGGCTCGAAGGCCCCTCGCTCACCGTGGACACGGCATGCTCGTCGTCGCTGGTGGCGCTCCACCTGGCGGTTCAGGCGCTGCGCCGTGGCGAGTGCGCGATGGCGCTGGCCGGCGGTGTGCTGGTGATGTCCACCCCGGGCCCGTTCATCGCCTTCAGCCGCCAGCGCGGGCTCGCCCCGGACGGCCGCTGCAAGGCGTTCTCCGAGAGCGCGGACGGCACCGGCTGGTCGGAGGGCGCGGGCATCCTGCTGCTGGAGCGGTTGTCGGACGCACGGCGCAACGGCCACCAGGTCCTCGCGGTGATCTCCGGCTCGGCCGTCAACCAGGACGGCGCCTCCAACGGCCTGACCGCCCCCAACGGCCCCTCCCAGCAGCGGGTCATCCGGGCGGCGCTGCGCAGCGCCGGGCTGGCGCCCGCCGACGTGGACGCGGTCGAGGGACACGGCACGGGCACCACGCTCGGCGACCCGATCGAGGCGCAGGCGCTGGTCGCCACATACGGCCAGGACCGGGAGACTCCGCTGCTCCTCGGGTCGATCAAGTCGAATATCGGCCACGCCCAGGCCGCCGCCGGCGTCGGCGGTGTGATCAAGATGGTGATGGCGCTGCGGCACGGGCTGCTGCCGAAGACGCTGCACGTCACCGAGCCTTCGGGCGCCGTCGACTGGTCGGCGGGCAAGGTCGAGCTGCTGGTGGACCCGGTGGAGTGGCCGCGGGGTGAGCGTCCGCGCCGGGCCGGGGTGTCCTCCTTCGGCGTCAGCGGGACGAACGCCCACCTGATCGTCGAAGAGGCGCCACCCGCCGAGGCCGTCGAGTCCGGTGACGCGATCGAGCCCGGTGACGCAATCGAACCCGGTGGCACCGCCGAGTCCGGTGGCACCGAGGCGCAGCCGCCGTCGGATGCGCCTGTCCTGTGGACGGTGTCGGGGCGTACGGCCGCCGCCGTGCGTGCCCAGGCTGAGCGGCTGGCGGCGTTCACCGCCGAGCGGCCGGGGTTGCGGCCGGTGGACGTCGCCTTCTCGCTGGCGACGGGACGGGCTCAGCTGGAACATCGGGCGGTCGTTGTCGGTAGCACTCTGGAGGAGCTGATCTCCGGGTTGCGATCGGCGGCCGAGGACGTGGCACGTGAGGGACTGACCGCTTTCGTCTTCACCGGGCAGGGCAGTCAGCGGCTGGGCATGGGCCGTCAGCTGGCGGGGCGG
>NZ_BMQP01000080.1 GCF_014648175.1 Planobispora rosea
TGTGGTCTTGCCGACGCCGAACCCGCCCGCGACGACGATCTTCGTCGACGTCAGGCCGCCACCGCGGCCGGAACCCGTGAAGTCCACCGGACCCTACCGCCGGGAGGCCTGGAGCTCGGCGCGGACGGCCGGGGTCAGCACCTGGCCCGCCCGTTCCACGAACAGGGTCATCTGGTAGGCCACCACGCCCATCTCACAGTCGGGGGCGGCCAGCACCGCCAGACAGGAACCATCACTGATCGACATGATGAGCAGCAGCCCCCGCTCCATCTCCACCACGGTCTGCACCACCGCGCCGCCCTCGAACACCCGGGAGGCGCCCTGCGTCAGGCTGAGCAGACCCGCCGCGATCGCGGCCAGCTGGTCCGCCCGGTCCCGGGGGAACCCCGCGGAGAACGCCAGCGGAAGACCGTCGGCCGACACCACCACCGAGTGCGCGACGCCGGGGACGCTGTTCACGAAATCCGTGACCAGCCAGTCGACCCCGCGAGCGGCCTGACTCAGCTCACGCACCGGCCATCCTCCTTGACGCCATCTGGAAACGCGATCTACCAGATCATAATGCTACTGACGTGACCAATGGGGTAAAAGCGGTTATCCATTATCGACCGGCAATATAGCCCATAAACCCGGCACCCATCGCCATAACTCATCACGGACCGATGCGAGGACGGCGGGGCCGAATCTCCGCCGGGAACGGGTGGCACCGAAATTCGCCTCCCGAGGTTCTCCGGCGGCCGGCAACTCGCCGCTCCGTCGCCCTCCGAAGCCTTATTGAAGATGAATTCAAAATCCCTGTCGGGCCCTTTCCGGCCATCCGTACCAGCGTGCGACCCCCCTCGGAGGCCCGTGCACCGGTTTCCTGAAGAACGGTTCAGACCGGCCTGCCCGCGTGTCACAGGCGGCGCAGCCCGCCCAGGACGCGTTCGAGGAGATGGAGGTCGGGCCCGTTCTCCTTCACCTGGGGGTGGTAGATCCTGACCAGGCCCTCGGCCTCCATGTCGGAGACCAGGACCCGGGCGACGCCGAGGGGGATGCCGAGGAGGCCGGAGATCTCGGCCACCGAGCGCACCTGGCGGCACAGCTCGCTGATCGCCCGGTACTCCCGGGTGAAGGCCATACCCAGGGTGCCCGAGGTCGCCGAGGAGACCAGCGCCTCCATGGCCAGTTTGGTCCGCGGGGCGGTCCGCCCGCCGGTGACGGCGTACATCCGCACCAGCGAGCTCTCTTCCTGCTCCTCCTCGTACGGCGGGCCGTAGCCGCCGCTGCCCGAGGGGGCGTTCCAGTAGGGATCCGACATGGCTCAGCTCTCCTGCTTCGGGAGTTCGTTGCGCGCCCGGCGCACTCCCTGCTGGAAGCTCGACATCCGGGTGCGCATTCTCTCGGCCGAGATCGGGGCTCGGGGTGCCGCCCGCCCTTCCTGGGCCTGCGGCCGGGGGCCGGGACGGTCCGCGGCGGACACCGAGCCGGGGACCAGGTTGGCCTTGGGGGTCCGCTTGGGCAGCCCCGACGAGGTCACGCCTCCCACACTGGGATCGGCGGCCGCCCGGGCCGTCTTCCAGCCGTTGTCCCCGGGGGACGACCAGGAGTCCGCGGCCGGGACCGGTGGCTCCGTCGGAATCGACGACCCCGCCGGGGCCGGTGACTCCGCCGGGGCGGCGGTCTCGGTCTCCGCGGCCTCAGCGGACGGCGCGGCGGTGTTCGCGGAGGTCATGGACGCCCGGTCGAGCGAGCGGAACCAGCCCGACTCGACCTCGGCGAAGATCGGCAGGTACTCGTCCTGGCTGTCCAGCGCCGAGGTCCGCATCGTGGGGAGCGGCCCGGTCTCGGCCCTGTCGTCCGCGGGGAAGCGGCCGGACGGCGCCCACAACTCACTGGACTCCGTCATGAACCGGTCGGAGAGCGCGGACGTGTCCCGGCTCTCCGTCATGAACCGGCCGGAGGGGGTGGACGTGTCCCGGCTCTCCAGCATGAACCGGTCGAACGGGTCGGGCTGCTCCGGGAAACGGTCGTCGCCGGAGAGGCCGGTGGGGACGGGCCCGGTGGGTGGCGGTGCGGCGGACACCGGTGCCGACAACGGCCCGACCAGGGGCTTGTCGAAGGACGACAGGTCCATGGAGAGGGAGGCGGGACTCCTCGGGGGCGGGAGGGAGGAGAAGCCGGGACCCGTGTGCCCCTCGCCCTGGAAGGACGGGACGGAGGGCATCGGGGGGACCGAGGCCATCGGCGGCGGGGAGGGCAGGGAGGGCGCCTGCATGGACGGCACCGCTCCCGGCAGCGGGGCCAGAAGGGCGTCGGGGAGCAGGACCATGGCGGTCAGGCCGGCGCCGGCGGCGCCCTGGGGCCGGAGCTGGACGCGGATGCCGTGCCTGAGCGCCAGGCGGCTGACCACGAACAGGCCCATGCGGCGGGCCACCGAGGCGTCGGCGACCTGGGGGGCGGCCAGACGCGCGTTGGCCTCGGCGAGGTCCTGGGCGGTCATGCCGATCCCCTGGTCCGACACCAGGATCATCATGCCGCCGCCGTCGATCCGGCTGCCGGATATGACGACCTTGGTCTCGCTCGGGGAGAAGGTGATCGCGTTCTCGACCAGTTCGGCGAGGAGGTGGACCACGTCGCTCACCGCGGTGCCGACCACGGCCGCCTCGGACTGCACCCTGGTCACCACCCGGTCGTAGTCCTCCACCTCGGAGAGCGCCGCCCGGACGACGTCCATGATCTCGACGGGTTTCCGCCAGCGCCGCGCCACCTCCTGACCGGCGAGGACGAGCAGGTTCTCGCTGTTGCGGCGCATGCGGGTGGCCAGGTGGTCGAGCTTGAACAGGTCGGCCAGGCGTTCGTCGTCGCGTTCACCGCGCTCCAGCCGTTCCACCAGGGTGAGCTGGCGTTCCACCAGGGTCTGGCTGCGGCGGGAGAGGTTGACGAACATCGCGTTGACCGTGGTGCGCAGTTTCGCCTCGTCACCGGCCAGCCGTACGGCCTCCCGGTGGACCTCGTCGAAGGCCCGCGCGACCTCGCCGATCTCGTCGCGGGAGGTGACCCCGATCGGCGGCACCTCGACGGGGATCTCCCCGTCGCGCGACTCGCGCACCCGCTGGACGTATGCCGGCAGTCTCGTGCCGGCCACCTCCAGCGCCTCCGTGCGCAGCGTGCGCAGCGGCCGGACCAGCGAGCGCGCCACCCCGGTGGTGATCAGCAGCACGATCAGCAGCAGCGCACCCACCGCACCGGCCACCAGCAGGGCCCGTGACTGCTCGGCGGCGCGGAGCTCCTCGCTGTGGGTGACGATCTGCCGGGCGTGCCGCTGTTCGACGGTGCGCATCCGGTCGATCGTCACCGACACCGCCTCGAACCACTGCCGGGCGTCGTCTTTCTTCGCCAGGTCCAGGCCCCGGAGCGGGGCGCCGGAGGAGGCCCGCAGCAGGACCAGTTCCCGCAGGAACTCGGCCCGGTCGGCCTGGTGCCCGTTGACGTTCTCGTCGAAGAAACGCCGGTCCTCGGGACCGGCCTCCGCGGCGAACGCCCTGCGCTCCTCCTGCTCGGTGGAGATGGCGCCGAGGAACCTCTCCATCTGCTCCTGCTCGAACCGCCCGGCGACCAGCACCACCGAGAGCAGGCCCCGCTGCAGGGAGAGGCTCTCCTTGGCACGGGCCAGGGCATTCAGGGTGAGGGCCTGGCCGAACAGCAGGTCGTCGTCGGTGCCCTTGCCCAGCTCGTCGTGGAGGGAGACCAGGTCGCCGATCACGAGGGTGTAGGCGTCGAGCGCGGCGTCGGGCAGGAGCCGTTCCTCCAGCGCCTGCCGCCGCAGGGAGGCCAGGTCGCCCAGCCGGGTCAGCGCGGCCCCGATCTCCTCGCCGGTACGGCCGCTCACCTCGCGCCCGAGCAGGGCCCCGTTGTCGCGGACGCGCCGGGAGGCGGCGTCCACGGCGTCCATCTGCTCGCGTACCTCGTCGGCCGCCTGCGACGGGCGGCCCCGGGCGATGAACCAGGCGGTCAGGTCACGTTCCCCGGCCAGCTCGTGCACGAGCGCACCGACCTCGTCGGAGAGCCTCGCCAGGTCGTTGACCCGCTGGTAGTCGGCCGCGGCACTCACCGAGGCGACCACCTGCACCCCGCCCAGAAGCGCCGCGGCGACGGTCGGCACGATGACGAGCGCCACCAGCCGTGAGCGCACCCGCCAGTTACGCAGCCGGAGCCGATCGGCCATGCCCGGGGTTCCACCTCTGATCACCGAATGCTGCCTCTCGGTGCGACTTGCCGCTCAAGTTCATCACAGTGCATCGGAAGAATCACTGTTCACGGTAATTCGACCACACTCCTGGCAATGAAGACCAACGGCCAAAAGCGTACGAATTATTATTTATACGACAAATAGGACAAAGATTAATATTTCCAGCCCACCATGATCACCGTCTGTAATGCGACCTATGTGCCCCCACGTTTCCCCTGTGACCTATGACCGTTTGGACCGATCCAAGATCCGTTTGGGTAACGCATCAGGACCACATCGGTCTCTAGGGGGTCACCACTTTGTAATTTCGGATATTCGCGTCATATCGTTCCCCACGCGCCTACGCTTCACAGAAACCCGAGCGCCGAACCATGGAGGAGACGGTGACTTCATCCGACGGCGCCGCGATCGAGGTCCGTGGCCTGTGGAAGATCTTCGGACCCCGGGCCGAGCGCGTCCTCGGCGGCCCCGACGCCGGCCTCGACCCCGTCGCGCTCCGGGAGAAGACCGGCTGCGTCGCCGCCGTCAGGGACGTCTCCTTCTCGGTACGGCCCGGCGAGGTGTTCGTCGTGATGGGTCTGTCGGGCAGCGGCAAGTCCACGCTGGTCCGCTGCCTGACCCGGCTGATCGAACCGACCGCCGGGGAGATCTCGATCGGCGGTGAGGACGTGCGCGCGGCCTCCCCCGCCCGGTTGCGGGACCTGCGGCGTCACCGGGTCAGCATGGTCTTCCAGCACTTCGGCCTGCTCCCGCACCGCAGGGTCGTCGACAACGTCGCCTACGGCCTGGAGATCCAGGGCGTCCCCCGGGCCAGGCGGCACGAGCGCGCCCAGGAGATCATCTCCCTCGTCGGGCTGGACGGCTACGCCGAGGCCGAGCCCGGCCAGCTCTCCGGCGGCATGCAGCAGCGGGTCGGCCTGGCCCGGGCCCTGGCCGCGGACCCGGAGGTCCTGCTCTTCGACGAGCCGTTCAGCGCTCTGGACCCGCTGATCCGCCGCGACATGCAGGCCGAGGTCATGCGTCTCCACCGCGAGATGGGCAAGACCATGGTCTTCATCACCCACGACCTGTCCGAGGCGCTCAAGCTGGGCGAGCGCATCGCGATCATGCGGGCGGGCGAGATCGTCCAGCTCGGCACCGCCGAAGAGCTGGTCGGCGCCCCCGCCGACGACTACGTGGCCGACTTCGTCAGGGACGTCCCCCGCAGCGGGGTCCTCTCGCTGCGCTGGATCTGCCGCCCGCCCGGCGCGGGCGAGCCCCTCGACGGTCCCGCCCTCCCGGCCGAGACGATCATCCGCGACGCTGTCCCCGCCGCGATGGAGTCCTCCCGACCGATCCGAGTGATCGGCGACGGCGAGATGATCGGCGTGGTCGACCGCCTGGACATCCTCGCCGCCCTGGCCGACCGGCCGGTGGCGGCCGCCGTACCGGGTCAGCGTCCGTCCCCGGGCGGGGCCGGGTCGTGACCTCCCAGGCGTCTCCGGCCCCGCCCGCGCAGGCGGCCCCCCTCGCGTCCCGCCCGGCGCGGTTACCGCGCTGGGCGCTCCCGCTCGCCGGTGCGGCCGCGCTCGCCGCCGCCTACCTCGTCTTCCGGGGCACCGCCACCCTTCCCCACGACGACGACGCCGCCCCGTTCCAGTGGATCAACGACGTACGGGCCTGGGTCGACGCCAACCGCAACCAGAGCCCGATCTTCCTGTTCTTCGTCAACTACGTGCGGCTGTTCGTCGGCGGCCTGCACGACCTGCTCCACCTGGTCCTCCAGGGGCCCGGCTGGACGGGCCTGACCGGGATCGCGGCCGGGCTGGGCTGGCTGACCGGCGGCTGGCGCATCGCGCTGCTCGCCGCGGCCGGGTTCGGCTCGTTCGGGATCCTCGGCCTCTGGGAGGCGAGCGTCGCCACACTCGCGCTCGTGCTCACGGCGGTCCTGCTCTCCCTGGCCGTCGGTCTGCCGCTGGGGGTCTGGGCGGGCCTGTCCCCCCGGCTGCGCCGCCTGCTCACCCCGGTGCTCGACGTCATGCAGATCATGCCGACGTTCGCCTACCTGGCGCCGATGGTGCTGTTCTTCCAGATCGGCCCCGCCTCCGCGGCGATCGCCACCATGATCTACTCGATCCCGCCGGCGATCCGCATCACCGCGCTGGCCGTCGAGCAGGTCTCCCCGGCCGCCGTCGAGGCCTCCGGCTCGCTGGGCGCGACCCGCTGGCAGACCCTGCGCAAGGTCCAGCTGCCGATGGCACGCGCCACCATCGGCCTGGCCGTCAACCAGACCATCATGATGGCCCTGTCCATGGTGGTGATCGCGGCGCTGATCGCCGCCCCCGGCCTGGGCTCGGACATCATCCGGGGACTCACCCGGGCCAACGTGGGCCTGATGCTCCCGGCGGGCATCGCGATCGTGGTCATGGCCATCGTGCTCGACCGGATCACCATGTCCGCCGCGGCGCGCACGCCGCACCGGACCGGCGGCCGCACCCGGTGGGTCGTCCATCGGGCCGTCGCCGCCGCGCTCGCCCTGGGCGGCGTCGCGCTGGGCCGCCTGCTGCCCGCGGAGTTCCCCGCGGAGTGGGTGGTCCGCTTCGCCGGGCCGGTGAACGAGGCCGTCACCTGGGCCAAGTTCTCCTGGTACGGCGTCACCGACGCGGTCCGGAACCTGACCACGGAGGCGCTGCTCAACCCGTTGCAGTCGGTGCTGACCGGTGCCCCCTGGTGGCTGGTGGCCGCGGCCGCACTCGCCCTCGCGTGGCGGACGGGCGGGCCCCGGCCCGCCGTCGTCGCCGTGGGCTGCCTGCTCGCCACGGCCCTGCTGGGCCTGTGGCAGCACACCATGGAGACGCTCACCACCGTGCTGGTCGCGGTGGCGGTCACCCTGCTCATCGGACTGCTGCTGGGAGTGGCGGCGGCCCGCTCCCCCCGCTTCGCCGCGCTGCAGCGCCCCCTGCTGGACGCCGCGCAGACCATGCCCGCGTTCGTCTACCTGCTGCCCGCGCTGGCACTGTTCGGTGCGACCCGGTTCACCGCGGTCTTCGCCTCGGTGATCTACGCGGTGCCGCCGGTCGTCCGCCTGGTCGAGGACGGGATCAGGAACGTCTCCCCGGCTGTGGTCGAGGCCGCGCTCTCCTGCGGGTCCACCGAGCGGCAGCTGCTGTGGAAGGTACGGCTTCCGCTGGCCCGCCGGGCCATCCTCCTCGCCGCCAACCAGGGCATCGTCATGACGCTCGCCATGGTCGTGGTCGGCGGGCTGGTCGGCGCGGGCGGCCTGGGCTACGACGTCGTCTCCGGGTTCTCGCAGCGCACCGACTTCGGCATGGGCTTCGCCGCCGGGGTGGCCACCGTACTGCTCGGGATCATGCTCGACCGGATCACGCAGGGCGCCGACACGCGCGCCTCCTCCCGCACACCTACTCCGACGACCGATCGCAGGAACAAGCGAAAGATGAGGACCGCATGAGGATCGCACACCGGATCCGCCTGCTCGCCGGCGTGCTCGCGCTGGGGCTGGCCGCCGGCTGCGGCGGGGCGACGGTGGACACCGGCTCCGGTAGTACGGCGCAGCCCTCCGGGGGCGCCACCGGGTCCGCCGCGCCCTCCGGGGCCGGCACCGTGAAGATCGCCATCAACCCGTGGGCCGGGTACGAGGCCAGCGCCGCCGTGATCAGCCACCTGCTCGAGGAGAAGCTCGGCTACACGGTCGAGAAGAAGGAACTCGCCGAGCAGGTCTCCTGGGAGGGCTTCGAGAACGGCGACGTCGACGTCATCGTGGAGAACTGGGGCCACGAGGACCTGAAGAAGACCTTCATCGAGGAGAAGAAGGTCGCCGTCGAGGCCGGTTCCACCGGCAACAAGGGTGTCATCGGCTGGTACATCCCCAAGTGGATGGCAGACGAGTACCCCGGCATCACCGACTACAAGAACCTGAACAAGTACGCCCACCTGTTCAAGACCTCCGAGTCCGGTGACAAGGGCCAGCTGCTGTTCGGTGACCCCTCCTACGTGAGCAACGAGGAGGCGATCATCAAGAACCTGAAGCTGAACTACAAGGTGGTCGTGGGCGGCAGCGAGGCGGCGCTGATCGAGTCCGCCACCCAGGCGCAGCAGCAGAAGAAGCCGCTGCTGTTCTACTTCTGGGACCCGCACTGGCTGTTCAACAAGGTCGAGCTGACCCGCGTCAACCTGCCCCCGTACACCGAGGGCTGCGACGCCGACCCCAAGAAGGTCGCCTGCGACTACGCCGAGCTGGACCTCGACAAGATCGTGAGCAAGAAGTTCGCCGAGACCGGCGGCAAGGCCTACGAGCTCGTCAAGAACTTCAAATGGACCAACGAGCACCAGAACGCCGTGGCCAACGACATCACCAACAACGGCCTGTCCGCCGAGGAGGCCGCCAAGAAGTGGGTCGAGGCCAACCAGGCGGTCTGGTCCGCCTGGATCCCCCAGTAACGTGACCCCGGCCCGGCGCGCGGCTCCGGCCGCCCGCCGGGCCTTCGCGGGCCGGGCGGCTTCCGCGGTCCCGAGGCCGGCAGTCCCGGGACGGAAGGCCACGGCTCATCGGGAAGGTACATAGATGAGGCGTAACACGACACTCACCGGGGCGTTCGCGGGGAAACTCACCGGGACACTCACCGGGGCGCTCGCGACCCTGCTCCTGCTCACCTCCTGCACCGCCTCCGAGGAGCCCCCGGAGAAGACCAGCGGCACGGTGCGGATCGCGATCAACCCGTGGGTCGGTTACGAGGCCAGCGCCGCGGTCCTGGGCGAGCTGCTGGAGCGGGAGCTCGGCTACGCGGTGGAGACGACCGAGCTCGGCGAGGCCGACTCCTGGGAGGGGTTCGAGAGCGGTGACGTCGACGTCATCGTGGAGAACTGGGGGCGTGAGGCGGAGAAGAAGACCTACATCGACGAGAAGAAGGTCGCCATCTCCGCGGGCCGGAACGGCAACAAGGGCGTCATCGGCTGGTACGTGCCGCAGTGGATGGCCGACAAGTACCCCGGCATCACCGACTGGCGGAACCTCAACAAGTACGCCTCGCTGTTCCGGACGGCCAAGAGCGGCGAGCTCGGGCAGTTCCTGGCGGGCGACCCCACCTACGTCACCAACGACGAGGCGATCATCCGCAACCTCGGGCTCAAGTACAAGGTCGTCTACTCGGGCAGCGAGGACGCGCTGATCAAGGCCGCCCGGCGCGCGACGGAGCGGCGCGAGCCGCTGCTGATGTACTTCTACGAGCCGCAGTGGCTGTTCACCCAGATCAAACTCGTCAAGGTCAACCTGCCTCCGTACGCGATCGGCTGCGACGCCGACGCCAAGAAGGTCGCCTGCGACTACCCGCCCTACCTGCTCGACAAGATCGTGAGCAGGAAGTTCGCCGACACCGGCGGCAAGGCCTACGAGCTGGTCCGCAACTTCACCTGGACCAACGACCACCAGAACGCCGTCGCCGGCGACATGGCCGTCAACGGCCTGACCGCCGAGGACGCCGCCAAGAAGTGGATCGAGGCCAACGAGATCGTCTGGAAGGACTGGATCCCCAGTTGAGTTACGACTACGTCATCGTCGGCGGCGGCTCCGCCGGCTCCGCCCTGGCCAACCGGCTGAGCGCCGACCCGTCGGTCCGCGTCCTGGTGCTGGAGGCGGGGCGGCCCGACTACCTGTGGGACGTGTTCATCCACATGCCGGCCGCGCTGATGTTCCCCATCGGCAGCCGGTTCTACGACTGGAAGTACGAGTCCGAACCCGAGCCCCACATGAACGGCCGCCGCGTCTACCACGCCCGCGGCAAGGTGCTCGGCGGATCGAGCAGCATCAACGGCATGATCTTCCAGCGGGGCAACCCGCTGGACTACGAGCGCTGGGCCGCCGATCCCGGCATGGAGCGGTGGGACTACGCCCACTGCCTGCCGTATTTCAAGCGCATGGAGAACTGCCTGGACGACCCCGGGACGCCGTTCCGCGGTCACGACGGGCCGCTGAAGCTGGAGCGGGGCCCGGCGAAGGGCCCGCTGTTCGAGGCGTTCTTCGCGGCGGTGCAGCAGGCCGGGCACCAGCTCACCGACGACGTCAACGGCTTCCGCCAGGAGGGCTTCGCGCCCTTCGACCGCAACCTGCACCGGGGCCGCCGGCTGAGCGCCGCCCGCGCCTACCTGCACCCGGTACGGCACCGCCGCAACCTCATCGTGCGGACCGGCGTCCACGTCTCGAAGATCATATTTCAGGGGAAGCGGGCCGTCGGGGTCGAGTTCGACGGCAAGCGGGTCCGCGCGGGCGAGGTCGTCCTCTGCGGCGGGGCGATCAACTCCCCGCAGCTCCTGCAGCTGTCGGGGGTCGGCGACGCCGACCTGCTCAAGCCGCTGGGCGTCGACGTCGTCCACCACCTTCCCGGGGTGGGCGAGAACCTCCAGGACCACCTGGAGGTCTACATCCAGCACGCCTGCGTCAAGCCCGTCTCCATGGCGCCCGCGCTGGCCATGTGGCGGCGGCCGTTCATCGGCGCGGACTGGCTGTTCCGGCGCTCGGGGCCGGGCGCGAGCAACCACTTCGAGGCCGGCGGGTTCATCCGCTCGAACGAGGACGTCGCCTACCCGAACCTGATGTTCCACTTCCTGCCGATCGCCATCCGCTACGACGGCTCGGCCCCCGCCTCCGGGCACGGCTACCAGGTCCACGTCGGCCCCATGTACTCCGACGCGCGCGGCAGCGTCCGGATCAGGAGCACCGACCCCCGGGTCAAGCCCGCCCTGCGGTTCAACTACCTGTCCACCGACCAGGACCGCCGTGAGTGGGTCGAGGCGGTCCGCAAGGCCAGGGAGATCCTCTCCCAGCCCGCCTTCGCCGAGTTCAGCGGCGGCGAGATCTCCCCCGGCCCGGCGGTGGAGACCGACGAGCAGATCCTCGACTGGGTCGCCCGCGACGGCGAGACCGCCCTGCACCCGTCGTGCACCTGCCGGATGGGCGTGGACGAGATGTCGGTGGTGGACCCGGCGACGATGCGGGTCCACGGGGTCGAGGGCCTGCGCGTGGTGGACGCCTCGGCGATGCCGTACGTCACCAACGGCAACATCTACGCCCCGGTGATGATGCTCGCCGAGAAGTCCGCCGATCTCATCCTCGGCAACACCCCCCTGCCGCCCGAGCACGTGGAGTTCTACCGCCACCGTCCGTGAGACACCGCCCGTGAGACACCGCCCCGGACCGGTCAGGCGGTGACGGGGCGGGCCGGCAGGCCGTGCGGGTGCGCCCCGGCCAGGACCCTCTCCTGCGAGGCGCCGAGCCGTACGGCCAGCTGGAAGCGGGGACCGCCGGCCGGGCACGGCTCGAAGGACAGGTGGGCGAAGCCCGCGTCCTGCGTGCCCTCCGCGGCCAGCCGGTCCAGCTCGTGCTCGACGCGCGCCCACTCGGCGGCCGGGACGTACTGGCGCATGATCGAGTGCCAGACCACGGTGAGGGTCCCCGGCACCGGGCGGACGCCGGCCAGGAAGTCCGCGGCGCCGATCGCCTCGACCGTCGCGGGCACCCGGGAGGCCAGCCGCAGGGCGCCCTCCAGCCGGGCGGCCCGGTCGCTCTGGTCGGGCCAGAGGTAGGCGCGCAGGGCCAGCGCCCCGCCGGGCGAGGCCGGGTCGAGGGGGGTCAGGTCGCAGCCGCGCCGTTCGACGATCTCGATGTCCGGATGCTCGCGGGCGGACTCCACCAGCCACCCGGGCGGCGCACCGCCCCAGGTCTCCTCCAGGACGACCGACGAGTCCGCCGGCCCCCAGGAGAAGTCCCCGTCGATGCAGCGGAAGCGGTCGGCGCGCAGGTTGAGCCCGGCGCTGGCGCCCAGTTCGAACAGCCGGACGGGCAGGCGGACGGTGCGGGCGATCGCCAGCAGTCCGGCGATCAGGAGGTTGGCCCGGCCGACCTCGTTGGTCTGCGGCGGGCGGGTCATCCAGTCGCGGACCCAGTCCAGCTCGGCGGCGACCGCCTCCCGGAAGGCCGGCCAGCAGGCGCCGGGCCGGTTCGGATCGAAGCTCCCGCCCGCGCTGGGGTAGTACGCGGCCAGGCCGGGGGCGCGGCCGGAGAGCACGAGGGCGTGGACCCCGCCGAGCAGCCGCAGCGCCACGACGTCGTCCCGGGGTGCGTCCTCGTATCCGGCGACGGCGTCCGCGCAGGGGCCTCCCGCCCGGACGTCCTCCGCCACCCTGCCGAGCAGGGCTCCGTAGAGCGGCGAACCGAGGTCCGCGCAGTCCTTCCCCTGGCGTTCGATCATGGCAGCGGCACGTTCGCGGGACATGTGACCTCCAAGGGAGATCATCCATGTCCGGTGCCGCGGACGACAGGAGGCGCGGCGGTGAGTCTCGTCACGTCCGGTTCCGGTACGGCCCCGCGGGGAGCCGTACCGGACGGCGTCAGACCGACATGCCGTAGGCCGCGCGCACCCGCAGCACGTGCTCGACCAACG
>NZ_BMQP01000081.1 GCF_014648175.1 Planobispora rosea
TCTCCGAGGTCATGATCGAAGTCTGCCACCCCGCCGGCGGTGACGGCGCCCTGGTGATCCGCCTCGTGACCGGTGGGACAGGACGGCCGCCCTGCGAACGACCGCGTGGTGGCTGGGCGGCACCGACGGTGCTCCATCATCATTTACCACCACTTAACGAGACAGGACGTACCCTCGCGGTTTGTTGCTTCCTTGCTGACCGTGAAACGTTCCAAGCAGGGCAGACGGAACCAATTGGGTGGAGGGCCAGGGTGTCATCAGGCAGCGGGGGATCAGCACGGCGGCGCCCCGGCCGGGCGGTCGCCCTGGCGGCGAGCGTCGCGGCGGCACTGACCCTGGCCAGTTGCTCCTCCGGTGACGGAACGGACCGGGCGGCCTCCACGGGGCAGCAGTCCGCCGCCCCGTCGTCGGCGGCCGCCCCGATCGCGAAGCCGCCGTCGGTGGACCCCGCCTGGCCGCGCTGGGGGTTCACCCACACCGGGGTCAGCGCCAACAACGTCACCCCGCAGTTCGAGCGGAACGTGGCCGGTGCGCTCGCCAAGACCCCGATGCTGCAGAACCAGCACATCATGGGCTTCGGGGCGCTCAACCCGGAGCCGTACCCCGGGCAGTACTACTGGGAGGACCTCGACAGCCGGACGAACCTCATGAAGCGGTCCGACGGCACGCAGGTCATCACCCTGTGCTGCGCCCCCGACTGGATGAAGGGCGGCCCCGAGGGCCCGACCGCGGACTCGGCCTGGGCCGAGCACCTGGAGGACGCTCCGTACCCCGAGCACTTCGACGACTTCGCCGAGCTGTCGGCGGCCGTCGCCGAGAAGTACCGCGACGTCGAGTACTTCATGGTCTGGAACGAGTTCAAGGGCTTCTGGAAGGACCACTCCAAGCCCGCGGACTACAAGGGCTACACCGAGCTCTACAACAAGGTCTACGACGCGGTGAAGGCGGTCCGGCCGGACGCCAAGATCGGCGGCCCCTACCTCGGCTTCGACAGCAACAGGACCGGGAACACCGAGCTGCGGGGCCCGTGGGGAGTCGTCAACCAGAACGTCCTGGACGCGTTCGACTACTGGTTCGAGAACAAGAGGGGCGCCGACTTCATCGTGGTCGACGGCGCCTCGCTGACCGACGCCCACGAGATGCTGCCCGACGCCTTCGGCGCGCTGAGCAAGTTCAGTGCGGTCACCGCCTGGCTGCGCGACAAGACCGGTGACATGCCGATCTGGTGGTCGGAGTGGTACTTCGTCCCCGAGGACGGCACCACCTGGCCCGAGCCCAAGCGGCTCGCCGTCCAGGCCGCCTCGATGATCGAGTTCGCCAGGAGCGGCGCCGCCACCGCGCTGTACTGGAACCCGCAGGCCAAACAGGGTGCCTGCCAGGGCTGCATGTGGCACCCGGAGACCGGCGAGATGCTCCCGACCGGGCAGCTGGTGGGCGACTTCGCCACGTGGTTCCCGGCCGGGGCGGAGCTGGAGGACGTCACCTCGTCCGATCCCGGCATCCGGGTGCTGGCCCAGCGGGAGAAGCTGGTGATGGTCAACACCACCGACGGCGAGATCACCGCGACCGTGGACGGCAAGGAGACCACGCTCCGGCCGTACGAGATCAGGTGGAGCGACCGCTGACCGTCCCGGCCTCCCGCCCCGGCCCGGCCGGGGCGGCTCGCACTCGGCCCGGACGGGTCAGGACTGGGCCGAGTCCCGGGTGGTGCCGGTGGAGTCGTCGGTGTCGGTGTCCTTGCCGCCCCGGGGGCCGTCCTGGAGCAGCCCCGCCTTGTGGGCCTTGAGGACGGCGTCGGCCTCGGCCTGCGTGATGGTGCCGGCGGTGACGGCCGCGCTGAGCCGCTCGCTCAGCGCCGCCTCGGCCTCGGCGGCGCGCTGCAGGCGTAGCGTGTCCATCGCAGCGGTGATCTTGTCGGCGGTGACGCCCAGCTTGTCCGCCAGGGACTCGATCATCTTCGTACGGGCGGCCTCGCGCTCCTCCGCCGTGGCGTCCTCGGCGGGCCTGCCGGTGCCGTCCGCGCGGAGCTCCTCCAGGGCCGCGGTGACCTCGGCCTCCTCGACGCCGAGGGCCTCGGCGAGGCCGGCGGCGTCCAGACCGTGCAGGCCGCGCATGCCGTGGCCGCCGCGCGGGCCGCGCTCACCGGTCGCCGACGAGGTGCCGTTCGCGCTGCCGGAGCTCGTCGAGGACGAGGCGGAGGGGGTCGGCTCGGCGGCCCAGGCCGCGACGGGGAAGGCCAGTCCGCCGGCGACGGCGGTGCTGATGGCGGCGACGGCGGCCAGACGCTTGGTACGGTTCACAGCGTTCCTCATTTCGGTCCGAACTGCTTACTGCATTGATGTTCGACGGACCGGATGAGTTCCCGATGGCGGCCGCATGATAATTCGATGAGGAATCCCCCGTGACGGCGCAGCCGGCAGGACGGGGTGCCGGATCGGCGGGCCGGAGGGTCGCCACCAGCCTCCCTGAACTGGGATGACTTCAACCAGGTGGGCAGGTCGCCGCTCTGCTCGCACCACCGGACCGGCTTTAATCGGATTCTCATGCTCCTCACATGAAGCATGAGGAATGACGGTTGAAATGCCGTTCGGGGCGTGGGTGGCATCCATTTCCCCCGTATGTTCCGGAGCACCCGCCCGATCGGTTCTCGCGCAGGCCCGTTCGTATTCCCGCCGCCGAGGGGACGCCGAGCCCGAGACCTGTCAGCGCTCGACGGCGGCGCGGAACGCGGGCAGGGCCTCCTCGAGCTCGATGGCGGTGATGTTCGCGCCGATCACCACGCCGACCGTGCCGCCGTCCGCCCAGGCGCACATGCCCGTCTCGGAACCCAGTTCCACCAGCCCGACACAGCGGACGTGTCCGCCCAGCGGCCCGGCCGGGACCTCGGCGTCGTGAGCGGGGGTGTCACCCTTCAGGAAGCCGTCGACCACGCTGTCCACGACCGGCCGGTGCCGGTCCGCGCCGAGCGCGGCGTCATAGCCGGTGAAGATCAGGTTCCTGGTCCACTTCCGGCCCTCGGCCTGCTCGGTCTCCTCGTAGCGCGCCTGCACCGCGTCGCGGACGGCGACGTCTCCGGCGTCACCGATGTAGGGCCGCTTGTCCAGCAGTTCCTCGCGGGTGAAGAACGGCCACATGCCGTCGAGGCGGAAACCCTCCGCCTGCGGGGGCGGCGGGAGCACGAGGCGGTGGGTTCCGGCGGAGGGCGACGCCGGGGACCGACCGGAGGCGGCCGGTTCCGCCGCCGAGCACGCCGTCAGCGCTCCCAGGACGAGCGTCGTCATCGCCGCGGCGGCCGTACGGCGCAGGCGGGATCGGCGGGCGGCGGGGAGGATGAGCATGGATCGTCCTTCGTTCCCGCCTCCCTTCCGGGCGCGGGTACGGAAGGTTAACCCGCTGCGGGACCGCTCCGTGCGCGCGTCAATCCGGATCGGCGATCCCGATCACGTGCAGCGGTCTGTCCAGGGATCGGGAGGGGCGCTGCCACTTGGCGACGTCGAGGGTGAGGATCGGGCAGACCGCCACATCGGCGATGGCCGCGGCATGTGCATCCCACGGGTCGAGCCCCGTGACCGCCATGACGTCGGTGAGCTTGGCGGCCTGGTGACTCCTCCGCTCCCTAAAGGGAGCGGCTTCTCGCTAGGCCGCTTCCGCAGCGTCGCGAAGGGCAAGCCCTGCCCTCAAGCTGTTGACCGCCGCCGTTCACGTCGGCGTGCGCGGCATGCCCGCACGCCGTGCACCGGAACACGGCCTGGGTGAGGAGGTTCTCCTTCGCAACGTGCCCGCAGCGGGCGCACGGGCGGGAGGTATTGCGGGGCTCGACTGCGATCAGCTCTCGACCGGCGTTCTCAGCCTTGTGCGCGAGGATCGTCAGGAACATCCCCCAACCCGCATCCAGGATGCTTCGGTTGAGGCCGGACTTGGCGGCGACGTTCCGGCCGGGAGCGTCGACCGTGCCGGACGCCGAACGGGTCATGTTCGCGATTCGCAGGTCCTCGTGCACGATCACGTCGTAGGCGGCCACCAGCGCGTTCACGGTCTTGTGCGCGTGGTCGGCGCGCTGGCGGCGGGCCTTGGCGTGCAGCGCGGCGACGCGGGCGACCGCCTTACGCCGACGCGCCGAGCCGCGCTTTTTTGCGGGCCAGGTCGCGCTGCGCGCCCGCGAGACGATCAGCGGTCGCGGCGAGGTGACGCGGGTTCGCCACCTGGTCACCGTCGGAGGTGGTGACCAGGCAGGCCACGCCCATGTCGATACCGGCCACCGCGCCGGCGGCGGGCAGCGGCTCGGCGGGCACATCGTCGCACGACAGCACCACATACCAGCGGCGGCCCTCCCGCTTGACGCTGATCGTCTTGACCCGGCCCTTGACCGGCCGGTGCTGGTGCACCCGGACGTGCCCGATGCCCTGGAGCCGCACGAACGTCGCGGCAGGGTGCTCGGGCTGAGAGTCCCACCGGCAGCCGTCGCCGTCCTTGGGCCAGGTAACGGTGTCGAACCAGCCCCGGCCCTTGAAACGCGGGAAACCCGGCGTGCGACCCGCCTTCACGCGGGCGAAGAACGCGGCGAACGCCTTGTCCAGCCGTCGCAGGGTGGCCTGCTGGCAGGAGAACGACCACCGTCCCTGCCCGCCGGGGTCATCGCCCCGGATGTGTTTCAGCTCGGCCGACTGGTCGCCGTACCGGACGGTCACGTCCGCCTTGGCGTAGGCGGTGCGGCGGTGCGGCGGTTCTCCAGGGCGGCGTTGTAGAGCTGCGGCGGTCTTCCGGGCACGCCGCGAGCGCCGCCGCCTGCCGGGCGGTGAGGCGCAGCAGGAACTTGAACGACCTGCGCACACCCCGCCTCCGATCACGTCCGGTAATGACAACACCGCGATATCGGTTAGCGCCGACAAAACCAGGAAGGACATCTGTGATGCGCGGACCTGACAGGTCAGGGCACGCTCGGGCCTTGGCGGCCCTCCCGCTCCCGATTCACCCGTCGCCTGAAGGCGACGGTCCCCTCGGAGGCTTTGATGGGGTGCGGGAGCCGGGTCCTGCGAGGCGAGCGGTGAGGGAATGCTTCGCCGCCTTCCGCCCATGGCGTTTACGCCGTAAACACTTCCGGGGACACGATCCCGACCGCTCCCGGAGTGTTTACGGCGTAAACACTCCGGGAGCACAGCTCGGACGAGCGCCGAGTGTTTACGGCGTAAACGCCCGACGCGGCATGTCCGCCACCAGGGCGGTGAACGCGTCAGGGCTCGACGTCAGGGCTTGGTGGGCACGGTGACGGCGCCGCCGAGGATGCGCTGGCGGAGGGCCTCCACCTGCTTGCGCACCGGGGCCACCGCCTTGTCGTTGGACACCGAGTAGCCCACGCCGTCGGTCTTCAGGTCGAAACGCTTGACGCCGCCCGCCCGGTCGCCCTTGATGAACGCCTGGATCTCCTGGAAGACGGCGTTGTCCACCCGCTTGATCATGGAGCTCAGGATGACGTCGCGGACACCGGGGCCGGCGGTCTGGTACTGGTCGGAGTCCACTCCGACGGCCCAGACGCCCTCGCGGGCGGCGATCGCCTCCAGCGACCCGGACCCCGAGCCTCCGGCGGCGGTGTAGATGACGTCCACCCCGTCCGCCATCATCCTCTCGGCGATCTCCTTGGCCCGGTCGGGGGAGCCGAAGCCGCTGAAGTCCGGCGGCGTGGAGACGTAGTCCACGCTGACGTCCACCCCCGGCCTGGCCTTGGCGGCCCCGGCGGCGAACCCGGCCTCGAACTTCTGCAGCAGCGGCATGCGGACGCCGCCGATGAAACCCACCCGCCCGGAGCGGGACTTCAGCGCCGCGGCCGCCCCCACCAGGTAGGAACCCTGCTCCTCGGCGAAGACCAGGGAGACCACGTTCGGGGCGCTGAAGGAGTCGTCGTCGACGATGGCGAAGGTGGTGTCGGGGAACTCCGCCGCGACCGTCTGGACCGCCTTGGCGTACAGGAAACCGACCGCGATGACCGGGTTGCGGCCGGACTCGGCCAGCTCGCGGAGCTTGGTGGCCCGCTCGTCATCGGTCTCCTCCGAGAGCGTGACCTCGACGCCGTCGACCTCAAGCTCCTTCTTCGCCCGGTCCAGCCCCGCGGCCGCCGCGTCGTTGAAGCTCTTGTCTCCCCGGCCGCCCTGGTCGAAGGCGATCCCGACCCGGACCTGCTCCAGTCCCAGGCCGTCGCTGCCGACGGCGGCGAAGCGCACGACCGGCTCGGCCCCGCAACCGGCGAGGGTCGTCACGGCCGACACGGCCAGTACGGCCAGCGCGGTCTTGCTCCTTGTGCGCACTGTGGTCTTCCTTCTGCCTGGTGGAGGTGCCGGTGGTCTCGGCGACCTGCGCGGTCTTGTGAGAGGTCTGGACGGGCGGGACGGACCCGGGGTTGTTTACGGCGTAAACGCTTCTAGGAGTGCGGCCCGGGGTGCGCCGGCCGTTTACGCCGTAAACACCGGCCGGTGCGCCCCCGGGAACGGGAGGAGGGTGTTTACGGCGTGGACACCGCGGATGTTCGCGAGGAGGCGAGGCGGCCGTTTACGCCGTAAACACTCCCCGGGGCTCAGTAGGTGAACTGCGCGACCGCCTCCCGCAGCTGCCTGGACACGCCCGTGAGCTCTTCCACGGTCCGGCGCGAGCGGGTGATGTCGGTGTCGACCGCTGAGGCCGAGGCGGCCACGGCGGTGATTCCCTCCGCGATCCTGGAGGCCCCGTCGGCGGCGTCGGCGACGCTGCGGTTCATCTCGGCGGTGGTGGCGGTCTGCTCCTCCACCGCGCTGGCGATGGTCGTCTGGTAGTCGCTGATCCCCGCGATGACCTCGCCGATCCTGGCGATGGAGCCGACCGCGGCGGTGCTGTCGTCCTGGATGGCCAGGACGAGACGGCCGATCTCGTCGGTGGCCTTGGCAGTCTCCTGGGCCAGCTCCTTGACCTCCCCGGCCACGACCGCGAAGCCCTTGCCGGCCTCCCCGGCCCGCGCGGCCTCGATGGTGGCGTTGAGCGCCAGCAGGTTGGTCTGCTCGGCGATCGAGGTGATCAGCTTGACCACGTGCTCGATCTCGGACGAGGAGGTGGTCAGCTGCACCACGGTGGCGTTGGCCGACTCCGCGGCGGCCACGGCCTCGGTGGCGACCCGGGCCGCCGCCGCGGCGTTGCGGGAGATCTCCTCGATCGCGCCGCCCATCTCGCGTGAGCCGTCGGCGACGTTCCGCACGCTGTGGCTCACCTCCTGCGAGGTCTGCGCCACGGCCCCCGCCTGCTGGGAGGCCTGGGCCGCGCTGGCGGCGAAGGTGCCGGTGACGGAGTCCAGCTCGGACGACATGTCCGCGAGGGTTCCGGCGTGGACGGCCACGTCGGTGACGACCGAGCGGACCGCGGTGAGCGCCTCGTTGAGCGCGACGGCCATCTGCGCGGGCTCGTCGCTGCCCTCGGACGGCAGCTCCACGCCCAGGTGGCGGCGCGCCACCATGCGCAGGGCGTCCCGCGCCGCGGTGACCGGTGCGACGATGCTGCGGGTCACCAGGAAGGCGAGGAGGCAGCCGAGCAGGAGAGCCAGCGCTGTACCGATCGTGATGGCCTGCTGGGCGAAGGCGGCGGTCTCCGCGGACTCCTCCACCGCCTGCCGGCTGCGCTCGTCGACGGACTGGGCGAGCTGTTGCGCGGCGCGCAGGGTCCGGTAGTAGGTGTTCCAGCTGTCGTTGATGGCGAGCTGGTCGCCCTGCCACAACGCCTCGGACGTGCCCGGCCGGAACGTCTCGACGATCTTGTCGTTGATCGCGAAGTACGTCTCGGACTCGGCGGTGATCCGGTCGAACAGCTCCCGTTCGGCGGCGTTCATGGTGCCGGTGGCGACCCGGGAGAGGAAGCCCTCGAAGCGCTCACGCTCCTGCTCCCACGCCTTGTAGTTGACCGAGTCGCCGCCGAAGGCCCGTGCGGCGCCCAGGCGGTGGACGTCGGAGATGTAGGCGCTCTGCCAGCCGCTCATACTGGCCGCGTAGAACTTGATCTCCTTGGCCTGACTCGTGAGCACCTGCAGATCGCGTACTCGCGAGGCGGTCTGCCGCTGGTCCTGGATAGCCGAGAAGGCGATCACCGCGATCACCGCGAGCAGGGTCAGCAGGACGGTGAACGCCACCGCCAGCCGCGCCCCAATTCTGAGCCTGCGCACACCCATCCTCCGTGATCGGTCTTCAACCATCACCGATCGGCAGGCGGGGAGACGAGTTGAGAGTGAAGTCGCCCACATGGCTTCCACGCGAGGCCCGGACACGGCAGCGCCGGGTGTTTACGGCGTAAACGCTCCTCGGGTGTCCGGGACGGCGACGACGGAAGCACTGCGGGATCCGAGGGCCGTTTACGCCGTAAACACTCCGTCGGCGCCTCCCAGGAAGACAGTTCCGGCGGGCGAAGGCGGTTGCGTGTTTACGGCGTAAACGCCCGCCGTCCCGCCGGGGCGATGTCCGGGCAGGCGTTTACGCCGTAAACAGCCGGAGGTCGCCGTCGAACCCGGTGTTCCGCCGCTTCCCGGGACGCCGCGCCGGGGATGCCGATGTCGGTCCCGCCTGCCAGACTCGGGAGCGCGGAGATCACGGTGACGGGAGGGCGGGCGATGAGCGGCGGCGAGCGGACGGACACCCGGGTCCCTGCCGTTCCCGGGAAACGGCCCGGCCCGGTCGTGCGCGCGCCCGGCCAGGCCGTCGCGCCCGGCCACGCGATCGCCTCCGGGCGCGTGACCGGCCCCGGGCGCGTGATCGAAGGCGCCCTGGCCGGACCGCTCGACGGGGAGGTATCGGCCTCGACCGCGGCGCGCATCGCCGCCAGCGTCCCGGACGCCACCCGCCGCGCCTACGCGGGGGACTGGAACCGCTTCACCGCCTGGTGCTCCCGGACGGGCCGCACGGCGCTGCCCGCCTCCGCCGAGACCCTCGCCGAGTACGTCTCCGCCCTCGCCGACGAGGGCAAGGCCCCCGCCACCATCACCCGCGCCGTCGCCGGGATCCGCACCGCCCACCGCGTCAACGGCCTCACCCCGCCCGACACCACCGCCGCCCGCGCCGTCCGCAAGACCTACCGGGGTGAGCGGGCCGCCGCCGGGCTGCCCAACCAGCGCCAGGCAGCCGCGCTCGCCGTATCCCACCTGCGCAGGATCGCCGCCGCCCTCGACACCGGTACCGCGATCGACGTGCGCGACCGCCTGACCGTGGTCCTCGGCTGGGCCATGATGGCCCGCCGCAGCGAGCTCGCCGGTCTCGACCTGGGCGACGTCACCGAGGTCGAGCAGGGCCTCATCGTGACCGTCCGCCGGTCCAAGACCGACCAGGCCGCCACCGGCCGCCGGGTCGCCGTGCCGTACGGCTCCGACCCCCTCACCTGCCCGGTGCGCGCCCTGCGCGCCTGGCGGGCGCTGCTGACCGGGCACGGATCCACCTCCGGCCCGCTGCTGCGCCGCATCGACCGGCGCGGCGTCATCGCCGGCGTCCCCGGCGCGAAGCCCGCCGGCAGCGGCCCCGCCGACGGCCGCCTCAGCGGTCACTCCATCGGACAGATCCTCATCCGTGCCGCCCGCCGCGCCGGGCTCGCCGTCGACGACCTGAGCGCCCACAGCCTCCGCGCCGGCGGTGCGACCGGCGCCTACACCGCCGGAGCCGACCTCGTCTCCATCGGCCGCCACGGCGGCTGGCGCGACGGGTCGAGCGAGCTGCTGAAGTACATCCGCGACGTCGACCGCTGGAAGCACAACCCGATGCACGGCGCAGGTCTCTGAGCTCTCAGCACCTCATTGGTACCTACAGAAAAGCATCTCCGGAGTACCGACACAAATTCATACCCGTGGTAGTACCGCACGGGTATGCTCGCTCTATGGCGATAGCGAAGACGTCCGTCAGCCTCCCCGAGTGGGTGCTGACTCTGGCCCGCAAGCATGCGGAGACCAGCAACATAAGCCTGTCCGCCCTCGTCCAGCGGGGGATTCTGCGAGAGATCGCGGCGAGCCACAATCAGGAGGCTCGCGCCTCGGTGTACGGCACGGCCGCCGTCACCGGCCAGGAGAACGACGAGCGGGCCACCGGTGAGGACATCCGTCAGGCATCCCGGCGACATGATGAAGGTGGAGCCGCCGCGTGAGTCACCGTTTCGGCGAGTTGTGGAGTGTCCAGCTCGGCGACCGCGAGGAGACACGCCTGATCGTCAGCGGCGACTTCTACCACACCCTTTATGGCGACAATGTGCTCACGGCACATGTCGAAGCGGCTGACATGGGCACCACCCTGACGGCATTCGCCGTCGACGTCGGCGACGGCAAGGTCGCCATGATCGACCGGATCTCCAGTGTGTACACGGGCAGGATGAAAGGAAAGGTCGGCGATCTTCCTGATGCGCGGCTGGCCGATGTCCGCAGCATGCTCGTCACGATCTTCGGGATCGGATAGCCCGAGCACGGCCTGCCGTCTGAAGCGTAGGGCGATGCGGACACACTCCAGCGACCCCGTCCCGGCACCGGTGTTTACGCCGTAAACGCTGGAGGTCTCATGATCGTATGCCGTGTGGGTCTCAATGCCCCAGCCTCAGGGCATCCGGCCGTCCGCCGTACGGGCGCGCCCCGGGTGTTTACGGCGTAAACGCCATGCGCATCTGGGATAGTTGGCCTCCTGATCCGAAGTACCAACTCGGGAAGCACACGGAACAGGAGCCCCACGTGGCCAGAGTGCACGTTGTCCTCAACCAGAAGGGCGGCGTCGGCAAGTCGACGCTCGCCGTCAATCTCGCCGCCGTCACCGCCGACACCGTCGGGGGAGTGGCGGGGGAGAACCCCCCGGTCGTCACCGTCTCCATCGACCCGCAGGGCTCGGCCGTCTGGTGGTCGGAGCGGGTCGGCGAGGCGCTGCCCTTCGACTTCGTCCAGGCGCACGACGACGTCGCCGGACTGGCGAACCTCCGGCACATCCCGCACGTCACCGACGTGTGGGTGGACACCCCCGGCTGGCTGGACCTGTCGGACGGCGCGTCGAGCGACGACCCGCTGGGGGACGGCAAGGCCGCCGAGGCGCTGCGTGCCGTACTCGACAACGCCGACGACGTGATCGTTCCCATCGAGCCGGAGCCGCTGTCGTTCCAGCCGACGTTCAACACGATCGAGAAGGTCGTCAAGCCGCGCAAGCTTCCGTACCTCGTCGTGGCCAACAACTGGGACCCGCGCGACGGCCGCGCCGACCTGGACGACACCCTGCAGTTCGTCCGCAACCAGGGCTGGCCGCTGGCCAACACGGTGATCCGGCACTACAAGATCCACTCTCGGGCGTCGGCCGAGGGCATGGTCGTCACCCAGTACCCGAAGAACCGGGTCGCGATGGAGGCCCGCGAGGACTTCTACCGGCTCGCGCTGGAGCACGGGCAGCTGACGAACGGGCGGAGCTGATGGCCGGCAAGAGGACGAGTCTCGCGGCGCTGATGGTCGGCCAGCCGGCCGAGCAGGAGGCCCCGGCGCCCGCCCCCGCCCCGGCCGCGCCGAGGTGGCCGCAGACCGTACGGCTGGAGGACCTGGCCGACAACCCGGACAACCCCCGGGAGAGCCTGCGGGATCTGGAAGGGCTCGCCGACACCATCCGGGACGAGGGCGTCCTGCAGGATCTGGTCGTCGTCCCCCGGGACACCTGGCTGGCCGTCTACCCGCACCACGCGGAGAAGGTCGGCGACAGGCCGTACGTCATCCAGCACGGTCACCGGCGCCGCCACGCGGCGGCGCTGGCCGGGCTGAGCGAGGTGCCGGTCAAGGTACGGGAGTCGGCGGAGTCCGCCGAGGAGCGCACATTGATCGAGAACTTCCAGCGGGACGACCTGACGCCTCTGGAGGAGGCGCGGGCCCTGCAACGGCTGATGGAGCTGCGTGAGATCTCGCTGCGGGAGGCCTGCCGCAAGGTGGGCAAGTCGCCGGGCTGGGGCACGCAGCGGATGATCCTGCTGAAGCTCCGGCCGGAGCTTCAGCAGGCGTTGGTCGACGGCACGCTGAAACTGGAGGACGCCCGGGAGATCGGGAAGCTCCCTCCGGAGGAGCAGGCCATGCCGCTCGCCCCGCCGCCCGTGGCGGAGTCCGTACGGCGGGCCGGGAACGGCTTTCACGCCGACGAGAGTGTTTACGGCGTAAACGCCCGGCGGGAGGACCCAGCCTCCGGTGAGAAGGCTGGGGGCAGGAGGCGCGACCACGGCGTCATCCGGCTGGGCCCGCCCTCGGTGATAGCGGCGGAGCTGCGGGCGAAGCTGTCCCGGGAGGACCTGGAGACGCTGGTGGAACTGCTGTCGGCGTCGGTGGCCCGGTGAGTACGGCGTAGGCCGGGAGTCACCCGCCGGGGTTCGGCGGAGTGTTTACGGCGTAAACGAGGGCTGGGAGCCGAGGAGCTTCCGGCCCTCTCGCTTCGGCGGCCCAAGGAACCGGCCCGGGCAGGAGCGGCTCTCCCGCGCCTCGACGCTCCAAGCTCCGGCGGAGGTGTTTACGGCGTAAACGCTGCGGGGGCATGGCGGGAGGCGGGCGGGAGATG
>NZ_BMQP01000082.1 GCF_014648175.1 Planobispora rosea
CGGAGAAGAACTCCGGGAACCGGTCAGAGCTCCAGACGCCTAGCCACCCAGAAGCCTGGACGTCTAGGCGCCTTACCTTGCTCGGTTGAAGCGATCAGGTCACCATTCGTCTTCGTAGACCTCATCCCCGGGAAGCGGGAGAAGATCCGACTCGGGGATGAGGTTCTGAGGGAACTCGGGGAATTGCTGGTCAAGGTCTTCATCGGGAGGAATCGCGGAGCTTGGTCCCTGAGTGCTTGACGAGTTGTTCACGGTGGCTTTCTCCGTCTGGCTAAGGGTTGGGTCTGTCGGTACTGCTTGGAGAGGGGCTCTCAGTGTGGCAGTCGAGCGGTGGAGATCGTTGGGGATTCGGGCGGTCTTCGCCTTTAGACGTCTGGACGCCTAAAAGTGAAGGCGTCTGGGGCTCTAGGCTTCCAGAACTCCAGACGCCTGGACGTTTTAGTCAACGGTCTTGCTGGCTCCGCTTTCCTGCTCCCACCACTGGCGGAGTTCATCAGCGGTGTATTTCCGGCCACGCCCGTACTTGATGCCCTTCGGGAACGGCTTGCCGTCTTGTTCGGCGCGATAGCGCCTCTGCTTCAGGTTGGCGTACGTCAGCGGGACGATGCCCTCATTGGCGGCTTCCTCCAGGGTGTAGTAATGCACTTTGGAAGGCGGGTCGGTAATGGCCTGAGAGACGTTCCCGGAAGGGGCCGGGCCATTGGACGGCCGGTCCTCCTCGCGCCGCCTGAAGGGCAACACCTCCGCGCCCGGGGCCGACGAGGCGGCCGGCGGGGTCTGTCCCCTGTCGGCTGTCTCCTTGTCCCCTCTAATGGGGTAGGGGTGCGAGGATGGCAATCTTGGACGTGAAGGAGACACGCTAGGGGACAGCTCGCGCCGGCCGATACCGGCGTAGTCCAGGAACCACTCGATGTCGTCCACTTCGGTCCGCGGGCCCTGGTATTCCTTATTGGTGCTGCCCTTGACCATAATCCAGCGGCCTTTATGCATCGGCGAGCGGGGAATGGGCCGCGTGCCGACCACGTTAATCCAGCCTGCCGGGTCGAAGTGGGACATGAGCTTAATGCCGTACTGGGCCCGGAGCGAGCCGCCTTTGCCTCCGCTTCCGCCGACTGCATCGGCGTCCATGCGCTGATAGGTGGACACCAGGTGGACATCGAAACCGCCACCTTGGTACAGGAGAAGCTGAATGTCTCGCCAGCCGGGCCACTTCTTCGGGAGCTTATCCCAGCGGTACCGGCTCATAATCTTATTGATGACCGGATTGACGAGGCAGATCTCTTCCAGCTCGTCAGGGAATTCTCGGATCTCGGTCCACCAGTTTTCGATTTCACCGGCGAATTGGTTCTGCTCTTCCAGGTGGAGATAGAACGGACGGAATTCCTCAGCCCCGCGCGGCAATACCATGCGGCGGCGGGTTTCTTCGGCTACTCCGTGGATTGCGGACCACATGAGATCGGGCCTGAGCGGGTCATTGTAAATGGTGACGCCGGGGATGATCTCGCATCCATCGTAAGAGTGAATCTTCGGGTCGACACACACCTGTTGGGCGCCCATCGCGGCAGCACCCAATAGAAAGTTGCGATTCTGCGTACTCTTTCCTGCCTGCGTTCCAGCGGACAGGGCGATATGCGGTGCATCGCGATGAGGAGTGAATACGCGGTGCTCATGACCGGCACCGATTCCCAGGAAGAAGGTCCCGCGACGGGCGTAGCGGAGGATCTCGTCTGCGACGTCTTGCAGCGTGACCAGGTCTGGAGGCTGCGGCTTGTGCCGCAGATGGACCACGAAGGGCTTGGCCTTGGTGGCGGTGCCGGCCCAGTCCCCGCCGAGACGCTCCTCCACGACCCGCACGACCTCGGTGGCCTGCACGGGCCGGTAGCCATCGGGCAGCGGGACCTGAACCGCGGCGGCCGGGTCCTGCCAGTCCTCCGGGACGATGACGCCCTCCAGGATCTCCTCTGCCGGCATACCGAGCACCGGGGAGAGGGCCTCGGTCATGGGGCGCACGACCTCCACGATGTACTCGGGGTCAGGCGGCCGGCGGCGGAGCTGGACGGTGTAGGGCGGGCCGGGCACGACCTCATAGGTCCACTCGCCCCCGAGCCGCTCCCCGACGATCTTCTTGCTCTCCAGAACGTGGTACTCGCGGTAGTCGTCGGGGAGGGGGATGCTCACCTCCGGGTCGGCCGCGGGGTCCTCCCAATCGTCGGTGATGACCATCCCTTCCAGGATCGCCCGGGAGTGGGTGCCGTGCGTGGTGGCCAGCGCCGCGGCAAGCGGCCGGATCACCTGAGTGACATAGAGAGGTTCGGCCGGCCGGTGGGTCAGGGTCAGGGTGTAGGGGCCTTCCGGCGACAGCTCGTAATCCCAGGTGCCTCCGAGGCGCTCGGTGACGATCTGCACGGTTTCATCGATGTGGGGCGGCCGCCAGTGCGGCGGCAGCGCGATGACGATCTGGGCGGCCGGGTCCCTCCAGGCGTAGGGCACCCTCAATCCGGCCCGCATGACCTCGCCGGGCTTTTGGCCGTAGAGGGTGCCGAGTGCGGCAGCGATCGGGTAGACGATCTTCACGATGTGCTGATGACGCTGGACCTTCCGGTACAGCCGCCAGCCCATCAGGGCGGCGATGGCCAGCAGCAGATACCCCAGCAGCAGCCGGGCGTGAGCGAGCATGAAGATCGTGGTGATGATGGTTGGGGCCGGCAGCAGTCGCAGAATGGCGGGTCGGCCGTAGAACGGGCTGTAGCTGGCTTTGCGATCCACCGACTCAGCCGAGCGCCACAGGGTCGCGCCGGTGGCATCGGTGTGGGACAGCACCCCGAGCATCGCGCCGCCGGCCATGACTTTGCGTGCGCCCATGTGCCGGATCAGGCCGACGACCGCCCACACGATGGAGCCCAGAAGCAGGACCGTCCAAAACAGCACCGGGGCGGCGGTCTCCGCCGCGAGGATGCCGTCCCAGATCCACACCAGGACCTTCCACAGCACGAGGAGGAAGCGGCCGAATCCGGCGATGACTGAGTCGAACGTCTCATCCATGAAGGGCTGCCTCCATCCGCCGGGTCTGGATGCCGGCCTCCCATAGCCAGCTTGTGAGCCGTCCTGAGGCCGTAGGAACGTCCACCCATGCCGTCTGTACGTCGGGGCGTCTGGACGTCTCAGCGGCCCATTCAGCGGCTTCCTGCCAGGTCATACGGACCGGGTACCAGCTCATGCCAGCCTCTCCCTTGAGACCGATCGCCAGATCCTCCACCGTCCAGCCGCGGGAGGTGCTGCGGGTCCGCACATACACCCCCGGGCCACCGGAGAGGGCCAGCCGTACCGACAGCACGACCAGCACCACCAGGACCACCACCGTGAGAACGAACGACAACGCGATGACGTTCGGTAGCCATACCTCGATCGTGGAGATCATCTCTCTACCTCCTTCGGGGACTCCTGGCCGGCCACCCACGCCCGGTAGCGCTCCAGGTGCGCGACCTCTTCGGCGGTGAGCACCACGCCGGCCGGCGCGGCGGGCAGGCTCGCGGCCGGGGCCATGGGCACGCCGTAGCCGTACGGGTAGGCCAGGGGTGCGGGCATCACCATCGCCGGCTGCACCTGAACCCCCGCCATGCCGGGCGGCGGCATCACCGGCGCCGGCAACTGGCGGACCGAGGTGACCGGATACGGGGCCGGCGGCTGCATCGGCTCGCCGGCGCCCACGCGCCACGGCCCACACCGCACCGAGAACGCACACGCTCCCAGCACGAGGCCGGCTCCGAGCGCTCCCGCGTGGGTCAAGATCAGTGGGATGATGTCCATTGCTCGCTCTCCTTTGAGGTGGTGGGCAGGAGGGTCAGCGGCCGGGTTGGATCGAGCGCTGACCCTCTGTCCGTTTCGTGCGGTGGATCAGTTGAACGGCGAGGGGTCGATCACGTGCCGATCGAGCCAGTGCAGCCGATCGCGGACCGCCCGAAGCGACCCGCGGTAGTCGGCATCCGGCCGGGACAGCACCGCATCGGCGTAGGAGACGACGTCACCGATCTCCTGGCTGATCCGATCGGGACCAATCGGCAGCCCCACCGGGTTCCAGGACGGGGCGATCATCACGAGGCTCTTGACCTCGGGGCGCTCGGGCGTCGACGCGGGCACCGGAGAGCGGCGATCGAAGATGGTCAGGCTGATCCGCTTACCCACCCCGCGGAAGGCCAGGAGCGACAGGCCGGCCCACACCAGGACGGCGAAGCCCGCGCTGACCCAGCGGCCGGCCATCGGGCCGGCCGCCCACACCATGGCCACCGTCAGCACGCCGTACAGAGTCCAGGCCAGCCGGGCGCCCCACGAGCGCCACAGCCACGACAGGGCGAACACCACGGCGCCGGCCCACAGCCACACCTGGTCGAGCTGCTCCGCGGTGAGAGGGAAGTCGGGCGGGGTGTGGGAGGCGAAGAACGCGCTCGTGCCGTCGGTGATCACGCGGGTCAGCTCCCACGAGCCCACCACGCGCACGCCATCGGTGACCACCCAGGTTGCCGCGTCGTTCAGCACGCCGAACAGCGCCACGAGGATGGACAGCACCGCGATGACGCCGACCAGGGCCAGCAGGACCGCGACCGAGGCCAGGACGATGACGAACGCCTTCGCCTTGGGGTCGGGGTTCTCCGAATCGGTGCCGCGGGCGATGAGTTTCTGCAAGGGAGAGCCCTCATACCAGGACTCCACGCGGTCCAACAGCTCGATGATCATCGGTAATCCTTCCGTCTGGGTGATGATCCGGTGGAGCGGTGGCCGTAGGCGGGTGCAAGGATGCTCTCGCCCGCTTTGGCCGCTATCGGGTGGTCGGTGGGACAGGGGCCGGCGCTGAGGCTGGAATCGACGCGCCGGCCCCCATCGAGATCAGTCATCAGCCCGGACGAGCCGCAACCGTCCGGGGTCCTGCTCCTCATCCATCTGCCAGCCGGAGCCGAAGTGCGCCCTGACCATCGCCAGGGTCGTCTCAGCCGTGTACGGCGGGGCCGGCAGCTCGACGAACACCACCTCCGTGTCGGCGGTGACGACTTCTTCTCTTCCTTCGCTCATGCAGAGATCTCCTTGGTGTTGTTCGTGGCGCGGATGCGGTGGATCAGGGCGGTGAACCACCCCGGGTCCTGAACGGGGGCCGGGGCCGGGGGCGGCTCGGGGGCAGGGTCGGGGTCGGGAGCCAGTGCCCGACACCAGGCGGAATGGTCGTTGGCCTCCCAAGGGCGGGCATAGTTCTCGGTGGCTCCGCACCCCTCGCACTCCCAGCGACCTTCAGACGGGCCGAACCGGGTGTTGGTCCAGATCACCAGGGCGCCGGTGAGGTTCGGGTACACGATCGTCGTACGCATGCTCAGGCCCTCCTCGTCGTCAGCGACACCACGTTGGCGCCGGCGCCCTCAGCCGCGCGGGCCTGCCGGGCTCGCTCACGCTTGATCTCGCTACGGATCGCGTCCTCGGAGACGTAGACGCCATGGGCGTCCAGCCAATCAGTGATCTCGCTGACGGTGGCCCGGAGACCGAGATCGGCCAGGGCATCGCGCACCCACGCGGCTCCGGAGCGCTCCGATCTCACGCGGGCCTCCCAGTCATGCCGGGGGTCATGACCCAGGTCGTGACCCAGGGCCGATGGGTCACTCTGACCCATCGCAGGGGCACCATGACCCACTGTGTGGTCATCTTGACCCACCGGTCCGACAAATGACACAGGAACCGGTGGGGGCAGTGCCTTGAACGTGCGGGCAGATGGGTCAGGCTGCCCCAAGCGGTGCGTCAGGTCGCCCCACGAGGCAACCACCGACAGGTCGCCGTGACCCTGCCGCGGGTCACCCTGACCCGAGCCGGGACCGTCTGGGTCGTCATCGGGGTCACGGTGGGGGTCATCGTGACCCACGCTCCGGCTCGTCAGGTAAGCCAGGATGCGGTCGCCATCGGTGAACACGTCCAGTCCCGCGGGCTCGTCCTCGATCGGATCGGCCGGCGCCGGCGCCGCGTCCGCGGGCTTGGTCTCGGGGACCTCGGAGGGCTCAGACGCTTCCAGCTCTCCAGAGACGTCCAGACGTCCAGGTGCAACGACGTCCAGACGTCCAGGTGCAACGACGTCCAGACGTCCAGGTGCAACGACGTCCAGACGTCCAGGTGGACAGACGTCTATGGCGGGCTCCGAGACGGAGCCGGTCACCGTGACCTTCTCGATGACCCAGGGCGAGGGCGGGTCGAGCGTGGCCAGGGCGCCGGTGTTGTACAGCGCGCTGATCCGGCCGACCAGCTCAACCACGCGCGGAGAGTCGGCGGACAGGCCGGCGTACTCCACCGCGGCGTCCATCGCGCGGTCCAGGCGCCGCGCTGCCCACCGGCGCCGGCGCGTGGCCTTGGCCGGCAGCATGCGCAGCCGCTTCGCCCGCAGCGCCACGCGCGTGATGTAGCGGTCGATCGCCACCTCGGAGGCGTCCCGATCGGTGGGGTCCACCAGACCTATCCGAGCCAGGAACCGCTCAGGGGTGTACCTCCAGGCCATGCGCCGGCGGCCGGTGGCGCGACGATGCTCCACGGCCATGCCCCGCTCCCACAGCCACGCGGCCACGAGGGGCGCGGACAGGCGGAGAACGACCACACCGAAGGTGCTGGCCTCCAGGGCGGCGAGCACCGCCGACAGGCACGTGATCGCCCACACGGCCATGCCGTCGATGCCGGCGCTGTAGTGCTCGCGCATGTTGCGGCGTGCCCGGACAGCACTCGTGATCATCGCGACCTCAAGGAAGGCGAAAAAGCCGATCTTGAAGCCGATGAACAGGTCCGGGAACTCCTGGCTGAAGAACTCCCACATCCCGTGGCCGGCAACCGCAGTGGCGATGCCGGCCGCGAGATAGGTCAGGGCATCCTCGACCCGATCCGCGTCCCTGATCTTCCGATAGGCGCGGATCGGGACCTGGAGGAGGCTGGCCAGCGCGCGAGCCGTACGGCGGGCGATCACGTACGCGAGCCAGAGCAGGACCAGGGCCAGCGCGCCGGCCCCGATCGCGAGCGAGGGGTGAGCCTCAGCCCAGATCCGGATCTCATTCATCAGATTCATGGGGCGCCTCCCCCAGATGGCTGATCAGGTAGCGGTGAACCGGCTCGAACATGCCGGTAAGGAGCTGCTCCGCCTCAGTGAGACTGACCCATCGCACCGCGGCCAGCTCTTCGCGGTCGCCCACGATAACGTCCGTCTTGCCCGTGGGTGAGCACGCCAGATAGATCATGGTCCTGCCCGTCTTGGGGTGGACCCGCCGGCCGATCTCGTGCTCAGCGGCCATCACGCGAAGGCCGGTCTCCTCCTTGACCTCGCGGATCGCCGCATCAGCAGGGGACTCGCCCGGCTCAATCTCGCCGGCGATCAGAGTCCACGGCGGCTTACCGTCCCGACGCTGACCAACCAGCACACCCTCTGAGCTGGTCACGACGGCAGCAACAACGGGAGGGGGCTCGGGAGCACGGGCCTCATGGTCCGCAGGCACATCGGGAGACTCCCCCCTCAGCTCCGTGGCGGTCTCCTCCAGGTGCCTCATCCCAACGCGGAGTAGAGCATCAGTGAGTTCTGCCTTAGTGACCTTCTTTCTGGCGAGGTAGATCGCTCGAACCAGAACCTCGTCAACGGCGGCCGACGTCTCAGCGGTGACCACGAGACGTACGGGGCGGGCATCGGACATGGGCGGACCTCCCGGATCGAGGCCGCTCGGTGTCAGGGTGTCGGTGAACATGTCATCACAGTGACACACACTTCCAGTGAGTGACAATCCCTTGACACTGATTGGCACGGAGTGGAACGTTGATGGAGTAGCAAGACTCCCCATGGAGTCCACTGTCAGCCTAAATGCGGCTGATCAGCGCTGTCACGTCGCCAGCGTCACCGACGTCACCAGCGTCGGCAACGTCGGCAACGGACACACAGAAAAAGGCCCCGCCGTCATCCCTGGAAAAGATCCGGCGGGGCCACCTCAACGAGAGGTGTCTCAATCATGACGGATCAGGCACGATCCGGCGACCACGAGTGGTCGCGAGAGGTTCCCGCCGACCCTTCGTGGGGCGGGGACTCGGGTGGCGCTCGCGCTGCCTATGACCGGCTCCTGGAGGAGCAGTCGGGCGGTGGGCGATGACCACCACCACCGATCACGGCACGGTCTGGGTGCAGGCCCACCGGGCGATCAGCGAGGCCCTGAAGTCCGGCGACGTCGCGGGTCTTCGGGAGATCTTCACTCGGCTCAGCGGTGATCACCTGACCGAGGCGGCCGAGGCCGGCGACATCTCGGGGCTGCTTCGGCTGGGCCGGGTGGCGCTGGCGGAGATCGAGGCGGCTCAGGACCGTACGGGCCTGGAGGTCTACGGCCTCGGTGAGCGCATGGTTCTGGGTGCGTCGATCGATCACGCTCAGGCGTGCGAGCGACAGGCCCAGGTTGCCGAAGCGCTGGTCTCGGAACTGGGCTCGGTGCTGCGGGACCTGGTCAGCAAGGCCCAGGACGCGCACACCATGGCGCGGCTGGCCAGCGTGGCGCTGGTCGAGCTGCGGACCTTCCGCGGGGATCTGGCAGGGCCGCCGGCCGGACCGTGGCGCTTCCTTCGTCTGGGCCGGCGCTCGCGTGGGCGCACGGTCGGCCGGTGGGCTCAGGCTCAGCGGGAGATCGGGCAGAGCTTCACGGCCGGGGACTGTGCGCGGCTGGCGGAGCTGGCCGATCAGCTGACCACGGATCAGGTGACCGCGGCGTACGTGGCCGGGGATCACGGGGAGCTGCACCGGCTGGCCCTGGTGGGGCTGGCGGAGGCCCGTCACTACCGCAACAGCGCCGGTGAGCCGGTGATGGGTGCGGCGGCCTACGACTCCTACATCGAGCGCATCGCCTACGCGTCCCGGGATCGGGACCTGGACGGGCTGGCGGCTTCGGCCGAATGGCTGGCCGGCTACGCCCGGGAGGAAGCCACCGAAGCCGGGGACGCGGGGGCGCTCGCGCGGCTGGCCAGCGTGGCGCTGGTCGAGCTGACGCTGACGCCGGCCGCGCTGGCGGCAGAGGTGGGGGCCGCATCATGACGGGCACCTCCATGCTGCCCCGGACGCCGTTGTGCGCGGCGGATCTGACCTGGTACGCGACGCGCCTGGAGCGGGCGAATGCCCGCCTGGACGATCACGTGCTGGCCTCTACCGGCTGGCTGCTGCGCTCGATGCTCACCGATGCCGCGGTCCGCGCCGGCGATGAGGCAACGCTGCACCGGCTGGCGGTGCTGGCCCTGGCGGAGCTGCGCACCTACGTGGTGCCGGGCACGGGCGGGCCGGCGCTGAGCGCCGGCGAGCTGTCCGCGCTAGCCGATGAGATCACCGAGGTCAGCGAGCGGCACTCCACCGAGGCCCTCGCGCGGCTGGCTTCAGCGATCTGGGCTCGGGTACACGAGTCGGCTCGCCGGCACGCTCAGGTGCGCATCCTGCACCGGCTGGCATGGGCCACGCTGGCGGAGCTGTCCGTCTACCCGCCCGCGCTGCTGATGGCCGGGGTGGTGACGGTATGAACATCTCCCGACTGATCATCACGTGGCGGGTGGTCAAGGTCACCGGTCCGTGGGCGCTGGCCGTCGTGCTCGGGGGCGTGCTCGTGGTCGCTCCCCGCGAGGGCGCCGGCGAGCCGGTCAGCTCCGAGATCTCCACGCTCGTGCCGGTCGGCATGAGCGTGGACGGGCCGGCCCCGCTGCCGACCGGGGCGGATGGCAAGCCGCTCCCGGAGTTCGCCGATCAGAGCGGGCCGGCGCCGGTCGAGCCGGCCCCCGAGCCGACCGGCCGCAACGGGAACCCTGCCCCGGAGCCGACTCTGGCGCCGGCCCCGCTGCCCACGGGTGCGGACGGCAGGCCCCTGCCGGGATTCGCGAGCAAGCCGGCGCCGGGGGCGCCTACCGGTGAGAGCGCTCCGCTTCCCACCGGCCCCAACTGGGAGCCGGCCCCCGAGCCGACCGGTAACGCCCGGTGGGCCGGGGCACGAGCCGGCGCCGTGGTGGGAGGTGTGCGGTGACGGTCTACGTCGATGACTGGAGGCAGCGCGCCAAGGTCGGATCGATCAACGCCAAGTGGTCCCACCTGGTAGCCGGGGATCAAGACGAGCTGCACGCCTTCGCCACGCGGCTGGGGCTGCACCGGTCCTGGTACCAGGGCGGCCGGCGTCCGCACTACGACGTCACCGACTCCATGCGTACGCGCGCCATCGCGTTGGGCGCGGTGGCGATCTCCTGGCGGGACCTTCCCCGGCTCCGCCGTGAGGGGGCGATCCAGTGATCGCGCAGATCCGGGCGGTGTGGAAGGCGCTGCCCTACATCCTGCTGACTGCCCTGATCATCGCGGTCGCCTGCCAGCCGGACGAACCGCGCCGGCCGGCCCCCAGTACCACGACGTCGGAGCTCTCCAGGAGCGCCCGATGATCGGCAGCGCGGTCCGGGCGATGGTCCGGGCCGCGCTGCGGTGCGCGCTGATCACCGCGGTCCTGGCCCCGGTGATCCTCCCGGAGTCGGCCCCGCCGGCGGGGGAGGTCCTGATCGTGACGATCTCTGCCCAGGGAGGCAGTGATGAGTAAGCAGCTCGTGACGTGCGTCGTGGTGACGTGCTCCAGGTGCGGCGAGGTCAACGACGACGGGGAGGAGTCCTACCACTTCCCCTCCCTGGAGGCGGTCAAGGCCCAGCGCGAGGACCTGTTCCACGACTGGCGGTGGAGCGATGAGGAGACCCCCGACATCTGCGGGTCTTGCGTCGGTATCGAGGCGTGCGCGGAGAGCGGTCACGTCTTCGGCCCGTGGTGGTCGTGCTGGTGCAAGCGCCACCTGGAAGGCCCCGAGCACACCCACCAGTGCCAGCGCATGCGCTGGTGCGAGCGCTGCCGGCACGGCGAGAGCGAGCCGCTCCCGACCGAGTCGAACGAGCCGACCGAGTCGGGCGGCACCGAGGGGACCGGGATCGAAGAGAGGTGATCGACGCAGCAACCGAAGTGTTCGACCTGTCGCGGCGGGAGGAGATCGCTCTTCCGCCGCGGCGGCATGTCCTGACCCGTGCCGTGATCGTGGAGGTGCAGTGCCATGGGCCGCATTCGTGCCCGCTTTTGGGACCCGGACGGGGAGCGCCACAGCATCCCGACCTATCCGTGGAAGATGGCGCCGGCGCATCTGCTGACCCGCCGGCAGCTCGCCGCGCGGAACCTGACGCCTGGACGTCAGGGCGTCCAGGCCCAAGTGCTGTGGGCCTCTCGCTGTTCGGGACATCGAGACGGCGTGCGGGCCGCCTACCTGTACGACGTGGCTCAGGCCCGACCTAAGCGGCCGGCCACCGTGCGGCAGCTCGCCGCGCTGGAGCGGGCGATGGCCGCGCGCCGGCGCTGTCCGCAGTGCGGGACCGATGCCGGCTACGTGTTGTCGAAGTACATGGAGACCTGTCTGAAGTGCGCCATCTCTCCCGAACGGAGTGCCGCATGAGCTTTGCGCGGGTCTGCCGGAAAGCGCCACAGCCCCTATCGACACGCGGGTTTGAGCCGCCACAACCGGCCTTTACCAGGCGTAGGCTAATTCCTCACAGACAGCAAGAGGCCCCGCCGGGTTCCGGAGTTAGCAGCTCCGGGGCGGGGCCCCTCAATCAGTTCTCAGGGAGAGTCTACGTGACGGTGTCCCATGTTTGGCTATTGGCCAGCCCTGCCCGTGTCGTGATCCGGCGGAGGCGGCACACGGCACCCCTGACCAGCACGAGCGGTATCCCCTCGGGGGATCACCGTAGCTTCCGGCAGCAAAGGCGCAGGCAGTGACGTCGCCGGCGGTCATCCCGCTGCCGATCCGGGGCCTGAGAAGGGTCCCGGGCTCGCCGGGATACGCCTACCGGCTCGATCCTCCCGAGGTGTGGGAGGTCAAGAAAAGCGGGCCTGACCCGATCCCGATCTACGACAGTCCTCGGTTGCCGTGGTGCCCGGAGGTCTCCCGGCACCTGGTGACGACGGACAGCCAGGGCACGGGCATCACCTCGCGACAGGTGACGATCACTGTGGGTGAGCACACCGCGACCCTGCCTCTTGATCAGGTCGCGGACGGCACCTGCTGGAACAAGAAGTTCGTGCGGATCAAAGGGCGGGCCGGGCGGGAGATCCGGGAGGTTCTCTTGAACATCGTTGAAGATCAAGCCTTTGAGCTTCCGCTGG
>NZ_BMQP01000083.1 GCF_014648175.1 Planobispora rosea
GGCGGCTTGCTGAAGACGAGCGCCGCGATACCGCCTGACCGGTTTCGCAACAGTCACTTAGGCGTGCCTTCACGCGATCGACGACGGCGTCGACGTCGCGGCCGTGCTGAGGCCTGCCCTGTGAATCTTTCTCTCAGGAGTTCAGCCGGGTCACCGATGTCATGGGCATGGTGCACCGAGGGGAACTCACCGATCAGCAGTGGGAGCAGATCAAGCCGCTGCCGCCGCAAGGCCTGCAGTGCTCGTGCCACCCGCCGCTATCTGCGCCGCCGGCGGATCGCCGCCACGATCCCGGAGAAGGCCGACCGGTTGGCCCATCGCCGGAGCCGGGGTTCGCGGGGCGGCCGGCCGTACGCCTTCGATTCGGAGATCGACAAGCGGCGCAACGTGCTCGAGCGCGCGATCGCGCACCTGAAGCAGTACCGTGCGCTGGTCTCCCGGTACGCCAAGCGCGCGGTCATCTACCGCTGCCAGATCCTGCCGGTCGCGGCCTTGGACTGGCTCTCGTGATTCACAGGACAGGCCTTAGAGCAGGACTTTCCTACGGCTGGCCCTGATCTGCCTGCTGGGCATGACGCTGAGAAGGTAACGATCCATGGTTCCCTATCGATGAGTCATGCATGTCTCACTTGAGGCATGCATGTCTCTTATAGGTTATTATTGGCTTATGAGCTTTGATCGTGATCATGTGCTGCATGCTGCCGCTGATCTCCTGACGCGGAAGGCGACGGCGACGATGGAAGAGGTCGCCCGGGCCGCGGGGATCAGCAGGGCGACGCTGAATCGTCACTTCACCGGGCGCGATGCCCTTGTGCGCGCCCTGGAGGAGCTGGGCATCGCCAAGTGTGAGGCGGCGTTGGAGGCGGCGCGCCTTGAGGAGGGGGCGGCCGCGGGCGCGGTGCGCCGTCTGGTGCGCGAGATCCAGCCCTGTGCGGGCCTGCTCACCTTCCTCTACTCCGAAAACCAGCTCTTCGAGGGCGAAAAGCAGAACGCGGGCTGGTTCCGTATCGATGAGCGGCTCACCGGCTTGTTCCGCCGAGGCCAGGAAAACGGTGAGTTCCGCATCGACTTGAGCGCGACGTGGCTCGCCGAGGCTCTCTACGGCCTGCTGGCCGCCGGCAGCTGGGCCGTCACCGAGGGCCGGGTGGCCCGCAACGACTTCACCCACATGATCGCCGAGTTGCTGCTCGGCGGCGCGACGCGAAGGGACGGATCATGACCAGTGTTCTGCATTCGGGGGAGCAGGACAGCACGCAGCGGCGCTCCGGCCGCTGGCTCGCCTTGGGCGTCCTGGTTCTTGCCGTGCTGCTCGTGGCGGTGGATGCCACCGTCTTGGGTCTGGCCACGCCCTACCTCAGTGAGGATCTGCAGCCTTCCGGCACTCAGCTGCTGTGGATCGGCGACGCCTACTCGTTCGTGATCGCCGGCCTGCTCATCTCCATGGGCAGCCTGGGCGACCGCATCGGCCGCAAGCGCCTGCTGCTGATCGGAGCCACCGCCTTCGGGCTGGTCTCGGTGCTCAACGCCTACGCGCAGACTCCCGAGATGATGATCGCCGCCCGGGCGCTGCTCGGTGTCGCCGGCGCCACGCTGATGCCCTCCACCCTCGCGCTGATCCGCAACCTCTTCCAGGACTCCCGTGAGCGCACTCTCGCCATCGGTATCTGGAGCGCCGCCGCCTCGGCGGGTATGGCGGTCGGCCCGATCGTCGGCGGTCTGCTGCTGGAGCACTTCTGGTGGGGCTCGGTGTTCCTGATCAACCTGCCGGTGATGGCGTTGCTGGTCATCGTCGGAATCAAGATGCTGCCGGAATCACGCAACCCCTCCCCGGGGCCGTGGGACCTGCCGAGTGTCCTGCTGTCGCTGGTCGGCATGGTCGGCATCGTGTACGCGATCAAGGAGGCCGCCGCCGACGGGTTCACCTGGCCCACCCTGGCGGCAGGCCTGCTCGGTGGGGCCGCTCTCTACGGGTTCGTCCGGCGTCAGCGCCGTCTTCCCGTCCCGTTGGTGGACGTCCGGCTGTTTCGCAACGGCGGCTTCAGCGGGGCCGTCCTGGCGAACCTGCTGACCATCCTCGGGCTGTCCGGACTGCTGTTCTTCCTCTCCCAGTACCTGCAGCTCGTCCAGGACCGGCGTCCCATCGAAGCAGGCATCGCCGAGCTGCCGGCCGCCGTCGGCGCGGTCGTGGCCGGCCTGATCGCAGGCGCCGCAGCGCGACGCTTCTCGGTGCGCGCGGTCGTCTCCAGCGGCCTGGCCGTCATCGGCCTGGCCCTGGCCGCACTCACCACGATCAGCCAGTCCACCGGCTACCCCCTGCTCGGCGCCACCCTGCTGATCGTCGGCTTCGGCGCCGGACTGTCATTCACGGTCACCTCGGACATCATCCTCACCGCCGTCCCCAAGGAACAGGCCGGCGCTGCTTCGGCGGTCTCGGAGACGGCGTACGAACTGGGCACCGCCCTGGGCATCGCCCTGCTGGGGTCCGTCGTCACCAACATCTACCAGGACTTCACCGGACCGGCCGGAACCCCGCAGGCAGCACACGAGTCACTGGCCGGAGCCGTCGTGGCCGCCGCGCGCATGCCCGCCGATGCGGCCGCCGCGCTGCTGCACGCGGCACGCGAGTCCTTCGTCGGTGGAGTGGCCCTCGCCGCCGGCGTCGGCGCCGCCTTGCTGCTTGTCGCCGCTGTCGCCGCGTGGTTCCTGCTTCGCGGCCAGAAGCTGAGCAACGAGCCCGTCCAGCACTGAGGAACGAGGAAGATCGCGCAAGCAGCACCTACTGCCGCGGGAAAGGACCACATCGGCAGCCGGAGCCTGGTGGTCGATGCCGGTATCACCGGCAGCTCTACGGCGGTTTCCCCCGTGGCTGCTCGTTTCCGACACTCGCCGGGCGGCTGAGGAGACCGCCGGGGCCTACCGGCGCCCCCTGCCGTGCAGAGCGCGTCCGGGCCGGGGACGCGCGGACCATCCAGATCCTGCGGGAGACCGGCCCGGGCGGCGCGAGTGCTGTACGTGGCCTGCGGAACGCCGCCCGGGACAGGGCGGATGGCCGACAGTCGTCACGGGCGACGCCGAGCCCCTGGCCGCAGTCGGGTCCACGTCGCGCCCGCCACCAGGCCCCGGGCACAGTTGGGGCTACCGATCGCCTGATACAGGGCCCGAGCGCCACGAAAGCACACTTGCCCTCCTCCGGACGGCGCACTCATGCCTGCGAACAGTGTTAATCGACTTTCGTCTGTATCGCCGCTCCACGAGTGCGAGCAGAATCTGCCTCATATGAGACTGACCCGTCTCAGCGGGATTCGGCGACTGCCGAGGACGGCCCGATCAGGAAGAGACGATGAGCTATCACCCCACCGACACCGCACGGCTCTACGCCGGTGCTTCCCCCAACCGGCTGTGGTTGTGGCTGCTGGCCCGCACCGGTGATCCGTTGGCCAGGCTTCTCGAACCAGGGTTCCGCGGTGACGCCTACGGGCTGTATGAGCAGATGCGCGCTCAGGAGCCGGTCTATCGCAGCCGTACCGGGATGCTCGCCGTCTTGTCGTATGACCGCTGCAGCCGGGTTCTGCACGACCCTCGCTTCTGGGCATGGCGGTCATTTGCCCACCCTGCTGGGAGGCGTGTACCCCCGCCTGGGGAGATACTCGGCGCTGCCGGCCCGTTCGAGGCACGGATGCAGGAAAACGATCACGCGTGTACCGTCGCTGCCTCCCTGGTGAAGCCGGCGCTGCAGCTCTCCGTTTCCCGCGTCGAGGTCACCGCCCACAACCTGCTCGACCGGGCTGCGGATGGCGACGCGTTCGATCTGATCGACGACTTCGCCCTTCCCCTGGTCACTGCGTGCCTCAGTGAAGTACTGGGCATCCCCCATGGCGATTCAGCACGTTTTGCCGACCTGTGCGCCGTCATGGGCCGCTCGATCGGCGGGAGGCCTTCAGCAAGACAGGCCGAAGAACTGCACGACGCGAACGAGGATCTGGAGGCGTTGCTGATCCGGCTTCAACGTGAGCGACGCAAGCATCCCGGCGGTGACCTGATCAGCCGGCTCACCGCTGCGCGCCGCGGCCGCACGCCAGAACACGACCCGGACAGGCTGCTCGGTCACGTCCGTCAGCCGGAACGCCGGAAGAACCCGGACGCCGGCACGACTGGCTGGCCCAGCACCGCCCCCGCCAGATTGAACCTGGAGGAGATCGTCGAAGCATGCAAGGAGCTGATCGTTTCCGGCCTCGACATCGCAGTCAATCTGATCGGCAATGCGGTGGCCGCGCTGGCGGCCTCCCCTGACCAGTGGCAGATGCTCAAGGCGGCACCGCAACTGGCGGACAAAGCAGCCGAAGAGACCCTGCGGTTCGATCCTCCTCGCCAGTTCATCTTGCGTATCGCCTCTGAGCGCATCGAGCTGGCAGGACACACAGTGCCCTCCGGTAGCAGAGTTCTTGTGATGCTCGCTGCGGCCCACCGGGACCCCGACCAGTTTCCCGACCCTGCGCGCTTCGACATCAGCCGTACTTCCGGCCCCAGGCATCTCGCCGTCAGCAGGGCCATGGGACTGGAGTCTTCGCTGGCCCGACTGACAGGAGAGATCGCTCTGCGGACGCTCGCGAGCCGATTGCCGGAACTGCGCATGGCAGGGCAGGCAGTCCGCAGGCCCGGGGGGGCCGTCCGCGGCTTCGTCCATCTGCCGCTCCGCGCCCGGGCCGCTCCGATGGGATGCTGATCGTTGACGATCCCAGCGCGATCTACAAGGGCACTGGTCGGCCGGCATGGCCGGCCAGTACTGCAGGGCACCTCAGGTTGACGGGCTCCGCACTTCCCGAGTTGATCGACGCGGCCGGGATACGCTGGAGGGCCAGGGAGGACGACGAGCACGGCGAGGACCTGCTCGGCCTGACCTCCTGCAGGCGCGCAAGTGGACGCCCTGGCATCGGTACGTCACCATCGCCATGCGCGTGCTGGCGGTTCTAGCCGTCTCGCACGCCACGCTGCCTCCAGCGCCGCTGAAACCGCCGAACCAGGGAGGGCCGCCTGCTTCGCAGATTGCCTCGACAGCACGAGAAACAGCCAAGTCGGAATACTCGGCAGTCAACGGAGATCCAGTTCGTGGACGACTGGTTATAGAAGATCGCCGTTCTCCTGGATCTCCGCCCTCACCAGGCCTGCCTTGCGGGGAGACTCCCCGGGCCGGTGCAGGATGTCACTCACGGGCTTGTGCGGATGGCCGGTCTAGGCAGGCGTGGGGCTTATTGGTTCGCCACGCCGGCGCCCCTCGTGGGATGCAGAACCGTCCGTACGTCAGGCTTCGGCGGACGGTATGACTGCGCCCAGGTTGGTCCGAGAGAGGACGGAGTGGCCGGCGTCCACGAAGAAGTGCTGGCCGGTCACATAGGCGGCCAGGTCCGAGTTCAGGAAGAGCGCCACCTTGGCGGTCGACTCCGGCTGCATCATGGGCATCGGCAGCGCGTTGAAGAAGTAACCGGCCTGGTGCATGTGCTCGATGGTTCCACCCTCATGGCCGGCGTACCGGTCCAGCATGCCCTGCCATGAGGTCATCTCGCTGGCGATGAAGCCAGGCTTGATCGCGTTGCAGCGGATGCCGAAGGGCGCCACCTCCACCGCCACGTTCTTCATCAGGCCGATGACGCCGGCCTTTGCCGCCGTGTAGTGCGCGATGCCGGGGTCGGGGTCGTCTGAGTTGGACGAGGCGGTGATGACGATGGATCCGCTCTTGCGTTCGATCATGTGGGGCAGGACCGCCTTGACCGAGCGCCATACTCCCGTGAGGTTGACGTCGATCATGTCCTGCCAGGTCTCGTCGTCCAGCTCCCAGACTTTCCCCTCGGTGAGGATGCCCGCGTTGGCGATGAGGCAGTCGATCTTGCCGAACGCGGCGATGCCCTGGCTGACGGCGTCATCCAGCGCCTGCTGGGAGCGGACATCCGCGACGACCGACAGAGCGCGTCGGCCCAGAGTTTCGACGAGGCGAACCGTCTCCGCCAGGTCTTCCTTTCCCGCCAGGTCGTAGGGGACTGTCTTGATGGGAGCGTCGATGTCGGTGAGGATGACGTCTGCGCCCTCTTGCGCCGACGCGAGAGCGTGAGCGCGGCCCTGTCCGCGGCCTCCACCGGTGATGAACACCACCTTGCCGTCCAGCAGTCCCATGGGCTTCTCCTTCATTCGTGAACCTGGCCGAGGGTTGTGCGTGGTGCAGCCGACGCTCCGCGCACGCGGAAGTACCGACGTCATGGTGTTCAGCGAGCAGGTCGAGAAGGGCCGGCCGGTCGCCTGACCCCATCCACGTCGGCTGCCGCATGTCTACTTTCCTGTGCCGCCAGGGCGCCCTCATAGAAAATCCGCGCCACGCCATCACCGCCCGATGTCACCGATGCAAGATCAGCTGGACATTGGGCTTTCCCTGGCTCTGCTGTGCGCTTGCGGGACTGCCGCCTGCAGCGGTCCAGCCGTCCCGTTCTGGAGCCCTTCGGAGACCGGGCGGACCACGGCACCTGCGGACCGGCGCGGGTGGAGCCGTCGTTGTCGGCTTACCGGGCGATCGGGGTGTCGGCATGACCGGATACGGCGGGCGCGAACATCACGTAGCGGCCTTTTCCTGCCTTCTTGGCCTGGTAGAGAGCCAGGTCGGCGTCCCGTAGCAGCTCGTCGGCACTGCCCGGTGGGCCGGTGGCGATTCCGATGCTGGTGCCGACGCGCACCTCGTATGCCCGATCATCTCCCAGGATGAACGGCTCTTGTACAGCCTGGATGATCCGGGTCGCGACTGTCTCCGGCCGGCCGTCTCGTGCATCCCGTAGCAGGACCACGAACTCGTCTCCGCCGAGCCGGCCCACGGTGCTCTCATCGCGCAGCACGCCGGTCACCCGCCGGGCGACCGCGCGGAGCAGCCGGTCACCGGCGGCGTGCCCAAAAGTGTCGTTGACGTTCTTGAAGCCGTCCAGATCGAGGAACATGACCGCGATGGCCGTATCCGGCTGCCGGCAGTCGTCCAGCGCCTGTCCCACCTGCTCCAGGATCAGCGCGCGGTTGGGCAGCCCGGTGAGAGCGTCGTGGGTGGCCTGGTAGCGCAGTTGCTCGGTCTTGCGGGCCACCAGGTCGAGGGCGTACCGGCGGCTGCGTGCCAGCACGTGCATGAACGCCGCCAGGAGCGCCGACAGCAACAGGCCGCTGCCCAGCGTGGCCCAGAACGCCATATCGGCATGGCGGTCTGCGTCAGCGGAGCCGCTGGTGACGCGGACGACCCAGGTGCTGTCGGCGTCGACGGTGAACTCCCGCGTCGCAGCAGATTGCGGTACGGAGCCGCCGGCGGCCAGGACGATGGGTGACGCGCTGTTCAGGGGTGTCTTCGCACCGGGGTGGGGCCGGTACAACAGTTCCACCCGCAGGTCGTGGCGACTGCTCAGGCCGGCGGCGATGATGGCCCTGGCGTCGAAAGCACTGATCACGAATCCGCGCGGTGGAGCATGACGCTCCTCGATGGCCGCCGGCGCGGTGGCAGGGGCGGAGACGAAACGAAGTAGCGCGAACAGTCCCGTGCGCGCGTCCAAGGTCGCCATCACCGCTCCGGTCTCGTCATCCGGTCCGTCGGGGGGCGCATGGCCCGACCCGCGCCGGAGGGCGCAGTAGTCGAAACCCGGTGGATATGCGGCATAAGGAGAGGAGGCCGGGGCGGCGCTCAGGCGGGCCAGGCAGTACGCCGAGTGGGAACCGGCGGGGACCACGGACAGGTTCCCGGCGGGAGCCCCGGCCGGAAGGCGTGGAGGATCGGTGCGGATCGCCTGCTGGAAATCGTCCAGTTGCGCGGCCGGCACGATCTGGATATAGCCGTAACCGGCTCCGCCGGGGTAGCGCTCGAAGACCTCCGACTCGGTGATCCACTCGGCGAACTGCCGGTTGGTCATGTCCGGCCGGGTTGCCACGGTGGCATGCAGGGTCGCGATGAAGTCGGTATGACGCAACACCGTGGCCGAGATCGCCGCGGCCACATCGGCCATGGTCTTGTCACGCCGTTCCTGCTCGCTGGCCTGTATCTCCGCGCGCTGCTGCGCCGCGGTGGCGAAGGAGGCGACCATGCACAGCAGCACAAGCAGGTACGCGCCAACCGTGGGCCACCGGCTTGAGCTCTGCCACGTGGCGGATCCTTGAGCACTGCGTCCGCCGGTAGGACGACCCGGGAACAATGGCATGACCACACCTTCCGTAGTCCCGAAGATTCACTGGTCATCTTGTGCATGGGGCTGCTCATGTCCATCGGCCGCCGAACCGGCTTTCCTGAGAACAATCGTCAAATTCTGTGGATCGTGGGTGATTTACAAAGCTTGAAGCCATTGATCGAGGACTGCGAAGTCTTCGTCGGCAAGTTCCCGGGATTCCACGTGGTGAAGGAGAGTCCGGCCGCTGTGGTGCGCGCAGGCCGACTCCCCGCCTCGGCGGTGAACCGCGCCAAGCGCACATCCTGCGCCCGCTGGCCCGAAGTCAGGCGTCCCGAGGTGTACGAGCGGACGGGATCAAGGAGGAGAGCGGCGTCCTCGTCCCACCTGAGCGTCCTTCGGCGATCGCGGCCGACGAGGAATCCCGCTCCGCAGGTGACGCCGAGATCCGAGGACGTTCCTGGCGCCTGACGCCGGGGAGCCTGCGGCCTGCGGTTGCCTGCGTCACACGACTGACAGAGGCAAGCGCCCTTCGGCCAAAGCTGCCGTGGCCGCCACGATCTGGTCGAGCGAGCGCTCGTCGGCCATGTCGTCGGGGCGGGCGAGCCGATGCAGGATCAGTCCGTCGAGCCCGGCGAAGAAGAAGCGGGCCACCTCCTCGACCGGACGGACCAATGTCGTGCCCGTGTATGCCGCGGCCTTCCGGAACGCGTCCTCGAAGACGGTGTCGAGCTGCCGCTGATAGTCGGTGACGGTGGGGCGCAGTGACGGGGAGCGGAGGCCCATGACGAAGAGCTCGGTGATCAATCGGTGAACGTGGGGCTGCTCGACGACGGTACGCCATAGCTGCCGGGCGTACGCGCCGATGGTGGCTTGAAAGTTCGGTTCCGTCGGTATGTCAATGCCCCGGACCTGCTCAGCGATGTCAGTGGTCAGTTGCTCGATTACCGCTCGGTACAGCTCGTCTTTGGCGCCATAGACGTAGTGCACCGTCGCCTGTGCGATGCCGAGTTCGGCGGCGATCGCACGCGTGCTGGCGGCGGCTACGCCGTCCCGGCTCATTACGGCGATGGCGGCGCGGATCAGCTGCGGTCGGCGCTCAGCGGCGCTCACGTGTGCCACGGTCTGATCGTATGAGACCTCAGGGCCTCGATGACAAGAAGTTGTTCAACTGACATTGTCAGTTGAACAAATCGCGTCTACGGTGGGAGCACGATGACCGGGCAGCCCTTGGCTCGCTGACCCGTGACGACCCGGAGCAACGCGTGAAGAGCATTCGATCCGATGCCCGTCTCGCTCGGTTCGCGCCGTACCGTGCGGGCTCGTGGCCTGCCACGCCGGAGGTCCTGTGGTGATGGTGGAGACCGGGGAGCGCCTGCACATGGACGGGCCGATCACCCCCGAGTGTGTCCGGGCGTGGAACAACGCCTATGTGTCGAGTCGCATGGCCGATTCGGTGTGGTTCCCGAAGCAGCTCACGTCGTTTCGCGGACGGTTTCGGCGGCGCACGCTGCAAGACCTCGTTCTGGTCGATGTCGAAGCCGATCCCTTCGGGGTCCGCTTCACGGGTGACTCGCCGGTGACCCAGTACATCGGAGTGTCGGTGAACACGCGCACGTTCAGCGAGCGAGTCGTGTTCGGTGACCACCGGGAGTACGTGGTGTCGGCACCGGTCGAGGTCTGGGACGCCACGACATTGGTGGAGTCCGAGATCCTCGGCCCGATGTCGCAGACCGTGGTACTCGTTCCGAAGCCGGCACTGCACATGTCGAGAAGCAACTCCCTGATCCTGGACGAGGCGGCGATCGAGGGGGACCAAGCCACACTGCGTCTCCTGCGCGGGGTGCTCCTGACCATCGCGGCCGAGGCCGACCGGCTCAGCCCCACCGCCATCAGTGCAGCGCGCAACGTCGTCGTCGAACTCCTGCTCAGCGCGGTGCAGGAGTATCGCCAGCCGTCAAAAGCGGCAGTCAGCGAGAGCATGCGCCTGTCGGTGAGCCGGTGGATCGACGACCACCTCCATCTCGGTCACGTCCTGCCGGCCCGGGCCGCCGAGCAGCACGGAATCTCCGTACGCTCGCTGCATCGCCTGTTCGCCGACTCGGACGAGAGCTTCGGCTCCCTGGTGCGCCGACGCCGGTTGGAGCGTGCCTACCGTGACCTGCTGCACACCGGCGACATGGTCCAGACCATCGCCATGCGCTGGGGCTACGCCGATGCGAGCCACTTCATCAATGACTTCAAACGGGTGTACGGCAGCACCCCGGCTTCCTACCGGAAGGTGTGGCAGAAGGTACCTGACCGCGACGCCGGGGCGTGACACGGGTAGTCGATGGAGTCACGGTGAAGCAGTTCGACGGCATCGTGGGAGCGCGCGTGGCGCGCCAAGGCATTGATGATGATGTGACCTTCAACGTGTGCGGCAGGCTGCATCCGCGCAGTTGTCTTCAGCTGGAGCGGGGAATCATGCCCGGCGGCGGGAAGGTGGGCTTAGGTCCCCACCGCGGAGCGTTTCCTGAACGCCCTCGGACAGGCCGAATGTCTGCTAGCGCTGTGACCGGAAACGATCACCGGGTTGAGTGAGGGTCTCAGGCCGCGGTTGCGAGCGGTCGACCGCCCCAGCGGATGCCCTTCTCACTGCGGACGCGGGCACGTTCCCGGCGCTGGGCGGCCAGCACGTCGGGATGGCGGGCATGGGCGTTGCGCCAACGCAGGTAGGCGTGCAGCGCCCGGGTCTGGACGGTGTGGTTCGGGTGATCGGAATTGGCCAGGGTGAACTGCCGCAGGGGCCCGAAATGCGCCTCGATCGGATTGGCCCACGAGGCGTAGGTGGGAGTGAACAACAGCCTGACCTTGTTCTTCTTGGCCCAGACGCGGATACGCCAGTTCTTATGCGCCGACAGGTTGTCCAGGATCACGTAGATCGGGGCGCCGTCCGGGCGGGCGGCGCGGATCGACTTCAGAGCGGCCCAGGTGTGGTCGATGCCCTTGCGGGCCCGGTTGACGCCCCACAGCAGGTCATCGCCGACCGAGTAGCAGCCATGGAAGTAGCGCACGCCCTGGGTGCGGCGGTAGGTGGCCGGCAGCCGGTCCGGCTCGCCTTGCGGTGCCCAGGCCGTTCCGGCGGTGGGCCGGATGCCCAAGGGTCCGAACTCGTCGAAGGCGAAGGTGCGCTCGGGCCGCTGGGTCAGGGCGTAGTCGATCGCGTCCAGTTTGGCGTCGAAGTCCGCGTCCGGGGACTCCTTCCAGGTCTTGGTG
>NZ_BMQP01000084.1 GCF_014648175.1 Planobispora rosea
GGCGGGCGCGGGTGGTCAGGCGAGCGGTGAACGTCATGAAGTGTGATCCCTTGTGCGGCGACAGGACTTCCGGCGGTTGGACCTCCGTAGGGGTCCGGTGCCGGTGAAGGCCCTGTGTCAGCGGCCTTCGACATCCAGTAAGCCGTCCGGGCGTAGCGGCAGAAGTGCGCGCAAGGTGCAGAAAAGTTGCCGCGCCCGGGAAGTCCTCAACCCCCTGCCAGCACGGGGATCCAGCCGCTGCCATCTGGCGGCCACGTCCGACGTTTACGCCGTAAACACCACCGATCCCCGGGTAGCGACCACCACCGTTTACGCCGTAAACACGCCCTCGGGGTCCCGGACTGCGGCCCTCAGGGGCAGCCCGAGCGTTTACGCCGTAAACACACCACGGACCCGGGGTGGGACAGTGCCTGTTTACGGCGTAAACAGCGGCGTCGTTAGCAAGCCGCACCCCCGCGGCCCCGGTCGCCGGGAGGCTATGACGTGAGCAGTGACGGGATCAGAGGCAGCCGTACCTTCACTGCTCATTTGACTCTTGGTAAAGCAAACAGTCATGCCGCGTAGTTGACGTAGACGGGGCGGTTGCCGCCGTCGTTGCCGGATTCGACGCGGGCGAGCATGGCGGCCTGCCGGCGGTTGCCGACCATGGCCATGGCCAGCGCCTGAGCCGCGGCGAGCTGGCGGGCGAGGATCGCATCGGCGCGGGGACGCAGGTCGAGAGGGAGCGGGCCGATGTCCTCGGGCGGCGACCAGGCGTCGGAGGACTGGAGGTCACGGTCCCGGTGGTCACCGGCGAGCATCTCCTCGACGGCGGCTACATCCATCTCCAGGGCGTCGAGCGCGGCCGACCAGGCCGCGCTCCAGTTGCCCGCTTGCGGGGACGGCGCGGCCATGGGTCACGCGACCCGGGCTGCCGTGCCGACGGCGGAGGCCTCGGACACCGCGGTGCGCCACGCGTCGCGCAGCGGCTCGACCAGGCCGCGGCAGGACGCCACCTGGGCCGCGTCGCGGCGGATGTTGGCCTGGATGAGCTGGGTGAGCAGGAAACCGTAGAGCTCTGAAAGGCCCTTGGCGCCGTCCCAGACGTCCATCTTGAGCGAGGAACGCAGCTCGATGACGATCTCCTGGGCGTGCTGGAGCTGGGTGGAGGCGGTCTCCCTGTCATCGCGACCCAGCGCCTCCTCGGCCTTGACCAGGTCCAGGACGAGCCGGTCATAGAGCATGACGAGCAGCTTGCCGGGGGACGCGGTGGTGATCGCGTCGGCCATGTACCGGGCCCGCATGGAGGGGTTGTTCACGTCAGGATCCGTTCTCGATCTTGGGGAGGCTGCCGATCTGGCCGGCCAGCCAGGTTGACTGCTGGTTGAGCTTGCCGAGCGAGACCTCCAGGTTGCTGAACTGCTTGCGCAGTGCCGCCTCACGCCTCTCCAGGCGCAGGTCCCAGGCATCGATCTGCTTGTTGAGGTTGGTGATGATGCTCTCACCGCCCTTGATGGAGGCGGTGACGCTGTTCGTGGCGTTGTTGGTGATGATCGACAGCTTCTCGGCCAGCCCCATGACGCCTGTGACCTCGGTCTTGGGGACCGGCTTGCCCTGCGCGTCGACCTTGTTGTCGATCAGCGGATCCTTGGCGGTCACCGCGTTCTTGACCGCAGCGGGGTCGGCCGCGTACGCCTTGAGGAAGGTCTCGCGGTTGAAGGCGAGCCTGCCGCTCTTGTCGAGCTGCACGCCGAGCTGGGAGAAGCTGCCGTAGCCGGTCTGGCCGTTGCCGACCTGGCTCAGGATGTTCTGGGTGATCTGCCGGATACCGAAGTTGCCGGTGAGCGGCTGCTTCACCTTCGCGGTGGAGTTGTAGGCGGTCTGAGCGGAGATCTCGGTCAGCGCCGCGTTGGCGGCGTCGACGAACGCCTGCATCTTGTTCGCGATGGTGTCGGTGTCCGGGGAGCTGGTGATGGTGATGCCGGACTCGACCTTGCTGACCGAGAGGGTGACGCCCTGCATGACGCCGGTGAAGCTGTTGCTGCCGCTGGTGACGGTGTAGGCGCCGGCGCCGCTGCCGACGCTGATCTTCGCGTCCTGCGCGGTGACCGCGACGTTGGTCGTCCCGGCGAACCCGGTGCGGGTGACGGTGGGGCCCACCGTGAGGCCGGCGACGTCGATGGTCTCGGCGGCGCCGGCCTGGCTGTGGAAGACCTCCAGCTTGGCCTGGCCGTTGACGGCGGTGACCTTGGCGGTGACGCCGATGCCCGCGGCGTTGATCGCGTCGGCGACGCCCTGCGGGGTGTCGGTGCCGACCGCGACGTTGACCGGGGGGTTGGAGCCGATCGTGATGTCGACGCCGGCGGCCATGTCGGCCACGGCCGGGGTGGAGGCGGTGGCGAAGGTGGAGGTGGCCCTGGCGACGCCCACGAAGTCGAAGGCGGCGGCCGTGCCCGTCTTGGTGGAGGTCAGCTGCAGGACCGTGCCCTGGTCGGTGGTGACGACCGCGGCGCGCACGTCGAGCTTCCTGGCGTTGATGGCGTCGGCGAGGCCCTGCGGGGTGTTCTTGTCGGCCGCCACCGTGATGTCGACGGGGTCACCGGTGCCGATCTTGATGCTGACGCCGGTGATCGGGGGGACGTTGCCGTCGCTGGTCAGCACGGGGCTGGTGGGAGAGGCGAAGGTGGCGGTGCGCACCTGGGCGCGGGCCAGGTTGACGACGTCGAGACTGAGGGTGGCGGTGGGGGCGCCCGTCGTCCCGACCGCGGTGACCGCGGCCGAGGAGGAGGTCGCCTTCGAGCCGGTCCAGGTGGCGTCGGCGAACATCGCGTCGGCGGCGGCCTTCAGCCCGGCCAGCCGGGCGTTGACCGACTGGTAGGAGGACTGGACCTTCTGCTGGGCGGTGACCTTGGACTTGAGCTTGGTCTGGGAGGCGGATTCCACCTGCATCAGCTGGGAGATCAGCGAGCTGGTGCTCAGACCGCTGACAAGGCCGTCGATGCTGCTGGTCACGTATGCACGTCCTCTCTTCGATACCCGCCTCATCGGCAGGCGCGCGCGCCCGTCAAGCGAACGCGCCGAGAAATGCGGAAGGGGCGGTCGGCGGATTCCGCCGACCGCCCTCTCCGTTTTTCCTGCCTGTCATCCGGTGGGCGCCCTCAGGGTCACTCAGGGCGCCCCTCGGATTAGCCCAGGAGCTTCAGCACGGACTGAGGCGCCTGGTTGGCCTGGGCGAGCATCGAGGTGCCGGCCTGGCTGAGGATCTGGTTCCGGGTGAAGTTGACCATCTCCTGAGCCATGTCGGTGTCGCGGATGCGGGACTCCGACGCGGACAGGTTCTCGATCGCCACGTTCAGGTTGTTGATCGTGTGCTCGAATCGGTTCTGGTAGGCACCGAGCTTCGCACGCTGGTCGGAAACCTGCGCGATGGCGTCGTCGATGTCGTCGATCGCGTCCTGGGAGGCAGTGGTCGAGGTCAGAGCGGTACCGCTCAGACCCAGGTTGCCGGTGTCCATGGCGTCGATCTCGACGTTGATGCGCTCGTCGGCGTTGTTGTTGGCACCGACCTGGAACACGCCGCCCGAACCCGTGGCGACGGTGATGTTCGCCGCCTGGACGCCGGTCAGGGCCGAACCGACGCTGGCCGTCTGGAAGGCGTCCTTGCCGGTCATCTTGAAGCTCACGCCACCACCGTTGGGGTCAACGCTGGAGGTGAACTTGACCTCGTTGCCGTCGCCACCGATGCCCTGCAGGGCAGTCTTGATGCCGGCGTTGACAGCGTCAACGTAGGCCTCAGGGTTGGCGTAGCTGGCACCGCTGCCGCCCGGCAGCGTGACGGTGACCGTCTGGGTGCTGCCGTTCACCTTGGTGGTGAGGTCGAACTGGTTGTCGGCGGTGGTGGCGGAGACGGTGACGCCGGAGAACGACGCCGGAGCGCTGGCGCTCGTCTGGAACTGCGAGCCGTAGCTGCCGTCGAGCAGCTTCTGGGTGCCGAACGCCGTGGTGCTGGCGATGCGGTCCAGCTCGGTCTTCAGCTCACCGAACTCCTTGTTCGCCGCAGCCTGGGCGGCGGCGTCCTGGGAACCACCGTTGGACGACTGGACGGCAAGGTCACGCATACGCTGAAGGATGGAGTGCGTCTCGGTGAGCGCACCTTCAGCGGTCTGAGCAACCGAGACACCGTCCTGAGCGTTGCGGACGGCGACCTTCAGGCCACCAACCTGGGCGCGCAGGCCCTCGCTGATGGACAGGCCGGCCGCGTCGTCCGCAGCCCGGTTGATGCGGAAGCCGCTGGAGAGCTTCTCCAGAGACTTCGACATCGCCCCGTCGTTGACCGACAGGTTCCGGTACGAGTTCATCGCGGCAATGTTCTGGTTGATACGCAGACCCATGGTGTTTTCCTCCTTGACTAGGGCCTTGCCGGTCCTTCCGTGGTCCGGTCTGCCTTCCTCATCGGCGGCGACCGGGCGCGCTGAAGGTTTCTCAGCGGCTTTTTTCAAGATTTCTCCGGCCGGGGGTTCTCAGGCCGTACGGCGTGGCCGGAAGGCGCGCGGGGCGCGGGCCGTACGGGAAACTCGAAGGTCAGGCGGTGCGCGCGACCGGGGCGCCGAACGTGTCGGTCATGGCCAGGCGGCTGCGCAGGTCACCCTTGGCGGAGATCTCGGCGTAGTAGGCGGCGCGGCGCTTGGCGACACAGCCGTCGGGGCGCTGCGGGGCGGCGACCATCTCGGGGGCGAGCTGGGCGTTCATGCCGTCGCGCAGCAGGACCAGGGCCTCGGCGCGCAGCTGGGAGACGCGGGACTCGGTCACGCCGAGCTCGGCGGCGATCTCGGCCATCGGGCGCTCCTCGAGGAAGTAGCGGGTGACGACCAGGCGCAGGCGCTCCGGCAGGGCGTCGACGGCGTGGGTGAGGTAGCCCAGGCGCTCGCGGTGCAGCAGCATCTCCTCGGGGCCGGCGGCCTGCTCCTGGACCATGTCCTCGGCGGTGCCGGGGGCGAAGCCCTGCAGGCTCAGGACGACGGCGCGCTGCACGTCCTCCTCGATGGACTCGACCTCTTCCTCGGCGACGCCCAGGGCGCCGGCGAGCTCGCGGTTGGTCGGGGTACGGCCCAGGGCCCCGCTGAGCTCCTGGCGGACCGAGTCCAGCTGGCGGGCGCGGCTGCGCACCGAGCGGCTGGCCCAGTCCAGGCCGCGCAGCTCGTCGACGAGGGCGCCGCGGATGCGGACGGCGGCGAAGCGGCCGAACGGGGTGCCGCGCTCCGGGTCGAAGGAGACCGCGGCGGCGGCCAGGGCGGCCAGGCCGGCGGAGGTGAGGTCGTCGCGGTTCACGTGGGAGGGAACGCGCATCAGAGTCTCGCGGACGATGTGACCCACGAGCGGGAGGTGCTCGCGGACAAGAGCGTCGATGTCGCGGCTGACGGCAGTCGTACCCTGAGTCCTCACGGTGGCCCTTTCGATGTGGCTGGGAAGGTCCCGCCGGCTCCGTTCGGTGCCGACAGGAACTAGAAAACAGTCACAAAGAGGTAGGAACCGGTTGCTTTCGGTTGCCGTACGGTTGCGAAAACTCACTTCTCGTCATCGGTCAGGCACAGCGCGTCATAGTCCCGATGCCGCCGGGGAAGTTCTCAGGCGGGGGAGCCCGCTGCCGAATATGCGGGGGAAGCGCGCCGTCGAGGCGTACCGACGACTGTGAAGGCGGGACGGATGAGCTTGGCCGATCTGTCGAGCACGCTGTGGCGGATCCGCGAGATGATGGATCTGCTGCTGTTCAAGCTCGAGGAGGAGCAACTCGTACTGGCCGCAGGTAAGACCCGCTGGCTGCCGCATGCCACCCGCGAGGTGGAGATGGTGCTCGAGCAGATCCGCAAGACCGAGGTTCTCCGTGCGGCCCAGGTGGACGCCGTCGCCGAGGAGCTTGGCCTGCCGCCCGCCCCCAGCCTGCAGGCGCTCGCCGCCGCGGCCGGGGCGCCCTGGAGCGACCTGTTCCTGCAGCACCGCAACGCGTTCCTGACCCTGACCGCGGAGATCAGCGCGATCGCCGAGGCGAACAAGGAACTGCTCACCGCCGGAGCGCGGGCGGTCCAGGAGGCGCTGATGAACGTCACGGGCTCCGTGACGACCTACAGCCGCTCCGGGGAGACCGTCGGCGCCGGCCGTTCCTCACGACTTGTCAATGAGGCGATGTAATTGAGCACCTTCTCCGGAATCTCCACCTCACTCAGCGCCCTGTACGCCCAGCGGCAGGCGCTCGACGTCGCCGGGCAGAACATCGCCAACGCCAACACCGAGGGCTACACCCGCCAGCGGGTCGAGCTCAACTCTGTGGGCGGCGTGGTGACCCCGGCCATGTACACCACCACCGACGGCCTGGGCAACGGCGTCACCGCCGCCGGGACCACGCGCATGCGCGATGAGTTCCTCGAGGCGCGCGGCCAGATCGAGCACGCGAAGTTCGCGTTCCTGTCCGGCCAGGAGGAGGTCTACGCCCGCGTCGAGGAGGTCTTCGGCGAGCCCAGCGACACCGGTATCCAGTCCCAGCTGTCCGGCTACTGGAACGCCTGGAGTGACGTCGTCAACCAGCCCGGTGGCCCGACCGGCAACGCGGCCCGCTCGCAGCTGCTGCAGGAGGGCGCCACCGTCGCCGACAGCCTGCGCAGCGCGAACGCCACCCTCGAGTCGCTGTGGAACACCACCATCGAGCAGCTCGACACCCTGGTCACCGAGGTGAACACCGCGGCCGACACCGTCGCCCAGCTCAACCAGGCGATCGTGCGCGCTACCGCGGCGAACCTGCCCGCCAGCGAGCTGCAGGACAAGCGCGACGGCCTGGTCCTGCGCCTGGCCGAACTCACCGGCGCGACCTCCAAGTCCCTCGACAACGGTGCGGTGGACGTCTCCATCGGCGGCACCAAGCTGGTCGACGGACCGGTCGTCAGGAAGCTGGAGGTCACCGGTGCCGGCACGCTGCGCGACGCGACGGCCGACCCGGTCACCCTGAGGTGGCAGGGCACCACCACCGACGCCAGCGTCACCTCCGGTCAGCTCGCCTCGTCGCTCCAGGCCCTCAACAAGGTGCTGCCAGGGTACGCCGCCAAGCTGGACGAGGTGGCGCAGCGGCTCGCCACCACGGTCAACACCCAGCACGTCCAGGGCTATGACCTCAACGGCGCCCCGGGTGGGAACTTCTTCGTCCCCGAGACCGGCACCGTGATCACCGCCGCGAACATCAAGGTGGGCCTCACCGGCGCCGCGCAGGTGGCGGCCTCGGCCGTGCCTCCGAGGACCGACCCCAACACCGGCAACCCGATCGGCAACCTCGACGCCGGGAACGCCCTCAAGCTGGCGGGCTTCGCCACCGCCCGGGGCGGGCCGGACACCTTCTATCGGGAGACCGTGACCGCGCTCGGCGTCGAGTCGCAGTCGGCACAGCGACGCGCGACCATCCAGAACGTCATCACGCAGAACAACGACGCCCAGCGCATCGCCCAGTCGGGCGTCAGCCTGGACGAGGAGATGGCGAACATGCTGCTCTACCAGCGCGCCTACCAGGCGGCGACCAGGATGATCTCGACGATCGACAGCACCTTCGACTCCCTCTTCAGCATGATCCGGGGCTGATGACATGACGTACATGCGCGTGACCGAGAGCTCGATCAGCACTCGGGTGCTCAACAACCTGCAGAACAACGTCAGCCGGGGAGGCGACATCCAGCAGCGGCTCTCCAGCGGCAAGCAGCTCACCCGGCCGTCGGACTCGCCCGCCGGCACGGCGTCGGCTCTGTCCCTCCGCAGCGACCTGCGCACTCAGGAGCAGTACATCCGCAACGCGGACGACGGCCTGGGCTGGGTCGGCACCATCGACACGGCGCTGACCAGCGCGAACAGCCAGGTGGGCCGGGCCAGGGAACTGGTGCTGCAGGGCATGTCCTCCGGCTCGGGCGGGGCCCAGGGCGCGCGCATCGCGCTGGCCTCCGAGGTGGAGAACATCCGGGCCGCGCTGATCGGCGTGGCCAACACCACCTATCTGGGCCGGCCCGTCTTCGCCGGCGCCGCGTCCGGGTCGGTCGCCTACAACGCCGACGGCACCTACGCCGGCCAGGGCGGTGAAGTGATCCGTACGATCGGTGACAACACCCAGATCGCCGTCAACTCCGACGGGGAGAAGGTCTTCGGCCGGGGCAACAACCAGCTCTTCAAGGTGCTGGCCGACATCACCGCGAACCTCAAGGACAACCCGGCCGCCCTCGTCGACGACCTCACCCGCCTCGACACGGCGATTGCAAGCATGCAGACCGAGATCGCCGACGTCGGTTCCCGTTACAATCGCGTGACGCAGATGCGTGACACGGCCGACTCCAGGATCCTCAGTCTCAAGACCCAGCTCTCGGACATCGAGGACATCGACCTGCCCATGACGATCACCGAGCTGACCCTGCAGCAGACCGCCTACCAGGCGGCGCTCGCGGCGACGGCCAAGGTGGTCCAGCCCTCACTCGTGGACTTCCTGAAATGATCACTCTTAAGGATCGCCCGATGAACGCAGAGGCCGCGGCCCCGGCGAACGCCGACACCGACGAGATGCCCGCCATCGAGCTCGTCTGTCCCATGCCCGGCTTCGCCGAGCACCGCCGGTTCGTGCTCGTCCGGATGGACGACGCCGGCGCCCTGTTCTCCATGCGTTCCCTGGAGGACCCCGACCTGCGTTTCCTCGTCATCGCGCCGAACCCGTTCTTCCCGGGCTACGAGCCCGAGATCGAGGAGGAGACGCTGGCGATGCTGGGCGCGGCCGGGACCTCGGACCTGCTCGTGCTGCTCGTCGTCACCGCTCCGGGCTCCATCACCGAGGCGACCGCCAACCTGATGGCCCCCATCGTGGTCGACACCACCACCCGCCGGGCCATCCAGACCGTGCTCACCGGTTCCGACCTTCCGGTCCGGGCTCCCCTGGTATCCGCCTGACGTCGGTTAGGCTGCCGATACGTCCCCCGGACACATAAGGAGCTGGACGTTGCTGGTGCTGACCCGTCGCTCGGGGGAGAGCCTGATGATCGGTGACGACGTCGTCGTCACCGTGCTCGACGTGCGTGGGGACGTGGTCCGGATCGGCATCCGCGCGCCGCGTTCCGTCCCCGTGCACCGTGAGGAGGTCTTCCGCGAGCTGCAGGCCGCCAACCGGGAGGCCGCCTCGTCGAGCGAGGACGCCCTGATGGCGCTGCGCCGCATGCTGCAGCCCGGCGGATCGGACGCCGGCCCGGCCGACAAGTGACCCCGCGACCGACGCGACGGCGACCGGCGTCGCGGCGGGACGGCTCGTAGGTCCGTGTTCACCGGAGACGCGCCGGTGGGACGGCGCCCGTGCGGGACGGAATCCCCCTCGCTCACGGGGAGGATGTCAATATCCGGACACAGTATCGAACCCACCCTTTGGCATGTCCGTTTCCCGGGGATCATCCCTGGTGGGATCGATGGTCCCGATCGTATTAATTCTGATCGTAATCAGTAAGAAATGACCCATTTCTGACGATTTGTGAGGCGGAAGTGGTCGGGCAGCGGTCAAGCCCACCTGACGGCAGGAGCACGACGGCACGTCCCTCAGGGTGTGCGGTGCCGGTGAACCACCATGCCCCTCCGGCTGAGACCGCCTCCGAGTTCGACCGCAAGGCCCCTCCCACGGCCGACCCAGAGAAGAGCATGAACCAGACAGCGCCCGGAACGCCCCCGGCCGTCGGTCCCCGCCCCGAGCGGAAACCGTACGGCTGGCTGGTCTTCCTTGTCCTGGGTGCGCTGGTCGCCCTCAGCGGTCCCGCCATCGCAGCCGTCTCCCCGTTCTTCGACGCCCTGCTCTGGTCGGGCATGCAGGGGGCGGCGACGATCGCCGTCCTCATCGGGATCCGCCGTTACCGGCTGGGCCGCCTGCGGCCGTGGCGGCTGATCGGCGCGGGCGTCGTGACGGCCTGGCTCGCCAACGCCGTGGGCTGGTCGATCGGCTGGGTCTGGCTGGAGAGCCAGACGCTGCTCGTCCTCTACCAGACCGGCACCATGAGCGGGTACGCCCTGTTGCTGGCCGCCCTGATCATGATGAGCGCCAGGGTCGGCGCCTCCCGCTGGACGGGCCTGCTGGACGCCGGGATCATCACCGTCGGCGTGGCCATGCCGTTCTGGACCTTCGTCGTCGACCCCGTCATCGACCTCGGCACCTACAGCGGCCCGGACCTCGCCTACGCGCTGATCACCCCCCTCATCGACCTGGTCGTCCTGGGCCTGGTGGCGCGGATCCTCTTCGACGCCGGGCGGCCGCCGTGGCTGCTCCTGCTCGGGGCCTCCTGCACGGCCATCTTCGTGGCCGACAGCGTCTACCTGCTCAGCAACGCGGCGGGCAGCGCGCAGATCCACCCCGTGGCGACGGTCGGCTGGCTGGCCTGGTCGGTCCTGGTCGGCGCCACCGCGCTGCATCCCAGCGTGGCCCGCGCGGCCGAGCTGCGGACCGCACTCATCGCCGACCGCGGCCGAGTGCCGCTGTTCATGGCACTCGCCCTGCTCAGCCCGCTGGTCTCCACCCTGGGCCGCCCTTTCGCCGACACGGTGGCCCAGCCGCACGACGACATGGCGATCATGGCGTGGACGGTGGCGCTGGCGGTGCTGCTGGTGCTGCGGCTCAACACCGTGGCGCGGCTGGCCGAGGCCCGGGCCACGGCCCTGGACCGCCAGGCCGACCGGCTGACCGCGCAGACCCACCAGCTCAGCGCGGCCCTGCACACCCAGGAGATGCTCCAGCGCAGCCTGGCCCACCGGGCCTTCCACGACCCGCTGACCGGGCTGGCCAACCGCACCCTGCTCGGCGAGGCCCTGCAGCAGGCGCTGACCACGCCCGCCGCCTCCGAGGGACCGGCCGGGCCGGAGACGCCGCCCGCGCTGCTGCTGATGGATCTCGACGGGTTCAAGGACGTCAACGACACCCTGGGCCATCCCATCGGCGACGATCTGCTCACCCAGGTGGCGCACCGGCTGCGCGCGCTGTGCGCGCCCGGTCAGACCCTGGCCCGGCTGGGCGGCGACGAGTTCGCGCTGCTGCTGCCGGCCACCTCGGCGCAGGTGGCCATGGGGCTGGCACACGCCATCGTGGAGCGGCTGCGCACGCCCTACCGCCTGGGCGAGCACGAGATCCACCTGACCACCAGCGTCGGAGTGCTGGCCGAGACGGAGATCTGCACCCCGGCCGAGGCGCTGCGGGATGCGGACCTGGCGCTGTACGCCGCCAAGGCGGCCGGCAAGAACCAGATCACCCTGTTCACCCCGGCGTTGCGCACGACCCGGCTGGAGCACAGCCGGCTGATCGCGGGGTTGCGCCAGGCGATGGCCCGTGACGAGCTGGCGGTGCACTACCAGCCGGTGG
>NZ_BMQP01000085.1 GCF_014648175.1 Planobispora rosea
GCACTTTTCTCATGCAAACGATCAAGCTCGGCGAAATTCATCGTGAAAGCCCGAGGTTAGAGTGGGCCGGTTGACCGTGAGTTCCCGTGAGTGGCCGCAGCTCCCCGTCTGTTCTGGCACGCATCTGGCACGACGATCGGGATATCGGTTACCGCTCTGCCTCTACCTCGGCGTCGGTCAGGTTGGCTCCCTGGAGCTTCGCTCCAAGCAGACTGCTGGCCCGACGGTTTGGATCATTGGGGCTGCCCGAGAAGGTCATCCGAACGCCTGTCATGTCTGAGTCTCGCAGATCGGCGTTTTGGAAAGAGCAACCGATAAAGCTGGCGTACCGCAGGGAGGCACCTCGGAGGTTGGCCCCCTGGAAGTCACAGCGAATGAACGAGCATCCTTCAAGGGTGGCCAGACGCAGATCACTTTCAACAAAAGAGCAATTCCGGAAGAATAATCGATTTCCACCAACCGAGACCAGATCTTGTCGATCAAACGAAGCGGCGGAAAAGAGTTGGTGCATATAGGAATTCATGATCTCTGCTCGACCAGTACTCGCTGTCATCTCTTTTCTCCATACCGCCCAGTAGATATATCTACTCTTATGCGACGCACACACCTCGCCCGCCTGATCTTCCCGTCTGCCTCGTCCCACCCCGGAGGGGCAGCGGATCGGCGGAGGAGGGTCAAGCCCGTCTTCACGTGTACCTTCTCCGGTGACTTTCCTCGATCATGGGATGCCAACGGGCACAGACGGGCTTGAGCCGGAGGAGTCGAGCTGCTGGGCTCTGCCTGGGATGTGGCAGGCGGGACGATCAGGCCCTACCTTAGCCACTTACGGCTCTACGGTCTCGCCTTGGCGATCATCCCGGAGCCGAGTGCCCCCGCCGGAGGCGTCTTTCTCCTCATCGAGCCGCGCGACAAGCGCAGACATGATCCCGGAGAGGACCGCGATGACTCCCCCGAGCGCGATGACGACTGCTGTGGCAATCATGAACAGTGTTCGCGCGGTAACCGGCGCGTCTTCGTCGGGGAAGTTGGAGATCAGCAGAAAGCCGCTGATGGTCGGGAAGATCCACGCTGTCATGGGAAGGAATTTGAGGCGGTCCTTCAGGGACGTCGTCATGGCGGTTGATCGTAGGACATAGGGTTCCGGGGCAGTAGATCTCTGGCCGAGAGAGGAGCGGCCGGCGCCGATCCGAAGGACGCCGGAGGCGCCGCGTAGCGGCTGGGGCCGGTGGTCGGAGCGACTTTGGGCGGCGGCGCGGACCCTGTACGGCGGGTTGGTTGGGTACGGCGCGGCGGGTGTGCGGCGGGCGGGGCCGGCCGGGACCGGCCGGGACCGGCCCCCAGGCCGCATGCCCGGACGGTCCCCGCAGAGCGGGCCGTGCGGCGGCGCGCTGCGCCGCCGCCTTGTCTTCACCGAACCCAAATCCGCGGCAGGCAGGCGGACGGTGGTGATCCCCGAGCTGATCATCGAGGACCTGCGGGAGCACGTGAAGGACTTCACCCAGGACGGGGACAAGGGCCTGATCTTCGCGGGACCGGATGACGGGCCGCTCCGCAACACCAACTTCAACCGCCGTGTCTGGATTCAGGCGCTCCAGGACACGGGCCTTCCGAAGATCCACTTTCACGACCTGCGGCACACCGGCAACACCCTCGCCGCGAGCGCCGGGGCGTCGATCCGGGAGCTGATGGAGCGCATGGGCCACTCCAGCACGCGCGCCGCGATGATCTATCAGCACTCGACGGACGAGCGGCAACGGGAGGTCGCCCGCAAGCTCGACGGCCTCGCCCGTGGGGCACTCGGGGAGCGATCGGGCACGCAACGGGCACGGGAGCCGGACGAGACCGGATGAAGATCGAAGCCCAGGTGAGGCGACCGTGCCTGACCTGGACTTTTCTATGTCTGAGAGATGGTGGAGCCTAGGAGATTCGAACTCCTGACATCCTGCTTGCAAATCGGTCCGATCTCGGGCTGTACGGGCGGTGAGCTGGGCGGAGGGCTTGCCGCGAGTGACCGTGACTGACCGCTGTTGACCACCCTTAATGGCCCGCTAATGGCCCAGCGATCAGCTCTATGAGCTGGTCTTCCCAGCGCAGCGCGCACACTCTGCCCGCCTGATCATCCCGTCTGCCGTCGACCCGCCCGAAGGGGAAGCGGGCCGGGGCCACGGGGCCAAGGTGGAGCGCTCTACCGGACGAACGACCTTGGCCCCGTGTGGCCCCGGTCTGCTCGGCTTGCCCCGGGTCGATGGCAGACGGGATGATCAGGCCACCACCTCAGCACCTACGGACCGCACGAAGTAGCCCGCGATCATCCCGGAGCCGGAGCGCCCCGCCAGAGGCGCTGAGCTTTACCTCATAACGGTGTGGAGGAAGCCTGCCAACAGAATGCCGGTTCCGATGCCTGCCGCGATGCTCCCGGACTCCCTTCCCACAAGGACGCCGATCGCTACGGCGAAGCCGATGATGACAACCCAGCGGACGGGAATCGGATCGGGCGGGGAGAAAGCCTCCTTCGTGGGTTTCTTACCTCCGAGTAAACTCATGAAGTACGCGTCCCTTCTCGACAAATGATCACTCGATGGACGTGAGAGCGGCTCCCTGTTGGCGCAGGGGGCCGTTCGCCATCTGGTCCTGTTGCTAACCTGCCGCTCCCACATGGCCACCATTGTGGGACTTCATTTCGCACGTCAGATGCCATCCTGGAAGCGTCACCCAGAGCAGGCGATCAAATTTCTTGCCAATGCAAGTTTTGTGATCAAGGAACTTGGAGACCAAGTGGAGTCGCTCCGCTGCGATACATGTTCCCGCCTGGGCATACCTGTTGCACATGATCAACTCCAAGTCGGCGAACCTCGGAAGATCACTTGCCAAATGCAAGAACAAAAACTCATGTAACAATTTAATCTCGCTGTAGCCGTAGCAAGCCACACAGTCTAAGTGCGACCCCCAGCTACATTTGCGGCTACAGTCTGCAACGCAGAGCGTACGGCAGATCGTGTCCTCATCACCTCTATGAGGGCACCGTCAATTACCTCCATGAGCCCTGGCAGCAAGTTTGTTGTCGCTCTCACTCTCGCCGCAAAGGGCGGCGGTGTGGCCCTGGAGCGTCGGCCGATGGGCAGGTACGGCGCGCGGGTGGTGCGGTGGGCGGCCCGAGTGCGGCCCCGGCCGTGACCGGCCCCCAGGCCGCATGCGCGGCCGGGATCCGCGACGCTGGGCCGTGCGGCGGCGCGTCGCGCCACCGCCTTGATCCATACAAGAACAATTCGGCAACACTCTGGGCTCGCTGTCGCTCGCAGCTTGTCGTGTATGCATCTGAGGAGTGCTCGGCGGTCAGCAGGACGCAGGGCGATCAATCGAAGTCAATGCACACGGCGTACCAGTCACCGGTCAGGTGGGTGATTTGAGGCGTCCCGAGCTCCTGCACGCGTTCAGCGGAGACGTGAGCGAATCCGCACTGCTCCAGCATCCCTCCGGAGTTCTTCGCGCGGAGCTCCGTGATCCCATTCCAGCGGCGTGCCTGATCGATTGCGAACACTCCGGCCTGTTCTTCGTGGAAGATCCAGGGTTCCTGTTCCGGTAGAGCCGCCGCGTACGTCGTCAGAGCTGGCTCGGACATCGCAAAAGCGACGCGCAGCGGGGTTCCTGAACTGACCAGGGCGAAGACCAGCCCACCGGCCAGCGGTAGAAGGTAGGCCCATCCGCTACGCCGGTAGCGGCGAATCACAAGGAACGTGACCCATAAGCAGAAGGCCAACAGCCATGCGGGAACAGCGGCGATGATCAGTGGGGTGTTGCCGCCAGGGGTCGCCGCAGCCAGCACCGTCAGCATCGAAGCGATGATCACCGGAGCGGCGAGAGCCCACCGCCACCGGCCGCGCTGCGGCGTCTCGCTGGCGGGACCGGCGACCTGGGAAGCAACCATGCGTGCACTTTATGCAGGTGGTGAGGATGCTGAGGTTCTTTCCCGGTCTACCTGGTCCGGCTGTCTCCATGTACGCGAGGGATCTCGGCCGGTAACTTCGCTGTGTGGCTACCAATGACGAGCAGACGCGCTGGATCGTGCATGGTGAGCGGCTGATCTACGACAACCGGTGGATCCGGCTCGGGCTGGTGGACGTCGAGATCCCGGACGGGGAGCGGTTCGAGCATCACGCGGTGCATCTGGACCGGGCGGCGATCGCGGTGGTGGTCGATGATCAGGATCGGGTGCTGATGATGTGGCGGCACCGGTTCCTGTTCGACCGGTGGGGTTGGGAGCTGCCCGGCGGCCTGATCGACGCGGGTGAGGACGCGATCACCACGGCCGTGTGGGAAGTAGAGGAAGAGACCGGATACCGGCCCAAGGAAGTGGAGCACCTGGTTACCTACCAGCCGATGGCCGGCATGGTGGACTCGGAGCACAACCTGTTCCTTGCCCGCGGGGCCGAGTACGTCGGGTCGCCGACCGGGGAGGTTGAGGCGGATCTCATCGAGTGGGTGCCGCTGACGCAGATCCCGGACATGATCGCCCGGGGGGACATCTGGACCTCGGGGACGTTGATCGGGCTGTATGCGGCGCAGGCTCGGCTCAACGCAGGGCGCGTTTGACCGCTTGGGACAGTTCGTCGATGCGTTTGCGCTGACGGCGGGAGCCGGTCATGGTGGCCAACTGCTGGGCGCGCTGAATGTGTGGTTGTGCGGCCTCGGGCTCGCCCTGGGCCAGGAGGGCATGACCTAGGTCGCAGCGGACTCCCGCCTCGGCGCGGTTGTAGGTGCCGTCCATCCCGGCCAGTGCTGAGCGCAGGTCCTCAACCGTGCTCGGGTCACCGAAGCGGACCAGGCAATTGCCGCGCCAGCGGGCCAGGTGGTGGCGGTCGAGTGACAGATAGGGCATGTCCGCGTCGGCGGCTCCGTCCGGCAGCAGGGCGGGCGGCCTGGTCGAGTGCGGCGCGGCAGACGGTCTCATCACCGAGGATCGCGGCGGTTTCAGCTTCGGCGGCGGCGAGCCAGGTCCGGAGTCGGCCGGGGATGTGCTCGCGGTGGGTGGCGTGGATGTGCTGCAGGAGTTCGGTGGCCTCAGCCGGTCGCCCCAACTCCAGCAGGACGTAGGACTGTTCTCCGCAGACATAGGCCAAGAGGGCGGGATCACCGGCTTCGCGGGCGGCGGCCTTGGCGTGCTCGTAGTGCTCCCATGCATCAGATAGGGCGCCGGTGTTGATGGCCTGCCATCCGGCCAGGGATGAGGTCTCGGCCAGCACGTGGGCGAGTTGGGCGCGGATGCCGGGCCGTACGGCGTGGCGGTGGGCGCGTTCGATCTGGTTGATCTGGGCGCGCATCTTGTCGGCGATGACGACTCCGCCGAGTCGCCGATCCAGAAGGCGCAGGTTGTTGGTGTCGGTGGACAGGATCATGACCATGACGGGGTCGATGGCGGCGGCGGCCTCTATCCGGGCGGTCAGTTCGTCGGCCTGCTCCTGGTGGTCGTCGTCATAGTCCCCGGTGGGTGAGGCGATATCCAGCGGGGCCAGGCCGAACAGCATGCGGGCGTGATCGGGCAGGCCGAGGCCGGTGGCGATGCGCTCAAAGACTTCCAGGTCGGTGACCTGGCGCTGGCGGTGGATGATCTGGCTGATGCGGCCCTGGGGGATGCCGGTGGCGGCGCTGATACGGACCTGGGTGGCACCGCTGTACTTGACAGCGAGGTTGAATAGTCCGGCTACATCCCGGGATTTGAGGATTTCTCGGCTTTCGTCGCGGTCCCATATCCGTGCAGGGATCTTGACCGGCTTGAAAGCATTCCCGTGCATTCCGACCTCCGGTGATCGTCTCCTGAGGTGGTGCATCGTTCTAGGGAGGACTCTATATCCCCCGGTGATATATCCGCGGGGAATAGGGACAGAAAGCATGGCGGTACATCCTTTCCGGCATGGCAACACCGGTTAAGTGCACCGAATGCGACGGGCGCGGCTGGAAGATCGTCACCCGTCGGGGATGCGTGGCCGCCATGGGCCTGCACATGGAGCAGTCCTCGCGTGAGGACTGCCTGTACTGCGATGGTCCGGAGCAGCTCGCCGAGATGTTCGAGTGGGAGGTCTTCCTCACCTCCGGCGGCACCGAGGAACTCGGGCCGTGCGGGACCGGTCCGGGACAGGCAACCTCGATGGACGCACTGCGTACGGCCCTGCTGCGTCTGGAGACGAACGTCTCGGCCTGGGGCCGCATCATCCACCGCGTATACGACTTCGGCACGCTTCCCGACGACTGGTCCCGGCATGTGATCTTCCGGACGAGCGTGGATCCGGCCGGGGCCGTGCGCTTCGAACGAGTCTCGTCTTGATCAGGAATCAGAGCGGTGCTTGGGGTGCGTCGTGCGCGGCTCCATATCTGCCTCCGACCCGGGACGGGCATGAATGCCTGAACTGGCATCGCACGCGTCGCTTCGGCCGGATCCGGGTGGTGGCCTGGACCTGCCATGAGCACCGGGTGACGTTTTACGAGTTGTGCGGGGCGGGCGGGCTGGCCTTTATTCAGCGCACCGTCATCAACGACAGGAAAAATGACACGACGCATAGTGACGCCTGGTCGCTGCGGGAGGCTCGGGCGGTGTGGATCGCGCTGCTGTCCGGCATGGTGCGATAGCCGTTTCGCTGCGTGAAGAGGTCCTGACAGGCCCCGTCTCAACCGGTACTGTACTCATGCAGACAAGTGCAAGAGCGATCGGGTGGTTAAGATGAGCATGGACTTCGCTCCCCCGAAGTATGCCCAGGTGATGACGGCCATCCAGCAGCGCATCACCGATGGCGAGTACGCCCCGGGTGACATGCTGCCCTCTGAAACACAGCTTGTACGGGAGTTCGGCGTGGGCCGAACCACCGTGGTTCGAGCGCTTCAGACGCTGGCCATGCAAGGCTGGATCGAGCGCGAACATGGGCGCGGCTCGTTCGTGAAGGGCCGGCCCGAAAGCCCGGCCGATCGCCTCCGTCCCGCGCTGGCAACGGCCGAACATCCCGAAAGCGCCGAGAACGTCACCGACGTGCGGCGCGTTCCGGCTCCGCGCCATGTGGCGCGTCTACTGGGCGCCGAAGAGCGGACCCCGGTAATCACCCGCCAGCGAGTGGTCATGCGGGGCGGCCGGTGCTCGGCGGTGGAGACGCTGTGGTTCCCGCTGGAGATCGCCCTCGGCACCGACCTGGACAAGCCCGAGCCGCTGCGGCACGGGGTGCGCCACCATCTCCAGACGGTCAAGCATCTACGGTTCGATCACATCACTGAGCGATTGACCGCACGCGCTCCGACCAAGGAGGAGGCCGAGTTGCTCGGCTCGCCCAAGCCGGTGCTCGGGGTGCTGGCCACGGTGCACGATGCGACCGGGGCCGTCCTGCTGGTGATGAGCGTGGCCTTGCCCGGCGATCTTCACGAGTTGCAGGATGTCTACTCAGTGACGTAGATCAGCCTCAGGTGGTGTCATGCAGAGCGTTCTCCCTACCCATACCGAAGAGCAAGAGCCGCCGAGAAAGCAGTCTTTCTGGCGCAGCCAGCAAGGCGGCCGCGTGTTCCTGTTGTTCATGTCAGTGGTCGGACTGGCTCTCCTAACCCTCCTGATCAAGATCCCTATGTGGATCAATGACGCGAAGCTGACCGCCATGATCGGCCGGTTCGAGAACTATCCTCTTCCCCCCGGCACCGAGTGGATGGATTACGACGGTCCTGATGCATCCATCGCGCTTCGTGGCAATGGAGATCATTGCGACTATCGCGCCCGCTTCACGTTGCGGACCTCCTTGCCTATCCGCGAACTGACCGACTACTACGACCGGGCGAACATTGAAGGCATTGAGGAAGCTCCGCCAGCTATCACCGTGTGGCTTCCAGAGTCGTCGGAGCGCTCCGCGTATCACAGTCAGGGCTTCGCTGCCGGAGTGGTGATCGTGGAACTGTATGACAGCACCGGTCCGGGGTTAGATTTCCGCTGCCGCTGAGCTGCTGGGCCTGCTGCCACGACGGTAAATCTTACCGGCTCGCCACTCAGTCACTTGTTCGGACGAGTTAATTCACCTACTCTCGAACTTGTCCGCACAAGCGGACGTCCACCGAAGGAGATCGACCAAAGGAGTGATCAACATGGCAATCCAAGGACCCATCCCGATCGGCTTCGATCAGGTCTTCCCGCACGGCTGCTATGCCGTCGGTGAGGTCGAACAGGTCAAGGACTTCGACGCCTCCGCCAGCGGCCGCACCGTCTACGCCAAGGACAAGACCACCGGCGAACTCGTCTGGCAGGTCGCCGTCATGGACCAAGGCCGAGCAGCGCAGGGCGAAGAAGCGGAAGAAGGACCGGGGCGACGATGACGACGGGAGCGCGGGTGCGCTGGTCCCGGTGGGTTAATGGCCCGCTAATGGCCCGGACGCCTCACACCGAGATCAGGTGTGGGGCGTTTTGGCTGGTGGAGCCTAGGAGATTCGAACTCCTGACATCCTGCTTGCAAACGGGAGTCGGTCACCACATAGGCCGTTTGCTCCCCTGCTCAGACGGTAGATGCCGACCGGGGGCGTGCGGCCGCGTGAGGCAGGGTTGCTGTATCCCGCTGCTGTGCAGCACCCCGGCCGATGATCAGCCCCGCTCATCCGATGGCAAGGCCCGACGAAGGAGGGTCGCGGCAGCCGATCGCCCCGTCCCCGTACGGCGGGCAGCGAAGTGAGCGATCGTCACGGCCTGAAGAGAGTCGGTTGCGATTGCGCAACCCTGATCGCCAAGGCCTCGGCCGCGTTCTACACAGGAAGGTATGGGCGGGTTTCAGCGCGCGTTCGCGGCGTTTGTGGTCGGTGCTGCTGCGGCCGCGGTGGCGGTGGCGGCTTTCACGGATGGCAAGCCGCTGGTGACGGTGGTGGGGGCCGTGATCGGCGGCATCACTACGGCCTTCGCACCGACGCTGCTCGATTGGAAACGGGAGCGGGATGCCGCCCGGGAGGCGCTGGATGAGGCGGCCGAGCCGTTGCCGGAGGTGTCCGGTCCGGCGCTGCTGCTGCACGCCTCGCGGGGCGTGGTGCCGTTCGAGGGCCGGGAACGAGAACTTGAGGATCTGCTGGCCTGGTGTGGTGATCCCCAGGCTGGACGGCTGCAACTGCTAACGGGGCCAGGCGGAGTGGGCAAGTCGCGTCTGGCGGTGGAGCTGGCCAACCGACTGTGGCCGAGGTGGGGGGTGCTGGAGGTCGGTGACGACGCCGAGGCCGAGGCGTTGTCCCGGTGGCGGGCGGTGAACCGGCGGCAGGTTTTGATCGTGGTCGATTACGCCGAGACACGGACCGGCCTATCGGCGCTGCTGCATGAGGTGGCAGCCGATGAGGGCAAGCGAGTGCGGGTGCTGCTGCTGGCACGCAGCGCCGGGGAGTGGTGGAGGCAGTTGGGGGCCGGATCGGCGCGGGTGCGGCAGATGGTGGCCGCGGTCGGAGATGAGGGCATCACGCTGGCCGAGCAGGTGACGGCGGACAAGTCGGATCGTGATCTGGTGGCCGAGGCGGTGCCGTACTTCGCTGAGGCGTTGAAGACGCAGACGCCGGAGCGGTTTGAGGTGGAGCTCGGAGACGACCCTCACCGGATCTTGGATTTGCACGCGGCGGCGCTGGTGGTGGTGCTGCGATCGATGCGGGCCGATACCGGCGCGATCAGGGTCAAGCTGGAAGATGTGCTGGAGGAGCTGCTCGGCCATGAGCGGCGCTACTGGGTGCAGAGCGCGCAGGCGCGGGGGTTCCATCAGGGGGCGCAGGGGCTGAGCACGTTGATGGTGGAGCAGACGGTGGCGGCCGGCGTCTTGTTGGGGGCACGGGATCGCGATCAGGCGGTCGAGGTGGTGGGGCGGGTGCCCGGCGCGACGGCCTCGGTGCTGGTGGCTGACTGGTTGCGGGAGCTATACCCCCCTGATGATGACCGGGAGTGGCTGGGGCGACTGCGGCCGGATCGGCTGGCGGAGTTGCACGTCACCCGGCAACTCGGCGGCTCTCCCGAGCTTTTGGCAGCGTGCCTGGAGAGTCTGGATGAGCGTCAGGGGCGGCGTGCGCTGGTGACGTTGGCGCGGGCGGCGCAGGAGGTGGAGGCGGCGGGGAGGCTCCTGCAGCGGTTGCTTCCGCGGGTCGCCGATGAGGTGGGTTCGATTCCGGCGCCGCGGGAGACACTGGTGGCGTTGTATGAGGTTCTGCCGTATCCCTCGCTGGTGCTGGCCGAGGCGCATGCCCTGTTGGCGCGGCGCATCCTGGACAGTATTCCGGCGGATGCGGAGGCTGGGGAACGTGCGCGGTGGCTGTCCAACCTCGGTGTCCATCTCGCGGCGTTGGGCCGTCCCGCTGAGGCCCTGCCCGTCACCGAAGAGGCCGTCACCATCCGCCGGGAGCTGGCCGAGCGCTATCCCGACCGCTACGCTCCCGCCCTCGCCGCCTCCCTGTCCAACCTCGGCATCCGCTTCTCTGAGCTGGGCCGTCCCGCTGAGGCCTTGCCCGCCGAGCAAGAGGCCGTCACCCTCTACCGGGAGCTGGCGCAGGTCTACCCCGACCGCTACGCTCCCGCCCTCGCCGCCTCCCTGTCCAACCTCGGCAACCATCTCGCGGTGCTGGGCCGCCCGGCCGAGGCCTTGCCCGCCGAGCAAGAGGCCGTCACCATCCGCCGGGAGCTGGCCGAGCGCTATCCCGACCGCTACGCTCCCGCCCTCGCCGCCTCCCTGTCCAACCTCGGCATCCGCTTCTCTGAGCTGGGCCGTCCCGCTGAAGCCTTGCCCGCCGAGCAAGAGGCCGTCACCATCCGCCGGGAGCTGGCCGAGCGCTATCCCGACCGCTACCGTCCCGACCTCGCCCGCTCCCTGTCCAACCTCGGCATCCGCTTCTCTGAGCTGGGCCGTCCCGCTGAGGCCCTGCCCGTCACCGAAGAGGCCGTCACCATCCGCCGGGAGCTGGCGCAGGTCTAC
>NZ_BMQP01000086.1 GCF_014648175.1 Planobispora rosea
GTGTCGCCCGGCTCGATCGTGTAGGACGGCAGCATGCCCAGACCGGCGAACTTGGTGAAGGTGTCCACGTTCACCTGCGTCATGACCGTGTCCAGGTGCATGAACGCCCGCGCCTTCGGCATGTTGAGTGCGACGATCTTCTTGGCTGCGCCCTCGGCGAACAGCCGGGTGGCGAGCGTCTCCACGGCCTGCGGCTGGGTGCGCTCGCTCATCCCGACCAGGACGGCGCCGTGCCCGATGACCAGCACGTCCCCGCCCTCGATGGTGGCCGGGGCGGCGGCCATGCCGGGCATCCACACGTGGTAGCCGCCCTCGGTGTCCGGCCGGTCGTAGCCGGAGGCGAACATCGGGTGGTAGCGGTAGATCGCCTCGTAGTTGACCGTCTCCCGCTGGCGGGCTTTCTTCTTCATCGCGTTGATGGACACCCCGCCGTAGATCCAGCAGGAGGTGTCCCGGGTGAACAGGTGGTTGGGCAGCGGCGGCAGCACGAAGCCGTCCATCTCCAGCACCCGGAAGGCGACGCTCTCGGGCTCGCAGCCCAGCTCCATGATCTCCCGTTTGGTGATGCCGCCGGTCAGGAACCGCGCCAGCATGGCGGTGTCCAGGCCGTCGAGGGTGTTGCGGATCGCGTCGGTGGCCATCGGCCCGAAGAAGCGCTCGTCGACGCCGCCGTCGAGGATGTGCTTGCGGGCCTCGGGGAGATCGACGGTGGTGCGCAGCAGATCGGTCAGCAGGTGCACGGTGATGCCGCGGTCCCGCAGCACCTGCTGCCATTCTTCGTGCTCCTCCACCGCGCGCTGCACCCACAGCACGTCGTCGAAGAGCAGGTCGTCCTTGTTGGACGGGGTCAGCCGCTTGAGCGACAGCTCGGGCTTGTGCAGGATGACCTGGCGGAGCCGGCCGACCTCGGAGCCGACGTGGAAGTTCATCGGAGTTCTCCTGTGGAGATGTGCTTGGTTTCCTTCGGGCCGTACTCGCCGCGCGAGGCCTTGACCCAGATGTAGACGGGGATGCCGGCCAGGAGCATGAGCGTGCCCTGGAAGACCGCGTCGCTGCCGGCACCGAAGATCATCCAGAAGGTGAACAGCAGGGCTGCGACAGCCAGCGTCAGGTTCCAGCCCAGCCCCTTCCCGCTGACCTGACGCTCGCCGGTGACCAGCCAGAACAGCTGGGCGGCGGCGGAGAACAGGTAGGGCACGACCGTGGTGAAGGTGGCCAGCAGCAGGATGGTGTTGAAGGCGTTCTCGGCGGCGAAGGCCATCACGAAGGTGATCGAGGTCAAGACCGTGCCGACGACGATGCCGACCCAGGGCACGTTGCCGCCGCGCATCCGGGTGAACATCTTCGGGAACAGCCCGTCGCGGGCGGCGGCCATCGGCATCTCCGCCACCAGCAGGGTCCAGCCGTTCAGCGCACCGATGCCGGAGATGATCGCGAAGGCGGCCATCACCATGCCCCAGGCGCTGCCGCCGAACATCGCGTTGATCGCGTCGGCGAAGGGCGCGGTGGAGTTCACCAGCTTCTCGTGCGGGACGGTGCCGAAGACCGCGACGGTGCCGAGCATGTACAGCGCCGCGCAGGCCAGGGTGCCGTAGACGCTGGCACGGCCGATGTTGCGCGCGGGGTCCTTGACCTTCTCGGCGGCGATGCTGGCGCTCTCCACGCCGGAGTAGGCGAACAGCACCAGGGCTGCGGCCACCGAGACGGCGCCGATCCACGAGCCGTCGGTGGCGTTGAACGGGCCGAAGTTGTCGGCCTGGATGAAGAACAGGCCGACGATCGCCACGAAGATCAGCGGAGCGAACTTCAGGACGGTCGTGATCAGCTGGAAGGCGCCCATCTTGGTGACGCCCGCCAGGTTGATCAGCGCGGGGATCCACAGGCCGATCAGCCCGATGACCACCTGGGCGCCGGTGCCGCTCCAGTCGAGGCCGAAGGCGGCCTCGGCGAAGTAGACGACGTAGCCGACCCAGGCGACGGCGATGCCCGCGTTGCCGGCCCAGGCGGTGATCCAGAACGACCAGGCGTTGAGGAAGCCCGGGAACTCGCCGAAGGAGTCCCGGGCGTAGGCGTAGGGCCCGCCCGAGGCCGGGATGCGCCGGCCGAGCCGCCCGAAGACGACGGCCAGGGCCAGCGAGCCGAGGGTGACGATGCCGAACGCCAGGATGCTGACCGTCCCGAAGGCCGCCAGCGAGGCCGGGAGCAGGAAGATCCCAGTACCTACGATGTTGCCGACGACCAGTGCGACGGCTTGCGGCAGCCCCAGGCGGGTGCCCTTCTCGGCGCGCGGGGCCGTTCCTCCCGCCGCTGCGGTGTGATCGGCGACGGCCACTCCGGGGAGTAGTCCGCCTTCTGTCTTTTTCATGGTGTTTCCCGATTGACAGTGATGCGACCACCTGCCCGGTCGGCGGTGGCCCTCTCGGCATGGACGGCGCGGTGGCCGGTGACCGTCCCAGGTCTCATGTGACCCGTGGTGCGTCTGCCCAACAGCCGGGAATCTGTCATCATTTGACCTTTTCCTTCGACCCCACGTCGCAGGAAAACGGCCCTGACCGATGGGACTTCCGTCCCTCTTTCTCCCGCTCGCTCCTGGCCGCCCGCCCGGAGGCCGAGCACGGGGACTGCGCGCCGGAGGCTTTCCGCTACCGAACGCGGCGAGACCCTCGGTCAGCGAAGTGACGGAAGGTCAGCCGCCGCGCCGCGCGTGCGTGGCGGCTGACGGAGTCACCGCCGACGCCTCCCAGGGACGGAAGCGCCACGGCCATGACGGCCATGACGGCCGTAGTCCCGCTCCCACCGGCCGTGCGGACTTCGCCCCATCCCTCGCGCAGATCCCTCACCGCCTGCTTGAATCCGACAGCGCGGCGGCTCCGCCGACGATCTCGGTCAGCTCGGTGGTGATCTCCGCCTGGCGGGCCGCGTTGGCCTGGCGAGTCAGCTCACCGATGATCTGTCTGGCGTTCTCCGTGGCCGCCATCATCGCGGTGCGCCGGGCAGCCTGCTCAGCTGCGGCCGAGGTGAGCAGCATGTGCCAGATGAGGGCATTGACGTATTTGTGGAGCAAACTGTCCAGGACCGCGTCGGCAGAGGGCTCGAAGGCGAACGGCGCCCGCGGAGACCGCTCCCCCGGGGGACCAGCTTCTTCCTCCACCTCGATGGGCAGAATCCGCCGGACGGTCGTGCGCTGGGTCAGCATCGAGACGAACTCGGTGAACACGACGTGCACCTCGCCCACCCCGCCCGCCCGGGTCGGCGTGTCATAGGCTCCGACCAGTTCCTCGCCGATCTCCGCCGCCGCGCCGTACGACGGCGCGGCTGAGATCTGCGTCCACTCGCGCACCACCGGGCGGCCCCGGAAGCGGTACCACTCGATGCCCTTGCGGCCGGTCAGATAGAAGAGCGGCTCCTTGCCCTGCTGTCGCAGAAGGGCGGCCAGCGCCTCCCCCTGCCGGAGCACGTTGTTGTTGTAGCCCCCGCAGAACCCCCGGTCACCGGTGATCAGCAGGACTGCCACCCGCGCGGTGTCGGGCCGGAGGTCGAGCAGTGCGTGATCGGCACTCGTGTGGTGGCTCAGCAGGGTAGAGACCGCTCTGGCGATCTCGCGCGCATACGGCTCCCCCGCCGCAGCGCGATCCCGGGCCTTCGACACCCGGGAGGTGGCGATGAGTTCCTGCGCCCGTGTGATCTTGGCTATGGAGCGGACGGAGCGGATCCGCTGCCGGATCACCCGAAGTTGCCCTCCCACCGCGCGTCTCCCCCAGATATTCGTAAAAAGTCATGACACTCAGTGACTGCCACCATCCCCGATCCCCGTCCTTCCCAATCCCGCAGGTCCTGTGGTCCGGAGGTCCCGCGCCGCCGGGACCTTCGCCTCTGCCCGCGGCCGACGGCGATGCACCAACCTCGTGGCAAGGAGGTTCACCATGCTCAACCCACTGGCCACGCACGCCGGAACGCGCCGTCTCATCACCGCCGCCGGCACCGCGCCCTCGGTGCACAACACCCAGCCGTGGCGTTTCGTCGTCCGCAACCGGGAGTACATCGAGCTCCACGCCGACCCGGAGCGCTGGCTGAGGGTCGCCGACCCGCGCGGCCGCTCCCTGCGAATCAGCTGCGGCGCGGCCCTGTTCAACCTCCGGCTCGCCCTGCGCGTCAGCGGCCACCGGCCGGTCACCTGGTCCGCCCCGGCCATCGGGGACGGCTCGCCCACCCTGCTGGCCGCCGTACGGCCCACCGCCGCCGCGCCCGTCTCCGAGGCCGAGCATGACCTGTACGCGGCGATCACCACCCGGCGCACCAACCGCCAGCCGTTCGCCGACGCCCCCGTCCCGCGGGCGGTCATGGACGAGCTGACCACCGCGGCCCAGATGGAGGGCGCCGGCCTGGTCTCCCTGCGTGGCCCGGCCGTCTCCGCGCTGCTGGAGGAGATCGCAGCGGCCGAGGAATCACTCACCGGGGACCGCGGCTACCGCGCCGAGCTGACCCGGTGGACCTCCGGGCAGTCATGCTCCGACGGCGTGCCGCCCTACGTCCAGGGGCCGCGGCCGATCGGCGACCTCGCGCCCGTCCGCGACTTCGCGCGGGTGACCCGGGAGCGGGTCCGCTTCGAGGCCCACCCCCAGCTCGTCGTCCTGACCACCCCCGGTGACGGCCCGACCGACTGGCTGCGCGCCGGCCAAGCCCTGCAGCGCCTGCTGCTGGTGGCCACCGTGCGCGGCCTGTCCGCCTCGTTCCTCAACCAGCCGCTGGACCTGCGCGACATGCGCCGTCACACCGATCCCCGGCATCCCGGCGGCCATCCCCAGATGATCGTCCGTCTCGGGTACGGCCCCGCCGTACCGCGCGCCCCGCGGCGGCCCGTCCCCGAGCTGCTCCGGGCGGCGTGACCCGCTCCGGGCGGCCCCGCACGCGCTACCGCGCGGAACCATGACCCCGCACGATCCGATCCGCCGGACGTGCGGGGTCACACGTTCCGCGCCCGCTGGAGGGCCATCGGGCTCCCGCCGCTCGTGACCAAGGTCCCCCGCCTCGGGGACGTCTTCCTCCGGTCGTCCGGAGCCCCGCTGCCGAAGATGGAATCGCCACCGAAGTTCGCAGGAGGTTCCGTCATGAGCATCACCCTTGAGGTCGGGCGCGTCGCCGGGGAAGGCGCCTGGCGCGGCTTCCGCGGAGGCGTCTGGCGCTCGGCCATCGACGTGCGGGACTTCGTCCACGCCAACTACACCCCCTACACCGGGGACGAGAGCTTCCTGGCCGGGCCCACCGAGCGCACGCTGGCCGTCTGGAACCGTCTGACCGCCCTGTTCCCCGAAGAGCGAGCACGCGGCATCTACGACGTGGACGCCTCGACCCCGTCCTCGATCACCTCTCACGCCCCCGGCTACATCGACCGGGACCGCGAACTGATCGTCGGCCTGCAGACCGACGCCCCGCTGAAGCGGGCGATCATGCCCAACGGCGGGTTGCGGATGGTCGAGAACGGGCTGGCAGCCTACGGGTACACGCTCGGCCCGCAGGTCAGGGAGATCTTCACCAAGTACCGCAAGACACACAACGCCGGCGTGTTCGACGCCTACACCCCGCGAATCCGGGCGGCCCGCCGTTCGGGTGTCATCACCGGCCTGCCCGACGCGTACGGCCGCGGCCGGATCATCGGTGATTATCGACGTGTCGCCCTTTACGGCGTAGATCAGCTGATCGCGGCCAAGAAGGCGGAGCTGGCCACCCTGGACGACGCGCCCTCACGCGAGGACGTGATCCGCGACCGGGAGGAGCTGGCCGAGCAGATCCGTGCGCTGAGTGAGCTGGCGCAGATGGCCGCCGCCTACGGCTTCGACGTCTCCGCCCCCGCCACGACGGCGCAGGAGGCGATCCAGTGGCTGTACTTCGGCTATCTCGCGGCCGTCAAGGAGCAGAACGGCGCCGCCATGTCGCTGGGCCGTACCTCCACCTTCCTCGACGTCTACCTCCAGCGCGATCTGGAGGAGGGGACGATCGACGAGACGCGCGCCCAGGAACTGGTCGACGACTTCGTCATCAAGCTGCGGATCGTCCGTTTCCTGCGCACCCCCGAATACGACCAGCTGTTCTCCGGCGACCCGACCTGGGTCACCGAGTCGATCGGCGGCATGAGCTCCGACGGCCGTCCCCTGGTCACCAGGACCAGCTTCCGGTTCCTGCAGACCCTGCACAACCTCGGCCCCGCGCCCGAGCCCAATCTGACCGTGCTCTGGTCTCCGGACCTGCCGGAGGGCTTCAAGCGCTTCTGTGCCCGGACCTCCATCGAGACGAGCTCGATCCAGTACGAGAACGACGGGCTGCTGCTCCCGGTGTCCGGCGACGACACCGCCATCGCCTGCTGCGTGTCCGCCGCGCCGGTGGGACGGCAGATGCAGTTCTTCGGGGCCCGGGTCAACCTGGCCAAGACCCTGCTGTACGCGATCAACGGCGGCCGCGACGAGATCACCGGTGAGCAGGTCGGCCCGGCGCTCCCGCCGCTCACCGGCGAGTACCTCTCCTACGGGGAAGTCGCCGCGGCCCTGGACCGGATGATGGACTGGCTGGCGGAGACCTACGTCGACGCGCTCAACGTCATCCACTACATGCATGACAAGTACGCCTATGAGCGCATCGAGATGGCGCTGCACGACTATCCGGTCAAGCGCACCCTCGCCTGCGGCATCGCCGGTCTGTCGGTGGCCGCCGACAGTCTGTCGGCCATCAGGTACGGCGGCGTGCGGGTCGTCCGCGACGAGACCGGCCTGGCGGTCGACTACGTCGTCGAGGGCGACTACCCGGCTTTCGGCAACGACGACGACCGGGTCGACTCCATCGCGGTGGGGCTGGTGCGCAGCTTCATGGAGAAGATCCGCGGGTATCCGTCCTACCGGGGCGCCGAGCACACCCAGTCGGTGCTGACCATCACCTCCAATGTGGTGTACGGCAGGCACACCGGCAACACCCCCGACGGCCGCCGCGCGGGCGAGCCGTTCGCCCCGGGCGCCAACCCGATGAACGGCCGGGACCGGCACGGCATGGTGGCCTCGGCGCTGTCGGTCGCCAAGCTCCCCTACGACCAGGCGCAGGACGGCATCTCGCTGACCAGCACGGTGACGCCGGGCGGGCTGGGCCGTGGCACCGCCGAACGGATCTCCAACCTGGTGGGCGTGCTCGACGGCTACTTCGACGCCGGCGGCTTCCATATGAACGTCAACGTCCTCAACCGCGATGTCCTGCTGGAGGCGATGGAGCACCCTGAGAAGTACCCGCAGCTCACCATCCGCGTCTCCGGCTACGCGGTCAACTTCGTCCGCCTGACCAGGGAGCAGCAGCTCGATGTCATCAACCGCACCTTCCACGGCTCGGTCTGACGGGACCCGGCCCGGCCGCCCGGCCGGGCCGGGCACCGGTCCCACCACCGGTCGCGGTACGGCCCCCCTCACCGGTTCCGTCCACTCCTGGGACATCTCCACCGGGGTGGACGGGCCGGGCACCCGCTTCGTGGTGTTCACCGCCGGGTGCCCGCTGCGCTGCCTGTACTGCCACAACCCCGACACCTGGCGGCGGCGCAGCGGCACCCCGACCACCGCCGAGGAACTCATGGCCCGGATCGCCCGCTACCGCAGGTTCATCCAGGTCGCCGGGGGCGGCGTCACCGTCAGCGGCGGCGAGCCGCTCCAGCAGCCCGCCTTCACCGCCGAGATCCTGCGCCGCTGCCGCGAGCTGGGCCTGCACACGGCACTGGACACCTCCGGCTTCCTCGGCGACCGCGCCACCGACGCGATGCTCGCCGACACCGACCTCGTCCTGCTGGACGTCAAGTCCTGGGACCCCGCGCTCTACCGGCGCCTCACCGGAGGCGACCTGGCCCCCACGCTGCGCTTCGCGCGCCGCTTGGCGGAGCTGGGCAGGCCTGCCTGGATCCGGTTCGTCCTGGTGCCGGGGCTGACCGACCTGGAGGAGAACGTCGAGGGGCTGGCCCGCTTCGCCGCCGCGCTGCCCAACGTCGAGCACATCGACGTCCTGCCGTACCACCGGATGGCCGAGGGCAAGTACGCCGCGCTCGGCCTGCCCTACCCCCTGCCTGGCGTCGAGCCGCCGGACGCAGGGCTCCTGGAGCGGGTGCACGCACGCTTCCGCGACCACGGCCTCGACACTCGTTGAGCTCAGTCGATCAATGCGTCCAGGTCCAGTCTCGGATGTCTGCTGGATCCTCACCATGCTGGCGGGTGTGAGCCCGCGCGTGCAGGCGGGCGTCGAGCATCTGCTGACGCAGATGCGCGGCGGTGGTGCCCAGTCCCGGAACCCGGTCGATGACGTCGACGACCAGGTGGTAGCGGTCGATGTCGTTGAGCATCGCCATGTCGAAGGGCGTGGTGGTGGTGCCCTCCTCCTTGTAGCCGCGCACGTGGATGTTGTGGTGGCCGGCGCGGCGGTAGGTCAGGCGGTGGATCAGCCAGGGGTAGCCGTGGAAGTTGAAGATGACGGGCCGGTCGGTGGTGAACAGGGCGTCGAACTCGGCGTCGGGCATGCCGTGCGGGTGCTCGGTGGGCGGCTGCAGGCGCATGAGGTCCACGACGTTGACCACCCGGACCTTGAGGTCGGGCAGGTACTGGCGCAGCAGCGCGGCGGCGGCGAGGGTCTCCAGGGTGGGCACGTCCCCGGCGCAGGCCAGCACCACGTCCGGGGTGGCGCCCGCGTCGGTGGAGGCCCAGGGGATGATGCCCAGGCCGCGGGTGCAGTGCACGATGGCCTCGTCCATGGTGAACAGGTCCAGCACCGGCTGTTTGCCGGCCACGATGACGTTGACGTAGTCGCGTGAGCGCAGGCAGTGGTCCCCGACCGACAGCAGCGTGTTGGCGTCCGGCGGCAGGTAGACCCGCACCACCTTGGCCTTCTTGTTGACCACGACGTCGAGGAAGCCCGGGTCCTGGTGGCTGAAGCCGTTGTGGTCCTGGCGCCACACGTGCGACGACAGCAGGTAGTTGAGCGAGGCCACCGGGCGCCGCCAGGGGATGTCGTGACAGGCGTCCAGCCACTTGGCGTGCTGGTTGAACATGGCGTCCACGATGTGGATGAACGCCTCGTAGCAGTTGAACAGGCCGTGGCGGCCGGTCAGCAGATAGCCCTCCAGCCAGCCCTGGCACAGGTGCTCGCTGAGCACCTCCATGACCCGGCCGCCGGCGGCCAGATGCTCGTCGGTGGGCAGCACCTCGGCGTTCCAGGCCCGGCCGGTGACCTCGAACACCGCGTTCAACCGGTTGGAGGCCGTCTCGTCGGGGCCCATCAGCCGGAAGGTCTGCGGGTTGGCCGCCATGATGTCGCGCAGGAAGGCGCCCAGCACGCGGGTGGGCTCGCTGTGCTGGGCGGCGGGGTCCTTGACCTCCACGGCGTAGCGGCGGAAGTCCGGGATGGCCAGCGGGCGCAGGATCTCCCCGCCGTTGGCGTGCGGGCTGGCGCTCATCCGCCGCGGCCCGTCGGGCACCAGGTGCATGATCTCCGGCACCGGGCGGCCGTCGGCGTCGAAGAGCTCCTCGGGCCGGTACGAGCGCATCCACTGCTCCAGCATCGCCCGGGCTCCGGCATCGTCACGGACGTTGGCCAGCGGCACCTGATGGGAGCGCCAGGTGCCCTCCACCGGCAGGCCGCCGACCTCGGCCGGGCCGGTCCAGCCCTTGGGCGACCGGAGGATGATCATCGGGAGGCGGTCCGCCCGGCCCTCTTTGTACTCGGCGATCTGGTCGAAGACGGCCCCCAGAGTCTGCTGCATCAGCTGGTGCATGGCCGCCGGCTCGTGCCCGGACACGATGTGCGGGCGGTAGCCGTACCCCTCCATGAGCTTGATCAGCTCGGCTTCGGGAATCCGGGACAGCACCGTCGGGTTGGCGATCTTGTAGCCGTTCAGGTGCAGAATGGGCAGCACCACGCCGTCGCGGGCCGGGTCGAGGAACTTGTTGGAGTGCCAGCTGGCGGCCAGCGGGCCGGTCTCGGCCTCACCGTCGCCGACGACGCAGGCGACCACCAGGCGGGGATTGTCGAAGGCCGCGCCGTAGGCGTGGGCCAGGGCGTAGCCGAGCTCACCGCCCTCGTGGATCGATCCGGGCGTCTCGGGGGCCACGTGGCTGGGCACCCCGCCGGGGAAGGAGAACTGCCGGAACAGCTGGCGCATCCCGGCCGTGTTCTGCGGGATGTCGGGGTACTTGTCGGTGTAGGAGCCCTCCAGCCAGGCGTGCGCCACCGCCGCCGGCCCCCCGTGCCCGGGCCCCGCAATGTAGATCATCTCCTGGTCGCGCTCCAGGATGACCTGGTTCAGGTGCGCGAAGCAGAAGTTCAGGCCAGGGGTGGTGCCCCAGTGCCCCAGCAGGCGCGGCTTGATGTGCTCAGCGGCCAGCGGCTCGCTGAGCAGGGGGTTGTCCAGCAGGTAGATCTGCCCCACCGACAGATAGTTGGCGGCGCGCCAGTACGCGTCGATCCTCTGTAGCTTCTCCATGGGCACGACCTTTCCCGTTTTCATCTTGATCACGTAGAGGATTTGGTCCCCACCATCGGGGCCGACGTGCCCGCTGCGTCTCCGGCGTGCGTTCCGATCGGTTCCCCGGTCTCGCCCGGGGCCTCCGCCGCGCGGGGAGGCCCTTTCCGAAAAGCGAACGCCCGTCCCCTGTCTTTTGAGGGGACGGGCGCCGCGCGGGCGGTCACTTCAGGATCGGCAGTCGCTTGACCAGGGCGGTCCTGCTCCACCAG
>NZ_BMQP01000087.1 GCF_014648175.1 Planobispora rosea
GATGAGACCACTGCACGGTGGAGCCCCGAGGGGCGGCTGATCATGCCGCCGGTCGATATCGCTCCCCGGGGGTACGGGACGGTGGCCGGCACGCCTGAGCAGTGGGCGGAGCTGCTTGGCGAGGTCGCGCGTTCCCCGAAAATGGCGCTGGTGGTGGGGTTGACCATCGGGGGCTTGTACCTGCGGCCGTTGGGCCGGCAGTCCTACATGGTCCAGATCAAGGGCGGATCGTCGGAGGGCAAGACCACCACGCTGATCTGTTCGGCCAGCCAGTTCGGGCGCCCCGAGCCCGATGGGGTGATCCGCTCGTGGTCGGTGACCAAGCAGGGTCCCGGCTCGTGGCTCAGGTCCCTGCACTGCTTGACCGGGTTCCGTGATGAGCTGGGCTCATCGGCGATGCGCGCCGATCAGCTAGAGGCGTCGATCTTCTCCTACCTGCAAGGTGCGGAGCGGGACTCAGCCGATCGCAGCGGTGAGCACCGCGATTCCCAAGGGTCCTGGCGGGGCTGTCTGGCCTCCACCGGCAACGAGTCGATCCTGTCGCAGATCGCCAATGAGGGCATCGCCGCGCGGGTGATCGAGGTCAGTTCTCCGCTGACCATCGATGCCGAGCACGCCGAGCGCGTCGAACGGCTGGCCTGTCAGGTCTACGGCCATGGGTTGGCCGCGGTCATCGAGCGGGGCCTGAGGCCCGGGGAGTTCGCCGAGCTGGCCGCGCGATGTCTTGCCGAGATGGGCGCCCCGGGCGGCGGGGTGGTGCGCCGGCTGGCCAAGAGCTTGTCGTTCGGGGTGGCCGGTGCGGTGATGCTGGCGGAGCTGGCCGGGGTGCCGGCGCTGGCCGACGCCGCGCGGGCGGCGGCCGGCCCGATCCTGGAGGAGCTGGGGGCGCACCTGATCGAGCGCGGGGCCGATCCAGGCGCGCGACTGCTGGCGGCGGTGGCCGATGCGATGGCCGCGCGGCCGGGCGAGTGGCCGACTCGGCACGGCTACGAAGCGATGATTGCCAATGATCGCTATCCGCGCGAGGTGGCCGGCTGGGACCTGAGCAGTGACGAGGGAGTGCCCGCGGAGGTCGCGGTGATTCCGGCTGCGCTGCGGCGCATCGCGGCGGAGGCCGACATCAAAGACGTCACGATCGCCCTGCAGAACCTGAAGGCCCGGGGTCTGCTGCATGTCCAGGCGTCCGGAAAGAAGGGCCGGGTGGGCTATCAGGGCATGGTCAAAGTCGCCGGCAGCGCGAAGCGGGCGCATCTGTTGTCCGGGCTCGTGCCGGTAGAGGTTGACGAGCCAGACACCCAGGAGATCCCTCAGGAGCAGCCGGCGCAGGGCTCGACCGGCGAGCCGGTGCAACCTACGTTGGAGTTGGTAGCCGAGGCCGCCCCATCTGCGCTGGAGCCCGAAGCGGAGGAGCCAGCGCCGCATGGCCAGCCAGAGCCGGGCATGCCCACCGACATGGCGGTGGAGATGCCCCCGCCCCCGGGCAGCACGGCGGAGGAGTTCACCGCGGTGAACACCGCTCCCCGCGCGGCCGACACCTCCGCGGCTGTGCCCGCGAGCAAGGCGCCGGTCAGCGAGATGAACGCGTCGAACGACGACCCGCCGGCGCCGGCCGGGCGGGTGCTCGCGCTGGCGGCGGACGCCGATGGGCTCTACACGTGCGACGGGGAGAACCTGACCGCGGTGGAGGCCGGCCCCGCGTTCGACTCGTGGCCGGCCTTCCTGGAGGCGGTGGCCGATCTGATCGGCTCGGGGTCGATCGCCATCACCGCACAGCTGGCGATCGGCCTCGGCTACCCCGAGGCCCCGAGCGTGGCCACGCCGGGCAGCCGTACCCGGGTGCCGGGCACGCGGAGGAAGAAGAGCGCGGAGGCCCCAATCCCGCGGGCGATCAGTGAGGCGGCGGCGGCCGGCTGGCAGTGCTCACGTAAGGGCATCGGGGCCTGGACGAGCTGGTTTAAGGCGGGGAGCTCGCTTCAGGTTGCGGTGATCGATTGGCAGTCGCGCGAGCACATCCAAGCTCAGTGCGCGCTGTATCTGTCGCCGGCCGATACCGCGATGGAAGCGGCGTATCTGCTGGCTCGGTACCGGTCCCTGACCGGGGTTCCCTTCGCTTACAACGCCGGCAGCTCCTTCACGACGATGATCCGTGAGCGGTACGAGCGCGGCCGGCGCGAGCCGGGCGCCCGGACTCCGTTGCGCAAGTGGGACGGGGCTGGCACGCCGGCGAAGTCTCTGCGTCCGCGGGAGGTGCATCTGGTCTGGCAGCGCCCGATCGAGCTGTGGACGCCGGAAGAGCTCGCCGCGCAGTACGTGATCCCCTACGACAAGGTGTGGGCGTATCTGGGGGCGATCAACTCCGCGAACCTGGCATGGGACCCGTTGGAGCACGCCGGCGTCGACGCCGGCTTCCAGCCGGGCCGGGCCGGCTATTGGCTGGTGGGCGGGAGCTGCCAGCCGTTTGAGCTGTTGCCGGATCTGCTGTTCCGCACGGCGGCGGACGGCACCGGACCCGTCTGGCGGGAGACCACCACGGTGGCGTTCGCGCTCAAGCACGGACTGCCCGCTGAGGCGCTGATAGACGCCTACCTGGCCCCTGAAGCGCCGGCGCCGGCCGGACGGGTGCGGCCGGGCCGCAAGCAGGGCCAGAGCCATACCGGCCGGATCACTAAGGAGATCGCCGAACGGCTCGGGGCCGCGCTGGCGAGCCTGCCGGAAGGTGAGGGCGTTCCGGAGCTTCCGGCCGAAGAGGAACGGGTGCGCCGGGCAGTGAAGGCCACCTATGCCGAGGGGTACGGCATGCTGGCCCACGGCACTGCGTGGGTGCAGCGCCCGGACTGGACCGATGCCGTGGTGGCCACGGCGCGGACCACGCTGATCCGCAAGGTCGTGGAGATCGGCCGGCAGAGCGGCCGGTGGCCGATTGGGATCACCTCGGACTGTGCGTACTACGCCACGGCGAGCCCTGATCCGGTGAAGGAGAACCCCGGGTTCCCGCTTCTGCAGCGCGGCCGGCCGGCGGAGCTGGGGCTGTATCGGACCAAGAGCGCTGACATCATGACCGCCTCCGACTGGCGGCGGACCAAGCTCGGAATGGAGGAGTAGGGCCATGCCGAGCATGCGCGGCAAGCCCAAGGGTCTGCCGGACGCGGCCTACGCGTTGTTCACCGGCCGCTCGGAGAGAAGCGAGCCGAAAACGACACAAGGCCGCACCAATGAGATCTTGGAGCGGGCACAGGCGGAGGGCCTCAGCCGCGGGGAGGCCAAGAGCCGGCTCGCGGCCTTCATCGGGGTCAGCGTGCGTACCATCGAGCGCTACGCGTCCGGCCGCCAAGAGGCCAAAGACACCCGGAGTCGGCAGAGCGCCACCGGCCTTCACCAGGCGCTGCGAGACAGCCGGATGGGTCCCTCTCGCCGGCAACAGGTGAGGGCCGCGGCCACCGGGGAGCCGCAAGATCCGGTCTCGCCGGTCAGCGATCTGGGCATCTCCCAGAGCGCCGATGGGCACGGGGACTTCTCCCAGGAGGCCCGCAACACCGCCGGCGCGGCGCGGGCCGATCTCGACAACGGGTTGACGATCACGGGGAAGGTCACCGTGTCGTCGGACACCAAGGAGCGGACCCTCACCTTGGGTAAGTGGGTGCCGGACGGCGAGCTAGATCACCTGGCGGATGTGTTCGTCCAGCACGGTCCGGGCGCGGTCGCCGCAGAGATCAACCGGTTGATCAGCACCTACTACGTGCAGGGCATGACGATCGACAACATCACGTCGATCTACTTCAACACGATCAACGAGGAAGGCTGAACCATGGCGGCACACCCCACCGCGCGGCAGGCCGGGTTGATCCGGGCTGAGGGCGCGAGCGCAGTCTTGCGAGGGCGAGGGGCGGACCTGGCCGATCACGTGCGGAGGGTCGTCGATGATCCGAAGCTGGCCAAGGTCTGGCATGCGGCAGCGCCGGAGGCTCACGCTCAGGTCCTGGTGGATCAGGCCGGCTCCGCCTACAGGTCCGGTGCCCTGTCGGTCCTGGCGGCCACTGAGGAGCACGTGGAGCAGGAGTTCTACGCCTCGGCGATGCTCGACTACGCCCACCACCACAGCATCGGCTCCGATGACGTTCACCCCGCGGCGCTGGCAGCGCTGGCCAGCTCGCTTGCCTTCGATCGTGAGGACGCGGCGGAGGGCTTGGTGCTGCGGACCTTCGTGATCCTGGCGGTCCTGGAGGGCCGCGCTCGCGACGGCTGGACCTGACAACGCGCCGGCGAGAGCCGATCAGCCAAAGGTCCTGGAGAGTGCTGCCCTCCAGGACCTTGTCATGAGCCGGGAGGCGGGGGCGGCTGGTCGGGTGAGCATCCGCCGAACTCGTTGACGATGGTTCCGGGCGGGCACCACTCCGGCACCGGGGGCGCCTCGGTGGGGCCGGTGAAAGGCAGCTCTGTGGAGGCGGCCGGCGTCGGCGAGCGGGCCGGCCGCCGCGGAGCGGTGGTGGTTGCCTTGGGCGCCGGCACGCGCTGGGTGACCGTCACCGTGGGGCGGGGACTGGCCGGCGAGCCGACCGGGGTACGGCTCACGCGAGGCGATGGGCTGGCAGCCGGCGGGGTCGAGGTGATCGGGGCGGGGAGCCGCTCGCGGATCGTGACGGTCACGGCCGGGGTAGGGCTGGCATCGGCCGGCGCCGCGCTCGGGGTGGCATCCGGCCAACCCAGCAGCACGCCGACCCCGACTAAGAGCAGGGAGCCGACGATCAGCGCGGCGCGGAGCGGGCTGATCCTCGGGGGGTCGGGCTCCCAGGACTCAGGCGGGGGCGTGGGAGCGGAACGCATGCGTGCGGACGGCGGCGGGGTGGGCTCGGGTGGCCAAGGGCCGCCGGGGGGAGTAGTCATTTCGACAGAGTGCCATGACTTGTGTCATTTGGTCAGTAATGAGGCACATGGGACACAAGGTGTCGCGCGGAATCGCTCGCCATACGACGCGGCGAGGCCCCTGCCCCGAGGTGGGCAGGGGCCTCGCGCGAGGCGATCTATTGGCCGGTCTGCTGGCGGATGTAGGCGTGGCAGGCACCGTTGCGGAAGTCGCTCCGGGAGAACAATTGATCACAGCGGTTGTGCATCGCCTCGTTCAACGTGGCCCCGCTCGCCGGCGGCGGCGCCGGCCGGGGCCGGGGCCGACTGCGGGGCCGGGGGTGCTCTTCTGGGGTGCGGCGGCTCTTCGGGGCGGCCGGCCGGGAGGTCGAGCGCGCCGCCGGCCGGGGAGCAACGGCCGGCGGATGCGGGCGGAAGGTCGGCCAGCCGACCACCGGGCGCGACGGCAGCGCCGGCCGCGTGCTTGACCGTGGTGAGCTGGTCGCGCGGGACGGCTTCGGCAACGGGCTTGCCGTGGGGCTCAGGGACAGGTCGGGGGGAACCAGGTTGTCTAGGTACGGCCAGTCCTCCGGATCGGTCGCCGGCGCCGGAGTGAAGGCGGCAGCACGTCGGCTGGACTCCCGTGGTTGCTCGCTCGGTTCGCCCACCGACAGGGACGGCAGCGCCGGCCAGCTCGGGGCCGCGACCGACGCCGGCGGGGAGCCCTCCGGCCATGCCGAGATGATCGAGATGAGGCCAGCCAGGACGAGCACCCCGACCGGGATGGCGACCTTCCGCCACTCGATCATGGGACGTTCGCCGTGCCAGGGCTCGGGGGCCTCCGGGGCGCAGTCGTCCCCTTCCGGCGGGGGCGTCTTCGGGCGTCCCCAGCGGGGGAGAGGGTCGGGTGGAGGAGGGTACTGCCCTCTGTCAGCACTCATGTAACTAACAGTAGTTAGTTCACTACAGTTTCGCGCGCTTTGGGATCTTCCCCCACATACCGGCCCCTGACCAGCATGGAGCCTCTCCCACGGCCACCCTGGAGACCATGCACGAGGCCGATCCTTCCTGCCCGCACCGATGGGCCGTACCCGTCATCGACGGCATCGCCCGCGCGGTGATCTGCCCATGCGGAGCGAGCTGGAGCCGCCGGGAGGATGTTCCGGCGGATCTCGCGGTGCGCCTGGACGCTCGCCTTGGTCCCGAGGCATGGCCATGACGAAAGGGCCGGCCCCCGAGGATGGGACCGGCCCTTTGGCGGTGGGTGATCGGCTACCGGGTGCGATCCCGGGCGATCCACCGATGCACCGGACCGAGGTCCTCCTCAGCGCGGCGGATGCGGGCCTGAGCGGCTCGGGCCTCGTGATCGTCCTCGCTCCGCACGCCGAGGCTCTCGGCGTGCTCAATGGCCTCGCTCAGCTCGCGCATCCGGGCTTTCTCCACTGGGGTGGGCTTGAGCAGTCCCATGTCAGCCTCTTCCGTGGTGGTCAAGTGCTTCCTTCGGCTCCATTGAATCTCCTTCTACATCGCGATGATGAAGGCGCTGACCCACAGCCAGCCGATATGCCATGCCTGGTCGAGCTGGTAAGACCCTCCCGGAACCTGATCCCAATACTCGGTTTTCCCGAGCCGTACGGCCAGCGCTCGCAGCGGAGGGCGCCGGTCGGCCCACGCGTGGGTCAGGGCGTTGACCGTCAGGCCGGCGAAGACCCATCCCCCATGGAATCCGAGATCAAAGCGCAGCTCGACCGCGAGCAGGGCCGCGGCCAGGGTCATGGTGTAGGTGAGTACGTGCGAGAGGTTAGCTCGCCAGCCGGCCAGGCCGGGGCCGGCCTTGTCCCGGGCGTCGCTGTGGCGCTGGACCCAGTGGTCCGCCACCTGATGGGCGGCGAACATCGTGACCAGTGCGAGGCCGAACCGTAGGGCTTCTAAGTGCATCATGAAAGCGGTTGCCTTTCCGTATCTGCGAGGTGCGGGGGTGGTGATCAGGGGTGCGTCCGGGCCGTCTTCCCGGACGCGCCTCTTCTGTTGACTGCTCGTGACGTCTCGACTTCTAGATTTCTAGACGTCTGAGCATCTAGACGTCTAAAGATCAATCGAAGTGCAGGTCACCATCGCTGGTGTAGCTCGCGCCGGTCCCGTCCCGGTTCTCCGTGACCTTGATTGGCTTATCCGAGCGGACCTTGCGGCCAGCCGCAATGACCGTCTTACCACCGGTGGCGGTCACGGTCTTGCCTCCGTAGTGCTTGCCTCCCACCGTGACGCCCTTCGTCTTCTCGGTGTTCTTGTCCTTGCTGCCCATCGGGGCCTCCATTCGAGTGGGGATCTTCAGTCGGTAGGTGGACGGGGCATGCCCGGTCGTTCAGTGATCGTTGAGCGTGGCGGTCAACAGCTCTCGGTGGGCGGTGAATATCTGACCGCCGCGGATCTCGACATCGGCGGTGAGCTGAGCGAGGTTCTCGGCCCTCAGCCAAGCCGCGCGCTTGGCGTCATCGCCGCCGACCAGCCTCGGCAGGTCTTCAGGCCCCCGTACGGCCAGCACCGTGATGGACGGGACGGTGACCATCCATGACTCATCGGAGGCCCGGGGGTCGGGCACGTAGCGGGCCGGTAGGGCCTGCCAGGTCTCATCCTCCAGGTGCAGGCCGGTCTCTTCGGCCAGCTCCCGGATCGCCGCGCGGGTGGGGTCCTCTCCGGGGTCCACGTAGCCGCCGGGCAGGGCCCACCCGTTGCCGTCGGCCCGCTCGATCATGGCCAGCCAGCGCCGGCCGCGGGGATCGGTGGCCAGAGCTATGGCATCGGCGCAGAGCTGTTCGCCCCAGTGGCCGAGCTCGCCGCGGCCGTACCGTATCCGGGTGCGCTCGCACGGGTTGACCGGGCGTCCGTTGATCACCTCGAAGGGGATCGCGGCGCGGGCCTGGCGGTCGGCCCAGTCGATGCGGGTGGGGTCACACTCAGGGTCGGCCCAGTCCGCGCCATTCCTGATGCCCTCGAACACGCTGGGGTGGGTGAAGGTGCGGGTCTCAGAGCCGGGCAGGGCGCGACGGAGCACGAACGTCGCGTTGTAGGTCCAGCGCATGCCCCGCATCCCGCCATAGACGCTGGTGAGATCGCTCTTGTCGATGTGGTGGGAGACGACTTCCCAGCCTCCCGCCAGTTCCCTGGTCAGCTCTTCGTTGATCGCTTCTGCCCGCTGTTCGGTGATCGCGATGAACCGGTGCTCATACATGGTGATCTCCCTTAGATCGCGTCGCGCATCTCGATCAGGCGGGCAAGGGTCCGCTCCGTCAGGTACTGGCGGTCGGCGTGCTCGTCATTGAGCTTGGTCTCCATGTGATCGATCAGCTCCGACAGCGCGGCCCGGATCTCATCCAGCGTCGGCCTGGAGCGGTACTCATCGGGGCGATCGTCGTCCGGGCCGATCTGGATGGGAGCGCCGCTGTCGCGGTAGCTCTCCGCTCGTGCCCATGCCTCCCATCGGGAGGGGGCAGCGTCGCGGACCTTGTCGGCGCGGCTTTGTGCGGTGGAGCGGGGCACCTCCAGTGCAGCGGCAAGCAGGGTGTAGGTGCCTCCGGCTGCGAAGTGCTGGCGGACTAGGGCGTCTCGGAGTCCCTCCAGTCGGGGGGTCAGCTTGGTCTCCAGGTGGGAGAGTGCGGTGCCGATCTCAGCAACGGCTTCCGTCCCCCGGGCGTCCCATGCGCCAGAGCGGAGCCGGTCGAGTGCCCAGAAGATCGTGTCGGCCCAGTCGGCGAGGAATGCCGCATCGGCCCCGAGATGCTTGCCGGGCAGGGTGATGACAACCGCTGTGCTGCCGTCGTCCTGCTGGACGAACTTGATGTCAGACATGGGGATGATCTCCTGTCCTCGGTGTGTACGATTTTTCGTACGCTCTGTCTTCCTCCACTTCATACGAAATCTCGTACAAGGTCAAGGAGGGAAAGCTCAATCTCACCGCTAGGTGACGTCCAGACGTCTGGACGCCAAGCAAATAAGGGACTGACCAGCGAATATAAGAAAGGGCCCGCATCGGGCCCTTTAGCTCTTACAAGTCCAACGCGGTGCGCAACGCGATGTCCACCCGCTCCTGATCCTCCGGACTGAGCCGGCCCCGCGGTGTGCGAAGCCGCTCACGACGGACCGCCGTGATCATATCGAGCCGGAGCAACGCCGGCAGCGGATCGGCGATCGGCACAGTGACCAGCGTCTGGGGCGCTGCACCCGCGGTGTCGATCGGCGCCACCATCACCATGGGCGCGGAGCCCGCCAGCGCGTCATGACTGACGATCAGTACGATCCGGTCCTCTCTGCCGATCGCCCGGCCGATGCCCTCAATCGTCCAGATCTCCCCGCGCCTCACGCGGTGGCCTCGCCAGTACCCGACTCCTCCGCCTCGGCGACCTCCGCCCACTCGGCATCGGCCGGCAGCGGTGTGGTGGCCAACTGTTGGCTCAGCACCGCCGAACGCAGCGCGCGAGCGATGTAGGGAGAGATCTGCATACCCGCGGCCTCCGCGGAGGCCCGCACCGCCGTAGCGAGGTGATCCGGCAGGGTGATTGTCATCTTCTCGTATGCCATACCAACCACCATACTCAGATACAGCTCATTCTCAGGATCAGGAAACCCCCCTTTCCCCACGCGACAGATCCGCCGTCGCCTGTCACCATAGGCACGTAGACGTACAGACACCCAGACGTCTCGATCCAGGAGAAGAAAAAGGAAATGGCAATAAATGGCACTCCTCTATGGTTAATAGCCATGCTCAAAGGGGGAATCCGTAAGTCCACCACAGCAATGATGACTGCATTTGACCTCGCCGAGAAAGGCGAGGATGTTCTCGTTGTCGATGCGGACCACGGAACTCAGGGAGTTACCCACTGGGCCACTCTCGTATATGCAAATGGTGACGAGCTTCCTTTCCACGTGGTCCAGTGGAGCCCAAGGATGGGCCTTCTCGTGCCTTTCATTCAGCTCCACCAGCGCGAAACCGGGGCCGGCCGAATCATCGTGGACATCGGTGGCGAGGCCCCCGAGGTGCTCCGCCAGGCCGTTCTCGTCGCGGATCACGTCATCGCCCCCGTGGGCGCGGAGAAGTACGAGCTCAGCCGTCTCGCAGCCACTGACTCGATCGTCAAGCCGACCGGAGTCCCGATGACGGTCCTGCTTACCCGGGTCCCCAAGGCCGGGGTCGGCCGCGCGAAGGAGGCCCGCGAAGAGGTCGAGGAAGCCGGCTATCGGGTCTCTGCCGTCGAGATTGAGCAGAACCGCGAGATCTACGCCGACGTAGTCGGACAGCTTCCCAAGACCACCGGGGCGTACTCCCAACTGGTCGATGAACTCCGGGCACTGGAGGCCGCACGGTGACCACCTCCAAGAGCAAGGGGAAGATGTTCATTCCTGCCGGCGGCGGCGCCACTGCCCCGACCGCCGATGAGGCCCTCGCCGAGGCTGAAGCCCAGACGGCCGGAAGTCCAGAGGTCAAGAAGTCCAGAAGCCGAGGCGTCCAGACGTCTAAGGCGCCGGCCACTAAGGCGAAGAAAGCTGATGACCGTACTGCGTTTACCTGGCGGCTCACTCCTGAGCAAATTGAACAGCACGACGAACTAATGCTGCGAATCCGGAAGCAGACAGGACAGCCCCGGCTAGATAAAGCAACCGTTTTGGATGCCCTCGTGACCCTCGCAGAACAAAATCAGACAACGTATCGTGCCTTGATATCCAGGCTTCTGGGTGGCTAGGCGTCTGGAGCTCTGACCGGTTCCCGGAGTTCTTCTCCG
>NZ_BMQP01000088.1 GCF_014648175.1 Planobispora rosea
TCTCCGAGGTCATGATCGAAGTCTGCCACCCCGCCGGCGGTGACGGCGCCCTGGTGATCCACCCCACGGCCGGTGGGAGGGGAACCGGGGAGAGGGCGGGCAGCTCTGGCCGGGGTTCCGGGACCGGCTTCCGTACTGCCGAAACGGCTCCCGGGTTCCGGGGTAGGCTCCCACGCTGCCGAAACGGCTCCCACGCTGCCGAAACGGCTCCCGCGATCTCGGGACCGGCTCCTACGGGGCGCGGTGCCACGCGGCGCGCAGGGCCCGGATCTCCTCGGGGGTGCTCTCGCGGGCGATGTAGGGGATGTCGAGGAGGTGCCGGTGGCCGGGCAGCTTGGCGCGGACCACCTCGGCGTCCCGCAGGACCTGCCCGTACAGAGAGGCGCCGTCCACGCAGAACACGTCGATGACGGCCAACCGACCGTCGAGGGCCCGTCTCACGTTGCCGGGGTTGAGGTCGACGCCGTCCCACCACGGCGTCCGGGCCCGGAACTCGGCGTCGATCGCGGCGGCGGCCCGCCGTACCTCGGCCAGGGCCGCCTCTCCCGTGCCCTCCCGCCACTGACGGGCGACCTCTCCGGCGCGCTCCGCATCGAGCGGGGCCAGGAACTCCAGCACGGCCAGGGTGCCGCCGCCCTCCAGCGGGGTGTCGAAGGCGACGCGCGGCAGGTAGGGGTTGCCGGCCCGGCGGCGGCACAGTTCGAGGAAGGCGGCGTAGGCCGGGTCGAACGGGCACACCCTGGCCGCCCACAGCCCGTCGGGGGAGCGCAGGCCGACCGCCCAGTCACCGACGCCGCACGGCGTCCAGCCCGCCAGCACCAGCTCGGCCGTGGCTTCGCGGTGGGTCATCGACGGCCAGGGCGCATCGGGAAGCACACGCGCAGCCTAGGCGATCTCCGCCTCCGGCCGCACGCGGGTTTCGGCCAGGGTGAAGCTTCGCCATTTACCACCATCTAAAGCCCGGTTTAACACAACCCAGAAATCTGACATACCGGGCACAGGTGGGGACGCTGGCTACCGCGCTCCGCGCTCCGCGCTCCGCGCTCCAGCACTGCGGGATTGCCCAGGTTCTTCACCTCGGTGAGGCCACCGGCTTCCACAGCCGCACCGCCTGATCGGCACCAGCGGTGGCCAGCAGGTGGCCGTTGGGGGAGAAAGCCACCGAGCGAACCGGCTTGGGCATCCCCGTGGTAGTGCTGCCCTTCGCCAACACCCCGTGTCGCGGAGCGTTCCGTCGGGCGAAGCCGGCACCATATCCGCCGGGAGATCTCCCGGCTCAAGCAGGTCACCCTTGCCGGGGAGGCTGGGACGATCACTCAGCCCACTCCGCTGCGGCCCGGTCACAGGGCCATCTACCAGGCGCTTTCCATCGCTCCGCCGCCTCGGGTGACAGCTTTCGATCCCGCTTGAGCAAGATCTGGGCAGGCCGGGAGAGCGTAGGCACACGCCCTCTCCCGGCCTCGTCGGCGTTTCCGCAGCTCACACCAGATTCGGCATATATGTGACCGCCAACTGCGGAACCTGGGGCGCAGATCTGGTCCGATCCACGCAGGGGGGGCACCGACCGAAGATCAGGGCAGACCTCGTCTGACCTGGCCTTTCGCTTGCTCTGACGGTGATTCGGTCGTGCTGTCCTGTGGTCTTGTAGGCGTTCGGCGGCTTCGGTGCGCGTACCGCGATCCGAATGTTGATCACAGGCTTGGCGGTCAGGCCGGTGATCGACGTCGAGTCGATGTGATCGATGGCCCAGGCCGGCGCCTACGACTCATCGAACGGTGTGTCACTCCAGCGGAACCACGCCTCGTCCTTCTCGATGTGCAGCAGGAACTCCGCGGCGGGGCCGGACGGCGCGACCAGGGAGACCTCCTTCCGGATCGCTGCATACGCCTCTTCCCATTCGCTCCAGTCCTGGCTCTCCATCAGCTCGAGGTCGCGGTCGAACAGCGGCTTCACCGCGGCGAACGCCGGGCCGGGAGTGAAGCGCCCGACCAGCCAGGGGAAGTCGGCTTCCTCGATGGTGATCTCACCGGCGAGTTCTCGCCCATGCAGCACGCGCCAGATCTCGCCCACGAATCCCATGGCCCACTCCTCATCGCAGCGATCGAATCCGTCATGGCACAGCGTTCCAGACCGCTGCGACAATCCGGTTCGGCGGACAAGCCGGTCGGTGGTGGGCAGTTCCACGCACCGCTCCTCGAAGCGGCGGATGCGCAGCGTCTGGCGCAGTAGTGAAAACCCCTCCCCGTGGGGCGGCCCGGCCGTTCCGCGAGGTTTCGCGGCGAGCCGGTATGACCGGCGATGCCGGGGGTAAGGGGGCCGGAATGGGCGGACGTATGAGTCCGTTCGCAGGGAGGCCGGTGCGGTCATGAGTGCGGCGGGGCCTGACGGTGATCTGGCTGTGCCCGGGTGGGAAGGGCACCTGCTCCTGCCGCGCGACTCGGAGGCCGACCGGCCGGCGATCCTGCCGCCGGTGGAGCGGGCGCTGCGGCTGACCGATCTCGACACGATGCCCGGCATACATCCGGCGGGAGGCGAGCCGTGACGGACAACGCCGAGTCCTACCTCCACTACCTCGTCCGGTACGGCTCCCAGCGCGAGCTGCTCGATACCGTCATCCCGCACCTGCGCCGGGGGCTGGACGCCGGGCAGGCGGTCGTCCTGGTGTGCCGCGACGACATCAACCGGCTGCTGTCCGGCGCGCTCGGCGCGCCCGTGGCCTCCCTGGGCAGCGGGGAGCTCTACACCCGGCCGGCCGCGGCGGTGGCCGCCTACCGCCGCATGGTGCTGGGCTATCTCGATGACGGCTTCGAGCGCGTTCAGGTGGCCGCTGAGGTCGACTTCGGCGAGCGTCCCGGGCTCGGCGAGAAGGGCATCGGATTCGAGGCCGTCGTGAACGTCGCCATGGACGGTTATCCGGTGAGCGGTATCTGTCTGTATGACGCCCGCACGCTCTCCGACGCGGTCTCCGCCGAGCTCACGCACACTCATCCGCTCGTGCTCACGCCCGGTGGGCCCGTGACCAACCCGCAGTACGACTCCCCGGTGGAGGTGCTCCGCCGTACCGCCCGGGCGGGGCCGCCCGTGGCCGAGCCGGACCCTCCCACCTACGACCTGCCCGGCCTCACCGACACCGCCTATCTGCAGTCCTTGCGCGCCCACCTGCGCGCCCGTCTGTCCTCGGACCGGCTTCCCACCATCCTGAAGGCCGACATCATCGCCGCGATCGGCGAGGTCGCCGCCAACGGGCTGCGGCACGGCCGCGCTCCGGTCCGGATCCGGATCTGGATCCGCGACGACTGCGTCGTGTGCACGGTCACCGATCAGGGCAGCGGCTTCGACGGCCTCCTGGCCGGTTACGAGTCGCCACGGACGGGGCCGCGCCAGACCGGCACCGGCCTGTGGCTGGTCCGTCAGCTCTGCGACGAACTCGCCACCGGCCACACCGCCGACGGGTTCACCGTCCGGCTGGCCGTACAGCTGCGCCCGTATCACCACCCCGTCATGCTGCACGGAGCCCACGCGCGCGCCGAGGTCGCCCGTACCCGAACCGAGCGGGCTCGGCGCCGGGCCGATCAGATCCAGCGGGAGCTGCAGGAACGCTGGAACCGGCAGGACCTGCGGGTACACCGAGGCGTGAGAGGGAAACCCGGCGATCGGCGCTGACCGGGACGGAGTACGGCCGGGGGTACGGCGGGCGGGTCCGGCCTCCCCCTCCTGGGGGAGGCCGTAATGGGTGACGTCGGCGATGTGCCGCGGGGTGGGTTCCCGCGAATCTTGAGGCATGTTCACGGAGTTCATCACCGCGCTGGTCCTGGCGGCCGGTCCGGTGCACGCTGTTCAGCCGCCGGACCTCGCGGGAGTCGGCGCACTGGTAGACGAGCACGTCAGCACGGTCATGGCCGAGGAGAAGATCCCCGGTGCGACCGTCACGGTCGTGGCGGACGGCAGGCAGGTGGTCAACAAGGGGTACGGCTGGGCCGACGTGGAGCGCCGGATCCCGGTGGACCCCGAGCGCACCCGGTTCCTCATCGGGTCGGAGACCAAGCTGTTCACCGCCCAGGCCGCCCTGCAACTGGTCGGTGAGGGCAAGCTGAGCCTGGACGCCGACGTCAACGCCTACCTGACCACCTTCAAGATCCGCGACACGTACCCGGGACGTCCGGTCACCCTGCGGCACCTGCTCACGCACACGGCCGGGTTCGACGAGGACTACGTCGTCGGCAGCGGCGCGGACGTGCGGGCGCTGGGCGAGGCGCTGGCCGCCTCCCAGCCGGAACGGCTGCGCCCGCCGGGTACGGGTCTCTCCTACAGCAACTACGGGGTCGCCCTGGCCGGTTACCTGGTGGAGATCGCCTCGGGGATGCCGTTCGAGCAGTACGTGGACGGCCGTGTGTTCGCCCCCCTGGGCATGGAGGACTCCGTGATCGCCTGCGGAGGGCTGAAGGACACGCGGGCGTATCTGGTGGACGGCTCGGCGACCGACGTCAACTGTGCGAACTTCGCCGCCTCGGGCGCGGGCCCCGCCTCGACCGCCTCGGACATGGCCCGCTACCTGCAGGCGCAGATGGCGCTGGATCCCCGTCTGGGATCCGGGGTGGCGGCTCAGATGCAGCGGCAGCAGTACACCGAGCACCCGCGCCTGTCCGGCATGGGCTTCATGTGGGAGCAGATGTCGTACAAGGGACATCGCCTGCTGTTCAAGGGCGGCGACATGCCCGGCATGCACACCTCCATGTTCATGCTGCCCGAACAGGGCATCGGCGTGCACGTGATGTCCAACGGCGACGGCACCGGGCGGCACGGCCTGGACGGGTTCGCGCTGGTCGACAAGATCGTCGAGCGGTATCTGCCCGCCGCGCGCCCACCGTCGGTCAAGGCGCTGCCCGGTGCCGCCGCCGGGCAGTACGAGGGCTCGTACCGGAGCAGCCGCACCAGTCACGGCAGCCTGCTGAAGGTGCAGGCGCTGACGGACTCCCCGGTGCACGTCACCGCGACCGCCGGCGGCGGGATCGAGACCACCGGTCTGGGCGGGGGACGGAAGCGGTGGGTCCAGTTCGAGCCGGGCGTCTTCCAGGAGGAGGGCGGCCGGCGCCGGATCGCCTTCCCCGAGCCCGGGCAGCTGGCGGTCGACGGCGGCACCGTCGTCTTCGACCGGATCGGCGCGCTGGACCACCCGTCACTGCACCTGGGGCTGCTGGCCGCCGCGCTGCTGGCCTCGGCGGCCGCCGTGCTGGGCTACCCCGTGGCCGCGCTGGCACGACGCAGGCGCTCCGCCTCTCCCGCCTCTCCCGCCGGTCCGCGTCTGCCGCGGCTGCTCGCCTGGGCGGCGGGCGCGCTCGTGATCGTCTTCGCGGGCGGGTTCGGTTCCCTGCTGGCCGACGAGGGACGAGCGCTGCCGCTGGTCCTGCAGGGCGCCCCCGTGCTGATCACGCTGCTGGTGCTGGCGTCGCTGACGGTGCCGCTGGCCGCCACGCTGCTGGCCTGCTCGGCGGCCGCCTGGCGGAAGCGCTGGTGGTCGACGCGGGGCAGGATCGCCTACACCCTGGTCGCGCTGGGCGTCACCGCGTTCGCCACCGTGGCGGTCACCTACAACCTCGTCGGCCCGTCGTTCACCTAAAGTATGATCAACTCACTTATGTCATCTACTGCCCGTATCGTTCGCCGGATCCCGCCGCTCGTCGCGGACGTCGCCATCGCGCTGGCCGCCCTGGCCGCGCACTCGGCGCCGTTCCTGCTGACCGAGCGGGGAGCGGACCCGGTGACGGGCTACACGCTCCAGCAGTACCTTCCGGTGCTCGGCCAGGCGCTGCCGCTGCTGTGGCGGCGGCGCGCGCCGTTGGCCGTCCTGGTCGCGGTGCTGGCCGCGACCGGCGCGTACCTGCTGAACGATCCCGACACCGCGCCGCAGCCGGTCCCGTACGCGATGCTGATCGCGGTCTACTCGGTGGCCGCGTACGGCTCGCAGCGGACCCGGGTCTGGGGGGCGTCGGTGCTCACCGCCGGCGCGGCCGCCCAGCTCGCCGGAGTGGTCCTGCACTTCCCGAGCGCGGACACCGTGGTGCGCGGGCTGGTGATGTACGTCGCGGTCTGGGCGATGGGCCGCGCGATGGCCAACCGGCAGGCCCATGCCCGCCAGCTCGAACGGGAGAAGGAGATGGAGGCCCGCCAGGCCGTGGAGCGGGAGCGGGCGGCGATCTCCCGGGACATGCACGACATCCTCGGGCACGCGATCAGCCTGATGATCGTGCAGGCGGAGGCCGGGCCGCTGGCCGTACGGCCTGATCCCGGCCGCGCCGAGGCCGCCTTCGACGCCATCGCCGCGGCCGGCCGCGACGCGATGGACCAGCTCCGCCGCCTGCTCGGCCTGCTGGGTGAGGACACCGGCCAGGCCGCGCCGAGTGTGGCCGGCATCGGCGCACTGGTCGACGGGGTGGACCGCGCCGGGCAGCCCGCCACCCTGACCGTCCGGGGGACGCCGCGCCCGCTGCCGCCGGATGTGGAGACGGCCGCCTACCGGGTGGTCCAGGAGACGCTCACCAACGCGGTCAAACACGCCCGCGCCGGTACGGTCACGGTCGCGCTGGACTGGCGGGACGACGCGCTCGCCATCGACGTCACCGACGACGGGCGCGGCCACACCGGCGGCACCGGTCACGGCCTGGACGGCATCCGCGAGCGGGCCGCCGCCTGCGGCGGGTCGGCGTCCTTCGGCCCCGGACCGGGCGGACGCGGCTTCGCCGTCTCGATCAGCCTGCCGGCCGGCGCCGCATGAGCATCCGCGTCGTGGTCGCCGACGACCAGGAACTCGTGCGCAGCGGCTTCGCGCTGATCCTCAACACGCAGCCGGACATCACGGTCGTCGCCGAGGCCGGTGACGGTGCCCAGGCCGTGGCGGCGGTGCGCGACCACGCGCCCGACGTGATCCTGCTCGACATCCACATGCCCGTCATGGACGGCATCCGGGCCGCCCAGATCATCTGCGCCGAGACCGCCGCCAAGGTCGTCATCCTGACCACGTTCAACAACGACCAGTACGTCTACCAGGCGCTGCACGCGGGGGCCAGCGGTTTCCTGCTCAAGGACGTGCGCCGTGACGACCTCGTCCACGCCGTCCGCGTCGTCACGGCCGGGGAGTCGCTGCTGGCTCCCGCCGTCGCCCGCAAGCTCATCGACGACGTCGTCCGCCGCAACGCCCGCCCACCGGCCCAGGTGCCGGGCCTCGGCACCCTGACCGGCCGCGAGAGGGAGACACTGGTCCTGCTCGGCCGCGGCCTGTCCAACCCCGAGATCGCCGCGGCCCTGGTGGTCAGCGAGCACACCGTGAAGACCCACGTCAGCAGTGTGCTGGCCAAGCTCGGGCTGCGTGATCGGATTCAGGCGGTCATCTGCGCCTACGAGGCCGGCCTCATCGAGCCGGGCGGCTGGCGGCCCGGAGACGCGACCGGAGTCCGGTGAGCGGGCCGTTGCGCGGCGGGACGTCAGATCATCGTTCCCGGACCCGGGTGCACGCCGTTGAGGGCGAGGTCGAGCAACCGTCCGGCCCGGACCGCCCCGCCGGGGTCACCCTCGGTGGCCTGGGAGATGGCGCTGACGAGGGTGAGGAGGTCGGCGATCGAGACGTCGGAGCGTACGGCCCCGGCCCGGCGGGCCTGAGCCAGCAGTTCCTCCCCGGCGTTCAGGATCATCGTGTGGCAGGTGGCCCCCAGGGCGGGGTCGCCGCCGGAGGCGCCGCGCACCAGCGAGGCGGCTAGTCCGCGGTTGCGCACGGCGTGGGTGACGACGGCGCGGAGCCAGGCGCCCAGCGCCCGCCCCGGGTCCTGGGTGGCCGCCAGGTCGCGTGCGGAGGCGCACAGGGCCTCGACCTTGCCGCGGAAGACGGCCTCCAGCAGGGCCTGCCGGGAGGGGAAGTGCCGGTGCAGGGTGGCCGAGCCGACGCCGGCCTGCCGCGCGATCTCCTCCAGTGACGCCTCGGCCCCGTGCCGGGCGACGGCCTCGGTGGCCGCGGCGAGGATCCGCTCGTAGTTGCGGCGCGCGTCGGCACGCATCGGGCGCCCGGACGGCGCGGGCGCGGTGTTTCCCTCCAGCATGCGATCTCCAGGGACTTGAAAAGTGGGGTGGCCCTCCATATCGTACTCGATCGTAAGCGGAGGACCACCCCACTTGTTGGGCGTTCTCCCCATGCCCTCATCCAGGAGACGTCGTGGACACAGCAGGAAAGACCATCGCGGTCGTGGGAGCCACCGGCCTGCAGGGCCGTACCGTCACAGCGCACCTGCTCGCCGGCGGCTGGCGGGTCCGCGCGCTCACCCGTGACCCCGCGGGTACGGCAGCCAGGGCGCTGGCGGAGGCCGGGGCGCAGATCGTGCGCGCGGAGATGGACGACCCCGCGTCCCTGGCGGCCGCGGCCGAGGGCGCGTACGGCGTGTTCAGCGTCCAGCCCACCGTCGGTTCCCCGGGAACCGCGGCCGGCTTCTCGGCCGGGGACGAGGTCCGCTGGGGCCGGAACGTCGCCGACGCGGCCCACGCCGTTTCCGTGCGGCACTTCGTCTACACCTCGGTCGCCGGAGCGGGCCGCCACGGAACCGAGAGGCTGCCGCAGAACGTGGTGAGCAAACACCGCATCGAGCGGCACATCGGCGAGCTCGGCCTGCCCGCGACGATTCTGCGGCCGGTCTCCTTCATGGAGAACTACACCGGCGCCTACCACCTGCACGGCGGGACCCTGACCGCCCCGTTCGCAGCCGACGTGCCGCAGCAGATCATCGCCGTCGACGACGTCGGCGCCCTCACCGCCCTGGCCTTCGCCCGGCCCGGGGACTGGATCGGCCGGGCGGTGAACCTCGCCGGGGACGAGCTGACTCCGCCGCAGATCGCCGCGGCCGTCTCCGAAGCCGTCGGACGGCCGCTGCCCTACGTCCGGATCCCCCTGGAGACCGTCGCCTCGGCCGTCGGCGAGGAGTTCGCCTTCGCCTACCGGTGGCTCAACGAACGCGGCTACCGGGCCGATGTCTCCGCCACGCGCGCCCTGCACCCGGGACTGATGGACCTGCGCACGTGGCTGGCCGCCTCGGGCGCGGCCCAGATCAAGGACTTCCTGGCCGCCCGGGACAGCGGGGAACGGGAGGGGTGAGCGTGTCCGGAGAACCGCCCGGGACCGGTTCCCGCCCGGTCCGGGGGCCGGCGGCAGGAGTTCGGCTGTAGGGGCCCGGCCGTAGGATCATGAAGGTGCATCTCGACCTGGTGACGATCGTCGTGGACGACTACGACCGAGCCATCGATTTCTTCGTCGGCGCCCTGGGCTTCGAGCCGGCCGAGGACGCGCCGTCGCTGACGAACGACGGCCGTCCGAAGCGGTGGGTGGTCGTACGGCCGCCGGGGGGCGGGACCGGCATCCTGCTCGCCCGCGCGGACGGCGAGCGCCAGGCCGCCGTCGTCGGCGACCAGGTCGCCGGCCGGGTGGGGTTCTTCCTCCGGGTGGACGACTTCGAGGCCGCCTTCGAACGGATGACGGCGGCCGGTGTCGAGTTCGTGACCGCGCCGCGTAAGGAGCCCTACGGGCAGGTCGCCGTGTTCAGGGACATCGCCGGCAACCGGTGGGACCTGCTCGGCCCGGCCTGAGCCCGACGCGGCGGCGCCTCCCGGATGCCCGATCCGGGAGGCGCCGCCGCGTCGGGCTCAGGCCGCCAGGCGTTCGCGGCCGTCATGAACCCGCTCCACGGACTCGTGGGCCGGCACCAGGCTGGCGCCGAGAGCGCGGGCCGCGATCACCATGGCCGCGGCCGCCAGGACGATGTCCTTGAAGATGTACTGCGCCTCCAGCGTCGGTGCGCCGGGGAACAGGTCGGTGAAGAACAGGACGTACGGCGCGAAGAACCCGGCCAGTGCCCCGGCCATCACGGTCAGCCCGGTCTTCAGCAGCTTGCCGGTCACCAGCGTGAGGCCGATGAAGACCTCCATGCAGGCGATCACGAGCTGGGCCGGGTAACCCGACACCGTGCCCAGGGACAGTGCCTCCAGCGTGGCCACCGACAGCTCTTCCGCAGGGCTGACCCCCGGGAAGAACTTGAGTGTGCCGAAGGCCACGAAGACCAGTCCGAGGCTGACGCGCAGGACGTCGATGCTGTGCCGGGTCAGCCAGGAGGCCAGCGTGGAGATCGCGTTCGTGGGGGTCATCTCGTGCTCCTTGTCGATGTCGTTCCGGTCTGGGTCCAGACTCGCGAAATCGACGGGGGAGAACGTCAGGCCTGCGGAGGCAGTTGACCTACATCTTCACACGTACGGCGCGCCGGACGCGTACCGCCGCACGCCTAGGGGGTTCACCCTAGGGCGTGTCGTCAAAGTTGCTGGACCTGGGGCAACATGAAGGCGTGGTACGTCGCTACGAACTGACCGATGCCGAATGGCAGGCGCTGGAACCGCTGCTGCCCCGATCGGTGA
>NZ_BMQP01000089.1 GCF_014648175.1 Planobispora rosea
GCTGAAGGAACGCATCCATGCCATATCAAACGAGCGACCACCAAATGAGTCACGCTCTAAGTTACGTTCGATCTTGTTGAGGTCTCATGTCAGGCCCTGTGAGCTGCGGGTTCAGCACTGGTCCAGACGTTCTCGAAGCTGTCGAGGTAGGTTGCTGCTGTGCTGTCGGTCTCGCTGCGGGTGAGGTAGATGACCGGTGCGTCAGGGGCACGGGTGCCGTAGGCGTGCAGGTTGATCAGAAGTTCGTCGTCTGCGCGGTAGATGGAGTTGTAGAGCACTGTCTGGTGTAGCCGGATCTCGATGCCCTCGACGTCCTGGAGTGGCCGTAACAGGGCAAGGGTGTTGCGGATCCGGGCGGCCATGACGTCGGGGCCGACGCCTTCTTCTGTCCCCCGGGCCGCTACGGCTGGGCTTTCGGGGTCGCCCAGCAGGATTCGTACCCGTACTCCGGCTTGGGCTCGCTGGGTGAGGATGCGCAAGAGTCCGGCGTCTTCGGCGAGGAACAGGCCGCTGTAGACCAGGATGCCGATCTCGTCTTGTGCGGATTGGAAGAAGGCACGCCAGACCTCGGCCGGAACGGCCCAGCGGTGGGGGTAGACCGCTTGGATCTCCCCGAGGTTGCTGCCTCGTCGGCTCCGGGAGTCCACGGGCCACAGCTCGCCCTCGTCGACGTCGAGGAGATCGGCTACGGCCAGACGGTGGCGGGGATGCGGAGTTCGGCCGGCGATCCAGCGGGTGACGGTCTTGGGGTCGACGGCCAGGCGGGCGGCCACGTCGACGGGATGCAGTCGTGCCCGGATGAGTGCGTGCCGGAGGGTCTCGTTCATGAGGGGCGCCCCTTCCACAGGGTCGGTGCCTGCGACGCTAACACAAGACGTCCCTAGACGTCCCTAACTCGTGGTGCCGAAGTCCCGCCCCGGAAACCACCCTCGACGGCAAGGGGAGCCCAGCGCCCGGGCTCCCCTCCTTCCTCCTTCACACCGATGGGAGTTCCGCCGCATGGGCACCGTGAAAGAGAACCAGCACGCCTACCAGGTCGACCTGCTGACCGCGCTGCACGGTGAGCTGACCGACCGGGAGACAACCGCAGTCCTGATCATCGATCAGAAGGGCCGCCCCTGTCTGGACGTGACCGACAGCGCCTTCCGGACCCGCCGGGTCTATGTCCACCTGCCGTTTCAGTGGTTCTACTGGGGCGATCAGCCCGACGAGCGGGTGTCCTGCCTGCGCCTCTTCCGGGCCGCCGACGTCATCGCGGAAGCTGCTCGGGCCGGATGGCGTGAGGGTGAACAGGGGGAGCTCGGCCTTGACCTCAAGAAGATCATCGACGCTTACCGCGCCTGAGTCGATGTCCACCGAGGAGAGCCGGTGGCTGACCGGCGGGCAGGTCTATGACCAGATCGCCGCTCGGCTGCGTGCCCGGATCACGGCGGGCACCTATCCGCCGGGAACCGCCCTGCCGTCAGAGGCGGCCCTGGTGGCAGAGTTCCGGGTGGCTCGGGCTACGGCCCGGCGGGGCCTGGCGATCCTGGAGGACGAGGGCCTGATCGCCACCCTGCCCGGCAAGGGGCGTGTGGTGACCGATGATTCATCCGGCGGGCCGTCGTATCACTATCAGATGATCGCTGGTGACCTCCGCGAGCAGATCCACGCCGGGACACTCGTCGCCGGGACCATACTGCCCAGTGAGCATGTGCTCCGGCGGCGGTATGCGGCTTCGCGCAATACGGTCCGTCAAGCTCTGGCCGAACTGGAGCGGGAAGGGCTGATCACCACCGAGCATGGCAAGGGCCGGTTCGTCCGACTGCTCCACGATTGAGACGTCTCAGGACGTCCCGGGCCGGACTCTGGAAGTCCCCCAGGGGCCGGCCTTTATCGTGAACCGCATGGGACAAGCTGAATGGGCCCGTGAGCTGGCCAGAACCATCCTGGAAGAGCCGTTGCCGCGCCGCTGGGCGCACTCCCAGGGTGTGGCCGCGAAGGCCGAATCGCTGGTGCCGATCCTCGGGGAAGAGGCGGACCTGCTGATCGCCGCGGCCTGGTTGCATGACATCGGCTACGCCCCGGATCTCGTCGACACCGGCTTCCATCCGCTTGACGGCGCGCGTTATCTGCGTGACGTGGTCGAGGCCGATGGCCGACTGTGCCGTCTGGTCGCCCACCACACCTGCGCGGTCAACGAGGCACGCAACCGCGACCTCTTCGACGCGCTCACGAGCGAGTTCGGCCAGGAGCGCCCCGAGTTGGTCGAGGCGCTGACCTACTGTGACATGACCACCGGCCCGGACGGCGTGCCCCTTGACGTCACCGAGCGCCTGGCCGAGATCCACTCACGTTACGGCCCTGAACATCTCGTCTCACGATCGATCACCGCGTCGACGCCCTACATCCTGTCCGCAGTCCGCACCGTGCAGGCTGCCTTGGAGCAGAGTCAGACGGCGTGATGGCCTCCCCGCCTTTGCCCTGCGTGCTCTGGCGGTCTCACCGTGAGCTGTGCCATCACTCTTAGCGCAACTGCGTCAAGCGGTGAAGCGATCCGGCCTGGGCAAGGACTCGGTCGTATTTCCGACCGTTACGTAACGGCGCCGAGGCCGCTATGGTCCCGATCATGAAAAAGGCGCTCGGCTGTTTGCTGGTGGTGGTCGCGGGGGTCGTAGTGTGGGGCACTATCCCTGTTCTCGTGATATTCGGTGATGCCTGGGAGCATCGGAGCGTCTGCGATGCGCAATACGAGGCCGTCGAAGCGGCGCTGAAACCCGTCAACCTCCTGGACGCTGCTCCACCTGGCGCCATCCCGGGCCAAGAGCTCTACCGCTCATGCGACGATCCCGATGACCACCATGCCATGATCAGCCGCTTCTACAGCCTTTCCGGGCAGTCCCGCTCACCCGAGGACATCCAGTCCTTCTACCGGGATCTCGCCCTATTCAATGGCTGGGAGTTCACCTCCGCCGGAGATCCCGGGGACGAACCGAGCTGCATCCTCAAGGGGAACATCAACTTTGAGGTGTCCTTCGACTCGGAGTCGGACAGCTACATTGTGAGTGCGTCCACCTGGCCCTGCTGAGCGCAACCAAATCATCGGTGCCGCCTTCCCGAGTGAGCTCTCCTCTTTTGCAGGCACCCATTTGGGTTCCCCCGCCGACCGGTCTGGCCTCAGAGCACTTACGAATATCCGTTATCCGATGTACGGCGCCGCCCGGTCGGCCAGGTAGTGGCCGATCCGCAGGCGCATTGACCGGTCCATCGTCAGCGTCTCGACCTCCTGGCGTGGCACCCAGCGCACTTCCCGGGACTCGTCGCTCGGTGTCGGCTCGCCTTCGACGGCACGGGCGGTCAGCACGATGGAGAACTCTTGGCGGGCTTCGCCGTTGGAGGTGTAGAGGATGACATGGCGGGGGTCGGTGTACGTGCCGACGATTCCGGTGATCTCGCACCGGATGCCGGTCTCCTCCAACGTCTCGCGGATGGCCGCCTCGGGCAGGGACTCGCCCAGGTCGATCGCGCCGCCGGGCACGGCCCAGTTGTCGTTGTCGCTGCGGCGGATCATCAGGATCTCGCCCGCGTCGTTGGTGACCACGACGTTGACCGACGGTACGAGGCTGTTGGGCGCGGGTGCGGTGGGGTCGTCGTAGAAGTCGATGCGGCGGGCCATGATCAGCACTCTACGGGCGTCGCGCTGTCCCAGACATCGTCGAAACTCTCGGCGTACATCGAGACCATGTCCCCGCCCAGCACCTTGCGTAGATGCATGACCGGGGCGTCGGCGGCGAACTTGCCGTAGATGTGGGTGTTGACGAGAAGCTGATCGCCGCCGCGGTAGATGGAGTTGTACAGGATCGTGTGATGCAGCCGGAGCTCTACTCCATCGACGCGCAGCAGCGGCCGGTAGAGCACCAGGGCGGTTCTGATCTGGGCGGCCATGCCGTCGCCGAGGCCTTCGTCCGCGCCGCGCTGGGCGACCTCGACTGAGTCGGGGTCACCGAGCAGGATCCGCACCCGTGCGCCTGCGCTGGCCTTTTCGGCGAACAGGCGCATGATGCCGGTGTCCTGGGCGATGAAGATGCCGCTGTAGACCAGGACGCCGATCTCCCGTTCGGCCTGCGCGAACAGACGTCCCCAGGCGTCCCTCGGCACGGCCCAGCGGTGCGGGTAGAGCGTGACGATCTCGCTCTCGGAGGCGGCAGCCACCTGCTGAGGCGTCAACGCCTCGGGCCACAGGTAGGACTCGTCCGTTTTCAGGAACGAAGCCACTGCAAAACGGTGCTTCCGGTACGGCGTGCGGTTTTTAGTGATCCACCGCTCCACCGTTTTCGGATCCACCTGAATCGCCTCGGCCAGTTCGGTCACCGATGCCCCACGTTCGAGAAGGGCTGCGCGCAGTCGCTCGTTCGCCATTCCACCTGCCCGCACAGGGACGACTAGGGACCTGGCAATCGTAGACCGGACGTCCTGAACATGTCCCGTCCTGTAGTGATCTCGTCCCCCCTGATCAGCGCACTCTCGGTATCGCACACCAACGGCCACCGACCGAAAGGAGCGATACCAATGATCACCACCATCATCAGCCCGCTCGACGAAACCCCCGGCTGCGTCTGCGGCGCGACCCTGGAGGAGGGACAGACCCTCTGCCGCAAGTGCCACGCCCGGGAGCGCTGGCTCAAGCGCCGGGACGCCAAGCGCCGGACCAACAAGCGACGCGGTGAGAGTCGCCGGCCGGCCGGCCGCCCCCGCAGCATCACCGAGGTCGGGGTGATCTGGACGTGAGCGCGCTCCTGCTGATCATCGGCCTGGTTCTCAGCGCCGCCGTGTTCGTCGGCTATGTGCTCGTCATGGTCGGCATGCGCCAGGAGGACCGGCGGCGGCACCTGTCCGCCACTGCGCCCAGCCGTACGGCGGGCCTGGCGCGCCGGGTCACCGGCTGTCATGTGCGGGGTGAGAGCCTCACCTACGGTCGGACAGTTGCGCCTCGACCTTCGCCAGTCGTTCCGATAGGTCGCGCAGCGTGAGGCGGATCTCGGCCAGCTCGTCGGCGGGCGGTGGGGCCGGCGGGACATCGTCGCGGACGAAGACGCCCTTGCCCTGCTGGCCGATGACCAAGCCCTCGTTGCGCAGCAGGCCGACGGCCATCTTCACCACGCTCAGGGACGCGTCGTACTGCTCGGCCAGCTGGGCGGTGGAGGGCAACGGAGTACCGGGCGCAAGGGAGCCGCCGCGGATCTGCTGACGCAGTTCGTCGGCGATCTGCAAGTACGCGGGTTGCCCGGTGTTCTTGACCATCCCGCCCTTCCTTTCGCCGTCAGTGCCTCTAGTTGAGCACAGGCGGGCGACCAAGCCAACCACGAGGACGTTGACAACCCAGCCAACTAGGTTAACTATGTTGACCAGGATGAATAAGGAGGTCACCGCATGCGCAACATCCCGATCCCCGTCGACACCCACCGCCTGCGCTTCAGCTGCGCCAAGGCTCCGCGCCCCCGCCTGCTCGACCAGGAGAGCGGCAAGATCAAGACCGACAAGCAGGGCAACACCATCTATGAGACCGTGCTGCTGGCCGAAGACGAGTTCGGCCGGATGGAACTGGTCAAGGTCGGCACCTCCGGCGAACCCCCGATCGCCCAGGGCCAGGACGTCGTTCCGACCGGCATGATCGGCTACACCTGGGAGCAGACCCGCAATGGCGAAGTTCGCTGGGGCATCAGCTACAAGGCCGCCTCGATCGTGCCCGTCTCCGGCAAGCCGGGAGGGGGCGAACGTGGCTGATCTCCTCTGGGCGCTTATCGGCCTGCTCTGCCTGCTGGTGTGCCTCCGCGTCTGGCGGCGCGTGCACTACCGCTCCTTCTGGCTCCTGGTCGGCTACCCGCTGACCGCGCTCAGCGTCCGCGCTACCTGGCGCAAGGTCGCTCTCGGCTGCGGGCTGACCAAGAAGCGCCAACGCTGGTGGTTCACCCTGACCCCCGGCGCGGTCGCCTCCACGGGCCTGGTCAAGGTCCGCCGCCGCTTCCAGCGGGTGGCCGTCGACACCAAGCCGTGGATGTGGCTGCCCAAGCCCACCCGCTATGGCTGGCGCGTCACCCTGCACACCCTGGAAGGCCAGATCCCCGAGGACTACGCCGAGGCGGCCGAACGGCTCGCGCACTCCTGGCGAGTGCACGCCATCCGGGTCTCCTCGCCCCGGCCCGGCCGGGTGGTGCTGGCCGCGACCATGCGTGATCCGCTGGTGCGCATCGATCAAGTCCCGGCCTCCTCGGAGCTGCTGAAGGTCACCGTGGGACGGCTGGAGACCGGCAAATCCTGGGTGATCGACTTCCGTACGGTCCCGCACTGGATGAACGCCGGGGCCACCCAGTCCGGCAAGTCCAACCTCGCCAACGCCCTGATCGTCGGACTGGCACCGCAACCGGTGGCCCTCGTCGGCTTCGACCTCAAGGGCGGCGTGGAGTTCACCCCCTACGCGCCTCGACTGTCGGCGCTGGCCACCTGTCGGGCCGAGTCGGTACGCCTGCTCGATGACCTGGTGGCCCTCATGGTCGACCGGATGGGCCTGTGCCGCCAAGCCGGGGCACGCAACATCTGGCAACTACCCCCGGCCATCCGCCCGGTTCCGATCGTCGCCCTGGTCGACGAGCTGGCTGAGCTGTATCTGATGGCCGACAAGAGCGAGAAAGACGAGATCGCCAAGACCTCCACCGCACTCCTTCGCGTGGCGCAACTCGGGCGGGCCTTCGGGATCTACCTGTTCTGCTGCGGCCAGCGCATCGGCTCCGACCTCGGCCCCGGAGTCACCGCACTCCGTGCGCAGTGCTCAGGCCGCATCTGCCACCGGGTCAACGACCCCGAAACCGCCACCATGACCCTCGGCGACCTCGACCCGGCCGCCCTGGTGTCGGCTCGCTCCATCGCCGCCGAGACACCTGGTGTCGCCATCGTCGCCAGCCAGGACGGCCAGTGGTACCGGGCGCGCTCCTTCTACGTCGCCGAGCACGCGGCCGAACACGCCGCCCGCATGTACGCCGATCTGACCCCGTCCTGGGCCGAACTCACCGAAGGCATCCACGACGCCGAGATCAACGATGCCGACCTCGACGAGCTGCTCAACGCCTGACCGATCACTTGAAAGGGGGATGCGATGCGACGCCTTGCCTGCCGACTGCTGGACTCCGGACCGATTCTGATCCTGGCCGTCATTGCGGGTGCCGGATCGTTCACCCACATCCGCGACACGGCCACCGAATACGGGCAATCGGGCTGGATGGCCTGGGCGGTGGCCGTGTGCATCGATCTGACCTGTGTGATGGCCGCCCGGGAACGCCAGCGCGACAAGAAGACCGGCCGCGCCCGCTCCGGACCAGTCTCCTGGCCGACCCTGGTCCTGACCGCCGGGATCGTGCTGTCCCTGGCCGCCAACCTCAACCAGGCCGATCCATCGGCGTGGGGATGGATCTGCGCAGCGACTCCGGCGGGCGCGTTCCTGATCGCGGTCTCCATGCTGGAGCGCCGCGCCTCGGCTCCTCGCCCCGAACCGGCCCCGGTACCCGTCCCGAATTCTGCCCCGGAGATCGTCACCGGACCGGCCGAAGTTCCTGCGCTCGTCTCGGCCGAACCCGCATCCGAACTCGTCGACTACGCCCGGCGCGTGGCCGACGACTACCACGCCACCCACGGCCAACCGATCACCCACGACACCCTGCGCGCCCGGCTGGGCGTGTCCCACCAGCTCGCCACAGACCTGCTCAACGCCCTCCACACCGCCTGAGGAAACCGCCTGACGAGAGGAGAAACACGATGACCGCCACCGACTACCGAGCCGCCGTGATCCAGGGCCTTCGGGACCTGGCCACCTTCCCGGAAGCCAACCCCGCTGTCCCCATCCCCCGGCACGACGTGACGTTCCTGTACTTCCCCACCCGGGGCACCGATGCCGAGATGATCGCCGAGATCGACCGGATCGCCACGCTCCTGGGCGTTACGCCCGACCCCTCGGACACGATCTACGGCCACCACAAAGCGCGCCTCGCCTTCGGCCCGGTCGGCTACGAGGCACTCGCGGTTCTGGCCGCCCGACACGCTCAGCATCAGGCCGACACCAGCTACTCCGGCTACGTCACCCCAGCAGCCGTCGATGCGGCCTGACCCGCCCGACGAGGCGATCCCCTCGCCCGACCCTCAACCGCTTCCGCCGATCGAACCCAAGCGCTGGCGCTGCTGCCACTGCGGCGGCACCGGCCTCGACTCCTACGCAGAGACCTGTCTGCACTGCGAGGGCCTCGGCTTCTGCTGAGCCCTCGGCGCCCCCGGCCTGGCCGTACATCCGCCAAGACGCCTGCCAGGTCGGGGGCCATCCCTCCACCCGAACGAGCGAAAGGAGGTCTCCATCTTGCCCGCAACCCACACCCGCTCGCACGCGATCGCAGGCATGATCACCCGCCTGAACGATCCCCACTACGCCCGCTGGGCCGCCCAGATCCACCGCACCGGAGGCTGCCGCCAACCGATCCACCTACGGGGCCGCGTCGACCACATCGACCGGACCACCGGCGAAATCCTGCACCGCTACAGCACCCGCCACGAACCGGACGGCGTGCTGCGCGTCCCGTGCAAGACCCGCCGCGCCTCCCGCTGCCCGGCCTGCGCCGAGACCTACCGGGCCGATACCTACCAGCTCATCCGCGCGGGCCTGGCCGGCGGCAAGGGCGTCCCGGCCTCCGTCACCGCGCACCCGTGCCTGTTCGTCACCCTGACCGCACCGTCCTTCGGCACAGTTCACGCCCGGCGGGAGAAGGACGGCAAGCCGCTGCCCTGCCATGCCCGCCGCGACGCTCCCACCTGTCCGCACGGACAGGTGATGTCCTGTACGGCCCGGCACAGCGCCGACGATCCCCGCCTCGGCGAACCGCTCTGCCCGGACTGCTACGACTACGCGGGCAGCGTGCTGTTCAACGCCCTGGCTCCCCAACTGTGGCGGTACTTCACCGACGCCTTGCGCCGTCGCATCGCCAAGCTCGCAGGGCTGACCCTGCGCGAGCTCCGCGGGCAGCTCACCCTCTCCTTCGCCAAGGTCGCCGAATACCAGCGACGCGGCGTGGTGCACTTCCACGCCGTCATCCGCCTCGACGGCCCGGACGGACCCGCCTCCCCGCCTCCGGCCTGGGCGAGTGCCGACGCCCTGGCCGACGCCGTACGGCATGCAGCCTCGACCGTCTCCGTGACCGTCCCGGACATCACTGACGAACCCGCCCGGGTGCTGCGCTGGGGTGAACAGCTCGACATCCGACCGATCACGATGGGCGGGGAGCTGACCGATCAGGCGGTGGCCGGCTACATCGCCAAGTACGCCACCAAGGCCGCCGAATGCGTCGGCACTCTTGATCGACGTCTCAGCCCGCTCGACGATCTAGGGCGTGTCGTCAAAGTTGCTGGACCTGGGGCAACATGAAGGCGTGGTACGTCGCTACGAACTGACCGATGCCGAATGGCAGGCGCTGGAACCGCTGCTGCCCCGATCGGTGATGGGACGCCCCCGGGCCGATGACCGGCGGGTCCTCAACGGGATCGTCTGGAAGTTCCGGGCCGGCGTGGCCTGGCGGGACGTGCCCGAACGGTACGGATCATGGCGCTCCCTGCACACGCGGTTCCGCCGCTGGGCCAGGAACGGGACCTTCACCGCGATGCTGCAGGCGGCCCAGGCCCGGGCCGATGCCGCCGGTGACATCGACTGGCTGGTCGCGGTGGACTCCACCATCGTGCGCGCTCACCAGCATGCCGCGGGAGCGCGAAAAAAGGGGCCACGGCCCCGGCGCTCGGGCGCTCCCGGGGCGGGCTGACCTCGAAGATCCACCTGGCCTGCGACGGCCGGGGCCGGCCTCTGGCCTTGGTGGTGAGCGCGGGCAATGTCAACGACT
>NZ_BMQP01000090.1 GCF_014648175.1 Planobispora rosea
TATCTGGGTGGGTCAAGGTTCGCCCGGAACAGACGGGTCACGATCGAGTCGGAATTGACACCCGAGGTCAAGTTCCCGGGAGAATGGCCACGGCGCGTGCGCTTCGGTCACCGTACCGGGCACCGGATGAGCGCGCGGGAACAGCGCCCCACGCGGTCCGGGATGACTGACACGTCACAGCAGGAAGATCAGTTCGAGTCCGATCAGCACGTCGAGCACTCCGCACCACTCGGCGTAGGAACGGGCCACGACCCTGCCGCGCCACAGGTGCACGAAGTCCCAGACGCCGTGCAGCAGCCATCCGGCCCCCACCGCGTACCGGCCGATCTCCGGGTCGAGGGCCAGCCCGGCCAGCGCCAGCGCGCCGAACCCGATCATGCCGATCACCTGGATCCTGAACTCCCCGGACCGGCGCGAGTGTTCATCGATCATGCCCCAGACCAGGACGACCAGCGCCAGGGCGAGCAGGATGGTGGACGGCGCGACGAGATCCAGCAACCGCGCCCCGACGATGATCACCATGCCGACGCCGAGCAGCGGCCACGACAGCGCGGGGCGGCCCAGATTGGCGACGGCGAGATACAGCAGCGGCAGGGCGGGAAAGACCTGTGCGAGGCTCCTCACCTCCGCGTTCAGATCGCTCGCGCCGCTCAACGTGAGGAACGTCAGGCCGATGGCGACGGCGGTCGGCCAGCGGTCCTTCAGTACGTCGATCCAGCGCCTGGGGGTGGGTGCGGTGTTCGCGGCCTGCATCGGAGACCTCCTCTATACGGGGGCGAGGTACGGACGGTCTCCAGGTTCGCCGCCGCGCGCTCCTCTCGGTAGCGCCGAAACCGCACGTCAGGGCATGGACATGTCACACAATCACATGACATTTGTCATTGTTGGGCCCAGGGTGAGAGGCAGAGGACCGGCGCGGTGGATTGCTGCGACAATGACCGCGTGCGCGACGTGCCGGCCGACCCGGGGACGGGGCTGACGAACTTCCGCCGCTACACCTGGTGGAGTCTCATCGGCATCATCGCGTTCTTCCTGGTCTTCAGCGTCGCCAGGAGCCGGATCATGGACGTGGCGGTGCCGTTCGTGGTCCGGTTCGCCGTAGTGACCGCCTTGGCGCTGACGGTGGCCGCCGTCGCGGTGTCCATCAGCCGCAGGCTCCCTCGCGTCCCCAGCGGATCGCCGGACACGGACCCGGACGGACCACCGCCGGTCGGGTGGCTGGCGGCCGGGGGCGCGGGCGGGATCGCGCTGGGCGTCGCCCTGCTCGCCGTACGGGATTACGGGCTCTGGTCGTTCGGTCCGGCCATGACGGTCTCGGTCATCGCGATGTTCCTGCCCGACCGGCGCCGGTGGCTGCTGATCGCCGCCACGGCGGTGGGCGCGGCCGTCCTCGGCGGGGTCACGGCCGCGGTGTCGGGGCAGGGATCGCTGTTCGCGGCGGCTTTCCCGGCCGGGCTGGTGGTCTTCACCGGCTGGGTCACACTCGGGATGTTGTGGGCGTGGGACGTCGCCGAGCGGCTGAACGCGGCCCGCCGGTTGTCGGCGGAGCTGGCGATCAAGGATGAGCGGCTGCGTTTCGCCGCCGATCTGCACGACATCCAGGGTCACCACCTGCAGGTGATCGCCCTCAAGAGCGAGCTGGCGGCGCGGTTGGCGGAGGCCGACCCCGCACGGGCGGCCGCGGAGATGCAGGAGGTGCGACGCCTGGCCACGGACGCGCTGCGGGACACTCGTGCCGTCGTCCAGGGGTATCGCCGCGTCACGCTGGAGGAAGAGATCACGAACGCGACCAGGGTGCTCGCCGCGGCCGGCATCGACGCCCGGATGGAGCTGGACCCCGCCGTTCCCGGCCTCCTTCCCGGCCCGGACCGGCACCTGCTGGGACTGGTGATGCGGGAGGCGACCACCAACGTGCTCCGCCACAGCCGCGCCCGGCACGTCGAGGTCAGCTACCGGATCACCGACGGCCTGGCCCGCCTCACTGCCGCCAACGACGGTGCGCCCGACCGTCGTACCACGGAGCATCCCGGCATCGGGCGAGAGGCCGGTCCGAGGCAGGAGGCCGGTCCCGGCACCGGCCTGCGGACGCTCGCCGAACGGGTCCGAACCGCCGGGGGTGAGCTGACCTGGCGGCACGACGGCGACCGCTTCACCGTGACAGCCTCTCTGCCGGTGGAGAGATCCGGCCCGGAACCGGCCGGCGACCGGACCACCGCGGCGGCCACCGACCTGGAGGCGCGATGATCCGGCTGCTGATCGCCGACGACGAAGACCTGATCAGGGGCGCCCTGGTGGCGCTGCTGGAGCTGGAGGAGGATCTGACCGTCACCGCCGAGGCGGCCACCTCCACCGATGCCGTACGTCTGGCCCGCGAACACAAACCCGACATCGCCGTACTGGACCTGGAGATGCCGCCGGCCGACGGCCTGCGCGCCGCGGAGGAGATCAGGTCGGAGTCCCCCATAAAGATCATCCTGGTGACACGGCACGCCCGTCCAGGAGTACTGCGCCGCGCGCTGTCGGCGGGGGTGAGCGGCTTCGTTCCCAAGACCACCCCGGCGACGAGACTGGCGGAGATCATCCGTGACGTCGCCGCCGGACGGCGCTACGTCGATCCCGACATCGCCGCCTCAGCCCTGACCGAGGACGACTGCCCGCTCAGCGACCGGGAACTGGAGGTGCTGCGGGCGTCCCGGACCGGTGCCTCGATCAGGGAGATCGCCGCCCAGGTCCACCTGGCACCGGGCACCGTGCGCAACTACCTGTCGACGGCCATGGCCAAACTCGGCGTCGGCTCCCGTCACGCCGCCGCCCACCGCGCCTGGGAAGAAGGCTGGATCTGAGGGCCGTCCGGCGGACCCTTCCGGGAACCCTTCCGGAGACCAGACCGTTGTTCCGCGATGACCTTGGTGTTTTCGGCTCCGATGAGGGTTCCTGGGCGATGGCGTGGTTTCGGAACGACGAGCAGGACTTCCAGCAGCTCTTCGAGGAGGCTCGACAGACTCGCCAAGAGGGGCGTGCGGTCTTCGTGGCTCGTCTGCGGTCCAAGCACGGGAAGACGAACCCTTGGGCTGCGCCGGAAGTGGCCGACCTGATCGAGGGTGTCGAGCGTGAGGGGTGGGAGCTCAGTCATATGGCGGAGAGCCTGGCCGGAGATGCCGTTCCTCAGATGACCTGCGTTTTCCGGCGCAGGTAGCCACGGCGTTCCGGGTCGATTCCGAATCTCCCGCGCCGGAACCACGGCGGGTGCGCTGCGGTCGAGGCCAGATGAAGACCAAAGTCCAGGTGGAGCAGCCATGCCTGCTCTGGGCTCTTCTGCGCCGTCAAGGCAGAGGAGCCTGGCGCTCCAGTGACTCTTTGAGATCATGATGGAGATCTGAACCGGCAGTGGCGCCGGCGAGTAACGGGCTGCGCCGGGGCAGGTGCATCCTCGTCTCGCCAACCAGCTCGATCTGACGCGGGAAGTCGTGCCCGTCGAGCGTGAACCCGATCTCGTCCACTCCGGCTTCGGCGAAGGCCGCCATCCGTCCGGCCGCCTCGGCCGGTGACCCGCAGATGGAAGCTTGGCGTGCTTCCTCAAGGGGGAGCTGGAAGAACTCCGACAGCTGCGCTTCCATGGCCTGTCGCGCCTCGCGGTCTTCACCGAGAACCGCGTGGACTCCCAGGTGCACGGACGGCACCGGCCTGCCGTACTCCTCTGCGAACTCCCGCAATCTGGCCACTGCCGCCTTGACGCGGGGCGGGGTCAGCCCGGAGGGCAGCCACCCGTCGGCGAACCGCGCCACCCGTCGCAACGCCGCCTCACTCGTGCCAGATCCGACCAGCAACGGCGGCACCGGGGTCCCGGGCGCCAGGGTGACCGTCACCCCATCCCGGACGGCGGTGGCCCTGCCTCCGATCAGCCCGGGCAGCGCCCGCAACGTCTCATCCATCAGCCGCCCTCGTCCCGTGCTCGGCGCACCGACGGCGGCCCAGAAGGGCGATCCGGGGAAGCCCCCGATCCCCACGCCCAGCCGTACTCTCCCCCGGGAAAGGTACTGCAGCGTCTGTATCTGCGCCGCCATCATCGCCACCGGCCGCGTGGGAACGGACAGCACCCCGAAATCGAGGGTCACCCGCTCCGTGACGGCCGCGGCGGTGGCCAGAGCGACGATGCTCTCCAGCGCGAACGTCCCGTCTCCGATCAGTACGTCGGCGACGCTGAGGGAATCCACCCCGGCGGTCTCGGCCAGCCGCGCCGCCTGCGCCACACCGTCCGGCCCCAACGTCTTGATCTCCTGCAGGGTCGGCAGCCCGACACCGATCTTCACCATGACGCCAGCATGCAACCTCAACCATGGTTGATATCAAGAGCGGCGGTCCTCGGAGAACGCCCCAACCAGGCGTGGGCGGGCAGGCGAAGGCACCGGTCGATGAGTGCGCACCCCCGAACCACCGGTGGCGCAGGGAAACACCCGCCTGGCGTCCGGCGGCCTGGCGGAGGAAGGCGAGCGACCGCGAGCAGACTCAGCGGAGGGCGACATCGCGATCGGCGGTGCGACTCTCGCCGCCGAAGCAGCCGCGCCGGGTCTGATCGACGAGTACCGGGCCAGGGTCTACCCGGTACTGGTCGGCGGTGGCGTTCCGTTCTTCCCCAGCGCGAGTGCCGGGTGGATCTCGAACCCGTCGAGACTCGCAGCTTCACCTCAAGAGTCGTCTACCTCCGCTACCGCGCGGCGCACCAGACCACGCCCTGAGAACGTCACCGCCTCGGCCAGCCGGACGCACCGCCTGGCGTTGCCTGCGCCCCACGCCTGGCGGGCCTTCATGCTGAGCGTGGTGGCCATGTTCACATCACCGATCCCCGGCGTCGCACCCGGCAGCACAGGATGCGGCAGGGGTCTTCGGGCCGGCGCCGGCCCGCCTCCCAGTATTCGATCATGAGGACCGGGATTCGCGTTCGGGCAACGGAGTTCCCTCTGCTCAGAGCAGATCTGCCCCAGGCAGATCGTGTCGACGCAGGTCCGGATCGCCTCACATGATGGACGCATGAGCGGAGAATCAAATCTTCCACTGTTCAATGAGCGGGTAAGGCGCGAGCTCTACGACCAGCGTGTTCTCGTTCTCGACGGCCCCCTCGACGATGACAACGGGACACTGCTCGCTACGCAGCTGATAGCACTCGCCACCCAGGACACGTCGGCGGATATCGCATTGTGGATCCACTCGCCGGGCGGGTCGGTTCCCTCGATGCTTGCGATCCGCGACATCATTCGGCTCATTCCCTGTGACGTATCGACCCTCGTGCTGGGCATCGCATACAGCGCCGGACAATTCTTGCTGTCATCGGGGACCCGAGGGAAGCGCCGTGCCCTGCCGCACTCGCGCGTCCTGATGCACCAGGGCTCGGCGGGAATCGGCGGCACCGCAGTCGACATCGAACTCCAGGCCGGCGACCTCAGACACACTCGCGACACGGTACTCGGTCTTATCGCCGAGGACACGGGGCAGCCCGTCGAGCGCATATTCGAGGACTCTCTGCACGACCGCTGGTACACGGCACGAGAGGCATTGGACTACGGCTTCATAGACACAATCGTGCAGAATTTCGACGAAATCACGTTGCGCAATCGCCCACGGCTCGGATTCGGCATCACCGAAGGAGTCGGACAGTGACCACATACACTATTCCGAACGTCATCACCCAGAATTCCCGCGGCGAGCGGATCATGGATGTCTACTCGCACCTTCTCACCGAGCGGATCATCTATCTGGGAACCGCGATCGACGCGGGCGTCGCGAACGCGCTCATCGCGCAGCTGATTTTTCTGGAGTCGGACAACCCCGAAGCAGAGATACAGTTCTATATCAACTGCGAAGGCGGAGATCCGAGCGCGATGCTCGCGATATACGACACCATGCGTTATATCCGCCCGCGGGTTTCGACAACCTGCGTCGGACAGGCCATCGCGGTAGGTGCCGTCCTTCTCGCCGCCGGTGCCGAAGGAAAACGTGCCGCCCTCCCGCACGCGCGAGTGATCCTGCACCAACCGGCCGCCCAGGGACGCGGAACGATCCCCGATCTCATCTTGCAGGCCGACGAGGTCGTCCGTGTCCGAGCGGACATCGAGCGCATACTGTCACGGCACACCGGCCAGACGATCGAGACTCTGCGCGCCGACACCGATCACGATCGTGTGTTCACCGCGACCGCGGCCCTGGAGTACGGACTCCTCGATCAGATCATCGAGGAGCGTTCATAGGCCAGTGGATGATCCCGACGAGCCACGCTACGCGGCCAGAGCATACGCCGCCGAGCAGGTAGCACCTCTCGACGTGCTGCCCTGAGCAGACCTCAAACTCTCGGCGACGGCAAGGGTCAGATCGACCAAGGTCACATCCAGCGCGCCGGCGACCGCAGCGATCATTTCGCTCGACGGCTCTTTGACGCCTCGTTCCATCTCGGAGAGATACTGCGGCGAGACTCCGGCGCGACGTGCCGTCTCGCTCAGCTTCTCACCCCGCTCGTGACGGAGGCCTCTGAGACACTCACCGAGCACGTGCCGCCACAGCGGCTCGCGAGCCGGAGACGGCTTGGAGCTGGTCCGATCGATCGCCGGGTGTAGCGGCGGGACAGAAGACGCCATATCTCACCATAGGTAGATGGCGCGTTGGAGTTCGGCCGGATCCGCGCAGAGCGGAATCGTCCCCGCTTCCTCCGGCCCGGCTGAGGGTGAACCACATGCTCACCGAGTGGTCGCTCGCAGCGGAGATCACTTGGATGACCGGAGATACCGCGAGGACATGGATCACCGCGTCAACGACGATCTTCTACGACTCATATGACCGCGCATGCGGCAGAGGCGAGTTCGAGAAAATGGGGAGTGACTCACGCCCACGGGTTGCTCGACACCCACATCCTCACCCTTCGCCGGAATCGACCCCGACGAACTGCCCGACGAGATGATGATCAGTGCCATCACCACCGCCGAGTTGTCGGTCGGTGTGCTAACGGCAGCCGGACCTCAGGAACTCGCCGGTCTGCCGGTCAACGCGGCCGAGCTGTTCGACGGTGCGGGTGATCCGCTCGATCAGATCGGCGTCGGGTGCGATGGTCGGCAGCGGCGGCGCGGGAACCGGCACGCTCAGCGCCTCGGCGGGCGCATGGTCCTGTTGGTCGCCGAACAGCTCGGCCTCGTCGGTGCCGAACACGCGGCAGTACAGGACACGGTAAGGGGCTTTGGGCTGGTGCCGACCCGCCTCCCAGTCCTTGATCATAAGGACCAGGGATTCGCGTTCGGGCAGGCGGTCATGGGTGTGGGCGTCGGCGGCCTCGGCCAGGCGCTTGGCCATGTCCCGCTGTGTCCACAGGCGCTGCCGCCGCTCGTCGCGCAACCGTACGGCCCAGGCCGGAAGATCACGCATCACATCCACCTCGGGGGAGAGTGAGGAATCCGCTTGCCGGTCCCCCAGTCCCCCTGCTCGCACTGTCAGTGGGGCTGTCTGCGGCGATGTGAGGGAAGGACCTGCAATGACGGGCCCACAGGCGCTGTCACGCCGTACGGGTCCCTTGATCGCACATCGGAGGCGCGACCCATGGCCAACTGTCGGCCGGAACTGGCCCCCAGGGACGGCAGAACACGACCGTGACGGTGAGATCGCACGCGGGCTGCTATCTGGTGTGGCCGCCCACCACTGCTGATCTCCATCCCTTCCGTGCCGAGGATCCTTGCCTCGTGGTGGACCTGACCTCCGCCCTGCGGCCGGAGCCGTAGCGGTGACGCCACAGGAACTCCGGTGCTACGAGCGGACGTGGATCATCTCCTCAGCCGTGGCGGGCGGCTGGTATGCCGTACGGCGCATCGCTCTGTCAGTGCACGCACAGAAGCGTGGCCTGTCCGAGATCCGCTGCGGGGCGAGTCCGGCCGAGCTGGCGCGCCATCTGGCAGCAGAAACCCGCCTGGAGACCCGGTCCTGGAACCACACGCCCTGAGAGACCATCGAGCGTCATGGACCGGCGTGGCGGCGCGGATCTGGAGGACAACGCCACCAAGCCTGCTCCGTGGCTCCCTACTTGAATGGCGAAGAGCCACCCATGGTGAACTGTCCTTTGAGGAATCTCACATACGGAGCGAGGCTCGCAGCCGCGCCGACTCCTTCGCGGCCTCCTGATCACCGCGTTCGGCAGCACGCTCGTACCAGAGCAGGGCTTCTTCGCCGCGACCGGTCTCCTCCAGGAGAAGGGCGAGGTCGAAGATGATCTCCGTGTAGGTCGGGTAGTCCTCGTCGTCTGGCTCGTTCAGGTCACCGCCGTGGTCGTCTAACGCCCGCCGGTACCACGCCTCGGCCTCCGCTTCCCGGCCGGTTCTCCTGAGAAGGCTGGCCAGCCGGTTACGGGCTTGGGGATAGATTCGTTCGGCGGCCTGCCGGTACCAGCGTTCCGCTTCCTCTGGTTGCCCATCCTCTTCAAGAAAGATGCCCAGGTTGTAATGCGGTTCGACGGTGTCGCCCACCTCGGCCGCACGACGTGTGAGACGGATCGCCTCCTCCCGGTCGTCGTCCTCGATGAGCAGCGCGAGATTGATCATGGCGGTCGCCCAGCCCCGGTCCGCCGCCGACCGGTACCAGTGGATTGCCTCGTCACGGCGACCGGTGTCACGGCACAAGGTGCCCAGCAGACTCGCGGCGGGTGGCGTCCCGGATGCGGTGTAAAAGACAGCGGGCGTAGGTTGCCGTGTTGAAC
>NZ_BMQP01000091.1 GCF_014648175.1 Planobispora rosea
TATCTGGGTGGGTCAAGGTTCGCCCGGAACAGACGGGTCACGATCGAGTCGGAATTGACAGCTCACCGCCGCGATGGCTTTGACCACCCTGCTGGCGGCCCTGGCGGCGCCCGCTGGCGCGGCGGCACTACGACCGCCCGCCGTCTCCTCCCCGCAGTTGCTCATCACAGAGGACTTCGATGAACCCTTCACCACGACGGCTCCCGGCTTCGGCGTCAACCGCTGGCCCGGCCCGGATGGCCGCCTCCCCAGCTACGAGGCATCTTCCGGCCCCGGAGCCTCCGGCGGAGCCCAACGATTTCGGATCGTCTCACGTTCGACCGGCGCCGGCGCCCACCTGTATCGCGCCTGGCCCTTTGAGCGGGGCACGGCCTACCGGGTGACCCTGGCCATCCGCGCCTCCCGTGCCACCCGGGTCCAGCTGCTGCTGCGCCGCGACGGCGAGCGGGCCTTCGACGTGGCCGCCGCAACGACGGCACAGGTGAGCACGGACTGGGCGCAGGTGACGCTCCAGGGCACCTACAGCTGGGCCGATCCCGGCTCGTTCCGGGTCGCGCCGCTGGAGGATGACGTCGATGTCTTCATCGACCGCTTCGCCCTGTCGTCGGTGACCGACGCCGATGCGCGCTCGCCCCTGCACATTCCCCCGAGCATGGACCCCAGCATCGAAACCAGCGACACCGCCGTCGACTTCGAAGGCTCCTACCACACCGGCCAGCGCTTGGCGCCGGGCTGGAACCTCAACGACGCCGCATCCGATCTGGCCGATGTCGAGGCGGGAGCCGCCACCGCGCCGGGTTACCACGACCCGGACGGCGAGGGCGCCGCCGCGCAGCGATTGCTGATCAAACCCGGTTCACGGGCCGCGCTGTATTACGACCCGCGGCGCTTCGGCTGCCCGCGCGGGCACACCTACCGCATCTCCGCGCAGATGCGCACCGATGCCGGGCAGCGGGCCGACGCGCGGCTGGGAGTCCGCCGCGACATCCGCAACGCCTTCACCTACCTGGCCGAGCAGAGCGTGACCCTGACCGGCCAGTGGCAGAAAGTACAGTTCCAGGTGGCCTGCGCGCAGGCTCCCGGAATCCCGGTGAGCCTCCGGCTGACCGCGCTGAGCGCCGGGCGCAACATCTACCTCGACGACATGGTGATCTCTGAGATCCACGGCAACCCATGGGCACCGGCGGGCGACGGCGCCGTCTCCGACAACCTGTTCGGCATCCACACCCAGAAAATCGACGCCGCCTCCTGGCAGTGGCCGCCGCTGGGCCAGCATGTGGTGCGCCTGTGGGACAGCGGGACGCAGTGGTTTCGGCTCGAGCCCGCACAAGACGGCTGGGACTGGAGCAACGGCAAGGTCGGCAAACGGCTGGAGGTGACCTACGTCAAGAAACTCATCGACATCCGGGACCGGCTCGATCCCAAACTTAAGATCATATATGTTCTGGGCCAGACGCCCGCCTGGGCCCGGCCGCCGGGGACGACAGGCCCGCAGTCCCCACCGGAGAGTGACGACGACTGGCGCGACTACGTGCGCACCCTCGCGCAGCGATACGCCGGCAAGATCACCGTCTGGGAGCTGTGGAACGAATTCGACTACAGCCTGTTCTACACCGGCGACGCCAAACGCCTCACCCGGCTGGCGGAGATCGCCCAGCAGGAACTCAAAGCGGCCTACCCCGGCAACATCCTGCTCAGCCCCAGCATCACCGTCAACGGCATCGACTCTCTCCACCGGTTCCTGGCCGCCGGCGGCAAAGACCACATCGACGGCGTGGCCTTCCACTGGTATTTCGCCACGGATCCGGAAAACGCCGGCGTCATCGACAACATCCGCAACCTCATGGACCGCCACGGCATCGGTCACCTGAAGGTGTGGAACACCGAAGGCGGCATGCAAAGCTGCGTCGGCGGCGGCCCGTGCCTGAACGGCACCAACGCCGTGTGCCTCAAGCAGGGGCCCTGCACCGTCGAGCTGTGCAGGACGCCGGGCGGCTGCCGGCCGATCACCGACGCCGAGCGTCGCTCGGCCGTCGCCCGCGCCCTGTTCGTCATGGCCGGCCGCGGCATCGAGAACTTCAATTTCTACATGCTGGAGGAGGCCTACGACGCCCGGCTGATGAAGGACGGCAAGCCGAGCTTGGAAGGTGAGGGCTACCAGGCTGCGGCCGACTGGCTGTCCGGGGCGCGCATCACCGCCTCCTACGTGATCGCTGAAGACGTCTACGTCTTCCGTCTCGCGCGCGGCAGGCAGCGCTACTCGGTGCTGTGGACCACCGGCCCACCGGAACGGGTCGAACTCCCGCCCGGCTGGAACCCGCGCACGGTGACGACGCTGAGCGGGCGCAAGACCGCCGTAGCCGATGACCGGCAGATCGACATCGGCCTGGAACCGGTACGCATCGACTCCTGAACGGGGGCAGGGCTCCCACGCCACGCCAGCGCGATACCGGCACCGGTGATCAGGTGGTGCCTGCTGACGGCCCGTACTCGATCAACCGGGTACGGGCCGGCCCGCACCCTTCGCCACGACGTCATATCCGGGTCGTAGCGATGGAGGCTTTGATGTCCCCGGATCCGTCCAACCACACGCCCTTGTCGGTGCTGGCGTGCGGGATCGGCACATCGGGTGAGGCGAGAGCAGAAGACGAAAGTGCCCATCAGCAACCAGCGGATCATCGATCATCCCTTTCTCAAGGCCATGTACCAGGACGACCACTATCCCGAGAGCAATAGTCAAGATCTGCGGATCATGAGTTCCTAGGCGGCTGTAGGGACGGGTGATTCTGAGGGGCGTTCGACGAGTTTGCCGTCGATGAAGGTGGCTCCGGCGCGGACCAGGGCAACCAGGTGGGCGCCGTTGACCGCGCGCCAGGACGCACGCTCGCTGGCGATCGGACCCACGCGCCGCAGAGGGTCGAGCCAGGGATACCGTGTGCCGCCGGGAACGTGAAGGGCGCTCATGAGGGCTACCGTACGGCAGCGCGATCAAGAAGGACTCAGTCGATGTACGGTGCCCCCCGACCGGTCCGCGAAGGAGGAACGCATGGATGAGGAAGGACTCCTCCACCGGTACGGCCTGCACCCAGACGGGCGCGCCCTCGACGAGATACGTGAACTGCTGACCGCCCAGGCCGCCGGGGAACGCCGGGAGCAGGGGGCGGGTGATACCGAGTTGATGAGGCTCTGCTGCGTCCAGTTGTTCAACGTCGGGGCGCTCAACGACGTCTTGCTCATCTGGCAGGCCAAGACGGCGAGCATGGACGCCGATTGCTCGATCGACATCCAGCTTCTGTGCGGAGCGGGGCTGGCGGAGACGAAGACGTTCCTCGCCGGCCATCCTTCGAAGGAGGCGAAGGCAGCCTTGGACCGGTTGCTCATGTGTGAGGCCGCCGAGGACTTCGACGGGTTCTCCACTGCGGAGTACTCAGCGATCTACACGAACTACTACGCCGATGACGGAGACTGACGCGCGGACCGCTGTGCCGGCGACAGCAGTCCTCCCACGGGACCGAACGATTCGCAGCCGCACCCAGGCAGCGGTTCACCCGATGTACGGCGCCGCCCGGCCGGCCAGGTAGCGGCCGATCCGCAGGCGCATCGACCGGTCCATCGTCAGTGCCTCGACCTCCTGGCGCGGCACCCATCGCACTTCGCGGGACTCGTCGCTCGGCGTCGGCTCGCCTTCGACGGCGCGGCCCGTGAGCACGATGGAGAACTCCTGGCGGGCCTCGCCGGTGGAGGTGTAGAGGTGACGTGCTTGGGGTCGGTGTCGGTGCCGACGATGCCGGTGATCTCGCACCGGACGCCGGCCTCCTCCAGCCTCTCCCGGGGCCCAGACCCGCTCAGACCATCTGGTCCGGCTCCACAGTGAAACCGAGATCCGGCGGGCCCAGCCAGTCCAGCCGGACCGACGCGAACCGTACTCGCGCTTCCAGCTCCGACTGCGCCTTATACACGCTCAGCAGGAGCGCCTGCAGCGAGTCCACGCCGAATGCCGCCCTGGCTCCTCGCCCAGGCCCAGGATCTGGTAGAGACAGCACCAGTCGCCGTGCTCGCTCAGCTCGTCGAGACGCGGCCGACCGAACCTGGCCGTCACCGCAAGGTGCGCCCCATCGGCCGTCACGGCCTCGACCTGCCGCTCGGCCACGACTCCACCAATCTCATACATCATGTCCATGTCCCTCAGTCTGCAAGCTGCCGGCCTAATCGGCTGAACCGTTCACGACCCGCGCCAGGTGAGATGTCTGATCCGGGGAAAGGCCAGGCCCGTTTTCGAGGTTGCGTCCTCGGAGCGGTGTAAAAGCTCGACGAGGTAGATGCCGTGGGCTGATCTTAGGCGGCTGCCGTTTCGGGTGTCGAGTCGGTCGCCGGGACGGTTGTCGGGCGGAGTCGGCTGGGCGGGGCCAGCAGGGCCCGGCGCAGGTCGTGCAGGGTGCGCAGTCCCTTGGAGGTCATGGTGAAGCCGCGCCAGCCGCGGGCGGCCCGGTCCAGCACCGCCCACACCAGGCTGACGCAGGAGGTCTCGCCGGGGAAGCGGCCGATGACCTTGACCCGGCGGCGGGTCTCGCCGAAGGTCCGCTCGATGAAGTTGGAGTGGCGGATGCGCTTGTGGTGCTCGATCGGGAAGCGCAGGTAGGTCGTCAGCGAGGCGCGATCGGCCAGCAGGCTCTTGACCGCCGCCGGGTAGCGCGTGCTCCAGGCCTCGGCGAAGGCGTCGATGCGGGCCTGGACGCAGGCGACCAGTGCTGGGCCCGGCTCGATCTCCTGATCGCCCTGCTGCAGGCCGCTGGTGTCGAAGATGTCCCAGAAGGCGGCCTTGACCTCGGCCTGGTCGCCGGCGCTGACCTTCGATAGTACGTTGCGGCATTTGTGGATCACGCAGCGCTGACGCAGGGAGGCGGGGAAGACCTGCTCGGCGGCGGTGATGAGGCCGGGTGCGCCGTCGGAGACGACCAGCAGCGGCGGGCGCAGCCCGCGTGCGGTCAGGTCGGTCAGGAAGTCGTGCCAGGCGTCGGTGGATTCGGCGGCGGCCGGGGCCAGGCCGACGAAGATGGGCTTGCCGTCGATGGTGATGCCCCAGGCGGCCAGGACCGGCTCGGCGCGCTGTCCGTCGTGCATCTTGAAGCGTGAGGCGTCCAGGAAGAGATAGTCCAGCTCGATGCAGGACAGGTCGCGTCGGCACCAGGTGTCGTACTCGGTGACGATGGCCTGGCAGATGGCCGCCACCGTTGACTTCGACAGCGCCGCCTCCGGGCCGAGCGCATCAGCCAGGGCGCCCTCGACGTCGCGCACCGACAGGCCGCGCACGAACGAGGCGATGACCAGTGTCTCCAGCGCGTGGGTGCGCGTCACCCCGGTGCCGAACAAGCGGGAGGCGAACGCCTCGGTGGTGCCGCGCAGCTTCGGGCGGGCGATGGTGACCGGGCCGGTGGTGGTCTTGATGGTGGTGGGGCAGTGGCCGTTGCGGTGGCCGGGCCGTACGGCCTGCTCACCATCGGCGACGGCGGTGGCGCGCTGGTAGCGGGCGCGGCCGAGGAAGGCGTCCACCTCGGCCTCCACAGCGGTCTGGATGATCAGGCGAGCACCGAGCCGGGCGACGTCCTCGATGACCTCGACCAGGTCGCGGCCTTCGGTGAACAGGGCGTCGATCTCGGCGCGGATGGCTTGGACGGGCGGTAGTGTGCGTGCCACGAGCGTAGGTCCTTGCGTAGTGCGAACTTTGGTCGGTTCAGCACGGCAACCTACGCTCGTTCTCTTTTACACCGCATCTCGGACGCGACCGTTTTCGACGATCATCCCGCCAGCGGTCAAACCGGATCGCCGGCCGGGTCTGCCAGCGGCTCTTCATCCGTGCGGACGAGACCGTGCCCGCTTCCCGCGAACGCCGGTCAAGAACCCCACGGCGAGGGGCCGCGCGCCGGCGCGCGGCCCCTCCGTCCCGTTGTCAGGCGCGCGAGAGGTACCACGAGCCGATGCCGTCGCACCCTCTCCAGTCGAAGTCGGAGGTGCGGTAGCCAGGCGGGACGGGCGAGCCCCCGCAGATCCGCAGGCCGTCCCTGGCGCGTTGCTGGTACCAGGAGCCGAGGCCGCTGCAGGCGCTGCGGTCGTGGCGGGTAGTGACATATCCGGACACGATCACCGTTCCTCCGCAGGTCCAGATGCCGTCACGGACGCGCTGGTGGTACCAGGAGCCGATCCCGCGGCAGCCGTTGCGGTCATGGTTGGTGATGACGTATCCGGACACGACCGGGGAGCCCGCGCAGGCCCAGATGCCGTCGCGGACGGGCTGGTGGTACCAGGCACCGCGCATACCGCAACCATTGGAGTTGTAGTCGGTGATGACGTATCCGGACGGGATGGGCTCTCCGCCGCACACCCAGCCTTCCATCGTGGACGTCGAATCCGCCGCGGCGGGGGCGGTCGCGCCCGCCAGGACGGCGACCGCCGCCAGCGCGACCACTCCCGCCAGCGCGGCACCTCTGGCGCGGACGGCCGCCATCGCCGTACGGCTCCACGGCCAGCGAAGCCGACTTTCCGGGGCGGATTCTCGTAACCTGTTCACGCGCAAGGAGAACCTCTTCTCATGAAATGAGGCACGACTGCGGGCCATGCCTTTTGCCTTCCCGGTCACGCGGTCGCGCGAGCGGGCTTGCCGGCCGCCAGCTCTTTTTGCGCCGGAGACGGCGGGCGGACAGATGGGGCCGGGAGGGGCGGGCGGACAGATGAGGTCAGCTCTGCAATTTCAGCTCCACCGACGGGACCCCCAGCAGGCGCTTGGCCTCTCGGATGCCGGAGGTGAAGGCGCCGTCGGCGTGGCCGAAGCGGACCGGGCAGGTGGCCTCGCCGGCGAACAGCACGCGGCCGGCCAGCGGGGCCGCCAGCGCCTCGATCGCGGTGGTGCCGGCGCCGGGGGTGATGTGGGTGTAGGCGCCGCGGGCGAACGGGTCGCCCCGCCAGCCGGTGACGGCCCAGGCCGCCGGAGCCGGCAGCCGGGCGCCGGTCGCGGTGGCCAGTACGTCTTGGGCGCGGTGCAGTACCTCCTGCTCGGTCAGGGCTGACAGTGCCCGCCCGGCCGGGCCTGCGGCCAGCGCGACCAGAGTGGGCGCCCCGGCCGGGCCGGTGGCGTCGATCCAGGCGCGCAGCGGGGTGTTCGCGTGCCGGATGAGGAACCCGGTGGCGGTCTCGTCCCAGTGGCGGGAGTCGTAGCGCAGCACCACTTTTTCGAAGTCGCCGAAACCGAGGGCGGCGACGGCCCGCGCCTTCGGTTCGGGCAGGGCCGGCTGGAAGCCGATCATTCCGGCTTTGAGGACGCCGAGGGGGACGGTGATGAGCACGTGCGAGCCGCGCTCGGTGCGGCCGTCGGCCGTCTCGACGGTGACGCCGGAGCCGTCGGTTCGGACCGCCTGCACGACCGCGCCCGTCCGGATGGCCGCATCAGGTGTGAGTGCCGTGATCAGGCGGCGGTATCCGCCGCCGGGGACGTCGTCGCCGCCGCCGTAGGGCTCGGGGACCTCCAGCACCGCGGCCGACAGATCGGCGGCCGGGGCGGCGAGTTCGGTCTCGACGGCCGTCCGGAGGATGAAGCGCATCCACTCACGGCGGCCGGGGTCGGTTTCGGTGGCGCAGTAGGCGTCGATGAGGACACCGAGCGTCGTCTCCCGCCCGCTCCCCGCGGCGCTTCCTGAGGCGGCGGGAGCGCCGGAGGGCGGGGTGCGGGCGGTGGATTTTGCTGCGGCGTCTTCGAAGCCGGCCGCGCTGCGGATCAGACTCGACCGGAGCGAGCTGCGCACCCGCACGCCTCCCTCGCCCACCAGCGCGACCCCGGCGATCAGGTCGTCCAGGGCGTAGGGCAGCCGCGGGATGCCCGCCCGCTCGCACAGCCGGGTCAGCGGGTTGCCCCGGGGGTCGTGGATCCACGCGGCGCCCAGGTCGATGTCGCTCCCGCCGATCTCAGCGGTGCGGATCCGCCCGCCCAGGCGATCTCTGGCCTCCAGGACCAGTACCTCCACCCCGGCCGAGGCCAGGGCGTTGGCCGCGGCCAGACCGGCCAATCCCGCCCCGATCACGATGACGCGGGTGACGTCGCCCGCGACGCCGCCCGGCGCGGGACCGCCGTCGCGACCGACCTCCCATCTGCCCCCGGCGGAGCGCCTGACTGACGAGGCACCGGCCCGGTATCCCAGGGCGGTCCCGGCGGCGGCAACAGACAGCCCGGCCATCCCGGCCAGCAGCTGTTTCCCACTCAGACGCATGCTGTTTCTCATCATCCCTGGTAAATTGCGTTGTACGGTGAACAACAGCGAATCTATTGTACGGTGGACAACATGGTCAAGGAAATGGCCGGAGACCGCGCCCGCCAAGCGGCCGGACCGGAGCGCGAGCCGCTGTCGCGGGAGCTGATCCTGCGGCGGGCCCTGGAAATGATCGACGAAGCCGGCGTGGAGGCCCTGAGCATCCGGCGCCTGGCCGCCGACCTCGGCGTGTTCCCCACCGCGCTGTACTACTACCTGCCCACCCGCAACGCAGTGCTACGCGGCGTCGTGGAGACCGTCCTGGAGGAGATGGACCTCACCCGCACCCGCACCGGCACCTGGCGGGACCGGATCCGGGCACTGTGCCAGGCCCTGCGACAGGTCGCCCACGCCCATCCACGACTGTTTCCCTACCTGGCCTCCTATCCCGAAAGCACC
>NZ_BMQP01000092.1 GCF_014648175.1 Planobispora rosea
CCTCGATCTGGAGGCGAGCTTCGAGGCCGGGATCGAGACGATCCTGGACGGCCTGAGCGCGTCGGCGGATCTGACCGGGAAGGGGTGACCTGCCGGTCTCCGCCAAGCCGTGCAGGTCCTCGACCCCTCAACCCCGCCATCACTCTCAGCGATGGGTCGGGCACGGATTCGATAAATTGAAGGGAGCGACCGCGCCGGCCGGCGGCATCGGTCAAGCGTGAGGAGCGGAGCACCGATGAGCATTCAGCGGGAGATGGCACTGGTCGCGCTGCTCGACGACATCACCGCGGTGGCCGCCGCCACCGACGACCTGGAAGAAGCGGCCCGCGCGACTCTGAGTGCGGTGTGCGAGGTGACCGGCTGGCCGCTGGGGCACCTGGGTGTGCCGGCTCCCGACGGGGAGGCGTTCGTCTCCTCCGGCATCTGGGTCGGGCCGATCGAGGACTTCCCGATGTTGCGCCAGATCGCCGCCGCCACCCGCTTCATCGCGGGCACCGGCGTCATCGGTCAGGTCGCGGCCACCGGCCAGTCGGTCTGGTCCCGTGATCTGACCGTCGACCCGCTGGCCCGGCACCTGCTGCAGGGCCGCGATCCCGGGGTACGGGCGGCCTTCGCCTTCCCGGTCATCGCGGTCGACGGGGTGGCGGCGGTGCTGCAGTTCTTCTCCCGGCAGGTCCTCCCGCGCGATGAGCCGCTGCTGCGGGTGATGGCCGCCATCGGCTACCAGCTGGGACGGGTGGCCGATCGCCGTAAGCTCCACACCGCCGTCCAAGCCGGCCGGGACCGGCTGCGGCAGATCGTCGACGCCTCCGTGGAGGGCTTCATCTCCACGGACGCCGCCGGGCACATCACCGAGTGGAACAGCGCCGCCGAGCGCATGTTCGGCCGTTCCCGCCAGCAGATGCTGGGCCGGCTGGTGCACGAGACGATCGTGCCGGAGCGCTACCGCAGAGCCGACGAGGCCGGCCGGGCCCGATTCCTGGCCACGGGGCAGTCGAACGTGCTGGGCCGCAGATTGGAGCTGGCCGGGGCCGGTGCCGACGGCAGTGAGTTCCCCATCGAGATCGTGGTGTGGGCCACCCGCGAGGCGGACACGTGGTCCTTTCACGCGTTCGTCCACGACATCACCGAGCGCCGCCGCGCCGAGCAGGCGCTGCGCCAGGCCTATGAGGCCGAGCAGCAGACCGTCGCCCGGCTGAAGGAACTGGACGCGGCCAAGGACGCCTTCATCGCCACCATCTCCCATGAGCTGCGCACTCCGTTGACCACCCTGACCGGCTACCTGGAGATCTTCAGTGACGCCGACACGGGCTCCTTCGACGTCGGCCAGATCCGGATGCTGGAGGCGATGACGCGTAACGCGGCCCGGCTGCAGAACCTGGTGGAGGATCTGCTGGCGGTCAGCGCCCTGGCAGCCGGTGAGCTGACCGTGAGGCCGGCCCCGGTGCCGGTGCGCCAGGTCCTGGAGGAGGCGGTGCGCACCGCCAGCGCCCAGGCCCGCAGCAGCGGTCACCTCATCGAGGTGGAGATCGATGCCGGTGTGCAGTCGGTCACCGCCGATCGTGACCTGCTGGTGCGGGCGATCAGCGCGCTGCTGTCGAATGCGGTCAAGTACTCGCCCATCGACACACCGATCGCTGTGCGCGCCTCGGCGCAGGACGGGCAGGCGGTGATCACGGTCGTCGACCACGGTGTCGGCATCGAGGCCGAGGAGCTGCCACGCGTGTTCGAGCGCTTCTACCGTGCCCCGTACGCCTATGACAACGCCATCCAGGGCGTCGGGCTGGGACTGTGGCTGGTCAAGACGATCGTCGAGGCCCACGGCGGCACCGTCACGGCCGCCAGCACTCCGGGGCAGGGCTCCACCTTCACCCTGCGCGTCCCGGTTGCACAAGGTGAAGGCGGAGCTTGATCTCCACCGCAGCCCCGCGGGGCCCGGCAGAGCCGATGTCCCGGCTTGGCGGAAGACGGGACAAGCCGGGGACATCGGCGAGGGCGGACACGGAACCGGACAGTGTCAGGACAGCAGGGCCTGACCGATCCATCCCCCTTCCGCGCAGCCCGGCGGGATGGCGAACACGGCCGAGCCGATCGGTGTCGTCCACTCGTTCAGCAGGTCCGCCTCGGCCAGGCGTCTCTGGACCGGGGTGAACTGCCGGGCGATGTCGGCCTGGTAGGAGGCGAACAGCAGCCCCGAGTCGGCGTGCCCGTCGGCGGACAGGTCGTCGTCGTAGTTGTAGACCCGGCGGAAGATCCGCAGAGCCGGGTCGGCGACGTGGGCTCTGCGGATGTGGGCCTGGTCGGCGATGACGGGGAACCCCGCGGGGGTGAGCGCGGCGAAGTCCGGCTCGTCGTGCTCCTTTCTCCCGGTGAGCGGGGCGCCGGTGTCCAGGCGGCGGCCGACCGCGAACTCCCTGCCCGTCCGGTCGACGGCGTCCCAGGTCTCCAGCTCCGCCCGGATGCGCCGCAGCACCAGCGTGGTGCCGCCGCGCATCCCGGGCGGGCCTCCGGATATCCATACGGCCCGATCGAAGTCCGGGGTTCCGGGCCGCGGGTTGACGGTCCCGTCCAGTTGGCCCATGACGTTGTGCTGGGTCAGTCCGGGCGTCTGGACGTGCGGCGGGCGGCGGAATCCGCGCTGGATCCAGCGCACCCGGGCGAAGGCGCGGGCGTCCTTGACCGTCATGCGCAGCGCGTGCGCCACGGTCAGGGCGTCGTCGGCGCAGATCTGCAGCAGCAGGTCCCCGCCGTTCCACCGTTCCTGGAGCTTGTCGATGGAGAAGTCCGGCAGGGGTGCCACCGATTCGGGTCTCAGGCGCTCGATCTTCGCCGCGGCGAACAGACCGGGGCCGAAGCCGAAGGTGACGGTCAGCCGGGCCGGGAGCACGGCCAGTTCCGGTTCGGTGTCGGCGAGCGCGGGGACGCCCTGGGTCAGGCGGTAGGCGTCGTCGCTCAGCAGCCGCATCATCCGCGCGATCGCCTCGCGGTCGGTTCCGGGGTTCAGGTCCAGGCCGACGAAAGCGGCGTGGGTCTGCGGCGGCGTGGCGATGCCCGCCTGGTGGACGCCGTGGAAGGGTTCGACGGCGGTGCCGCCGGCAGCCTCGGCGGGGGTGACCGCGGAGACGTCCTGCCCGCGCGCGGTGCCGTTCCGGAACGCGGGGGCCTGTTCAGGTGAGCACGCCGCCGCGGCCGTGACCACCGTGCCCACGGCCGCGGTGGCGCCCGCGGTGAGCAGTCCCCGGCGGCTGATACGGGATCCGGCCGTCACCGGTCGCCCTCGCCGGTGTGCCCGTCCTTGTCGTCGCCCATGTCCATGCCGGGCTGGTAGTCCTCCTTGGCACCGGCGAACTCCTTGCCGACGGCGGTGAACTCCAGGGTCGAACCGTCCTTGAGGGTGAGGGTGAAGGCGACCTGTGCGCCGGGCTTCACCTCTTCGGTGACGCCCATCAGCATGATGTGGTCGCCGCCGGGCTGCAGAGGGTGGGTGCCGCGCGCCGGGACGGTGAAGCCGCCCTCCTTCGGGCGCATGACCATCTTGCCGCCGGAGTCGACGACCTCGTGCAGCTCGATCTCCGGCGACAGCGGGGAGGCGCCGGAGACGACGACCACGTCGGTGTCGGTGTTGTTGACCAGCGTGCCGAAGGCGGCGGTCATGCCCTTCTTGGTGGTCTTCACCCAGGGGTCGGTGATCGTCAGCGGGGACGAGGCGGCGGAGGCCGACGGGGCGGGCGCGGCCGCCGCGGATGCGGTGCCGGTGGACGCGGTGCCGGCGGGTGCGGCCGAGGTGGTGGGCTGGGAGGCGCATGCGGTGAGCGCGACCGCGGCGGCCAGCAGGGCGGCGGCGGAACGGGTACGGCGAGAAAGCACGCTGAAAGGCCTTTCTGGTGGTACGGCAGGCCGCTGCGGAAGGAGGGGCCGTGCCGGAAGTGAGGTCACACAGGTCGAATTCGCCGGGTCACGACGACGGCGGCCCCGGCGGCGGGCATGCACAGGCCCGCGACGATGCGAAAGCGGCCTTCGGCGATCGGGATGTTCAGCCGAAGGCGGCGTCGACCTGGCGGGGAGGACCGCGCCTGGGCACGGCGTGACGCAACCGGACCGAGTGCCACACCCGGGGCCCGGCCGCGGGCGGGACGAAGGACGGCACCGGCTCCGGGAGGGAACGCACCAGGAGAAGGCGGCTCAGCCGCAGCGGCAGCCGCCGCAGCAGCGCCCACAGCACCGCCTCACCGCGGGCCAGCCACAGCGCGGTCAGCGCGACCGCCCAGCCGTGCATGACCACCATGCCCAGGCCGGGCACGAGCCCTCCGTGGACGTGCTCTGCGGCCTGGCCGGTGAGCGTGGCCGCGGGCGCCGCATGCGTCAGGGAGAACAAGACATGGAGCGCGACCTGCAGGCCTGCCAGGAGCGGCAGGATCACCACCGTCGAGCGCTCGCGTCCCGCCGCCGCCAGCGCCGCGGCGAAGGTCAGCACCGCTCCGCCTGCGGCGCTCCACGCGCAGACGGGCCCTCCGGCCAGCACGTGGGCCGACACGCTCAAGCCCAGGCAGACCGCGGTGAAGGCGGCGGCGCGAGCCAGGCGGAAGAACGGGGAGGCGGACATCTCGCGATCATCATCGCACACGGGGCCGCCGCCCCGGCCGCCAGCCCGGCATGGTGCCGTGTTCGGAGAAACCCGGCGCGGCCGGGTGGGAACCGCCGGGCCCGTTACAGCTCGGGGCCCGCCTTCACCACGACCTTCCAGCGTGAGTTCGAGGTGCCGCGCCCCGGCTCACCTCGCGTCGACCGCGGCGCCGGCCTCACCGAACACTTCGCTCTCCACGGCGGCGAGGAAGTCTCCGGGGAAGCCGAGGGTGAAGTCGGTTGAGGCCTCCAGATGCCGTACGGCCTCCGGCAGTGTCAGTCCCGCGGCGCCGAGGCTGTCCCTGCGCGGGTCGGCGGTGCGGCCCCCAGGCGGGGGCGTCGGAGCGGACCGGCATCGGCACTGGTCGTCGTGCTGTCGGGCTATCTCACGCTGCCGATGCCGGTGGCCGGATCGCTCGGTGACCTGTCCGGGCGCCGCCGGGTGTTCGCCGCCGGTGACCGCAAGGACCGGAACGAGGGGCCGGAGCCCGCCCCGACCCGCATCCAGGGCACTAGCGCTGAGCTCGTGTGAGCGGTCTGACGGTTCCCCTGGCCATCACCTTCGTGTGCTCGTCACGCTCGCGGGCCAGCCGGGGCGCCCATACTGGTTCCCCCCGGTCGGCGCCCGCGGGCTCCTGGCGGTAGAAGATGTCGATGTCGACCTCTTCGCCACCCATGACCAGGGTGTCCCACGCGCCGCTGGCGACCAGGGTGCGCAGGGTCTCACCGGAGAGCTTGCCGAGGTGGGCGCGGAGGGAGGTGTCGTCGGGCAGGCCGGTGACGCGCTGCGCCAGGCGGCTCCGGACACGCCGCAGTCGCTCCATGAGCACCTCGACGTCGGCGTCCCGCGTCACCTGCGCGTCCTCGTCCTCTCCCTCACCCGCGAGGGCCGTGGCGATGTCGTCCTTGATGGCTCTGGTGACGCCGTGCTCATCGGTGGTGACCATCGCCTGCCAGGCACGGCTCTTGTGCCGGTACTGGAGCATCGCCATGGCCGCCTCGTGCCGGATGAAGTCCGCATCGCGCAGGGGTTGCCCGCGCCATGCCCGGCTGAGCGAGCGGGCCAGCGAGATGGCCGAGGCCAACCCGCTGTTGAGGCCACGGCCCGGCCAGAAGTGGATGGCGTTGGCCGCGTCGCCGAGCAGGAAGCCGTAGATGCCCGGCGTGGACGCGGTCGGCGCGTGCAGGCGCGCGGTGAACCGCGGCCGCTGCACCATGTCGAGCCGGAAAGCGGTGACGGCGCTCAGGTCGCTCTCCCGCACGCCGAACATGACCAGCCCGTCCCTGACCCGCCGCCACAGGGCCGAGCCCCTGAGCAGAGCGGGCAGGAACAGCGTGCCGTGGGTGGAGCAGTGGAACTCGCCGTGGTCGTTGCGTCCCATCATGCAGGGGCTGGCGGCGACGCACTGCTCGAAGACATGACGGACGGGATCGATCCCGATGACCTCCATCGCCTCCTCGTCGGTGAGACGCATGTTGAGGAAGCCCTCGCCGTCCAGGGCGTTCAGCAGGAAACGGTTCTGGGCCACGGTCAGCAGGACGCTCATGGCATCGGGCAGGCCGGACCTCACCCGCAGTCCCAGCACGACGTCCTGCAGGTGCCGGCCGTTCAGGGAGTAGATGGAGCTGTCCGCGGTGCCGAACTTGCCGGTGAAGTGCTCCCGCGTGCGCGACCGCCCGCCTTCGCAGATGGCCAGCACGTGCTCCTGTTTCACGCTCTCGCCGTGCTCCTCGGGCGAGAAGCGGGCGGGGACGAGCCGGATGCGCCCGGGCTTGTCGTTGGCCAGTTCCAGCAGCCTGTCCTCGATGGCGGCGATGCGGAGGTTACGCGGTGCGTGGCCGCGGATGGAGTCCGGGCCGGCGGGCCACATCTCGGAGTACGCCCCAGGGGTGAACAGCCGCTCCTGCACCGGTCCGGGGAGATTCAGGTACTGGCGGCTCTGGACCGTGACGACCTGCTGGCGGCGGACGTTGCCCTCGGCCTGCCCCTTCCACACGATCCGCGAGTCCTTCTCCGTCCAGCGCCCGTCGTAGACGGTGACGGCGACCCGCGGGCCCATGAGGTCCTCCAGGAGGAGCGCGAAGCTCAGTCCGACGGGACCGCCGCCCGAGACCGACACCCTCAGGACCGGAAGCGACGGGTCGAGGAGCGTGGCGGCCTCGTCAGGGGCCTCGTCACGGACCTCGTCAGCCGTCTCGGCGGCCGCCAGGAAGCGGAAGCGCTCCTCGCCGATCATGATCAGGTCGCCTGGCTGGAGCACGTGCGATGTCACGCGCACGCCGTTGACCAGTGTTCCGTTCCGGCTGCCCAGGTCGTGCAGGACGTAGCGCCCGCCCTCGTGCCGCACTTCCGCGTGGCAGCGTGAAGCGCGTCTGCTGGCGATCACCACGCTGGAGCCGGACCTGCGGCCGAAGGTGATGGGCGTGTCGCCGAGTGCGAAGCGTTGACCGGAGAGCGGGCCTTCGTCTCCGACGATGACAGGGGCCATGGGTCTCATCGTGGGCGAACGTGCCCAGCCGTACCGCGGAAAAATACGCACACGGCCCCAGCCGGAGAGCGATCTTGTGCCATGCCGGCTCAGCGGGCCCCGGCATGCCGAAGGAGGGGGCGGGATATCTTTCCTGCGGTGCCTCGAACCGCGTGACCGGAGGAGTCGATGCTGAGATGACGGCAGGACGACCGATGCCCACACAGGACGACGTGCTCGGGTACTTCGACACGCTGTCGAACTGGGGACGGTGGGGCGACGACGACGAGCTCGGCACTCTCAACCACATCACCGACGACGTCCGGCTGGCGGCGGCGCGGGCCGTGCGCCACGGCAGGAGCGTGTCGTGCGCCTGGGAGGTCGCCGTACCGCAGGACATGGAGCGGTCGACGACGACGTGCCCGTGCGCCGCCGACATGCCGGGTGCCGAGGACATGCCGGTGCCCGGATTCCGCAACGACCGCCGCTGGGGTTTCTCGTCCGAGCGGCTCGGCGTCGCCTTCCACGGCAACACCCTCACCCATCTCGACTCACCGTGCCACATCTTCTGGGACGGCACGATGTACAACGGGCGGTCGCACTCGCTGGTCGACGCCGCGACGGGATCGGCGTGGGCGGCCGTCACGGCGGCGGCGAACGGGATCATCACGCGTGGTGTCCTGCTGGACATCGCGAGCGTGCGGGGTGTGCCGTGGCTGGAACCGGGGCAGGGGGTGTTTCCCGACGATCTCGAAGAGGCCGAGCGCCGCCAGGGTGTGCGAGTGCGATCCGGCGATGCGGTACTCCTGCGGACCGGCTACGGCCGCGTCCGGCACGAGACCGGTGCGGTCAGCGGTTTCACGCAGGCCGGATGGCACGCGTCCTGCCTGCCGTGGCTGCGTGAGCGGGAGGTCGCGCTGATCGGCGCCGACACCCCCCAGGACGTTCAGCCGTCGGGGTATGAGGACGTGTTGATGCCGGTTCACGCCGTGAGCCTCGTCGCGATGGGTCTGTGGATGCTCGACAACTGCGACCTGGAGGCGTGCGCGACGACGGCTGCCGAGCTCGGCCAGTGGGACTTCCACCTCGCCGTCGCGCCGGTCCGCTTCGCCGGCACGTCCGGCAGCCCGGTCAACCCGATCGCCACGTTCTGACCGCGGTTCACAAGGAGGCGCGACGTCCTGAGGGACCCGAGACCCCGCACCGCCCGATCACCCCGTCAGCGGTCAAGCCGGATCGCCAGCTGAGTCCGCCAGCGAGTCTTCATCGGTTCGGTCCGCGGGTCCGTGCGGTACAGCTCATAGCGGCAGCCGAACCGGTCACCGGCGGGGTCCGGCGCGCAGTCCATCGTCAGGTCGTTGCCACGGATCCATTCCAGGAGCGTGCGGGTGGCCCGCCGCCCGTGACCCGGGTTCCGCAGTTGGTAGTCACACGTGAGCCCGGAATTGAAGGTTGACCTGGG
>NZ_BMQP01000093.1 GCF_014648175.1 Planobispora rosea
GGTCAACGGGCCGCGTTCGGTGGTGATCTCCGGGGTCGAGGCCGAGGTGCTGGCGATCGCGGAGCGTTTCGAGCGGACCAAGCGGTTGAGTGTTTCGCATGCGTTCCATTCGCCGTTGATGGAGCCGATGCTGGCTGATTTCGCCCGGGTGGTGGGGACGTTGTCGTTCGCGGCTCCGCAGATCCCGGTGGTGTCGACGTTGACCGGCGAGCCCATCACCGAGTTCACGGCTGAGTACTGGGTGCGGCATGTGCGCGAGGCGGTGCGCTTCGCCGACGCCGTCACCACTTTGGCTGGCCAGGGCGTCACCCGTTTCCTTGAGATCGGTCCGGACGCGGTGCTGACCGGCATGGCCCAGGCCATTCTGGAGGACACCACGCTGATCCCCGCTCTGCGCCGCGACCGCGCCGAGGTGGAGTGCCTCACCAGGGCCGTCACCACCCTGTACACGGCGGGCGGACGGGCGGACTGGCGGGCCTTCTTCGCCGGACGCGGAGCTCGTGCGATCGAGCTGCCCACCTACGCCTTCCAGCGCAAGCCGTACTGGAGGAACGACCAGGACGAGACGGCGGACCGGAACGAGCCGCAGGCCCAGGACCAGACGGTCCAGGAGCCGACCGCGTTCGTGCTCGCCGGTCACGGTTCGCAGCGGCCCGGCATGGGCCGTGAGCTCTACGCCGCGTCGGAGGTCTTCGCGCAGGCGCTCGACGCGGTCTGCGCCCGGCTCGACCGCAAACTCGACCGGCCGCTGCGCCAGGTGATGTTCGCCGAGCCCGGCAGCCCGGAAGCGGCCCTGCTGCAGCAGACGGCCTTCGCGCAGGCCGCCGTCTTCGCCCTGGACGTCGCCCTGTACCGGCTGTTCGAGCACGCGGGCGCCCGCCCGGACCTGGTGATCGGCCACTCGATCGGCGAGCTGGCAGCCGCGCACGTCGCGGGCGTGTTCTCGCTGAAGGACGCCTGCGCGCTGGTGGAGGCCAGGGGCAGGCTGCTCCAGGAGCTCACCGGGCGTGGGGCCATGGTCGCGGTGAAGGCGACCGAGGAGCAGGTCAGGCCCTGGCTGACCGGCGGCGTCGGCCTCGCCGAGGTGAACGGGCCGCGCTCGGTGGTGATCTCCGGCGCGGAGGCGGACGTGCTGGAAGTCGCCGCCCGGCTTGAGGCGGAGGGGTACGGCACACGCCGTCTGGAGGTGCGCCACGCCTTCCAGTCGGCTCAACTGGAACCGGTGCTTGAGGGCTTCCGCCGGGTGGCCGAGCGCCTCACCTACCACCAGCCGCGGATCCCGCTCGCCACGAGTGTCGCCGGCGACCCGGCGAGCGCGGACTACTGGGTGCGTCAGCTGCGTGACACCCTCCGTTTCCGCGACGCCGTACGGCAGGCGGCCGATCTCGGCCGGTTCGTGGAGATCGGCCCGGACGCCGTGCTGGGCGAGTCGGTGCGCGAGTGCCTGGACCGGCCGGTCACGTTCGTCACCACACTCAGCAGGACCAAGCCGGAGACGTACGCGGCCGAGTCCGCCCTGGCCGAGCTGGGCGCATCCGGGCTCGGCGGACGGGAACCCGCGCAGACGCCCGTACGGGCGGGCGGTCCGGCACTGGACGCCGCGGGTCATCCGTTCCTGGTGAGCGCCACGGGGCTCGCCGACGACGGCGGCGCGGTGCTGACCGGACTGATCTCGCTGGCCACCCATCCCTGGCTGGCCGATCACGTGGTGGGTGACGCGGTCGTCTTCCCCGGCACCGGCTTCGTCGAGCTGGCGCTGCGCGCCGCCGACGAGGTGGGCTGCGAACGGCTGGAGGAGCTGACGCTCCAGGCGCCGCTGGCATTGCCGGAGCGGGGCGCCGTCCAGATCCAGGTCGTCGTGGGCGCGGCCGACGGCGGCGGGAGCCGTGAGATCGGTATCTACTCCCGGCCGGACGACGGCGACGGGCCATGGCTCAGGCACGCTTCGGGCGCGCTCGCCGAGACGGCGCAGGCGGAGAGCTTCACCCTGACCGCGTGGCCGCCCGCGGGTGCCGAGCCCGTGTCTCTTGAGGGTCTCTATCCCGCTCTCGCCGAGGCCGGTCTCTCCTACGGGTCGGCCTTCCAGGGCTTGCGCGCCGCCTGGAAGGCGCAGGACGGCGTGTACGCCGAGGTGGCGCTGCCGCCCTCGCAGAGCTCGCGGGCTCGCGAGTACCTGCTGCACCCCGCCGCGCTCGACGCCTCGCTGCACGCCCTGGCGTTCGCGGGCGACGACGACACGGCCTCCGTGCCGTTCGCGTGGAAGGACGTCAGCCTCCGCGCCACGGGCGCGGCCACCCTGCGCGTACGGCTGGCGCCGGGCTCCTCGGGCGGCTTCCGCCTGCAGGTGGCCGACGCGACGGGCGCGCAGGTCGCGTCCGTCGACAGGCTCAGCCTCCTGCCGCTGTCGGCGGTGAGCACGACGGCGTCGCGCGAGGGCGACAACCTCTTCGAGGTGTCGTGGAGCCCGCTGCCCGCCGCACCGGCTCCCGAGCTCACGGTGGGCGACTTCGAGCAGGTGGTGGCCGATCCGGCGCTTGCCGTACCCGACCTGCTGACGCTGCACGTCGCCGGGCGGCCCGAGGAGGCGCCGGAGGTCCTTGAGCGCGTGCTCGCGGCGCTGCGGATCTTCGCCGACGACCCGCGGCTGGCCCGCGCGAAGCTGGCGGTGCTGACCCGCGGGGCCGTCAGCGTGGCGGGGGAGGACGTGGCCGACCTCGCGGGCGCGGCGGTCTGGGGGCTGGTCAGGTCCGCCCAGTCGGAAGGCGAGGAGCGGGTCCTCCTGGTGGACCTCGACGTGGACTCCGGGGCGAACCTCGACGTGGATCCCGGGGTGAACCTCGGCGCCGGGGCCGTGAACGCCGAGGTCATGAGCGCCGTCGCGCTCGCGGGCGACGAGCCGCAGGTGGCCGTCCGAGGGGGAGTCGCCCACCGGGCACGCCTGGTTCGGGCTCGCACGACCCAGCGGGGGCGGACCTCCGAGATCGGCGGGACGTTCCTCGTCACCGGTGGCACCGGTACCCTCGGCGCGCTGGTCGCACGGCACCTGGTCACCCGGTACGGAGTCCGCGACCTCGTTCTGACCAGCAGGCGGGGACCGGACGCGCCGGGCGCCGCCGAACTGGTCGCCGAACTGGCCGCGCACGGCGCTCAGGCCCGGGTCGTGGCCTGCGATGTGGCGGACCGCGACAGCGCGGCCGACCTGCTGGCCGGTATTCCGGATCTGTCGGGAGTCGTACACGCCGCCGGTGTGTTGGCCGACGCCACGATCTCCACCCTCACCGCGGACAAGCTCCGGACGGTGCTGCGGCCCAAGGCCGAGGCCGCCTGGAACCTCCACGAGCTCACGCGCGAACGCGAGCTGGCGGCATTCGTCCTGTTCTCCTCGGCGGCCGGTGTGCTCGGCGGGCCGGGTCAGGGCAACTACGCGGCGGCCAACTCCTTCCTCGACGCGCTCGCCCAGCACCGGCGGGCCCGGCGACTGCCGGGTCAGTCGCTCGCCTGGGGTCTGTGGGCCGGCGAGGAGGGTATGGGAGCCGGGGCGCGCGGCGCCTTGCCCGCGCTCACCGCCGAGGAGGGGCTGGCGGCCTTCGACGCCGCTCTCGCCGCCGAGCAGCCGGTCCTGGTCCCGATGAAGCTGGACCGGCAGGCGAGCGGTCCGGTGCCGCCGATGCTGCGCGGCCTGGTGTCGACGGGCCGACGGAGCGCCGCAGGTCTGGTGGACCCCAAGGTGCTGCGCTCCCAGCTGGCCTCGCTGGCCGACCAGGAGGCGCTGACCGTCCTGCGGGAACTGGTGCGTTCGCACGCCGCCACCGTGCTCGGCCACGCGGGGCCCGAGGACGTCGACCCCGGCCAGGACTTCCTGGAGGCGGGATTCGACTCGCTCAGCGCGGTCGAGCTGCGCAACAGCCTGAACGCCGCCACCGGACTGCGGCTGGACACCACCGTGGTGTTCGACTGCGGCTCGCCCGAGGCGCTGGCGGCGCAGGTCCTCCAGGAGCTGCGCGCCGTACCGGCCACCGGTGACCAGCCCGTGGCCATCCCGGCCGATCTGGCGGGCGACACACTCAGCGGCATGTTCCGCGACGCGGTCGCCGCCGGCAAGGTGGAGGAGGGCCAGGCCCTGCTGGTCGCGGCGGCCAACATCAGGCCGGTGCGGACGAAGGAGGAGGTGCCGGAGCCGAAGTCCCTCGCCCAGGGCGGCCAGTCACCGCGCCTGATCCTCTTCAGCACCCCCATGGCGATGGGCGGCGTCCACCAGCACGCGCGGTTCGCGGCGAACTGGCGCGGCCTGCGCAACGTGCACGCGCTGCCCGTGCCCGGCTTCTCGCGTGGTGAGAGCCTGCCGAACTCGACCGACGTGGTGCTCCACATCTTCGCCGAGAGCGTGCTCCGTGCCGCCGAGGGCGAACCGTTCGTGCTCGTGGGGCACTCCTCCGGAGGCATCCTGGCGCATGCCACGGCGGGCCGTCTGGAGGCCCGGGGAGTACGGCCGGCCGGAGTCGTCCTGCTCGACACGTACCCGCCCGAGCACGAGATCGCCATGGAGGCGGTGGTCGGGCAGATGGCGCTCAACCTGCTCGACAGGGAGGACACCTTCGGGCGCTTCGACAACGCCCGGCTCTCCGCCATGGGGCGCTATATCGGGATGATTCACGAGTTCGAGCTGGCACCGCTCGACGCGCCCATCCTGCTCGTGCGGCCCGACCGGTGGCTGGACGGCACCGCCGCGGAGGCCGTGGACGGCATCGGCGAGTGGCGGACGTCCTGGTCGACGGCACAGGCCACGGTCGACGTGCCGGGTGACCACTTCAGCATCGTCGAGGACGAGTCGCCGACGACGGCCAAGGCGATCGAGAAGTGGCTGGAGTCGCTGGAGTCGCTGAAGGAGGGAGGGTCCTGACCGGGTGACCCATGGAGGGTCGGCCGGGTGACCCGCAGCGGGCGCCCGGGGCGCCGGGGGCGATGTGCTCTCGTGCTCGCCCCGGGCGCCCGCTGTGGTGTTACGGCCTGCTGCGGTGTTACGGCCTCTGCGTTGTTACGGCCTGCTGTGGTGTCGGGCTGCGCTCCGCTGTGGTGCCGATAAGGGGGAGCGCCCGCCGTACCGACATAAATAAGGGGTACTTTCTGTAAATTTCGGGGTCGGGGATAAGAGTAGATGTTTTAGGGGTTTTCTGGGGTAGTGCTGGGTTTTCGGGAAAATTACGCTCGCCATTGGTTATTTATGTGATTTCGCCCGGTGAGCAATGGAGTGCGCGGATGAACGGGTCCGGAAATGTCGTTCCTGGAAATTCGATCGCCATCGACGAGCGAACCGCCCGGCGGTCAGCATTGATCGAGCGGCTTGCGGCACTCGCTCACGCCGACCAGGCCCGGCTGCTGCTCGACGTGGTACGCGAGCACACGCTGGGGGTCCTGAGAGTGGTCAAACCCGGCTCGGACGAGCCGATAGACCCCAACCGGCCCTTCCAGAAACTGGGCTTCGACTCGCTCGCCGCCGTCGAGTTGCACACGCGTCTCAGCGCGGCCACCGGCGCCCAACTGCCCGTCACCGCTGTCTTCGACTACCCGACCCCGGCGGCCCTGGCCGCCTACCTGCGCGCCGAGCTGCTCGGGCTGCACGACGAGGCCCCCGCGCCCGCGCCGAGCCAGTCGGCCGGCGACGAGCCCGTCGCGATCGTCGGAATCGGCTGCCGCTATCCGGGTGGTGTCTCCTCCCCCGAGGAGCTGTGGGCGCTGGTCGCCGAGGGACGGCACGTCATCACCGACTTCCCCACCGACCGCGGCTGGGACCTGGACAGCCTGTTCAGCGACGACCCCGAGGACCCGGGCACGACCTACACCCGCCACGGCGGATTCCTGCCGGACGCGGCCGAGTTCGACGCCGACTTCTTCGGCATCTCGCCGCGCGAGGCCGTGGCCATGGACCCGCAGCAACGCCTCGTGCTCGAAGCCTCCTGGGAGGCGCTGGAGCGTGCCGGCATCGACCCGCGCAGCCTGCGCGGCAGCAGGTCCGGTGTGTTCATCGGAGCCGAGCCGCAGGAGTACGGCACGCGGCTGCACGAGGCGCCCGACGGGCTCGACGGGTACCTGCTCACCGGCAACGCGCCCAGCGTGGTGGCCGGCCGCGTCGCCTACACGCTCGGCCTGGAGGGCCCGACCCTGACGGTCGACACCGCCTGCTCCGGTTCTCTCGTTGCCATCCACCTGGCCGCCCACGCCCTGCGCAGAGGCGAGGCCTCCGTCGCCATCGCGGGCGGCGTCGCCATCATGGGCAGTCCCGGTACGTTCACCGCCTTCAGCCGGCAGCGGGGCCTGGCCGAGGACGGCAGGTGCAAGGCTTTCGCGGCCGCGGCCGACGGTACCGGTTTCGCCGAGGGTGTGGGCGTGCTGGTGCTGGAGCGTCTGTCGGACGCCCGCCGCAACGGCCACCCCGTCCTGGGAATCCTCCGCGGATCCGCCATCAACCACGACGGCGCGTCCAACGGGCTGACCGCGCCCAACGGTCCCTCCCAGCAGCGGGTGATCCGCCAGGCGCTGGTGGACGCCGGGCTGACGGCCGCCGACGTGGACGCCGTCGAAGCCCACGGCACCGGCACCACGCTGGGCGACCCGATCGAGGCCCAGGCGCTGCTGGCCACCTACGGCCAGAACCGGGAGGCTCCGCTGTGGCTGGGCTCGGTCAAGTCCAACATCGGACACACCCAGGCGGCCGCCGGCGTGGCGGGCGTGATCAAGATGGTGATGGCGTTCCGTCACGGCACGCTGCCGCAGACGCTGCACGTCGACGAGCCGTCGCCGCACGTGGACTGGTCGGCGGGCAGCGTCGAGCTGCTCACCGAGCGGGTGGACTGGCCGAGGAACGGCCACCCCCGTCGCGCGGGTGTGTCGTCGTTCGGAGTGAGCGGGACCAACGCCCACGTGATCGTGGAAGAGGCGCCGGTCGAGGAGACGCCGGACCTGGAACCCGCGGAGACGCCCGGCCCCGGCTCGGCCGGTGCCCCGGTGCCCCTGGTGATCTCGGCGCGCAGCGGGAAGGCCCTCCGGGCCCAGGCAGAGAAGGTACGCGACCACCTGGAACGCCACGGCGACACGCGCCTGGCCGACGTGGCCTACTCGCTGGCCACCACGAGGGCGGCCCTGGAGCACCGGGCCGTGGTGGTCGCCGGTGACCGCCAGGAGGCCATCGCCGTCCTCGCCGAGCCGATTGCGGACGACGTCACCGAGGGCCGGGTGGCCTTCCTGTTCACCGGTCAGGGCAGCCAGCGTTTCGCCATGGGACGGGAGCTCTACGAGCTCTATCCGGTCTTCGCCGACGCGCTCGGTGAGGCCATCGGCTACCTGGACCTGCAGCTCGACGAATCACTCTGGGACGTCCTGTTCGACGGGGACGACCAGGAGCTGGTGAACCAGACTGTCTACACCCAGACCGGACTGTTCGCGCTGGAGGTGGCGCTGTTCCGGTTGCTGGAGTCGTGGGGCGTGCGGCCGGATGTGCTGGCGGGGCATTCGATCGGGGAGATCACGGCGGCGCATGTGGCCGGGGTGCTCTCGCTGGAGGATGCGTGTGCGCTGGTGGCGGCGCGCGGCCGGTTGATGCAGGAGTTGCCTGCGGGTGGGGCGATGGTGGCCGTCGCCGCTGCTGAGGCCGAGGTGCTGCCGTACCTGACGGAGCAGGTGGGGATCGCGGCGGTCAACGGGCCGCGTTCGGTGGTGATCTCCGGCGCCGAAGACGCCGTGGCGGCGGTTGCGGCCCGTTTCGAGCGGACCAAGCGGCTGAGTGTTTCGCATGCGTTCCATTCGCCGTTGATGGAGCCGATGCTGGCTGATTTCGCCCGGGTGGTGGGGACGTTGTCGTTCGCGGCTCCGCAGATTCCGGTGGTGTCGACG
>NZ_BMQP01000094.1 GCF_014648175.1 Planobispora rosea
TGGACGGGGTGTTGTTGTGTTCGCCGCGGTTGTCGAACCGGGTGATTGAGCGGCTGCGGGTGCAGGTGCCGTTCGTGGTGGTCAATCGGCGGGTGAAGGGGTTGGCCACGGTGTTGATGGATGTGGGTCAGGGGGTGCGGGCGGCGGTGGGGCATCTGGCGGAGCTGGGGCATCGGCATGTGGGTCTGTTGTCCGGGCCGAGCGGCTCCTGGACCAGCGGCGAGATCCGCCGGGCGGCGGCCGACCGGGCCGCCGACCTCGGAGTCCGTCTCACCGTCCTGGGCCCGAACGAGCCGACCGAGCGGGGCGGGCTGACGGCGGCCGCGGGGGTGGCGGCCTCGGGGGTGACGGGGGTGCTGTGCTACAACGACCTGGTCGCGCTGGGCCTGATCGAAGGGCTGCGGGACAAGGGTGTGGACGTGCCCGGTGACGTGAGCGTCATCGGCGTGGACGACAGCCTGCCCGGCCGCCTCAGCCGGCCGAAGCTGACGACGATCACGATGCCGACCGCGGCCGCCGGGCGGATGGCGGTCGACCTGCTGCTGGACGCCATCCGCCCGGGAAACGCGGGTGAGGCGGCACCCCACACCACCGCCAGGCTGGAGACCAGCCTGGTGATCAGAGAATCGACGCAGAGAGCGAGTTCACCGTGAGATTCGGATCCACGCCCGCGGGAGAAGCCGTGGACCGGCACATCCTGTCGAACGGCCGGATGCGCGCAGGGATCCTGACCCTCGGCGCGATCGTCCAGTCGGTCGAACTGGCCGACGGGACCGACGTCGTCCTGGGACTGCCCACCGTGGCCGACTACCTGACGCGCAGCCGGTACTTCGGCGCCGTGGTCGGCCGGTACGGCAACCGCATCGCGGGCGGCCGCTTCACCCTCGACGGCACCCCCTACCGGTTGCCGCTCAATGACAACGGCAGCGCCAACAGCCTGCACGGCGGGACGACCGGGTTCGACAAGCGGGTCTGGCGGGCCGAGCCGGACGGCGAGCGGGCCGTCCGGCTGACCCACGTCAGCGAGGACGGGGAGGAGGGATATCCGGGCACGCTCACCGCGTCGGTGACCTACACCCTCACCGACCGGGACGAGTTGCGGATCGACTACCACGCCGTCACCGACGCGCCCACCGTGCTCAACCTGACCAACCACTCCTACTTCAACCTCGCGGGCTCGGGCGACGTGCTGGGGCACGTCGTCACCATCGAGGCCGACGAGTACCTGCCGGTCGGCGACGACAAGATCCCCCTCCCCGGGGCGCCGGCGCCGGTGGCGGGCACGCCGTACGACTTCACCCGGCCGGCGGCGGTGGGCGCGCGCCTTTCGGGCTGCTACGACCACTGCTACGTGCTGCGCCCCGGCGGCGTGATGCGGGTGGAGGAACCGGTGAGCGGCCGGTCGATGGAGGTGACGACGACCGAGCCGGGGGTGCAGTTCTACACCGGGCACATGCTGGACGGCGTCGCCACGCCGTACGGCAGGTACGCCGGGCTCTGCCTGGAGACGCAGCACTTCCCCGACTCGCCGAACCGGCCCGACTTCCCCTCCACCGTGCTGCGGCCGGGGGAGGAGCACGTCTCCAGCACGACCTACCGGTTCGTCGGCTGATTTAGGACTGATTTCACCCGAGAAGCGTGCCGTGACCGTTTTTTACGGGGCGGCGCGCCTCTCGATTTTCTGTCGTCCCTAATCATCCTATGACCGGATCTGCTGCTTCTTCTTCTGCAACCGATTGTAGCTGGGACGCCATAATTACAAGATCTTTTTCTCGGCGAAACCTCTCGTTAACCTCCCTACCTGCTGCTATTTAGTTATCGATATATCGATAACAGCGAGGTAACGCCTGCAAAGGGTTGACGCTGCTTCGCCGGGCGCTATAGGAAAGCGCCATCCAATTCACGTCTCACCGGGAGGTCCCGTGATGACGACTGAATCACCAAATGCTCGGGCCTGGTCCATCCAGGGGTCCCGCCGTGGTTGATTCGCTGTCGCTGAAGCCTGAGGCCGCGGCTCCCGCTCATGCTCCCGCCGTCAAGCGGGGACGCGGGCGTCCCCGGCCCCCCCGAGGCTCTCTCCGCTCCCGCCGCGAGGCGTGGGCCGCCCATCTGTTCCTCGTGCCGTGGTTCCTGGGCCTGTTCCTGATCACGATCGGCCCGATCGTCGCCTCGCTCTACCTGTCCTTCACCGACTACAGCCTTCTCGACGAGGCCAAGTGGGTCGGCCTGGACAACTACATCACGCTGTTCACCGAGGACCCGCGGTTCTGGACCTCGCTGAAGGTCACCACGATCTACGTGGTCGTCTCGGTGCCGCTGCAGCTCGGCTTCGCCCTCGGGCTGGCGCTGCTGCTCGACCGCGGCCTGCGCGGCCTGTCGTTCTACCGGTCGATCTACTACCTGCCCTCGCTGCTGGGCGGAAGCGTCGCGATCGCCATCCTCTGGCGGAAGATCTTCGGTGCGGACGGTCTGGTCAACGCGGTGCTCGCCATCTTCGGCATCCAGGGCACCAGCTACGTCAACAACCCCGACACCGCGCTGGGCACGCTGATCCTGCTGCACGTCTGGACGTTCGGCGCCCCGATGGTGATCTTCCTGGCCGGCCTGCGGCAGATCCCCGGCAGCTACTACGAGGCCGCCTCGATCGACGGCGCGGGGACCCTCCAGCAGTTCAAGTCGATCACGTTGCCGCTGCTCACGCCGATCATCTTCTTCAACCTCGTGCTCGAAGTGATCAAGTCGTTCCAGTCGTTCACGCAGTCGTTCATCGTGAGCAACGGCACGGGCGGCCCGACCGACTCCACGCTCTTCTACACGCTCTACCTCTACACCAAGGGGTTCAAGGACTACGAGATGGGCTACGCCTCGGCGCTGGCCTGGGTGCTCGTGGTCATCATCGCCGGTCTGACCGGGGTCAACTTCCTCGCGTCCAAGTATTGGGTCTTCTATGGCGACAGTAAGTAGCCGGAATCCGGTCCTGTACCGGCGCCGCGTCTCCAGGGGTGCCAAGCACCTGATGCTGATCGGCTTCGGCCTGGTCATGCTCTACCCGCTGCTGTGGATGATCTCCAGCTCACTCAAGCCGGAGGAGCTGATCTTCCGCGAGCCGGGCCTGCTCCCCAGCAAGATCACCTTCGACAACTACAAAAACGGCTGGACCGCGCTCGCGCACCCGTTCAGCTACTACCTGTGGAACTCGGCGGTCATCACGGCGCTGTCGGTCGTCGGCAACCTGGTCGCGTGCTCGCTGGCGGCCTACTCCTTCGCCCGGCTGAACTTCCCGCTCAAGAAGCTCTGGTTCGCGCTCATGCTGGGCACGATCATGCTGCCGTTCCACGTGGTGATCGTGCCGCAGTACATCGTGTTCTCCCAGCTCGACATGATCAACACGATCTGGCCGCTGATCCTGCCGAAGTTCCTGGCCCACGACTCGTTCTTCATCTTCCTGATGGTCCAGTTCATCAGGACGCTCCCGCGTGAGCTCGACGAGGCCGCCTCGATCGACGGGGCCGGATACTGGCGCACGTTCTTCCGCGTCATCCTCCCGCTGTGCATGCCGGCGCTGGCCACCACGGCGATCTTCACGTTCATCTGGACCTGGAACGACTTCTTCAGCCAGCTGCTCTACCTGAACAACCCCGACAACTTCACCGTCCCGGTGGCGCTGCGCACCTTCCTGGACTCCAGCGGTGAGTCGTCGTGGGGCCCGATGTTCGCCATGTCGATCATCGCCCTCGGCCCGATCTTCGGATTCTTCCTGGCCGGCCAGAAGTACCTGATCCGCGGTATGGCCACCACGGGTCTCAAGTAGTCCTCTTCAACCCCCTGAGAAAAGCTAAGAGGAAGGACGAGAGATGCGTTCTCTCAAGACTGTTGCCCTGCTCGCGGCGGCGGCGCTCACCCTGACGGCCTGCGGCGGCGGCGACGAGGGCGGGACCGCCGACGGCAAGGTCAAGCTCCGCTTCTCCTACTGGGGCTCCGACGCCCGGCAGAAGCTCACCGAGCAGGCCATCGCGGCGTTCGAGAAGAAGAACCCGAACATCGACGTGGTCGGCGAGTTCTCCGACTGGCCGAGCTACTACGAGTCGCTGGCCACCAAGGTGGCGGCCAACGACGCCCCCGACGTGATGACCCTGGAGATCCGCGGCCTGGCCGAGTACGCGGGCCGCGGCGCCCTCGCCGACCTCACCGGCAAGGTCAACGTCGCCGACCTCGACCAGCAGGTGCTCGCGACCGGCAGCTTCGACGGCAAGCAGTACGCCATCCCCACCGGCGTCAACGTCTTCGCGATGTTCGTCAACAAGCCCGTCTTCGACAAGAGCGGCGAGAAGCTCCCGGACGACACGAGCTGGACCTGGGACGACTACATCAAGCTCTCCGAGAAGATCACCAAGGCCGGTGACGGCACGACCTTCGGCACCGAGTACACCTTCAACCAGGTGTACCTGAGCATGTTCGCCGCCCAGCGCGGGGAGAAGTTCTACGACAACGGCAAGATCGGTGTCACCCCCGAGACGATCAAGGCGTGGTGGGCGAACTTCGACCAGCTGATCAAGACCAAGGGCTCGCCCGACGCCGCGAAGATGGCCGAGATCGCCGCCGCCGGCGTGGAGCAGTCGCTGATCGGCACCAACAAGGGCGCGATGGGCATGTGGTGGAGCAACCAGCTCGGCACCCTGGCCAAGGTGTCCGGCTCGGAGCTGCAGATGCTCCGTCTGCCCAAGGCGGAGGGCGCCTCCACCCACGGCATGTTCCTCCAGCCCGCCATGCACTGGACCATCTCCAGCAAGACCGAGCGCTCGGCCGAGGCCCAGAAGTTCGTCGACTTCCTGGTCAACGACCCGGAGGCGACCGGCATCCTGCTCAGCGACCGCGGCCTGCCGATCAACTCCAAGGTCCTCGCGTCGGTCAAGGACAAGCTGCCCCCGGCCGACCAGCAGATCCTGACCTTCGTCGAGTCGGTCAAGAGCGAGCTGGCCCAGGCCGAGGTTCCGCCGAAGGGCGGCTCGAAGATGGAGGACATCGTCCGGCGCTACTCCGAGGCCGTGACCTCCGGCCAGCAGAGCCCTGACGAGGCGGCCACCAAGTTCCTCGAAGAGGCCAACGCCGCCATCGCCGGCTAGCACCACTCGCGGGAGACACCCTCATGCCTGCCGTACGGCCCGTCCGGGAGCGCTCGGGCCGTACGGCACACCAATCGGGGAGAAGAGATGAGATACGCATTCGTCGGGCTCGGCCATCGCGCCCAGATGTACGTCGACGCGCTGCTCGGCGACTGGCGTGACACCGGCACGATCGTCGCCCTGTGCGACAGCAACCGGACCCGCATGGACTTCTACGTCGAGCGCATCGGCCAGGACGTCCCCTGCTTCGCTCCGGACGACTTCGAGAAGATGCTGGAGCTGTGCGACGCGGTGGTCGTCGCCACCGTGGACGCCACGCACGCCCACTACGTCGTCACGGCGCTGGACGCGGGCAAGCGTGTGATCGTCGAGAAGCCGCTGACGATCGACGCCGAGAGCTGCGCCGCGATCGCCGCCGCGGCGGAGCGGAGCACCGGCTCCCTGATCGTCACCTTCAACTACCGCTACTCGCCCCGCAACTCCGCGGTCCGCCGCCTCATCATGGAGGGCGCGATCGGCGAGGTCACCTCCGTGCACTTCGACTGGGCCCTGGACACCATCCACGGCGCCGACTACTTCCGCCGCTGGCACCGTGACAAGGCCAACTCCGGCGGCCTGCTGGTGCACAAGTCCACCCACCACTTCGACCTGGTCAACTGGTGGCTCGGCGCCGCCGCGCAGAGTGTGTACGCCCAGGGCGACCTGCGCTTCTACGGCGCCGAGAACGCCAGGGCCCGCGGCCTGGAGTCCCGGCCCGAGCGCGGCCAGGGCGCGTCCGGCCTCGGCACCGACCCGTTCATCCTCGACATCTCCGCCGACCCCCGGCTCAAGCGCCTCTACCTGGACGCCGAGCACGAGGACGGCTACATCCGCGACCAGGACGTCTTCGCCGAGGGCGTCACCATCGAGGACAACATGGCGGTCCTGGTCCGCTACGACAACCGGGTCGTGCTCACCTACTCGCTCAACGCGCACGCGCCCTACGAGGGGTACCGGGTCGTCTTCAACGGCACCGGCGGGCGGATCGAGCTGGAGGTGTGCGAGCGCGCCTGGACGCCGCCGCACGCCGCGATCGACCCGACCGCCGCCTCCAAGGAGCACGCGACGGGCGCCTGGGAGAAGCTCGTCCTGCACCAGCACTGGCAGGAGGCCCGGGAGATCCCGATCGAGCAGGGCGCCGGCGGCCACGGCGGCGGCGACCGGCTGCTGCTGGACGACGTGTTCCGCGGCCCGGACGACGACCCGCTGGCCCGGCAGGCCGGTTACCTCGACGGCATCCGCAGCGTCATGGTGGGCGCCTCGGCCAACGAGTCGATCCGGACCGGCCGCCCGATCCACCTGGTGGACGGCGGCCTCCGCATGGCGGACAGCTGAGCCGTGCCGGATTCCGAAGGCGGCCCGCGCTCGCTGCGGCACCTCGGTGAGTTCTCCGCTCTCGCCGGGATCGCCGCGGCGCAGCGCGGGCTGTTCCCCCCGCCCGGTCCCGCGCTGCGGGAGCGGGCGCGCGACCTGCTGGGCGTCCTCGACCTGACCGCCGCGGACGTACGCGTCGAACGGACCTGGACGGCGGGTGGGCTGTCCGGAGAGGAGATCTCCTGGGACGTCGGGTTCGGCCCCCGGACCCGCGCTTACGCGCTGCGCCCCCGCGAGGCGGGCGACGCCGTGCTGCCCGGCGTCCTCGCGCTGCACTGCCACGCCGGGATGAAGTGGGCGGGCAAGGAGAAGATCGCCGACGGTCCGGAGGATCCCTCTCCCGAGGTGGCCGGGCTGCGGACCGCGATCTACGGCGGCAGGGCCTGGGCGGGGGAACTGGCCCGGCGCGGGTTCACCGTACTGGTGCCCGACGTCCTGGGCTGGGGCAGCCGCCGGATCCCCCTCGCCGACATGCCCCCGGCCGCCCTGTCCTGCGTCCCCGCCGGGACGGGCCTCAGCGAGGCGGACCGTTACGACGCGGCGGCCGCGCATCATGAGCACGTGCTGGCCAAGTACTGCACCGTGCTCGGCACCTCCTACGCGGGTGTCGTCGCGGGCGAGGACCTGGCGGCGGCGGCCTACCTGCGCTCGCGCCCCGACACCGGATCCGTCGGCTGCGCCGGGCTGTCGGGCGGCGGCCTGCGCGCGGTCCTGCTCGGCGCCTTCGACCCCGGCGTGGAGGCGGTCGCCGCGGTCGCGATGATCTCGTCCTACCGTGACCTGCTGGACGGATACGTCGCACAGCACACCTGGATGTTGTACCCTCCGGGCCTGTCCAGGTTGTGTGACCTGCCCGACCTGGTGGCCTGCGCAGCCCCCCGGCCGCTGCTGCTCTGGTACGGCGAGCGTGACCCGATCCTTCCGCCGGAGGGGATGCGCCGCGCCCATGAAATGATCACAGCGCACTATCGGCAGGCCCCGGCGGGCTATACGGGCGTGTTCGCCGACGCGGGGCACGAGTTCGGCCTCCCCGCGCAGGAGCGGGTCTTCGACTGGCTCGCTCGCCACTTGAGAGCAGAAGGAGGTGGGCCGTGGCGGTGACGATCAGGGATGTGGCGCGGGCGTCGGGGGTGCATGTCTCGACGGTGTCGC
>NZ_BMQP01000095.1 GCF_014648175.1 Planobispora rosea
AAGATCCACCCGCGGCACCTACCTCGTCGAGCTTTTTACACCGCCCCGAGGACGCCACCTTCATCAACCACGCCTCCGGAAAACGCCGATGCCATAACCACGCTCATCATGACCAGAAGGGATGAGTTATCGACGGGCGAGTCGCTGAGTGCGCTTATCCGATACGAGCAGCTGCCCGTCGGCTGTTTCCGAGAGGACCAGTGGAAGGATCACTGGAGCGACCGGACAAAAACCCCGCCCGGGTCTCGGCAGAGGGGGTTCGGCCGTCACCCGAGATGGCTACGGCGCGTCGTCGAATGACCTGTCGCTCCAGCGAAGCCATGCTTCACCCCCCTCGATGGACAGCAGGAACTCCGGAACGGGACCGGACGGCGCCACCAGACAGAGAGTTTTCCTGATCTCTTCATACACCTCTATCCACTCATCCCGTTCCGGCTCCTCCATGAGGTTCCGGCTCCTCCATAAGTTCGACACACCGCTCGAAGCAGGGGCGGCATGCAGGACGCGACAGCCCGTTTGCGAAAACCCTCGTTCAGGCGATCAAGGACGCCGCGGCGTCTGTGATCGATCTGGGTATGCTGCCGATCATGTCCGAGCAGTATGCGCACCCCGACGCAGAGGCGCTGAGCCGGCGGCGAAGCGATACGCAGTTCCTCGTCATTGCAGCTCCCGAACGGGTCGATGCGCTGCTGGAGCAGGCCGCCGACGCGCGGAGCGGCCTGATCGCGGCGGTGTATCGCACGTCGGCGCACCTGCACCGTGGCATGTCCGAGGCCGACCGCCGGCAGATCCTGGCACTGGATGCGGCGCGGCTGGGCGAGCGTGATCTGGCGGCCCGGATCACCGCGACCCGGCTGGAGGGCCATCCGCCGGCCCGGTGGAACCCGATCTGGGCCACCGGATCACAGCCGGACGGTGCGCTGCCGGGGGCCGCGGCCGGTCATGCGGCCGCGATCCGCGCGGTGGCGCTGGCGGCGGACGGCCGTTTCGCGGTCACCGCCGATGAAGCCGGCGACGTACGGCTGCGCGATGCGGCCACCCGGCGGCAGATCGGCAGGCCCATGCGGGATGAGGGCGGAGCCGGTCAGGTGACCGTGACAGTGATCGATGATCGTCCATGGGTGATCACCGGAAGCGGCCCCGAGGGAACGGTGCGCGTGTGGGATCCGGCCACCGGCGAGCAGGTCGGGGAGGTCCTCACCGACGCGGGCTACGCCCCGGTCATGGCCACTGCGGTGCTGCAGGGGCGAGCGGTGGTGATCGCCGGATGTCTGGACGGCACGGTACGGCTGTGGGATCCGGCGAACGGCGCTGCGATCGGGGCTCCGCTCGGTACGGAGGGCCGTCTGGTGTCGGTGGCCGCGGCATCGCCCGACGATCAGCCGATCGCCGTCACCGTGACCGATGCCGACGGTGAGGGTGACTGCGGGACGGTGCGGGTATGGGATCTGGCCACCGGCCGACCCATTGGAGTGCCGTTCGGGCAGAAGTGTGAAGTGTCCCTGGCGGCGGTGGCCTCGGTCGGTGGGCGGCCGGTGGTCGTCACCAAGGGCTGGGATCATGTGGTGCGGACCTGGAATGCGGTGACCGGTCTGCAGGCCGGCGCGCCCATGGCCGATGACGTCAGAGCGCACGCCCTGGTCACCGTCACCGTGGCCGGCAGGCCCGTGGCCATCAGCGGGGAATGGCATGACGGCTACGGGCGGCTGCGCGTATGGGATCTGGCCACCGGCCGTCCGGCAGGCCCGGCACCGGTGTTTCCGGCTCGGATCACCGCATTGGCCGCGACATCGGATCGTCTGCTGGTCGGCTTGGGCTGCGATGTCGCAGTACTGAGTCCCTGCTGAGGACATGGCACTCGACGGCCGGCCGAAGAGCCCGATCTGAGACGGCAGGCACTCACCGCGGTAAAGAGCCCGCCATCGCCCTCGGAAGGAGCCTATGGACATTCCCGTGTACTACCGCAAGCAACTGGTCGGGTTCATCGAGGACTCGACGGTGGACAACTTCCGCACCTACGGCCGGTGGCGCGCCGTCGCCTCTGAGCAGACGACGCTGTTCCTGCGGGCCGTCGCCGCGGAGGCGGAACCGGCGATCGGGGTGGGCCCAGCAGGACAGATCCCTGGCCATGTGACGGGCATCGACGACGGATGGATCGAGGTCGTGACGGTGCCGACGGTGCCGTAGGGATCCTCGCCCACGCATGACGTGCGTAGATCGTTGCTCTGTGCCGACAGCGCCGTACGTGGCCTTTGGCCCCGCCTATCCGCCCCCGGCGGCATCGCGATCGGCACGCCGGCCCGTACGTGAGTAGCCGTGATCAATGGCGTAGTGCCCGCCTCGATGCCCCGTGCCCGCGCCTCGATGCCCGGCCGAGGCGTCCCTGCCGAAGCCGTTCACCGGCCCGGGCCCGATCGTCCCTTGTACCGGTCACACGGCAGAATCGGCACATGCCCACCCGCGTTGAACGCTATCTGGCCCACCTGGACCGCCTGTCCGGCGGACAGGAGCCGGCCTTCGTCCCCTTCCGCTCGAGCAAACCGGGACTGCGCGACGTCACCGCGATCGTCTACCGCGATCAGCCGGAACCCGGATTCCTCACCGGCCTGACCTACGGCCTGTCGCTGTCCGGCCATCCCGCCTGGCAGCGCAGCACCCCCGAGCTGTGCATCACCGTACGCTCCGCCGACGAGGCCTGGGCCTGGGCGATCGCCCATCTGGCCGAGCAGCTGCGCGGCGGCCCCTGCCACTTCGGCTACGGCGACACCCTCGGTTTCGGGCAGCGCATCTCCAAAGACAGCAGCATGGATGCCTTCGTGCTGTTCGCCCCCGCCGCCCTGGAACAGGAGGACTTCCTGGGCATCGACGTCGGCGACGAGCTGCCGGTCAACATCACCGGCTGCTATCCCATCCACTCCAGCGAACGCCGCTTCATCCAGGCCAACGGCCTCAAGGCCTTCTGGGACCTCGACTGGGACCCCTACGACGTGACCCGCGCCGCGGTCGTCTGACGCCCGGGCGGCCACAGTACCCATTGCCCGAACGGCGGCGGCTCCGCCAGGAGAAACCCCGGCGGGGCCGCCCGGCTGCGATACTCCTCCCGTGGCACTGCAGAAGATCACCGATCTTGATCTCGGTTTCTGTGACGTGACCTTCGCCGATGAGGGGCGCCTGCTGGCCCTGGACGCCGGTGCCGGTCTGTGGCACGTGGACCTTGCCGGCGGATCCCCGCTCCGTCTCGGTGACGGCGAGGAGATCGCCGACGCGGCGTTGGAGGGGTTCGAGGGAACCCACCGGCGCTGTGACGTCACACCGCGGCGGATATCGTGGCACGGCGGCTCGGCGACGGCGGTGGTGCACATCGACTGCGGCGGCCACTGGCTCCTTCTCCGCCGGAGGGATACGGGGCCCTGGCGGCCGCTGCTGACCGGCTCGCGGCTCGTCTGCTCCCCCGAGCTGTCGTGGTCCGCGGACGGAACGGCACTGGCCGTCGGCATCGACGGGGTGTGCATCATGCAGGTGCGCGGATCCGGGCACCGCGCGGACCTCGATGCCGAAAGCTGGGGGTGGACGCCCTCCGGCGGGCTCCTGCTGTACCGCTACGACGGCGAGCGGTGGACACTCTGCCTCGATCCCGCCCCGATGCACGAGCCGGGGCCGCATGTTCTTGGGGAACCGCATGCCGACCTTGAGGCCTGGGGGTGGCCCGGCGCACTCATCGTCGCCGCGGACGGCCGGACGTGCACGGTCGCATTCCGCTCCAAGATCGTTCGGTACGCGTTGCCGTCGCTGAGCATCGTGCACGCCCTCGACGTGCAGGGCGTGCACGGGCTCACACCGAGCGCCGATCAGCGGCGCGTGGTCGTCGAGTCCGACGGCGGCGTGCAGGTGTGGGACATCGTCGCCGGTCTGCCGCTCACCGGACTCCTCCCCCACCTCCGTGACGCCAGAGTCTCACCGTCCGGGCGGCACCTGGCCTTCCGCACCCGGACTCCGGCAGCGGTCCATCCCGTCGCCGAACCCGGCTGGTCGATCTGGCGGCTCGACTAGGGTCTGCACGCAGGTGAGAGCATGCGGATTCGGCTGCGCCGTGATCGACGAGGTCTGATCACCGAGTACGGCCCCCGGTCCGCCGGTGTTGAACCGGCTTAGCCGTCCTCACGATCAGCTCATCCGCTCCAGCAGGGCGATCTGCTGGCCGAAGCCGACCAGCAGGCCGTCGTCCGGGGCCGCGGCCAGCGCCGTTACCGGCTGCGGGAACACCACGTCGGGTTCTGGCGCTACCTGCGCCCCGGTCAGCAGGGGATGCACCCGTACCCGGCCGTCTCCGCCGTGGCCGCCGGTGACGGCCACGGGCCGGCCCTCAATCGTCATCGTGATCATTGTTGTCGCGCCGGCCGTCCGCGGGCAGTCGGTGATGGGCCCCTGGACCAGTTGCCGGCCGGCCAGGTCCCACAGCCACAGCTGCCCGTCGCCTTCGGTCACGACCATGGCCCAGCCGTCCACGCTCATCGCGGCCATCCGTGTCATCGAGCAGAAATCCGGGTGCAGCGGCTCGCCGACCTGCCGCCCGGTGGACAGGTCCCACACACGCAGCGCATGCTCGCCGTACCCTCCGCTGCTGAGGGTGACCGCGACCGGGTGGCCCTGCAGCACCACGGAGGCCACTGAGGCGACCACGTCGGCATGACCGAGCCGAGCGACGGGGGCAATCTCCCGGCGACCCGCCAGATCCCATAATCTGACCCGCCCGTTGCCATCGCCCGTCACCGCCGTCGGATGGCCGTCGACCGTCGTCGTGGCCAGTGCGCACACCGCCGCGCGCCCCGGCACGGCAAGTGCCCCGCTTGGGCGGCCGGTGGCCAGGTCCCACAGCATCAGCCGCACGGCACCGGTCGGGCCGTATTGGCCGACCACGGCGATCGGGCGAGCGTCGACGACGGCGGTGGCCAGCGCCGAACCGTAGACCGGTACCGGCCGTCCCTGCCGGTCGCGCGCCGAAAAGCTGATCGGCCGATCGGATACCGCCCCCGTGGCCAGGTCCCACGTGCCCAGCAGGTCCTCCCGCAGCGCCAGGACGAGTGGGCGATCGGCCACCACCGTGGTGACCACCTGCCGAACCACCGGAGCAACGGCGGCGGGCCGCCTGGCAGAGACGGGCGGCAAGGCGGCCACCCATCGCACGGCCCAGCGCGCCGTAGCACTCTGCTCGGCTCTTGCGGCACCGGCCTGCCGGGCTGGGCCCACATCGATGTCAGCATGCCCGGTCACGACGACAGCCTATGACGGCGCCAGCGATACCGGTGTTTCGTGTTGTCACCCTGTTGACACGCCGCTGGTCGCGTAACGCAACGGTGCCGGCGCGTTTCTCGCCTGACGATCACTTCTCGCCTGACGATCATTGGCCCGCCGTGTGACGATAGTAGGAGTTCACTGCCGGCTGACCGGTGTAGTTGGGGCCGGCTCGGTCGTCGGCGCCCAGGTAGCGATAGGGCAGCTCGACGACGCGCCGGCCCCGGCAGGTGATCCGGCGGCGCCTGGTGTCGTAGACCAGCCCGCCCTTCCGAAGGTCCACACTGAGGCGGCGTCCGGCGGGCGCGCCGTTTTCCAGGATGATGCCGCGCACGTCGAAGTTCGCGACGAACAGGCCGTCGTCAGCGAGCCGGGCGGCAGCCCCGGCGATCACTCCGAGCCGATCGCCGACGTAGTGGAGGCCGTGGACGCAAGTGATCAGATCGAAGGGTTCGGCGGGCTCGATGGCTTCCCACGCGGTGATCGAGGCGGTCACCAACCGCAGCCCTGGCGGCCTGGACGGGCCCGCGAAGAAGTCGACCAGATCCACCCCCACGATCTCGGTTTCGTCCCTGAGCAGATCGGCGACCTCGATGAGGGCACTGGCCGTGCCGCAGCACAGATCCAGCCAGCGCGCCGCCCGTCCGGAGGACAGCTGCCGCGACTGCAGGACGTCCACCACGTCGATGCCCAGCTCACGGTTGTAGGCGGGCAGGCGGCGCTCCCGGTTCATCCGGCAGTTGGCCACCACCGAGGAGCGCTCAAGCGCCTCGTCATCGAGCAGGTTCATGATGGGTCCCATCGGTACCGGCGCCGGTGACCAGCATGGTGATGAGCAGGCCAGGGGCGGCGAGGAGTCGGACCTGATCCGCTGCGCCCGCTCATGCGCCGTGGCACCGGGCAGGTGATCGAGTACACCGGTGGCCGCAGGCGCCGGTCATCTCGGCTGCAGGGCGGTCAGCCGGTCGAGGATCCGGAAAAGTACCGGACACAGATTTCTTGACCATGTTGTTCACCGTACAATAGCTTGTCGTTGTCCACCGTACAACGACATTCACCGTGGGCGGCCGGATTGCCGGCACGGCGAGGAACCCCCCACGCACCAGGCGGCATGCGCACCCGTCGCGCCTACCCGCCGTCGCGGCCGGCGGCGCCCGCATGACATCGCACCCGGCCGCAGCCCGTGCCCCGCCCCGTCCGGGGCGCCCGCCGAGGACGGCGGCCGTCGACCGCAGAAAAGAGAGAAGCGATGCCCCTGCCCCGATCCCATCGCCCGGAGGCGCACCGGTGAGGCATGCCGCACAACGAATGGTGCTCATGTCGGTTCCGGCTGAAGACTGACCCTGTGATTCCGGCGGAATCGTGACCCACCCCCGA
>NZ_BMQP01000096.1 GCF_014648175.1 Planobispora rosea
TCAACGGCGACGGCGTCTCCGACTACACCGAGTACCAGGGCCCCTTCCCCACCGCCTGACGAAGTCCCCACGCGCTGGGGAACGCACCCGGAGAGCCGCTGTTCCGGGCCGTTCTCCTGCTGCCGGTCACCATGGTCCGTCTTCTCCTGCGGTTGCGGCTGCGCTGACAGCGCCTTCGGCCCCGCATCGTCTCGTGATCAAGCGTGGGCTCAGGGAAGCCAGTCGCGGTGGGGGTCGTACTCCACCCAGCGGTTTCGCCGTCCTTCGTCGGCGATGGCCGCCAGCAGGGAGTCCAGGAGCCGGTGAGTGTCGTCTCGCCGCCACAGGAGCGACCACGCGTACAGGGGCGTGGGCTCCAGCAGCGGAATCGAGCGGATCCCCGGAACGCCGGGGAGCGGGCTGTCCGCGGGGAACAGGGAGAAGCAGTCGGGCTCGGCCACGATCTGGGCCGCGAAATGGTCGAGCCCCAGGTTGGGGCCCCCGGCGAGCCTGCCGATGCCGAAGTGGTCGGCGAAGTGGCGCAGGAAGTCGAGACGGTCCAGCGGTCCCGGTATCCAGAGCACGCTGTCACGCAGCTGGCCCGGGCGCAGGTACGGCTCCGCCGCCAGCGGGTGATCGGCGCTGACGACCGCGTCGACCGGCTCCAGCCGTACCAGGCGGTGGGCGAGCCCGTCGTCCAGGGGCGGGTGGACCCGGCCGAAACCGGCGTCGATCTCGCGATGCAGGAGCGCGGCCGACACCGACGGCAGGTCACGTCCGTGCCCCAGTTCCAGATCCAGCCGCTCGCCACGTGCCGCCACCTGGGCGAGTGTGCGCATCGGCGCATAGAGATGGCCCCAGACGTCCACCTTCAGCGGCCGGCCCGCCTCGACGACCGCGGCGGCGGCCTGCTCACCCGCGGCCAGCGCTCGCCGGGCGGGGTCGAGGAAACGCGCACCGGCCTCGGTGAGCCGCACCCCGGGGCCGCCGCGGTCGAGCAGCCGTACACCGAGCCGGGCCTCCAGCGCGGCGATCCGCTTGGACAGGGCCTGCTGGGAGATGGACAGGTGCCCGGCCGCCCTGCCGAAGTGCAGTTCCTCCGCCGCGAGTACGAACGCGCGGACCTGTGCGAGGTCGAGATCCACGGCCCTCACCTTAGGGGACAACCGTCGGTTGTCAGCTCCCCGCACCGGTTGTTGGCCACCACGCGTGCCCGGCGGCTTCCATAGTCGCCATGAAGAGACTGACAGCCACGGGCGACCCGTCCAGCCCGGTGGAACTCATCGAAGACGACCAGCCCACTCCCGCCGCCGACGAAGTGCTGATCAAGGTGGAGGCGTTCTCGGTCAACAGGGGCGAGACGTTCCTGCTGGAGAACCCCGCCCCCGGGCTGCGCCCCGGCAAGGACGTCGCCGGACTGGTCGTGCAGTCGGCCTCCGACGGCACGGGGCCCGCCGTCGGTACGCGCGTCGTCGGTCACCCCGACGGCGGGGGCTGGGCCGAGTACGCCACCGTGCCGACCCACTCCCTGGCCGTCCTGCCGGACACCGTCGGCGCCGTCGAGGCCGCCGCGCTTCCCCTCGCCGGCATCACGGCGCTGCGCCTGCTCCGCGCGGCGGGGCCGGTGACGGGCAGCCGCCTGCTGCTCACCGGCGCCTCGGGCGGGGTCGGCCACTACCTCACCGAGCTCGCAGCCAACGCCGGTGCGGAGGTCACGGCGGTGACCGCCACGCCGGAACGCGGGCAGCGGCTGGCCGAGCTGGGCGCCACGCATGTCGTGACCGACCTCGCCGACGCGCGCGGGCCCTTCGACCTGGTGCTGGAGTCCACCGGCGGCCCGGCCCTGCCCGCCGCGCTCGCCCGGCTGCGCCCCGGCGGCACGCTCATCTGGTACGGCCAGGCCAGTCGTACCCCGGTCACCCTGAACTTCTTCGACCTGTTCGACGGCCCCGAGGGCGCGAGCATCAGGCACTTCCACTACGCCGGCGCCCCGTACCGCGCGGACCTGGAGACCCTGGTCCGGCTCGTGGACACGGGACGGCTGCGTCCGGAGGTGGGCCGGGTCGCCGACTGGGCCGACAGCGCCACCGTACTGGTCGACCTGCGGGAACGACGCGTCAGGGGCAAGGCCGTGCTCACGGTCGGCGGGCGGTGATGAGCGCCGGTGCGGCGGCCGCCGGATACCGTGCTCCGGCGATCGCCGCATCGGCCCACCCCGGCGACGAAGGAGACGTACGATTTCGGTGGAGCCGAAGCCTCCGCCGCGTGCATCAAAAGCCTTGAATAAGGACAAACTCTCCATGAGACGATGGGCTGCCCTGACGGTCACCGTACTGCTCGCGTCCCTACCGGTTGCCACGGGTCCCGCCGCCGCGCAGGCAGGCGCCCCCGATCCGGCCCGAGCGATCAAGCGGCAGCTCCGAGACGGGCACGGCGTCCGGATCGCCGAGACCAACCGCTACTTCTTCGGCGAGAAGTCGACCGTCTCCGGGAGCGGGACCCGGATCAGGGGCCGCCTCCAGCTGGCCCCGTCGGGCCCGGTGGCCGCGGCCTTCACCTGGTGGAACCTCTCCCCCCCGAAGGGCGCGGGGCGCCCGTCCGAGAAGTCGGCCCCCTATCGTGTGATCCGCGTCGGCAAGGACGCGTACGACGCCGCGGACCGGTACCCCGGACCGGTCCCGGACGGCAAGGAGTGGATCCGGTTCCCGAACAACCACAGGGGAGCCATGGCCCGGGACATGGCCCGGGACGCCAGTCTGCAGCCGATCGACGTGTACGACCCGTCCATGATGCGGGCCGTGCTGAAATGCTCGACGCGCAAACCCTCGTACGGCGGCTTCCTCTACCGGGGCACGATGAGCTACAAGGAGCTCAGCAAGGCTTCCCGAGGCACCGCCGTCAGCTGGACCTCGGGCAGGCCCATCACCGCCACGAGCAAAGGGAAGATCTCCTGGCAGCTCTGGGCCGGCCGGGACGGCCTGCCCAAGCGCCTGGTCACCACCGACACCGCGGGAACGGTCAGGGACCCGCTGGTCAAGCGGAGCGACACGCACTACACCGGCTGGGGATCCCCCCTCGTCATCACCGCCCCGCCCGCCGACGAGGTCATCGACGAAGACGATCTGCTGGAGTACATCCGCAGGCAGAACGAGCCCATCCCCCCGGACGACGGGAACACCTGAGGCACCCCGGATCCGGGATCCCGAATTCTGTTCCTCTTCGTCGCGGTGGCCCCCAAGCGCCTGACCGGCTAGCCCGGCCGGACTCCGTCACCGACTCTCAGCTCGCCGAGGTTCCTGGGCACCAGGCGGATGCCGAACCAGGTCTTTCCGTCCCAGCGGCGGTGTTCGGCCAGGGTTCTCAGGGGTTCCTTGCCGCGGGCCTGGGTGTCCGGGTCCCAGAGGGTGGCGGCGCAGCGGTCGCACAACTCCGAGACACGGAAGTCGATCTCTCCGATGCGGACCGACGTCCAGGTGTCCTCCGCGAAAGGTTCCGCGCCGTCGATGACGGCGTTGGGCCGGAAACGGGTGACGTCGAGGGGCTCCGGGAGGTGCTCCCGGCGCTCCATGGCTCCTTCGGTGATCCAGTCGTCCAGGCGCTGGAGCGAACTCCTGGAGACGAGCAGGAGAGGTCCGTCCCAGAGCCCGCCCTTCTCCTCGGTGCTGGCCCGATCCCTGGGGTCGTCCAGCCAGATGAGGCGGGCGGGTTCGCCGAGCAGGCGGGTGAACCATCCGTGAGCATCGGCGTGGGCGAGCACGGCTCGGTCGAGAGCGGCCGAGCCTATCGGGATCGTGTCGCCGGTGGCCGGGGGAACGTTGAGTTCATCCATGCCCCTCGCCGACAGGTGGAGGCCGCCGTCGGAGGTCTCGGCGGCCGAAACCGAGAGGAGCCGGGGATGTTCGCCCACCCAGAACGCTTCTCCCAGCGGGTTCACCACGGCCCAGCGGCGGTCGCCGTCCAGACCCCAGGGGAGGACCTGAGCGGATGAGCGGGAGATGCCTCTTGTGGATTTGATGGGATAGGTACGGATCTCCGCTAGTTTCATTGGACAAGAATAGGAGAAAGCGCTCTCTCGGGATATGAGGGCGTTTCCATGAGATATCCGGATTGGGATATCGAACGTGATCATTATGGATGAGCGACTGCGTCTTCTGCAAGATCGCGGCCGGTCGGCTACCGTCCCGTCGGGCCCTGGAGGACGAACACGCCCTAAGGCCCTTGAACGGCGTAATGCCTGTTCAAGGGCCTTCTGCGTGGCGGGGCCGAGAGGACTCGAACCCGCCCCGGGCTTTCCCGCCAGCGGGCTTCCTGCCCGGCTGGCCTGACGTCCGGCGAGGGGTGACTCCCCATTCGCGCGGATCAGGCGTCAGGGCGATCGGGGGACCAGTAACCGGTCTCGGTGTGCGTTGAGATCGGTGATCTCCGCGGGGCGCCACGCCGATCGGAGAGAGAGATCCGACCATCCGCCGCCCGGGCGAGCCGGATCTCCAGGAGCGACGAGTGGATGTCTGATTCGAAGATTTCCTCGATGCACATGGTGATGTGCTTGACCCGGATTCGATCCTGCGCATCCCGCGGTGAGGCGGAGAGGCCCGGGATGTCATGCTCATCGAGTTGCTCGGAGTAGGCGGCGAGAAGGTCCGGCTCCAGGACGACACGAACCGCTCGATCGTCATCTTGGATTTCGAAGGTCCCCGACCCGGGATCCAGATCAGAGATCCGGTGCCGCCGCCCGATAATTTCAGATATGCCGCTGAAAAGCGGCTCGCCGCCTGCCATTTCGATTCCTGTTACCGTACGCAGATAGCACTGCTGGGATAGGCGGTGATGACGCGGCCGTCCATGGCACTGTAGATCACCTTGAAACGCTGCTGCCATACCAGGCGGCCGTTCCTGTCGTGAAGGTACAGCATTCGGTCGCGGCAGCCGTCGCCCTGATCGACGATGACGTGGTCGGGGTCCTGTACGTTGTAGTGAATGACCCAGTGCACCAGGTCGCTCCAGTTGAGCCCGCCCGCCCTGGCCAGGTTCTGGAACTCGTTGTAGTGTCGATCCTTGATGTGGCGGTAGCCCCAGCTCGCGTTACCGCACTTCAGGTTGATTCCCCCGAAATCGTAGACCATCTTGTATTCGCTGGTTGATGTGCCGCACGCTCCCCAGTTAGGCCTGGGGCCCAGCTTTTCCGCCTGTGCGGGCGCCGACATCACCGCTACGATGCCGAGCGAGAGGATTACAGCAAGTAGTCCGCGGCGTAATTGCCTCATCTAGATACCCTTTGGTGAATGGGCGCAATCACGCCCCCGAGGCTGATTGGTCGACATTTACAATTCACTCTAGTCCCGCTCTTTCGGCCCCGTCAATGCGACACGGGAAAACAGCAGATCATCCCTGTTGATCGGCACTTCCCGGCTCCGGTCCCCACTGGGTCTGGACGGTTCCTCGCAGGTACGGCCACCGTGGATTGTGACGTGATTATGGTGTGGCGTGATGGATACAAGCTCGTTGACGAAATCATCGGGCACGCGCTTGATGACACCGTCGCCACCATGACCAGTGCAGACAGCGCCGGATCGGCCACGTCGCCCCGTCCGCCGTATCCCCGTCCCGGGCTGGCGGCGGAGGCAGCGCTGCGCGGTGGCGGCCGTCGGCTCTCGACGAGCCACGGCCGAGCTTCTCCTTGATCACCCACCGGTTTAAGCGATCTGCAAGCGGTATGCCCCAGAATCTCCTCATCAGCACGACGCTGCCGTCCGACTGGACGACACGAAGGGGAAAAACACCATGCAGTTAGGCAAGAAGCTCACCGCCATCGCCGCTTGCGCCTTCATGGCGAGCGGGGTGCTGGCCGCGGCGTCCCCCGCAGCTACTGCCGCCACGACGGGGGAAAGTGCAAGTGCAGCGCGTTACTACTACGGCGCCATCGCCGTGTCGCGGAACGGCGACGTCGGCAGGTCCTGGGACTATGGAACAGAGCGCAGCGCCAAGCGGCGGGCACTGAAGGAATGCGGCCACTCCAGCTGCAAGGTCCTCACCACCTTCGTCAACGGTTGTGGTGCTGTCGCCTACAACTCCAGGAGAAACGTCTACTGGGGCGGCCGGGGAAGCACACCCGCCAAGGCGAAGCGGAACGCTGTCGCCAACGCCGGCGGCGGCCGCTGGATCGCCTACCAGTGCACCAAGCGATACCGCTAGCTCCATGCGTGAACGCCTGACGGGGTGAGCACGTCAACCGGAACGCGATCCCGGCCGCCGAGGCTCTCGCCGAGCGGATCGAGACGGCCGAGCACGTTCACGCACTACTTTGGAAGGCTCTCGAAGACGCGGTCACCGTCGGCGAGAGCCTTCCGGACAATCCGGCGGCGCGGACGGAGTCGCCCCGCGTCGAGACGGGCGAACTCGGCCCCATGGGGACTCCGCCCACCTCCGGGATGACCTCGATGGTGTCGGAGCAAGGTCGTCGGCGGCCGGGCCTGGAGGCTGAAGCGCGAGCCCGCTGACGCCCGTCAGAGTACGTTGCTGCATTTCGCTGCTGCACGGAGACCAAAAAGGCCCATCCCGATGATCGGACGCTGTTGGTAAATAGGGTGCGGGCGTGACGATGGCCTGTACGACCCCGTTGGGGGT
>NZ_BMQP01000097.1 GCF_014648175.1 Planobispora rosea
GCGGTCACGCTGGCGGCGTTGTTGATGTGGTTATGACACTTTGACGACACGCCCTAGGGGGTACGGCCACCGCCACGGCGAGCAGGAGGCTCTTCCATCTGTTCATCGAGGGTCGCTCCGAAGCCGATGGAGATTCGACAACTGCCGTCAATCCCTTCGACCGGATCTCCTCCCACAAGACCCGTGGTGTGACGAATCGGCGGCCGCGCGGCATCGCGGGCGGGGATCGAGCGGTCCGGCCCTCCGCTCCGGCGGGCCCCGCAGAGCCGTCCGGCCGGATCCTGCTCACCCGCACGTGGCCATTCGGCCTACTCCTGCGGTGCCAGAGCGGCCCCGGTCGCTCAGGGCAGAGCGGGGGATCCCCCCGATCCGCCGGGTCCCCGGTCCGATGGATCTTGCAGGGACACGCCTTTCCGATCGGAGAATCCCATGCCCCTGGCGAAGATCGCCGCGATCACCGCCGCGACCCTGACCCTGCTGTCACCGGCGACGGCCCCGGCGGGTGCCGGCGTCGATGGCGGCCCGTCGCCCTACCAGTGCCTGATCGACACGGCCCTCGCCACTCCCCTGCCCGATCTGCCCCCGGATCGGACTCCGGTCCCCGGCCACGTCAAGACTCCCATTCCCGGCATCGTCCTCGACGTCCGCGGGCCCGGAACACGCTTCACCGGTGCGACCGGCCGCTTCGCCCTGCTCGGCCGCGAACTGCGCGCCGGGGACGCCTTCCGCACCGCCAGCGTCACCAAGCCCTTCACCGCGGCGGCCGTCCTGCGACTGGCCGAGCAGGGCCGGCTCGACCTCGACGACAAGATCGGCGATTATCTCGACTCCGCCCTGATGAAGCAGATCCTCCACGGCTCACACATCACGGTCAGGCAGTTGCTCGATCACACTTCCGGAATCGCCGACTATGCCACCGACGGCTCCTGGATGGCCGAGGTCTTCGCCGACCCGCACCGCGTCTGGAAGCCACGCGAGCTGGCCGAGCGGGGGTTGCGGCTCAAGCCCGCCTTCCCGCCGGGCAAGGGCTTCCACTACTCCGACACCGGTTACGTACTGGCCGGGTTCGTCATCGAGAAGGCGGCGGGAAAACCGCTGCACCGGGTCTACCGCGAGCAGATCCTCGGCCCGCTCGGCATGCGCGCCACCTATCTGGAGCACTGGGAGAGTCCTCGGGGACGGCTTTCCCACCCCTACGTCACCGACCTCGACTTCCGGGGGTGGAACCCCACCTACGACACGTTCGGCGGGGGCGGGCTGGTCTCCACCGCGCCCGACCTGACCCGCTTCATCCGCGGCCTGTTCGAGGACCGGCTCTTCCGGGACCCCGCGACCCTCGCCACCATGCTCCGCACCACCCGGCAGAGTGACGACGCCTACGGCCTCGGCCTCATGCGGGTGCGAACCGGCGCGACGACGTTCTGGGTCCACGAGGGGTTCCACGGGGCCTTCATGGCCTACGACCCCGCCAGGAAGATCTCCGTCACCGGCACCGTCAACCAGGCGTTCAAGCTCAGAAAGGTGGAGGACGGCCTCATCCGAGGCGCCCACGCGATCGCGTCGGGCGGCGGACCCGGCTGTCCGGCGAAGCTCTCGTAACGTGCAGCCAGAACGTGGCGCCCTCGCCGCCGTCGCCGGCCCACAGCCCCAGGATGACGCGCTCGCCGTCGACGGTGACCGCCAAAGCGACATGGATCGGCCGGTTGGCGACCTGGCCGTCGCGGATCTTCACGTGGATCGCGTCGATGAAGGACTACCGGGTAGACCGCATCCAGCGGCCGGTTCCGCCACTCGGTCATGGCTTCGATGGCCTTCCCCAGCAGGAGCCGCTGCCGCCCATGACCACCTCCACCACCGTCACAGTAAAGCCCCATAACCGCATTTTCTGCTATGAACCGGGCATGCATCCACTGGACGGATAGACCGGAGCTGGAGCGTGACGAGGGGCGGCGCTGCGGACCGGTCTTCCTTGTCGGCACGGAAAGGAACCTCTCCGTTACCATTCGATTACTCCGAGGCAGATTCCGTAGGGATGACCGCCGGTCGAGCAGACGGCAGACGATCGAAGCACAAGGAGGGTGCCGCAGTGGCGGGCACGCAGCGGGAGGCGGCGCTGGTCAGACTGCTGGACACCATCACGGTCGTGGCCAACACCAGCGATGACCTCCACCAGGCGGCACGCTCGGTGCTGGCCGCGGTGTGCGAGGTGACCGGCTGGCCGCTCGGCCACCTGTGCGTGCCGGCCGACACGGGCGGGGACTTCGTCTCCTCCGGCCTCTGGGTCGGGCCGATCGGCGACTTTCCGGCGCTGCGCGAGGTCAGCGCCGCGGTCCGCTTCGCGCCCGGCGCCGGCACCATCGGCCGGGCCGCGGCCACCGGGCAACCGGTCTGGTCACGCGACACCGCCACCGACCCGCTGTTCTTCCGCTCCCGGCAGGGCCGCGACCTGGGGGTGCGGGCGGCGTTCGCATTCCCGATCATGTCCGCCGACGGGGTCGCGGCGGTACTGGAATTCTTCTCCCTGCGGCCGGCCGAGCCCGATGAGTCGCTGCTGCGAGTGATGGCCAGTCTCGGCTATCAGCTGGGTCGCATCGTCGACCGCCGCACAGCCCAGGCCACCGCCCAGGCGGGCCGGGACCGGATGCGGCAGATCATCGACACCTCGGTGGAGGGGTTCGTCTCCACCGACGCCGCCGGGCACATCACCGAGTGGAACGCTGCGGCCGCGCGCATGTTCGGCCGCTCCCGCCAGCAGGTGCTGGGCCGGCTGGTGCACGAGGTGATCGTGCCCGAACGCTACCGCAGGGCCCACCAGGTCGGCTGGGCCCACTTCCTGGCCACCGGGGAGTCGAACGTGCTGGGCCGACGCCTGGAACTGGCCGGAGCACGGTCCGACGGCAGCGAGTTCCCCATCGAGCTGGTGATCTGGGCCACTCGCGAGAACCACGGCACCTGGGCCCTGCACGCGTTCATCCACGACATCACCGAGCGGCGCCGCGCCGAGCAGGCACTGCGCGAGGCCTATGCGGCCGAGCAGGCTATGGTGGCGCGCCTCAAAGAGCTGGATACGGCCAAGGACGCCTTCCTCTCCACCGTCTCCCACGAGCTGCGCACCCCGCTCACCTCCCTGATCGGCTATCTGGAGATCGTGGCCGACCCGCAGGCCGGAGTGGTGGAGGCTGCAGCGCCGGGCCGCAGGATGCTGGAGGCGATGGTCCGCAACGCGGCCCGGCTGCAACACTTGGTCGAAGACCTACTGGCGATCACCACCCTCAGCACCGACCACCTGGAGATCGACGCGGCACCCATGCCGGTCGGCGAGGTCATCGAGGAAGCGGTCCGCCTCACCGGCACCGCGGTCCGCGACAGCGGGCACACCTTTCAGGTGTTCCTAGAGGCCGGAGTCGAGCATGTCGCCGGGGACCGTGAGCTGCTGGTGCGGGCGGTGGGCGCGCTGCTGTCGAACGCGGTCAAGTACTCACCCGCCGGAACGCCGATTACCGTGCGTGCCTCCGCGGCCGGCGGACGGGTGGCGATCGCGGTCACCGACGCCGGGGCCGGCATCGGTGCCGATGAGCTGCCGCACGTGTTCGAACGCTTCTACCGCACCCGCTATGCTGACGAGCACGCCATCCAGGGCATCGGCCTGGGACTGAGCATCGCTCAGGCGATCGCCGAAGCCCACGGCGGCACCATCACCGCGACCAGCGCCCCGGGCGAGGGCTCGACCTTCACCCTGCACCTGCCCGGCGCGCCTGCGTCCTCCTGCTGATGCCCGGAGGAGACCACCCGCAGGCGAAGGACCCTCAGCGCATAACGCCTGCCGGGCGTGGCCGACACCAGCCAGGCCCGGAAGCGGATACACGATCGTTGAAGGGCCGGCGGGAACCGCTTCAGCAGGGCCAGGAGATGGACATCCTGGCCGTGCGCCAGATCCAGCACCTTGCGACGGAACTCCGGCGGGTAGCCCTTGCCTGGCATGCCGGTCTCTTCTCGTGGGGTCAACGGCACACAAGCCAAGCGAAGCGACTCCGCGGAAGGCGGGGAGCATCACCTCCACCGATCCCGGCGCGGTTCAACCGCCACCGCCACCGCGAGCAGAAGGCTCTTCCACCTGTTCATCGAGGCTCGCTCCGAAAGCCGATGGAGATTCCACACCTGCCGTCGGCCCCTCCGACCGGATCTTCTCCCGCAAGACCTCGAATGTAATGAAGCGGTGGCTACCCGGCGTTGCGGACGGGTGAGCGAGCCGTCCGTCTCCGCTCCGGCACGGGCCCGGCACGCTTCACCGGCGCGACCAGGCCCCGGTGAGGGCTTCCCTCTGAATACGCCTTTCCCCTTTGATTCCCAATGTGATGCGATCATTCATCTCTCTTCATCCGATCTGGTTCTCCACCGGTGTCATGGCGGGCAGGTTGCTGCTGATCATCGGACTGGCACTGGGTACCACCGCGCTCGGCTTCGGCGGCGAGTGGCAGGGCACTTTCGTCAACGCCGCCGTCACCGTGGCGGCGCTGGGGCTGACCGCCTGGCTCGGCTGGTGGCGGGAGACGGGATTGACCACGATCAGGCCGTCGGCGTGGTGGCCGCTGATCGGGCCGGCCGTCGTCGTCGCGAGCTACCTGCCCTACGGCGTCGACCCGGCCAGGCGCGACCTGCTCCCCTTCCTCCTGGGGATCACCCTGGTCGGCGTCAACGAGGAGTTGTTCTACCGCGGGGTGGTGCAGCACGCGCTGACGCCGCTCGGCCGCTGGCGGTGCTGTCTTCTGGTGGGAGCCCTGTTCGGCGCCGGCCACGTCAGCCGCCACTTCCTCCAGGGCGCCTCCGCGGTGGACACCTCCCTTCTGGTGGTCGAGACGGCCGTGTTCGGCTTCGCCTACGCCGCGGTGCGTTACCGGACCTCGGCGCTCCTCCCTTTGATCGTCCTGCACGCCGCGGAGGACATCATGCTGATACTCAACTCCGAGCGGGTGCCCATCGTGCACACGGTGGCGGTGACGTGCGCGCTGGCGGCGTGGGGAGGCGTGGTGCTCGCCCGGCGGGAACGTCCCCGGGACCGCCGGTCAGCCGGGGAGACCGAGGCCGGGGCCGTGACCTGAACCAGGACGGACGCCTCACCCGCCGGCGGGGCCGCGGCCCCGGAAAAGCCGTATCGGACGGTGCCGTACGGCTGGCAGTCTTGACCGGTGGAAACGCACTTCGTCCCGGATTTCCTGATCCTGTCGGTGGTGATCGGCTCCCGCGCCTACGGGCTGGAGACCGCGGTCTCCGACGTGGACCGGCGCGGTGTCTTCGCCGCGCCGGCGCCGCTGTTCTGGCGGCTGGACAAGCCGCCCACCCATGTCGAGGGGCCCGCGCCGGAGCAGTTCTCCTGGGAGGTGGAGCGGTTCTGCGCGCTGGCGCTGGAGGCCAATCCGACGGTCCTGGAGTGCCTGTGGTCGCCGCTCGTCGAGCACCTCACCCCGGCGGGCGAGGACCTGCTCGCGATCCGGCGGGCCTTCCTGTCCCGGCGGGCCCGCCGGACGTTCACCGGCTACGCCGACGCGCAGTTCCGCAGGCTCGACCCCGAGCGGCCGAAGTGGAAGCAGGCCATGCACATGATCAGGCTCATGCTCAGCGGGCTCCACCTGGCCCGCGAGGGAGAGCCGCTGGTGCGCGTGGAAGAGCACCGTGACCGGCTGCTCGCGGTGCGGCGGGGCGAGGTCCCGTGGGCGGAGGTGGCGCGCTGGCGGGCGGAGCTGCTCGCGGGCTTCGAGACGCTGGGCGGCACCGACGCCCTCCCGGAGGTCCCCGACCGGCAGACCGTCGACGACTACCTGGTCGCCGTCAGAAAAGCATCCCTGTGACGCGCCATCTCGGTGAGGCTCTGTCCCGATGCCGCTCTGTCCCGATGCCGCTCTGTCCCGATGCCGCTCTGTCCCTGCGACGCTTTGTCTCGGTGACCTCCGCGACCCGTGAGGCCTTCCCGGGACGCTTCGTCCCAGCTCGGTATGGCATGCCATCACGGGTTTACTCTGAAAAGCGAGGGGGTGTCGCCCGTGACCGAGACGCTCACGTTCAACCACCGCCCCGTTCCGTGGCGGCCCGGCCCCGGGGAGCCGGTTGAGTGCCGTGTCTGCGGCTCCCTGCCCGATCCGCACGATCCCTCCCGGCACCTGGGTGAGATCCTGCCGCCGCTCGCCGTCGTCCCCGACGACTCCTCCACGTTGGAAGAGCTCGTGCGGATCCTGCGCGCCGAACTCGCCGACACCCCGGTCTTCCTCACCGACAGTCAGCTCGACCTCCTCGCCCGCCGCGCCGCCGATGCGCTCTACCGCCGGGGAGCGATCAAGGTTCGCCGCTCGGACTGGCGTCCTCCCGGCCGCGCCGCCTGACCCGGCTCCCCGGAAACCCCTCCCGCACGATGGCTCACCGCCCGCCGCCCGGGACGAGGCGGACCTGAGCTCGGCGGGGACCGGCGCGGCCGGTCAGGCCACGTTCTGCCACGGGGCGACCTGGAGCAGGTCGTCGACCTCCTCCGGGGAGATCGGTGGGGAGAACAGGTAGCCCTGCGCCAGCGGGCAGCCCATCTGCTGCAGCACCCCGGCCTGCTC
>NZ_BMQP01000098.1 GCF_014648175.1 Planobispora rosea
GTCGGTTCAACACGGCAACCTACGCCCGCTGTCTTTTACACCGCATCCGGGACGCCACCGCACGGCCACGGCGCCGCGGGCGTGGTGCAGAACCCCGCGGCTGACCGAGCCCAGCGCCAGGGAGCCGAGGGCACCGCGGCCGCGGGAGCCCACCACGACCAGGTCCACCTGCTCCGAGGCCGCGCTCAGCGCCTCGACCGGGTGGGCCGGTCGGCCATCAACGGAGATCCAGTTCTTCGACGGCGGTTAGAGAATCGACGCCGTCACATCCCGCCGTCTCCCAACCTAGTCCGATGCGTTCCTCGCAAGAAACTCAGGACAGCCAGGCCGGTGAGCGCCGCGACGGTGACTGCCATGACCATGCCGCCGAGCACCCCGATGAGCGCGACCAGCCAGCCCGGCTGTCCCTCCTGCCACAGCGGTGTGGTGATCGCGGTGAACCCGCCCAGCGCGACCAGCCATGCCCCGGCCGTCGCCGCCACCCACCACGCGGCCCCGCTCACCTGACGGCGCAGCACCCGCCATTGCAGAACGCCCATGGAGGTCAGCAGCATCACACCGAGCAGCACCAGCAGCACGGGCGGCCATCGCGTGAACCGGTCACCGGCCACGATCGGCAGGCAGCCGATCAACCAGGCGGCAGCCGCTCCCCCGGCGGTCGCCCGTACCCAGGCGAGGGTGGACAGCGCGGGTAGCGCCGCCCGCAGCGCATACGCCTGGGCAAGCCCGAGGACGGCGCCCTCGACCGTCCCGGCGGCTACGATCGCAGCAGCCTGAAGCAGTGGCCCGGCCCGTCCGGGAGCGGCCACCGCGGCGGCCTCCTCCACCGGCATGATCGGCTCGTCGCGGCCGAGGGCCCGCCCGATCGCCAGTAGCACGGCCTGTACCTGTTCGGGGTCGTAGCTGACATCCGCCCGTCCGGAACGTTCGACGCCCTGCAAGGTGAGCCGCAGCGGGACCCCGCTCTCCAGATTGCGCCACCATGCCCGCGACCGCTTGCTGACCAGCGTCAATCTCTGGCCGTCCTGGGAGTATTGTGTCGGGACCAGGATGGTGGCGCCGCTGCGCCGACCGGTGACGGTCAGCAGGACGATCCACCGGGAGATCAGATCATGCCATGGGGTGCGCAGTATCCGCCGGACCACCGGGTTGATCAGGCGTGTCTGCATCCGGTCCAGGATCCGGCGTGGACGCTGGCCGGACATGAGTGCAGGCGCCTTGTGATCTGTATCCGTCATGCTGATGCACTTCGTTTCGTCCGTAAGCGCCGACCTGTCACCGTGCCGCCGTCCCGGCCGCGATGGCCCTCCAGGATCTCCACCGTGGTGGTCTTGCCGGCGCCGTCCGGCCCCAGCAGGGCGAACACCTCGCCTTCGGCGACGGTGAAGCTCACTCCGTCCACCGCCCGTACGGGCCCGTAGTGTTTGCGCAATCCATCGACGATCACCGCGGACATGGCGCCTCCTCCCCTCGGGGATTCCGATGATCCACCGCTGCGCCGGGGCCGGGCAGAACCATAGGGCGCGTGGCCACAGGGACTTTGGGCCTTACCGGGAAGTACCTGGCGGGGCCTCCCCGCCGACGGCGAGGACCTGAAGAACTCCCACGGGCACACTGTGCTGGAGATTCCGGTCGCCGTCGGGGTGGTGGCGTTCATCGCCGCCCCTGTCGTGACTGCGGTCGGCGCACTGGCTGCTCTCGCCGCGCAGTGGTCAGCGGAGGTCGAACGCGACCGGCAGGACGGTGAGATCCTCCAGCTCACTCCCGAACAGGAGTGAGCACGTCGGCCGACCCGGTCGGGTGGTATCCCGGACCGGGTCGGCCGGATGCCGCTCCGCCGGCGACACGGGCCCGGACGGCGACCAGAGACGTCGGACGGTTTTCACACACTGCTCGAAGAATCCCGGACCGGTTCCCCCGGCTGGGGAAAGCCGCCGGACCCACCTGCGCGGCAGACCCGGCGACCTACTCCATCGTGTGATCTGCCCAGTCATGCAGCCTGCTCTGCATCACCGTCGCGGCGGCCGTAGTAGGCGGCCCGCATCAGCTCCTGCATGTCGTCCAGCATCGGCATGCGCGGGTTGGCCGAGGCGCACTGGTCCTCGTAAGCGTTGATCGCCTGCTGCGGCAGCGCGTCCAGGAACGTCCGCTCATCGACGCCGATCTCCTTGAGCGACCGCTCGATCCTCACCGCGTCGCGCAGGCGCTCCACCGCCGCCGCCAGGGACTCGACTCCCTTGTCGGCCGTTCCGGCAGGCAGGCCGAGCGTGCGGACGATCTCCTGGAAGCGTTCCGGGGCGCGGTAGTCTTCGTACTTCGGCCAGCCGGACAGCTTCGCCGGCACGGTGCCGTTGTAGCGGATCACATGCGAAAGCAGGAGCGCGCTGGTGCGTCCGTGCGCCACGTGGAAGGTGGCGCCCAGGGTGTGCGACATGGCGTGCACGATGCCGAGGAAGGCGTTGCCGAAAGCCATGCCCGCGATGGTGCCGGCGTTGTGCGTCTTCTCCCTGGCCTCGGGGGCGGCGGCGCCCCGCGTCACCGCCCGCTCCAGATGGGAGAAGATCAGTTTGATCGCCTGCAGGGCCAGGCCATCGGTGAAGTCGTTGGCGTAGACCGACACGTAGGACTCGATGGCGTGGGTCAGCGCGTCGAAGCCGCTGTCGGCGGTGACCACGCGGGGCAGCTCGGCCGCCGGCACCGGGTCCACGATCGCCACGCTCGGGGTGAGCGCGTAGTCGGCCAGCGGGTACTTCTTGCCGGTGGCCGAGTCGGTGACGACGGCGAACGGGGTCACCTCCGCCTCGGTGCCCGAGGTGGTGGGCACGCACACCAGGCGGGCCCGCTCCCTCAGCGTCGGGAACCGGAAGGCGCGCTTGCGGATGTCGGAGAACTTCTCCCTCATGTCCGCGAAGACGACCTCCGGGTGCTCATAGCGCAGCCACATCACCTTCGCCGCGTCCATCGCCGACCCGCCGCCCAGCGCGACGATGGTGTCGGGCTGAAAGGCCCGCATCAACTCGGCGCCCCGGTCCACCGTCACGACGCTCGGCTCCGGCTCCACATCGTCGATGATCTGCAGGGCGACCCGCTCGGCGCGGCGCTGCAGCACATCGATGATCCGGTCCACGTAGCCCAGCCGGGTCATGACGGGGTCGGTGACGACGGTGACGCGGCGGACCTCCGGCATGTCGGCGAGATAGCGGATCGCGTTCGGCTCGAAGTAGATCTTCGCCGGGGACGGCGAACCCGGCCCGCTCGGCGATCCACGTCGGGGAGCGGCCGACCACCTCGGGGTTGAGCTTCGCTCCCGAGCACCCCTCCCCGCGGGCGGTCACCCCGAAGACGAACTCCTCCAGCGTCTTCTTCTCCGCGGGCGTGGCCACGTGGGCGCGCAGCCGCCGGAACTCGGCGACGACGGCGTCGTGGACGTCGTCGTCGACGATGACCGCCTGCTCGGAGGCGCAGATCATGCCGTTGTCGAAGGTCTTGGAGAGCACGATGTCATGTACGGCGCGGCGCAGTTTCGCACTGCGCTCGATGCAGGCCGGGACGTTACCCGCACCGACACCCAGGGCCGGCTTGCCCGCCGAGTAGGCCGCCCTGACCATCCCGTTCCCGCCGGTGGCGAGGATGACCGAGACTCCGTCGTGGTGCATGAGCGCGGTCGTCGCCTCCAGCGAGGGTTCCTCCGTCGAGGTGGGGTTGGTGACCGGTGTGACGCCGCAGACGACGCCGACCGGGTCGGCGATCTCCACGATCCCGTTGATCTCGTCCCGGGAGATGGCCCCGACCGTCTTGAGGTCGGCCATGCTGTGCGTGGTGTGCTCGCAGGCGAAGATGTTCTTGACGGCCTTGAGCGCGTTGCCCACCAGGGCGTCGATCGCTGTCCGGACGTCGGCAGAAGGGGCGGCTCCCGTACGGGAGTCGGTCGTCTCAATCACCTCGTTGAGCTCGTGGGTGCCCTCTCGTCTCCACTGTCGGCGAGAGTCCCGCCCCGGGTCTGCCGCGCAAGGGCCCGAGACGGGAGGGACGAGGTCGCTCCCTATCTCTGGTCGGGGCTCCAGCCTTTCGCCATGGCCCCACCGGGGACAGGGACCTTCGTCCCGCCCGCACGCGCCGTACGTCCCCTTGCCGGGCGGCAGTGGACTGCCGCCCGGGACCTGTTGGTCACAACGTGCTGGCCAGGGGCCAGGTGGCGTTGGGGGTGATGATGGTGCCCGCCGTCCCCTCCAGGATCTGCTGGGCCTGGTCCAGCCGGCCGATCGCGGCCATGTCGCCGGTGGTCTCCACGAAGTGGCAGGCCGCCTCGACCTTCGGCCCCATCGATCCGGCGGGGAAGTCCAGCTCCCGCAGCTCGTGCGGGGTGGTGTGGCGGATCTCCTGCTGCTCGGGGGTGCCGAAGCCCTTCATGACCCGTGGCACGTCGGTCAGGATCAGGAAGGCGTCGCATTCGAGTGCCTCGGCGAGCATCGAGCCGGTCAGGTCCTTGTCGATGACCGCCTCGATGCCCTGCAGCTGCCCCTTCTCGTTGCGGATGACCGGGATGCCGCCGCCGCCCGCGCAGACCGCCACGACGCCGTCGCGGACCAGGCCGCGGATCAGCCGGGTCTCCACCACCCGCTGAGGGCGGGGCGAGGGCACGACCCGGCGCCAGTACGGCCCGTCGGGCCTGACCGTCCAGCCGTTCTCCGCGGCCAGCCGCTCCGCCTCCTCCCGGTCGTAGACCTGGCCGACGAACTTGGTCGGCTCGGTGAAGGCCGGATCCACCGCGGAGACCAGCGTCTGGTTGATCATGGAGATGACCTGGCGGCCAGGAAGCGCGTTCTGCAGCGCCTGGAGCATCCAGTAGCCGATCATGCCCTGGGTCTGCGCGCCGAGCGTGTCGAACGGGTAGGGCCGGCTGAGGTTGGGGTCACTGGCGCTCTCCAGCGCCAGCACCCCGACCTGCGGGCCGTTGCCGTGGGTGATGACGAGCTCGTGCTCGCGGGCCAGTTCGGCCAGGGCGGCGGCGGCGACGCAGACGTTGTCCTGCTGCAGGTCGGCGTCGGGCCTCTGCCCGCGCTGCAGCAGCGCATTGCCCCCCAGGGCGACCAGTACGCGCATCGTTCAGCCCCCCAGGGTGGCGACCATGACGGCCTTGATGGTGTGCAGGCGGTTCTCGGCCTGGTCGAAGACGATGGACCGGGGCGATTCGAAGACCTCCTCGGTGACCTCCAGCGCCTCGTGGCCGGTCTTGACGAACAACTCGTCGCCGACGGCGGTCTCGCGGTTGTGGAAGGCCGGCAGGCAGTGCATGAACTTGACGGCCGGGTTGCCGGTCGCCGCCACCAGGGCGGTATTGACCTGGTACGGCATGAGCAGCTCGATGCGCTCGGCCCAGACCTCCTTGGGCTCTCCCATGGAGACCCACACGTCGGTGTAGAGGAAGTCGACGCCGCGTACGCCCTCGGCGACGTCCTCGGTGACGGTGATGCGCGCACCGGTGGTCTCGGCCAGTTCCCGGGCGGGCTTGACGACCGCGACCTCGTCGGGCCACAGTGACCGGGGCGCCACCAGGCGTACGTCCATGCCGAACATCGCGCCGGTGACCAGCAGGGAGTTGCCCATGTTGTTGCGGGCGTCGCCGAGGTAGGCGTAGGAGATCTGGTGCAGGGGCTTGTCGCTGTGCTCGGTCATGGTGAGCATGTCGGCGAGCATCTGGGTGGGGTGCCACTCGTCGGTCAGGCCGTTCCAGACCGGCACTCCGGAGTGGGCGGCCAGTTCCTCGACGTGGGCCTGCTTGCGGCCGCGGAACTCGATGCCGTCGTACATCCGCCCCAGCACCCGGGCGGTGTCCTTGACCGACTCCTTGTGGCCCATCTGCGAGCCGGACGGGTCGAGGTAGGTGACGTGGGCGCCCTGGTCGAGAGCGCCGACCTCGAAGGCGCAGCGCGTGCGGGTGGAGGTCTTCTCGAAGATCAGGGCGATGTTCTTGCCCCTGAGCCGCTGCCGCTCGGTGCCGGCGTACTTGGCGGCCTTGAGGTCGGCGGCGAGCTTGATCAGGTAGCGGAACTCCTCCGGAGTGAAGTCGAGTTCCTTCAGGAAGCTGCGGTTACGCAGGTTGAATGCCATGTCGTTGGCTCCGTGATGAGGATCCCTTGGGGGATCAGTGCGTTGAGGGCTCCTGCCGGGGCGGGGAGCGGGGTGCCGGCAGGAAGGGGTGGTGCGGTGAAGGAGGAGTGCGCCGTGCTCAGATGCCGTCGCGCTCGATCGGGCAGCTCATGCAGCGCGGGCCGCCGCGCCCCCGGCC
>NZ_BMQP01000099.1 GCF_014648175.1 Planobispora rosea
TCGCAACCGCGGCCTGAGACCCTCACTCAACCCGGTGATCGTTTCCGGTCACAGCACTAGTCGTCCCGGCGGGCCGTCTCAAGGAAGCCGATGCAGCGGCCCAGCAGGGCGATCAGCGTCTCCCGCTCCTCGTCGCTGAACTCGGCGGCCAGTCCCCGCTCGACCCGTACCGCGCGGGCGTCCCCGTCGGCCAGTACCCGCGCCCCCTTCTCGGTGAGCCGGGTCTCCAGGATGTTCCTGTGCCACTCGTGCGGGGTGCGCTCGATCAGGCCGTTCTCCTGGAGGTTCTTGAGCACGGTGTTCATGGTCGGCGGGGTGACGGCGCACGCTCGGGCGAGCGCGGCGGCGGAGATGCCGGGATTCTGCGACAGGTACAGCAGCGCCGCGTACTGCGACACCGTCAGGTGAGCCGGCCTCAGCGCGGCCTGTTTGGCCGCGTTGAGCGCCTGCTCGGCGCGCTTGAGATGAGAGCCCAGGCGCTCCGGAATCGGCATCGAGGTCATCTCTGCATGGTAGTGGCCCAGAAAGTTTGTACGTTGACGAAGATTAGAACTCTAATTACTGTTAGCCTTCACCTTCCTGATAACTATCTAATCTTGATGTCGAACGGAGAAGCATCGTGCTCCGAGTCCACCGGCCCGTGGCCGCCGCCGTCGCGGCTCTCGCCGTGGCCCTGTCCTGTACCCCGGCCGCCCAGGCGGTCCAGGAAGCCCCGGCCACCATGACCACCGCGACCACCGCGACCACCGCGACCACCATCGCCGTGACCGGTCCGTCCACGCCGACGGACCTCGGGGCGCGGCCCCGGATCTCCACGGCCTACGAGCTGCCGGGTGACCGGGTCTATCCCGAGGGCGTCGCCGTCGACCCGCGCACCGGCGACCTCTACGCGGGGTCGTTCGCCGACGGCACGGTCTTCAAGCTGACCCCGGGACGGCGCACGGCCCGGGTCTTCCTGCCGGCGGGCGCGGACGGCCGCGACACCGCCAACGGGCTGAAGGTGGATCGGCTCGGACGGCTCTGGGTGACCGACTCCACCACCGGGGTCTCCGTGTACGACACGCGCAGCCGCCGCCTGCTGGCCCGCTTCGAGGTCCCGGGCCAGGACGCGCGCTTCGTCAACGATCTCGCCATCACCCCGGACGGCAGCGCCTACCTGACCGACAGCGTCCGTGCCGTGGTCTACCGCGTCACCCCCGGGCAGCTGGCCGGGGCGGGCGACGAGCCCGTGGCGCTCACCCCCCGTTTCGACCTGAGCGGCGTCCTCGACGCGCACGAACCCGGCGCGTTCACCCTGAACGGGATCGTCGCGGATCCGTCCGGACGCCACCTGCTGACCGTGGACATGACCGGCGGCGATCTCTACCGCCTCGACCCCGCCTCGGGGACGATCCGCAGGGTCGCCCTGAGCGGCGGTGACATGCTCCACGCCGACGGGCTGGAACTGCAGGGGGGCCGGCTCTGGGTCGTCCACAACACCGCCAACACCATCAGCCGGTGGCGGGTCTCCGGGGACGGCTCCACGGCGCGGGCGGAACGGAGGGTGACCGACGAGGCGCTGCAGATCCCGACGACGCTGGTGCGGGTCCGCGGGACGCTCTACGTGGTCCGTTCGCAGTTCGACAAGGGCGGCCCGCTGGGGGAGGGCACCCCGCGGACGCCGTTCACCGTCGCCGCCGTGCGCGGCATCTGAGCGGGGGCGGTTCTCTCGTCATCCCGATACCCGGTGGAGACGCGATCCGGCGGAGACGTGAGAAGATCGTAGGCGGTGCCCGACGGCCGTAAGGACAGGGATTCTGGCATGAGCCTCACCCCCCGGCAGCTCAACCGGGCCACGCTCGACCGGCAGCTGCTCCTCCGCCGCGAACCGCTGAACGCGGCCGACGCCGTCCGCCGCATCGTCGCCGTGCAGGCGCAGGAGGCCGCGTCGCCGTACATCGCGCTGTGGAACCGGCTCGCCGGCTTCGACGCGGCCGACCTCGACGCCGCGTTCGCCGACCGCGCGGTGGTCAAGGCGTCACTGATGCGCATCACGCTGCACGCCGTACACGCCGAGGACTACCCGGAGTTCCACAACGCGATGTGGCGGACCCTGCGCGCCGCGCGGCTGGGTGATTCGCGCTTCACGTCGAGCGGGCTGTCCACGGCCGACGCCGACGCGCTCCTTCCCCATCTCGCGGCGTTCACGGTCCGCCCGCGCACCGTCACCGAGGTCGAGGACCTGCTCGCGGCCCGCCTCGGTGAGCGCAAGCGGGGCGTGTGGTGGGCGTTGCGGACGTTCGCTCCCCTGCACCACACGCCGACCGGCGGGCCGTGGTCGTTCGGCGCGTGGTCGTCGTTCGTCGCCGCCCCGGCGAAACCGGAGCCCGCGGAGGAGGACACGTCCGTGCAGCGGCTGCTCCTGCGCTACCTGCAGGCGTTCGGTCCCGCCTCGATGCGTGATTTCGCCCAGTTCACCATGCTCAGGCGGCCGGTGGCGGCACAGGCCCTGCGGGCTCTGGCGGACCGGGTCGAGGAACGGCAGGGCCCGGGCGGGGAGACGCTGTTCGACGTGGCGGGGGCGTCGCTGCCGGCCGAGGACACCGTCGCACCGCCGCGGCTGCTGCCCATGTGGGACAGCACCCTGCTCGCCTACTCCGACCGCAGCCGGATCATCCCGCAGGACTACCGGGCGCTGGTCATCCGGCGCAACGGCGACGTCCTGCCGGCCCTGCTCGTCGACGGGTACGTCGCCGGTGTGTGGCGCCCGGCCGAGGGAGGCATCGAGGCGACGGCCTTCCACCGGCTGGACGAGGGGACGTGGGAGGGGCTCGCGGCCGAGGCCCGCGCGCTGGTGGCGTTCCTGGCGGACCGGGAACCGGCCGTCTACCGTCGCTACGCCCACTGGTGGGCCAAGCACCTGCCGGGCGCCGAGGTCCGCCTGCTCCCGGGCTGACCGGTTCCCGGGCGCCGCACGGTCACAGGCGTTCCTGCCGGGGCAGGACCACCTCGCGCAGGATGAGCAGGATCGCGGCGGCGATCGGGATGCCCAGCAGGGCGCCCACCACACCGAGCAGGGCGCCGCCGAGCAACGCGCCGACGACCGTGGCCAGCGGCGGGACGTCCACCGAGCTCAGCATCACCTTCGGGGCGATCAGGTAGTTCTCGATCTGCTGGTAGATGGTGAAGAAGACGACGCAGACGATGCCGACCGTGGGGGAGACGAAGAATCCGACGAGCGAGGCCACACCCGCGCCGATGAAGGCGCCGACCATGGGGATCAGGTCGGTCAGGGCCACGATCAGGGACAGGGCCAGGGCGTACGGCACCTGCATGATGCTCAGGAAGAGGAAGGTCGTCACCCCGGCGATCAGCGAGACGATCAGGTTGCCGGCGACGTAACCGCCGATGCGCTGGATGATCTCGTCGCCGAGCAGGCGGATGCGGGTCCGGCGGGACCGGGGCGCCAGGCGGTAGCCCATCTCCTTGATGGAGGTGAGCGATCCCAGGAAGTAGAGCGTGAGGACGAGCACGGTCAGCGCGTTGAAGACCGCGCCGAGCAGGACCGAGCCCAGGCCGAGCACGCCGCCGAACATCTGGGTGCCGAAGTCGCCGCTGGTGACGTACTGCTGGAGTTTGTCCAGCAGCTGGAAGCGCTGGTCGAGATCACGGATCACGACGTTGTTCTGAAGCCCCTGGACGTAGTCCGGGACGTTGGCCACGAACTGGGTGAACTGTGTGGTCAGCGGCGGCACGACCGCCAGGCCGAAGACGACGAAGAGCGCGATGACACCGAGGAAGACGATGGTGATCGCGACCAGGCGCGGCAGGTTGCGCCGCTGGAGGGCCTCGACGGCCGGGTTGAGCCCGACGGCGAGGAAGAGCGAGACCACGATGAGGATGATCACCGAGCCCGCGCTCGCCACGGCCTGCACCAGCCACCAGGCGGTGAGCACGCCCAGGGCGGCGGTGAAGCCGAACACGAACGGGTTGCCGCGCATCGACCGGCCGGGCCGCCCGAAGGGCCCGTCGGCGACGGTCATGTCCACGGCGGGCCCGGGAGGACCGCCCAAGGGGCCGCCGGGGTCGTGCAGGAGACCGGCGGGATCGTGCAGCGGCCCCGAGGTGGAGGGGACCGGCGCGGCGGCGCCGATGTCGGACAGAGGACCGGCGGAGGTCAGGATCGGCTCGGCGGCGGATCCTGCGGATCGTGGCTTCGGTGAGGAGGCGCCGTCACGGGGAGCGGATTCGGGCACATCCTCTCACTTCCCTCGCATTGACGAAATAGTCGGAAAAGTGGGGCTCGACCGGCCGGAATGTCCGCTCAGGCCACCATTCCGGCCCGGTCAGCTCATGCTGACGTAGCGGCGGGGGCGCAGGGCGTGGCCGCGCAGGGCCGTCAGGGCGGCGGCGCGGCCCCCCGGGGTGAGCACGCCCCCCGAGCACAGGCCGAAGGCGTGCAGGCGGCGGTTCAGCTCGGTGAGGGCGGCGTCGACCTCCGGGTGCCGCCACTCCTCGCAACCGATCACGGCGATCACGCTCTCCCGGTCGGCGGGCTTCCCCTCGGCCAGCAGCATGAGCGCCACCTCCCTGGTGGACACCCTGAAGTCGTGCTCCCCGGTCGTGGAGACCAGCAGGGTGGCCGTGGCGGACGCCCAGAGCAGGCCCGCGTCGCCGAGCAGGCGCCCGCCGTCCGCGGTGGTCACCAGCCTCCGAGGGGAGTCCGCCTCCTCCAGGACGCCCATCTCCCGCGCGGCCTCGACGGCCGCCGCCAGCTCGGCGTCGCTCCAGCGGCTCTCGTCGAGTACGGCGGGGGCGAGGCCGTCCTGCGGGGTCAGCGGGATCCCGCCGGGACGGCGGCCCACGCGCAGCAGCCAGCGCAGGGCCTGGAGGTGGTCCCCGTCCGGCACCGGGACGGGGGCGTGCAGGCGCACCTCGAAGGGCTGGGCCAGCTCGCGCCAGGCCGTACCGCGGCCCAGGACCCAGCGGTTCAGCCGCTCGCCCTGGACCCGGTGGAGCCAGTTGTCGCCGCCCAGCTCGGTGCGGGGCGCGGTCAGCCAGCGCCGGGTGAGCCCCTCCCGCTCCGGAGCGGAGGCGGGGTCGAGCTCACCGGAGACGATGGCCAGCTCCAGCGCGGCCGAGCAGGCGCCGTGCGCGCCCAGCTCCTCCGGGCCCATGATGGAGCTCCAGCGCAGCTCCGGCACGTCGGGCGGGAGCACCCCGGTGGCGTCCAGGGCGGCCTGGTAGGCGGCCAGGCCCTCCTCCTCGCCGGAGCGGGCGTAGGTGCGCAGGATCTGCGAGGTCACGGGGGCGACGCAGAGCGCGGCGTAGCGCTCCAGCCCGCCCCGGCGCAGCAGCCGGCCCAGGGCGCGGGCGATCGCGGGGCGGTCACCGCTGACCTTGGTCGGCAGGGTGTACCACAGGAACTCGCACACGTTGAGTTCGGTGATCATCTCCAGCGGCTCGCCGCCGGTCAACCACTCGATCGCGCTCCGGGCGTGTTCGGCGTAGTCGGGTTCGGATCGCTCCATCTCGATCAGGAGCGCGGCCACGTCCGGTGCAGGCATGCTCCGAAGTCTGCCGTATGACTGCATGCCCTGACGATGAACGGGACGTAGTGGATCGCGCACGTCGCCTACCCTATGAAATCAGCTCTAAGCGGCTCGTATGCGAACGGTCAGATCCAGCCCTTGAAGAGCATCCGCGCATACCAGTCCGCATACGGGATGGCCTCCCCGGTGAGCACCGGGTGGAGCCACCCGAAGTTGGCCAGCGCGAGCAGGGCGAAGGTGCCCGCCAGCGCGGCCCCGAGGGCCCTGCGGTTGGGCGGGGCGTCCGCCGGGCCGATGAGCAGCCCGGCGGCGAGCACGACGGCCAGGACCATGAACGGCACCAGCGGGACCGCGTAGAACAGGAACATGGTGCGGTCCTGGGCGATGGCCCAGTAGAACCAGGGCAGCCAGCCTACGGCGTAGGCCAGCAGCACCGCTCCGGCGCGCCAGT
>NZ_BMQP01000100.1 GCF_014648175.1 Planobispora rosea
GAGGTGGGTCCGGACGCGGTGTTGTCGGTGATGGGCCCGGCCTGCGTCGAAGACGAGGAAGCGGCGTTCATCCCGCTGCTGCGTCGGGACCGGGACGAAGAGCGGGAACTGATCACAGGGATCGCCAGGGCGTGGGCGCGGGGTGTGCGGCTGGATTGGGAGGCGTTTTATGCCGGGTCCGGTGCCCGGCGGGTGGATCTGCCGACTTACGCCTTCCAGCACCAGCACTACTGGTTGGAGGCGGGCGAACTCCCGTCCGACGCACCCGGTCTGGGTCAGGAAGAGGCGGCTCATTCCATGCTCAGCGCCGTGGTCTCGCTGCCCGAAGGGGTCGTGCTGACCGGGCGTCTCTCGCGCCGCGGCCAGCCGTGGGTGACCGACCACGACGTGCTCGGCAACGTCATCCTCCCCGGCACCGCCTTCGTGGAGCTGGCCGTCAGGGCGGGTGACGAGGTCGGCTGCGACCTGATCGAGGAACTGACCATCGAGGCACCGCTGATCGTGCCGGAGGGCGCCGGTGTGGCACTCCGGGTGCTGGTCGGAGAGGCGGAGGGGGACGGTGCGCGCAGCCTGTCGATCCACTCCCGCGCCGACGGGGAAACGTGGGTGACCCACGCCCGCGGCACCCTGCGGTCCGCCCCCGAGACGGCCGAGCCCGCTCCGATGGCGACCTGGCCGCCCCAGGGGGCCGAGCAGATCGACGTCTCGGACGCCTACGACCGGCTGCGTGCCCGAGGCTACGCCTACGGTCCGGCCTTCCAGGGCCTGCGTGCCGCCTGGCGGCGGGGTGACGAGGTTTACGCGGAGGTCTCCCTGCCCGGGGCCGCGTCGGCCGAGGGCTTCGGCATCCATCCCGCGCTTCTCGACGCGGCCATGCACGCCGACCTCCTCGACGAGCACGCCGAGACCCTGATGCCCTTCGTGTGGAGCGGAGTACGGCTGCACGCCGCCGAGGCCACCTCGCTGCGCGTCAAGGTGACCAGGCTCGACGGCGGTGAGCTGTCGGCCATCGAGATCACCGACGCCCGGGGGCTGCCGGTGGCGACCGTCGCCACGCTCGTCTCGCGCCCGGTCTCCGAGGCTCAGCTGCGCACCGTCCGGCGGGATTCGCTGCTGAAGGTGGAGTGGGTACGGCCGGCCGCACCCGAGGCTCAGGCCGAGCCCACGTGGACGGAGGTCGCCTGGCCGGTCTCCGAAGTGAGCGGTGACGCGCAGGTGGTCTTCGTGACCGGCCTCACCGGTGAGACGGGCGGCCGGGCCGTGCCGGACGCGGTCACCTCGGCCACGCACGCGGCCCTCGACCTCCTGCGGAGCGGAAGGTTCGGCGGGGCCAAGGTCGCGATCGTCACCAGAGGAGCGGTGTCCGTCCACCGTGAGGACGTCACGGACCTGCCGGGCGCGGCGCTGTGGGGCATGGTCAGAGCCGCGGAGCAGGAGAACCCGGGGCGCTTCGCCCTGATCGACGCCGACGGCGCCGAACTGCCGACCGCCGTGGTCCTGGCCGCGCTCGCGGCGGGCGAGCCGGAGCTGGCCGTCCGCGACGGCGGAGTCTTCGTGCCACGACTGGCCAGGGTGAGTCCGGAGGCCGCCGCCGTGCCCGACCTCGGCGGCAAGGTGCTCATCACGGGCGGGACCGGCGGACTCGGCGCGATCCTCGCCGGACATCTGGTCCGCGAGTACGGCGTGACCTCCCTGGTCCTGGTCAGCCGCCGCGGCGGGCACGCACCCGGCGCGGTCGAGCTCCGCGAGAGCCTCGCCGAGCTGGGCGCGGAGGTCGAGATCGAGGCGTGCGACATCACCGACCGGCAGGACCTGGCCGTACTGCTCGACCGGCACCGCGACGTGACGACCGTCGTTCACGTCGCGGCGGTCGTGGACGCGGCGCTCGTCGCCGACCTCACCCCGGAGCAGATCGACAGGGTGCTGTCCGCCAAGGCGGAGTCCGCCTGGCACCTGCACGAGCTGACCAAGGATCGCGAGCTGGCGGCGTTCGTGTCGTTCTCCTCGGCCGCGGGTCTGGTCCTCGGGGCCGGTCAGGCGAACTACGCCGCCGCCAATGCCTTCCTGGACGCGCTGGCCGTCCACCGGAGGGCAGCGGGCCTGCCCGCGCTCTCGCTGGCCTACGGCATGTGGGCGGAGAGCACCGGGCTCGGCGGCGAGCTCGCCGAAGCCGACCTCCAGCGGATGCGGCGTCTCGGTCTGCCGGCGCTGACCGCCGTCGAAGGTCTCGCGGCGTTCGACGACGCCGTCAGGGCGGGAGAACCGGTGGTCGCACCGCTGAAGGTGGACCCGTCGGCTCTCGCGGCGCGGGGGAGCGACCTGCCCGCACTGCTCCGCGGCCTGGTCAAGCCCGCGGCACGCCGTACGGCGAGCACGGCGGCGGCCGAGTCGGGATCGGAGCTCCAGCGCAGGCTGGCCGCGCTGCCCGAGGCCGAGCGCGAGGAGGAACTGCTCACTCTGGTCCGCACCCAGGTGGCGGGTGTGCTCGGACATGACGGAGCCGACGCCGTCACCCCGGCCCGTGCGTTCAAGGAGATGGGATTCGACTCCCTGGCCGCGCTCGAACTGCGCAACGCCCTCAACGCGGTGACCGGACTGAAGCTGCCGGCGACGCTCGTGTTCGACTATCCCAACTCCCAGGCGGTGGCCGCCCACCTGTGGGAGCGTCTGGCGGGAGTGACCGCCGTCACCCCGGCGGCGCCGTCGGCCGGGGTCCCCGCCGACGAACCGATCGCCATCGTCGGCATCGCCTGCCGCTTCCCCGGCGGCGTGTACTCGCCCGAGGACCTGTGGCGGCTGGTGGCCGAGGGCGAGGACGCGGTCGGCGCCTTCCCCGCCGACCGCGGCTGGGACGTCGAGTCCATTTTCGATCCCGAGCCCGGCAAGGTGGGCAGGACCTACGCCGACCAGGGCGCGTTCCTCTACGACGCCGCCGAGTTCGACCCCGACTTCTTCGGCATCTCGCCGCGCGAAGCCGTGGCCATGGACCCGCAGCAGCGGCTCATGCTGGAGACGTCGTGGGAGGCGCTGGAGCGGGCGGGCATCGACCCGGCCACGCTCCGCGGCACCTCGACCGGTGTCTTCGCCGGGGTGATGTACCACGACTACGGCAGCAGGCTCCGCGAGATTCCCGAGGACGTGGCCGGCTATATCGGCAACGGCAGCGCGGGGAGCATCCTGTCCGGGCGCGTCGCCTACGCGCTCGGGCTGGAGGGCCCGGCGGTCTCCGTCGACACGGCGTGCTCGTCGTCGCTGGTGGCGATCCACATGGCCATGCAGTCGCTGCGCCAGGGCGAGTGCACGATGGCGCTCGCCGGAGGCGTGACCGTGATGGCCACCCCGGACATCTTCATCGACTTCAGCCTTCAGCGGGGCATGGCCGCCGACGGCAGGTGCAAGCCGTTCGCCGCCGCGGCCGACGGCACCGGCTGGGGTGAGGGGGTCGGTGTCCTCGCGCTGGAGCGGCTGTCGGACGCGCAGCGCAACGGCCACCGGGTGCTCGCCGTCCTCCGCGGATCGGCGGTGAACCAGGACGGCGCGTCCAACGGGCTGACCGCGCCCAACGGCCCCTCCCAGCAGCGGGTGATCAGGAAGGCGCTGGCCGCCGCCGGGCTCGAACCGCACGACGTGGACGCGGTCGAGGCGCACGGTACCGGGACGACGCTCGGGGACCCGATCGAGGCGCAGGCGCTGCTGGCCACCTACGGCCAGGACCGGGAGGCCCCGCTGTGGCTGGGTTCGATCAAGTCCAACCTCGGCCACACCCAGGCGGCGGCGGGTGTCAGCGGTGTGATCAAGATGGTCATGGCGCTCCGGAACGGGATGCTGCCGCGCACGTTGCACGTCGACGAGCCGTCGCCGCACGTGGACTGGTCGGCGGGCAAGGTCGAGCTGCTGACTGAGCCGGTGGAGTGGGCCCGCAACGGGCATCCCCGCCGGGCGGGGATCTCCTCCTTCGGCCTGAGCGGGACCAACGCGCATGTGATCGTGGAGGAGGCTCCGGCGGCGGAGGTCCCGGTGGTGTCGCCGGGGCCGGGGACGGTGGTGCCGGGATCGACCTCGGAGCCGGAGCCGGTGTCGGTGCGGGCGGGAGCGCCGGTGGCGTTGGCGCCGGTCTCGGCTCGTACGGCCGAGGCCGTGCAGGCGCAGCTGGCCCGGCTGATTGCGTCGGGGTCGGTGGGTGCGGCGTCGGTGGATGTGGCCTATTCGCTGGCCACGACGCGGGCGCAGTTCGATCACCGGGTGGTGTTGCTGGACGGTGAGCGGGTCGCCGAGGGCGGGGTGGCCGGGGGTAAGACGGCGTTCGTCTTCACCGGGCAGGGCAGTCAGCGGCTGGGCATGGGCCGTCAGCTGGCGGGACGGTATCCGGTCTTCGCCGCGGCGTGGGAGCGGATCGCCGAGCAGTTGCCGTGGCTGCGGGACATCGACGCCGCTCGGGTGGATCAGACGATGTATGCCCAGGCCGGGTTGTTCGCGCTGGAGGTGGCGCTGTTTCGGTTGCTGGAGTCGTGGGGGGTGCGTCCCGACTTCGTGGCGGGGCATTCGATCGGGGAGATCGCGGCGGCGCATGTGGCCGGGGTGCTCTCGCTGGAGGACGCGTGCGCTCTGGTGGCGGCGCGGGGCCGGTTGATGCAGGAGCTTCCCGGCGGTGGGGCGATGGTGGCCGTCGCCGCTGCTGAGGCCGAGGTGGCACCGTATCTGACGTCT
>NZ_BMQP01000101.1 GCF_014648175.1 Planobispora rosea
TCGCAACCGCGGCCTGAGACCCTCACTCAACCCGGTGATCGTTTCCGGTCACAGCACTAGCCGCCTTGCCACTGCGCGAGCATGCCCGGCGGCTCATCGCCGAGTGCTTCCGCCTCGGCGAACTCGACGGACTGGCCGACCTCCGGCTGACCCATTGGGCCCACATGCTCGGCTTCCGGGGCCACTTCTCCACCCGGTCCCGGCACTACTCCACCACTCTCGGCGACATCCGCGCCGACCGCGTCGACTACGTCCGCGCTGAGGAGATCAGTACCGGCCGCCTGCCCCTCTTCGACGAGAACACCGTCCTCGTGATCGCCGAATGGGAGTACGCGGGCAAGGGTTACTCGGCCGGTGACGCCCTCCTCGCCGCTGCATTAACCGGTGTACCTCTGCCCGACCCCGGAGGGCAGCGATGAAGACGCTCGATCGGCTCTGGACCGTGGATGAGGTCGCCGACTACCTCGGCGTACCGGTCGGGACTCTCTATCAGTGGCGCTGCAAGCGGACCGGTCCGCCGGGCCGCCGGATCGGCAAGCATCTGCGCTACCTCCCCGAGGACGTACGCGAGTGGGTCCGGGAGCAGACATGACCGTCTACGACCGGTGGCATAAGTCCCGGCCCGATCCTGGCGAGCCGGTCTGCAAGGAGCATCGGCGTACCCCCACGGGCGAACACGGCATCGGCGAGAGATGGCAGGTCCGGTGGCGTGATGACCGAGGTGAGCAACGTAAGCGGAACTTCGCGAAGAAGACCGACGCGGACAGCTTCGACGCCGAGAACAAGGCCAACCTCGACAAGGGCGTCTCGATCGACCAGGCGGCGGGCCGTAAGTTCGTGAAAGACGCGGCGGCCAGATGGCGGGCTGATCTCCTGCACCGTGGATCGACGAGCGAGCGGATGGACCGGGTATTCCGGCTCCATGTGGACCCGATACTCGGCCATCTCCGGATGGCCCAGGTACGGCCGTCGCACATCCGCGCATGGGTGAAAGACCGTTCTGAGGTGCTGGCCCCGTCCACGCTGAGCGTGGTCTACAGCAACCTCGCATCCTTCTTCGCCTCGGCTGTCGTCGATCGGGCCATCGGCATCTCGCCGTGTCTCGGCGTTCGGCTGCCGAGTGTGGACGAGCGCCGACAGTTCATTCCGACACCTGAACAGGTGCACACTCTCGCCGAGTCACTTCCTGCGCGCCTCGCGTCCGTGATCTATCTTGCGGCGGGGTGCGGGCTCCGTGGCGGTGAGATCTTCGGCCTGGAGCTCGATCAGATCGACCTGAAGCGCCGTGAGGCCGACGTCAGCCAGCAGCTCGTGTGCGTCGCCGGGCGTTCACCGTACCTGGGACCGCCCAAGACCAAGACGTCGATGCGTACCGTCGAACTTCCTGCGGTGGTGTGCAAGGCTCTCACCGAGCATCTGAAGCGGTTCGGGCCGGTCGAGATCGAGATAGACGACGAGACCGATCCCCGGAAACCGCTTCGCCGTACGGCCAAGCTGCTGTTCACCACGAACATGCTGTTGCCCGTCCACCGGGCCACGTGGGCGCACATCTGGGCGCCGGCGGCTCGCGCGGCAGGCATCCCGAAGGGGACCGGCCTGCACGTCCTGCGGCACTACTTCGCGACCCTGCTGATCCACAAAGGAGCCAGCGTCAAGACCGTGCAACTGGCTCTGGGGCACAGCACGCCCACGGTCACGCTCAATACATACGTGGGGGAGTGGCCCGAGGCACAGGAGAGGACGCGTGCCCTGGTGGACGGTGCCCTCGGCCGTGTGCCCCGGATGTGCCCTCCCGGGTAGGCGAGACCCTGTATTACCAGCTCAGAGCCATGATTGTTCGCCTGGCTAGCGGTAGTTCGTGAACTGCAGGGCGACGTCCAGGTCCTTGCCCTTGAGCAGGGCGATGACGTCCTGGAGTTCGTCCTTCTTCTTGGAGCTCACCCGAAGCTCGTCACCCTGGATCTGAGCCTTGACGCCCTTCGGCCCCTCATCTCGGATGATCTTCGAGATCTTCTTGGCGTGCTCCTGGTCGATGCCCTCCTTGAGGGTGACCATGAGGCGATACTCCTTACCGGAGAGCTTGGGCTCGTCGGCGTCAAGGATCTTGAGCGAGAGGCCCCGCTTGATCAGCTTCTCCTTGAACACGTCAAGGACGGCGTTGGCGCGCTCCTCGCTGTTGGCCTTGATCTCGACGGCCTTCTGACCGCCGGACCAGGCGATGCTCGCGCCGGTGCCCTTGAAGTCGAACCGGTGCCCGATCTCCTTGACCGTCTGGTTCAGCGCGTTGTCGGCCTCCTGGTGGTCGATCTTGCTGACGATGTCGAAACTGCTGTCGGCCATGCGTCGCCTATCCTCTCTGACTCTCTCACCGACCATAGCGCTTCGCTTGCCGGATCATGGTGAAGATGATCGCTGATGCCATCTGGCCGTTCCGGAGCGCGCCCGGCGGAGCGGAGACCCGTCTCCTCCGGTCCCGGATCGCTCTCCTCCTGCCCTGGTACGGCGAGCCGCTGGGAACCCGCCGCCGATGTCACATCACGTCCGGAAGTCCGCTATTCTTCTTCCTGTCGCCGCAAGCGGATGACGAGGCAGGTTGCCCGAGTGGCCAAAGGGAACGGTCTGTAAAACCGTCGGCTCAGCCTACGCAAGTTCGAACCTTGCACCTGCCACCAGCCATAACGGCAGATGAGAGGCCCTCCGGGGCCTCTTTTGCTTTTCCGGGACACGCGGGAGGTTGTGTGCGTCGCCTGACTACGACCCGTGCGACCTCAGCCCGCGGAGAACAAGCAGCTGCCGGACGAGCCAGAGAACTCCCCGGTGTACGGCGGCGCCCACGGAGGCGTTGACCGTTCCCAGGGCGGCGCCGACCAGTACTCCACCCAGTGCCTGGAGGCTGTGCTCACCTGGCTCGAAGAGAACCCGGACGTGCTGTTCCCTCTCACCGTGAGAGTGACCGGGGCAGGGCTCGTCGCGGATGCCCACCCGGAGGTCCGGCCCGACTGGTAGGAAGCACCCCGTTCGCCGAGGTGCCGCAGACGGTGCGGGCGATGCGGACGGGTCCTGGGTTCGCGCGTCGTTCGCGCGTCGTCGGCACCCGGCCGCAGTCACGTTGACACCCGGCTGCGGTCATGGCCTGTCGCAGGTGACACCTCGAACGTGCCGCGGAGGACACGATTAGTAGTACTTTGTTAGGTCGTTATGGCGGTCGTTGGCGGCAGGTGGGACATCGGCCGCTCCAGGTAGCCAACAGCACCTGGAGCATGTGCAAGATCTTGTAGGAGGTCAGGCCGCGTCGGCCGCTTTTGGGCTGGTCAACCGCAGTTCAGTGAGGAACAGGTGGGCGGCTGAGACGCGGGTGACATGGCGATGCCACCCGCTCCAGGAGCGTCCCTCGAAGTGGGTCAGGCCCAGGCCGGTCTTGAGCTCGCGGTAGTCGTGCTCGATGCGCCAGCGGATCTCGGCCAGGCGGACCAGTTCCCGCAGCTGGATACCGGCCGGCAGGGTGGACAGCCAGTAGTCGGTGGGCTCGGGCTCGCCCGGTGGCCATTCGGCCAGGAGCCAGCAATCGGGCAGATGCCCATCACTGGTGCGGGGGATGTCGCTGTTGGCGGGCCGCACCCGCAGCACGAGGAAGCGCGAGCGCAGCATGGCGGCCGGGTTGCCCTTGTCCGGCTTGGTGCCCTGCCGCCAGCTCACTCGGCGCAGCATGCTTCGTCCGGCGGCCAGGGCCAGTTCGCGCAGGCTAGAGGGCGCGCTACGGTACTTGGCCACCGGGCGGCGGCCGTTGCCGGGCCAGGGCACCGTCTCGGGGACCCCATCGGCGGCATACGCGCTGGTGCCGCCCTTGACCGCGACCACATACGACAGCCCGCGCTCGGTCAAGCCCAGCCGCAGCGCGGTCACATCACCGTAACCGGAGTCGGCCACCACCAGCGGCGGCATCAGCTCCCAGCAGGCCAGCTCATCGAGCATCTCCAGGGCCTGCTGCCACTTGGGACGGTGCCGCTGATCGTCGGGGATACGGCAGCGCCGCCGCCGCTCGGCCATCGGCACCATCGACTTACGCCGCCCGTCCAGCATCAGCCCACGCAGGTACAGCCCGCCGTTGGAGCGCTGCTCCCGGCGCGGAGCAGCAGGCGCGTCAGGTGCGGTGAGACGGTGTTCTCCGTGCCGTCCCCGGTGGTACTCCCCGCGGCGTCGTCGCGTATCGCGTCGTCCACCATGAGCGGTCTGTCCCCCGCGGGCGGGAGTGCCGTCTCGGTACGGACATCAGCCCTCCATGACTCGGTGCCATCATCATGGCGCGTTCGGCCCTCTCAGTGACGTCTCCAGTCCTGTTGCTGAACACCGTGGACTCCTACCGTCGTGAAGGCGGGAAGTCCCATGACAGGACCACTACAGCGATGAGAGGACACGCAATGGAGAATGCCCTGTTCGACTACAGCCCGATCGTCGGCCGCGA
>NZ_BMQP01000102.1 GCF_014648175.1 Planobispora rosea
GGGTCTCGGCCACCTTGGCGACGACGCTCAGCCGCAGCACCAGCAGTACGGCCAGCAGCAGGGTCAGCACCGTGATCACCAGATCCGCGTGCGAGGAGACGTCGCTCTGCAGCCATCCGCCCAGGATGGAGACCGCCGGGTTGAGCAGCGCCAGTGTGAGGAAGATCAGAACACGGTTCCGGCCGGGGGCGGCCGCGGACCGGGTCCGGCCGGCGCCGGCCAGGCTGGGATGCAGCACCGCGGCCCCGACCAGCACCGACCAGCCCAGCCAGCCGAGCGTGGTGAGGGGGCCGGCCGGGCGGCCGGCGACCTGGTCGAGCAGGTAGGCGCCATCGGCGACGAACAGGACCAGGTAGGAGACGCTCAACAGGCTCAGCCACGGCGCGCGGCTGCTGTCGAGGGTCATGCGGGCGATGACGCCGAAGGCGAACAGGTCGATGACCGGCGGGGCGAGCGCGAAGACGAACGCGAGGCTCAGACGACCGCTGTGGCCGTCGATCGCCGGAGCGATGAGGAAGGTCCACAGCGGCATGGCCGTCCCGACGCTGATGATGCCGCCGTCCAGCAGTCCGGCCCATCGGGATCCGCTGGTCTGCAGGCTCAGCGAGATCAGCGAGATCAGCGACAGCCCGTAGGCGGCCAGGGTGCCGGCCCGGTACAGCTCCAGCAGTTCGGGGTTGCCCAGCAGTACGCCGCCGACGCCCCAGCCCAGCGTGGTGGCCACCCAGGCCACCACGACGGCGACGCGCATCAGCCGCCACGGCCGCGACCGTGCCAGACCGTGACGGCGGGTGCCGGCGAAGACGGCCAGTGCCGAGGCCCCCTGCCCGAACCCCCAGCACAGCACCTCCACCTCCGGCAACCGGCCGGTGACGATCGAGGCGACCGCCGCCAGCACGCCTCCCAGCAGCAGGAAGCCCAGCCATGCACGCGGGCGAACGGCCTGGCGGGCCGCCGTCTCGAACGAAGACGGGGTCATGGGGTCTCTCCTAGCCGTATGTCCCGGACCGACCGGCCCCTAGAAGGTGACCGCCGGTCGACGGGTGACGGCCGACACCGCGGCCGGACGGGAGGGCGTACGCATGGGGTGGTCCGTTTCTTCCGTGAACTCGGGTATTCCTCCATCGGCCGGCGATCCGGACAGCTGAGGAAACCCGCCGAACCGGCATCGGACCCGGTGGAGGTTCCGTCCCAACAGGTGGCTTGTCAATCGCTTAACCGTGCAGGGCCGTCGCCGAGTCGGCGGACGCCCCGGCCCGGTTCGGGATGGGACCGGCGCTTCGGGCGGGCGCACCTCACCCGTCTCGCCGCAAACAATCCCGCCTCATCGCGTCGTGCGCGGCTTGGCCCGTACTCGTTCGACGGCCGTACGGACATCCGCGCAGCGGCTCCCATCCGGCGGTACGCCCGACAGTGCCCGGCGGCGGCCAGGGCTACGGCACCGACAAGATCGCCGACCGCGAACGCAGCATCGCGGTCCGAAGAAGGCAAGGACAAGAAAGAGACCGTCCGCTACCTGAAGCGCCACACCATCCGAGAGATCTATGCGCTGCCGCGCCTCGGACCCACTCAGGAAAAGCTCCGCACAAGCCCGTCTCCCGAAAACAGGCCAAACGCTCCCGCGTCCGGCCACGCGCCCCCGGCGAGCGCGCCAACACTGAACTCAAGGGTCGGCCCATTCTCCGCAGGCTCCACTGCAGTTCCGGCGAGGCCGGACACCTACACAAAACGGTCACCGCCCCACAGAATCAAGAGATCACCCGACAACAAAAAGACTTAATGGGCATTTTAGGAAAACTCCCTAAAATGGGAATGGGTATTTATCTTTCCTTGAGGCTCGTTTATATTTCCGAATAGAACCCGGCCTAGGCAGCGAGGAGATGTCCATGACGGCGGAAGCCGTACAGACGCCGGTCAACCAGACCATTGAGCGAGTACGGCGAAAAGTCGACGACAGGCTGGCCCGTTTCACAGACTCGCGAATTTCCCCCGTCGACGATCCGGATGTGGTCACGGGATACCGGACGTTGCGGGACTTCGTGATGGAGGGCGGAAAAAGGATCCGTCCGATCCTGTGCTACTGGGGGTGGTGCGGCGCAGGCGGCGAGGAGTCCGGAGAGGCGCCCGCGGTCAGTGCGGGCGCTGCACTGGAGCTCTGCCACGCCGGCCTGCTCGTTCACGACGACGTCATGGACCGCAGCGACCTGCGCCGGGGGCGTCCGACGGTCCACCGCGGTCTCGCCGGCTCCGATCTGCGGCCGGCGGGGCAGGATTTCGGCCGCTCGGCCGCGGTCCTGCTGGGAGTGCTCGCCCAGGCCTGGGCCGACGAACTGCTGGGAGAGGTCGAGGCGGCCGGGGAGCGCGTGCATGCCGCCCGGTCGCTGTTCAACCGGATGCGCATGGAGGTGATCTCCGGTCAGTACCTGGACATCCTGGCGCGCGTGCGCGAGGGCATGAGCGTCGAGCAGGCCCTGCGGGTGGCGCACTACAAGACGGCCAAGTACACCGTCGAGCGACCGCTGCAGATCGGCGGGGTGCTCGCCGGGGCCGAACCCTCGCTCCTGGACGCGTATTCCCGGTTCGGCCTGCCGCTGGGCGAGGCGTTCCAGCTCCGCGACGACGTCCTCGGTGTTTTCGGTGACACCGCGGTCACCGGGAAGCCGATCGTCGACGATCTGCGGGAGGGCAAGCAGACGGCACTGATCGCATACGCGTTCACCCACGCCCCAGCCCCGCAACGCGACCGGCTGCGCGCCTGGCACGGCAACCCCGACCTGGACGAGTCACACGTGGCCGGCCTGCGGCAGATCATCGTGGACACCGGAGCGCTCGCCCACGTCGAAGAACTGATCGACCGACGGGTCGGCCGGGCGCTCGAGGCGCTGCGCAGCGACACGATTCCGGAACGGGTACGCGAAGCGCTGACGTTGCTGGCCGACCAGCTGACCCGCCGAGTCCTGTAGGAGGGACGCCCATGGGACGCATCCCGCTGGCCGGGGCGCAGACCATCGGCGTCAGCTCTGGCGCATCCGTCCCCGAGCACCTGGTCACCGGACTTCTACGGCGACTGGCCGGACACGGCTTCACCGACGTGCAGCCGGTCGTCCTCTCCCAGGAGAGCCTGACCTTCTCCCTGCCCGCCGAGCTCCGCTCACCGCGGCGGGCGTAGCCCCCGACAACTGGTCATCGACAGGAACGGATGGCGTACATGACCGAATCCACCGTGTCCAGCGGCTCCCGCGACGCCGGCGAGCCTCAGGACAACCGGCTCAGCCTGGGCACCAGGGCCGCGCGCAACCTGGCCACCACGGCCAAGACCCCGCCGCAGATGCAGGCGATCACCTCACGGCACCTGCTGCGCATGCTGCCGTGGGTCGAGGCCGTCGGCGGCGCCTACCGGGTCAACCGGCGGCTCACCTACCAGATCGCCGACGGCAGGGTCACCTTCACCTCCACCGGCGCCCAGGTCAAGGTCATCCCGGCCGAGCTGTGCGAGCTTCCCCCCTTGCGGGGCTACGGCGACGCCGACGTACTGGCGGATCTGGCGGAGCAGTTCGTGCAGCGCGAGTACGAGCCCGGCCAGGTGATCGCGGAAGCGGGTAACCCGGTGGACGAGGTCTTCCTCCTGGCCCACGGCAAGGTCGACAAGCTCGGCGAGGGCCCCTACGGGGGCCAGGCGCTCATCGGCGTGCTCGCCGACGGCGACTACTTCGGCGAGCAGGCGCTGGTGGGCACGGGCGCGCGGTGGGACCACACCGTCAAGGCCACCACCGCCTGCACGGTGCTCGCCCTGGCCCGGGACGCCTACAAACGGCTCGCCACCCGGTCGGAGAGCCTGCGCACCCACGTCCAGAACTTCCAGGACGATCCCGGCCGTCCCCGGAACGCCTACGGCGAGGCGGAGATCGAGCTGGCCGCGGGCCACCGCGGCGAGCCGGTGCTGCCCGGCACGTTCGTCGACTACGAACTGGCCCCGCGCGAGTACGAGCTCAGCGTCGCGCAGACCGTGCTGCGCGTCCACACCCGGGTGGCCGACCTGTACAACGAGCCGATGAACCAGACCCAGCAACAGCTGCGGCTGACGATCGAGGCCCTGCGCGAGCGCCAGGAGCACGAACTGGTCAACAACCGCGAGTTCGGACTGCTGCACAACGCCGATCTCAAGCAGCGCATCCACACCCGCTCCGGCCCGCCCACCCCCGACGACCTCGACGACCTGCTCGCCACCGTCTGGAAGAACCCGACCGTCCTCTTCGCCCACCCCAAGGCGATCGCGGCGTTCGCGCGCCAGTGCAACAGCCGGGGGATCTACCCGCAGAGCGTGGAGATCAACGGACAGAAGGCGCCCGCGTGGCGGGGCGTGCCGCTGCTGCCCTGCAACAAGATCCCGGTCAGCGACGGCGGCCTGACCTCGATCCTGGTGATGCGCCTGGGCGAGA
>NZ_BMQP01000103.1 GCF_014648175.1 Planobispora rosea
ATCTCCGGCGCCGAAGACGCCGTGGCGGCGGTTGCGGAGCGTTTCGAGCGGACCAAGCGGTTGAGTGTTTCGCATGCGTTCCATTCGCCGTTGATGGAGCCGATGCTGGCTGATTTCGCCCGGGTGGTGGGGACGTTGTCGTTCGCGGCTCCGCAGATCCCGATGGTGTCCACCCTGACCGGGGAGCCCATCACCGAGTTCACGGCTGAGTACTGGGTGCGGCATGTGCGCGAGGCGGTGCGTTTCGCCGACGCCGTTGCCACTTTGGCCGGTCAGGGCGTGAAGACGTTCGTCGAGGTGGGTCCGGACGCGGTGTTGTCGGTGATGGGCCCGGCCTGCGTCGAAGACGAGGAAACGGCGTTCATCCCGCTGCTGCGTCGGGACCGGGAGGAGCAGCGGGAGCTGCTGACCGGGGTGGCGAAGGCGTGGACGCGGGGGGTGCGGCTGGATTGGGAGGCGTTTTATGCCGGGTCCGGTGCCCGGCGGGTGGATGTGCCGACCTACGCCTTCCAGCACAAGCGCTACTGGCTGGACGCTCCGCCCGCGACCGGCGGCGAGCCCGTGGCCCATGGCCAGCTCCCCGCCACCCACCCGCTCCTGTCGTCGGTCGTTCACCTGCCCGGCTCGGACGGTGTGGTGCTGACCGGCAGGCTCTCGGTGGAGACCCATCCCTGGCTCGCCGACCACGACGTCCTCGGCGTCGTCATCCTCCCAGGTACCGCCTACGTCGAGCTCGCCATGCGCGCGGGTGACGAGGTCGGCTGCGACCTGCTGGAGGAGCTCACCATCGAGGCCGTCATGCCGCTGCCCGACAAGGGCGGGCTCGCGCTCCAGGTGGCGGTGGAGGCGGCCGACGACACCGGGCGCCGTACCTTCACGGTCCACTCCCGGTGGGACGACGCGCCGGCCCACACCCCCTGGACGCTGCACGCCACCGGCGTGCTGGCGGGCGGCGCGAAGCAGCCCGTCACCATGGAGTCGCTCGGCATCACCACCTGGCCGCCCACGGACGCTGAGAGCGTGGACATCTCCAACGTCTACGACTATCTCTCCAGCCAGGGGTACGGCTACGGCCCGATGTTCATGGGCCTGAAGGCCGTCTGGCGGCGCGGCAACGAGATCTTCGCCGAGGTGGCGCTGCCGCCCGAGGCGACGGGTGACGCCGCCGGGTTCGGGCTCCACCCCTCCCTGCTCGACGCCGCGCTGAGCGCGACCGACTTCCTGGAGGAGGCGGGGCCCGAGGCCACCGGCGGAACGCAGCTGCCGTTCGCCTGGGAGCGCGTCTCGCTGCACTCCGCGGGTTCGGCCTCGCTCCGGGTGCGCATCGTGGCCGCGCGCCGGGATCCGGCAGCGCACTCGCACGCGTGCTCGCTCGAACTGGTCGACGCCTTCACCGGCACACCGGTCGCCTCGGTCGAGTCGCTGGTGGTCCGCTCGGTCACCGCCGACAAGGTCAACGCCGCCGCCGTGGCCGGCAGCGGACGCCGCGAATCGCTCTACCGGATCTCGTGGAACCCGCTCACCGCCCCGGCCGCGGCCGGCACGGGCACGTGGGCCGTCGCGGGGTCCGATCCGTACGGCATCGCCGCCGCACTCGGTACGGCGACCCGGACGGCAGCGGACATCGCCTCCCTCGATGCCGCCGACGTGGTGGTGATCTCGGCGCCGACGAATGACGCCGAACCCGCCCACGACGGTGCGAGGAGCGCGGTCAACGAGGTCCTGGGGCATCTCGCCGCCTGGCTGGCCGACGACAGGTTCGCCTCGGGCCGCCTGGTCGTGGCCACCCGGTACGGCTCCGCCGTACCGGACGACGAGCGGACCGACCCGGCGCAGGCCGCGCTCTGGGGCCTGGTGCGCGCCGCCCAGGAGGAGAATCCCGGACGAATCATCCTGGCCGACCTGGACGAGGCGGGAACGGCCCGGCTCGCGGCGGCCGTGACGAGCGGTGAGCCGGAGGTCGCCGTCCGGGGCGGCACGATCCTCGTGCCACGCCTCACGCCGGTTCCCGCGGACGCGACGCCGGCCGACCGGCCCGCACTGGACTCCGGCACCGTGCTGATCACCGGTGGCACCAGCGGCCTCGGGGCAGTGGTGGCCCGTCACCTGGTCGCCGGGTACGGCGTGCGCGACCTGCTCCTGACGAGCAGGCGCGGCCTGGACGCGCCGGGAGCCCGGGAACTCGCCGATGAGCTGAACCGGCTCGGGGCGCGGGTCTCGGTGGTCGCGTGCGACGTCTCCGACCGGCAGGCGGTCGCGGACCTGCTGGAGCGGGCCGGTCAGCTGAGCGCGGTCGTGCACGCGGCGGGCGTGATGGACAACGCGCTCGTCGGGTCGCTGACCGCCGAGCAGATCGACGCCGTCTTCGCACCCAAGGTCGACGCCGCCTGGCACCTGCACGAACTCACCAGGGAACACGGGCTCGCCGCCTTCGTCCTGTTCTCCTCCGTCGCCGGGCTGGTGGTGGGAGCCGGACAGGGCAACTACGGTGCCGCGAACCGGTTCCTCGACGCCCTGGCCACGCTCCGCGCCCGCCAGGGACTGGCCGCCACCTCGCTCGCCTTCGGCCTGTGGAAGGTCAAGACCGAGCTCGGCGGCGGCATGGTGGAGGCGGACCTGCGCCGCATGGAGCGGCTGGGCATGCCCGCGATGACGGCGGAAGAGGCACTCGACCTGCTCGACCAGGCACTGCTCGTGGCCGAACCGGTCCAGGTCCTCAGCCGCATCGACGCCGCCGCTCTGCGCGCCTCCGGCGACGAGGTCCCAGCGCTGCTGCGTGACACGGCCAAGACCGCGGCGCGGCGCTCCCTCAGCGGTACGGCACGCCGCGGCCTGACGGCAGGCGGTGCGCCCGCCGTCAGCGAGTCCGTCTCGCTGGAGCAGCGCCTGACCGGCCTGCCGGACAGGGAACGCAAGCGGATCCTGCTCGACCTCGTGATCGGCCACGTCGCGGCGGTGCGCCACGACGAGCCCGGCGCCATCGAGCCGACCCGGGGCTTCACCGACCTGGGCCTGGACTCCCTGGCGGCGATCGAGCTGCGTAACCGGCTCGGCGCCGCGTCCGGCCTGCGGCTGCCGGCCACCCTCATGTTCGACTATCCGACACCGCAGGCGCTGGCGGACTTCCTGCAGACCGAGCTCGTGCCCGACGCGGCGGTCGTGGAACAGGAGAACGAGCCGGACGAGACGGAGATCCGCCGCGTCCTGCAGGAGATTCCGATCACCAGGCTGCGCGAGGCCGGCGTCCTGGACACCATCATGCGCATCGCCGGCCCGATCGACCGCGACCCCGCCGACGTGACCGGTTTCGGCGGAGAGGACGACCAGAGCGAGGCCATCTTGTCGATGGACGTCGACGCTCTCGTCCGCGCCGCGCTCGCCCACAGCGATTCCGACCCGACCGCGTAAGGGGGACCACCCGTGAGCACATCAACGGATCAAATCGTCGAAGCCCTACGGAAGTCCATGCTGGACAACGAACGGCTGCGCCGCGAGAACAGCAAGCTGGCCGCGGCGGCCACCGAGCCCATCGCGATCGTCGGGATGGGGTGCCGGTATCCGGGCGGAGCCGCTTCACCGGAGGGACTGTGGGAGCTGGTGACGGCCGGGGTCGACGCGGTGTCCGAGTTCCCGCGTGATCGCGGCTGGGACGTGGCGGGGCTCTACGATCCGGAGCCGGGCAGGCCGGGCAAGACCTACGCCCGTGAGGGCGGGTTCCTGTACGACGCGGCGGAGTTCGATCCGGGGTTCTTCGGGATCTCGCCGCGTGAGGCGCTGGCCATGGATCCGCAGCAGCGGCTGCTGCTGGAGACCTCCTGGGAGGCCCTGGAGAGCGCGGGGATCGATCCCGGCACTCTTCGCGGTAGCCGTACCGGGGTCTACGCCGGGCTCATGTACCACGACTACGGTGCGGGAACCAGTGACGGCAGCATCCTGACCGGGCGGGTCGCGTACACGTTCGGGCTGGAGGGTCCCGCGGTGACCGTGGACACGGCGTGCTCGTCGTCGCTGGTGGCGATCCACCTGGCGGCGCAGGCGCTGCGCCGGGGCGAGTGCACGCTGGCACTGGCCGGCGGGGTCACGGTGATGGCCTCACCCGAGATGTTCGTGTACTTCAGCGGCCAGCGCGGCATGGCCGCCGACGGCCGGTGCAAGTCCTTCTCGGCCGACGCCGACGGCACCGGCTGCTCGGAAGGTGTCGGTGTGCTGGTGCTGGAGCGGTTGTCGGATGCGCAGCGGCTGGGACATCGGGTGCTGGCGGTGGTGCGCGGGTCGGCGATCAACCAGGACGGGGCCTCCAGTGGGCTGACCGCGCCCAATGGGCCGGCGCAGCAGCGGG
>NZ_BMQP01000104.1 GCF_014648175.1 Planobispora rosea
GTTGTTCGCGCTGGAGGTGGCGCTGTTTCGGTTGCTGGAGTCGTGGGGCGTGCGGCCGGACGCGGTCGCCGGGCATTCGATCGGGGAGATCGCGGCGGCGCATGTGGCCGGGGTGCTCTCGCTGGAGGACGCGTGCGCTCTGGTGGCGGCGCGCGGTCGGTTGATGCAGGAGCTTCCCGGCGGTGGGGCGATGGTGGCCGTCGCCGCTTCCGAGGCCGAGATCGTGCCCTTGTTGACGTCTGGGGTGGGGATCGCGGCGGTCAACGGGCCGCGTTCGGTGGTGATCTCCGGGGTCGAGGCCGAGGTGCTGGCGATCGCCGAGCGTTTCGAGCGGACCAAGCGGTTGAGTGTTTCACATGCGTTCCATTCGCCGTTGATGGAGCCGATGCTGGCTGATTTCGCCCGGGTGGTGGAGACGCTGTCGTTCGCGGCTCCGCAGATCCCGATGGTGTCGACGTTGACCGGCGAGCCCATCACCGAGTTCACGGCTGAGTACTGGGTGCGGCATGTGCGCGAGGCGGTGCGCTTCCTCGACGGGGTGCGGGCCCTGACCGCCCAGGGCGCGACGCGTTTCGTGGAGATCGGTCCGGATGCCGTGCTGACCGGAATGGTGGGCGGCATCACGGACGGCACCCTTGTGCTACCCACCCTGCGACGTGGCAACGGAGAAGTCGAGCAGCTGCTCACCGCGATCGGTCGCCTGCACGCCGACGGTCACTCCCCGGACTGGGCGGCTTTCTTCGCGGACTCCGGCGCCGGTCGTGTCGAGTTGCCCACCTACCCCTTCCAGCGGGAGCGCTACTGGCTGGACCCGCCCGCCGTACAGGGAGACGTCGCCTCGGCCGGGCTCGCCGCGGATGAGCACCCGCTGCTCGGCGCGGTGGTACGGCTCGCCAGCTCCGATGGTGTCGTGTGCACGGGACGGCTGTCGGTGCGCACCCACCCCTGGCTGGCCGACCACCGGATCGCCGGATCCGTGGTCGTACCCGGTACGGCCCTGCTCGACCTCGCGATTCGCGCCGGAGAACAGGCGGGTTGTCCGGAGGTCGAGGAACTGACGCTCGAAGCCCCGCTGGTGCTGCCTGACGATCACGCCGTTCAGGTGCAGGTCGTCGCGGGCGCCGGGGACGAGCGTGACAGGCGATCGGTGGACATCTACTCGCGCCTCGACGGTGACGATCCATGGACACGTCACGCGACCGGCTGGCTGGTCCCGGACCAGCCGGTGGTGGCGTTCGACCTGTCCGCATGGCCACCGTCCGGGGCGGACCCTGTACCGGTAGATGATCTGTATGAATCGCTGGCCGAGGCCGGACTGGTCTACGGCCCGGTCTTCCGCGGCCTGCGGGCCGCCTGGCGACGTGGCGAGGAGCTTTTCGCCGAGGTGTCGATCGACGCCGCGGTCGATGGTTTCGGCATTCACCCGGCGGCCCTGGACTCCGGTCTGCACGTGCTCGGCCTGGGCGACGGACCGGACGAAGGCGGCCGCGTGCCGTTCGCCTGGTCGGGCGTGCACCTTTACGCCGTGGGCGCCTCCCAGCTGCGTTTCCGCATCACCCCTGCCGAGGGCGATGGGGTCGCTCTCGAGGTCGCCGATGTGGCGGGCCGTCCGGTGGCGTCGGTCGGTTCGCTGGTGTCGCGTCCGGTGTCGGGTGTGGATACGGCTGCGGCGTTGCCGGTGTATCGGGTGGAGTGGCGTGCGGTCACCTCTGGTGAGTCTGCTGCGGTGGGCCGGGTTGGGTTGGCGGGTGCGGATGTGTTCGGTCTGGGCCTGCCGCAGGTGGCCGAATCGCCGGGGTTGGCCGGGTCGGCCGATGCGGCGGATGCGGCTGATGTGGTGGTGTGGTGTGTCGATGGCCGGGGTGGTGATGTCCGGCAGGTGGCCGGGGCGGCGCTGGGCTGGCTGCAGGAGCGGTTGGCGGTTGAGGGTGGCCGGTTGGTGGTGGTGACCCGGGGCGCGGCCGGTGAGGGCATCTCGGATATGGCGGCGGCGGCGGTGTGGGGTCTGGTGCGTTCGGCTCAGGCCGAACATCCCGATCGGATCGTGCTGCTGGACCTGCCCGCTGATGCGGCCGAGGTGCCGTGGGCGCGGGTGCTGGGCTGTGGTGAGCCGGAAGTGCTGTTGCGGGACGGGGTGTTGCTGGTGCCGCGGCTGGTGCGCGCTCCCGCTGTGAGCGCTGGCACGGAGCCGGTGGCCTGGGGGTCGGGCAGTGTGCTGGTCACCGGGGGGACCGGGGGGTTGGGTGCGCTGGTGGCCTCGCATCTGGCCGGTCGGCATGGTGTGGCTGATCTGGTGTTGGTGAGTCGGCGGGGTCTGGCCGCGCCTGGTGCTGGTGAGCTGGTGGCCGAGCTGGAGCAGACCGGTGCTCGGGTGCGGGTGGTGGCGTGTGATGTGACCGATCGGGCCGCGCTGGCCGATCTCATAGCCGGGTTGCCGGAGTTGAGTGCGGTGGTGCATACCGCCGGGGTGCTGGATGACGGTGTGCTCAGTGCGTTGACGGTTGAGCGGTTGGATGCGGTGTTGGCGGCCAAGGCGGTGGCGGCCTGGTATCTGCACGAGCTGACCCGGGATCGCGAGCTGGCGGCGTTCGTGTTGTTCTCCTCGGTGGCCGGCACGCTGGGGGCGCCGGGGCAGGCCAACTACGCCGCGGCCAATGCGTTCCTGGATGCGCTGGCGGTTTATCGGCGTGCTCATGGTCTGGCGGCGCAGTCGCTGGCGTGGGGGCTGTGGGCTGAGGCGGGGATGGGGGAGAGCCTGGATGAGCGGGAGCGTCGCAAGATCAGCCAGGGTGGGGTGGCGCCGTTGTCCCCGGCGGAGGGACTGGCGTTGTTCTCGGCGGCGACCGCCGCCACCGACCCCGCACTCGTCACCGCGAAGATCAACTATTCGGCGCTGCGGTCACTTGAGGTGCCCGCCAAGCTGAGCCTGCTCGCGGGCCGGGTAACCCGTCAGAGCGCATCCACCGCCGCGGTCTCCGCTTCCTCCTCACTCGCCCGCCAGTTGTCCGGGTTGCCCGAGGAAGAGCGGCTCAACGCCGTGGTCGCCCTGGTCAAGGAGAAGGTGGCCGGTGTGCTCGGGTACGGCTCAGCCGATGCCGTCGAGGCCGATCGCGCCTTCCACGACCTGGGCTTCGACTCGCTCGCCGCCGTCGAGTTGCGAAACGTCCTCGGTACGGTGACCGGGCTGCGTCTTCCGGCGACGCTGGTCTTCGACTACCCCACTTCGGCTGCTCTGGCCGGATATCTGTACGACCAGGTCAGCGGTACGGCCGGGCGCGAGGAGCGGTACGAGGCGTCACCGGTGAGCACGGACGAGCCCATCGCGATCGTGGGAATGGGGTGCCGTTATCCGGGAGGTGTCTCCTCTCCGGAGGAGCTGTGGCAACTCGTCATCGACGGGGCGGACGCCATCGGCCGGTTCCCGGCCGACCGTGGCTGGGATCTTGCGCAGATCTATGACCCGACCGGGGAACGGCCGGACACCTCCTATACCCGGGAGGGCGGGTTCCTCGCCGACGCGGCGGACTTCGACCCCGGCTTCTTCGGCATCTCGCCGCGCGAGGCCATGATCATGGACCCGCAGCAGCGGCTGCTGCTGGAGACCTCGTGGGAGGCGTTGGAGCGTGCGGGCATTGACCCCACGACGCTGAAGGGCAGCCCCACCGGGGTGTTCGCAGGGGTGATGTACCACGACTACATGGGAAGCGCGAGCACAGGCGCCATCGTGTCCGGCCGGGTGGCCTACACGCTGGGCCTGGAGGGTCCCGCGCTGACCGTGGACACGGCGTGCTCGTCGTCGCTGGTGGCGATCCACCTGGCGGCGCAGGCGCTGCGGCGGGGCGAGTGCACGCTGGCACTGGCCGGCGGGGTCACCGTCATGGCGACCCCGGAGACGCTCATCGAGTTCAGCCGCCAGGGTGCGTTGTCACGGGACGGCCGGTGCAAGGCGTTCGCCGCTTCTGCCGATGGCACCGGCTGGAGTGAGGGCGTGGGCGTGCTGGTCCTGGAACGGCTGTCGGACGCCCGCCGCAACGGCCACCGGGTCCTGGCGGTGATCTCCGGCTCGGCCGTCAACCAAGACGGCGCCTCCAACGGCCTGACCGCCCCCAACGGCCCCTCCCAGCAGCGCGTCATCCGCGCCGCCCTGGCCACCGCCGGACTCACCCCCGCCGACGTCGACGCCGTCGAAGCCCACGGCACCGGCACCACCCTGGGCGACCCGATC
>NZ_BMQP01000105.1 GCF_014648175.1 Planobispora rosea
AAGATCCACCCGCGGCACCTACCTCGTCGAGCTTTTTACACCGCCCCGAGGACGCCACCCGAGCCCAGCCACCGGCTCTTCAACGCCGTTAACCTGTATGCGTTGACGCTTCAACCGGGAGAATCCATGCGCTCAGACATCAGCCTGGATGAGATGGCTGCCGAACTCTCCCGACTTGCTGATCCCTCAACGGCTGTTCCTCTGCCGGAATCCGAAGTTGTGGCCCTCGAGGAAGTGGTCGGCGCTCCGCTGCCCGAGGAGTTCCGATCGTTCTTGCTGCGGTTCGGCCGGGGAATCCGTCCAGGCCCCCTGCTCGACCTACATTGGATGGTGGAGGAGACCCAGGGGGAGCGGGAAAACTTCCAGGAAGAACCCGAGGTCGCCGCCTACCCGTGGGAGCCCTTCCCGGTGACCCGGGATGATGTGCGGCAGTTGCGGCGCCTCGCCGCCGACGGAGCAGACCCCACCCTGTGGATGGACAAGCCCTCGCCCGGGACCATGTTCCTGTGCAGCCACGGGTGTTCGTGGATCAGCATGCTCGCCATGAACGGTGAGTACGCCGGTACCGTCTGGCTGACCGAGATGGGGTGGGCGAAGGACATGTACTGGTGGCCGTCGGCTCCTTGGAGGGGTGTCGAGCCGTCGGGCCGTCTGCATGGGGGCTGGAGTGAACCGGTGCCGTTCCTGGACTGGTACATGCGCTGGACACGGCAAATCGTCAGCCGACACCGGCGCTCGCGACACCCTAACTTTCCTTGATCGCAGAGGTGCTCATCCTTCGCAAACGAACTCCCGCGCATTGATCCACACTCCCACCATCTGATCCGTAGGGAAGGGCGGGTACCTCGTCAGCGGTCTCCCGTCCTGGTCAGGCGGTAGATGCAGACCGGTGAGATGTGATCGTGTAAGGCGGTGTTGCTGTACAACGCTGCTGTACAGCACTCCCCACGAGCCACAGCGCGCCCCTCGGTCAGCGCTCGCCATGCAGAATCTCCATCGCCTGGAGCACATCCGTGACAACATGATCCGCTTCGTGGTCGTGACCGGACCACGTCCCCCGGTCGACCCAGACCGTACGAAGGCCGGCGGCCCGTCCCCCGCCGATGTCCGCGACCAGCTGATCACCGACCATCCATCCCCCAGCCGCCAGGCTCACCCCACAGCGCTTGGCCGCGATCTCGAACAGACCGACGTCGGGCTTACGGATGCCTTCAAGCCCCGAGAGCGCGTAGGCATCGACAGCCTCAGCCAGTCCTGTCCGCTGGATCTTGCCGAGCTGGTTGTCCGCCGTCCCGTTGGTCACGATGGCTACCTTCCATCCGGCCGCGCGGAGCCGTGATAGTCGGTCCATCACCTCAGGCCGGCAGCGCACCAGGTACGGCATGCGCCTGCGATAGCGGCCCCACAACTCCTCGACCGACTCCGAAAGGGCGAAGTGCTCGCGGACCTTGCCAAAGAAGACCTCACGATGCGGGTAGCCCGCCCGGTCGAGAGCAAGCACCCAGTCAACCGCCTCACGCCCAAGCCGGTGATCGTCGACGAACTCAGCGGTCCACGCCCGGAACGCTTCATCCAGGTCCACGAGTGTGTTGTCCAGATCGAAGAGCGCAAGCCGTTGCACATTGAATCACCGTAGTTGAGCTTCGGCATGGGCGTGAGTGCCTGCTTGCAAACGGGAGCCAGTCACGACGCGGGACGCCCGTCCTCCTGCTCAGGTGGCAGATGCCGACCGGTGGCGTGTGCCCGTGTGAGGAGAGGTTGCTGTACCCCGCTGCTGTACAGCACACCGGCAGATGACCAGCCCCGCGCATCCGGTGGCAAGGGGACCCGTACCGCAGGGCCGCCAGGCCCGAGGAACGGAAGCCCCGCGGCAGCATAGCCGTCCTATTTTCAGAAGCATGGTCACTTTTCTTGGCCAAACCGACCGGGCGTCAGGCCGCTGTCGGAAGTGCGCGTCATATCGAACAGGCATGACAGAACTCCGTTTCACAAGCGGTCTCAAGCCAGTGGACATCGTCGCACAATAATCCGGTGGACCCGTAGCGAAATCCATGATATTCTGATCGGCTGCCCATCACCAGGAGGCGATATGAACATTGAGTCATCGGAGTTTATGGAAATAATCACGAACATTGCCAACGGGATCATCATCGACAAGAGCAGACGACGAGAAGGAATCAGTAAGAGCAGGGCAGTCCTAGACGCCTATTCTGAATTTAGCTTCAATGCGCGAGAAATTGCTCCTACATGGTACGCCAAAGGCGCACCCCGAGCAATTTCACAGAACCGTCGAAGGCTGGCGGCACGCCAGCGCACACAGCGCAGCGTACTAAAGCGCTTTTTTAAGGCGTTCGCTCATTGGGAGATTTCTCTTGCATCTTCAGAATTGATCAACAGATCCATGTCTGAGATATTCTGGCGTCGCACATCCGACCCGGACGGACCCGAAAGATCATCAAAACTCCTTGGTGTCGCAGATGAATTTGGAGGTCCCGCTCTTCGCCTACTCCTTTTAACTGGTATGCATGCACGGATGATCACGGTCTCCGAAGAGATCATTCTACTGTTACGGAACGGATTTTCCGATGGTGCATACGGACGCATGAGGACACTGTATGAACTTGTAATTAAGATATTTTTCCTATGTAACAACGAACCGCAGGCGGGAGGATTTGATCTGGCGGAACGGTTCTACGTCGCAGCACGCATAGGAGTGGATGCAAGCGAGCTGGACGAAGTAGATGAGAATATTCTCGAAAAGGCGCGAGCACAGTGGGGTGATAATTTCTTCAAAGGGGAAAACAACTGGGCTGCACCGGGAATCGGAATACCTCAGAAATCGCGAATAACCTTCCGTGACATCGAGAATGCTGTTGAGAGCAGCCATCTCAGACAACTCTATCTTGAATGTAATTCTGCAGTTCACGCTGGAGCAGATCAAATCATTAAGGCGTTTACCCCTAGACGAATTATATATCAGACACGTGGACGCTTAGACTCAGCTGCAACCGCATGTGTCGGCACGGCATGCACGGGCTTTCTGCTTATGGGGACCATGGAAATCATGAAACGGATTTCGGTGGACACCCATCACTGGGACCTTCCACTAGAGGCTACGGCGTTTCTCTTCAATATCAACGTCAGCGTTGAGGAGTTTAATCAAACATCTCATAAATTGGGGAACATCCCGTTGCTACCCTGACGACGCCTCATCATCTGGCCGTCACTGACTGCAGCGGAATCTCTATCCCGGCTCATACTCGGCGGCGACGGGCTGTAAATGATCAGCCGATTGTCTGTGACAGTTGGCGCGTGGGCGCGCTGGCCGCGACCGGCCGGAGAGCCGCAGCGCGGCCAGCTGGTGCCCGACGCGCGCCGTCCGCCGCCGGCGGGCGGCCTTGAAGACGAGAAGATAAGAGGGTGACTCATTTGGTGAGTCTGCGGTAGCAGATGAGTGCGGCGGCCAGGGCGAC
>NZ_BMQP01000106.1 GCF_014648175.1 Planobispora rosea
CTACTACTCGGCGGCCGTCCTGGTGCCCGACGCCCTGGGCATCCTGGAGAGCGTCGAGGTCGCCTGATGTCCTCGTACACGCTGCCGGACTTCTATCTTCCGCACCCTCCCCGTCTCAACCCCCACCTGGAGACCGCGCGCGTTCACACCCGGGCCTGGGCCGCGGCCATGGGCATGTTCGACGACCCCGACATCTGGGACGAGCAGCGGATGGAGGCCATGGACTACGGCCTGATGTGCGCCTACACCCATCCCGACTGCCCGGCCACCGAACTGAACCTGATCACCGACTGGTACGTCTGGGTGTTCTACTTCGACGACCACTTCCTGGAGACCTTCAAGAGGAGCCGGGACGCCGAAGGCGCCCAGGCGTACCTGGACCGGCTCGACGCCTTCATGGCCGACGTCCCCCCCGAACCGGCCAACCCGGTCGAACGCGGACTGGCCGACCTGTGGCCGCGCACCGTGCCCGCGATGTCGCCGTCCTGGCGCGACCGGTTCGTCCGTGTCACCCGGGACCTGACGCAGGAGTCGATGTGGGAGCTGTTCCACATCGAGCGCGACGCGGTGTCCAACCCGATCGAGTACATCGAAGAACGCCGCAAGGTCGGCGGCGCCCCCTGGTCGGCCGCCCTGGTGGAGCACGCCGCGGGGGCCGAACTGCCGGCCCGGCTCGCCGGCGGCAGACCGATCCGTGTGCTGACCGAATCGTTCGCCGACGCCGTGCACCTGCGCAACGACCTGTTCTCCTACGAACGCGAGGTACGGCAAGAAGGCGAGCTGTCCAACTGCGTCCTGGTCTGCGAACGGTTCTTCGGCTGCGACACCCGGCAGGCGGTGAAGATCACCAACGACCTGCTCACCTCACGGCTGCACCAGTTCGAGCACACCGCGCTGACCGAACTGCCGCCGTTCTTCACCGACGAGGCCGTCTCGCCCGCCGAGCAGTACCGCATCCTGCGCTACGTCGGGGGACTGCAGGACTGGCAGGCCGGCGGCCACGCCTGGCACACCGCCTCCAGCCGCTACACCAAGGCGGACCGTCCGGGCGGGGCGCTCGGCATGAACGTCTCGCGGGCCCATCTGACCGGCCCGGGCGGATTGCGCAACCACACCCACATCCCCTATGCGGAGGTCACGGTACGGCTGCCGCAGCCCTACATGCCCTTCCCGGTACGCGACAACCCGGCTCTGGACGCGGCCAGGGCCGCCGACGTGGAGTGGAGCGCGGCGATGGGATTCTTCGATCCCGTCCCCGGCATCCCGGCGACCGCCCTGTGGACCGAACAGAAGCTGGTCGGGTTCGATCTCGCCCTGTGCGCCTCGGGCATCGACCCCGACGCCTCGGCCGGGGAGCTCATCCTCGCGACCAACTGGCTGGCCTGGGGCACCTACGGTGACGACTACTACCCCCAGGTCTTCGGCGCCGCCCATGATCTGGCTGGCGCGAAGCTCGCCAACCGGCGGCTGCGGCGGTTCATGCCGATCGATCCGGCCCCGACGCCGGTCCCGCTCAACGCCGTGGAGAGAGGGCTGGCCGACCTGTGGCCGCGCACCGTCGGGTCGATGCCGCCGGAGGCGCGCAGAGCCTTCCGCGCCGCGGTCGAAGACATGATCGACAGCTGGGTGTGGGAACTGGCCAACCACGCCCAGAACCGTGTCCCTGATCCGATCGACTATATCGAGATGCGCCGCAGGACCTTCGGCTCTGACATGACGATGAGCCTGGCCCGGCTCGCCCCCGGGCGGCGCATTCCCGCGGAGCTCTACCGGACCCGTGAGCTCACCGGCATGGCCAACGCCGCCCAGGACTACGCCTGCCTGGTCAACGACCTGTTCTCCTACGAGAAGGAGATCCGTTTCGAAGGAGAGCTGCACAACGGGGTCCTCGTCATGCAGACCTTCTTCGGCTGCGGCCCGCAGGAGGGAGCCGCGGTCATCGACGCCTTGCTGACTTCCCGGATGAGGCAGTTCGAGCACATCACCACCGTCGATCTGCCCGCCCTGCTCGACCGGATCGAGGCCTGCGACGCGGTCCGCCGGTCGGTCGCCGGCTACGTGACCGAGCTGCAGGACTGGATGGCAGCCATCCTGCGCTGGCATCAGCGGACCCGGCGCTACCCCGCCTGCGAGTTGACCCACCCCACGGTGGCTCGCTGGACCCAGGGCCCGACCGGTCTGGGCACCGTCACAGCCCGCCTCGCCTCCCTGGCGTCGTTCGCGGCGCCGTCCACCGTACCCGCCGGATGGGCGGGCACGCGGTGACCCCTTCGGCGGCCGGGGACTTCCGGCTGAGCCTGGGCACGCAGGCCGCCCGCACCCTGGCGACCACGGCCAAGACCCCGCCGCAGATGCAGGCGATCACCCCTCGGCACCTGATGAGGGTGCTGCCGTGGGTCGAGACGAACGGCGCCTACCGGGTCAACCGGCGGCTGACTCTCACCGTCGGCGACGGCAGGGTGAGCTTCGTCTCCACGGGATCACAGGTGGCGGTCGTCCCGGACGAACTGCGCGAGCTGCCGTCGCTGCGCGGATACGACGACAGGCGGGTGCTCGACGTCCTGGCGGAGAGGTTCGTCCAGCACGACCTCGACGGCGACCGGCAGGTGCCCCCGGGCCAGGTCGTCCTGGTGGCGCACGGCAAGATCGCCGTAACCGCCGCCGGAGAGTACGGCGACGAGAAGGTCTCCCGGATCCTGGCCGGCGGCGACCATCTGGGTGACCTCACCGGCTCCGGCGAGGTCACGGCCAGGACCCTCACGCCCAGCACCGTCCTCGTGCTGTCCCCCGCCGACCTGGAGGAGCTCCTCCGGCGCCATGGCGGTCTCCGCGCCCACCTGCGCCGGCCCGTCCCCGCCCGGCCCGGCAACCGGTACGGTGAGGCGGAGATCGAGCTGGCCGCGGGCCACCGCGGCGAGCCGGTGCTGCCCGGCACGTTCGTCGACTACGAACTGGCCCCGCGCGAGTACGAGCTCAGCGTCGCGCAGACCGTGCTGCGCGTCCACACCCGGGTGGCCGACCTGTACAACGAACCGATGAACCAGACCCAGCAACAGCTGCGGCTGACGATCGAGGCCCTGCGCGAGCGCCAGGAGCACGAACTGGTCAACAACCGCGAGTTCGGACTGCTGCACAACGCCGATCTCAAGCAGCGCATCCACACCCGCTCCGGCCCGCCCACCCCCGACGACCTCGACGAGCTGCTGTGCCGGCGCCGCCGCTCCCACTGCTTCCTGGCCCACCCCCGGGCCGTCGCGGCCTTCGGCCGGCAGTGCAACCGGCGAGGACTGTACCCGGACGTCACCGAGATCGACGGAGCCAGGGTCATGAGCTGGCGGGGCGTGCCGCTGCTGCCCTGCGACAAGATCCCGGTCAGCGACGGCGGCCTGACCTCGATCCTGGTGATGCGCCTGGGCGAGA
>NZ_BMQP01000107.1 GCF_014648175.1 Planobispora rosea
TCGTAGTGGAAGGCCACCGGGCGCAGCAGCAGCGGCCACTGCCAGGGTTCGGACTGGTAGCTGTGGGGGGTGGACAGTCCGTTGTGGAAGCCCAGGACCTGGAAGTGGTAGGCCAGCCAGGAGCGGGCGGAGTCGAAGACGAAGTAGAACGGGCCCTGGGAGGTGGCCTGCGCCCAGTTGCGCCCCCAGCCGTTCGGCGTGGCGAACCAGCCGGCCCAGGAGGCGATGTAGGTGAGCGCCGGGATCAGCGCCATGCCGAGCAGCGCGGTGGGCGCGTCCTTGTTCAGCGCCCCGGTGTACGGCCGCCGCAACCCGATCGCCCGGCGGGCCCCCGCGTCCCAGACCAGGGACATGACGGCGAAGGCGACCAGGAAGAAGATCCCCGACCACTTGACCGCGCAGGCCGCGCCGAGAAGCACCCCGGCGGCGATCCGCCACGGGCGCATGCCCAGCCACGGCCCGTCCTCGGTGAGCCGCGAGGAGACGTACCAGCCGGCGAGGCGGGCCCGGGCGTGGTCGCGGTCCGCCACCAGGCAGGCGAACCCGGCGAGCACGAAGAGCATCAGGAAGATGTCCAGCAGCGCGGTCCGGGAGAGCACGAAGTGCAGGCCGTCCAGGGCCAGCAGCAGCCCGGCCAGGCAGCCCAGCAGGGTGGAGCGGGTCATCCGGCGGGCCACCCGGGCCAGGATCAGGATCGACAGCACCCCGGCCGTCGCCACCGCGACGCGCCAGCCGAACGGGTTCATCTGGAAGAAGTGCTCGCCGAGGGCGATCATCCACTTGCCCAGCGGCGGGTGGACGACGTAGGAGGCGCACTTGTCGACCTCGGCCGGGGCGCACTGCTGCCAGATGTCCAGGTTGCCCTGCATCAGGAGCTTGTCGGCGTCCTTGACGGCGTTCTGCTCGGAGCCGAACTTCAGCAGCGCGAACGCGTCCTTGGCGTAGTAGGTCTCGTCGAACATGACCGTGTTCGGACGGCCGAGGTCGGTGAAGCGCAGGACCGCGCCGAAGGCGGCGACCAGCAGCGGGCCCAGCCAGCCCCACAGCACGCTCCCCGGCATGGGCGGCACCAGCCGGTCGTGCACGGAGTCCTTGGGCGCGCGCTCGTCGGGCCGGGGTTCCGGCTGGTCGAACGCCTGGTCAGGGAAATCGGTCACGGCCACCCGGACATCGTACGGGCCCGCCCGGCCGCCTCACCCGGGAAACACCGCATAAGCCCCTAATCGGGGAGCTTCTCCGCGGGCGGCGAGGGTGCTTCCTCGTCCGGACTCTACTCCGCGGTGGGGGAGGATGGGGGTGTAACCGAGAGTTTGGGGGACGACGTGACCGGCGGTTCGAACGAGGGCGTGACCGGCGGGGCCTCCCCGGCGGGGAGGCTGGTGCTGGCCGGGGCCCCGATCGGGCAGGCGGGCGACGCCTCACCGCGGCTGCGCGAGGCGCTGGAGACGGCCGACGTGGTGGCGGCCGAGGACACCCGCCGGCTGCGCCGCCTCGCCACCGAGCTGGGCGCGCGGATCGACGGCCGGATCGTCTCCTACTACGACGCCAACGAGACCGGCCGGGCCGCCGAGCTCCTGGAGGTGCTCCAGGCCGGATACACCGTGCTGGTCATCACCGACGCGGGCATGCCCGGCGTCTCCGATCCCGGCTACCGCCTGACCCGGCTGGCCGTCGAGGCGGGCGTCGCCGTCACCTCGCTCCCCGGCCCGTCCGCGGTCACCACCGCGCTGGCGGTCTCCGGGCTGCCCAGTGACCGCTTCTGCTTCGAGGGCTTCCCGCCGCGCAAGCCGGGCGAGCGGGCGCGCAGGCTGGCCGCCCTGGCCGCCGAGGAGCGCACGATGGTCTTCTTCGAGGCGCCGCACCGCCTGGCCGCGGCCCTGGCCGCGATGACGGAGGCGTTCGGCGCCGACCGGCCCGCGGCGGTCTGCCGCGAGCTGACCAAGACCTACGAGGAGGTACGGCGCGGCGGCCTGGGCGAGCTGGCCGAGTGGGCGGCCGGAGGGGTCAAGGGCGAGATCACCGTGGTCGTCGCCGGGCGCTCCCCCGAGGACCTGGAACCGGTCATGGACGACCTGGTCGCCGAGGTCGCGCGGCGCGAGGCGACGGGCGTGCCGCGGAAGCAGGCGATCGTGGACGTCGCCAGGGCCGCGGGCATCCCCAAGCGGGAGCTCTACGACGCCGTCCACCGGGGCTGACTCCGGCCGGGATCCCGGACGCTCCAAACGCGATCTTTGTAATGCTGTTCATCGGGGCTGGCTTATCAGCATAATTTCCTAAATGGGATCAACGCGGGAGCGGCTGGTGCCGCCCATGCCGGGGAACATCCTGTGGGGCTGGCTGGGCCCGCTGCTGGTCGCCGCCTTCGGCGCGGTCCTGCGCTTCGCCGACCTCGGCCGTCCGCACGCGGTCATGTTCGACGAGACCTACTACGCCAAGGACGCGTTCGCGCTGATCACTTTCGGCGTCGAACGCAAGGCACTGGGCAGCAACGAGGACCCCGTCGCCGACCGCATGCTGATCGCCGGTGACACCCGCATCTGGGAGCAGTGCGTCCCGCCGGACACCGGTGTCTGCCCGCTGTATGTGGCCCATCCGCCGCTGGGCAAGTGGATGATCGGCGTCGGAGAGCAGCTCTTCGGCGTGGATCCGTTCGGCTGGCGCTTCGCCGCCGCGGTGACCGGGGTGCTGTCGATCCTGATCCTGGCCCGGGTGGCCCGCCGGATGACCCGCTCCACCCTGCTGGGCTGCCTGGCCGGGCTGCTGCTGGCCCTGGACGGCCTGCACTTCGTGCTCTCCCGGACCGCGCTGCTGGACGGCCTGCTGACCTTCTGGGTCCTGGCCGGGTTCGCCTGCCTGGTGGCGGACCGCGATCACATGCGCGCCAGGCTGGTGGACTGGTACGAATCCTCCCCGCTGAGCGAGCAGGGGCCGTGGCTGGGCATGCGTCCGTGGCGGATCGCGGCGGGCGCCTGCCTGGGGGCGGCCTGCGCGGTCAAGTGGTCGGGGATCTTCTTCCTGGTCGCCTTCGCCGTCATGTCCCTGGTCTGGGACGCGGGGGCCCGCCGGGCGATCGGGTTGCGGCGGCCGTACACCGGGGCGCTGAACCGGGACGCGCCGACCGCGCTGCTCGGCATGGCGCTGATCCCGGCGCTCACCTACATCGCCTCCTGGGCCGGCTGGTTCGCCTCCCCCCTGGGGTGGGGGCGCAACTGGGCGCAGGCCACCTCCCAGGGCCCGTTCTACTTCGTCTTCGACTCCGCCCGCTCCTGGCTGGCCTACCACTTCCAGGTCCTGGGCTTCCACAACGGACTGTCCACCCCGCACCCCTACCAGTCCGAACCCTGGCAGTGGCCGCTGCTGCTGCGCCCGGTGGCCTTCCACTACGA
>NZ_BMQP01000108.1 GCF_014648175.1 Planobispora rosea
TCCTTCCGCACGTGGGCGGCCAGGTTGCACGCCGAGGCCCGGACCAGGACGGACGAGCTCGACGCCTGGATCGACATCCTCGACGGGCCCAACCCGCGGATCGGCCACCGGGACCTCGACCCCCGCAAGGACACCGTGGCGACCGTGCGCACCCTCCGGCGCACCCTGCCACCCGACAGGGCCGAGCCGCTGCTCACCGGCGTCCCGGCCGCCTTCCACGGCCGGGTCAACGACGTGCTGCTCGCCGGGCTGGCCCTCGCCGTGGCCCACTGGCGCAAGAAGCGCGGAGGCCGGGGCACCTCGGTCCTGCTCGACCTGGAGGGGCACGGCCGGGACGAGGAGATCCTTCCCGGGGCGGACCTGTCCAGGACGGTCGGCTGGTTCACCACCCTGTACCCGGTCCGGCTCGACGCGGGCGCCGCCGGCTGGACCGACGAGCGCGGCGCCGCTCAGGCGATCAAACGGGTGAAGGAACAGCTCAGGGCCGTGCCGGACCCGCTGACCTACGGCCTGCTCCGCTACCTCAACCCCGACACCGCCGAGGAACTGACCGATCTGCCCGTGCCCCAGATCGTCTTCAACTACCTCGGCCGGGTGACGGTCGCCGAGGGTGACTGGAACCTCGTACCGGCGGAGCTCGCGGAGCTCGCGGAGCTCGGCGGGCACGACCCGGAGATGCCGGTCTCCCACGTCCTTGAGATCAACGTGACCGCCTACGACCGCCCGGACGGCCCCCACCTGGAGGCCGTCTGGTCGTGGCCGGACGGGGTGCTCACCGGAGCCGAGGTCGAGGAACTGGCCGACACCTGGTTCGCCGCCCTCGACGGGCTCACCGCCCACGGTTCCGGCGGGTACACGCCGAGCGACCTCCTGGTCGACCTGAACCAGGACGAGATCGACCGCATCCAGGCCGCGTGGGAGAAGCGATGACGCAGATCCAGGACATCCTCCCGCTCTCACCGTTGCAGCAGGGCCTGTTCTTCCACGCCCTCCACGACGAGCACGACGTCTACACCGCCCAGGTCACCCTCGACCTGGCCGGTCCCCTCGACGCGGACCGGCTCAGAAGCGCGGCCGGGCGGCTGCTCGAACGCCACCCCAACCTGCGGGCGGCGTTCTGGCACGAGGACCTCAGCCGGCCCGTCCAGGTCGTCCCGGAGCGGGTGGAACTGCCGTGGCGGGAGGTCTCCGGCCGGGACCCCGAGGCCGTCGCCGCCGAGGAGCGGGCCCGTCGCTTCGACCTGGCCCGGCCGCCGCTGCTCCGGTTCGTTCTCGTACGGCTCGCGCCGGACGAGCACCGGCTGATCCTGACCAACCATCACATCCTGCTCGACGGCTGGTCCACCCCGCTCCTGATAACCGAACTGCTCGCTCTCTACCTGGGTGTGGAGGCCGCGCCCGCACCGCCGTACAGGAACTACCTGGCCTGGCTCGACCGTCAGGACCGCGCGGCGGCGCGGGAGGCGTGGGACCGGGCCCTCGACGGCCTGGACGAGCCCACCCTCGTCGCCCCCGCCGTCACCGTCCCCGTCCCGCCGGAGAAGGTGTGGATCGAGCTGGACGCCGAGCTGACCCGCACGCTCACCAGGCTCGCCCGCCGCCGCGGGGTCACGGTCAACACCGTGCTCCAGGCGCTCTGGGGCGTCCTGCTGTCCCGGCTGACCGGCCGCGACGACGTGGTGTTCGGTGCGATCGTGTCGGGCCGGCCGCCGGAGCTGCCCGGCGTGGAGCGCATGGTGGGCCTGTTCATCAACACGATCCCGGTCCGGGTCCGGCTCCGGCCCGATGAGCCCCTCGGCGAGCTGCTCGAACGCCTCCAGGACGAGCAGGCCGAGCTGCTGCCCCACCACCACCTCGGGCTGACCGAGATCCACCGCGGCGTCCTGTTCGACACCGTCACCGTTCTGGAGAACTACCCGTTCGACCCGTCCGCGGCGGACACGGCCCTCGGCGACCTCCGCCTGACCGGGTTCGGTTCCGCCGACGCCCACCACTACCCGCTCGCCCTCGCCGCCGTCCCCGGTGACCGGCTCTCGCTCCGCCTGGACTACCGGCCCGACCTGTTCACCGCTGACGAGGCGGAGCGGCTGCTCGGCCGGATGCGCTCCCTGCTCACCACACTGGCCGACACCCCGGACATCCCGGTCGGGCACATCGGCATCCTGGAGACCGCGGAACAGCGCCGGATCGTCGAGGAGTGGAACGACACCGGTGAGCCGCTGCCCGGCCGTACGCTCCCCGCCCTCTTCGAGGCCACGGTCGCCCGGAACCCGCAGGCCACCGCGCTGGTGGACGGTGAGACGGAGCTCACGTACGGCGAGCTGAACGCCCGTGCCGACCGGCTGGCACGCGTGCTGCGCGGGTACGGCGTGGGACCGGAACGCCTGGTCGCGCTGGTACTGCCGCGCTCGGCGGGTCTCATCGTGGCGGCGCTGGCGGTGGGCAAGGCGGGGGGCGCCTACCTGCCGGTGGATCCGGGTTACCCGGCCGAGCGGATCGCGTACATGCTGGAGGACTCCGCTCCGGTGCTGGTGATCGACGAGGCGTTCCTGACCGGGGCCGGTGCGCCGGTGCCCGGGGAGGGGATCCCCGGGGCCGACGAGAGTGCTACCGGAGCCGGAGCCGGAGCCGGAGCCGGAGCCGGAGCCGGAGCCGAGGCCGACCGGGCCGAGCTGCTGCACCCGGCCTATGTGATCTACACCTCGGGCTCCACCGGACGGCCCAAGGGCGTGGTCGTGACCCACGGGGGCATCGCCGCGTTCGCCGAGTCCCAGCGGGACCGGCTCAAGGTCGGCCCGGACAGCCGGGTCCTGCAGTTCGCCTCGCCCAGCTTCGACGCCTCGGTGATGGAGATGCTCATGGCCTTCGCCGCCGGGGCGGCTCTCGTCATCCCACCCGCCGGGGTGTACGGCGGGACGGCCCTGGCCGACGTGCTGGAGAACGAGCGGATCACTCACGCCCTGATCCCGCCGGCCGCGCTCGCAGGGATGCCCGACGCCCCGCTGGCGGGCTTCCGGGCCCTGGTGGTCGGCGGCGACGCCTGCGGCCCCGACCTGGTGGACCGCTGGGCTCCCGGCCGTCTGATGATCAATGCGTACGGCCCCACCGAGACCACCATCGCCGCCACCATGAGCGGCCCCCTGACCCCCGGCCGGATCCCGCCGATCGGTTCCCCTCTCCGGGACGTCCGGGTGTATGTGCTGGATGGGTGGTTGCGGCCGGTTCCGGTGGGGGTGGCCGGGGAGTTGTATGTGGCCGGTC
>NZ_BMQP01000109.1 GCF_014648175.1 Planobispora rosea
GCTGTAGGGCACCCGCTGGGCGGTGGCCGGGTTCCAGCTCTTGGCCCGCGCGACCACCTGGGCCCGGGTGATGGCCTCGGCGCGAGCGGCGGTGGGCGTCGAGACCGGCTCCTCCTCGCCGCTCGCCCCACTCCGGGAGAACGAACCGGCGATCATGAATCCGGCGACCACACCGGCCGACAGGCCCAGGACCGCCCCCACCCGGAACCGCCACCGGAGAAAGCCCGCCGGTCCGTGTGGCGCGGTCGTACCGGGCCCGGACGCTCCCCCGTCCGGTCCGGACGCCTCTCGGTCCGGTCCGGACGCCCCTCTGCCCGGCCCGGATACTTCTCCGCCCGGCCCCGGCGGCTCTCCGTATCCGCCAGAGGTCGCGGCCCCCTCCATCGCCTCACCCGGCTCGGGCACCCTCTCCGTGGCGCCCGTCCCCGGTTCCCCTCCCGCCTCCACCCGGTCCCGGTCGTCCGTCTCGGGCCCGTCCCCGGCCATCCGCCGGGCCTGGTCGGCCAGCTCCCACAGCGCGCGGAACCGGCGCTCGTCCTCGCGGCACAACCGGGCCAGCCCCTCCACGGCCTCCACCGGGATCCACGTCTCCCCGGCCAGCCACCGTCCCCAGGAGGACCGGCTCGCGTGCGTCGCCTGCTCCAGCGCCCGCAGGTCGAGCCCCGCCCGTTCCTTCAGGGCTCTCAGCTCTCCCAGGAGAACGCGGACCGGCTCGGGCAGATCGTCGGGTAACGGTCGCAGTCGCCGGCTTCGGCTCATGTTCCCGGCTCCATTCACCATGCTGGTTCGTCCCAACCTTGTCTCAGCGGCTCTGAGTCATCCCAGGTCACGTCTGCACCAAAGGGAGATATTGTCCCAACTTCACCGATTTCACGGCATGTTTCAGAAATTTCCTGTCAGTGTGTGGCCCGCCAGCTGGCCGAACCGATCCACGACGGGACCGAGGAGAGAACATGCCCCCAACCCCCAGCTTCTGGAACAGAGCGGGAAACCTGGCGCTCATCACCGTGACCGCATGCGGAAGCGCTCTGGTGCCGACGACCCCCGCGCAGGCGGCCTCCCACGCCCCCGCGCACCCGCTCGCGGCGCTCACCCCCACCCCGACACCGAGCCCGTCCGCGACCCCGAGCCCCTCCCCGACGCCGAGCCCCTCTTCGGAGCCGTCCGGAGAGCCGGAGAGTGTGGACACCCTGGCCGCCGTCGCCGCGGCCCCGATCACGCGGTCACAGATGATCGCTCGCGCGAAGACCTGGAACCCCGGCACCTCCAAGCGCGTGCCGTACAGCCAGACCAAGACCCGCGGCGGCTACCGCACCGACTGCTCGGGCTATGTGTCCATGGCCCTCGGCCTGGGCAAACCGGGGCCGATCACCGTGGGCCTGGCCAAGAGCACCTACACCCGTCCCATCCGGATCGCCGACTTGCGCAGGGGCGACCTGCTCATCGACGCCATCGGCAGCAACACCACCCGGCACGTCGTCATCTTCGACCGGTGGGCCGATGCCGGGCGCACCTCCTACTGGGCCTACGAGCAGCGCGGCGGCTACGGGACGGACTACCGCAAGCGCAGCTACGGCCTGTCGTCGGGCAGTGAGTACAAGCCCTACCGGGCGCTGAACATCCGCGAGGACGCCCCGGTGCCGCCGCCCACGATCACCCGTGCCCAGGTGATCGCGCGGGCCAAGAGCTGGAACCCGGCCACCGCCCAGCGGGTGCCCTACAGCCAGACCAAGACGCGCGGCGGCTACCGCACCGACGGCTCGGGTTACGTGTCGATGGCGCTGGGGCTGGGCAAGCCGGGGCCGATCACCGTCGATCTGGTCAAGTCCGCCTACACCCGCCCGATCGCCATGAGCCAGCTGCTCCAAGGCGATCTGGTGATCGACCCGGTCGGCGGCAACACCGCCCGCATGGTCGTCATCTTCGACCGGTGGGCCGACGCCAAGCGCACCTCCTACTGGGCCTACCAGCAGCGCGCCGGCTACGGCACCGACCACCGCGTCGTCACCCACGGGCTGAGGGCCGGCACCCAGTTCCGCGCCTACCGCCCCGTCAGGATCCGCTGATGCGCCGGTTGCGGACCCGCCCCGGTCCGCCGCGGGCCGGAGTGCTCGCGGTGGTGCTCCCGCTCGCGGGGGCCGCGGTCGTGGTCACCGCGGCCCCTGCGCCCGCCGCCACCGCCGCGCCCCTGCCGACCGCCCCCTGCGGCTCCAGAGGGGTGACGGCGCAGGACACGGAGCTGGCGGCCCGGCTCAACACCCGGCTGACGAAGAAGCTGCGCGGCTACATGGACGGCTACCGCGTCTCCTGCGCCCGGGCGGTGGTCGAGACCGTCCGCGCCCGGGGGCTTCCGCAGCGGGCGGCGGTCATCGCGATCACCACGGCCATCGTCGAGACGGGCATACGGAACATCAACCGCGAGGTGGACCACGACAGCCTGGGCGTGTTCCAGCAGCGCGCCACCTGGGGAAGCGCCGCCCAGCGGCTGAACGTGGCGTGGTCGACCGGCGCGTTCCTGGACAAGATGCTCCGCAAGTACCCCGACGGCTCCTGGCGTTCGGCGGTGGTGGGCGACGTCTGCCAGCGCGTACAGGTGTCGAAGTATCCCGAGCGGTACCAGCCGCAGGCGGGGGACGGGCAGATCATCGTCTCGGCGCTCTGGTCCGGGCCCGGCGTGGCCCGGGCTCAGGTGGTCGCGCGGGCCAAGAGCTGGAACCCGGCCACCGCCCAGCGGGTGCCCTACAGC
>NZ_BMQP01000110.1 GCF_014648175.1 Planobispora rosea
CGCGCCACCCGCCAGCCGATCCACGAACCACAACCGCCGCTGCCCCAACGAGACCGGGACCGTGCCGTTGTGGGCGGCGCGGGTGAGGGCGGGCCGGACCGGAGTGACGGCGGAGGAAGCGGCGGCGAGCCGGTCCCGGACCAGCTCCGCCAGGGCCGCCACGGTCGGCGCCGCCAGGAAGTCGGCGAGCGGGACCTCGCAGGAGAACGTCTTGCGCACCCGGGCGAGCAGCCGGCTGGCGAGCAGGCTGTGCCCGCCGACGTCGAAGAAGTGATCGTGCGCGCCGACCCGGTCCAGGCCGAGCAGTGCGGTCCAGATGCCGGCGAGCTCCCGCTGGAGGCGCCCGCGCGGCGGCACGTACCCGCCCAGGTCGGGCCGGTCGGTGCCCGGCCGGGGCAGCGCGGCCCGGTCGAGCTTGCCGTTCGGGCTGACGGGCAGCGCGTCCAGCGTGACGAACAGCGCCGGCACCATGTAGTCCGGCAGCGACTCCCGGCAGTGCCTGAGCACCTCTGCCGTCGCCGGGGGCGCTCCCCCGCCGGGGGCGGGGACGATGTAGGCGATCACGCGGCGGTCGCCGTCGTGCTCGGGGGCCGTCGCGACGGCGTCCCCGACGGCCGGGTGCCGCCGCAGGACCTGCTCCACCTCCTCCAGCTCGACGCGGAAGCCGCGGATCTTCACCTGCTGGTCCGCCCGGCCGAGGAACTCGATGAGCCCGTCGCCGCGCCGGCGCACCAGGTCCCCCGTGCGGTAGAGGCGCCCGCCCGGCGGGCCGGCGAAGGGGTTGGGCACGAACCGCTCGGCGGTCAGGGCGGGACGCCCGAGGTAGCCGCGGGCGAGACCGGCCCCGGCGACGAGCAACTCGCCGACGACGCCGGGCGGCACGGGTGTCAGGTCGCGGCCGACGATGTGCGTCCCGGTGTACGGCAGCGCGCGCCCGATCGGGACCCGCCCGCCGTGCTGGCCGGGGATCGCGTACGACGTGGTGAAGATCGTGCACTCGGTCGGCCCGTAGCCGTTGACGACCTGCCCGTTCGGCACCAGCGCCGCCGCGCGGGCCACATGGTCGGCGGAGAGCTGGTCCCCTCCGGCGATCAGGTGCCGGACGGACGGGAAGGGTCTGTCGGCGCAGTCCACGACCGCGTGGAAGAGCGCGGCGGTCAGCCACGCCACGGTGACGGGCTCGTCGGCGAGGAACGCGGCCACCCGTTCCGGAAGCGCCTTGCCCGCAGGCATGATCGCCAGCGTGTGCCCGTTGACCAGGCACCCGAACAGCTCCAGCACGGAGACGTCGAAGGACAGCGGCGTGGCCAGCATGAACACCTCGTGCTCGCTCAGCGGCAGCCACTGCGGATCCCGTACCCGGCACACGACGGCCTCGTGCGTGACGCCCACCCCCTTGGGCCGCCCGGTCGACCCCGAGGTGTAGATCACGTAGGCGAGGTCCGCCGGATCCGCGGGAACGCCCTCGGACCCGCCGTTCCCCTCCGCGTCGTCTCCTGCCGGGGTCTCCCGCCGTCCGGCCCCGCCGCCTTCCCGGTCACCGGGATCGTCCGGGGCGACGACGCGGACGTTCCCGGGCAGGCGGGACACGGTGGAGGCGTCGGCGACGACCACCCGCGCCGCCGCGTCGTCCAGCATGTACGCCAGCCGCTCCACCGGGTAGTCCGCCTCCAGCGGCAGGTAGGCGGCTCCGGTGTGCAGCACCGCCAGCAGCGCGACCGGCACGTCCAGCGACCGGGGCAGGCACACTCCGACGATCGATCCGGGCCCGGCTCCGCACGCCCGCAGCCGGGCGGCCAGCCGGCGTGCCCGGCGGTCGAGTTCGGCGTAGCCGAGCCGGTCCCCGGCGCAGGTGGCGGCCACGGCGTCCGGCGTGCGCAGGGCGACGTCGGCGACGAGGTCGTGGAGGCATCGGGCGGGCGGCGGCTCGGCGGCGGCCGGTTCCGGCTCGGCCAGCGGGAGGCGCGAGATCGGCAGCGCGGGGTCGGCGGCCCCGGCCGCGAGCACCCGCTGGAAGGCCGTGACGAACCCGTCGACGGTCGGCCGGTCGAACAGCTCGGTCGAGTACTCGGCGAACCCGGTCAGCCCGCCGTCGGCCTCCGACCACACCTGCACCGACAGGTCGAAGGCCGCGGCCTGCACCGGCACCGGCACCGGCGTCACCGCCACGTCCCCGTCCAGCCGTCCGTCCGGCTCCGGCAGGTCCTGCACCACCAGCGCCACCTGGACGAACGGCGTCACCCCCGCGGACCGGGCCGGCGCGGTCTCCTCCACCACCCGGTCGAACGGCACGTCCTGGTGCGCGAACGCGGCGACCGCCGTCTCCCGCGACCGCGCGACCACCTCCGCGAACCCGGGGTCGCCGGACAGGTCGGTGCGCAGCACGACCGTGTTGACGAAGAACCCGACCAGGTCCTCCAGCTCGGGCAGCACCCGGTTGGAGGTGAGCGTCCCGACCACGACGTCAGTCGTGCCGCAGTAGCGGGAGACGACCGTGTTCAGCGCGCCGAGCAGCCCCATGAAGGTCGTGGCGCCGGACTCCCGGCAGACCTCCCCCAGCCCCGCGACGACCCCGGCGGGAACCCTGAACGGCACCCGCTCCCCCGCCCCGGACCGTCGTGCCGGTCGGGGACGGTCCAACGGCAGCTCCAGCACCGCCGGAGCACCCCGCAA
>NZ_BMQP01000111.1 GCF_014648175.1 Planobispora rosea
GCTCATGGTCTGGCGGCGCAGTCGCTGGCGTGGGGACTGTGGGCCGACACCGGAATGGGCACCGACAGCACGGTCAAGGGCGGCATTCTGCCCATGCAGCACGGCCAAGGGCTCGCGTTGTTCGACACCGCGACGGGTATGCCCGACCCGGTCCTCGTACCCGCCGCGTTCGACCTGGGTGCCAGTGCCGAGGACGTCTCCCCGGTCCTGCGCGGTCTGGTCAGACCGGCACCGCGCCGTACCTCGGCGAGCTCGGAGTCTCTGGTGGCCAGGCTGGCGGGACTGCGCGAGGAGGACAGGTTCGACGTCCTCCTGGAGGTGGTGCGCAAGCACGCGGCCGAGGTACTTGAGCACGCCGACGCCGAGGCCATCGATCCGGAGCGGTCCTTCGGCGAGTTCGGCTTCGACTCCCTGTCGGCCGTGGAGTTCCGCAACCGCCTGAACGCCGCGACCGGCCTGCGCCTGCCCTCCAGCTTGATCTTCGACTACCCGGACGCGCGCGCGCTGGCCGTACATCTCGTCAACGCTCTCGCTCCGGATGAGGCCGCCCAGGACCAGGCGAAGGAGGAGGAGATCCGCCGGATCCTGGCCGCCATCCCGCTGGCCCGCCTGCGTGACGCGGGACTGATGGACAGCCTGCTCGAACTCGCCGGAGTCGAGGTGGAAGGCCCCGGCCAGGAGGACCCGTTCGACGCGATGGACACCGAAAGGATGATCGATATGGCGCTCAACGGCTCAATTGCCGACGACATGGAGGAGGTGTGGGGCTGATGGCGTCCACGTCGGATACGAAGGTCGTTGAGGCGCTGCGCACGGCGCTCAAGGACGGCGAACGCCTGCGCGAGCAGAACCGCAAGCTCGCATCCGCGTTGCGCGAACCCATCGCGATCGTGGGGATGGGCTGCCGTTACCCGGGAGGTGTCTCCTCTCCGGAGGAGCTGTGGGAGTTCGTCGCCGAGGGCAAGGACGGGATCACCGAGTTCCCCGCGGACCGGGGCTGGGATCTGGCGTCCCTGTATGACCCGCACTCGACCAGGGAAGGCACCTCCTACACCCGCCACGGCGGCTTCCTGCACGATGCGGCGCTGTTCGACGCCGGTTTCTTCGGCATCAGCCCGCGCGAGGCCGAGGTGCTCGACCCGCAGCAGCGCCTGCTGCTGGAGACCTCGTGGGAGGCGCTGGAACGGGCCGGGATCGACCCGGCCACGCTCAAGGGCAGTCAGACCGGTGTCTACGCCGGGGTGATGTACCACGACTACCCCGACTGCCAGGGTTCGGGTTCGCTCGTCTCCGGCCGGGTGGCCTACTCCCTCGGCCTGGAGGGGCCCGCGCTCACGGTGGACACGGCCTGCTCCTCCTCGCTGGTCGCGGTCCACCTGGCGATGCAGGCGCTGCGGCGCGAGGACTGCTCACTGGCCCTCGCCGGTGGTGTGACGGTGATGGCCACCCCGGGTACGTACGTCGAGTTCAGCCGCCAGCGGGGCCTGTCGCGTGACGGCCGGTGCCGGACGTTCGCCGCCTCGGCCGACGGTACCGGCTTCTCCGAAGGCGCCGGTGTGCTGGTGCTGGAGCGTCTGTCGGATGCCCGCCGCAACGGACATCCCGTGCTGGGCCTGCTGCGCGGTTCGGCGGTCAACCAGGACGGCGCCTCCAACGGCATCACCGCGCCGAACGGCCCCGCGCAGGAGCGGGTCATCCGGCAGGCGCTGGCCAGCGCCCGCATCGCGGCCGACCAGGTCGACGCGGTCGAAGCGCACGGCACCGCGACCACGCTCGGCGACCCCATCGAGGCGCAGGCGCTCATCGCCGTCTACGGCCAGCAGCGGGAGAACCCGGTGCGCCTGGGGTCGATCAAGTCGAACTTCGGCCACACCCAGGCCGCCGCCGGCGTGGCCGGTGTGATCAAGATGGTGCAGGCCATGCGCCACGGCATCCTGCCGCGCACCTTGCACATCGACGAACCCACCTCTCAGGTCGACTGGTCGGCAGGGAAGGTCGAACTGCTCACCGAGGCCGTGGAGTGGTCGCGCAACGGTCATCCCCGGCGGGCGGGAGTCTCGTCGTTCGGCATCAGCGGCACCAACGCCCACGTGATCGTCGAGCAGGCTCCGGACGAGGACGACCGGGTCGAACCGTCCGTGGTGGCCACCCCGGTCGTACCGTGGCTGATCTCCGCTCGCAGCGCCGACGCGCTGCCCGCCCAGGCACGACGCCTCCTGGAGACCCTGGGTTCGCCGCTTGACGTCGCGTTCTCGCTGGCGACCACCCGTTCGCCGATGAAGCACCGCGCCGCCGTGGTGGCGGCCGATCGCGAGGGGTTGCTGCGCGGGTTGCAGGCCCTGGCTGACGGAGGCGGGGCGCCTGAACTGGTGACGGGTGCGGTACGGCCGGGCAAGACGGCGTTCCTGTTCACCGGGCAGGGCAGTCAGCGGTTGGGCATGGGCCGGGA
>NZ_BMQP01000112.1 GCF_014648175.1 Planobispora rosea
ATCTCCGGCGCCGAAGACGCCGTGGCGGCGGTTGCGGAGCGTTTCGAGCGGACCAAGCGGCTCAGCGTCTCGCACGCGTTCCATTCGCCGTTGATGGAGCCGATGCTGGCTGATTTCGCCCGGGTGGTGGGGACGTTGTCGTTCGCGGCTCCGCAGATTCCGATGGTGTCGACGCTGACCGGCGAGCCCATCACCGAGTTCACGGCTGAGTACTGGGTGCGGCATGTGCGCGAGGCGGTGCGTTTCGCCGACGCCGTTGCCACTTTGGGCGGCCAGGGCGTGAAGACGTTCGTCGAGGTGGGTCCGGACGCGGTGTTGTCGGTGATGGGCCCGGCCTGCGTCGAAGGCGAGCAGGTGGTGTTCGTTCCGCTGCTGCGTCGGGACCGGGACGAAGAGCGGGAGCTGTTGACCGGGGTGGCGAAGGCGTGGACGCGGGGGGTGCGGGTGGATTGGGAGGCGTTTTATGCCGGGTCCGGTGCCCGGCGGGTGGATGTGCCGACCTACGCCTTCCAGCACAAGCGCTACTGGATGACCGCCTCCACCACCCAGGCCGGCGTCACCTCGGCGGGGCTTGCGGAAACCGGGCACCAGCTTCTCGGCGCGGCCGTACATCTGCCCGACTCCGATGGGATTGTCGTCACCGGACGGTTGTCCACTGCCACCCATCCCTGGCTGGCTGATCACCAAGTGCTCGGCTCGGTTGTCGTGCCGGGAGCGGCCATCGTGGACATGGCCCTCTGGGCAGCCGATCACATCGGTTGCGCGGTGATCGACGAGCTGATCATGGAAGCCCCGCTGGTCCTTCCCGAGGACGGGGCAATCCACATTCGGATCACCGTGGGTTCGCTGGATGACCAGGACACACGATCCATCGCCGTTTACTCCAAGGACGAGGACACGACGATCGGTGCGTGGACGCGCCATGCCAGTGGCACCCTCAGTGCGGAGGCGGCAGATCCTCGCTCCTATCGCGGACCGTGGCCGGGAGCTGATGCGACGGCGATCGACGTGGACGAACTGTACGCCGAGCTGGACGAGGTAGGTCTCCGCTATGGACCCCTGTTCAGAGGACTGCGTGCCGCCTGGCGTCGTGACGGTGAGGTCTTCGCCGAGGTCGCCCTGCCCGACGGCGTGCAGGTCGAGGGCTTCGGCCTGCACCCGGCGCTTCTGGATGCCGCTCTGCACGGCGTGGCTCCGCTCTTCGAGGGTGAAGAGGGCACCCGCCTGCCGTTCAGCTGGACCGGGGTGTCCCTTCACACATCGGGAACGCGTGCCGCGAGGGTACGCATCACGGTTGACGGGTCTGACACGGTCGCACTGGAACTGACCGACTCCACTGGCGCTCCGGTGGCGTCGGTGCGTGGCCTGGTGACTCGCCCGGTGACCGCGGCGCAGTTGCGGCCTGCGGGTGTTGAGCCGGTGTATCGGGTGGAGTGGCGTGCGGTCACCTCTGGTGAGTCTGCTGCGGTGGGCCGGGTTGGGTTGGCGGGGGCTGATGTGTTCGCTCTGGGCCTGCCGCAGGCGGCCGAATCGCCGGGGTTGGCCGGGTCGGCTGATGCGGCTGATGCGGCTGATGCCGATGCGGATGTGCTGGTGTGGTGTGTCGATGGCCGGGGTGTTGATGTCCGGCAGGTGGCCGGGGCGGCGCTGGGCTGGCTGCAGGAGCGGTTGGCGGTTGAGGGTGGCCGGTTGGTGGTGGTGACCCGGGGCGCGGCCGGTGAGGGCATCTCGGATGTGGCGGCGGCGGCGGTGTGGGGTCTGGTGCGTTCGGCTCAGGCCGAACATCCCGATCGGATCGTGCTGCTGGACCTGCCCGTTGATGCGGCCGAGGTGCCGTGGGCGCGGGTGCTGGGCTGTGGTGAGCCGGAACTGCTGGTGCGGGACGGGGTGCTGCTGGCGCCGCGGTTGGTGCGCGCTGCTGTTCCGGTCGCGGCCGTCGAGCCGGTGGGCTGGGGGTCGGGCAGTGTGCTGGTCACCGGGGGGACCGGGGGGTTGGGTGCGCTGGTGGCCTCGCATCTGGTCGGCCGGCATGGTGTGGCTGATCTGGTGTTGGTGAGTCGGCGGGGGATGGCCGCGCCTGGTGCTGGTGAGCTGGTGGCCGAGCTGGAGCAGACCGGTGCTCGGGTGCGGGTGGTGGCGTGTGATGTCACCGACCGGGCCGCGCTGGCCGATCTGCTGGAGAGCCTGCCGGAGTTGAGTGCTGTGGTGCATACCGCGGGGATTTTGGATGACGGTGTGCTCAGTG
>NZ_BMQP01000113.1 GCF_014648175.1 Planobispora rosea
ACGCTGGTGAGGTGTTGAAGGTGGAGGACTGGGCGGAGATCCGCCGACTGCACCGGGCCGAAGGACTGGCGATCCGAGCGATCGCCCGCAGGCTCGGGATCGCAAGGAACACGGTGCGCAAAGCACTGGCCTCGCACGAACCGCCCCGGTACATGCGAGCCGGCAAAGGATCGATCGTGGATGCAGTGGAACCGCAGATCAGAGAGCTTCTGGCGGAGTTCCCAGACATGCCGACCTCGGTCATCATGGAACGGGTCGGCTGGAGCCGCGGCAAGAGCGTGTTCTTTGCGCGGGTGCAGCAGCTGCGGCCGCTGTATCGGCCGGTCGATCCGGCTTCTCGCACCGAGTACCAGGCTGGTGAGCTGGCCCAATGCGATCTGTGGTTTCCCGCGGTGGACGTGCCGCTGGGATTCGGGCAGACGGGCCGCCCGCCGGTGCTGGTCATGGTCAGCGGCTACTCGCGGATGATCGGCGCGGTCATGCTGCCCTCGCGCCGGGCGCCGGACCTGCTGGCCGGGCACTGGAGGCTGCTCAGCCAGTGGGGCCGGGTGCCCAAGGCGCTGGTCTGGGACAACGAGGCCGCCATCGGCCAGTGGCGAGCCGGCAGACCGCAGCTGAGCGAGGCGATGACCGCCTTCCGCGGAACGCTCGGCATCAAGGTCATCCAATGCCGTCCGGCCGATCCGGAGGCCAAGGGCCTGGTCGAACGCGCCAACGGCTACCTGGAGACCTCGTTTCTGCCGGGGCGGGTCTTCACCGGCCCGGCCGACTTCACCGCCCAGCTGAGCGAGTGGCTGGTGCGGGCCAACAATCGCCACCACCGCCGGCTGGGCTGCCGGCCGGTCGACCGGTGGCAGGCGGATCGGGCGGCGATGCTGCCCCTGCCGCCGGTGGCGCCGGCCAGTGGCTGGCGCGTGAGCACCCGCCTGCCGCGCGACCACTACGTGCGGCTGGACTCCAACGACTACTCGGTGCACCCGTCGGTGATCGGCCGGCGCGTCCAGGTGACTGCGGACCTGGAGCAGGTGGTGGTCACCTGTGACGGCGCTCAGGTGGCCCGACATGCGCGCTGCTGGGCCGATCATCAGACCATCACCGATCCGGCCCATCAGGCCGCCGCCGCGCAGCTGCGCCGGATGCGGCAGAACAGCTCGCTGCACCCGGTGGAGACCGCGGTGCAGCAGCGGCCGCTGTCGGACTACGACCGGTTGTTCGGCTTGAACGATGAGGAGGTCGCCGGATGAGCGCCCGCACCGGCGGCACGGGCACCGGCCGGAACGTGAGCGCTGAGATCGCCTACCTCACCCGGGCGCTGAAGGCCCCCTCGCTGGCCGCGGCCGTTGCGCGGCTGGCCGAACGCGCCCGCGCCGAGTCCTGGAGCCATGAGGAGTTCCTGGCCGCCTGCCTGCAACGGGAGGTCGCCGCCCGGGAGGCCCACGGTGGTGAGGGCCGCATCCGCGCCGCCCGCTTCCCGTCCCGCAAATCCCTCGAGGAGTTCGACTTCGACCATCAGCGCTCCCTCAAACGCGAGGTCATCACCCATCTGGGCACCTTGGACTTCATCACGGCCAAGGAGAACGTGGTGTTCCTCGGCCCGCCCGGCACCGGCAAGACCCACCTGTCCATCGGGCTGGGGATGCGGGCTTGTCAGGCCGGGCACCGGGTCGCGTTCGCCACCGCCGCCGAGTGGGTGGCGCGTCTGGCCGACGCCCACCAGGCCGGGCGGTTGCAGAGCGAGCTCGTCAAGCTGGGCCGCATCCCGTTGCTGATCGTCGACGAGGTGGGTTACATCCCGTTCGAGGCTGAGGCGGCCAACTTGTTCTTCCAGTTGGTGTCGTCTCGCTACGAGCGGGCGAGCTTGATCGTGACCAGTAACAAGCCGTTCGGCCGGTGGGGCGAGGTCTTCGGCGATGACGTGGTGGCCGCGGCGATGATCGACCGTCTGGTGCATCATGCCGAGGTCGTCTCGCTGAAAGGAGACAGCTACCGGCTCAAAGACCGTGACCTTGGTCGTGTCCCCGCGGCCAAGACCGACAACTGAAGATCAAAT
>NZ_BMQP01000114.1 GCF_014648175.1 Planobispora rosea
TGAGTTGGTGGCCGAGCTGGAGCAGACCGGTGCTCGGGTGCGGGTGGTGGCGTGTGATGTCACCGATCGGGCTGCGCTGGCCGATCTCATAGCCGGGTTGCCGGAGTTGAGTGCGGTGGTGCATACCGCGGGGATTTTGGATGACGGTGTGCTCAGTGCGTTGACGGTTGAGCGGTTGGATGCGGTGTTGGCGGCCAAGGCGGTGGCGGCCTGGTATCTGCACGAGCTGACCCGGGATCGGGCCCTGGCGGCGTTCGTGTTGTTCTCCTCCATGTCCGGACTGGTCGACGGTGCCGGACAGGGCAACTACGCCGCGGCCAATGCGTTCCTGGATGCGCTGGCGGTTTATCGGCGTGCTCATGGTCTGGCGGCGCAGTCGCTGGCGTGGGGACTGTGGGCCGACAGCGGGATGGGCGCCCGTCTTGACGACGCGACCGTGGCCCGCATGGCCGCCTCCGGTTTCCCCGGGCTGTCCTCGGCCGACAACCTGTCCCTGTTCGACCAGGCACTGGCCGCCGGTGATGCCGTCCTGGTCCCCGTCAAGGCGGACCGTGGCGCGCTGGCGAAGCGGGGAGCCGAACTGCCCCACCTGCTGCGCGCCCTGGCACCGGCCCCGGTACGGCGAGCCGCGACCGAGGGCGAGAACGAGATGTCGCCGTTCGTCCGCGGCCTGGCCGCGTTGCCTGAGAGCGATCGAGCCGGGTCCGCGCTGGACTGGGTGCGTGAGCACGTGGCCGCTGTCCTCGGACACGGCGACGCCACGGCGATCGAGGCGAAGCGGCCCTTCAGCGACATGGGGTTCGACTCGCTGGCCTCGGTCGACCTGCGCAACCGGCTGACCAGGGCGACCGGCATGAAGCTGCCCGCCACGCTGGTGTTCGACTACCCCACGCCCAAGGCGCTCGCGCACTACCTGCTCGAACGGGCCTTCAGTGTCGAGGCGGCGGTGGCGCGTGTCGCTCCGGCCGCGGTGACCGACGAGCCCATCGCGATCGTGGGCATGGCCTGCCGCTACCCCGGCGGCGTCACCTCGCCGGAGGCGCTGTGGCAGCTGGTGGCCGGTGAGGTGGACGCCGTCTCCGGGTTCCCCGCCGACCGAGGCTGGGACGTCGCGGGCATCTACGACCCCGAGCCCGGAGTGCCCGGCAAGTCCTACGCCAACGAAGGCGGGTTCCTGTACGACGCAGCTCTGTTCGACCCCGGCTTCTTCGGCATCTCGCCGCGTGAGGCGCAGGCGATGGACCCGCAGCAGCGGCTGCTGCTGGAGACCTCGTGGGAGGCGCTGGAGCGGGCCGGGATCGATCCCGAGTCGGTCAGGGGCACCGAGACCGGCGTCTTCGCCGGAGTGATGTACCACGACTGGGGCACCAGGCTGGGCCGGGTGCCTGAGGACGTGGCCGGTTATCTCGGCAACGGCAGCCTGGCCAGCGTCGTGTCCGGCAGGGTCGCCTACGCGCTCGGGCTGGAGGGTCCCGCGGTCACCGTCGACACGGCCTGCTCCTCCTCCCTCGTGGCGACGCACTGGGCGATCCAGGCCCTGCGGCGGGGCGAGTGCACGCTGGCCCTCTCGGGCGGCGTGACGGTGATGTCCACGCCGGACACCTTCATCGACTTCAGCCGCCAGCGCGGGCTGGCGCCCGACGGCCGGTGCAAGTCCTTCGCCGCTTCTGCCGATGGCACCGGCTGGAGTGAGGGCGTGGGCGTGCTGGTGCTGGAACGGCTGTCGGACGCCCGCCGCAACGGCCACCGGGTCCTGGCGGTGATCTCCGGCTCGGCCGTCAACCAAGACGGCGCCTCCAACGGCCTGACCGCCCCCAACGGCCCCTCCCAGCAGCGCGTCATCCGCGCCGCCCTGGCCACCGCCGGACTCACTCCCGCCGACGTCGACGCCGTCGAAGCCCACGGCACCGGCACCACCCTGGGCGACCCGATC
>NZ_BMQP01000115.1 GCF_014648175.1 Planobispora rosea
ACCACAGGGGGTCAAGATTGCGGGACTCGCTGGGGGTCAAAGTTGCGGGAGCGTTGACAGCAGGAATACCACCGAGGCGGTCAGGGTGACCCGGAGGTTATCCAGGTAGGGCAACCGGGTGGAGGAAGGGGCCGGGGGGAGCCCGGCAGTGCGGGTCACGGGCGTGTTTCCGTTGCCGCGGGCGGCGCATGGCCTGCTGGTGAGCATTCCGCCCAAAAGCCGGTGAGCACGGCGGCCGTCGCGTCCGGCCGATCGATCTGGACATTGTGCCGGGCGCCCGGGATGCGCACCGCCGATCGCCCGAAGCGCTCGGCCAGCTGCTGGAATTCTTCACGCGAGGCGGTGCGGCCGTCGCCCGCCCCGTGCACGATCAGCGTCGGGGTCCCGGTGCCGGCCAGGGGGGTGACCAGATCGCCGGTGCTGGCCGCCAGGGCGCGGGCCAAGCCGGACAGGTGTGCGGCCTGTGTGGTGCGCATCCGGGTCTCCAGCAGCAGGCGGCGCTCGGGCTCGGCGCGTGCCCACTGCTCCACGATCGGCTCCATCGCCCGCATCCCGAGCCGATCGATCGTTTCTGCGGCGTTCATCAGGTCGGCGGCGGCATCGCACGGGATGCGCAGCGGGCAGGAGAGGAGAGCCAGGCTGGCGACGGAGCCGGGGGCGGAAAGGACCGCCTGGCTCGCGATGAGCCCGCCCGCGCAGTGCGCCACCAGGTGCGTAGGGCCGCCGTCACCGATCACGCTGGCGATGGCGAGCAGATCGGAGGACAAGGACGCAAGCGTGTAAGCCTCCGCCTCGTCAGGCCCGGACGTCTCGTGCTGTCCCCGCTGATCGTAGGAACAGAGCCGGTAACCGCGCAGGGCCGGTGCCGCGAGCAGCGGCTCGAAGTCCTCCTTCGAGCCGAAGAGGCCGTTGACGAAGATCACGGTGCCGCGCCGGTGCTGCTGCGGCGGGCCGGCGAGCAGTGCCGCGAACCGCGTCCCCGCGGCCTGGATGTGGCTATGAAGGACGCCGTCGCACGAGCCGGTCATCGCAGCGCCTCCGCGCCCGGCGCGGGGATGCCGGCCGTTAGGGCGACGCCGCTTGATGGTTCGGGCGGTCCCGCGGTCAGCGGAAGGCGGTCGATGCCCCGATGAGCGGAGCCGAGCCGCCGGGCCACCTCGCCGGCCAAGGTGAGCTGGGGCATCCTGGCCAGTAGTCGCGGCAGCAGGATCGCTGATTCCATCCGGGCCAGCGCCGCGCCGAGGCAGTAGTGGGAGCCGAGGCCGAAGATCAGATGACGAGGGCGCGGGCGCGTCAGGTCCAGGCGTTCCGGATTGTCGGTGAGGGCGGGGTCGCGGGATGCGGCTGCGACCATGAGTCGCACCAGCTGCCCGGCCCGCACGGGATGTCCGCACAGCACGCCGTCACGTGCGGCTTGGCGCTGCAGTACGTGGATCGGAGGGGCGTACCTCAGGAGCTCGTCGACCATGCTGTCGGCAAGCGTGCGTTCCTGGCGGACGATCTGGGCCTGCTGCGGGTGTTCGATCAGGGCGAGTACGGCGCTGGACAGGTGGTTGGCCGAGATGCTGGTGCCGCCGACCAGGAGCATCACCGAGACGCGGGCCGCGTAGCCTTCGGGCAGGTCGCCCTCTGTTTCGGCTCGGGCCAGCGCGTCGATGAACCGGGGGGCCGGTGAAGGCTCGGCCAGGCGGCGTCGTAGTGAGCTTGTTCCGCTTTGGCGGACACCTTCGGTGTGGTGGTCAAGCCGCGACAGCGGCCT
>NZ_BMQP01000116.1 GCF_014648175.1 Planobispora rosea
GCCGCTCACCGTTGCCTGGCGGCCATCGGTGGCGGGACGGAGCTCAGGGTCGGCCATCGTGGGATGCACCCGATCCTGAAGGTGGGGTGCATCCCACAGGGCAAATGATCCTGAAATAGCCGACATGTAATCATTTGCCCGCAGAATGCGGCTCAAGGCATGATCGAGTATGGCGCTGGCACGGGAACTGCTCACCTACTACGAGCAGGACAGGGAGCACAGTCGGCTCCGGGAAGGGCGTGGCCGGCTGGAGTTCTGGCGTACGCAAGATGTGCTACGCCGAATGCTGCCCGCTGCTCCGGCCCGGGTGCTGGATGTGGGCGGCGGCACCGGAGTGCATGCCGAATGGCTGGTCGCCGACGGCTACGAGGTCGAGTTGCTCGATCCGATCCCCCTGCACGTGGAGCGGGCCGCCAAGCTGGCCGGGGTGACCGCGCGGCTGGGCGATGCACGCCACTTGCCGGCGCCGGACGCGAGCGTGGACGCGGTGCTGCTCCTGGGACCTCTCTACCACCTGGCGGAGCGCGTCGACCGGGTGCGGGCGCTGGCCGAGGCCCGGCGCGCCGTACGGCCCGGCGGCCTGGTGGCAGCTGCGACCATCAACCGCTGTGCGGCCGTACACGACACGATCTATCTGGGCGTCTACCCCCAGGAGCGGCAGCGGCAGGCCGCACACGCAGCCATGCGGGATGGGATCATGCTCTCTCCCGGGCAGGGCTTTCCCGCCTACCTCCACGATCCGGACGAAGTTCCGGGGGAGTTCGCCGACGCCGGCCTCTGCGGGGCCGAGCGGTACGGGCTGGAGGGCGCCTTCTGGCTGTACGGCGACGTCAACGACTGGCTCGACGATCCGGAACGCCGCCGGCTCCTGCTCGACGCGCAGCGTTCGCTGGAGTGCGTGCCCTCGCTTCTGGGCGTCAGCGGCCACATGCTCACCATCGCGCGGCGACTCGACGCCCCCTAAAGGGTGGGCACCCCGGCCCGCAGCCCTGTGATCCATCGCAGTACGGTTCCTCCATACGCTGGCGTATGGAGGAGTGAGATGCGGAACATCCAGGAACGCACAATCGGCGCCTCGGCAGAGACACTCGGCGCGCTGCTGGATCGGGTGGCCACCGCCGACGACCGCCTCTGGCCCGTCCCGGCCTGGCCGCGGCTCGTCCTCGACTCCGGTCTGACCCCCGGCTCGCGCGGAGGCCACGGCCCGATCCGCTACAGCGTCTCCGAATACGAGCCCGGCCACCGGGTCCGCTTCCTCTTCGACCCGGAACTCGGGCTCGACGGCCACCACGAGTTCACCATCACCGCGGATGGTCCGGACCGCTGCCGTCTCACCCACATCATCGACGGCACCCTCCGAGGCCGCATGCGGATCATGTGGCCGCTGGCGATCCGCTGGCTGCACGAGGCACTGATGCAGGATCTCTTCGACAACGCCGAGCGCGCGGCGACCGGCACGCTGAGCAGCCGCCCCGCGAACTGGCCGTTGTGGGTGCGCCTGCTACGGCGGGTCCGGGCAGGTCGGCCGGCCAGTCATGATGGTACGGCTCGGCGTTGAGGCACGGGACTTCCCGGAACCGGCCCTCCGGAACGATGACGTGGAACCGGCCAATCCCTTGTGGTGCCTTCTCCGCTTCCACCTCCGTGCGTGAGGTCCGTCGTGTTGTTGAAATCGGGTGCAGCCTACGATGGCCGACCCTGAGCTCCGTCCCGCCACCGATGGCCGCCAGGCAACGGTGAGCGGC
>NZ_BMQP01000117.1 GCF_014648175.1 Planobispora rosea
GGGGGCCGGTCTTTTTTGTGCGCGTTTTCTGCTGTGCTTTGTTGCATTGTTTATCGTATTTCGTGAATGGTTTCACACCTGCAAGTAGCTGATTGTATTCTTCCGGGGCGGTTCCGAGGGGCGTGGTAAGGTTTCTCGCGGCGGGGAGCGGGTGCGGTCGCGCGCTGCCTCGGCTCGCGTGCGCACTGCTTTCGGTCGGTGGGTGAGCGTCTCATTCGTGTGGCTGACACGCCTCGGCTCGCCCGGGGAATTGACCGCAAGCAATGGCGTGGCGCTCTTTCTCCGCGTGGGTTCTTCTGAGGGCCGGCCACCTCGCCGGCGCCCCCTCGATCGGCCTCGGCCGGCGGGGTGTGCGTGCGCCAGCTCGGCGCCGGCGCCCCCTCGCCCGCAGCCCCCGGCGAGACCCTCCAGGAGGGGCCGGCCCCCGCGGGAGCGAGGCCCTCGCCGGCCCCCCCTGGAGGCCGCGGCCGGCCGCGGTTACGCCTCCCCTGGAGGTGGTTGTAACGCCGGCGGGCCGGCGCCCTTGGCCACCCGGAGCCGGCGGGGTTCTTGCCCTGCTCTGGGAGGGTTTCCCGGGGCGTTACAACCTCGGTTACAACCGGCGTTACACCCCCCGTTACAACCACTACACCCCCTCTGAGCTGCGCGTTACGACCGTTACAACCTCCAGGCGCCTCCATCTCTCTATAGGGAGACCCCGGCCGGCCGGCTCGCCCGCGGCCGGCCCCTGCTCCCGCCGGCGCCCTGGCTCGTGCGTTCTGGCCTGCGCCGATGGCCCCTCGGTCGAGCATGCCGCGGGCCTGAGCGGCCCTCAGCCGGCCGGTTGTAACGCCTCCGGAGGTGGCCGGCGGCCCGGGAGGTTACAACCGCCCTGCCGGCGTCCTGGAGCCCTCCGTCAGGCCTGACGGCTCACCCCAGCCCCGGGCCGCCAGCTCGACCCCGCGCACCCGCTCGCCCGGGGCCGGCCGCGCGGCCGGCGAGGGGGCCTCAGGGAGCCGGCCCCCTCGGACGCCTGGACGGCTGGAAGCCTGGACGCCCAGACGTCAGCCCCCCGGAAAGAGCCTCGGCTACATCTGGTACGGCTTGCTACCGCATCACCTCGTCCGCGATTCCATCGCGAATTCACTCGGCTTTCTCCCGTGGTTAATAAGCTGACCAAATTACCAATGAGGCGGAATCATTATGCATTCTCAGCCGCATTCTTCCCATGCGTATTCCCGTGCTCTAGAATGGCGGGCATGGAAATGTTCGGCGATTCCCTCGCGGCCGGCCCTCAGCCGGACCCCGGTCCGCATCCGGACACACCCCGTGACCGCGCTCGCCCTGCGCCGGTGGCCGGCCCCCGCCTCATGCGGCCGGCTCACCCTGCCTCACCTCTGGCGTCCAGGCGTCCAGGCGCCTCGACGTCCGCTAAGCAGCAGCTCAAGCCGGTGATCGGGGTTGTCCGGCCGGAGGCCGGACGAGGGGGCCGCCTCGCTCCGCTCGACCGGCCCCGGGCCATGATCGCCGGAGGCGATCACACCCCGTCACTGGGGGGCGTCCGGAGGACGCTGGGGCCTCCGGCCCCAGGGGGTCCCCCCCCCAGG
>NZ_BMQP01000118.1 GCF_014648175.1 Planobispora rosea
GTGACCAGGTCAGCGTCGTGGCCCGGCTGTCGCGCCGGAGGGGCGGGGTTCCACGGGCCCGGATATATCCTTTCTTGATCGTTGGGGTGGCTGGTCGCTGGTCAGGTCGGTGCGGGTACGGCTTGCAGGCGGGCGATGGCCGCGGTGAGCTCCATCGCCCAAGGCCAGCGCGCGGCGAGGCGCAGCCGGATGCGTCGCCCGCCGCGTACCAGCCGTCCGGCCACCGCGAACAGGCGCAGCCGCAGGCGTTTGGGCTCATAGCGGCGGGCCGGGCCGTCCAGGGCGAGCATCTGCATCCAGGCCAGCAGTTCGCAGGCCAGCGCGACGAGTTCGCACCAGATCTGGTTCTGGGCAAAATCGTGCAGCGGCAACGTGGCCAGGCCGGTGTCTTTGGCGGTGCGGATGCGATCTTCGCATCGGGCCCGGCGGCGGTGGCGCAGCTCCAGATCGGCCAGCTGACCCTGCTTGGTATTGGTGATGAAGCAGGTGAAGCGGTGTCCGTCCAGATCGGTGAAGCGCAGTTGCGCGCCCGGGTGCGGGCGTTCTTTGCGGACGATGACGCGCATGCCGCGCGGCCAGCCGGTTAGCTTGAGCAGGCCGGTGATCTCGGCGACCCAGGCGCCGGGCCGCACCTGGCCGTCGGCGTCGTAGGCGGGCGTCCAGGCGGTGGCCGGCAGGCGGAGGATCGCGGCGCCGATGTCGTCGGTGAGGGTGAAGCCGATGGAGTAGGACAGCCATCGGCCGGGCCGAGACAGCCAGGTCAAAAATTCGCGGGTGCCGCCGCCGGCGTCGGCACGGATCAGTATCTGACGGCGGCGATGCTTGGGGAGCTGGGCCTGGGCCAGGCGGACTGCGGCGATGTGGTCGGTGGCGGTGTTGGAGCCGGCGTTGCCGGGGCGCAGGGTGATGGCCAGGGGTTCGCCGGCACCGGCCGCGCCATGATCGGCAAAAACCGTTAGCGGGTGGAAGCCGAAGGTCTTCTTCCAGGTCGGGGCCGCGTGTTGTTTGTCGGAGTGGGCGGTGATGAGGGTGGCGTCGATGTCGAGGGGGATCAGCTCGCCATCAGCGCCGGGAGCCGCGACTCCGACCAGGTGCCAGGCACGTTGGCGGGCGTCTGCGCGGGCGGTGCGGATGGCTTTGAGGGCCCGGTCCGGGTCGGTGGCCAGTCGGTCGATGAGCCGGGAGACGGTGGGGTCGGAGGCGATGGGGCCGAACAGGTCGGGCTGGGCGCGCAGCAGCGCGAGGTCGGCCAGACAGTCCCCGCCCAGCGCGAGGGTGAGGGCCAGATCGGTGATGATTTTGCCGGGGTCGTGCTGCGCGCGTGAGGGCCGCCAGCGCTGCAGTTCGCGGGAGAGGGCCTGGCCCAGGCCGGTGATGCGCAACGTCTCCAGCAAAAGCAGGCCGCCGGCGTGGGAGATGAGGCCGGAGCCGTCGGCGGAGACGATGATCTTACGGTGGGAAGCGGTAGTCTTCACGTGAAAAGTGCCTCGTGAACTGGTGGGGGCGGGACCTTAGACAAGTCCGATCCTTCCAGGTCACAGG
>NZ_BMQP01000119.1 GCF_014648175.1 Planobispora rosea
AGGCGTCGTCCCAGTAGTAGGAGGCGGTGGTGGCGCCTTTGAGCATGACCTGCTGCTGCTCGCTGTCGATGGCTGTGTCGGCGTGCGCGGTTCCGGTGGCCGCGACTCCCGCGATCCCGGCGCCGGCCAGAACGAGAGCGGCGGTGGCGGTGCGGGCGCGAGCGGCCAGTCGAGCGGCGAACGTCATGAAGTGTGATCCCTTGTGCGGCGACAGGACTTCCGGCGGTTGGACCTCCGTAGGGGTCCGGTGCCGGTGAAGGCCCTGTGCCAGCGGCCTTCGACATCCAGTAAGCCGTCCGGGCGTAGCGGCAGAAGTGCGCGCAAGGTGCAGAAAAGTTGCCGCGCCCGGGAAGTCCTCAACCCCCTGCCAGCACGGGGATCCAGCCTTCTCCCGCCTAGCGTTTACGCCGTGAACGAGGGCCGGGATCCGGAGGCTCCCGGCCCTCTTGCTGCGACGCCGAGGTCGCGGTCAAGGACAAAGAGAGATCACTCGGCGATGGTCTTCGAGAGAAGCCCGCACAGCTCCCTGGGACAAGCCTGATCTCCGTGGAGTCCTGATGGGTGGCTTCATCTACGCCATCGCCTTCGACAGCGGCATACTGAAGGTAGGGCAGGGCATCGATGCCCTGCGCCGCATCGGCAATCACCGCCGCAACGCGGCGTTCCATGGCGTCGGCGTCGTCAACGAATGGGTGTCGCCGCCCCATGTGGAGTATGCCGCTAACGAGCGAAAGCTGATCGAGTTCTGCAGCACTCGCGGCATCCGGGAGGGAAACGGCCGTTCAGAGCATTTCACTAGCCTGGACTTCGCTACTGTCACGGCGTTCGCCCAATCGCTTCCGATGACGCCGTCGCACACAAGCACAGCAGCCGTGATCGATAAGGGACTCATTCTGGACGCCTCTGTCCTGACCGCCCTGGCTCGGCAAGACGCAACAACCATCATCATGGTGCAGCAGCTCAATAACGGTCAGATCCAGCTTGTGGTCCCGTCGCTAACAGCAGCGGAGGCTCTTCTGCGAGCGGGAGGCCGGGCAGAGCAGGCTGCTCTCCTGCAGGGCCTCCAGCGCCTGAAGATGACCACCGTCGGCGAGTATGGTGACATTCTCGACGTAGTCACAGTCGCTGGCGACCTTAATTGCCAGTCCCTGGGAGACGCGCAGGCCGTATGCGAAGCCTGTAGATATCAGTATCCGATCCTCACCCTCGACCGTGGCCATTGGGAGAAAGTCATCCGCGAGACCTCCGACGCTTTCACCGTAACCGCAGTGTCGGACTCGGACGACCAAGAGAGAATACGTTCAGGGGTGAGAAGCTAACGAGCAGGCGGGCGCGTGCGATCGCCGCCCTTTCCTCTTCACGATCGCAGAGACGGGCTGGCGCCAGATACCCGTCCTCTGAATCCGATATGCGCATTCCGTCCGCACTGTCTTTCCTCACGACTTCTTCTCCCGTTGTCGGCGGAGGTGTTTACGGCGTAAACGCTGCGGGGGCATGGCGGGAGGCGGGCGGGAGATG
>NZ_BMQP01000120.1 GCF_014648175.1 Planobispora rosea
TCCACCTCCGGCCTATCAACCCGGTCGTCTACCGGGAGCCTTACCCCCTCACAGGGTGGGAGACCTCATCTCAAGGCAAGCTTCCCGCTTAGATGCTTTCAGCGGTTATCCCTCCCGAACGTAGCCAACCAGCCGTGCTCCTGGCGGAACAACTGGCACACCAGAGGTTCGTCCGTCCCGGTCCTCTCGTACTAGGGACAGCCCCTTTCAAGTCTCCTGCGCGCGCAGCGGATAGGGACCGAACTGTCTCGCGACGTTCTAAACCCAGCTCGCGTACCGCTTTAATGGGCGAACAGCCCAACCCTTGGGACCTACTCCAGCCCCAGGATGCGACGAGCCGACATCGAGGTGCCAAACCATCCCGTCGATATGGACTCTTGGGGAAGATCAGCCTGTTATCCCCGGGGTACCTTTTAGCCGTTGAGCGACGGCGCTTCCACCAGCCACCGCCGGATCACTAGTCCCAGCTTTCGCTCCTGCTCGACCCGTCGGTCTCACAGTCAAGCTCCCTTGTGCACTTACACTCAACACCTGATTGCCAACCAGGCTGAGGGAACCTTTGGGCGCCTCCGTTACCCTTTAGGAGGCAACCGCCCCAGTTAAACTACCCACCAGACACTGTCCCTGATCCGGATCACGGACCCAGGTTAGACGTTCAAAACGACCAGAGTGGTATTTCACCAATGACTCCACCCCCACTAGCGTGGCGGCTTCCCAGTCTCCCACCTATCCTACACAAACCGTTCCAAACGCCAATGTCAAGCTGTAGTGAAGGTCCCGGGGTCTTTCCGTCCTGCTGCGCGTAACGAGCATCTTTACTCGTAGTGCAATTTCACCGGGTCTGCGGTTGAGACAGCGGGGAAGTCGTTACGCCATTCGTGCAGGTCGGAACTTACCCGACAAGGAATTTCGCTACCTTAGGATGGTTATAGTTACCACCGCCGTTTACTGGCGCTTAAGTTCTCAGCGTCGCCACTCCGAAAAGCAGCTAACCGGTCCCCTTAACGTTCCAGCACCGGGCAGGCGTCAGTCCGTATACATCGTCTTACGACTTCGCACGGACCTGTGTTTTTAGTAAACAGTCGCTTCCCCCTGGCCTCTGCGACCCCCACCAGCTCCGAGTGCAAGACTCATCACCAGTAAAGGTCCCCCTTCTCCCGAAGTTACGGGGGCAATTTGCCGAGTTCCTTAACCACAGTTCACCCGATCGCCTTGGTATTCTCTACCTGACCACCTGAGTCGGTTTCGGGTACGGGCCGCCATGCTCCTCGCTAGAGGCTTTTCTCGGCAGCATAGGATCACCCACTTCGCCACAATCGGCTCGGCATCACATCTCGGAGTTGAATAAGCGGCGGATTTACCTACCACTCCTCCTACCTGCTTACCCCAGGACAACCACCGCCTGGGATGGGC
>NZ_BMQP01000121.1 GCF_014648175.1 Planobispora rosea
GAGAGCCTCGGCGGGTGTTTTCCAGCCGAGTGTCTTTCGGGGTCTGCTGTTGAGGGTGGTGGCGACGGCGTCGATCTCCTCGGCGGTCCATCGAGACAGGTCTGTGCCCTTGGGGAAGTACTGGCGCAGCAGGCCGTTCGTATTCTCGTTCGTGCCCCGTTGCCAGGGGCTGTGTGGGTCGGCGAAGTAGATCGCGACTCCGGTGTCGATCCGTAGTTGGGTGTGCTGGGCCAGTTCCGTGCCTCGGTCCCAGGTGAGCGAGCGGCGCAGTTGCTCGGGCAGCGTGGTGATGGCGGCGGCGATCGCGTCCTTAACGGCCTCGGCGCCGCGGCCGGCCAGCGCCGGGCCGTTGTGCACTCGTGGTTGGATGCCGTAGCCGTCCATCCGGGGCAGGTGCAGCAGCAGAGTGAACCGTGTCGTGCGCTCGACCAGCGTGCCGATCGCGGAGCGGTCGGTGCCGATGATGAGGTCGCCTTCCCAATGCCCGGGAACAGCTCGGTCCTCGGTCTCGGCGGGCCGTTGGCTGATCATGACCTCTGGCGTGACGTGGCCGGTGGCGCGCTTGCGGGAACGTGCTCGAGGAACGCGCAGCGCGCGTCCGGTGCGCAGGCAGGCGACCAGCTCCCGCTTGAGCGCTCCACGGCTCTGAACATACAAAGCCTGGTAGATGGCCTCGTGCGAGATGCGCATCGTCTCATCCTCGGGGAAATCGAGCTTCAACCGGTTGGCGATCTGCTCCGGACTCCATGCCTGCGCCCACCTCCGGTCCTGCCGTCGTGGCTTGTTGCGGCCCTTCCACTGCGCGGTCACCGGCCCAGTTACCACCGTCCCGTCCGAGTGACGGACCTGCCCCGACAGCCGCTGCTGCACGTACTCGCGCAACCGCTCGTTGGTCACCAGCCTGGCTGCCTTGGGCCGCAGGGCCAGCAGTTCCGCCTTCCACTGCGCCACCGAGGCCCGGTACTCCAGCTTGCCGCCCCGCGTTGCCGCGTTGCGGCGCAACTCCCTGGAGATAGTCGACGGCGCACGGCCCAGTTGCCGAGCGATCTGCCGTACTCCCGCTCCCTCGGCCTTCAGCAAGGCGATCTCTTCCCGCTCGGCAAACGACAGATATCGGCCAGTGCGCGGACTGACCATGAATGTCGGCATCCCGCCACGTTCCCGGAACCACCGGCTCCCTGCGGCTGACGACGCGCCGACCGCGACCGCCGCCTCCTCGCTGGTCAACCCTTTGGCGATCTCACGCCAGAACGCGCGCTCGATCTCCCGTCGCAACGACGGCGCCCCCGGAGACTTCATCGGCGCCCTGCCGGTCAACGCCTTCATCCAGCCCGC
>NZ_BMQP01000122.1 GCF_014648175.1 Planobispora rosea
TTGGGCTTGTCGCCGACGGCGCCAGCGCGACCAGCTCAGGACGTGGCCTGCCGAATGGGTGGGCTGCAGCAGAAGACGATCCAGCAGCCGGCGGGTTTCGTTGACGGTCAGCGGGATGAGATCATGATCGTCTGGTGGAGTGTCGGCACTGGGGGCTGGCCCGCCCCCTTTGCCCGGGCGGCGGTGACGGCCAGGTAGGCGTGGGCCAGCATCGACAAGGTGATGTGCCGGTACCAGCCGGTGTAGGTGCGCACCTGGTAGTGGTCCAGCCCGGCCTCGCCCTTGGCGGCCTGGAAGCACTCCTCGATGGCCCACCGGGCTCCGGCGACCTTGAGTAGTTCCTCCAGCGTGGTGCGGGCGGGGGCGTAGCAGACGTAGTAGGCGACCTCGTCCGGGTCGGTCAGGGAGCGGCGGGCCAGTACCCAGTGGCCGCGGCCGGCCGCTCGCAGCGGGCGGATCGGCGCCCGCGCCCAGGCGTAGACGCGCGGGCCGTGTGCGCCCTGGCCGCACGAGCGGCGCCGCCAGGCCTGCGGCGGCAGGGCGGCGATGAGTTCATCGACGCGTTCCTCGCGCAGGGCCATGCTGACGACGGTGTCGTTGCGGCGGGTGGCCAGCACGTGGAAGACATCGCGCTGCTCCAGCCAGAACCGCAGGGATTTGGCTTGGCCGTAGGCCTCATCGGCGGTGAACCAGCGAAACGGCACCCCGGATTCGATCGCCCGGGTGAGCATGGCCACAACCAGTTGATGCTTGGTGGCGAACGGCACGTGGTCGGGGATGCCGGCCTGCCGGCAGCGGGCGCGGTCGTCGGTCCAGGAGGCCGGCAGGTACAGCTCCCGGTCGATCAACGCCCGGCCCCGGGCCGAGGCATAAGCGAGGAAAACGCCGATCTGGCAGTTCTCGGTCCGGCCCGCGGTGCCCGAGTACTGGCGCTGCACCCCGGCCGAGCGCACGCCCTTCTTCAGGAACCCGGTGTCGTCGGCGATCAGCACGGCTTCGGGAGCGCCGAGATGTTCTGCCACGTACTGGCGCAGGTCGTCGCGGACCGTATCGGCATCCCAGATCGTATTCCGCACCAGGCGCTGCATCCCGTCGGGGCTGATCTGCCCGGCGAACTCCGCCAGGGTCCAGCCGTTCTTGCGCTCCAGGCCCGCCAGCAGGCCCCGCACGTAGGCCAGCACCCGCTCACGCGGTTCGGCCCGGGCGAACCGCCGTGCGATCCGCTGATGCAGCTCCTCCAGTCCTGCCGACCACGCCTCAAGATCTACAGCAG
>NZ_BMQP01000123.1 GCF_014648175.1 Planobispora rosea
CCAGGGCCGCCCGATCGACCTGCTGGAGACCGACCGCCTGTTGATGATGTCGCTGCCACCGGTCATCCCGCCGATCGGGCTGACCTGCCGGGTGCGCCTGAGCCGGGACTACTACGTGCGTGTCGACACCGTCGACTACTCCGTCGACCCGCAGGCCATCGGCCGGTTCGTCGAGGTCACCGCCTCCTTGCAGGAGGTGATCGTCTCGTGTGACGGCCACGTCGTCGCCCGGCACCAGCGCTCCTGGGCCCGCCAAGGCGTGATCACCGATCCGGCCCATGCCGCCACGGCCGCAGCGATGCGCCAGGCCCTGGCCGCCGACCGCCTGCGGCGTCAGGCCATGCGCCACCACAGCGACGGCCACGCCGTCACGCTGCGGGCGCTGCCGGACTACGACGCCCTGTTCGGCGTCGACTTCGACCCATCACCTGCGAAAGCGAGAACCGAGTGACCACGACCACCACGGCGACGCCGAAGGACGGACTGCCGTCCCTGCTCGCCTATCTCACCCGGGTCCTGAAGATGCCCACGATCGGCGCGTTCTGGGAAGAGCTCGCCGATCAGGCCCGCGATGCGAACTGGTCGCATGAGGAGTATCTGGCGGCCCTGCTGCAGCGCCAGGTCGCCGACCGCGAATCCAAGGGCACCGTGATGCGGATCCGCACCGCCCACTTCCCCCAGGTCAAGACGCTGGAGGACTTCAACCTCGACCACCTGCCCTCGCTGCGGCGCGACGTGCTGGCTCACCTGGCGACCGGTGCCTTCGTCGCCAAGGCCGAGAACGTGATCCTGCTGGGCCCGCCCGGCATCGGCAAGACCCACTTGGCCATCGGGCTGGGTGTTAAGGCCGCCCACTCGGGCTATTCGGTGCTGTTCGACACCGCCAGCAACTGGATCTCCCGTCTGGCCGCCGCTCACCAGGCCGGCCGCCTGGAAGCCGAATTGAAGAAGGTCCGCCGCTACAAGCTGATCATCATCGACGAGGTCGGCTACATCCCCTTCGACCAGGACGCGGCGAACCTGTTCTTCCAGCTGATCGCGTCCCGTTACGAGCAGGGCTCGGTGATGGTCACCTCGAACCTGCCGTTCGGACGCTGGGGAGAGACCTTCTCCGACGATGTCGTGGCCGCCGCAATGATCGACCGCCTCGTCCACCATGCGGAGGTCCTCACCCTCACCGGTGATTCCTACCGCACCCGCCAGCGACGCGAGTTGCTGGCCAAGGAGAACCGCGCACATCACGACTGAACCGA
>NZ_BMQP01000124.1 GCF_014648175.1 Planobispora rosea
GAGTCTGCGGACGGTGTTTCCGGAGGTGGGCGGGGTGGCCTCCCAGCACATCCTCGACACCGGCCCGGCTCTGGAGGCGGCAGGGCTCCGCCTGGACGTCGAGCAGGTCGAGGAGGCCGTACTCACCGAGGCCCTGACCGCCTTCGCGAGCCGGGGATTCGACCTGACGGCCGAGCCGCCGATCCGGGCCAAGCTGTTCACCCTCACCCCCACCGAGCACGTCCTGGCCCTGGTCGTGCACCACATCGCCGGGGACGGCTGGTCGATGGCCCCGCTGGCCAGAGATCTGGTCACCGCCTACCTGGCACGCTCCCGCGACCGGATTCCCGCCTTCCCCCCGTTGCCGGTGCAGTACGCCGACTACGCGCTGTGGCAGCGGGAGCTGCTGGGCGAGGAGACCGATCCGGACAGCCTGGTCTCCCGGCAGATCGCGTTCTGGCGGTCGGCGCTGGAAGGGCTGCCCGACCAGCTGGAGCTGCCGGCCGACCGGCCCCGCCCCGCCGTCGCCACCTACCGGGGCGGAACGATCCCGGTGGTCCTCGACGCGGAGACGCACCGGCGGCTGACCGCGCTGGCCCGCGAGTCGGGCGCGAGCCTGTTCATGGTGGTGCAGGCGGCGCTGGCGGCGCTGCTGACCCGGCTGGGCGCGGGCACCGACATCCCGATCGGCAGCCCGATCGCGGGCCGGACCGATGAGGCGCTGGACGATCTGGTCGGGATGTTCGTCAACACGCTGGTGCTGCGGACCGACACCGGCGGTGATCCGAGCTTCCGCGAGCTGGTGGGGCGGGTGCGCGAGACGGACCTGGCGGCGTATGCGCACCAGGACCTGCCGTTCGAGCGGCTGGTGGAGCTCGTCAATCCGGCGCGCTCGATGGCCCGCCACCCGCTGTTCCAGGTGGCCCTGACCTTCCAGAACAATCCACCGGCCGCCCTGGACATCGAGGGGCTCTCCATCGAACCGTGGCGGCTCGATACGGGAGTGGCCAGATTCGACCTGCTGGTCTCCCTGGAGGAGAAGCCGTCCGGAGGCATGGAAGGAGTCCTCGAATACGCCGCCGATCTGTTCGATCGGGTGACGGCTGAGGACATCGCGGCTCGGTTCGTGCGGGTGCTTGAGGCGGTGGCGGCCGATCCTGAGGTGCGGCTGGGGCGGATCGAGCTGCTGGAGCCGGAGGAGCGTGCGCTGATCGTGGAGCGCTGGGCCGGGACCGGGGGTGC
>NZ_BMQP01000125.1 GCF_014648175.1 Planobispora rosea
GGTCAGGGGGGTCAAGATTGGGAGAGCGTTACGGGGTCAGTCTTGCGGGAGCAGCGACACCTGCATTGCGCGTTGACGTACGGCAGCCGATACGGCAGTCATCCCCGGCTGTGGTACTACACCGAGCCCATCCGGGATCCTTCCGGATCCGCGCTCGCCCTGGTGCTTCTCAGCACCGGCTCCACCGTTCTCGGGCTGTTCTTCCTCATCGCCGGGTTCTTCGTGCCGGCTTCACATGACCGCAAAGGCGGCCGTGCCTTCGTTCGTGACCGGCTGTTGCGGCTCGGGCTCCCGATCGCGGTCTATGTCCTGCTGATACGCCCCTTCGTCACCCTCGGCGACTATCTGGTGCATTACCGGGAGGACCTTTCCTTCGGGGCGTACTACGTGCGTTCCTGGAGCCTGGGCCCGATGTGGTTTCTGGAGACCCTACTGGTGTTTTGCCTGTGCTATGCGGCGTTACGGAGCTTGCGGCGCGGTCGCGCCATCGCCGTGATGCGGCCGCATGCGGCATCAGGTGTGGCACCGCATACCACGCCCCACTCCGCGCGGCGCTCCACGCCTTGGGTCGCGGGGGCGGTCATCGGCTGTTGCGCCGGGCTGGCCGTCCTGACCTACCTGTGGCGCATCATCGTTCCGATCGGTTCTTACTGGCCTGTCGTCGATATTCCCAATCCGGGTTGCCTGCCGCTCTACACCGCGCTGTTTATCGCCGGGGTGCTGGCCCGCCGCGGTCAATGGCACGAGCGAATGCCGCGGGCCGCAGGGCTGTGGGGCCTGGCGGCGGCCGGCAGCTGCCTGGCGGCCGCCCTGCCCGTCCTCCCGTCGCTGATCAACCGGCCTCCCCAGCCCGAAAGCCCGCTCTCACTCGTCATGGCTTTCCTGGAGACCGGCTTATGCGTCGGATCCGCCCTCGCCGTTGTCGTCTTGTTCAGGGCGCGGTTCAACCGGCAACGCGGCTTCGGTGCATTCCTGGCGGTCAACGCCTTCGCCGTCTACCTCCTGCACCCCGTGGTGGTCGTCGGGTTCGGGCACGTCCTCAGCCAGTGGAGGGCACCGGCCGCCGCCAAATGCCTGCTCCTGTGGACGCTCGCGCTTCCCCTGTGCTGGGGCGGCTCCCACCTGGTGCGGCGTGTTCCGGCAATTGCCCGCCTGCTGTGACCCGGGTTCCGCAGTTGGTAGTCACACGTGAGCCCGGAATTGAAGGTTGACCTGGG
>NZ_BMQP01000126.1 GCF_014648175.1 Planobispora rosea
CGACGCCGTTGCCACTTTGGCCGGTCAGGGCGTGAAGACGTTCGTCGAGGTGGGTCCGGATGCGGTGTTGTCGGTGATGGGCCCGGCCTGCGTCGAAGACGAGCAGGTGGTGTTCGTTCCGCTGCTGCGTCGGGACCGGGACGAAGAGCGGGAACTGATCACAGGGATCGCCAGGGCGTGGGCGCGCGGTGTGCGGCTGGACTGGGAGGCGTTCTATGCCGGGTCCGGTGCCCGCCGGGTGGATCTGCCGACCTACGCCTTCCAGCACAAGCACTACTGGCTGACCGCCCCCACCACCCAGGCTGATGTGGCGACCGCCGGACAGTTCAGAGCCGACCACCCGCTCCTGTCCGCCGTCGTGACCCTGCCCGGGCTGGACGGCGAAGGCTCGGAGAGCGTGGCGCTCACGGGACGCCTGTCCATGGACACTCATCCTTGGCTGGGCGACCACGTGGTCTCCGGCATGGTGCTCGTACCGGGAACGGCACTGCTGGAGATGGCGCTCAAGGCCGCCGAAGAAGTCGGTTGCGCGGTGGTGGACGAGCTGACCCTCGAATCACCACTGGTGCTGGCGGAGGGCGGCGAGGCCGCCCTCCGCGTCATCGTCGGACCGGATGACGAATCCGGCAGGCGGCTGGTGGAGGTGTTCTCCTCGGCCGATGGCCACTCCTGGATCCGGCATGCCTCCGGCGTTCTGGCCACTGCGGGGGCACCTGGGCCGGTTGACCTCGCCGAATGGCCGCCCCGAGGCGGTGTGCCGCTCGAACTTGATCACCTTTACGACGAGCTGGCCGAGGCCGGGTACCTCTACGGTCCCGTCTTCCAGGGCCTGCAGGCGGCGTGGCGCCGCGGCGACGAACTGTTCGCCGAAGTGTCGGTGGACGCCTCCGTGGACGGGTTCATGCTGCATCCGGCCCTGCTGGACTCGGCACTGCACGCCATCCTCGCCGCCGAACGCGGCGAGGAGAAGACCGAACTCCAGCTGCCCTTCGCCTGGACCGGCGTCACGGTGCACGCCACAGGCGCGAACGCCCTCCGGGTCCGCATCGAGCGCCAGGGGACTTCCGCGGCCATCGAGGTCGCCGATGTGGCGGGTCGTCCGGTGGCGTCGGTCGGTTCGCTGGTGTCGCGTCCGGTGTCGGGTGTGGGCACGGCTGCGGCGTTGCCGGTGTATCGGGTGGAGTGGCGTGCGGTCACCTCTGGTGAGTCT
>NZ_BMQP01000127.1 GCF_014648175.1 Planobispora rosea
CATCGATGCCTGGCTCACCGGCAGACCACTCGCCAAGACTCGCATCTCGCCCTTCGCAGCGCTCCGCCCCGCTGGATGAGATCCAGCGAGGCGGAATTAACCAACAGCGTCCGATGATCGGAATGGGCCTTTGAGCTGCTGCGCGGCCGAGAGGACTCGAACCCCTAACCTTCTGATCCGCAGGGAAGGGCGGTCGGTCACCTCGCTAACGGTCTCCCGCCCTGGTAAGGCGGTGGATGCGGGCCGGTGTCATGTGATCGTGTAAGGCGGTGTTGCTGTACGGCGCTGCTGTACAGGTCCCGCTCCATCCGGATCCTTCGTGCCACCGTGCCACCGTGCCAGCATGCGAACCGTGGGAGAACTCGTCACCGTTGACGATCCGGCGTGGCCAGCCCTCTTGGAGGAAGTCACCGTCAGCGACGTGAGCACAAGGACGCTGCCGTCCGAGGGGACCGAGCAGGGCCGTACGTGCCTGCACCGCCTGCAGGTGTCGGCGCGGTCGTGGCTTGGAGCCATGGCGCTGCACTCCGATGGCCTGCTGGTCGACCACGGTTGGGTACGCGTGCTGGGAGGTCCCTCAGCTGTGCCCGGCATGTCCGACCTGCTGCGAGCGAACACCCTGACTGAGACCGCTTCCGCGCATACGGCGCCGTCCCGACTGATCGTGGCCTATGACGTGCTCGGTGGCGTCTTCGCGATCAAAGGTGGTGGCGTCGCTGCCAGTTCACTGCCGGGTGATCCCGGCCATGTGATCTATTTCGCTCCGGACTGCCTGGAGTGGGAATGCTGGGAGCCTGGCCATGGGAGCTGGTTGCGCTGGCTGCTACTGAGTTTGAAGGGCCGAAGTTACAGCGCTGAAGGGTAGTGACGACCGGCGCAGGACCGTCTATGCCGGAGGCATGAGGTACGGCGAGGGTGGTGGACTGACCGCCGAGCAACGCGCCAAACGCGAGCGGCTGCGCTTCGAGGCCGCCGACCTGTTCGCCCAAGGAGTCTCAGCCCCGGAGGTCGCACGCCGGTTTCGGGTGAGCCGGATGTCGGCCAACCGCTGGTATCGGGCCTGGCAGACCGGCGGGGTTGAGTGGGCTTGATCCGGTTGGACGGACATCCGAGATCAGGGGCTCGCCCCCGAAAGGATGTCC
>NZ_BMQP01000128.1 GCF_014648175.1 Planobispora rosea
GCACTTTTCTCATGCAAACGATCAAGCTCGGCGAAATTCATCGTGAAAGCCCGAGGTTAGCCAGATCGCACCGCTCACCACGGCACCCGATGCCAAGGCTCGACGAAGGAGGGCCTTGGCGGCGATCGCCCCAGCCCGTACGGCGAGCACCGAAGCCGGCGATCGTCACGGCCTCAGCCGGCACTTCCGACGAAACACCCGCTTTAGGAGAGCGGTGGCCGTACGGACGGCTTGGTTGGTGTGAGCTGCGCGGACGTCGTGTGCGGCCCGAACCCCTCGCAAGATCATCCCGCACATGTCCCGCACCCGCAGAGGCTGGCCACCACGTCATCCAGTGGCAAGGTCCGACGAAGGAGGGCCGCGGCAACCGATCGCCCCGACCGCATACGGCGCGAGCCACAGTTGGCGATCGTCACGACCTCAGCTCTGATCCTCTGATCCGTAGCCAGTTCGGGATCGTCCACAGGCCTCCATCGCCGTCAGAAGCGCCTGATCAGCAACCTCTCCAGCTTGATCGGGTTCCACAGGCGTACACCGGCGGCCAGGGACGTTGTTAGCAACAGCGTTAGCAAGATCAACCAAATCTCGGTTGTCCCGAGACGGCTGCTGGTGCTGCCGCCCGGCGGTCAACCGGTGCGCTGCACCGCGGGCACGAACCCGCCCCAGGCCTTCTCGCCATCGGCCAGAGCCGCCCAGTCGTCCACCGCGCTATGCGAGTTCACGACCAGCACGACCGCACCACCGGCATGGTTCACGGCCTCCAGCCAGGCGAAGCGCTCTTCTGCCTCTTTCGGATGGGCAATGCCTTCGACGAAGATTCCGCAATCACCGGGACCGTCGACCACCGAGGCGGTCAGACCGGCGAGAATCTGCCAGCCCTCGCAGGGCAACGGCCTGCCCGCATCAAGCTGGAAAACGGGAAGCCGCTCGATCGGGTCGGTCGAGACGAGAACCAGCGCCGGTAGGGCATTGGCGAGGTAACTGGCATCCTCGCGACGAATATAGAGCGGCATTCGGCGAGTATCGCACCACCCTTCCTGCGGTCGGATGCTGAGCCACGCCGCCCGAAGCCGAGCCCAGGGTGGCGTCCCGGATGCGGTGTAAAAGACAGCGGGCGTAGGTTGCCGTGTTGAACCGAC
>NZ_BMQP01000129.1 GCF_014648175.1 Planobispora rosea
GACGCGGTGTTGTCGGTGATGGGCCCGGCCTGCGTCGAAGGCGAGGAAACGGCGTTCATCGCGCTGCTGCGTCGGGACCGGGACGAGCAGCGCGAGCTGCTGGCCGGAATCGCGCGGGCATGGGCACGCGGGGTGCAGCCCGACTGGGAAGCGTTCTACGCCGGATCCGACGTCCGGCGGGTGGACCTGCCGACCTATGCCTTCCAGCGGGAAAGCTACTGGATGCACGCTCCTACGGTGACCGCCGGCGAGCCGTCGCGTCACGGCCAGGCCGCCACCGGCCACCCGCTGCTGTCCGCCGTCGTCCACCTGCCCGATTCGGACGGTGTGGTGCTGACCGGGAGGCTCTCCCTTGAGTCGCACCCCTGGCTGGCCGAGCACGTCATCGCCGGACAGATGCTCGTTCCCGGCACCGCCTTCGTGGAGATGGCCGTCAAAGCGGGTGACGAGGTGGACTGCGCGTACCTGGAGGAGCTCACCCTGGAGGCGCCGCTGGTGCTCCGCGAGCACAACGCGGTGGCGCTGCGTGTCGTGGTCGGTGCGGCCGAAGAATCCGGCGCACGCGAAGTGGCCATTCACTCGCGATCAGAGGATGACGCCTGGGTGACTCACGCCCGCGGCACGCTGCGGACCGCAGACGCCGCTGCCGTACCCGCCCCGCTGGCCGAGTGGCCGCCTTCGGGCGCGGAGGCCGTCGACGTCACGGGCTTCTATGACGAGCTGAGGGAGCGCGGCTACGACTACGGGCCGCTGTTCCAGGGGCTGCAGGCGGCGTGGCGCCGTGGTGAGGAGGTCTTCGCCGAGGTGTCGGTGGACGCCTCCGTGGACGGATTCGTCCTCCACCCCGCGCTGCTCGACGCAGCCCTGCACGCCGCCGAGGACACCGGTGATGGTGGCCGTACGCTGGTGCCGTTCTCCTGGACTGACGTCGCCCTCCACGCCACCGGCGCCAGGACGCTGCGTGTCCGGATCTCCACGACGGGCCCTGACTCCTTCGCCTTCGAACTGGCCGACCTGACCGGCCGTCCGGTGGCGTCGGTCGGTTCGCTGGTGTCGCGTCCGGTGTCGGGTGTGGGTACGGCTGCGGCGTTGCCGGTGTATCGGGTGGAGTGGCGTGCGGTCACCTCTGGTGAGTCT
>NZ_BMQP01000130.1 GCF_014648175.1 Planobispora rosea
CGCTGTCATGAAGGAGCGCAGGGTTGCTCGCCGTAGCTGCGCCCATGTTCGGATCCGGCGGCAACACCGCTCCTTGAACTAAAGGGGAGAGCCGAGTCCGTCTTGCGGATAACAGTTGGCGCGGGAACTGGGCGGCGGCTTAGCGTGGCCCGCATGGAGATCGTCAGCATGTCTGATGGGTGGACGGCCCGCGATGCTGGATCGGAGGTTGGGCGGGCAAGTGGTCTAGTGATGCCCAACGGTGTTTGCTTGGTCTTCTTTCACAATTGCCGGGCAGACGCCTACGCGCCGTTGGCCGCGGCCATGGCGCCGCATTCCGGGCGACCACTGCGCGTGGTGGTGGACGAAAGCGATGACCTCTCTCCGTTGATGGGGGCCGGGTTCGTCCTGGAGCGCCGTGAGAACCGCTATGTCGTACCCACGGGTCCGGGGAGTGCGCCGGTTCCCTCCGGCTTCGCGCTGGTCACTGCGGACCGGGTGCCCGAGCCTGAGCTGCGGGAGCTCGATGACGAACTGCGGCAGGACGTTCCCGGGTCTGAAGGATGGAAATGGGACGAGCAGGGTTTCCGGAAGGAGACCTACGAGTCGTCCCAGTACGATCCCGCCACATACCTCGTGGCCGTCGACGGCTCGACGGGGCGGTATGTGGGGATCGCCAGGATCTGGATCAGGCCCCGCGGGCCGCGACTCGGCATGATCGCAGTGACCCGGGCTCATCGGCGGCGGGGGCTGGCCAGAGCGATGCTGTCCCAGGTCTTCGGCATTCTTCACGGGCGGGGGCTAATGGAGGTGTCCACCGAGATCGATGGCACCAACCTGGCCTCCATGGCTCTCCTGACCCGCTTCGGAGCCCGCCGTACTGGCTCTGATCTCTGGCTGGTACGTCGCTGACGGCGCGGCGGGTACTCGCTCCCGTCGGATTCCGGTGGTCCGGGTCAGGCCACCGGCTGGGCGCCGCAGCCCACCGGTACCGTCCCGACGGACTGTACGGAGTTGAGATCAGAGAGATTCACCTGCGCATCGATCTCCGGTCCTGACCCGCCGGAATGCTCCTGGACGACGTGGACATCGCCGGATCCGAACATGGGCGCAGCTACGGCGAGCAACCCTGCGCTCCTTCATGACAGCG
>NZ_BMQP01000131.1 GCF_014648175.1 Planobispora rosea
CCTGTTGATAGCGGCCCTGACGCGATAGTGCCTGCTCGACCAGGGCGCCGCCGTCACGCATGCGCATCCCGGCGATGTAGTGGCCGCCCGCGCGGCGTAGATAGGCCAGGTTGTCGGCGCTGGAGAAGCCGCGGTCGACCACGGTGATCACGCGGCCCAGCTTCCAGGCGCGCATGTCGTCCTTGACCTCGGCCAGCACGCTCTGGTCGTTGGTGTGGCCGGGCCAGCACCACACCCGCACCGGGATGCCCTCGCGGGTGACCGCCAGCCCGATGACGATCTGCGGCAGGTCGTCACGATGGTCCTTGGACTTGCCGTAGGTGCGAAACGCGCTCTGGCCGGTCTCTTCCTCATCGCGTTCGAAGTAGGTGGAGGTGGTGTCGAAGAACAGCAGGTCGACTTCGAGGTTGAGCAGGTGGGCGACGGCGAAGAACACCGCCTCCTGCACTTCGCCCTGGGTGTCGGCCTCCACCAGCAGGTCCATCGCCCGGTAGGCCTGATCGTCGTCCATCGCCGCCAGGTGGGGGATGATCACATCCTGGCTGGCCCATTCGGCGGCCGACAGCTTGCTCATCGGCGCGATCGCGCGGTTGGCGACGAGTGCGAACAGCACCCGTTCCATGTTGGTGGTGAAGCGTCGGCCGTCGGCCGCCTTCTTGATCGCCGAGGCGACGGCCAGTTGCCGCCACAGGCCCTCCAGCAGCCAGACGGCGCCGATGGGACGGGAATCGACCACCTCGATCGGCGCGCTGCCCGCATGCCGGCCGACCTCGACGGCATCATCGGCCGCGTCATCAGTGTGGCCGGAGTCGTCCAGTCCGCCGCCGAAGTGCTTGCGGATGGAGGCCGCCAGCCCGAGCAGACCGCCCACGTCCAGGCGGTCCACACGGCCCAGGTTCATCAGCACGTCTGGCTTGATCTTGCCGTCCACGCGCCGGTTGTGCGCCAGTGCGACATATCGGACGACGCTGCCGTCAGCGTTGGCTCGTTGTGTGAACCGCAAGTACATGACTACACACAATCACGAACCTTGAGCTCAAGTATCAGAAATTTTCAAA
>NZ_BMQP01000132.1 GCF_014648175.1 Planobispora rosea
GCGCTGGCACGCCCGCCACGGCCTGGCGGTGACGGTGAACGTCTCCGGCCGCCAGTTGCGGGATCCGGGCTTCGCCACGCTGGTGCGTGAGGTGCTCGCCCGGCACGAGCTGCCGCCCGGGGCGCTGATCCTGGAGATCACCGAGAGCATGCTGCTGGCCACCACCCCGGCCGAGACCGAGCGGATCATCGGGGTGCTGGCCGGGCTGCGCGAGCACGGGGTGCGCATCGCCCTGGACGACTTCGGCACGGGGTATTCGTCCCTGGCCTACCTGCGGATCCTGCCGGTGGACATCGTCAAAATCGATCGTTCGTTCACCACGGCGCCGTCGGCGGCCGATCACGCTCAGGCGCGGGCGTTCACCAAGGCGATCGTGGAGCTGTCGGCGAGCCTGCGGCTGGGCACGATCGTGGAGGGGGTCGAGACCCGCGAGCAGGCGGTGGCGCTGCACCAGGTGGGCTGCACGCTGGCGCAGGGGTATCTGTTCTCGCCGCCGGCCACCGCCCGGCAGATCGACAACCTCCTGGAGACGACCCCCTGGGAGAACGTCGCCTGACCGGAGGGACGCACCTGACGTCCTCCCCGCCGTGCGCCTCTCCCGGCCCTGCGCGACGGTCCCCGTTCCGGTACGGAACCGGCAGAACACAGGGCTTTAGCGGTTTCTCACCGCGGCAACTTTTCTGCACCTTGCGCGCACTTCTGCCGCTACGCCCGGACGGCTTACTGGATGTCGAAGGCCGCTGACACAGGGCCTTCACCGGCACCCGACCCCGCTCGCCGAGGTCGACCGCCGGAAGTCCTGCCGCCGCACAAGGGATCACACTTCATGACGTTCACCGCTCGCCTGACCACCCGCGCCCGCCTGCTCACCACCACCCTGGGCCTGACCCTGACCGCCGCACTGAGCATGGGCACCACCGGTACGGCCCACGCGGAGAGCGCCCCGAAGACCCCCGCCACCCAGAACAGCGCCACCCAGAACGCCGAAACCCAGCAGCAGGTCATGCTCAAAGGCGCCACCACCGCCTCCTACTACTGGGACGACGCCTCC
>NZ_BMQP01000133.1 GCF_014648175.1 Planobispora rosea
AATCCCAAGCGTTACGACCTGGCGAAGGTCGGCCGCTACAAGATCAACAAGAAGCTCGGGGTCGACGCGGAGATCACGCAGGGCACGCTGACCGAAGAGGACATCGTCGCCACCATCGAGTACATCGTCCGGCTGCACGCCGGCGAGGTCTCGATGCCGGGCGCCGGCGACCGTGAGGTCGTCGTCGAGACCGACGACATCGACCACTTCGGCAACCGCCGCCTGCGCACCGTCGGCGAGCTCATCCAGAACCAGGTCCGTCTGGGCCTGGCCCGGATGGAGCGCGTGGTGCGCGAGCGGATGACCACCCAGGACGTCGAGGCGATCACGCCGCAGACCCTGATCAACATCCGCCCGGTCGTGGCGTCGATCAAGGAGTTCTTCGGCACCTCCCAGCTGTCGCAGTTCATGGACCAGACCAACCCGCTGGCCGGCCTGACGCACAAGCGGCGTCTGTCCGCGCTGGGTCCGGGCGGTCTGTCCCGTGAGCGGGCCGGCTTCGAGGTGCGTGACGTGCACCCCTCGCACTACGGCCGGATGTGCCCGATCGAGACGCCGGAAGGCCCGAACATCGGTCTGATCGGTTCGCTGGCCTCCTTCGGCCGGGTCAACTCCTTCGGCTTCGTGGAGACCCCGTACCGGAAGGTCGTCGAGGGCCGGGTCACCGACCAGGTCGACTACCTCACCGCCGACGAGGAGGACCGGTACGTCATCGCCCAGGCGAACACGCCGATCGGCCCCGACGGGACCTTCCTCGAGGACCGCGTCCTCGCCCGCCGCAAGGGCGGGGAGTTCGAGTCCCTGCGGGCCGGCGAGGTCGACTACATGGACGTGTCGGCGCGGCAGATGGTCTCGGTCGCGACCGCGATGATCCCGTTCCTGGAGCACGACGACGCCAACCGGGCGCTGATGGGCTCCAACATGCAGCGGCAGTCGGTGCCGCTGCTCAAGAGCGAGGCGCCGCTGGTGGGCACCGGC
>NZ_BMQP01000134.1 GCF_014648175.1 Planobispora rosea
GTATGCGGTGTTGGTGGCCGGCATCGCGGTGGTGGCGGTCGTGCTCGGGAGAGCGGCGGGTGCGCGCCGGGCCTGGGCGGTGATGACGGTGGCGCTGTCGGCGCTGTGCCTGCCGGCCACCTTCCACGAGCGGGTGGACGCCGTCGCGCAGTACGCCGCGCCGGGCCCGTCCGGGAACGGTGATCTCCCGGTGGGGCCGAAGATGATCCCGCCGGACGCGCAGCACGCCCTGCGGTGGTTGCGGTCCCACTCCGAGCCGGACGAGCTGGTGGCGACGAACGCCAACTGCCGCTGGGAGCAGCCCGTCCCGTGCGAGAGCAAGAACTTCTGGGTGGCCGCGTTCGGCGAGCGGCGGGTGCTGGTCGAAGGATGGGCGTTCACCGCCCGGAACCTGACCGGCTGGAGTCCGGGGGAGAGCTATCTGAAGGACTTCTGGGATCGGGAGCGTTTCCTGGACAACCGCAGGGCCTTCGAGGATCCCTCGCCGTCCACCGTCGGGCGCCTGCACGAGCGCTACGGGGTGCGCTGGCTCTTCGTCGACGAGAGCAGGATGGAACCGGGGGACAGCGTGGGCGATGCCGCGCAGCTGCGCTTCCGCTCCGGGAACTACGCGCTCTACCTGGTCCCGGGACGGGGCCGGGAGACCTGATCCCGGGACACGGCCGGGCTGCCTGATCACCTGACCGGGGTGACCCTGGTCACGCATCCTCCCGGGGCCCGCGTGGCGGTTGCGAAGTTATGGGCTCGGTAAAGGCGGCACCAAGGGTCGGTGTTCACGTCCTGCCCGGAGTGCTCGGCTCACCAAACTTGCGCGCGTGAACATGCGCAGGGTGTTTCCAGTCGATGGTCCGGGGCCGGTGGCGTCTGAGGCGGTGGCTGCCGGTTCGATGGTTGCCGGTGCGGTGCCGCCGTCGTCCGGTTCGGTGGTTGCCGGTGCGGTGGGGGGCGGGGGGCGGCGTCGTCGGCGGTGGGGGTCG
>NZ_BMQP01000135.1 GCF_014648175.1 Planobispora rosea
AATCCCAAGCGTTACGACCTGGCGAAGGTCGGCCGCTACAAGATCAACAAGAAGCTCGGGACCGGCACGGACATCAACGTCACCGTCCTGACCGAGGACGACATCGTCGCGATGGTCGAGTACCTGGTCCGGTTGCACGCCGGTGAACCCTCGACGGGCGATGTCCTCGTCGAGGCCGACGACATCGACCACTTCGGCAACCGCCGCATCCGTACCGTCGGCGAGCTCATCCAGAACCAGGTCCGTCTGGGCCTGGCCCGGATGGAGCGCGTGGTGCGCGAGCGGATGACCACCCAGGACGTCGAGGCGATCACGCCGCAGACCCTGATCAACATCCGCCCGGTCGTGGCGTCGATCAAGGAGTTCTTCGGCACCTCCCAGCTGTCGCAGTTCATGGACCAGACCAACCCGCTGGCCGGCCTGACGCACAAGCGGCGGTTGAACGCGCTGGGTCCGGGCGGTCTGTCCCGTGAGCGGGCCGGCATGGAGGTACGTGACGTGCACCCCTCGCACTACGGCCGGATGTGCCCGATCGAGACGCCGGAAGGCCCGAACATCGGCCTCATCGGCTACCTCGCGTGCTTCGGCCGGGTCAACTCCTTCGGCTTCGTGGAGACCCCGTACCGGAAGGTCGTCGAGGGCCGGGTCACCGACCAGGTCGACTACCTCACCGCCGACGAGGAGGACCGGTACGTCATCGCCCAGGCGAACTCCGTACTGACGGAGGACGGCCGGTTCGCGGAGAGCCGGGTGCTCGTACGGCGTAAGGGCGGGGAGTTCGAGCACGTCCGCTCGGGTGAGGTCGACTACATGGACGTGTCGGCGCGGCAGATGGTCTCGGTCGCGACCGCGATGATCCCGTTCCTGGAGCACGACGACGCCAACCGGGCGCTGATGGGTGCGAACATGCAGCGGCAGTCGGTGCCGCTGCTCAAGAGCGAGGCGCCGCTGGTGGGCACCGGC
>NZ_BMQP01000136.1 GCF_014648175.1 Planobispora rosea
CCGCAGGTGGCGCGGGGGTATCTGGGGCGGCCGGGGTTGTCGGCGGAGCGGTTTGTGGCCTGTGCGTTCGGGGTGCCGGGCGGGCGGATGTATCGGACCGGGGATCTGGTGCGCTGGCGCGCCGACGGGACGCTGGACTATCTGGGCCGGGTCGATTTCCAGGTGAAGGTCCGGGGGTTTCGGATCGAGCCGGGTGAGGTCGAGGCGGTGATCGCGCGGCATCCGGGGGTGGCGGCGGTGGCGGTGGTGGCGCGGGAGGATCGGCCGGGGGATCGGCGGCTGGTGGCGTATGTGACCGGTGTGGTCGGGGCCGGTCTGGAGGCGGGGGAGGTGCGGAGGTTCGCCGGGGAGGCGCTGCCGGAGTACATGGTGCCCTCGGCGGTGGTGGTGTTGGACGAGTTGCCGGTGACGCGTAACGGGAAGCTGGATCGGGCGGCGTTGCCTGCTCCCGAGCTCCCGGTGTCCGGGTGGGGGAGGGGGCCGCGGACGCCGGTGGAGGAGATTCTGTGTGGGATTTTCTGTGAGGTTTTGGGGGTGGAGGCGGTCGGGGCTGAGGATTCGTTTTTCGAGTTGGGTGGGGATTCGCTGCTGGCGACGCGGTTGGTGAGTCGGGTGCGCTCGGGGCTGGGGGTTGAGCTGCCGGTGCGGGTGGTGTTCGAGGCGCCGTCGGTGGCGGGGCTGGCGGTGCGGGTGGCCGAGGCGACCGGGGTGCGGGTGCGGCCGGGGATACGGGCGGGGGTGCGGCCGGAGGGGGTGCCGTTGTCGTTCGCGCAGCGGCGGTTGTGGTTTTTGAATCGGTTGGAGCCGGGGTCGGTGGTGTACAACCTGCCGGTGGTGTTGCGGTTGTCGGGGTGGGTGGATGGGGTGGCGCTGGGGTTGGCGTTGGGGGATGTGGTGGGGCGGCATGAG
>NZ_BMQP01000137.1 GCF_014648175.1 Planobispora rosea
CATGGAATACCGGGCCGCCACCGACGCCGGGGACGTCATCAACGCCGACAAGGCCGGTGTGGTCGAAGAGGTCTCGGCCGACTACATCACCGTGATGAACGACGACGGCACCCGCACCACCTACCGGGTGGCCAAGTTCAAGCGCTCCAACCAGGGCACCTGCTTCAACCAGAAGCCGATCGTGGCCGAGGGCGACCGCATCGAGGCCGGCCAGGTCATCGCCGACGGCCCGTGCACCGATGACGGCGAGATGGCGCTGGGCAAGAACCTGCTGGTGGCGTTCATGCCGTGGGAGGGCCACAACTACGAAGACGCCATCATCTTGTCCCAGCGCCTGGTCCAAGACGATGTGCTGTCTTCGATCCACATCGAAGAGCACGAGGTCGACGCCCGCGACACCAAGCTGGGCCCCGAAGAGATCACCCGCGACATCCCCAACGTCTCCGAGGAGGTGCTGGCCGATCTGGACGAGCGCGGCATCATCCGGATCGGCGCCGAGGTGGTGCCCGGCGACATCCTGGTGGGCAAGGTCACGCCCAAGGGCGAGACCGAGCTGACCCCGGAGGAGCGGCTGCTGCGGGCGATCTTCGGGGAGAAGGCCCGGGAGGTGCGCGACACCTCGCTGAAGGTGCCGCACGGTGAGCAGGGCAAGGTCATCGGGGTGCGGGTGTTCTCCCGTGAGGAGGGCGATGAGCTTCCCCCCGGGGTCAACGAGCTGGTGCGCGTGTACGTGGCGCAGAAGCGTAAGATCACCGATGGGGACAAGCTGGCCGGCCGGCACGGCAACAAGGGCGTCATCTCCAAGATCTTGCCGGTGGAGGACATGCCGTTCCTGGAGGACGGCACTCCGGTCGACATCATCCTCAACCCGCTGGGC
>NZ_BMQP01000138.1 GCF_014648175.1 Planobispora rosea
TGTGCGTGTGTGCGTGTGGTCACGAGCGTCAGCGGCAGCCGTACTCATCGGACCTGACCGACGACCAGTGGGCGGTGATCGAACCACTGCTGCCGGTCAGAAACCCGCGCCGGGGCGGACGCCCCCTGGTATGGCCGCGCCGCCTGGTGCTCGACACGATCCTGTACGTGCTGCGGTCGGGCTGCCAGTGGCGGATGGTGCCGCACGACCTGGCGCCCTGGTGGGTGGCCTACCGGTGGTTTCGTACCTGGACCCGCACCGGCGTCTGGGACCGGGTGCACGACGCGCTGCGGGATCAGGCGCGCGTCGCCGAGGGGCGTGACCCGCAGCCGTCGGCCGCGGTGATCGATGCCCAGTCGGTCAGGACCGCCGAAGGCGGGATCATGTGCGGCTACGACGCCGGCAAGCGGGTCCGTGGCCGCAAGCGGCATCTCCTGGTCGACACCGGGGGCTTGATGCTGGCGGTGCAGGTCACCTCCGCCTCGGTGCAGGACCGCCATGGCGGGCGGCGACTGCTGGAGGAGGTCCGGCCGCGGTTTCCCTTGCTGGGGCTGGTGTGGGCCGATGCGGGATACGCCAACCGGGTGGACGCCACGTTGCTGGAGTGGGCGCGCGAGCGCCTCGGCCTGGTCGTGGAGGTCGTCAAGCGCGGTGATGGCGTGAAAGGCTTTCAGGTGCTGCCCCGCCGGTGGGTGGTCGAGCGCACGTTCGCCTGGTTGACGAGGAATCGTAGATTGGCCCGCGATTACGAACGCAAGCCCGAGTACGCCGAAGCCATGATCAAGGTGGCAATGATCCGGCTCATGGCCGCCCGGTTGGCTGGTGAGGTGTATACGCCGAGCGGCCCCATCGAGGAGGAGGCCGCC
>NZ_BMQP01000140.1 GCF_014648175.1 Planobispora rosea
CATGATGGAGCACATGGGGAAGAAGAAACCGCGTCCTCGCCGCTCGTTCACCCGTGAGTTCAAAGCCGAGATCGTCGAGCTGTGTCAGCGCGGGGACCGCTCGGTCGGCCAGGTGGCCAAGGACTTCGATCTGACCGAGACCGCCGTGCGCGACTGGATCCGCCAGGCCGAGGCCGACATCGGTCGACGTGACGGGCTGACCAGCAGTGAGCGCGAGGAGCTGGCCGCGCTGCGGCGGGAGAACCGCCGCCTGCGCGAGGATGTCGACATCCTCAAGCGGGCCACGGCTTTCTTCGCGAAGGAGACCCGGTGAAGGTGCATCCCTTCATCGAGGCGGAAAAGCAGAGCGGCCACAACGTCAAGCGGGCGTGTGAGCTGCTGGAGGTCTCCCGATCCGCCTTCTACGCCCGCCGTCAGGGCATCCCTGGTCCCCGTGCGGTGCGTGATGCGCACCTGGCCGAGCGCATCGCCGAGATCCATCGGTACTCGCGCGGCATCTACGGTGCTCCGCGCATCCACGCCATCCTGCAGCGGGAAGGGGCCGGCTGCGGACGGCGCCGAGTGGCGCGGCTGATGCGCGCGGCCGGGTTGCAGGGCCGCCACCGGCGCCGTCGGCAGCAGACCACCGTCGCCGATCCGCACGCCGTGCTGCGCCCCGACCTCATCGGCCGGGACTTTCGCCCGGATGCGGCCGCGATCAACACCCGCTGGTGCGGCGACATCACCTATCTGCCGACCGAGGAGGGCTGGCTGTATCTGGCCACGGTCATCGACATCGCCTCCCGCCGGGTGGTCGGCTGGGCCACCGCCGATCACCTGCGCACCGAGCTGGTCGCCGACGCCTTGGAAGCGG
>NZ_BMQP01000141.1 GCF_014648175.1 Planobispora rosea
GGAGCGGCAGGTGCCGTTGTGGCTGGGGTCGTTGAAGTCGAATCTGGGTCACACTCAGGCGGCGGCCGGGGTGGGTGGTGTGATCAAGATGGTGCTGGCGTTGCGGCATGGGGTGTTGCCGCGCACGTTGCATGTTGGGGAGCCCACGCCGCAGGTCGATTGGTCGGCGGGCAATGTGCGCCTGTTGACGGAGGCGGTGGAGTGGTCGCGGGGGGAGCGGTTGCGTCGGGCGGGGGTGTCTTCGTTCGGTATCAGCGGGACCAATGCGCATGTGATCGTGGAGGAGGCTCCGGCGGTGGAGGAGGTCCCGACGGGGCCGGAGCCGGGCGCGGAGCCGGAGCCGGTGTCGGGGCCGGAGCCGGTGTCGGGGCCGGTGCAGGTGGGGTCGCCGGTGGCGCTGGCGCCGGTGTCGGCCCGCACTGCGGAGGCGCTGCAGGCGCAGGTCGCTCGGCTGGCTGGGCTTGAGGCGCGGGGGTCGGTGGATGTGGCCTACTCGCTGGCCACGACCCGGGCGCAGTTCGATCACCGGCTGGTGCTGCTGGACGGTGATCAGGTCGCCGAGGGCAGTGTGGCCGGGGGCAAGACGGCGTTCCTGTTCACCGGGCAGGGCAGCCAGCGCCTTCAGATGGGTGAGGAACTCGCGGCGGCCTTCCCCGTCTACGCCGGGGCGTTCGCCGAGGTCTGTGAGATCTTCGACGGGCTGCTGGAGCGGCCGCTGCGCGAGGTCGTCTTCGGTGAGGACGCCGGCCTGCTCAACCAG
>NZ_BMQP01000142.1 GCF_014648175.1 Planobispora rosea
AAGGACGCGAAGTGATCGGCGCGACGCTCGTAGCGGCGATGCAGCCGGCGGCATCCGCTCAACCAGGCAATCGTGCGCTCGATCACCCACCGGTGCCGGCCCAAGCGCCGGCTGGACTCCACGCCGCGTCGTGCGATGCGCGGGGTGATGCCGCGCTGCCGCAGGAAACGCCGCACACCCGGGTAGTCATATCCCTTGTCACCATGCAGCTTGGCCGGGCGGCGACGGCGCCGCCCGCGCCGGGAGCGGACCGGCGGAATGCCCCGCACCAGCGGCTCAACGGCCAGACTGTCATGGACGTTGGCCGCTGAGATCGCGACAGAGAGCGGCAGACCGGTCCGCTCGGTGATCATATGGATCTTCGCCCCGTTCTTGCCGCGGTCGACAGGATTCGGACCCGTCAGCTCCCCCCTTTGACCGCCCGCAGACTGACCGAGTCGATCGCGCACCGCGACCAGTCCAGCTCGCCCCGGGCGCCGAGCTCGTCCAGGATGATCCGATACAGCTTGGCCCACACCCGCATCGCGCTCCACTCGGCGAACCGGCGATTCACCGTCTGCCAGGAGGCCCCGAAGACCGGCGGCAGCTGCCGCCAGGCGCACCCGGTCGTGGCCACGTACACGATCGCCGCCAGGATCATCCGATCGTCTGCGCGTCGGCGTCCACCGCCCTGCGGCCGGGTGGGCGCCGGCGGGACCACGCCATCAGGGACCAGC
>NZ_BMQP01000143.1 GCF_014648175.1 Planobispora rosea
GCCATCGTCACCGCCGTCCGCGAGAAACTGGCCCCCGGCAGCTACCTGGTGATCTCCCACATCCACCCCGGGAGCCTTTCGACGGAGGACCAGGCCGAGGCGACAGGCGCCTACCGCTCCACCAACGCCGGTTCCATCACCACCCGCACGCCCGCCCATCTGGCCGCCTACACCGACGGCCTGGACGTGCTCGACCCCGGCATCGTCCCGGTCCAGGCCTGGCGCCCGGAGTTCGAGGAGGACGCCCTTCCCGACTTCACCAAGCCCGGGATCATCGGGGTGGTCGCCAGGGTGCCGTAAACCGTGCCGGCCGGGACGTCCGGCAACGGCGGCGCCCCGATCCGTTCCCGTACCACCTCCTCGATCTTTTCGAGGGACGCAGGTCACCATGACCGGCAGGCGTGGAACGGACTTCCGTCCACGGTTCCAGAAAAATCTGGATAGAGATCAAAAGTCCTCGGTTGTGACCTACCATCTTCCGTGATGCGGTCGAGTAGATCGGGGGAGAGCGTCATGGACGACGAGCAGGCGCCGGCGGGGATCGATCCGACGATCCCCAGCGTGGCCCGGATGTACGACTACTACCTCGGCGGCAAGGACAACTTCGCGTCCGACCGCGAGGCCGCCGAGAAGGTCATGGAGCTCCTTCCCGGCGTCCGGGAGATGGCCCGGTCCAACCGCGCCTTCCTGTCCCGGGCGGTCAGCGAGATCGCCG
>NZ_BMQP01000144.1 GCF_014648175.1 Planobispora rosea
CACACCATAACTCGCAGGCTCATTCTTCAAAAGGCACGCAGTCACATCACAGACCATCCGAAGACGGCCTACGCTCCTACGGCTTGTAGGCACACGGTTTCAGGTACTATTTCACGACCCCTCACCGGGGCGCTTTTCACCTTTCCCTCACGGTACTGGTCCACTATCGGTCATCAGGGAGTATTTAGGCTTACCAGGTGGTCCTGGCAGATTCACACAGGATTTCTCGGGCCCCGTGCTACTTGGGATCCCCTCCAACAGTCCAACAGATTTCGCCTACCCGGCTCTCACGGTCTCCGGCAGCCCTTCCCAGAGCTTTCGACTATCCACTGGATTTCTTACTGTTCACGGTCTCGGCAGAAACCGTCAGAGGGTCCCACAACCCCGCACACGCAACGCCTGCCGGCTTTTCCACGCATACGGTTTAGCCTCTTCCGCGTTCGCTCACCACTACTAGCGGAATCACATGTTGTTTTCTCTTCCTACGGGTACTGAGATGTTTCACTTCCCCGCGTTACCACCAACCGCCCTATACATTCAGGCGGAGGCAACATCCCATGACGGATGCTAGGTTTCCCCATTCGGACATCCCCGGATCACAGTCTGGTTGGCGACTCCCCGGGGCTTAACGCAGCCTCCCACGTCCTTCATCGGCTCCTGATGCCAAGGCATCCACCGTGTGCCCT
>NZ_BMQP01000145.1 GCF_014648175.1 Planobispora rosea
TGTCCGGGGGCCGGTTGGTGGTGGTGCCGTTCGAGGTCAGCCGCTCGCCGGGGGAGTTCGCGCGGTTGCTGGCCGAGCAGCGGGTCACGGTGCTCAACCAGACCCCGTCGGCCTTCTACCAGCTGATGCAGGCCGAACGGGAGCAGGCCGCGGCCGAACCGCCGTTGCGATCACTTCGATATGTGATCTTCGGTGGTGAGGCGCTGGAGCCGGGGCGGCTGGCGGGTTGGTATGACCGTTACCCGGAGACCGCGCCGGTGCTGGTGAACATGTACGGGATCACCGAGACGACGGTGCATGTGACCTATGCGCCACTGGATCGGAAGACCGTGGCGGCCGGTTCCATCAGCGGCATCGGGGTGGGGATTGCGGATTTGCGGGTGTATGTGCTGGATGCGTTCTTGCAGCCGGTGCCGGCCGGGGTGGTGGGGGAGGTGTATGTGGCCGGGCCGGGTCTGGCCCGGGGGTATGCCGCTCGGCCGGGGTTGACCGCTGAGCGGTTCGTGGCCTGTCCGTTCGGTCCGGTCGGGGCGCGGATGTATCGCTCGGGGGATCTGGCGCGCTGGGGTCGCGATGGTCGTCTGGTGTATCTGGGCCGGGCTGATCAGCAGGTGAAGGTCCGGGGGTTTCGGATCGAGCCGGGTGAGGTCGAGGCGGTGATCGCCGCTCATCCGGTCGTGGCCGAT
>NZ_BMQP01000146.1 GCF_014648175.1 Planobispora rosea
GTCGGGTCTTGAAGAGATCTTCGAGGAGATCAGTCCGATCGAGGACTTCTCCGGAACCATGTCCCTGTCGTTCCGGGACCACCGGTTCGAGCCGCCCAAGTACTCCGTTGATGAGTGCAAAGACAAGGACATGACCTACTCCGCCCCGATGTTCGTCACGGCGGAGTTCATCAATAACACCACCGGCGAGATCAAGAGCCAGACCGTGTTCATGGGCGACTTCCCGCTCATGACCGGCAAGGGCACCTTCATCATCAACGGTACCGAGCGGGTGGTGGTCTCCCAGCTGGTGCGCTCGCCGGGGGTCTACTTCGACCGCAGCATCGACAAGACCTCCGACAAGGACCTGTACGGCTGCAAGGTGATCCCGTCGCGGGGCGCCTGGCTGGAGTTCGAGATCGACAAGCGCGACAGCGTGGGTGTGCGCATCGACCGCAAGCGCAAGCAGGCCGTGACGGTGCTGCTCAAGGCGCTGGGCTGGACGAATGAGCAGATCCTGGAGCGCTTCGGGCAGTACGAGTCGATGCGGGCCACGCTGGAGAAGGACCACACCGCCGGTCAGGATGATGCGCTGCTGGACATCTACCGCAAGCTGCGGCCGGGTGAGCCGCCGACCCGGGAGTCGGCGCAGACCCTGCTGGAGAACCTGTACTTCA
>NZ_BMQP01000147.1 GCF_014648175.1 Planobispora rosea
CACGCGACTCGACCCCCTCCACCACCGTGGCCAGGTTCAAACTCGCCGCCAACTCCACGATCGCCCGGGTGAACGCCCGCGCCTGACGATGATCGGCATTGGTCAACGGAGCCGTGAACGAACGATCAATCTTCAAAATGTCCACCGGCAACGTCCGCAAATACGCCAGCGAGGAATACCCGGTACCGAAATCATCCAACGCGATCCGCACCCCATGAGCCCGCAGATCCGCCAGCACCTCCACCACCCGCTGCGTCTCGGCCGGACTGGTGGCCAACAACATGCTCTCGGTCACCTCCAACGTCAACGCATTACGCGGCAGCGCATGCCGGGCCAGCACCTCCAGCACCACCTCCCGGAAACTACGCTCACGCAACTGCCGCCCCGAGACATTGACCGTCACCGCGATACCGTGCCGCTCATGCCAGCGCTTGGCATCGGCACAGGCCTGCTCCAACGCCCAGCGACCGATCTCCACGATCAACCCGGTGTCCTCGGCCACCGGAATGAACACATCCGGCGGAATCGGCCGGCCCCCCGCCGGCGTCCAGCGCAACAACGCCTCCACCGCATAGATACCGCCCGAGGCCAAATCCACCACCGGCTGATAGGCCACCGCCAACTCCCCCCGCACCAG
>NZ_BMQP01000148.1 GCF_014648175.1 Planobispora rosea
CGACGCCGGCCAGGCCGAGCATGAACAGCCAGTCGACCCAGGCCTGGCCGGCCAGGCTGCCGAAGAAGCCGCCCAGGGCGTTCTCGCCGCTGCCCTTGAGGAAGCCGGTGGTGGGGCTGCCGCCGCCTGCCCAGGCCTTGGCGGCCGGGGTGGCGAAGCCCAGGCCGAACAGCTTGTCGACGAAGGCCCACAGGAACACCCAGCCCAGCGCGATGCGGGCGGCGGCCCAGGCGTAGGCGGCGGGGGTACGGCCCGCCACGGCGGACGCGGCGGGGGCGGGGATATGATCGGGGGCGTGGCCGTTGATCGGCTTACGGCCTTCGATGATGGCCATGATTGGCTCCTTTATCGGTTTCTTTCTCTCGTCACCCAGTTAATCGGCCGGCCCGGTCTTTCCCGCAGAGCCGTACGGCTCCCGCCCGCACCCCCGAGGTCCCTTCCTGAGGGGACTTTCGTCCTGGCCGGGACCCCGGTCCCATGCCGCTCACAAGATGGCGAACGAGGTGTCCCCGTCTGTTGCGGCTCTATGCGCGCGGTGAGCGGACCACGGCCACGGTGGCGTCCTCGGGGCGGTGTAAAAAGCTCGACGAGGTAGGTGCCGCGGGTGGATCTTA
>NZ_BMQP01000149.1 GCF_014648175.1 Planobispora rosea
ACGCACCCTCCCCGCACGTGGACTGGACAGCCGGCAAGGTCGAACTCCTCACCCAGACCGTGAACTGGCCGCGCGGTGATCGGCCGCGCCGCGCCGGGATCTCCTCCTTCGGCATCAGCGGGACCAACGCTCACCTGATCATCGAGGAGGCGCCGGCGAGCGCTGAGGCGTCAGCGTCGCGCTGGCCGAACGGCGTACCGCTGCCCTGGCCGCTGTCCGCCCGCACCGAGGAGGCGCTGCGCGACCAGGTCACCAGGCTCACCGACTTCCTCGCCGAGAAGCCCGAGCTGAGCGCGCTGGATGTGGCCTACTCACTGGCCGCCACCCGAGCCCACCTGGAGCACCGGGCGGTTCTGGTGGCCGGCACTCGCGAGGAGGCGTCCGGTGTGGAGCCGGTCCGCGACGCGGTGCTCGGGGAAGCCAGGACGGCGTTCCTGTTCACCGGGCAGGGCAGCCAGCGCCTTCAGATGGGGGAGGAACTCGCGGCGGCCTTCCCCGTCTACGCCGGGGCGTTCGCCGAGGTCTGTGAGATCTTCGACGGCCTGCTGGAGCGGCCGCTGCGCGAGGTCGTCTTCGGTGAGGACGCCGGCCTGCTCAACCAG
>NZ_BMQP01000150.1 GCF_014648175.1 Planobispora rosea
GGAGCGGCAGGTGCCGTTGTGGCTGGGGTCGTTGAAGTCGAATCTGGGTCACACTCAGGCAGCGGCCGGGGTGGGTGGTGTGATCAAGATGGTGCTGGCGTTGCGGCATGGGGTGTTGCCGCGCACGTTGCATGTTGAGGAGCCCACGCCGCAGGTCGACTGGTCGGCGGGCAATGTGCGCCTGCTGACGGAGGCGGTGGAGTGGCCGCGGGGGGAGCGGTTGCGTCGGGCGGGGGTGTCTTCGTTCGGTATCAGCGGGACCAATGCGCATGTGATCGTGGAGGAGGCGCCGGCGGTGGAGGAGGCCCCGACGGGAGCGCCGTCGGGGTCGGGGGTCACGCTGGCGCTGACACCGGTCTCGGCCCGGAGCCGGGAAGCCGCGCGGGCACAGGTGGCCCGGCTGAGCGCGCCGGAGTCGATGGATGTGGCCTACTCGCTGGCCACGACCCGGGCGCAGTTCGAGCACCGGGTGGCACTGCTGGACGGCCGGCAGGTCGCCGAGGACAGTGTGGCCGGGGGCAAGACGGCGTTCCTGTTCACCGGGCAGGGCAGTCAGCGGTTGGGCATGGGCCGGGA
>NZ_BMQP01000151.1 GCF_014648175.1 Planobispora rosea
CCTCCTGCGCCACCTGGTTCAGGGCCGCCCGCAGGGTCTCGACCACGAACTCCAGCCGGTTCAGGTCTCTTGTCGCGGCCAGCACGTGGGTGGCATCCGTGCGCTGCCGCCCGCCCGCCTTGACCAACCCTGCCTCACCGGCCGCCCGCAGTACCGCGTCGAACACCATCTGACCGGCTTCGCTGTCGATCAGTCGGGCGCGGAACTCACTGAGCACCGAGAAGTCGAATCCGGTGTCGGCCAACTCCAGCGAAAGGGCATACTTCCAGTCCAGACGCGAGCGGACCGCATGCGCGGCCTGCCGGTCGGTCAGCCCTTCCGCGAACTGCAACACCGACACCAGCGCCAGCCGGGCCGGAGACACCACCGGCCGCCCTCGGGCCGAGAACAGCTCCTCGAAATCGGCATCCGAAAACACCGGCCCGAGCGCATCCCGCACCCGCATCACCAGGCAGCCCTTCGGGAACACCGCACGCGCCAGCCGAGCGGTCTCCTCCGGAATCTCCCCCAGATCCACCCCACGCAACGACACCGAATCCACCCCTCAACACGACGATGGCCTGTACA
>NZ_BMQP01000152.1 GCF_014648175.1 Planobispora rosea
ACGCCTCCCGCCAGAACGCCAGCCCCCCGGCCGACACCCCCGCCTCCCGCTCCCACACCGCGAAATCCGCAAACCCCGCCACCAACGGCGGCAACTCCTCCCCCCGATACAACGCCCCCAGATCCCGCACCAACACCGCCCCCGACCACCCGTCGAAAACGATGTGATGCACCCCCACCACCAGCACATGCTCCCCCGCACCCACCTCCACCAGCCAGAACCGCGCCACCGGCCCCACCGCCAGATCCACCGCCCCCGCCGCCTCGGCCACCACCCGATCGACCACCACCCGCCCGGCCACCGCACCCGCCGCCTCGGCCACGACCGGACCCGCCCCCAGCCCCCCGCCCTCAACCGCACCCGCCTGCGCCACCCCCACCCGCTCGACCACCACCGGACCCGGCGGATCCACCACCATCACCGGCTCACCGTCCACCGCCATGAACCGGCACCGCAACGCGTCCTGCCGCGCCACCACCCCCTGCACCGCCCCGACCAGCCGATCCACGTCCAACCGGCCCACCAGACGCAACGCCAGCACCACCCCGTACTCACGC
>NZ_BMQP01000153.1 GCF_014648175.1 Planobispora rosea
CGCGCCCAAGGACGTCTTCCGTCATCAGAGCGTGCGCGAGCTGGCCCGGGTGGCGACCGAGTCGGCTGAGATCGTGGTCGAGGAGGAGGGCGCGGGTGTCGGCCCGGTCCACCCCACACCCATCATCTCCTGGCTCGCGGAGCGGGAAGGGCCTGCCGACGGGTTCAACCAGACGGTGGTGCTACGGGTGCCGCCGGACGTGGGCCTGGAGCCGTTGACGGCGGCGGTGCAGGCCGTCCTGGACCGGCACGACACGCTCCGGCTGAGCTGGCGTGGTCCTGGAGGGGTCCGCGCAGCGGCGGATGCTGAACCCGCCGGGGGGTTGGAGGTGCTGCCGGTCGGGGCGGTGCGGGCGGCCGGGTGCGTACGCCGGGTGCAGGTCGCCGATGCCCTGGCCGGGCCGGATGCGGGGTTCCACGACGAGGCGGGTGAGGCAGGGCCCGAGACGGCTGAGCCGGATGAGGCGGGGTGGGCCGGGCTGATCGCCGAGCAGGCGGTGCGGTCGCGGGCGGGGCTGGATCCGGCTGCCGGGCGGATGGTGCAGGTGGTGT
>NZ_BMQP01000154.1 GCF_014648175.1 Planobispora rosea
GGTCAGATCCTTCCAGGTGCCCGAGACCCCGCGCACCGTGGCCTGCCCGCCCAGGTTGCCCTCGGTGCCGACCTCGCGGGCCACCCGGGTGACCTCGTCGGCGAAGGCCGACAGCTGGTCGACCATCGTGTTGATGGTCTCCTTCAGCTCCATGATCTCCCCGCGGGCGTCCACCCGGATCTTCTGCGACAGATCGCCCTTGGCCACCGCGGTGGTCACCTCGGCGATGCTGCGCACCTGCGCGGTGAGGTTGTCGGCCATCACGTTGACCGACTCGGTCAGCGCCTTCCAGGTGCCCGAGACGCCCTTGACGTCGGCCTGGCCGCCCAGCCGGCCCTCGGTGCCGACCTCGCGGGCCACCCGGGTGACCTCGTCGGCGAAGCTCGACAGCTGGTCCACCATGGTGTTGAGGGTGTTTTTGAGCTCCAGGATCTCCCCGCGCGCCGACACCGTGATCTTCTGCGACAGGTCGCCGCGGGCCACCGCGGTGGCCACCTGCGAGATGTTGCGGACCTGGTCGGTGAGGTTGCCGGCCATG
>NZ_BMQP01000155.1 GCF_014648175.1 Planobispora rosea
ACGCACCCTCCCCGCACGTGGACTGGACAGCCGGCAAGGTCGAACTCCTCACCCAGACCGCGGAATGGCCGCGCGGAGACCACCCGCGCCGCGCCGGGATCTCCTCCTTCGGCATCAGCGGGACCAACGCGCATGTGATCGTGGAGGAGGCGCCGGCGGCGGAGGTCCCGGTGGTGTCGCCGGGGCCGGGGACGGTGGTGCCGGGATCGACCTCGGAGCCGGAGCCGGAGCCGGTGTCGGTGCGGGCAGGAGTGCCGGTGGCGTTGGCGCCGGTCTCGGCCCGTACGGCCGAGGCCGTGCAGGCGCAGCTGGCCCGGCTGATTGCGTCGGGGTCGGTGGATGCGGCGTCGGTGGATGTGGCCTATTCGCTGGCCACGACGCGGGCGCAGTTCGATCACCGGCTGGTGTTGCTGGATGGTGAGCCGGTGGCCGAGGGCGGGGTTGCCGGGGGTAAGACGGCGTTCGTCTTCACCGGGCAGGGCAGTCAGCGGCTGGGCATGGGCCGTCAGCTGGCGGGGCGG
>NZ_BMQP01000156.1 GCF_014648175.1 Planobispora rosea
CGCGCCCAAGGACGTCTTCCGTCATCAGAGCGTGCGCGAGCTGGCCCGGGTGGCGACCGAAGCAGCCGAGGTCCGACAAGAGCCGGAGGGCGCCGGGATCGGCCCGGTCCACCCCACACCCATCATGAAATGGTTGAGCGACCTGTCCGGTCCGATCGCCGACTTCAGCCAGACGGTGGTGTTGCGGGTGCCGCCGGACGTGGGCCTGGAGCCGTTGACGGCGGCGGTGCAGGCCGTCCTGGACCGGCACGACACGCTCCGGCTGAGCTGGCCCGGCATCGAGAAGGCCTGTGCGGCGACGAGCGATGCCGAGCAGGACCACCTCCCAGCGGGAGCGGTGGCCGGGGGGTTGGAGGTGCTGCCGGTCGGGGCGGTGCGGGCGGCCGGGTGCGTACGCCGGGTGCAGGTCGCCGATGACGCCGATGGCCTGGCCGCGCTGGTGGGCCGGGAGGCGGTGCGGTCGCGGGCGGGGCTGGATCCGGCTGCCGGGCGGATGGTGCAGGTGGTGT
>NZ_BMQP01000157.1 GCF_014648175.1 Planobispora rosea
CTCGACGCCCCGGCCGCTCGACGGCGTGCCGCCGTTCGTCTGGCACGGCTCGATCCGCAGCCCGGAGATCGCCGAACAGGCCGCCTACTACGGCGACGGCTTCTTCCACAACCACATCTTCTGGCCCAAAGAGCACACCCAGCGGATGGTCGGCCTCTACCGGCAGCGCTTCGAGCACTACGGCCACGGCTCGGCCGACCAGGCGATCGTCGGCCTCGGCGGGCAGGTGTTCATGCGCACCAACAGCCAGGACGCGGTGCGCGAGTTCCGTCCCTACTTCGACAACGCCCCCGTGTACGGCCACGGCCCCTCGCTGGAGGACTTCATGGCCGAGACCCCGCTGACCGTGGGCAGCCCGCAGCAGGTCATCGACCGCACCCTCACCTTCCGCGACTACGTGGGCGACTACCAGCGCCAGCTGTTCCTCATCGACCACGCCGGCCTGCCGCTGAAGACCGTGCTGGAGCAGCTCGACATCCTCGGCGAGGAGGTCGTGCCGGTGC